>NZ_AVFK01000028.1 GCF_000936425.1 Skermanella aerolata KACC 11604 | reverse complement strand
CGACCTGCGCCGCTCAGGCAATCCACCCCGCCGCCAACTTGACGGTGCCCGCCGGCCGTCATGCCGAACTGATGATCGGCCGGGACTTCTTCCGTGAAATCGCGCCCTGTACGTTCACACCCGAGTTTCACGGCCGGTTCCAGGACGGCATGGAGCACGGCGATCTCAACGTCATCTTCAGCTACGTCTTTACCTTCACCCAGCCGGTCAGGGTGCTGATCGAGATGCGCTCCGGCCGCCAGCCGGGCACCGCATGGATCTTTCTGAGATGGGCTTAGGGGCACTTCGGATGGATGGGCCACGGCCCAACCGACGAAGCAGGAGCCTGTAGGTTGGGCCGTGGCCCAACAAACACTGTCCTCACAGGTCAATCTCTTCGACCCCTGGCATTATAGGCAAAATGGACTATCAAAAGATCTTATAGCATATGCATAAAGAATAATATTTAAATAAAATAGTTACCTATTTAGGATATTCATTATTTAAATAACGCTATATTGAAGTAGTGGCAGTGATGGTGATCTTGCCCCTGCACAGATAATAGTTTCGAGGGACCAAATGCTCAAAGATATTCAGCTTGTCGAGTTCGGTAAATCCGACATCGAGAACGTCATGGCAAAGATGTCCGGCAAGGATATCGACAATCTTGCATTCGGCGCCGTCCAGTTGGATCGCGATGGTCGCATAATCCAGTACAATTCGGCGGAAGGGCAGATCACCGGCCGCGACCCGAAGTCCACGGTCGGCAAGAACTTCTTCACGGAAGTGGCACCCTGTACCAATACCCCGGTCTTCAAGGGCGCCTTCGATGCCGGCGTCAAGGCCGGCAACCTGAATTCGGTGATCGAGTATACCTTCGATTACAACATGAAGCCGACCAAGGTGAAGGTTCACATGAAGAAGGCGCTGGTCGGCGACAGCTACTGGGTTTTCGTCAAGCGCCTCTGATCCAGATCGTCCACGCGCCGCACCGGCCCGTTCGTGAAAGGGCCGGTGCGGTCTAACCTCTGAGACCTTCGCCAAGAGATCAACGACATGGACCTTTCCAGCCGACAAGCCCTGCCGCAGGCATCGGTTCAGATGCAGGACATCGCCGAGCGGATCGGAGGAGTCGCGGGAGACGCCGAAGGCAAACTTTCGCTGATCTCAGCCTATGCCGAGCAATCGTTCATGAGCGTCGACGAAGCGGCGACGGCGGCCGATCAACTGTCGGGCGCCGTCCGGCAGATAGCTGGCGAGACCGCGCGAGCCGCCGGCGGTGCCCAGCAAGCGGCGCTCGACGTACGCCGCTCGGCACAGGTCATGGAGGACTTGCAGGACGCGGCGCAGAAGATCGGCGACGTCGCCTCGCTGATCCGCGAGATCGCGCGCCAGACCAATCTTCTGGCCCTCAATGCCACGATCGAGGCCGCGCGTGTCGGCGATGCCGGACGAGGGTTCGCCGTCGTCGCATCGGAAGTGAAGGCTCTGTCCTGGCGCACGGCGGAGGCTACCAAATCGGTGGCCGCCCAAGTCGCCGCGATGCGCCAATCGGTGTCGCAGGCCACCGAATGCATCACCGGCGTCGGGCGCACCGTCGCGGACTTCGAACAGATAGCCACCGGGATAGCTGCGGCGGTCGAGCAACAGTCGGCGGCGACCGAGTCGCTGGCGGGTTCGCTCAAGGAAGCTGCCGCCGGCACCCGCGAGATCTACACCGGCCTCGACGGCTTCGCCGGCGCGATCACCGCCATGATCGAGATCGAAGCTGATGTCCGGACCCTTGCCGCGACCGATCGAGAGGCATCATGAGCCTCACCCCTTCCGGACAGTGGTGGGCCGATCAGGACTTCCTTACGCGGGTCGTGACCGACCTGCTGACGGGAGAACTGCGGCGGCTGCGGCCGGGTAGTCCCGCACCTTTGTCGCGTGTCCTGGGTCCCGGCCTTCAGATCGGCGCACCGAGAACCGGAGCGGCCGGCCCGGAATCTGACGGCCTGGGAGCCGACAGCCTGGAACTTGTCAGCCTTGCGACGGCACTGGTCGAGGCGCTTCACCTTCACCGGTCCGGTATCGAGGACTACCTGCTGGTCCGCCGGACCCTGGGCGAGTGGATCGAAATCTGCGCCGCCGGTCTCGCCCGCTTCGACGAGGCGTTGACGTTCCGCACTTCCGGCAGCACCGGCAAGGCGAAGTCCTGCACCCACGCAACCTCGAGCCTGACCGAGGAAGCCGATTTTCTGGCCGGGCTGCTGGGACCCATACGGCGCGTCGTCACCCTGGTGCCCTGCCATCACATCTACGGCTTCCTGTTCACCGTGATGCTGCCCCGAGTAGCGGGAGCGCCGGTTGTCGACGCGCGGGGACGGATGCCTTCCCGGGTCTGCGCCGATCTGGCCGACGGCGATCTTCTAGTCGCGACGCCCGACATGTGGGCCGCCGTCGCACGATCCGGCGCCGTCCTGCCCTCCGGCGCGGCCGGAACCTCCTCGACCGCCCGTCTGGATGCGGGGGTCGCCCGCGCGGTCAGGGATCAGGGGCTTGGCCGGCTGGTCGAGGTCTATGGCTCCAGCGAGACGGGCGGGATCGGCTGGCGGGACGACGCGGACGGCCCGTTCCATCTTTTTCCCTATTGGGAGCTTTCCCAGGACGGATCAGCCGTCAGCCATGTGCGATCCGGCAAGGCAGGGACGCTGCCCGACCGCACCGTGATCGTTTCGCCAGGACGGTTCAGCCTGACCGGCCGCCTGGATGCCGCCGTCCAGGTCGGCGGCGTCAATGTCTTCCCCGGGAAGGTGGCTGACGTGCTGCAAAGCCATCCCGATGTCGCGGAAGCGGCGGTCCGGGCCTTTCCGGTCGAAGGGGGCGAGCGGTTAAAGGCTTTCGTGGTGCCGTCGTCGGGACGGTCCGACGAGGCCATCCTGGACGATCTGATCCCCTGGGCTCATGCCCGGCTCACCACGGAGGAGCGTCCCCGGTCCTGGACCGTCGGCATGGCGCTGCCTCGCGACCCCATGGGCAAGCTGGCCGACTGGCCGCTTGGCTGAAAGCCCGGCGACACGCTCAATAAGACGCCCAACGACGGGAGAGACGCGGATGGATTCCTATACGATCGCGGCGCCGCCGGTAGATCTGGGCAGCCAGTTAACCTTGCAGGACATCGGCCGGATAGCGGCGGGCGGGGCCGTCACGATCGGTCCCGCCGCCCAGCAGCGTATGGCGGAGGCCAGCGATGCACTTGCCCGCATGGTGAAGGAGCGGCGGCGCATCTATGGCGTCACGACGGGCTTCGGCCCGTTGGCTGAACATCATGTCTTGCCGGAGCAGGCGGAGAGACTTCAACGCAGCCTCGTCTACCACTTGGCGTCGGGTGTCGGCGCGCCGCTGCCGGTCGCCCAAGTGCGGGCCGTCATGGCGGCGCGGGCCGGCACCCTCGCAAGGGGCTTTTCCGGGATCGGGGCTTCGACATTCTCCCTCCTGCTCGACCTGCTGAACCAAGGCGTCTCGCCGGTCGTGCCGGAAATGGGGACCGTAGGAGCCAGCGGCGACCTGACGCCGCTGTCCCACATCGCCCTTGTCCTGCTCGGCGAGGGAGAAGCGTTCGTCGACGGCGAGCGTCTATCCGGCGCCGGCGCATTGGCGCGAGCCGGCCTGCACCCGATCCGTCTGGGCCGCAAGGAGGGGCTGGCGCTGGTCAACGGAACGGCGGCAATGACGGGAATCGCGGCGCTGAACGGCGTTCGCAGCCGCGCGCTGCTGGACCTGAGCCTGCGTGCTGCCCTTGCGAATGCGGAACTGTTCGGAGGACACCAGGAGGCATTCGACCCGCGTTTCGGCACTGTTCGCCCTCATCCGGGACAGCTCTGGGCACATGCCGAACTGGGACGGCTGGCCTGCGGAAGCACCCGGCTGACCGGTTCGGAGCAGCCGCCTCCGGTTTTGGAAACCTTGCCGGACGACGACGGCGTCCTGCACTACCGGGCCATGCCGCAGGACCCCTACAGCATCCGGTGCGTTCCTCAGTTGCTGGGGGCGGTGCGCGATCAGCTCGACCACCACGACCGCATCGTCGAAACGGAACTGAATAGTGCCACGGACAACCCGCTGGTCTTCGCCGACGACGGCCATGTCCTTCACGGTGGAAACTTCTTCGGTCAACATGTCGCCTATGCTTCCGACAGTCTCATGCTGGCCGTCATCGGGATTGCCGTGCATGCGGAACGCTGTCTTGCCCGGTTGACCGATCCGCGCCGAAATGAGGGATTGCCTGCCTTCCTCACCGGCGGGACGGTCGGACTGGACAGCGGCATGATGGGTGCCCAGGTCACCGCTACCGCACTGGTGGCGGAAATGCGGTCGCTGGCGATCCCGGCATCGATCCAGTCCATTCCGACCAATGCCGACAATCAGGACGTGGTTACCATGGGCACCATCGCGGCGCGCAAGACTGCGCGATTGGTCGAATTGTGCGGACACGTGTTGGCTATCCATGCCATTGCCTTGAGTCAGGCGATCGACTTCGCCGGCGGTCCGTCGGCCGGCTTCGCGGCGTCGAGCCGCACGCTGGCGGCACGCGTGCGGCGCACGGTTCCCCCACTCGGCCGGGACCGGTCCCTGGCGGCGGACATCGCTGCCTTGGCCGACGACTTCCTGTCGCTTGCCCCCGAGCGCGCCTGACGCTTCGCTCTGTCAGGACTTGCCCAAACCAGCCTCACTCCACCTTCACGCCCGTCGCCTGAACGACTTCGCGCCACCGCGTCACCTCGTAGGCGATGACCTCGGCAAACTCGGCGGGAGTGTTTCCGACCGGCTCGGCGCCAAGGTCCGCAAGCCGCTTGGCGCCTTCCGGGCTTTGCAGGATTTCGCCGACGGTTTGCTGGAGACGGTTCACGATCTCGGGCGGCGTTCCCGCCGGAGCCAGCATCCCGAACCATGCGGCGACCTCATAGTCCGGCAAGCCGCTCTCCCGCATCGTCGGGACATCTGGAGCGCTGGGGGCGCGTTCGGCCGTTGTCACGGCGATGGCGCGGACCTCGCCTGAACGAATATGGCCCATCGACGACGGAAGATTGTCGAAGGCCATCTGGATATGGCCGCCGATCAGGTCGGTCAGCATGGGACCGCCGCCCTTGTAGGGGACGTGGACGATGTTGACCTTCGCCATCATCTTGAAAAGCTCGCCGCTCATGTGCGGCGACCCGCCCAGGCTGGTCGAGCCGAAGTTCAGCTTGGCCGGCTCCGCCTTGGCGAGCGCGATCAACTCGGAAAGGTTCTTCGCGGGCACCGAGGGATGCACCATCAGGACGTTGGGCGTATTCGCCACGACCGTCACCGGGGCAAAATCCTTGATCGGATCGTAGGGAAGGTTGGGGAACAGGCTGGCGTTAATGCCATGGGTGTTGATCGTGGCAAAGACGAGGGTGTAGCCGTCCGGCTCCGCTTTGGCGACCATCGAGGTGCCGATGACGCCGCTGGCGCCTGGGCGGTTGTCCACGACGAACGGCTGGCCCATCCGCTCGCTGAGGCCGGTCGCGACGATCCGGGCGAGAACGTCGGTGGTGCCGCCCGGCGGGAAGGGAACCACGATCCGGACCGGCTTATCGGGGTAATCCGCCGCCAGCGCGGGGACGGTCATGGCCGTGGCCAAGCACAGGGCTAGGCCGAGATAAAGCTTGCCTATCATGTCGACTTTTCCAGTATGCATTTGACGAAATCGCGCCCCTGCTAGGGGATGATCCTGTGTTCCCGCAGAAAGCCGAGCTGACGCTCGAACATGCGGTAACTGTCCTCGCACCCGTCGAAGCCGCACCGGCGCAGCTTGGTCGTGTCGAGGATGTGGTCGTATTCCCGGTTGAAGCAGAAGTCGCCGAAGGCCCAGGAGACGATGTCGCGGTACCGATACGGTTTCAGCCCGTGCTTTGCCACCAAGCCGTCCCAGACGTGCTCATGCACCGCCATCTGTTCGACCAGCGGAATCCGCTGAGGCTCCGCCACCGCCATGTCGAGCAACTTCCCGAGCTGTGGCCACAGGCTCGACCACCGGAAAAGATCGCCGTTGGTGATGTTGAAGACTTCGTCGCGGGCCTGCGGGCTTTCGCCGGCCCAGAGTATAGCCTTGGCGATCAACGTGGCATCGACTGCCTGCGACAGGACCCGGTAGGCGGCATCGGTGCCGGGAAATCGGAGCGGTAAGCCCAGCTCGCGCGAGATCGCGGCGTAGACGGCGATCACCGTCGTCAGGTTCATCGGGTTGCCGACGGCGAAGCCGTAGACGAAGGTCGGGCGGAAGATCGTCCAGCTCCAGTCGCGGCGTTGCTGGAGTTCGGACAGGTAGTCCTGCTGGTCGTAGTAGAAGTTCGGCGGCATGTGGCGCGGGTCGGTCTCCCGCGCGGGTGTCCGGAACGGGCCGAGATGGCTGCCATAGGCCTTGGCGCCCTGGAGCAGCGTCACATGGCGCAGACCGGGCGCACCGTCGCCGGCCGTTTCCATCAGGTTCCGCAGCATGGTCAGGTTCGGCGCCACCTCCTCCCGCCGCGACGGCCGGGGCTGCCACGCGGCGTAGACGATGTGGCTGAGGTCTCCAAGGTCGGAGAGCTGGCGTTCGCAGTCGGCACGGTCGAGCAGATCGACGGACCGGAACTCGGCCCGCGTCGGAAACTCGGGCCGGCGGCGCGCCAGCCCGATCAGCTCGATATCGGGATCGTTTTCGCAATGATCCACCAGCGCTCGCCCGATGACTCCCAGGGCGCCGGCGATCAGGATTCGTTTCGGAGGCATGATCCGGTCTCCCACTCCAGCGTTATGGAATCATCCTCATCTCCCGCAGGCGGTCGAAGAGGCGGGTGAACATCTCTTCGTCATCGACGACATCGTGGAAGCCGAAGCGGCGGATCTTGGTCGTCTCGGAGATGCTGTCCCAGTTCTGGTGGAACTGCATGTCGCCGAACTTCCAGGAGACGATCTCATCGAACTTGTGCGGCTTCAGACCGTGGTTTCGCACGATCTCGTCCCAGACGGGACCTTTGTCCGCCATGGCATCGACCAGCCGCAAAGTCTGGAGCGGCGCCTCTTCCATGCCGAAGTACTCGGCAAAATGCCGCCACATATGCTGCCAGCGGAAGAGGCCGCCATTGGTGACGTTGAAGACTTGCGCGGAGCAGCGCGGCTCGGTCGCGGCCCAGACCGCCGCCCGCCCGAGCAGTTCGGCATCGACCATCTGCTGAAGCGCACCAAAGCAGCCGGGATTTCCGGGGAAACGCAGCGGCAGGCCGAGTTCCTTGGAAATCGTGGCATAGACCGCGATCGCCGAGACAAGGTTCATCGGCGTGTTCACGGCGATGCCGCAGATCGTGCGCGGCCGCAGCGCCGACCAGCTCCACGACTTGCCCTTGCTGCGCTCGGTCAGAAAATCCTGCTGGTCGTAATAGAAGTTGGGCGGCATGTGGCGCGGGTCGGTTTCCCGTGCCGGCGTCTTGTAGGGACCGAGATGGGTCCCGTACGCCTTGGTGCCCTGCATCAGGTTGACGTGTTCCAATCCTGGCGCCATCCGCTCGACGACCTCGACGGTGTTGCGCAGCATCGCAAGGTTTGGCGCCACCTCCTCCGCCGGGGTCGGCCGCTCCATATAGGCGGCGAAGAAGATATGCGTGACGTCGGTCAGGTCGCTCAGCTTCGCTTCCGCATCGGCCCGGTCCGCCAGATCGACCGAGAGGTGGCGTGCTGCGCCCGGTTCTTCCGGCCGCCGGCGCGAAAGCGCCGTTATTTTCCAGTCGGGAGATTGGGAGAGGGCCGCGACGATGCCGCGGCCGGCGACTCCCAGTCCCCCGACCACGAGGGCATGGTTGGTCATGGTGGCCTCCGGTCGAATGCCGTACGGTCAAAGGCCGCGTAGCTGGTTGGCGAGACGGTCCGGCACGTCGAGTTCGAAACCGAGGATCGCGGCGGACAGCGCCTTGCCGTAGTTGTCGAGGCAGAGGCTGCGCGATACGCCGCCGCCCAGTGCTCCCTGGGCCACGAAGTTGAGCGCCCACAAGTGGTCCACCGCGTAGCGGTCCACCGGCCCTTTGATGGCGCCGCCGTAATAGGCCTTGAACCGCTCGGCGGTCAGCTGCTCCTTGAGCAGCGGATAAAGGTCCTCGCTATAGGCGATGGCCATGATGTTGGATGTGTTGCCCTTGTCTCCCGAACGGACATGGGCGACGTGCTGCAATTGGACACGCATGGCGGTCAGCTCTCGTAGATGGCTATGCTGGACTGGACCTTCTCGCGCGGCACCAGCGACGACCAGACGCCGATGATCTCGCGGGTCCGGTCCTGGTGAGGCACCCGCTTGCCGGTCATGGCGATGCCGGAAACGGCCATGCCGTCAACCTCACGCCCGACCTTGACCGCTTCCGCGCGGGTCTTGGTGCGGGCGGCGACACGGACGGCGATCTCGTAGGGTTCCGGCAGGTCCTTCGGCGTCGCGTCGCCATGGATCGCGTTGAGGCCGAGGAAGTCGATGCGGACCTCCTCCGCGTCGAGACCGACGATCTTGAAGCGCTCTTCCAGGATCTGCTTGGCGAGCTTCGCCCGCCGCAACGCACCCGGCCCGGCGTAGAAGAACATATCTTCGCCGATGAAGCCTTCCATGCAGCCGATCGAGACCTTCAGAGTCGGGGTGCGCGGCTTGCCGCCGATGCCGGTCACGCGCACCCGGTCGGGGCCGATTTCTTCCAGCTGGGTGGTGGTGAAATCGACCACGACATCGGGGGTCAGGTAATTGGCCGGGTCATGGACCTCGTAGAATATCTGTTCCTTGACCGTCATCAGGTTGACGGCGCCGCCGGTCCCCGGAAGCTTGGTGATGACGGCGGAGCCGTCCTCCTCGACCTCGATGATCGGGAAGCCCAGGTTCCACGGCTCGGGCATGTCCTTGAAGCCCGGATCGGGGAAATAGCCGCCCGTCACCTGCGATCCGCATTCCATCAGGTGACCCAGGCCGATGCCACGGCCGAGCCTGACATGGTCGGAGGGGTCCCAGCCGAACTCATGCATCATCGGCGCCATGAACAAGGACGGGTCGGCGACGCGGCCGGTGATGACGATCTGCGCACCCTGGCGGAGGGCCTCGACGATCGGTTCGGCCCCGAGATAGGCTTCAGCCGAGACGAGGCTGTCCTTGAGGGTCGAGGTCGGCTTGCCGTTTTCCAGGATCGTGTCCGTCAGGTCGAGCACGCGGTCGGTGATGACGCTGCCGGACACGGCGGCGACCTTGACGCCACGGGCACCCAGTTCGCGCAGCCAGTGGGTGACACGCTGCGCCGCCCCATCCGGATTGATCCAGCCCTGGTTGCTGATGATCTTGGTGCCGCGCTTGATGCATCCGGGAAGGACCGCTTGCATCCGGTCGTCCAGATATGTGTCGTAGCCGGGAAAATCGGGATCGCGCCGTGCCCGGACCTGGGCTGCCGAAACCGTCGCTTCCGCCATCGTCTCGAAGCAGAGATAATCCAGGTCGCCGTGCTCGGCGTTAAGTCGCGCGGGTTCGACCCTGTCGCCCCACCAGGCCGAGCCGGAACCGATCCGGAGCCTCTTCATGGCATGTCTCCCATGTTGTCCGCCTCTTCTGGGCTGTCGTTGCCCGCCGCCGCCAAGCTACCGCCTCATTCGGATCCAGTAGTTCCATAAGATGGAACACATGACTTCTCTGAAAATCGGGTGACTAAGCTATACAGGCACGGGAAACCAATGTTGTACTCGAAAATTTTTAAAATCAAGGCTCTTCAACGCCAGATAATTGTTCCATCCATCGGAATCGTAACTTGACAGAGACGGCGAGTGGGGGTGAGAGTTACGGCCAGAGAAGATAAAAAAATTGTCCGGGAGGAAACATGAAAGAGCGAATGCTCCGCGTGGGGATCGTGCGTGCTCTGGCAGCGGCTGGCGTCCTCGCCGCATCGGGCCTCATCTCGCAGACGGCACTGGCGGAAGAGCCGATCAAGATCGGCTGGCTGTCTTCACTCACCGGTCCGCTCTCTTCGGCGGCGGTGGCCGAAAACCAGGGCGTGCAGTATGCGGTCGAGGAGATCAACAAGGCGGGCGGCATCAACGGCCGGCAGATCGAGCTTCTGACCCGCGATACCGCCGGCGATCCGACCAAAGCCGTCAACTTCGCCCAGCAACTGCTGTTCCGCGACAAGGTCAACTTCATCATCGGCCCGGTCAATTCGGGCGAGTCCCTGGCGACCGGACCGATCGCCGCAAAGGCCGGCGTTCCGAACATCGTCATCGGCAGCATCGATGAACTGACCGATTCGAAGAAGTTCCCGCTGGCGTTCCGCGCGA
The DNA here is from genome assembly GCF_000936425.1 of Skermanella aerolata KACC 11604. Taxonomy (GTDB): domain Bacteria; phylum Pseudomonadota; class Alphaproteobacteria; order Azospirillales; family Azospirillaceae; genus Skermanella; species Skermanella aerolata. Next base: position 101,646 of record NZ_AVFK01000028.1, on the reverse strand, counting down.
TCAACACGAATACCCAGTGGATCAAGTCGGCCAACGACTACGCGCTCGACGTCCTCAAGCGCAAGAAGGTGGCGGTGATCGGCGACACCAGCGGCTACGGCACCTCCAGCGCTAAGACCGCCGCCGAACTGCTGAAGAAAGCCGGGGTGGAGCCGGTCTACTCGGCACTGGTCGATCCCAACAAGACCGATCTGAGCGACGAGATCAGCAAGGCGCGCGCGGCGGGGGCCGACGTGCTGATGCCGTGGTCGGCCGCCACCGGGTTGCTGGGGCGGCTGCTCAACACTCGCGGCAACATGCAGTGGGACGTGCCGGTCGTCGGCCACCCCGCCCTGATGGCGCTGCCGATCAAGGAATTGCTTAACAAGCCGGAATACTGGGATGGCGTCTACGCGGCCGGCTATGTCAGCACGACCTACGGCACGGACGGCAAGCTGCCGGAGCGGACGCAGGCGCTGATGGATGCGATGCGGCCGAAATTGGGCGGCGAAATCAACTTCACCTTCTGGTGGGTGGCGCTCGGCTACGACACGGTCAAGGTGATCGAGCATGCCGTGAAGAAGGCGGGTTCGACCGAGCCGAAGGCCTTTCAGGCGGCGATGGAGAGCACGACTGGGCTGGACGGCGTCTATGCGACCTATAGCTGGGGTCCCGACCAGCGCAACGGCTTCCCGGATTCAGGCATGGTCGTTAACCGCGCCAATACTTTCAAAGACGGCAGTTTCGAGCTGGCTCCGCAGTAATCGCTCTCTTTGAAACTCCCGTCCGGGAAGACATCATGCTTCTTGTCATCGTTTCCGGCCTTGCGGTCGGCGCGCTCTATGCCGCCACCGCCCTCGTCTACAACGTCATGTTCTCCACGTCGAAGGTGCTGAGCGTCACGACCGGCCATCTCTGCATGCTGGGCGGGGTGTTCGGAGCGTGGCTGGTGTCGGACCTCGGCGTCCCATCTGTGCTTGGCCTGGCGGGTGCGGCGCTGGTCGGCGCGGCCTTCGGCTTCCTGACGGAAATCGTGGCGATCCGGCGGGTCCTGTCCCGCCCGGTCGAGCATCTGTGGCTGCTGACCACGCTCGCCATGGCGACGATGGTCCAGCAGGCGGTCGGACTGTGGTGGGGCACCGAGCCCCGCCCCTTCCCCCGCCTGATACCACAGGACTTCTCGGCCGGAGTCATGGACCAGAAGTACTGGCTGCCGATCGTCACCGTCATCGTCATGGTGCTCGGGCTGGAGTTCTTCTATCGGCGCACGATGTACGGCAAGGTCTTCGTCGCCATGTCGGAAGACGTCTTCGCGGCGCAGGCGCGGGGCATCGCCACCAGCCGCGTCAGGAGCCTTTCCTACGTCATCGCCGGGGCGCTCGGCGCGGTGGCGGGCTTCGCCGCCGGACAGCTGACCTTCGCCTTCTTCGCGGTCGGCCACGGCTTGACCTTGTACGGCTTCATAGCGCTGGCCGCCGGCGGGCTGGGCAGCAATGTCGGTGCGCTGGTCGGCGGCTTGGCGCTTGGCCTGTTCAGCACCTTCGCCACGTATTTCTTTGGCGGTGAATATCAGCAGACCATCGCGGTCGGTCTGCTGATCGTCGTCCTGCTGCTCAAGCCCGAAGGCATCTTCGGCCAGCGACAGGTGCGCGCGGTATGACGAACACCCGCTCTCCAGCCGGCTCCGCCGGCCTTCTCGCCGGCGGCGTGGCGCTCGCCACCCTGCCCCTCTGGGTCGGCGACTTCTATCAGCTGCATCTGGCGCAACTCATCGGGGTCTACTGGATCCTGATCGTCGGCCTCAACCTCGTGGTCGGCTTCACCGGGCAGCTTTCGATCGGCCATGTCGGGCTGCTCGCCATCGGCGCCTATACCTTCGCCTTCCTGGCCGGAACGCACGAGCTGAACCCCCTGTTCGCCATCGCGATAGCAGGTGTGATCGGCGGGTTGTGCGGCCTGCTGCTCGGCCTGCCCTCGCTCCGGCTTCCCGGCTTCTACTTCGCCATGACGACCATGGCCTTTTCGCTGATCGTGACCGAACTGACGCTGGCGCAGGACGAGATCACGGGCGGCGGCATCGGTCTTGCCGTACCGGGAGTCAGCGCGCCGTTCGACACTCCGGACGGCCTCTATTGGCTGATCCTGATCGTCGGCGGGCTGGTCACGTGGCTGACCTGGAACGTGTCGCGCTGCATGTGGGGGCGGTCGCTGATCGCCATCCGCGACAGCGAGATCACCGCCATGGCGGTCGGCATCTCGCTGTTCCGCGCCAAGCTGATCGTCTTCGTCTTCAGCGGCGTTACCGCCGGCGTCGCCGGCGCGCTGTTCGCCTCCCTGCAAAGCTACATCACGCCCGATACCTTCGTGTTCGAACTGGGGCTGTTCTTCTTCGTCTGCATCATCATCGGCGGGCGCGGCAGCATCCTGGGGCCGTTCATCGGGACCATCATCCTGACGGCGCTGCCGGAACTGGTGGCGCCGCTCGCCAAGCTGGGCAACTTCTTCTACGGCCTGACGCTGCTGGCGGTCGTGCTGCTGATCCCCGAGGGGCTGCAACGGCTGTTCGAGGTCCTGGCCGAGAAGCTGCGGCCCCGGCGGATCGAGAGCCATGTCGTGACGCCCGACCTGACGCGGCTGGCCGCAGCAATCCGGGAGGGGCAAAGCTCGTGACAGCCTTGCAAGTGACCGACGTCACCAAATCGTTCGGCGGCCTGACCGCTCTGGATCAGGTCTCGCTCGAACTCCGCCCCGGCGAGGTCCACGGCCTGATCGGTCCCAACGGCAGCGGCAAGACGACGCTGCTCAACCTTCTCTCCGGGTACTACGAGCCGACCAAGGGCGATATTCGACTGGACGGCGAGGACCTGTCCCGGACGCGCGTCCAGCACCGGGCACGGCTCGGCATCGCGCGCACGTTCCAGAAGCCCCGGCTGCTCGGCACCATGACCGTGCTCGACAATGCGATGCTGGGCGCCTGGCGCGATGTCGGATCGAACTTCCTCGGCACCGCCCTGTCGCTCGGCCGCACCAGGCGGGAAGAGCGGGAGTTCGCAAGGCGCGCCGGGGAGCTGCTGATGGGCGTCGGGCTCGGCCATGCCGTCCACCGCCGCGCCGACCTGCTCGAACACGCGGAACAGCGCTTCCTGGAGATCGCCCGGGCGCTCGCGATGCGGCCGAAGTTCATCATGCTCGACGAGCCGGCGGGGGGACTGACCGCGCTGGAGACCGAGCATCTCGGCAGGATCATCCAGGTCATGCGGGATGCCGGACTGGGCGTCCTGCTGGTCGAGCACCACACGGATTTCGTCTTCCGCATCTGTGACCGGGTCACCACGCTGGACCTCGGCAAGGTCATCAAGCGGGGAACGCCCGACGAGGTCCGAAAGGACCCCGAGGTCATCCGCGTGTATCTGGGAGCCTGACCCATGCATGACATGATCCCGACCCAACCGGCCCAGACCCTGCTGAAGGTCACCGACCTTCATGTCGCCTACGGCAAGGCGGAAGTCGTGCATGGCGCCTCGTTCGTCGTCCCGGCCGGCAGGCTCGTCGTGCTGCTCGGCCGCAACGGCGCCGGCAAAAGCACGATGCTCCACGCCATCTCCAGCCTGATATCGAAGAAGGGCGGCAAGATCGAGTTCGACGGACAGGACATCACGGCGAGCGGCCCGATCGAGATCGTCCGTGCCGGAGTCGTCCAGGTCCTCCAGGGCCACCGGGTGTTCCACAGCCTCACCGTGGAAGACAACCTGCTGATCGGCACCTTCGCCCGTAACCCGCGCGGAGACCGTTCGAAGCTTGACCGCGTCTACACCCTGTTTCCGGAGCTGAAGGAAAAGCGCCATCAGGCCGCATCACGCCTGAGCGGTGGGCAGCAGCAGATTCTGGCGGTTGGCCAGGGCATCGTCGGAGATCCCCGGCTGCTCATCCTGGACGAACCCTCGCTTGGGCTGGCCCCGATCATCATCAACCGCATCCTGGATGTCGCCACGGAACTCTGCCGCGAGGGCATGGCGGTCCTGCTGGTCGAGCAGCTGGTCGAAAAGGCCCTTCAGCACGCCCATCACTGCTATCTCGTCGAAACCGGCCGCATCGCCTGGGAAGGCACGCCGGAAGAACTGCGCGGCGGCGACATGCTGCACCGCGTCTATCTGGGCGGCGGCTGAGGCCGAAGAATTCACGGGAGGAATAACGAAATGACGACGTCACAACGCTGGAAGAACCGGCCCGACGGGTCCAACTGGGGCGATTTCGGTCCCGACGATCAAGTCGGACGGTTGAATCTTTTGACGCCGGAGAAGGTCCGGCAGGGCGTCGCGGAAGTCCGCGAGGGGCTTGCCTTCTGCCTGAGCCTGCCGCTCGACTATCCCGGCGGCAACATCCTCAACCCGCGCCGCCATCCGCCGGCACTGCGGCCGACGGTGCGCAACGGCCGGCCGAACATGAACTACCGGCTCGGCGACGACGATCCTGATGTGACCGACGTCATCTGCGACGACCTCGTCATCCTGCACACCCAGTACTCTACCCAGTGGGACAGTCTGGCCCATGTCGGCCAGCTTTTCGACGCCGACGGCGACGGTAAACCGGAAGCGCTCTACTACAACGGCTTCCGCCCGGACGAGCATGTCAGGGGGCCGAGCGATCCGAAGGATGCCGGCGGAGCCAATATCGCGGAGGCACGCAGCACGTCGGAGGCGCAGGCGCTCGGGATCGAGAAGATGGCGGAAACCTGCGTCCAGGGACGCGGCGTCCTGATCGACCTGCACGCGCGCGTCGGCCGGGAGCGGGTAGCGGTCGGCTACGATCTGCTGATGTCCATCATGGAAGCGGACGGCGTCGAGGTCGAAAGCGGCGACATGGTCTGCCTGCACACCGGCTTCGGCCAGCTTCTGCTGGAAATGGGCAGAAAACCGGACCCGGCGAGCATGAGCAACGCCTGCGCGGTGCTGAACGGCCGGGACGGCCGCCTGCTGAACTGGATCACCGACAGCGGACTGGCGGCGCTGATCGCCGACAACTACGCCGTCGAAGCCCATCCGGCGGTGAACCATTCCGGCTGCTGCGCGTCGCTGCCGCTGCACGAGCACTGTCTGTTCAAGCTGGGCATCCATCTGGGCGAGTTGTGGCTGTTGACGCCCCTGGCGGACTGGCTACGGTCGCGGAAACGCCATCGTTTCCTTCTTACGGCGCCGCCCCTGCGGCTGCCGGGTGCCGTCGGATCGCCCGCGACACCGGTGGCGACAGTCTGATGGAAAGATCATGCCGATTACATCGTCGCCGCTCAATGCCATCCAGAAAGCGTGCGGCATCCTCCGCGCGCTGTCCGCCAAGGCTCCACTACGCCTCAGCGAGATCACCGCTGCGGCGGGACTGAACAAGGTGACGACGCTCCGCATTCTCGACACGCTGGTCCAGGAAGGCTTCGTCCGCCGCCTCGACGACGAAGCCACCTATGTGCTTGGCCCGGAAATCCAGGCGATGATAGCACCGCTTCAGCAACCCTCGGATATCCGGGAGATGGCGCGGCCCAGTCTGGTAAGGCTCGCCACGCTGTCGGAAGACACTGTCCTGCTGTCGGTCCGCAGCGGTAATGAATCAGTCTGCATCGACCGCGAGGTCGGCGTCTTCCCGATCCGGGCGAACTACCTGGATTTCGGAAGTCGGCGTCCGCTGGGCGTCGGCGCCGGCTCGCTGGCGCTGCTCGCTTGGGCACAGGACCCGGAAATCGACGCTGTTCTGGAAGCCCTGGCGCCCCAGTTGAAGTCCTATCCGAGGATGACGCCGGAGATCATCAAGGCGGAAGTCGCGACGGCGCGCGAACAGGGCTACACGCTGCTCTGCGACAAGGTCGTGGACGGCATGGCCGCGATCGGCATCCCGGTCTTCCAGGGTTCCAACCGTGTCCCGATGGCAGCCATCAGCATCGCGGCCCTCACCGACCGGATCAGGACGCGGGTCCCGGAACTGCTCGACGGACTGCGGCGCGAAGCCGAATTCATCGCCCGGGCGTTCGACCTGCCCACAACCCGCGCACCATCTAGACCATCCCAGCGGAGGAAAGCCAAGTGAGCTGGATAACCGGCGTCGGCCTGACACCCTATGGCCGGCTTGAAGGACGTTCCACCGTCGATCTGATGAGCGAGGCCGCGACTGCGGCGCTCGCCGACGCGGGACTGGAACGACGCGACATCGACGGCCTGATCTGCGGCTACTCGACCACCCTGCCGCACCTGATGCTCTCGACCGTGTTCGCGGAGCATTTCGGCCTTCATCCCCACTACGCCCACGCGATACAGCTTGGCGGAGCCACCGGCTGCGCCATGGGAATGCTGGCGCATCTTCTGGTCGAGAGCGGTGTCGCGAAGAACATCCTGGTCGTGGCGGGAGAGAACCGGCTTACCGGACAGACCCGCGACGCCGCGATCCAGACCCTGGCCCAGGTCGGGCACCCGGTCTACGAGGTCCCGCTGGGACCGACGATCCCGGCCTATTACGGCCTCGTCGCGTCGCGCTACATGCACGAGCGTGGGGTAAGCGAGGAGGATCTGGCCGAGCTTGCGGTACTGATGCGCCGTCATGCCCTGATGCATCCCGGTGCGCAGTTCAAGCAGCCGATCACCGTCGCCGACGTCATGGCCTCGAAGCCCATCGCGGCGCCGCTGAAGATCCTGGACTGCTGCCCGGTTTCGGACGGTGGTGCCGCCTTCGTCGTCAGCCGGGAGCGGACCGGCGAAACCGGCGTCCGGATCATCGGCGCCGGTCAGGCCCACACGCATCAGCATATCAGCGCGGCACCCAGCCTGACGCGGTTCGGCGCCGCTGAATCGGTCGAACGCGCCCGGACGGCTGCCGGGATAGCGCTTCGGGATATCCGCTACGCCGCCATCTACGACAGCTTCACGATCACGCTGACGATCCTTCTGGAGGAGATCGGCCTGTGCGGTCGCGGCGAGGCGGGGTCGCGCGCCAGGGACGGCTACTTCGATCATGACGGCGAATTGCCGCTCAACACCCATGGCGGGCTGCTCTCCTACGGCCATTGCGGCGTCGCGGGAGCCATGGCCCATCTGGTCGAGGCGCATCGCCAGATGACAGGCCGCGCGGAGTCCCGTCAGGCGAAGGATGCTTCGCTGACCCTGCTGCACGGCGACGGCGGCGTCCTTTCCTCCCATGCCAGCCTGTTTCTGGAGCGTGTACGATGAACCCTGAATCCAGGAACGAAGCGGCGGACTGGACGCGCGGCGGCGAGGCCGTCGTCTACCAGACTTGCGCCGATTGCGGCACCGCCTGGTATTTCCGCCGCGACTTCTGCCCGACCTGCGGCGGCGGCCATGTCACCGACCGGCAGGCTTCCGGCCGGGGGACGGTCCATGCGGCCAGCCTCGTGACACGGGCACCGTCGGAAGACCTGCGCGCGCTGGCTCCCTACCTGATCGTCCTGGTGGATGCCGAGGAAGGCTTTCGCATGATGGCGCATGGCGACAGGAGCCTGAAGATCGGCGACCCGGTGACGGTCCGCTTCGTCCGCTTCGCCGACCGTCTCCTCCCCTATTTCGATCCCAGCACCTGAAGGGGCGTCATGCCTGACAGCAGTCTCAAGGCCGTGCTCGATCCGAAATCGATCGCGATCATCGGAGCGTCCGACAACCCGAACAAGATCGGCGGCCGTCCGCTCGTCTATCTGTCCCGCTTCGGCTATCGCGGGAAAGTCTATCCGATCAACCCCAAGCGTACCGAGACGCTTGGTTACAAGACCTATCCGGCGCTGAGGGATCTCCCGGAAACCCCCGAGGTCGCCATCGTCGCCGTTCCGGGAGACGCGGCGCTGGCGGCAGTGGACGAGTGCGCCGACCTCGGCGTCAAGGCGGTCGTGCTGATGAGTTCCGGCTTCGGCGAGAGCGATCCCGTCGGCGGCAAGGAGAAGGAGCGCCGGATGGTCGAGCGGGTACGTGCCAAGGGCACGCGCATCATCGGCCCGAACTCCCAGGGTCTCGCCAATTTCGGCACCGGCGCGATCCTGAGCTTCTCGACCATGTATCTGGAAGCGGAACCGGCGGACGGTCCGGTCGCGGTACTGAGCCAGAGCGGAGCTATGGCCGTTGTGCCCTATGGCCTGATGCGGCAGCGCGGCATCGGCGTGCGCCACTCGCACGCGACCGGCAACGACTGCGACGTCACGGTGTCGGAACTTGCGGCGGCGGTTGTCGAGGACCCCGAAGTCAAGCTGCTCCTTCTCTACCTGGAAAGCATCCCTGATCCTGAAAACCTGGCGGAGGTGGCGCGGATCGCCCGCGAGCGCGACCTGCCGGTGATAGCCCTGAAGTCGGGGCGCACCGCAGCCGGTCAGGCGGCGGCCAGTTCCCATACCGGAGCGCTCGCCAACGAGGACCGCGTCGTCGATGCCTTCCTGGAACACCATGGCATCTGGCGCGTCCGCGATACCGCCGGACTGGTCGATGCCGCTGAGCTTTACCTGAAAGGCTGGCGGCCCAAGGGGCGGCGGCTGGTCGCCATCAGCAATTCGGGCGCCGTCTGCGTGATGTCGGCGGATGCCGCTTCCATGGCGGGAATGCCCATGGCGAAGCTCGCCGACGAAACCAGGGCCGAGCTTGGGCGCATCCTGCCGAGCTTCGCCACGACGACCAACCCGATCGATATCACGGCGGCACTGCTGACCAACAGCCGCCTGTTCGGTGATATCCTGCCGGTCATAGCGAAGGACCCGGCGGCCGACGCCTTCGTCATCGGCGTGCCGGTGGCGGGGGTCGGCTACGACGTCGATGCCTTCGCCCGCGATACCGCGACATTCGCGGCACTCACCGGCAAGCCGCTGGTCGTGGCGGCGCCGCAGCCGAACGTCATGGCCCGCTTCAAGGCCGAGGGGCTGCCGGTGTTCACCACCGAGACCCAGGCGGTCGATGCGTTGAACCAGTACATATCGCACCTTGAGCTGATGAATCGCGCCAAGACGCACCGCGCCGATGCTCCCTTCGTCGCCAAGCCTCGGGATCGTGCTTCCGCGTCCTCCACCCCGGTCATGCTCAACGAGGCGGACAGCCTCGCTCTTGCCCAGTCGCACGGGCTGCCCGTCGTAGCGCACCGGCTTTGCCGATCGGCGGAAGAATGCGTCGAAGCGCTTCAAGCCATCGGCGGCCCCGTCGCGGTCAAGGGATGCTCGGCCGACATCGCGCATAAATCCGAGCTAGGCCTTGTCCGCCTCGGCCTGAATACGCCTGAGGAGGTGACCGACGCCTGGCACGGGATGGAGCGGATCATCCGAGACAGCGGCAAACGCTTCGACGGCGTCATTGTCGCCGCGATGCGCAAGGGACGGCGCGAGATGATCATCGGCGCGCACCGCGACCCGGTCTTCGGCCCGGTCGTCATGGTCGGCGACGGCGGCAAATACGTCGAGGCGCTGCCCGACCTTCGGCTGCTGCTGCCGCCTTTCTCGGCGGACGAGGTCGCGGAAGCGCTGGCGCGCCTGCGGATCGCGCCGGTTCTGGGGGGCGTGCGGGGAGAGCCGCCGATGGACCTTGCAGCATTGTCGGAAGCGGTCGCCGCCGTCGGCCGGCTGATGATGGACCCCGCCGCCAAGATCGTCAGCCTCGACCTCAATCCGGTGCTGGTCGGGAGCGCAGGCGAAGGGTGCGCCATCGTGGACGCCGTGATTTTTCGCGAGAGCGCCAACGATACCATGGGAAACAAGTGACATGCTGACACGCAGGGATTTTCTTGCCGCCGCCGCCGCCGGGCTGGTCGTCGCGGGCACAGGCGGCGTAGCGTCGGCGCAGTCCGCATATCCGGCCAAGCCGATCCGCCTCATCGTGCCCTATCCGCCGGGCGGTTCGACCGATATCGCCGCCAGGGTCGTGGGAGAGCAGATTTCCCAATCGCTCGGCCAGCGGTTCGTCGTCGATAACCGGCCGGGTGCCGGCGGGAACATCGGCATGCAGCTTGCGGCCACCTCCGACCCGGACGGCTACACCGTCGTCGTCGGCACCACCGCCCACGCGATCAACATGACGCTGTTCAAGGACCTGTCCTACGACACGGTGAAGGACTTCGAGCCGATCGCCCTGCTGACCGAAGTCCCCCTGATGCTGGTCGTAAACCCGTCCGTCAAGGCGCAGACGGTCGAGGAACTGATAGCGCTGGCCAAGCAGGAACCGGGGAGCCTGGATGTCGCCAGTTCCGGCAACGGCCAGTCGACCCATCTTGCCGCCGAACTGTTCAACGCCATGGCCGGCGTCAAGATGACCCATGTTCCTTATAAGGGCAGCGCCCCCGCCATCACCGATGTCGTGGCTGGACATGTACAGCTGATGTTCGACACCGTCATGTCGGCACTGCCCCATGTTCAGGCGGGTAAGCTGCGTGCGCTCGCCGTCACCAGCGCCAAGCGGGCTCCGGTCGTCCCGGACGTCCCGACCATCGCCGAAGCGGCCCTGCCCGGTTACGAGGCGATAGCCTGGAACGGCCTGTTCGCCCCCAAGGGCACGCCGCGCGCCATCGTCGATCAACTCAATGCCGAGACCGTCAAGGCCGTCCAGTCGGACAAGGTGAAGGAGCAATTCGCCAGCATGGGCGCTACGGCGCGACCGACCACGCCCGACGAGTTCGGAAGCTATGTCCGGAACGAGGTTACCAAGTGGGCGAAGGTCGTGAACGAATCCGGTGCCAGGATCGAGTGATCGTTCCGGAAGCTGTTTGCAGACGGGCCGCTTCGCAACGGCGGCACCGGCGCGGGGATGAAGTCTTGCGCGAACCGACAGCTGACATGGTGAAAAACGAGTTCGATCCTTCCCGGCGAAACGAGGGACCCGTTGCTCGATAAGTCATATGCGGCCTAAGACTAAAATCCCCCGCAGTGTCAGGAAGAATACTTCCTGGCACTGATGCCCATCAAATTGGCGCAAAGGAAACCCTCATGGTTATTGTATGACTTTCAGATGAATACGTGACGAAGCTAGGAATGTTCTCGCCTTAAAGGAAGATTTTAGCTCCATAATCTAAGTTGTTGATTTATATAACATTTTCAGCCATCTGTTTGATCGGCCCTGCGGCTGGAAGATGCCATGAAATCTTCTCCCAGGGCTTTTCAAAACATATATCTATTTTCTAGCTGTCATTCCAAGTAAAGAGTTATTAATTTATTGAAGACAAAACATCTTAGGTCTCAGGTGTATTTGGTTTTTAGGTAGCATCATGTTCGTTGCAGATGTCCGTGAACAATCCCCGTCCTTGTTCGATGATGCCGAGGATACCTCCCCTTCGATGCGATGCGGAGCAATCCCCGAAGGACCGCCAGCGCCTGTCCGGGGAGCCATGGACAGACCATCCCCATACCGGGACATTTCGGCTTGGGCCACTTTGACAGGCTCCATCATGGGGCTCGATGTCGGCAATGATCGCGTCGAGTTCATCTGGGCGAGCGACGTCGGGGCTCGACAAAAAGCGGATGCCACGCCGCCTGCCGCCCAGGACTACCGCCGTCATTCCTATCATGCCAGCTGTCACTGGATTCAGGTAGATGCCGGTGCGAAACGGTGCGATCCCCTGGGACAAGGCGAAGAATCGATCCTCGACGCGCTGGTGCGCGGGAATCCTCTGGAAAGTGTCCTCGAAGACATTTGCCGTCTGGTCGATGTCTCGATCGTGAGGGGCCGCTGTTCGGTTCTGCTTGTCGGCCATGACAGCGGTCCTCTGCGGTGTGCGGCCCGCCCTGGTCTGCCTGCCGGGTACGGGATGGCAACCGGTGAGATCCCTTTCGACCCATCGGCCGAAGCTTGGCGCTCCGACGCCGTCGGGAAAGAAGCACCGACCGTTGCCGACATCTTCTCCGATCCTGCATGGGGTGCGTTCCGCGAGTTTGCGCTTTCCCAAGGCATCAGGACATGCTGGTCGTTTCCCCTGCTGGCCGATGACGTTGTCCATGGCATCCTCGCCATCCACCATGAAGAGAAGCGGCGTCCGGATGAGAGGGAAATCGCCGTCGCCCGGCGGCTGGCGAGACTGGCGGCCGTTGCCGTCTTGCGGCGGCCGGCTGATGAGCCTCTCCGACGGAATGCGGAGCGGCATGCCCTGGCGGCGCAGGGGGCCGATATCGGCATCTGGGACTGGGACATCGAACGAGACACGCTGTACTGGTCGCCGCTTCTGAAAACCATGGCCGGATTGAGCCCGGAAGACGAGCCGGTTCCAGGCACGACGTTCAACGACCTCCTGCATTCCGAAGACCGGGAGCGGGTCGAGGAAGTGCTCGAGCGACATCTGGCCGAGCGTCAACCGTTCGATACCGACTGTCGTCTCCGGCTGCCGGACGGCGGCCACCGCTGGGTCCGGATCAAGGCCCAGGCGACGTGGAACGCGGATGGGCAGCCGGTCCGCCTTGCGGGATGCCTCTACGACATCACCGACCAGAGACGGGCCGAGGACAAGCTGCGAGCCGCATGGGATGCAGCGGAAACGGCGAGCCGGGCGAAGTCGCTGTTCCTCGCCGCCGTTTGCCAGGAACTGCAAACCCCCCTCGACACGATCCTCGGCATGGAGGAGATCTTAAAGGATGCCGTTCCCAATCTACCGGGTACACGCAGGCAGGAGAGTAGCGCCACCGTGTTCCGCAGCGGCCAGCAGCTTCTCGGACTGATCGACAGCATCCTCGATATGGCCAGACTTGAAGCCGAGCAGGTGGAGTTTCACGAGGAAACGGTCGCCTTGGCCGCGGTTCTCGATGAAGCCATCCAGTCCGTCCGCTTATCGCAGCGGGAGCCACGGCACCGGTTGACGCTTGACCTTCCAAGCCCGCTGCCTGTCCTGTCAGCCGATCGGCGAAGCTTGAAGCAGGTGCTGATCAACGTTCTGAGTGACGCCGTCAAATCCACGTCGAACAATGGCCGCGTCGCCGTAAGGGTCGGCAGGATCGGCGAGGACCTTGAAATCGTGGTTGAGGATGATGGCACCGGACGTATCCATGACGTCGCCCCCAGTGTCCTGCACCCGCTCTATCGTATCGAAGACATCATGGCCCGGAGGCGGCAGGACATTACCCTCGGATTGTTCGTCGCGAAAGTTCTGGTCGAGCGGCATGGCGGGACCATCCAGGTAGAGAGCAAGCCGGACCGGGGCAAGATCGTCTACATCAAGCTACCGGCCGAGCGCTTGCCGGGCGGCATGGTGAGGCAGGTCGATGGACCAAGGGCTTGGCGCCATATCGCCAGGCATGTGATCTGACGACAGGCGCCGATCCTCCGGCTTCGGCTTCGACGCGACGGCTGCGGCGACGCCGCCGACGACACAATGATGAACATATAGGCCCATCAGACCTTGTCTAACCGTGCCGTGTGCATTGATGGAGAGGGATTTGACGGGTAGTGCTACGATGGACGGGAATGTCGCCTCGACGGGGTCGATGCGTGCGGTGGTTGTGGCCGCCGCCGGACAAATCCAGGTGAAGGAATCAGAGCTTCCCCATCCCGGCACCGGTCAGGTGCGCGTACGGCTGGAGGGATGCGGCGTGTGCGCTTCCAACTTGACGCCGTGGTCCGGACCGGACTGGATGCAGTTCCCCACCGAACCGGGCGCCCTCGGACACGAAGGATGGGGCGTGGTGGACGCGGTCGGGGACGGGGTCGAAGGCATATCGGTCGGCGACCGGGTTGCGGCTCTCTCGTACAAGAGCTACGCCGAGTACGATCTGGCCGATGCGGACGCAGTGGTCGTCCTGCCGGACAGCCTCGCGGGGCAGCCATTCCCCGGCGAGCCTCTCGGCTGCGCCATGAACATCTTCCGCCGAAGCGAAATCGAACCGGGGCAGACGGTCGGCATCGTCGGCATCGGCTTCCTCGGCGCTATCCTCACCCGGCTGGCCACCGACGCCGGCGCGCGGGTCATCGCGATCTCGCGCCGCCCCTTCTCGCTGGACGTGGCCCGCGCCATGGGGGCCGCCGAGACCGTCCTGATGGACGACCATAACAGGATTATCGAGCGAGTGAAGGAGTTGACCGGCGGCGTCTTCTGCGACCGCGTGATCGAGGCGGTGGGCAAGCAGTGGCCGCTCGACCTCGCTGCCGAGCTGACCCGCGAGCGCGGCCGGCTGATCGTCGCCGGGTACCACCAGGATGGACCGCGCCAAGTCAACATGTGGCTCTGGAACTGGCGCGGCCTAGACGTGATCAATGCGCACGAGCGTGACCGCGAGGTCTACATGCGGGGTATCCGCGAAGCCGTGGCGGCGGTGGCATCAGGGCGTCTCGACCCAAGATCCCTTTATACCCACAGCTTTCCCCTGGACCGGCTGGACGACGCGCTCGATGCGACCCGCGACCGGCCGGATGGGTTCCTCAAAGCTCTGGTTACCATGCGATGACGCGGATCATGCCTGAAATTCCGCCTGTCAGTCACACGGCCCGCCCGCGCCTTGGCTTCCTGGGCGTGGGGTGGATCGGCCGTCATCGCATGAACGCGATCCTGAAGACGGACAAGGTCGACATCGTCGCGATAGCCGATCCGTCGCTGGAAACGGCAGCGGAGGCCGGGCGGTCGGCGCCGGATGCTAAGCTCGTTTCCACGCTGGACGAACTTCTGGACATGGAACTGGATGGGGTGGTGATCGCGACGCCCAGCGCACTGCACGCGGAGCAGTCCATACGGGCGCTGGAGCGCGGCGCCGCGGTCTTCTGCCAGAAGCCGTTGGGACGAACGGCGGAGGAAGTGAAAGCCGTCGTGGCTGCGGCGCGGCGGGCGGACCGCCTCCTCGGTGTCGACCTTTCATACCGCTTCACGGAGGGGATGCGCCGTATTCGCGAGGTGGTGCGCTCCGGGGAACTGGGGCATATCTACGCGGTGGATCTTACCTTCCATAACGCCTACGGGCCGGACAAGCCTTGGTTCTACGATCCGGTGCTCTCTGGCGGCGGGTGCGTCATGGACCTGGGGGTGCATCTGGTGGACCTTGCCCTGTGGACATTGGATTATCCGCTGGTCTCCGATGTCTCCGGAAAGCTGTTCGCGGGCGGTGAGCCGCTCGGTGGGCGTGCGGACCGGGTGGAGGATTATGCGGTTGCCACGGCGGACCTGGCGACCGGAACCACGATGCGGCTCGCCTGTTCATGGCGCCTGCAGGCGGGCTGCGACGCCATGATCTCCGCCACGTTCTACGGGACGGACGGCGGCGTGGCGCTCCGCAACGTCGACGGCTCCTTCTACGATTTCATCGCGGAACGGTACCGCAGCACCGCCCGCGAAACTCTTGCGACCCCTCCCGACGACTGGGGTGGGCGTGCTGCGGCGGACTGGGCGGAGCGTCTGGCCGCGGGGGAACGTTTCGACCCGGAGGCGGAGCGGCTGGTCGATGTAGCCTGCGTCCTGGACCGGATTTATCAGCGGTAGGGTCCTTCGGCCGCGAAGCCGGTGCGGCTTCGCGGCGGTCGGATGCGGAACGATAGAGGGTGTGGCGGCATCTTGCCCGGGGACTGGCGCTATGCTTGAGCTGAGGGATTTTGCCCTGAAGATCGCGGCCACGCTTCAGGCCGTGAAAGAGCCCGATCCCTTGCGCCTGGAGCTTTGGAACCACACGCCGGCAACCGCGGCTTACCTGATAGCCGCGGTGATCGAGGAGTGCGGCGATGCGGACATCGCGCTGGCGAAGGTGAGGATCGATCCCTACGTGGCGGTCGCCATGGACAATCCCGCCACCGGGGCCCGCCGGTCATACGGGAACGTCACGATAGAGGCCGATGCCGCCCTGTTTCAGCGCGTGGAGTTCCACCGCTCGGCAGGCTGTTCGTAGGCGTCCGGCCCCGCTCTCACCGATTGCCGGGCGGCGTCCATATGGGCATCGAGGCATCGTCACGGTAACTTGGATCGGACGTGCGACGACGCTGGTGAATGGGGCCATGAGCGGACAGGAACTGCTGGGCTGCGGATCTGTTGGCTATCTACGATAACCGCAGGCATACCCTGCCGCCCTCCGGCGCGGCTGACGCCTAGCAATGCTTGCAAGGGTTTGAATCCTGAGATGCTTCTGATGGCAACAGCAGGTGCGCTTGATGTCAAGCGCACCCACGAAGCATAATCAGCTGCGCCCGCGTGCCCGGATCATGAAGGTCTCGTAGCTGTATTCTGCTATCTGCTGCCACAGATACTGATCGTTGCGGAAAGCCGACATGTGTTCATGAAGGCGTTTAAACAGCGGATTTTGGGAGCTGATCTCCGCGTACATCTCGTTCGCGGCCTTGTAGCAGGCTTCCATTACGTCGGGAGGAAAGGCACGCAGTTGCGTGCCGGCAGCGACGAGGCGGCGAATGGCGGCCGGGTTGACCTGATCGTACTTGGCGATCGTCATGGTGTTCGCCTGATGCGCCGCTGCGGTTATCAGGGCGTGGTCGAGAGGGGTGAGTTCATCCCATTTCTGCTTGTTGATGAACAGGAAGATAGCCGATGCTCCTTCCCACCACCCCGGATAATAATAGTACGGTGCTACCTTGCTGAACCCGAGGCGTTCGTCGTCATACGGCCCAACCCACTCGGCTGCATCGATCGTGCCGCGCTCCAGCGCCGGGTAGATGTCGCCGGCCGGAATTTGCTGCGGCACGGCACCGAGCTTGGCGATGACCTGACCGGCGAGCCCTCCGATCCGCATTTTCAGACCTTGCAGGTCTGCGACGGATTTGATTTCCTTGCGGAACCAGCCCGCCATCTGCGCATTCGTGTTGCCGATCGGAATCCCGACCACATTGTACTGGCTGAACAGCTCGTTGAGGAGTTCCAAGCCGCCGGCCTGGAAGAACCAGGAGTTCTGCTGGCGCGTGGAAAGGCCGAACGGCACGGAGGCGCCGAAGGCGAAAGAAGGGTCCTTGCCGATATAGTAGAAGGGCGCCGTGTCGCAGCACTCCACCGTCCCGTTCTGAACCGCGTCGAGCGCCTGGAAACCGCCGACGATCTCTCCGGCGGCGAAGTGCTGGATCTGGATGCGCCCCTGCGAGATTTCGCCCAGGACCTTGATGAAGGTGTTGCCTGCGCCATAAACTGCATCCAGGGACGCGGGATAGCTGGACGTCATGCGCCAGCGATGCTCCGCGCCTGGGGACTGCGCTATCTGACTCTGCGCCAGCACGGGACTACCGGCCATCACGGCGGCCAAGCCGCCTGTCATCATATCACGGCGTTTCATCATGAGGATTCTCCCCTTCCGGGCATTTCTGGTTTGCGGCCGGCTGCCCATCACCGGGCCGCATTGGATGTCAAAAGGACATCGTCACATTAACTCGAAATGCGAATGGATCGCATAATAACTTGCCCTTGCAGGATCTTTCTACGCAGCGATAGGCGGTTTTGTGGCATAACGTGCGCATGAAAATTTCAGGTGCGGGTGCCGGCGGAAGTTAATGCAACAGTGCCGTATAGCTCCGCCTGGGCGAAATACGGCGATGCCTTGCGCAGAATCTCGTTTGCCTGACGCTGCTCCCGGTCGTCGCTTGTCGGACCGGCCCGCTTGCCCTGGTCGCGCTCGGCCTGTCGGACCCAGCCCCGCAAGGTCTCCGCAGGAGATCCGTCGTATTACCCGGCGTCTGATCCAGCGTCGCATCGAACCAGCTTTCGTTGTCGCCCAGTCCGTCTGGCGCCGATGTCATCAGGCCATGGGCCAGAAATCATACTTCAAACGGAAATCGCAACTGTGATGCTATTCTTATTACAAACTATGGTGAATTAAAAATTCGGCATATCGATATCTGCGCGTATCGTCTCATGTGATGCAATTTTTTAAAGAGCAGCATCATAAAAACTCTATAAGTGCGGATCAATTTCGATGAGCGATCGGCGTACTGCCTTCAAGTTATAAGTCTGTTGAGTTTGACGACTATCATGTGTAAATATGTTACTGTATATTCCAAAATAATCAGTTAGAAAATACGCCTTCAACAGCAAAGTGAAAATGCATTATAATATGATAATCCTTCGTGGTATCTTCTCAGTCATAACCAAGGAGATGTGAGATGACAATAGCAATCCTATATGAGCACGCAAACTTCGAAGGTGACTTCTTCGTTCTGAGGTCAGATGAAATGAGTTTAGCGGACGAGGGCTGGGACAACAAAGTTTCATCAATGATTGTAATCGGGGGAGATCTGAATGCATACAAAAATGCCGATTATACAGGAGAAACAAAGTATTTTTCAGAAGGAAAACACTACTGGGTAGGCAGTTTATGGGATAATGAGATTTCATCGGTGGATCTCTGGGGGTAGCAAACAGCATTAGATAACGTTTTCATATTACAAAACAGCATAATGAAGGTTGTTAAAGTAAAAATACACTAAATGAAGAATAATAAGATCGATCTCATAGGCGATCATCCTACCCATAAACAGGGCAATCTACTGTCACAAGGTGCTTTTACAAATGTCAGACATTCGCGAGTTGAGGATCCGCAAGGCTGCGGATGGTACCTTAGCGTCAGACACCGGACACATGGTGGCGCAAGTCTGCCGACTTTACGACGCAACCCTTGATCGCATACCGGATCCAAGTGGTCTGAAACACTGGGTGAATGTAATTGAAAGCAAAAGCCTTAGCCTCGAGCAGGCTATTGACGGCTTTACCTCGTCACAGGAGTTTCAGAACAAGTACGGAAGACAGGACAGTGCTGATTGGGTGCAAATGCTTTATGAAAATGTGCTAGGTCGACAGCCAGATGAGGGTGGTTACCAGAACTGGCTGGACGCGGTAGACAAAGGCATGAGCCGTTCCGATGCGATGATGGGTTTCTATGAGGCGACCGAGTACGTCGAACTAGCACGGCTGGCGCAAACAACGTCCGATGGTGATGATGGGATTTGGCTGAATTAAACGTGAAGCGACCGCTAAATGCCGCGCAGGTTTTACGGTGTATCACTGCGCTGCGGGTGGCTGTACTACTTAAATATTCTCGAAATAATGCTGAATATTTGGCTCCGACCTGTCTGATCACTCAGTTGTTTTGTCGAAAATGGACCCAGATCAAGCAATGCTGATCGAGCATCTGAACGGGCTTTTTCTTTTGGCTCGCTCGACCTGACAGGCTTCCTCAGGGAAGTATGCCGACATAGCACGAACATTTCAACTTAGTGGTGTGTTCGGCAAATAGACTGAGATTGTCGTGCTTGCATGCTGGACTCTGGATCGGCTGGTGGGCTACCTGTCCGACCACGGCATCGCCATGCGGCGCGGCCTTGGACGCACCCTTACGATCGCCGCACCACGGCCAAATGGGTTGACTTCCTCGGCGAGGTCGAGGCCCGGATCGATCCCACCGTCGAGCGGATTTATGCCGTGGTAGACAATCTCAGCACTCACCGCGCGCCCGGCGTGCTGCTGTTCAGCCTGCTCCATCCGCACTGGGAGTTCGTCTTCCAGCCCAAATATGCAGCCTATCTCAACCTGATCGAACCGTGGTGGAAGGTGCTCCGCTCCTTTGCCTTGACCCGTAGGGCAGCGAAGCAAAAGGCCGCCGGATCGAAACCTGGGCCGAGATCGAGCAGGCCGTTGAACGTGCCACCACCTACTGGAATGAGCACAAGCATCCTTTCATCTGGGGACGCCGGCGGCGCCTCCGCCAAGCCCGCCGTCTAGGTGTCGCCTCTCTCCCAGTAATCTCATTGATTTAGCGGATGCACCACTTAGTGGCCGGCTTCGTCAGAATACATAGGCGAAACGCCACCGTTGCCATGACAATGCCCGACTCAGGCTTCACCCTGCGCCTCGATCACCTACATAGGTTTTGTGGACGAGGAGGCGTACGCGCCATCCATGACGAGAGGAGACATCGGAATGAACTCTGCCCCGCAGACACGCCGGACCTTGCTCATGGCAGGAGGTTCCGCCGCTGGAGTGGTGCTTGCGACTGGCGTCTCGGCCCTTTTCGCGCCTGCTCGCGCGCAGGGCCTCGCGCCGACGCCGACGATGCAGGGCGGCGCTAACAACTACCTGCCCGGTGCCTCCGTCGTGGAGCGCATCGGCCGTGGCGGTTTTTGGATGACGGGTACGGTGCGGCGTGCGGGCGACGGTGCCCCACTCCAGGGCGTGCGCATCCAGATCTGGGCGCATACGACCGAGGGGCACGAGCGCGACCCGGAAAGCCATGGGGCAACCCTGACAGATGCCGACGGCGTGTTCCGGATGGAAATGCCGCAGATTGTACCGGCTTTCGGCCAGCCCCACGGACATCTCGCCTATGACGCGGACTTCGACGACAAACGGTTCGAGACTGTCTTTCTGCGCCCGGTGATGCGCAGCGCACGCGAGACGAACCTGAGCGCGCACTTCGTCCTGCGGCCGGCGTGACCCGCTTGCCTTCCTTTCGCGCGATCTTCATCTGGGCTGCCCTCGGGGCCGCCCTCGTCCTGCCGATCGCAGTGGCGGTGACGAGTCCGCTGCTTGCATGGCGCCAGCCAGTCTACATCGTGGCCGGCCTCGCGGGGGTGGTCGCGCTCGCACTTCTCCTCCTGCAACCTTTGCTGGCGGCGGGATACCTGCCGGGCCTGCGTGCTAGACACGGGCGCCGAGCGCACGCCTTGATCGGGAGCGGGCTCGCGGCGGCGGTCGGCATCCATGTCGCGGGCCTGTGGCTGACGAGTCCGCCGGACGTGATCGACGCCCTCCTCTTCCGCTCGCCGACGCCTTTCTCCGCCTGGGGCGTGATCGCGATGTGGGCGGTGTTCGCCGCCGCACTCCTGGCCGCGCTGCGACGGCGGTTGCGCATTAGGCAGAGGGTTTGGCGTCTGATCCACACGACGCTTGCGATGGTCGTCGTCCTTGGCAGTGTCATCCACGCGTTGTTGATCGAGGGGACGATGGGGACGTTGTCGAAAGCCGCGCTTTGCGTCTTGGTGGTGGCGGCCGTCGTCAAGGCAATCTTCGATACGCGGTCCCAAATCCTGCCGGCGCGCCGAAAGGCTTGAGCGGGCACCTGACCTTGCCCCGCCAGATAACGTGTTGCGTGGAGGGGGAAGAGGCAAAAGAGTCCCCATTCCCGCTGTTGATCAGGCAATGCGGATGGAGTTCGAGCATCCAAGGTGCATGCCAGATCAGCAATCTCCAACACCCTTGGTTCGTGCTTGATCAGGACAGACGAAATAAATTATGACTATCGGTAGTCATTTGGAGATGCACTATGAAGCAGATTCAGCTCAAGGACGCCAAAGCGACGCTTTCCGCCGTGGTCGATCGGGCCGTGGCCGGCGAGCCGACCGTCATTACCCGCCACGGCCGTAAGGAAGCCGTGCTCGTTTCTTTTGAAGAATGGGAGCGGGTTTCCAAAGTTCCGAGCTTTGCCGATCTGCTGCTGGCTTTCCCCGGCGACGCGGAAGACATTCCCGAACGGTTGCGGAAGCCTGCCCGTACGTTGACTGAAGACAGCCTCTGACCGTGTATCTCCTGGACACGAACATCATATCGGCCGATGCGCCGACCAAGCGCCAGGTCGGCGTGGAGGCCTTCGCGGCTTGGATGCGTGCGTATAGCGACCGGCTCTATCTTTCGACGATCACTATTGCCGAGATCGAGGCGGGCATCGCCCGCGCCGTCAGACTCGCCGCAACGGCCAAGGCGGAGAAGCTGCGCCGCTGGCTTGGCGCCGTCGAGCATTTCTATGCCGGACGCATCCTGCCGTTCGATATCGAAGAAGCACGTCACGCCGGCTTGATTCTCGACCGTGCGCGCGCCCATGATCCCGGTTTCGAGGACATCGCCATTGCCGCCACGGCCGCCACGCACGGACTGACCGTTCTGACGGCCAATGAGCGCCATTTTGAACCACTGGGCATTGCCTTCGTCAATCCCTTGAAACAACTGCCCTCCACGCAATGACTTGGCCGGCATTGCTGTTAGGCCAAGACAATGGAGTGCCACAAAATGCGCGACCTGTTCCGGCCAACTAGGGTTATGACCGTAACGGCTGATTCCCGCCAGCAATGGCGAGTTATCGTTGGGCCGTGGCCCAACAACGGCCCGCATGTGAACGGGAATCATTCGTTTGGATCAGAACACTAGCCGGTGCCGATTCACAACTCGGAACACCATGCGATTAAAGACTATGTCCAGAGTCACCTGACCGGAATGACCGAAGCGTTGACCCGACTGATCTGCCGTCGATGAAGTTGGACACCGGATTGTCCATATGGAAGAACCGATGGGAAATCCGAAGAACAACCCGAAGCTGCCGACGGACTCTAGCGAGAAGGCTGGACCGACGGTTATTCAGCGCTGGAGCGCCACTCGCAAACGCGAGGTGGTCCTCCGGCTGTTGCGCGGCGAGTCCCTCGATGCGATCTCGCGCGAGATCGGCGTCGAGGTCTACCGGCTGGAGCGCTGGCGTGACAGGGCGCTGGCGGCAATGGATGCTGGCCTGAAGGAGCGTAGCGACGATGATCCTCTCCAGGCTGGTCTCGACGCCGCCCACAAGCGGGTCGGCGAACTGAGCATGGAGAATGAACTGCTGCGCGCCAGGATCGGACGCCTAGAGACCGGCACGCCTTTTCCTCGGGCGAGGTCGCGCAGATGAGCGCGGCGATCTCGCCTTCGACCCACCGGCCCTACGGCGTGCAGCGGGTCTGCCGCATCTGGGCTGTGCCGCGCTCGACCTTCTACCGGGCAAGTCGCCCGACCGACTGCGCTCCCGCCAAGCCACGAGGACCCAAGCCGCCGGTCGATGACGCCAGTCTGCTCGCTGTCATTCGGGCAGACCTCGCCGCCTCGCCATTTTCCGGCGAGGGGCATCGCAAGGTTTGGGCCCGCCTGCACTATGGCCTGGGTCTGCCGGTCGGTCGCAACCGCGTCCTGCGCCTGATGCGTGATAATCAGCTGCTCTCGCCGTTCCGGCGGCCGCCACGCCCGGCCAACGATCATGACGGCACCATCCTGACCGAGGCTCCGGACGTGCTGTGGGGAACCGACGCCACCCTGGTGCAGACGGCCGAGAAGGGCCGGGTCTGGGTGTTCGCCGCCATCGACCACTTCAACTCCGAGGTCGTCGGGCATCATGTTTCGACCGACGGCTCGCGCTTCTCGGCGCTCGAGCCGATCAGTCAGGCGGTGACATCCCGGTTCGGCGGGATTGCGGCCGATGCCGCCCGCGGCGTGTCGCTGCGCCTGGACAGCGGGCCGCAGTATACGTCCCACCACTTCTCTCGCCAGATCAGCCACTGGGGCATGGCGCTGAGCTACGCCTTCCCGCACCAGCCACAATGCAATGGCGTCATCGAGCGGTTCTTTCGAACCCTCAAGGAGCAGGCGATCTGGGGCCAGACCTTCCGCACCGCCGCCGAGGTCCAGGCAGCGGTCAGCAACTTCGTCGCCCGCTACAACGCTGCCTGGCGACTGGAGCGGCTGGGCTATCTCAGCCCCCTCGACTACCGCGCCCGTCATCTTCAGCAGGAAAGCCTTGCCGCATGATCCATCCCGATGTTCGATTACGGGCTGACCATCCCGCCGTCCCGACCTGCCACTCGGCAGGCCGCCGCGCGCAGAACCGGTCAAGCAGGGCCGCAGGCCCCCGCGATAGCGGCTTGTGCTTGACCGGGCCGAGCACGGTGGCATTCTTCCCTCAGGTCGCAAGCCCACAACCCAAACCAGCCACACCGTAACCCTTCTCCGGTGTCCAACTTATTGGGGGCGGTACAAGCGTTGACCCGACATGGTCGATGAAAGCGTGGATGTCGCACTTCGGATTGCGCCGTTGCCCCAGTCGACCTTGATCGCGCTGCTCATCGGTGAGGTTCGGCGTCTGCTGTGCGCCTCTCCGGATTATGGCAAGAATGAATAGTTCATGCCTTTGCTTCCAACCGGGTATCGTGATTTTCCATCTTGACCCGGATGCGGTGGCGGCGTCATGCCCACATGTTTTTTCCGCCGAATCCCACTACCCAGGTATTGCCTTGCCCAGGATCGAGTTCAATGCGCCGGTGACGGTATGCTACGCGCTGGCGGCTTTAGCAGCGACAATCTTGCCGGTGCAGGGAAAACTGGCGATCCACGGACCGATCCGGCTGCTGGATGGCGACTTCCTCCTGTCGCTGTGCACCTGGACACTGGCCCATGGCGGCATGACCCACCTGCTGTCCAACTTCGTGGTGATCCTGCTGGCGGGGCCACTTCTGGAGGACCGTTTCGGGTCATTGCGGATGCTCGGCGTGCTGATCACGGCATCGGTGCTGGTCGGCTTGGCGCACTGCGTCCTTGATCCCGGCGGCGGTCTCATCGGCGCCAGCGGCACCGTGTTCTGCCTGATCATGCTGACCGCCATGCTGGCCGGACGGTCGGGCACGATCCCGCTCACGATGCTGCTGGTAGCGGCACTCTACCTCGGCCGCGAATTGATGGGGTTGTTCGCTAACGACGGCGTATCCCAATCCGCCCATATCCTCGGCGGGCTCCTTGGCATCGTGCTGGGCTTGGTCATGCGTGGCGGCTCTTCCGCCCGCTACCCTGCATCTCCTCGCTCCTGAACCTCGTCCAAATGCGAAACCGCTCATCGGTTGAGATGTCAGCGGACAGACCCTCGCCCTGGTCTTGCTGGATCAAGAGCTTCAAACCGCAGGAAAAATAACCAATTCGATAATGCCGGAGCGATGACAATCGCATTGACTCTCATTCCAATATTGAGAATGTTGACACATGTATCGTTCTCGGTTTGAGATTTTCAGTGGATTTATCGGATCTCCATATCTTCCGCACCGTCGCGACGGAGTGCAGCGTAACGCGCGCCTCGCAGACCCTGGCGCGTGTGCCGTCGAACGTGACGACGCGGGTCCAGCGGCTCGAACAGGATCTCGGCGTACCGCTCTTCAGCCGGGACGGCAAAAGAATGACCCTGACACGCGAGGGCTTGGCTTTTTTGCCCTATGCCAGTCGCATTCTGGATCTGGTGGCGGAGGCGCGGCAGGTGGTCAACCCCACCGAACCGTCCGGCCTTTTCCGCGTCGGAACGATGGAGAGCACCGCGGCCAGCCGCTTGCCTGATCTGCTGGCGCGGTTCCATGCTCTCTGGCCATCCGTGTCCCTTCAATTGACCTTGGGTGCAACGCGTGATCTAACGCAGGGCGTGCTTGCCCATAGGCTCGATTGCGCCCTGATCGCACGGCCGATGAAAGGACTGGGCGACGAGGAAGCCGGCTTCGACCCCGATCAGTTGCAAACGGAACACGTCTTCGTCGAGAACCTCCTGATCGTTCTTCCGCCTGATCATCCGGAAATATTGAGCCCTGCTGATCTCCGTGTCGACACCCTCGCGGCTCTGGAGCCCGGCTGCACCTATCGGCGCATCGCAGAGAAATGGGCACGCGGGGGAAAGCCCGTGCGAACGCTGGAGCTCAATTCCTATCATGCCGTCCTCGCCAGCGTCGCGACGGGAAACTCGATCGGCGTCATGCCTCAATCGGTACTCGACCTGATGCAGCGGCCAGACGGCACCAAAACTTATCAGCTTGGTCCAGTCGATACTTTGCTGGTGCGGCGCAAGGATAGCCGCTCACCGATCTTCAACGCGTTTCTCGACGTTCTTACCAAACGTCACAGTCGTGGAAGCGTCGCCGAACGCGATTCGTAGACCTCGCCAAGCACCTGCAGCAGTACCGGGGCCGCCTTGCGCCGCCTCGCCCAGCTTTCGGCCCGCCTCAATGAAAAAAACGACGAACCCGCATCCGGGCTCAAAGCCCCCTAGCCGTTCCCGCCTGTTCATGCCCATCCTTGCCGGTGCGACGCTGCGGGAGCGGATCATCGGCTGCCTGGGAGCGTTGATCGGCATCACCCTCACCGGTCTGATTTGCAGCCGTCTTCCAGGCAACAGTTCGTATTGGCCCTTGATTGTCGCGCCGATCGGAGCCTCGGCCGTACTCCTGTTCGCTGTCCCCGCCAGTCCGCTTGCCCAACCCTGGCCGATCATCGGCGGCAACACGATTTCTGCGCTGGTCGGTGTAGCCGTGGCTCATGCGGTTCAGGATCCGGTCCTGGCGCTCGGAGCGGGCGTCGCCCTGGCCATCGCCGCGATGTCGGCCACCCGCTGCCTGCACCCGCCGGGCGGTGCCGCCGCTTTGACCGCCATTCTGGGCGGTCCGGTCGTTACCACGTCGGGCTTCCTGTTTCCTTTCATACCGGTGGCGCTCAATTCACTCATCCTGGTGGCCCTCGGGATTCTCTTCCACAAGTTCTCCAGGCGCAGCTATCCGCATGTTCCGGCACCGGCGCCAGCAAACACGCATCATACGCTCGATCAGCCGCCACAAAGGCGTGTCGGCTTCCGCAGCGAGGATGTCGACGCGGCATTGGAAGCGCTGGACGAGACGTTCGACATTGATCGTGACGATCTCGATCGCCTGCTGCGGCAGGTCGAGTTGCAGGCCATGGTCCGGTCGCATGGCGTTCTCAGGTGCCGGGACATCATGTCCCAGGATGTCGTCAGGATCAGCCTCGATGAATCCGCCATCGCGGCGCGCACCCTGTTGCTGGCCCACAACATCAGGACTTTGCCGGTCGTGGACGAAGAAAATACCCTGGTCGGGACCGTCGGCCTCCGCGAACTGGCGACCGCGGCGGATCGGATCGCCCGCCTTCTCTCAAGTGCGGCGACGGCATCGCCGGACGACCCCGCCCTGAAGTTGATTCCCGTCCTGACCGGCGGCCATGCTCACGCCGTGATCATCGTCGACGAACGGCACTGCATCCTGGGCCTTATCACACAAGCGGACCTGCTGGCGGCAACGGCACGGACGCTGGCCGAGAATTCACTTTTCGAGGCGGATTCGGACAATGAGCACGTCAAAACGGAGATTGCCGGCATGCTTGGCCCGTGAGGATCGAACTATACCCTTCGTAACAGGGCTATTCAATGCAGCAGGATCCTGTCATCCATGCAACGGCATAGCAGTCGACGGCATTAAAAAGCCTGAGCCGCTGTTCGCAGATGTTTTGGACGATGACGATCCCGGACCGCTCGCTGGAACCGCTGCCTTCTCCACCGGTTGGATGTCGCGTGTCGAACGTAGCAGAGCTGGTCCGACCGTCCTTCCAACTGTCGGCTGCTGATCTCGCCCGTTTCAGAATCTTGTAACCAGGAGTAAAGCCATGAGTATTCGCTGCCGTTGCCTGCTTGTACGAGAGGGTAACAAGCCTGTCTGGAGCGACAAAGACCTGAGACTCGATCCGAGCATCGGGGAATTGATCCAGTTCGAGGAGGGCGGTGCGCTCTCTACGTTCCGTGTCGGCGAGGTGATGCACACGCCCGGCTTGGAGGGCGTCGATTTCGCCCTGGTGCTGACGGAGCAGCCTGGCACACGGGGCCGGCCGTTCCGCGAATTGTTCGAGGAGTGGGCGGCTACGGGCTCGACGCGTTAACGGGCCCGTTTCAGGTGAACGCCGCATGGCTCGACCCCATCAAGGTTCGAGGATGTGGCCGAACAGGTTCCACCACTATAGCTATGTCAGGTTTCGCGCCAGCTTGCCGTCGGGCGGGTGATTGGGGGTAGAGGTGCGCCTCCGATCAGGGGAAATCACCAGTGCCGGGTCTGCGGGCGGACTCTTCCGCTGCGTCCTTGATGAAGTGCGCGGCTTCCTCCCACCAGCTACCCATTGTGATGAGCACGTGCCCGTCGGCGGGCCACGTGTACGTGCTCATCACGATGGATCAATCTGGCCTCTCGGCCCCGACGCTTGCGCACCTTGTCATCGACTCAGCCATTGCCGTCCAGCAGATCGACCGCGCGGGCATAAACGTCGTCATCGACCTTGCAGCCGATCCAGCTCTCGCCGCGCGGCGGCTGGGGGCAATGACTGGCGCCCACTTCCTGGGTCACGACGGCGTCGATAAGCGCCCTCACGCGATCCGGGTGTTTGATCTCTCCATTGGGACCGAACAGGTCGAGGTCGTCGCTCGGAGCGAGACCGACGGCGCGCGCCGCACGCGTCGCGGTGACCGGGGCATTCGTCTGGTTCTCGACGCAGCCGCCACCATCCCGCCGCTCGGCGGGCGGCAGGGAGGGAGCGCCCGAACAGTCACCGGATGGCGAGTAGCGCCGAAGGATCTCCGCCGCCGATTTCGCGTTGTGGCGATCGTGATAGACCCGCATCAGTTCGATGAAGCTGCTGATCGAGTAGGCCGGATCGTCGAACCGGGCGAAGCCGTGCCGATTGGCGCCGGTCTGCCCAGGCCATTCACCGGTGATGTTTGGACCCTTGATGGCGACCCAGTTGTTGTTGCGGAGGGCGAAGGGAGCATTGTCCGGCTCGTATGTCACGGGTCCGAATGCATTCCCGCCCTGCCGGGCAAGCAAGCCCCTGGCGGTTTGTTCTTCAGCGGTTCGTTCATCGGCGGATCGTTGCTGCGCTCCCGGCATTGCAGCGTCCTGCTGGGCCAGGGCAGCGCTGGCAGAAAAAAGCGTCAGGGCCATCACCGCCGCGCAAGTAGCCTTGTTTGGTGAGTATGCCATGTGATTTCCTTCAGCGGAGCGAAGACAAGAATGCGGTTTCTTCGGCGATCACGAACCCAACAGGAGGTGCAGTGTGTCAGTTCCCCGATGGGGCGCCAGCGGCCGAATGCGCTGCTGGTTCTGACTTTCCTTGCGATCCTTACCGCTGGAGCGCCCAGCCCGCGCGCGGCGGACTGTCCAGCCGGCAGCAACGACTACAAGACCTACCAAGGAGATCTCGCATTCGAGCGCTTTAGCCACCAGAGCCTTGGAGCCAACGTCTGTTATCCGATCCGGGTGTTTCCCGTCATGAACCCGACGGCGGGCGGCTTCCGTTTCACCTCCGACGACGGCCTGTCGTGGTTTTCGGTATCGAGCGCTGCGCTGAGCCAGGAAACCTCGATCCGCGACGTGATGGATCGCGCCAAGCGAAACCTGCTGGCCAAGGCGGCGTCGATCACGTACGAGCGCTCGAAGGAAAACTGGTTCGTGCTGAGCGGCCATGACGGCGACCGCATCTACTACCAGCGCACGGCGATCAGCAGCGCCTCGTCCGAGGCCAGCACCCTGTTCATCGATATTCCGACCGAGCAGAAGCCCTTCTACCAGGACATCATCGCGCGCATGTCCTGGTCGTTCCGTCCGCGGTGACCGGCTGTGCGGATCAGTTCCGGGTACCGACCTTCTCGATTTCCTCATAGGTCCGGGCCACCAGATCCTCGCCGATGGTCTTCGTATGCTTGTCGATTACAGGCTGGAGCTGCTCCTTCATTCGAGCCGTTTCCTGTGCATCGATCTCGTTGATCTGCATTCCCTTGGCCCTGAGTTCATCGACGATCTTCGCGTTGGTCTCCCGCGTCAGGCCGCGCTGGTAGGCACGCGCCTCGACGCAGGATTCCGTGAGAATGCCCTGTTCATCCGGTGACAGCCCATCCCAGAACTTCTTGCCGATCATCACGACGTAGGGGGCGTAGGAGTGCCTGGTAACGCTCAGGTACTTTTGAACTTCGTCGAACTTGCTGGCATGGATGATACCAAAGGGATTTTCCTGCGCGTCCACGGCCTTCATTTCCAGAGCCGTGAAGAGTTCGGTGAAGGACATCGGAACGGCATTGGCGCCCAGGGTATTGAAAGAGTCTATGTACACGGGGCTCGTCATCGTCCGGATCTTCAGTCCTTGGAGGTCCTCGGCCTTGGTGATCGGGTGCTTGCTGTTGGTCACATGCCGGAAACCGTTTTCCCAGAAGCACAGACCGACGAGATTGCTGCCCTTCAGCTTGTCGAGCAGTTCCCGCCCGACGGGGCCGTCCAGGACCGTATCGGCCTCTTTTTCATTCGCGAACAGAAACGGCAGGTCGAACAGGGCGAATTCCTTGACGTTCGAGACGACCGCCGCCGACGACGGGATGACCATCTGCTGGACGCCACCGATGGTCGCCGAGATCATCTGCGTTTCGGAGCCGAGCATGGTTGCCGGGTAGCCCTTCACCTTGATCTTGCCACCGCTCTTGTCGCTGACGAGCTGCGCGAACCGGTTCACGCCCTGCCCCAAGGGATGCTCTTCGGGAATACCGTAGCCGAGCTTGATCGAGCGTTCCTTGATGTCGGCTGCGTTTCCGGCATTCGACGTCAGGAGCATTGCCGGAATGCTCAAGCCTAGCAGCAGGCCTTTGATGGACATATTCATGGTGTTATCCTCCCGTATATTTCTTCTGTTATTGCGGCCGGTTTGAAAACCTAACCTTGCTTCAAGGACCGCCCAAGGGTCAGATGTTCGTGGATCTGTCGGCCCATGCGCCCGTGCGCACCGCGTCGTCCTTCGCCTCCGACCATCCGCTTTCCCAAGCGATGTGCATCGGCGTGTCGCGGGAATACGGATTGTCATTGATGTCCAGCCCGTCGTTGAAGGCGGCGATGCCCCGGTCGAACTCCGCTATCCGGGGGTCGTCGCCAGGAGGGCTCTCGTCGCCGACCGTCTTCATCGGGTGGCCGGCTCTCGCCTCGACGAAGGCGCGGAACTCCGGGTATTCCATTAGAACGCTGTCGTCGATCCCTCCGGGATGATCGCTCAGGGCTTGCATGCCGCGCGGTGTGATGGCCAGCCGGCCATCATCGAGAGGCGCCAGCAGAACCGCCTGGACGAGATGTTCTTGCACGTCCGACAAGTGGGTCCGGAACTCCTCGTCGGAGACCGGAGGCGACTCACCCACGGATTTCAGGTTCTGCTTCAGCCTCTTGATCGCGTCTTCAAGCGAAGCCGGTCCCTGGGCTGCCACCTTCAGCAAGGTCAGCATCAAGTCGGCTTTATGAAGCAGCGGATAATCGGTGAGTTCCATCGTTTCGGCCCTGCCCTGTGTCGGCTTTCCAACCTCGGTCACGGCCGGGAAGTTCCCGAACGCATCCGTACGTCGTTCCGGTCCGGAACTCAGGGAATCCGGCGCACCGAGCGCTATTCCGGCATTCTGCGCCGTCGCCGGGCCGGCTTTTCCGCCATCCGCAGCTGCTCGACAAGTATGTTCTTCAGGGCCAGCGCGACACGCCCCGTCCGCAAACAGACGGTCAGTCCCGATAGCCGGGATCAAGGCGATCGAGTTTCCGCAGCAGCGCCGGCCACATACGCGTTCCCTTGGGCGTGGCGCCGGCCTCGAACTGGGTGGCGGCGTGGGCCACCAGCGGTTCGGGCGGAATCGCCAGTTCGGCGCCGGTCTGCATCGCCGCGACCTGGATGCGGCAGCTCATCTCCAGGTAATACATGTGGTAGAAGGCCTCGGCCACCGAGCGGCCGACCGTCAGCAAGCCATGGTTCGCCAGGATCATCGCGGGCTTGCCGCCAAGATCGCGGGCGAGGCGGTCGCGCTCCGACAAGTCGAGCGCGATGCCCTCGTAGGCGTGGTAGGCGACGTCGTCGTAAAACTCCATGCTCATCTGGTTGAGCATCAGGAGCGGGCTCTTGAGGGCGGCGACCGTCATCCCGGCCAGGGTGTGGGTGTGCATGACGCAGAGCGCGTCGGACCTGGACATGTGGATCGCGGAGTGGATGGTGAAGCCCGCCGGGTTGACCCGCTGGCTGCGGTCTTCCGCCAGACCGGGCTCGGCCCCGGGCTTGGCGAGGTGGCCGTCCAGATCGACCGTGACGAGGTCGCTTGCCCGGATCTCGTCAAAGGTCATGCCGTAGGGGTTGATCAGGAAACGATGCCCCTCCCCCGGCAGCCGAACTGACGTGTGGGTGTAGATCAGGTCGTCCATGCCGTAGTGGGCCAGCAGCCGGTAGGCGGCCGCCAAGTCGATCCGCAGTTGCCGTTCGTCCGCTTCGTGCATCATGTCGGTGCCATTTCCGATGTTGGGGACTGATTGGTCCGTTGCCGCCCGGCGATGTAGAGGGACGCGATCTCCCGCATCCGGTCGCCGCCGAACTCGCCGCGGTGGCCGCCGTGGACGACGCGGACCGGCAGGTCGATCAGGCGGCGCATGGTCTCCACATAATCCCGTATGTCAGAACCTGGCAAGTCATCGATCAGGATGCCGTCGTAGATGACGTCACCGGCGAACAGCGTTCCCGTGCCCTGTTCCCATAAAGCGATGCCGCCGGGCGAGTGTCCGGGCAAGTGGAGCACCTGGAACCGGCGGTCGCCGATGTCCACCTCGTCACCCTCCCCCACCAGCCGCGTCGGTTCGACCCCTTCGGAGCGGCAGGCGGCGATATCGAAGCCGGGCCATGGGACCGCGTCCACCAGCAGGCCGCCGGTGTCGAACCCGGCCTCGGCCAAGCCGCGCAGGGTATCGGGGTCGAACTGGTCGAAGGTCAGGCTGCCCACCGCGGCGGTGGTCCGAAGCGTTTCGGCTTCCGCCGGGTGGACCAGGATCTCGGCGTCGCGGAATTCCGGATGGCCACCCCGGTGATCGACATGGGCGTGGGTGGTGAACAGGACGAGCGGCTTGTCGATCAGGGGAGCGATGGCGTCGCGCAGCCGGCCGACGCCCATGCCGCTGTCGATCAGGAGATCGCGCGCGGAGCCCTTGACCAGATGGCAGTTGGCCCGGACCAGCCGGTGGCAATGGGGCTCGGTGATCCGGTGGACGCCGGGTTCGACCTCCTCGATCGTGAACCAGGGATCGGCCACCGGCGGCGTTCCGGTCATCGCGGTTTCCTTCATTGGGAATGATGTCGAACGGGCGTCAGCCCGCGATGGCGTCGATCCACTTGTTGAGCGCGTCGTCGTAGTGGTCGGCGTACCACAGCTCGTCGCGGATCACCTGCTTGGCGAGGTTTTCCGGATAGCCGGGGTCGATCCGGCGCTGCTCTGCGGTCAGGAGCGCCGACGCCGCCGGATTGGACGGCGAATTGCCCAGCTTGTCCAGCAGCACGATCTGGCGTTCCGGGATCAGGGTCGAGGCGATGAACTTCTGGACCTTGGCGCCGGCCGGGTTGCCCTTGGGAACGACCCAGGCGCCCGGACAGTAGTTGGCCCCTTCCCAGATCCACTTGACCCTGCCGCCGGTGTCGCGTTCCAGCACGCTGGAGCGCGTGCTGTAGATGCAACCCATCACGATCTCCCCGTCCAGGAACATCTGCTGGGTCTCCGACCCGCTGTCCCAGAAAATCAGGTGGTCCTTGATGGTCCGCATCTTGGCGATGGCCCGGTCCATGTCGAGCGGATAGAGGTTCTCCGGCGCCACGCCGTCGGCCAGGAGGGCGCCCTCGGCGGCTCCCATCATGTATTTCCACAGGGTGCGCTTGCCGGGATACTTCTCGACGTCATAGAAGTCGGCCCAGCCGGTGGGAGTTCTGCCGCCCATCTTGCCGGCGTCGTAGGCGATCACGAAGCTGAAGCCGTAATTGGCGATGCCGTGCTCCCAGGCCCAGCCCTCGCGGATCATCGACTTGTCGACGACGGAATAGTCGATCGGCTCCAGGTAGCCCTTGCGTCCGAGATCGATGGCGATGAAGCCGTCGGCATCGCAGACGTCCCAGATGACGTTGCGCTCATCGACCTGAGCCCGGATCTTGCCCGGCAGCGGAGCGCCGCCGACGATGCTGACCGGCGTGCCGCTGTCCCGGGTAAAGGGGGCGCCCCAGGCATCCGCCATGAAGGTGGCGGCGTCGCCGCCGAAGTTGGAGACGACGATCTCGTTGGCTTGGGCCAGCGCGTCGCCGGCGCCAAGGCCGGCCCCTGCCAGCGGCACGGACAAGCCCAGGGCGCCGGCGAGCTTGAGAAAATCGCGGCGCTCGATGCGCCCCGCCTTGAGGTCGTCCAATCCGATCTGGAGCCTGTCCAGCTTGAAGGCCTTGAGTGACATGGGGCCGGTCTCCTTGTGGTGAGCGGTGGGCGTCGGGAACTCAGCGATGGTCCTTGGAATCGCCGCGGGTGACGTGCGGGACGATGGCGACAGCACCTGCGGCGTCGACCGCGTAGCCGCGCACGCCCGCGAAGGAGATCTTGTGACGGTCGAGCAGGGCGACGGCGGCGTCCTCCTGACCGGCGGGGACATAGAGGAAGAAGTGGCGCTCGCCCGTCTCCGTCAGGTTGTCCGCCGTCAGCGAACAGGTCCGCCATGCCGCCACCGGGGCGTCTTCCAGCGTCTCCACGACCTCGCCGATCTCGCGAACCTCGCCCTTGGTGTTGACGATGACGATGTCCGGGAAGTGCTCGGCGCCCTCGAACGGGATCGAGCGGGTCGGACGGTCGACATTGGTCAGCGTGACGTAGTCGGTGGGCCAGTCGGTCTGGTCGTGGAAGGGAAAGCGGGTCCGCGCCACATGGCGGACGACCGCGTCGTGCTGGGTGCTGGGCATGTCCTCTCCGATCTTATTGGTGGCCACTTTATTGATGATCGTAGCGGTCACCCCGGGTCAGGAAGGGCGTCACCCGCACGGTCTCGCCATCGACTTCCCACTCGCGCAGGCCGGCGAACGAGATGCCGTTGTCGTCCAGTTCTTGGAGCGCGTCGGCCGCCAAGCCCTTCGGGACGTAGACGAAGAGGTTCTTGACGCCCGTCTCGTTCAGGGTGTCGGCGACTGCCGAACAGGCGGCCCAGCGCGCCACGGCGGCGGCGTCGATCGCGGTCTCGACCTCGCCCAGGCGGCAGGGTTGGCCCCGTTCGTCCAAGATGACGATGTCGGGCGCGATCGGACCGTCCGGGGTGTCGATGACGTGGGAACCTGAATTGGCGATGGTGGTGTAGCCGGCGGGCCAGTCAGTCTGGCCCGGAAACGGAAAGCGGTTGGCGGCGACGAAGCGGACGACGCGGTCGTGGTCCGTGGATGTCCAGGGCATCGGCCCCTCCTTCGAAGTCAGGGGATGAGCCGGCGGGATCAGACGGGGTCGCGGATCAGGGGAGCGGTCGAGCAGTGCGGCCCGCCGCCGCCCGAGCACACCAGATCGTACTGGACCGTGATCACCTCGACGCCACGGGACGCGAGGCGGTCGAGCGTGTAGCCCGATGCTCCTTCCGTGATGATCACGCGCCGGGGAGCCACCGCCAGACCATTGATGATCCAGGGGTTGTCCTCGTGGTGGACCTCGATCGTCTCGATGCCGAGCGCCTTGAGCTTTTGCAGGAAGCTGAAGGGAAGCTGCGTCGGATTGATCAGCGCCAGATCGGGCGCGATCATCAGGAAGACGCCGTCGATGTGCAGGCGGTAGCCGGTCAGGTCGATCCGGATCAGCTCGACGCCCTGCGAGCGCAGCACCTCCGCGATCTGGAGCGCGCCCTCCTCGTTGCCGCGCGACGAGACGCCGAACACGGCGGTCTTGTCATTGAGCCAGGCGAAGCCGCCGCCCTCGGCCACGGCGGTGCCGGACAGCGTCCGCAGGATGGGACAGCCAAGCGCGGCCAGCGTCCGCGTCGCCGGCACCTCCTCGCCCCGCCGGATGCGCGGCCCGAGCCGAGTCACGATGGCGCCGCCGCCGACGCCG
This sequence comes from Skermanella aerolata KACC 11604, assembly GCF_000936425.1. Classification (GTDB taxonomy): domain Bacteria; phylum Pseudomonadota; class Alphaproteobacteria; order Azospirillales; family Azospirillaceae; genus Skermanella; species Skermanella aerolata. Next base: position 66,311 of record NZ_AVFK01000028.1, on the reverse strand, counting down.
ATCACGGCGTCGCGGGTGTAGCAGGACTTCATCCGGCCGGGCGCCGGGCCGTCGAGCATGACGACCTCGACCCCCTCGGCCTTCAGCACCGCGACATAGGCATCGTGCTGGGCCCGCATGCCGGCGAGGTCGGGGCCTTGGGCGCCGCGCCAGTACCAGCCTTCCTGGATGTCGCCGAAGGCGCCCATCTCCAGGCGCTTGGAGGTGTCGACGATCCCGACCTCCGGGCCGGGCCGGTGCATCAGCACGACGCGGAGGCGTCCCACGTCGTTGGTGCAGCCCCACGGCCTGCCCCACCAGCGCGTCAGCTGGTCCGGATCCTCGAAGGCCGGTTCGGCCTCCGACGGGAATATCTTGATCAGCTGGTTGTAGCGCCAATCGTTCTCGGTCATCACGCTCATGGCACGGGATTTCCCTGTTCGGTCGCTCCGGCGATCCGCGCGGAGTCACAAGTGTTGGATGTCAAATGCCGACGATCGGATCGCCGCCGTTGGGGCAGACGAGCTGCCCGGTCATGAAGCCGCCGCGCGGACCGGTGATGAACAGGATCCAGCCCGCGATCTCGTCCGGTTCGGCCCAGCGCTTGACGAGGTTGAGCTGGGCTTCCTCGTCAAGCGCCTCCTGGCCATAGCGGAGCGTCATGCCGCTGCGGACGACACCCGGCGCCAGCGCGTTGACGAGGATGCCGTGCGGGGCGAACTCGCGCGCCCAGGACTTCGCGAAGCCGATCACGGCGGCCTTGGCGGCGGCGTAGTGGCTGGAACGCTCGAACCCGACCTGACCGCGGTTGGAGGCGATGTTGACGATGCGGCCGTAGCCCTTGGCCTTCATGCCGGGCAGCACCGCGCGGGTCGCCGCCAGCGTGCCCCAGACATGGATCTCGAACAGGCGTTCGTAGGCGGCGCGGTCGATATCCTCGATGACGGCGTTGAAGCCCGGCACGCCCGCGTTGTTGACCAGGATATCCACCCCGCCGGTCTCCTCGACGCTGCGGCGCAGGCTGGCCTCGTCGGCAACGCTGTAGGCGGCCCCGACCGCCTCGCCGCCCGCCCGCTTGATGGCGGCGACGGTGGTGGCGACACGCTCCGGATCGATGTCCTGGACGATGACGCGGGCCCCGGCGGCGGCGAACAGGCGGGCGGTCGCCTCTCCGATCCCGCTGCCAGCACCCGTCACCATCGCGACCCGGCCAGCGAATTCACTCATCCCGTTGCTTCCTCTTCGATGCTGGTTTCGGCCCTGTTGATTTGGGCTTGGGCGCCTTGGGGTTTGGTTGGGCGATCACCCCGGCGAAGACGAGGTCGAGGTGCCGCTCCACCGCCTCCTTGAGGTCGTCGATCGTCATCTCGTCGTCGGAGACGAGGCGGCTGAAGTGGTAGGTGCCGATGGCGGTCACCAGATCGGCCAGCACCTCGAGGTCAACATCCTTCTTGATGGTGCCGCGCTCCTGGAAGCCGGTCAGCATCAGGACGTAGTGGCGCTTGATCAGCCATTGGAAGCGAAGCGACACGCGATGGGCGGTGCCGCGCGGCTCCCGGTAGGGGGCGGACAGGATCGCCCGCCAGCATTCCCGGCTGAGGGTGCGCAGCGCCTGGTCCGCCAGCAACTTCTCGAAGGCGCGGATGGCGTCCATCGGATCGGCGGGCGGATCGCGCACCAGCGCCCGCCGTTCCGGCAGGGACGCCCGGACGTGGCGCACCGCCAGCGTCGTCAGGATGTTCGCCTTGGTCGTGAAGTAGTTGTAGACAGTGGCGGGCGCCACCTGGGCCGATTCCGCGATCTCCTCGATCCGCGTCGTCTCGTAGCCTTGGGAGGCGAACAGCTCGGACGCGACGTTCAGAACCTGCTCGACCCGGGCTTGCCGGTGCCGCGCCCTCAAACCAGCCATCGGAAAAAACACCCTCGATCCGCCGCCAACACGAGGAATGATACGCGACGCGAACTTGGAGTCGACTCTTTTTTTAGACTTGACTTCAAATTGCGCTCACCCGAGCATTGTCGCTGAAAACACCCCTCGCGGATCATGACGGGGGGAGCCCGCCGGACGCTCGCGATCCGGTCGGCGCCAAGCAATTGCTACAGGGAACGGGTTCGTCCGTCGGGAACCACGCGCGGGGCGTCGATCAGGGTGACGTCCGCTGGGAGATGAGGGAATTCACATGACGAGATCCACATTCAACGACGACCTGGTCGAGATCGCCGCCGACGAGCTACGGGCTGGCCGCCTCGCCCGCCGCGACTTCCTGAAGGTGCTGGGCGCCGCCGGACTCCTGCCAGCGGTTGGGGCCGGTTTGGGAACGCTGCCGTTCGGGTCCAGCCCGGCGGCGGCCAAGGCGGCGGAGCTGGTGCTGTGCAACTTCGGCGGCGATGCCGTGGCCGGCATGGGCGAGGCCTGGGGCAAGCCGTTCACCGCCGACACCGGCATCCCGGTACGGGTCGATGGCGGCAGCCCGCTGGCCGGCAAGATCAAGGCGATGGTCGAGTCAGGCTCGGTCAGCTGGGACATCTGCGACGGCGACGGCTTCCTGTGCAACCAGCTGGGCAAGCAGGGCCTGCTGGAGGAGGTCGACTACGGCGTGGTCGACAAGTCGCTGGTGCGGGACGGCTGGGCGTGGCCGCACGGCATCGCCAACTACACCTACAGCTTCGTGCTGGCCTACCGGAAAGACATATTCCCCGACAAGCCGCCGACCTACGCCGACTTCTTCGACACCGCTAAGTATCCCGGCAAGCGGACCATGTGGAAGTACCAGATGGGCGCCATGGAAGCTTGTCTGCTGGGAGACGGCGTCAAGCGGGACGCCCTGTACCCGGCGGACCTGGATCGGGCCATCGCCAAGGCGCGCTCGCTTGGGGACGACGTGATCTATTGGGAATCCGGGGCCAGCAGCCAGCAGATGTTCCTGGATGGCGAGGTGGTCATGGGCAACATCTGGAACACGCGGGCCAGCATCCTGGAGCGCGACACCAAGGGCGCCGTGACCTGGACTTGGAACGACGGCGTCTTCTGCCCGTCGTCCTTCGTGATCCCCAAAGGCAACCCGGCCGGCTCGGAGGCGGCGCAGAAGTTCATGGCCTCGATGCTCGACCCCGCCCGTCAGGTCAAGCTGCTCCAACTGCTCGGCAACGGCCCGTCCAACCCGGCGGCCTCGGCCATGCTGCCGCCCGAACTGCGCCGGATCGATCCCGGTTACGCCGACAATGTCGCGGTCCAGGCGATCCGCAGCGAGGAGTGGTACGAGATGAACTACGACGCGGCGGTCGAACGCTGGATCGACGGCATCTCCGGCTGACGGAGGACGCTGAAGTGGCGAAGAGGCCCTTATCCGGGGAGCCTTATGTCGGGTTCCTCCTCCCGGCGGCGCTGCTGGTCTGCGGGCTGTTCCTGATCCCGATCGGGCAGCTGGTGGCGCTGTCGTTCGGCGGGCTGGACGCCCCGACGCTCCGCTGGTACGAGCAGGTCGCGGCGACCGACAGCATCCACCGCATCCTGCTGACGACCTTCCGGATCGTCGGGCTGACCACGGTGATCGCGGTGGTGCTGGGCTATGCCGTCGCCTATGCCATGGCCCACATGGGCGAACGGCAGCGGCTGGCCCTGCTGCTCTGCGTGCTGGTGCCGTTCTGGCTGTCGGTGCTGGTGCGGGCTCTGGCGTGGCTGATCCTGTTGCGGAACAATGGGATCGTCAACGAGGCGCTATTGGGATCGGGGCTGATCGCGGCGCCTCTGCCGCTGGTCCGCAACGAGCTTGGGGTCGTGATCGGCATGGTGCACTACCTGGTGCCTTATGCCGTCTTCCCGATCTTCGCGACCATGCGCGGGCTGGACGGCCGCTTGATGATGGCGGCGCGCAGCGTCGGCGCCTCGCCGTTCCGGACATTCATCGACATCTACCTGCCGCTGACGCTGCCAGCCCTGTTCGGGGCCGGGCTGCTGGTCTTCGTGTTCGGCCTGGGCTTCTTCGTGACGCCCGCCATCCTGGGGGGTGGCCGGGTCGTGATGCTGAGCGAGTATGTCAGCATCTCCGTGCTCCAGACGCTGCGCTGGGGCTTGGCCGCCGCCTTGTCGGTCGTGCTGCTGGTGGCGACGCTGGCGCTGATCGCGATCGTCAGCCGCGTCACCGGCGTGCGCCGGATGCTGGGAGCCTCGTGATGGATCTTCGGGGCTGGGCGAGGCCCATGATCTTCGCGGTCGCCTGGGTGATAGCGCTGTTCCTGCTGCTGCCGGGGCTGGTCACCATTCCGGTGGCGTTCAACGACAGCCGCTTCATCGCGCTGCCCCAGGGGGCGTGGTCGCCGCGCCACTTCGAGACGCTGTTCACCTCGGCGCCGTGGCTGTCCAGCATCGCCGACAGCCTGGGCGTGGCGCTGGCCTCCACCGTGCTGGCGGTCTGCCTCGGCACCGCCTGCGCCGTCGGGTTGTGGCGGGTGAGGCCGTGGCTGGCCGGGCTGGTCGGCGCCATCATGCTGGCGCCGATGATCTTCCCGCCGATCGTCAGCGCGCTGGCGCTGTACCGCGCCTGGGTCGCCATCGGGCTCTACGACACCTGGGCCGGCGTCGTGCTGGCCCACACCATCCTGGCGATCCCCTATGTGATCATCGCGGTCACGACATCGCTGTCCATGCTGGACGCACGGCTGGAGCAGGCCGCCCGCAGCCTGGGCGCGACGCCGCTGCGCACGATGATCGACGTCATCCTGCCCAACATCCGCACCGGCGTCGCGACCGCCGCCGTCTTCGCCTTCATCGTGTCATGGGACGAGATCGTCGTCACCATGTTCGTGTCGAGCCGGGCCGTCTACACGCTGCCGCGCCGCATGTGGGACGGCATCCGCGAGAGCGTCGACCCGACAGTGGCTGCAGTGGCGGTGGTGCTGATGGCGCTGACCGCGCTGGGCGTCCTGGCGGCGATCGTCGTCTCGCTCCGCCGTCCCGCCCGAAACCCCTGAGCCCGCAAAGCCTGCCCGAAATACCTGCCCGTGGATACCTGAAGGACCCCATGCTTCCGCCCCTGATCCAGAACCCGCCGCCCTGGCCCAACGGCGCCCGCTGCGCCGTGTGCTTCTCGTTCGACATGGACGTGGAGAGCCTGCTGCACCTCAACCACCGGGAGGCGGCGCCGTCGCGGCTGGCGACCTCGTCGGCGCTCCGCTACGGCCCGTTCGTGGCGATCCCCCGGATCATCGACATCTTCCGGCATTACGGTATCAGGCAGACGGTGTTCGTGCCGGGCTGGTGCATCGAAGCCTATCCGCACGCGATCGAGGCGCTGGTCGAGGCGGGGCACGAGATCGGCCATCACGGCTGGCTGCACGAGCGGCCCAACACCCTGTCGCCCGGCGACGAGGCGCGCGTGCTGGACCGCGCGCTGGAGGCCTTCGACAGGATCGTGGGCTCCCGGCCGACGGGATACCGGGCACCGGCCTACGCGCTGTCGGAACACACGCCGGACCTGCTGGTCGAACGGGGCTTCACCTATGACGCCTCGCTGCTGGGCGACGACGTGCCGTACCTGCTGAAGTCGTCCAAGGGGACGCTGGTGGAGCTGCCTTCCGACTTCGCGCTGGACGACTGGGTGCAGTACGTCAACATGAAGGAATTCGGCTTCATGATGCCGATCCAGGCGCCGGAGCGCGCCATGGAGGTGTTCCGCGCCGAGTTCGACGCGGCGTGGACCTATGGCGGGTTATGGGTCTCCGTCTGGCATCCGTTCGTCTCGGGCCGGCTGGCGCGGGCCGACGCGATGGCCCGGCTGATCCAGCACATGATGGACAAGGGCGATGTTTGGTTCGCGCCGATGACCGAGATCGCGGCCCATGTCCAAGGCTTGGTGGACCGGGGCGAGTGGACGCCCAGGACCGACGAGGTGCCGTTCTGGGCGGCGCCGGTCGATCATCTCGTGACGCCGAGCCGAGGCTGACATGGCGATGACGTCGAGCGTTCCGGAAGGCACTTCCCCGCCCTCCCCCATGGCCGGGCCCCGTATCGAGCCGCGTGTCGCGCTGTCGATCCGTGAGCTGACGAAGCGGTATGGCTCGGTCGCCGCGATTGACCGGCTGTCGCTGGATATCGCCTCGGGCGAGTTCCTGAGCCTGCTGGGACCGTCGGGCTCGGGCAAGTCGACCATCCTGATGGCAATCGCCGGCTTCGTCGATCCGGACGGTGGCGACATCCTGCTGGACGGGCAGCCGGTCGGCGGATTGCCGCCGGAGAAGCGCGGCTTCGGCGTGGTGTTCCAGGGCTACGCGCTGTTTCCGCACATGACGGTGCGGGGAAACATCGCCTACCCGCTGAAGCTGCGGGGAATCCGGGGCGCCGAGCTGGACCGGCGGGTCGAGCGCGCGATCGACCTGGTGCATCTCCAGGCCTTCGCCGGGCGGATGCCGAGGCAACTGTCCGGCGGCCAGCAGCAGCGGGTGGCGTTGGCCCGCGCCCTCGTCTTCGATCCGGCGGTGGTGCTGCTGGACGAGCCGCTGTCGGCTCTGGACAAGAAGCTGCGGGCGGAGCTTCAGTTCGAGCTGAAGAGCCTGCACCAGCGGCTGGGCACGACCTTCGTCAACGTCACCCACGATCAGGAGGAGGCGATGACGATGTCCGACCGCATCGTCATCCTGCGCGACGGCCGCGTCCAGCAGATCGGCACGCCCGACGCGCTGTACAATACGCCGGCCACGCGCTTCGTCGCCGACTTCCTCGGTCGGGCGAACTTTCTGGAAGGCGAAGCCGGGCCGGTCTCCGGCGGCTGCCTGACGATCGGCATCGACGGCGCCGGCGTGCGCCACCGCCTGCGGGACAGCGAGCCGCGGATGGGGCGGACGGCGCTGCTGGCGCTTCGCCCGGAACGGCTGTCGGTGCTGGCGCCGGATGCGGCGGTCGGCGACCGCAACCGGGTGGAGGGCCGCGTGGTGACATCAGCGTTCGTCGGCAGCCAGCACATCCACGTGGTCGAGACGCCGCTCGGCGTGCTGGAGGCGCACACGCCCGCCTTCGGGGCGGGAGTGCTGAGGAAGCCCGGTGAAGCGGTGGCGCTGGCTTGGCCCTGGGACGGCGGCGTGCTGGTCGAGGATCGGTGATCCGGATAAGGCGGGCGCGCTATCGCCACCGCCGTACATGCTCGACCAGAGCGCGCAGCTTCGGGGCGAGGTTTCGCCGGTTGGGAAAATAGAGGAAAAAGCCCGCGAATGGCGGACAGTACTCCTGGAGGAGAGGCACCAGCTGACCGGACGAGACGTAGGGCCTGAAGGTCTCCTCCATCCCGAACGTGATGCCTCCCCCCGCGCAAGCCGTGCGGATCATCAACCACATGTCATTGGTGGTGATCTGAGGATTGACCGCCACATCGAACTCACGTCCGTCTTCACCGAACTCCCAGCGATAAGGTGCTGTGTGGGGTGCGGGACGCCAGCCGATACAGCGATGCCGGGCCAGGTCGGAAGGGTGGGAGGGCTTCCCGAAGCGCTCGATATAGGAAGGCGCGGCAAACGCGCCCTGACGTTGCTCGCCGGACACCGCGACGGCGATCATATCCTGATCGATCACTTCACCCAGCCGGACCCCTGCGTCATATCCCTCCGCGACGATGTCGAATTCCTCGTCCGTGACGGTCACATCGATCTGAACGGCAGGATAGGCTTCCGCGAAGCCCGACAGCAGCGGCCCTGAGATGAATCGCTCCGCGATCGAGGACACGGCCAGCCGCAAAAGGCCGCTCGGCGCACTCATCCGATCGGCGGTGGCGTCCAGGGCCAGACCGACCTCGGCAATGGCGGGCGCGACGCGCCGGTAAAGCTGCTCGCCAGCCTCCGTCAGGCTGACGCTCCGTGTGGTTCGCTGAATGAGTGCTACACCCAACCGATCTTCGAGGCGGCGGATCGTCTGACTGATCGCAGGCCGTGTGACGCCCAAATGCTCGGCCGCCGCGCGGAAGCTTCGTGCCTCCGCAACCGCCAGAAAAACCGAGATGCCATTCAAATCCATAGCCATTGGTTAGTCAAGCTTACCAGCGTGGTCATCATTGGGCAAGTTGTCCACCCATCTTAGAGCATCTATTCTTGGCTGGAAGAACTGGAGATGGTGAACAATATGAATCTCGACAACTACAAGCTATTGGGACGCTCAGGACTGCGGGTTTCACCGATTAGTCTTGGCACCATGACCTTCGGGGCGGATTGGGGATGGGGCGCCGACAGCGGCGAAGCCCGTCGCATATTCGATCTTTATGTCGATCGGGGCGGCAACTTCATCGATACTTCGGTGAACTACACCAACGGCGCCGCCGAACGATTCCTCGGAGAATTCCTCGGCGACAAACGCGAGCGGCTCGTCCTTGCGACGAAGTTCACGATGTCCCGCGACCCCGGCAACCCCAATGCCGGCGGGAATCATCGCCTCAACATGGTACGGTCCGTCGAGCAGAGCCTCAGGCAGCTCGGAACGGATCGAATCGATCTCTTCTATCTGCACGCATGGGACATGACGACCCGACCGGATGAGGTAATGCGGGCTCTGGACGATCTCGTCCGGTCCGGAAAGATCCTCTATCCCGGCATCTGCAATACATCCGCATGGCGGGTCGCGGAAATGCAGACGCTCGCCGACCTGCGCGGCTGGTCGCCCTTCGTAGCGCTCCAGATCGAATACAGTCTCGTCGAGCGCACCGTCGAGCATGAGCTCATGCCGATGGCCGCGGCCTTGGGGCTCGGCGTGCTTCCGTGGTCGCCGCTAGGCGGCGGCGTGCTGACCGGCAAATACTCGCGAACGGACGTTCAGGATTCACGCGAGGCGGCCGTGTCTTCCAGCCGCAAGGGCGTCATCGCCTCGTCCGGGCATCTCACCGAACGCTCGATCGAGATTGCGCACGAGGTTCGCGCCGTGGCCGAGGAAGTGGGCTCGACGCCGTCCCGGATAGCGCTCGCATGGACGCTGACGAACCCCGCTGTCGTGTCACCCGTCATGGGTGCCCGCACCCTTGCCCAGGCGGAGGACAACCTGGGCGCCTTGGACGTCGTGCTGTCGCCGGACCAGCTCGATCGCCTGAACCGGATAAGCGATCCGGACCCGATTTTCCCGGCCCGCTTCATCGATCGGCCCCTGGTCCAGCAACTGATCTTCGGCGGTGCTTCGGTAGCTCGCCGCACCTGACCTTTGAAGGAGACCAGCATGGAAAGGAGACCGGCATGCGGCTCCTTCCAGGCTCGACCATAGCCGCCACGAGCGCGGGCCTACCCATCCTTCAGCAACCTGACGAAAGGATCGATCCCATGGCTATCCTTCCCCTGACCGGCCGCCTCGCCGGTGCGAGCCGCAAGCTGCTGATCGCGTCGGCATTCCTGGCCATCATCGGGCCGGCGCATGCCGAGACCACTGCTCCGGACGCCGGTATCGAGATCCAGGACACGGTCATCGAGACGCAGAACAAGGCCATCGTCGGCGAAGCGTTCGAGAAGTGGCGGGCAGGCGGTAACGTCTTTGCGGAGCTTCTCGCGCCCGACGTCGTCTGGACGATCCATGGCTCCGGCCCGGTCGCCGGCACCTATCGTGGTCTCGATCACTTTGTCGAACGAGCCGCCACCCCCCTGAACAGCCGTCTCACGACCCCCGTGACGCCGGAGGTCCATTATATCGTCGCCGATGGAGAAATGGTGATCATCCGCTTCAGCGGATCGGCCACGACGACCTCGGGCGCGCCTTATCGCAACCAGTTCGTCTGGATATTCCGGATGAAGGACGGCTCTGTCGTAGAGGCCGAGGCCTTTCTGGATCTCGTCGCTTACCAGCAGGTTGTCGAAAACAACGAGCCGCGTGCGCGATAGCCGCCGGTCGCGAACTCAGCCGAGGTTCAGTCCCCCATCGTCAGCCGGCCCCCAGCCCCCCGCACGGTGGCCCGGCCGGCGAGGAGCCATGCGTATCCAAACAGGTTCTGCGATGCCCCCCAAAACACTATGCTGGCGCCCTTACGGCGGTGCCCAATTATCGATTTCGACAGGCTCGATCACATCAGCCGGATCGAAGCCGAAGATGCGGCCATAGAACCACAGCTCGGCCTCCAGCGTCCGCCTGATGGTCGCTCCTTGCCGGAAGCCGTGCCCCTCGTTCTCGAAGGTGAGAAGCGCGACGGGGAGGCTCTTGGCGCGAAGCGCAGCCGCCATCATTTCGGCCTGATTGGGCGGCACCACCTTGTCGTCCATCCCCTGGAACAGGATCACCGGGCAATCGATCAAGTCGAGATGATGGATCGGCGAGCGCGCCCTGATGATCTCGCCCGACGTTTCCAGAGGCCCGATCAGGCGGTCGAGGTAACGGGATTCGAACTTGTGGGTGTCGTCATACAGGGCCTTCAGGTCCGAAATGCCGTAGTGGCTGGCACCCGCCCGGAACCGGTTGGTGAAGGTCAGGGCGCATAGCGTAGTGTAGCCGCCGGCGCTGCCGCCGGTGATCGCGATCCTGTCGGGATCGGCCAGACCCTGGTTCACCAGATACGTGGCCGCGGCATTGCAGTCCTCGACATCCGCCACGCCCCACAGGCCGTCGAGCGCCCGGCGATAGACCGTGCCGTAGCCGCTCGATCCGGCATAGTTCACGTCCACGACCGCGAAGCCCCGGCTGGTCCAGTACTGGATGGGCAGGCTCAACTGGGAGGATGCCGACGCGGTCGGCCCGCCGTGACTCTTGACCAGCAGCGGCGGCAAGGCACCTTCCGGGGCCTGGTGGTCCGCGTTTGTCGGTGGATAGTAGAAGCCATAGCCGGTCCTGCCGCCGGCGCCGGTGAACTCGATCGACTGCGCCAGCGAGATCATGCCTTCGGGGAGATCGACCGGTGCCGAGCGGCGCAGCACCCGTACATCGCCCTGGGGCGGCACAAGGGCGATGGAAGCGGGCTCACGTCCGCTGCCCGCCAGCAGAACCAGGGTGCCGTCGGACATCGCCTTGACCGCTCCGATCTGATCGAACGGAATCTGCGCCGGCACGGGTGTCAGCCCGTCCCCGATGCCGGTCAGCAGGGACCAGACGCCGTTCCGGGTGCAGGCGGCGGCGATCCGGTCAACGCCGGTCCCGGTGAAGGCATAGGTCGCCTGCCCGAAATTCCAGTAGGGCCGGGCGAATTCCGCCGCCATGGGAAGCAGCCCGACGCCGGCGCCGGAGCCGTCCCAACGGGTCAGGTTCCACCACCCGCTCCGGTCCGAGACGTAATGCAGCGCTCCGGACGGCGACCAGGACGGCTGCACGATCGCGATGTCATCCCCGCCATCGACCACCACGCTCTCCCCCAGCATGCCGGAGGTCAAAACGCCGGCCACCATCAGCCTCGTCCCGTCCCAAGGCATGTTGGGATGGTTCCACTCGATCCAGGCAAGCCGGTCCCCGTCGGCGTCAAGCCGGGGAGCGCCGTAGAAGTCGGCTCCCGTCGCGATCGCGACGGGGGCTTGCGGTGCCGCGGGCCGCGCCGCCACCGACACAAGGACGTTGAGCGGTTCCGCATCGCCCTGCCGTCCGTGAAGTTCGCCGACGGCGATCAGCCTGTCACGGCGCGCATCGAAGATGAGATCGGCGAAGCGCCAGCCGCTCCCGACAGGGCCGCCCTCATCGCCTTCGAGTGTCACGGGCACCGGTTCCGCGTCCTCATCCAGCCTCCAGATCCGCTGGTCGATGAAATTGACGAACCAGACCGTGCCGCCGGCCGCCACATAGCTGGCGCCGCCATATTCGTGAACCCGGCTGCGGCAGGCGAACGGCGATGCGAGAACGTCGCGGATGACGCCGTCCTTCGTCCTCTTCACGATGACGCTGCGGCCCTTCTCCGAGGGCCGGCTCTCGATCCAGTAGATATCGCTGCCATCGACGCCGGGTTCGGCCAGCCCGACGGCCTCGCCGACGATCAGGTCCGTCGTAATGGGCGACTTCCAGGCTCCGTAAGGGGCAGTGCGCATCTCGATGAAGTTCCTCGCCGGTGAAACGGGGTGGAAAAGGCCGACCCTATTGGAAATTGCCGGAATGCAAAACACCCGAACCTTCCAACAGGGGAAATGCTGGCGGAATTCGGGCATCTTCCCGACGATTGACTTCCCATTCCAGCTCACGCGGCAAGCGTCAAAAATCATAATCGGGGGAAGGACACCGAGCCATGGCAAGCGTGACCCGCATGATCGTCGCTATCGCCGATGCCTACCCGGCGCAGCCGGTCATGATGATCGTGCCCTACCCGACCGGCGCGGACCGGGAAACTGCCAGTGCCGTGAACGAGCAGGAGATTAGGTCGAACCCGGAACCATGGCGAGTTGTCGTTGGGCCACAGCCCAACCTACAGGCTCTTGCTTCGTAGGTTGGGCCGTGGCCCGACAACGGCCCGCATGTGAACGGAAATTATTCTTTTGAATCAGAATGCTAGCGGCCCGTCGGTGTCAGCGGGCCGGCACTTCGGCTTCCCCCAGGTCCCAGTACAGCCCGGCCATCATCGCCAGACCTTCCCGGGCGATCGCCACCGGCAGGTGCTCGTTGGGCGCATGCTGCGAGCAGGACGGATAGGAGTGCGGGACCCAGACGGTCCGCATGCCGAGGATCTCGGAGAAGGTGTCGTTCGGCAGGGAGCCGCCCAGGTTGGGCAGGATCGCCGGCTTCTTCCCCGTCGTCCGGGCGATCGAGTCCACGGCCCAGGTCACCCAGGGGTCCTCCGGATCCAGGCGCGTCGCCCGGAAGATCTCCTCCCGCGACAGAGCGGCCTGCACCATCGGGAAGCCGTGCCGGTCCAGGTGCCGGCGCACGGCGGGAAGCACGGCCTGGGCATCGACCCCCACGACGAAGCGGAGCTGAAGGCGCGCCCAGGCGCGCGGCGGGATGGCGTTGACCGGCGTCTTCGGATTGCCGGTCTCATAGGCCAGCACCTCCAGCGAACACCAGCCGAACACCCGCTCGGCCGGAGTCAGGCCGGGCTCGCCCCACCAGGGCTCGACGGCGGGACCGTCCGGTCCGCCGTCCACCTCGCAGTCGGCAAGCGCCCGGCGAACGCTCGCGGGCACCTCGGCCGGCACCAGCTCGGGCACCCGGATCTGACCGGTCGGGCCGACCAGGCTGGCGATGGCGTGGGCGAGCTGGATGCCGGGGTTGGACAGCAGGCCGCCCCAGTTGCCGGAATGATGCCCGCCATCCCGCGCGTCGATCCACAGGTCGAAGGTGACGCCGCCGCGCGAGCCGAGGAAGACGGTCGGCCGCTCCGCCGAGAGCCGGGGACCGTCGGAGGCGATCAGCACGTCGGCGGCCAGCCGGTCCCGGTGCTCGGTGCAGACTTCCCGCAGGCCCGGCGAACCGGTCTCCTCGCCCATCTCGATCAGGTACTTGGCGTTGAAGCCCAGTTTCCCCCGGGTTTCCAGCACCGCCTTGAGGCCGCCGAGATTGATCGAGTGCTGGCCCTTGTTGTCCACGACGCCGCGCCCGTACCAGCGGTCGCCGACCTCGCGCATCTCCCAGGGCGACAGCCCCTCGCTCCAGCCGTCGTCCAGGCCCCGGATCACGTCGCCGTGGCCGTAGCCAAGGACGGTCGGGCGCGACCTGTCCTCGATCCGCTCGGCGATCAGGAACGGCCCCCCGGCGCGCTCGTGCCGGACGGTATCGCAGGTGAAGCCCAGGGCTTCGAGCGCCGGCCGCATCTCCTCCTCGACATAGGCGTCGAGCAGGGGCTTCCGCTCGGGGTTCTGGCTTTCGGTCCGCAAGGCGACACGGCGGGCGAGGTCCGTGCGGAAGGCGCCGGAATCGAAATAGTCTGTCGCACGGGCGATGGCGGCGTCGCGGCTCATGACGGGCGGTTTCCCTGGTTGTTGGCAGTGTTGTAGTCCGGATCGTGCAGGTGGCAGGCGACGAGGCCCGCCGGGTGCTGCCCCAGCGCGCGCGGCACGACCGTCGCGCAAGGGCCGAAGGCGTTGGGGCATCGCGGATGGAAGACGCAGCCCGAAGGCGGGTTCAGCGGGTCGGGGAAGGCCAGGCCAAGCCCGGTCTCGGGGATGCCCAGCCCCGGCTCCGGCGTCAGGATCGACGCCAGCAGCGCCGTCGTATAGGGGTGGCGCGGATTTGCGAACAGCTCGGCAGTCTCAGCCAGTTCGACGACGCGGCCCAGATACATCACGGCGACCCGGGTGGCGATGTGCTCGACCACGGCCAGGTTGTGGCTGATGAAGACGTAGGTGAGGTTCAGTTCGCGCCGCAGGTCCAGCAGCAGGTTCAGGATCTGCGACTGGACGGAGACATCGAGCGCCGAGGTCGGCTCGTCGCAGACCACGATCTCCGGCTTCATCACCAAGGCCCGCGCGATGGCGACGCGCTGGCGCTGGCCGCCCGACAGCTCGCTGGGATAGCGGTCGGCGAAGCGTGCCGGCAGGCCGACCAGGTCCATCATCTCCAGCGCCCGCCGCCGCCGCTCGGCGGCGGTGCCGATGCCGTGGACGTCGAGCGGGAACGACACGATGGAGGCGATCCGCCGGCGCGGGTTCAGCGAGGAGTAGGGGTCCTGGAACACCGGCTGGACCTGACGCGCCACGGCGCGGCGGTCCAGTGTCGACAGCTCGCGCCCCTGGAAGCTGATCGTCCCGGTCGAGGGCGGCAGCAGGCCCAGCAGGATGCGGGCCAGGGTGGACTTGCCGCAGCCGGACTCGCCGACGATCCCCAGCACCTCGCCCTTACGGATGGTCAGGTCGATGCCGTTGACCGCGTGAAGCGTGCGCTTCCGGTTGAACAGGCCGGCGCCGACCTTGAACGAGCGGGTGACGCCTTTTGCTTCGATAAGGGGCGCTTCGATAAGCGGAGTCTCTGCAAGTGCGGTCATGCGTCCTCCAGGATGCAGCGCCAGGCGTGCTCGCCCTGTGTCTTCACGGGCGGGGTCTCGGCACAGACGGGCCGGGCGTGGGGACAGCGATCGCGGAAGGGGCAGCCCTGGATCCCGCCGACCAGCGACGGGACCACGCCGGGGATCACGCCCAGCCGCTCGCCGGGTTTGGTCCTGCCCGGCAACGGGATGCAGTCCATCAGCCCCTGGGTATAGGGGTGGCGCGGGTGGGTGAAGATCTCGGCCGCCGTGCCGTTCTCCACGACCTCGCCGGCATACATCACGGCGACCCGGTCGGCGATGCGGCCGACCACTCCCAGGTCGTGGGTGATCAGGACCAGGGCGATGCCCAGCTCGCGCTGCAATTCGGCGAGCAGGCGCAGGATCTGCGCCTGGATCGTCACGTCCAGCGCCGTCGTCGGCTCGTCGGCGATCACCAGGTCGGGGCCGCACATCAGCGCCATGGCGATCATGATGCGCTGCCTCAGCCCGCCGGAGAGCTGGTGCGGATACTGGCCCAGCCGGTCGCCGGCCGCGGCGATGCCGACCTTCTCCAGCAGGTGGACCGCCCGCTCGCGGGCCTCCGCAGCACCCGCCTTCTTGTGGCGGCGATAGCCCTCGGTCAGCTGGTCGCCGATCGTGTAGGCCGGGTTCAGCGCGGTCATCGGTTCCTGGAAGATCATCGCCATGCGGTTGCCGCGCAGCGCGTTGACGGCGCCCTTGCCGCTGCGGGCGAGATCGACGCCGTCGAACGCCAGCCGCGAGACGCGGCGGGTCGCCGCCCGGGGCAGCAGGTCCATGATGGCGAGCGAGGTTACCGACTTGCCGCAGCCGGATTCACCGACCAGGCACAGCGTCTCGCCGCGCCCGACCGAGAACGACACGTCGCGGACGGCTTGCAGGGTTCCCCCGGCGGTCCTGATGTCGACCGACAGGTTCGCCACTTCCAGGATGGGACGGGTCATGGTCAGCCCCGTCCTTCCGGCGCCACGACGTCGCGCAGCCCGTCGCCCGCCAGGTTGATCGACAGCACCAGCAGCGCCAGCAGGGTTCCGGGTATCGCGATCAGCCAGAACGAGAAGAACATGTAGGTCTTCGCTTCCGAGATCATCAGACCCCAGGAGGGCAGCGGCGGCTGCACGCCCAGGCCGAGGAAGGACAGCGCCGCTTCCAGCAGGATGGCGCTCGCCGCTTCGAGCGTGGCGACGACGATCAGCTGGGGGAAGACGTTGGGCAGGATCTCGCCCAGGATGATCCGCGGCGTCGAGGCGCCGGCCGCCTCCGCCGCCGTCACGTAGTCGAGCGCGCGGGCCTGCTGGGTGGCGCTCCGCATGACGACCGCGAAGCGGTCCCACTTGAGCAGGCCCAGCACCAGGATCACCACCGGCAGCGAGCCGCCGACCATGGCGACCACGGCCAGCGCCACCAGGATCACCGGCATGGCGAGCCGGGTCGTGATCAGGAAAGTCACGATCAGATCGGCCTTACCGCCGAAATAGCCCGCCAGCAGCCCCAGGGTCGTGCCGATCAGGCCGGAGATGACCATCACCGACAGGCCGATCAGCAGCGAAATGCGGGCGCCGTAGAGCAGGCGGGAGAGATAGTCGCGGCCCAGGTTGTCGGTGCCGAGCAGGTGTTCCCAGCCGCCCTTGGCGTACCAGAACGGCGGGACCATGCGCTGCGACAGGTTCTGGGCATAGGGATCGTGCGGCGCCAGCACGGGCGCCAGCAGGGCCACCGCGACGATGACGAGCAGCAGCCCGACGCCGAAGACGAAGCTCTTCTGGCCGAACATGCGCCGGCGCAGCCGGGCTCCGGCGCTCAGCTCGGCCACCGCGGCGGCGCTGGATGGGGCGGAGGTGGCGGGAGGAAATGCTGTTCCGGTCATGGCTCAAGCCACCCGAATCCGCGGATCGAGCCAGGCATTGGCGATGTCTCCCAGAAGCGTGAGCAGCACGTAGATCACCGACAGCATCACCACCACGGCCTGGATCACCGGGAAGTCCTTGTGGGTGATGCTCTGGTAGGCGAGGAACCCCAGCCCATCCAGGGCGAAGATGGTCTCGATCACCACCGACCCGCCGAGCAGGTATCCGAGCTGGACGGCGGACAGCGCCACCACCGGGACGATGGCGTTGCGCAGCGCGTGCTTGAACACGACCGTGCGGGTCGGCAGTCCCTTGGCGCGCGCCGTCCGCACGTAGTCGGCCGACAGCACCTCGACCATGCCGGCCCGGACCAGCCGCATGAAGGCGGGCGCCGCGTAGTAGCCCAGCGCCACCGTCGGCATCACGAAATGCAGCCAGCTTCCCGAGCCGGAGACCGGCAGCCAGCGGAACGTGATCGAGAACAGCATGACCAGCAGCAGCGCGAAGAAGAAGTTCGGCATGGCCTGCCCGAACACCGCGACGGCGAGCGCCGCCCGGTCGATCCAGCTGTTGGCGAAGACCGCCGCCAGCACGCCCAGCGGGATCGCGACCAGCAGCGCGAACGCCAGCGAGAGCAGCCCCAGGAGCAGCGTCACCGGCGCCTTGGCGAGCACCAGGTCGACCACGTCGGTCTTGAAATAGAGCGACTGCCCGAAATCGCCGCCCAGCGTCTGCCCCAGCCAGATCAGGTATTGCACCGCCAGCGGCCGGTCCAGCCCGTAGGCCTGCCGGATCGCCTCGATATCGATGTCCCGTGCGCCCTCGCCGGCGATGGCGATGGCGGCATCGCCCGAGGTGCGCAGCAGGACGAAGGATATGATCGAGACGGTGAGCGCCACGAGCAGCGCGAGGCCAAGCCTCTTGATGATGAAAAGTGCCAAGTCGAGGTCCTTTTCTGCGAAAGGCGGACGGGACGCCGTCCAGGCTCCAGTCGGCGCCCCGCCCGACGGAGGGGCCTCAGTTCCAGGTCATCTCCCAGAAGCGCGGCATCTCGTCGGCGTAAGCCTTGAACTCGAGGTCCTTGGCCGCGACGTAGTAGACGGGAAGCGAGTAGAGCGGCACCGCGTAGGCCCGCTCGGCGATCAGCGCCAGCGCCTTGCCGTAGGCTTCCTTCCGCGCTTCCGGATCGACGCTGGTGTCGCCCTTCTGGAGCAAGTCGCGCACCTCCGGGTCGCGCGTGATGTCGTCGCTCTCGAACTTGAAATAGACCGGCGTCGAGGCGGACACGTCGTTGACCGAGAACGAGCCCCAGGTCTGGTGCGTCAGCATGGCCTTGTTGCCGCGGATCTGTTCCCGCATGGCCGCGTATTGCAGGAAGTTGAGGTTCGCCTTGATACCGGCAGCCTGGAGATAGCCGATCATGGCCTCGGTCTGGTTGCGCTCCCGATAGGCCACGATGTTCAGCTCGATCCCGTTGGGGAATCTGGCCTCCTTCAGCAGCTGCCGGGCCTTCGCCGGATCGTACTCGTAGCGCGGCGCGCCCTCGTCGGTGCAGCCGAACTGCTCGGGGAAGCAGATTGTGTGGATCACCCGCGACCCGGCGCCGACGATCTCCTTGACCATGGTCTCGCGGTCGATCGCGTGGATGATCGCACGGCGCACCCGCTCGTCCTTCAGGGCCGGCGCCGGCGTGTTGTCCAGGGTGTTCATCTGCATGAAGACGATGCGCATCGTCTCGCCGCTGACGACCTTCAGGTGCGGCACCATTCCGATCTGATCGGCCTGGTCCTTGGGCACGTGCATGATCAGGTCGACGCCCTCGGACAGCACCTCGGCCATCTGGGTCTGGCGGTCGGGGATGAAGCGGATCTCGACCGTCTCGATCGGCCCCTGCTTCTTGGGCGAGTCCTTGAAGTAGTCCGGGTTCTTCTCCAGCGTGATCGACTTGCCCATCTCGTGCGCGGCCACGCGGAAGGGGCCGGTACCGACCGGCTTCTGGTTCTGGCCCTGCGGGCCGACCTTGGCGTAATACTCATTGGGGTGCATGACCACCGGGCCGGACAGGTACTCGATCGCGGCCGGGAAGACCTGCTTGGTCGTCACCCGGACCTTGTACTTGTCCAGCTTCTCCGCTTTCTCGATCCAGGCGACGTTCTGCTGGGTCGTGACGCCGCTATCCGGCTTGGAAACGAAGTTTAGGGTATAGACGACATCGTCGGCGTCGAACTCCTCGCCGTTGTGGAACTTGACGCCCTCGCGCAGGTCGAACTCCAGCGTCCGGTCGTCGACCTGCCGCCAGGATTTCGCGAGCTGCCCCTTGTACTCGCCCGTATCAGGGTCGCGGTAGATCAGCGTGTCCCAGACATGCTGGCCGATGATGACGCCGATCCGGACGTTGTTGAAGAAGGGATCGACGTTCTCCGGAGCCTGGTCGTAGGCGAGATGGACGCTGTTGTCGGATTTTCCGGCCAGGGCCGGCTGGGCGAGCAAGCCGGTGCCCGCCAGAAGGGCCGCCGCGAGCAGGCCGATACGCATCTTCCCAGTGCCTATTGTCATCGTCGGTCTCCCTCCGTTGCTTGCTGTGCGCATGCCGATGAAGTCTCCCTGGGGACGTTTTCCGTCCGTTGCCTTTTCGGGTAGCCGTGCGATAGCGTATTGCATGGCGATACGGATTTGTGATCATTTAATACCGTATATTATTTGCGGGCAACCCCAATAATCAGCCCTATGGAGCATCCATGACGCGGGACGCATTGCTGGTGCAGTCGGTGGAGAAGGCGCTGCGCGTCCTCCAGGCGTTCGACGGCGGAAACCGTTTCCTCGGGCTGACGGAGATCGCGGCCCGCTGCGGCGTGGACAAAAGCGCCGCCCAGCGCTTCGCCCACACGCTCCATCTCGCGGGGTATCTGGAGAAATGCCCGGAAACACGGCGCTACGGCCTCGGCAAGCGGCTGCTGGAGGTCACCTACAACTATCTCCGCTCCAACCCGCTGATCGAGGCGGCGACCCCCGCGCTGATCGAACTGCGGCGGTTTTCCGGGCAGCACATCAAGCTGTCGCTGTTCGACGACACCAGCGTCATCTACGCGATCCGGCAGCAGAGCGAGCGGGAGTATTTCGCGGCCTCGCTGGTCGGCCGCCGGGTGCCGACCTTCTGCGCCGCGGGCGGCCGGGCAATCCTGGCGGAGCTGGAGCCCGCCCGCGCGGCCGACATCGTCGCGCGCTCCGACCTGGCTCCGCTCACGCCCAAGACGCTGGTGGACCCAAACCTCCTGCTGGAGGAAATCGCCGCCGTCCGGCGCCAGGGGTACGCGGTGGCGGCGGAGCAGGTGCTGCTGGGCGAGGTGGTGATCGGCGCCGCCGTGATCGACGCCGGCGGCAGCCCGGTCGCGGCGGTCCATATCGCGGGCTCGCTGGCGGAATGGACGCCGGAGGAATACGCCCGCAAATTCGCCGGTCCGGCGATCGAGACGGCCCAGGCGCTCAGCCGGGCCACCGTCAAACGAATCAGGGAAGCATCATGAAAGACGCGAACGAACACGAGATCCGGGCTTGGCTGGCCGAGCGGGAACCCGCCATGCTGGCGCTGCTGGCCGAATTGGTCAACATCGACAGCGGCTCCTACGACAAGCCCGGTGTGGACGCCGTCGGCGCGCGGCTGGTCCAATTCTTCCAATCCGTCGGGATCGCCGTCCGGACCGAGCCGGTCGCGGAACGTGGCGACGCCATGCGCATGGCCACGGTTCCGGACCATGCCGGCTTGGACCATGCCGGCCGGAATTTCCTACTGATGGGCCACCGCGATACCGTGTTCCCCAAGGGCGAGGCGTCGCGCCGGCCCTTCCGCATGGAGGGTGGCCGGGCCTATGGCCCCGGTGTCGCCGACATGAAGGGCGGGCTGGTCATGAACGCCTTCGTCATGGCGGCCTTCAGGCAATTAGCACCCGGCATCCCGCTGGTCGCCCTGATGACCGGGGACGAGGAGATCGGCTCGCTCGCCTCTCGGCCCTTCATCGAGCGGGAAGCCAGAAAAGCCCGCGCGGTCTTCAACGCCGAGCCGGGGCGCGTGTCCGGCAACGTGGTCACCGGGCGCAAGGGTGGGCTCCACTTCACCTTCGAGGTGACGGGGAAGGCGGCCCATTCCGGCGTCAACTTCACGGACGGCGCCAGCGCCATCGGGGAGATGGCGCACAAGATCGTGGCCCTGCACGGCCTTACCCGCGTGCCCGAGGGCATCACCGTGAATGTCGGGCTTGCCGGCGGCGGCCAGTCGCACAACACCACGGCTCCCCATGCCAGGGGCGAGATCGACACCCGCTACGTGACCAACGACCAGCGCGACCATCTCGTCGCCTCGGTGGAGCGGATCATGGCGGAGGTCCAGGTGCCCGGCACCCGCTCCCGCGCGACCCTGCTGAGCGAGTTCCTGCCGCTGGTGCCGACGCCCGCGAGCGAGGCGGTGACCGGCGCCTATCTCTCCGTCGCCGCCGAACTCGGCCACCCGATCTCGGGCGAGTTCACCGGCGGGTGCGCCGATTCCGGTTTCACCGCCAGCCTGGGAGCGCCTACCCTCTGCGGCACCGGCCCGGTCGGCGGCAGGGCCCATACCGCGGACGAGTATATCGAGGTTCCCTCCCTGCTCGCCCGTGCCCAGATCCTTGCCACGACCGTTCTGAGGATGGCCCGCCCTGCCTGACCCGGCGGCTATCGCGGAAACGATGTGTACTCCGCTTTGGAATTCCCCTCCTCATGAACCCAGGTATCGGTGAAATCCTCTGGCGGGACATCCAAGATGAAGCATTGTACAGAAGCCGGTGGGTCAAGTCGGTGTCGCTCGATAAGGATGTACTCCACAGCGACCCCTGGCGATCATCGCCATCCTCTCGCCGACCTTGCCCGGCTCTGAAAGCCGCTTCACGCGGGCAAGATCGAGCTACGCTAATCCGCGCAGTCTCTTCACCTCCTGAGAGTGATCGGAGCCCGAGGGTGCTCCATCGGGAGGACGCCCTCCTGTTCCGCCATCTGTTCCATCCTGCGGGCGGCGGAAAAGAAGGTGGCCGCGGCTTGGGCATCGCCCTGGTTCAGCGCGCGCAGACCCAGGCTTCGGGTCGCCTTCGCATGCATTATCCAGTCGTTGTGCGTGAGCATGTCTTTCACCGGACAGGGAAGGTGGTTGCTTGATCTTGGGCGGGCAACAAGGCTCGGGTACGGTCCTTATTCGGCTGGTGACTGGCCCGGCAGCCAGTCGCCGGTCTCGAACGGTCGCTGTGGAGTAGCCTTTACAGCCGTCGGCGCTTGCTGCGGGCGTACTCGGAAAGCGGCGGCATAAAGCGCCGGGACGAAATACAAGGTCAGCAGCGTGGCGCTCGCCAGTCCACCCATGATCGCGACCGCCATGGGTCCCCAGAAGGCGGTGCGGGCCAGCGGGATCATGGCGAGGATGGCGGCTGCCGCCGTCAGAAGGATAGGGCGGGCGCGACGCACGGTCGCGTCGATCACCGCATCCCACGGAGCCATGCCCGACTCCCTGTCCTGCTTGATCTGATCGACCAGAATGACGGAGTTCCGCATGATGATCCCCGACAGGGCGATGGTGCCGAGCGTGGCGACGAAACCGAACGGCATGCCGGTCAGCAGCAGGCTGGCCGTCACGCCGATCAATCCCAGCGGCGCCGTCAGCAGCACCAGCGCCACCAGCGAGAAGCGCTGAAGCTGGATCATCAGCATGCCAAGGATCGCCAGCAGCATCAGCGGCAGGACCTTGACCAGCGAGGCGTTGCCCTTGGCGCTCGCCTCGGCGGCGCCACCGACCTCGATCCTGTATCCGTCGGGCATGACGGCGCGGATGGCGTCGAGTTGGCGATCTATGGCGGCACTGACCATGGGGGGCTGAAGTCCGCCCGTCACGTCGCCCCGGACGGTCATCACGGTCTGGCGCGATCTCCGCCACAGGACCGGCTCCTCCAACTCATAGTGAATTGTCGCAATCTGTCCGAGTGGCACCCAACCCCCTTGCGCGGTCGGGATGGGAATGTTCAGGTCGCGCCATTGGCCCAGGTCCAGGCGTTCTTCGGGCGCCGCCCTCATCACGACATCGATCAGTTCGGTTCCTTCGCGATATTGCGTGGTCACGGCCCCCGACAGCAGCACCTGGAGGACACGGGCCAGATCGTCCCGTGTGAACCCCAGCGCCTGCGCCTTTGCCGGATCGACCTGGATGCGGACGCGCTTCGCGAGTTCGTCCCAGTCCAGGTTGACGTTGGTGAGGTTGGCGTTGCCGTGCAGGGTGTCGCGGACCCGGTAGGCAAAGTCGCGGAGCATCGCCGGATCGCCGCCGATCACCCGGAATTGGACCGGGTATCCGACCGGCGGGCCGACTTCAAGCCGGCTGACCCGGATGCGGGCGGCCGGGAAGTCCTGCGGTGCCCGCGCCATGATCTCGCGGGCAAGCGCGTCGCGCTCGGCGATGCCTTTCGCCATGATGACGACCTGCGCGAAGTTGGCGTTCTGAAGCTGCTTGTCGAAGGTCAGGAAGAAGCGGGGCGACCCGGCGCCGGTATAGACGGTCCAGTCCGCGACGGCGTCCCGGCTCTCCAGGAACTTCTCCATCCTCGACACTTCGGCGGCGGTCGCCTCGAACGAGGAGCCTTCCGCCAGACGGATATCGACAACCAGTTCGAGGCGGCTGGAACTCGGAAAGAACTGGCGCGGCACATGGCCGAAGCCGATCACCGAGGCGATGAAGGCGGCGACGGTCACGCCGATGGTCACCCAGCGCGCCCGGACGCAGATCTCTATCGAATGCCGCAGCCAGCGGTAGATCCTGGTGTCGTAGATGCCGTCCTGGTCGCCGCCGGAATGCGTCCTGCCGGAATGCGCCTTGCTCCTGCCGCGCGGCAGCAGATGGTATCCCAGATAGGGCGTCACGAGCACGGCGACGACCCACGACAGCAGCAGCGCCACCGTCACGACCCAGAAGATCGAGTTCGTGTATTCGCCCGACGACGATCTGGCCAACCCGATGGGGAGGAAGCCCGCAGCCGTGACGACGGTGCCGGTCAGCATCGGGAATGCGGTCGAGCGGTAGGCGAAGCTGCCGGCTTCCATCCGACTCCAGCCCTGCCTCATCTTCACGGCCATGATCTCGACCGCGATGATCGCGTCGTCCACCAGCAGTCCCAATGCGATTATCAGCGCGCCCAATGAAATCCGGTGCAGGTCGATGCCCATCCACAGCATCGAGACCAGCGTCAGGCCAAGCACCAGCGGCACGGCGAAGGCGACGACGACGCCCGCCCGCCAGCCCAGGCTGATGAAGCTGACGACCAGGACGATGGCGACCGCTTCCACCAGCGACCGGACGAAATGGTCGATCGACGTGTCCACCACCTCGGCCTGATTGGCGACGGCGCCGACCTCGACCCCAGCCGGCAGGTTGGCCTTGATCTGCTCCATCGCCGCATCCAGTGCCGATCCCAGCGCAAGGACGTTCCGCCCCTTGGCCATGACGATGCCAAGCCCGATCGCGTCGCGGCCCCGGAACCGCATGGTCTCGACCTTGGGATCGACATAGCCTCGCCTGACCTCCGCGACGTCGCCGACGGTCATCAGCCGGCCGGCGGATTCGATGGGAATCGCGCGGATGGCCTCCACGCCGGCGAAATCGGCCTCGACCCGGACGAAGACGCGGGCGGCACCCGCATCGACCGACCCCGAGGGCAGGACCGTGTTGTTGCGGCGGATCGCCTGGATCACCTGCTCGCCCGAGACGCCGTAGGACGCCAGCCGGCGGCTGGACAGCTCGACATAGATCTTCTCTTCCTGGACGCCGAACAGATCGATCTTCTCGACCCCCTCGACCTTCAACAGTCTGGCCCGGACCTCCTCGACGATCTTCTTCATCTGCGCCGGAGAATAGTCTTCGCCCATGAAAGCCTGGATGAACGAATAGACGTCGCCGAACTCGTCGTTGAAGAACGGCCCGGCGATCCCCGCCGGCAGTGTGTCGCGGATGTCCCCGACCTTCTTCCGCGCCTGATACCACAGGTCCTGGACCTGCTCGGCCGGCGTGAAGTCCTTCAGGGTGAGGATGACGACGGATTCACCCGGCTTGGAATAGCTGCGGGTGAAGTCGTAATAGGGCATCTCCTCCAGCTTCTTTTCGATCGGATCGGTAACCAGCCGCTCGACCTCGTCGGCGGTGGCGCCGGGCCACGCCGTCCGGATCGTCATGGCTTTCCAGGTATAGGAGGGGTCTTCGGCACGTCCCAGGCTGAAATAGGCCAACAGGCCGGCGGCGGCGGACGCCAGGATCATGAAGAGCACCAGCGTCTGGTGCGTCAGTGCCCAGGCCGACAGGTTTCCGCGCATCGGGATCTTGCTGTTCATCGCACCGGCTCCGTCCAGACGCGCACTTTCTGCGTCTCGTAAAGCTTATGGACGCCCGCCGTGACGACGCGGTCGCCCTGCTCCAGCCCGTCCAGCACGGTCACCCGGTCGCCGGAATAGCCGCCTATGCCGATCGGCCGGAGCGCCACGCCGTTACCCTCGGCGTTCAGCACCCACATGGCGGGTTTGCCGTCCTGCTTGGCCAGCGCCGTCATCGGCAGCCGCGCGACATCGCCCTGCCCCGCCGTCGTAACGACCAGGCTGGCGGTCATGCCCAACTGGATGCCGGGGGGTGGAGCGTCAAGCGCGATCCTCGCCTGATATGTCCGCGTCGCGGCATCGGCGCTCGGCGCCAGTTCGCGAAGCCGGCCCTTGATCGAAATGCCAGGCATCGACCACAGCTCGGCGGTCAGATCGGACTGATCGAGCATACCGACCTGGGATTCCGGAACGTTGGCGAGAACTTCCAGTTCGCCGGCTCTCGCGATCCGGAAGACGGTCTGTCCCTGTGACACGACCTGCCCCGGCTCGACCAGCACCGAGGTCACCCGTCCGGGACCGTCGGCTATCAAGGTGGCGTAGCGGGCGTTGTCCCGTGCGATGCCGAGCTGCGCATCCAGTTCCCGGATCGCGGCATCGGCCGTTTCGACCGCGGCCCGGCGCTTGTCATATTCCTGGGCGGTAGCCCAGCCCTTCGCGTGGAGCTTAGCGTAGCGAGCGAACTCGCTCTTCGCGTTGGCGGCCAGGGCAAGGGCCGATCGCCGCTGCGCCTCCGCCGCCCGGACGCGGGCGTCCAGATCGGCGGGATCCAGTCGTGCCAGCGGCGTTCCCGCCTGGACCGGGGCACCGACATCGACAAGCCGTTCGACGACTTTGCCGCCGACGCGGAAGCCGATATCGGCTTCGATCCGCGGACGGATCACGGCGGCATAGCGCTGGACGCGCGAGGCGGGCTCCAGTTTCACCGTCTCGACCCGGACCGGCGTGGGCGGAGCCGCCGGCGCGGCGACTGTCGTCTGGTCGCAGCCAGTCAGCGCCAATGCCATGCCGACAAGCGCCGCCGCGGGCGCCGCGAAGGGGCGTCGCAGATAATGAACTCGCATGTCTCTCAATCCGGGCAAGGGAGGAACGGTCGCCTCGCCTCCCCATCCACGGTGGAACGGGAAGACGAGGCGCTGGACAGCCTATTTCGCGGCCACCGCCGCTTCGGTTTCGCCATCGGCGGGACGCTCCAGCACCGCAAGCGCCATGGCCGATCCCATCAGTTCGTGGACCCTGGCGGTCGGATACTGTTCGTTGAAGAAGACGAACTTATCGAAGTCGCATTTCCCGGCCGGCTTCAGCGCCATGCAGCTGTCGGTCATGTTGGTGAAGCCGAATTCTTCGCCATGGGCCGCCACGTTCTTGACGAAACGGCTGAATTCCCAGCGGATCAGCTCGAACGACTTCTCCTTCTCGACCTTGTCCAGCATCGTGTTGAACTTGGCGTTGTAGCTGTCGGACATTCGGGTGGCCCAGGCCTGCGGACCCGCTCCCATGCCGCGCACCGCCGGCGCCATGCCGACATCGATGAAGTCCGGCGCCATGATCGTCCTGGCTCCCGCCGCCACAAGCTCATGGATCGCGGTCTCGATCCCGGCGACCGCCTTGTCGAGCATCGCTTCCGCCTTCTGCGGGTCGGGCGTCATCGCCGCCATGACGACGTCGTTGCCGCCGATGAACACGAAGTACAGCGCGTCCGGATCGGCCTTGCCGCCCCGGCTGTCGAGATGGGCGCTGATCTGGGCCGGCAGGTCATGGGGACCGTTGCCGCCGGCCAGCGCGTCCACGACGGCGTAATTGGTGCCCTGGGGCTTCTTGGCCTGCTTGACGAGGTGCATGGACGGTTTCGCCTCCAGTCCGAGCCGTTCCGCCAGCACGTCGATGGCCACCGGGCCGTTGGTGGTGCGGTTCTTGTAGAACGGCGCCGGCATGTCGCCCTTGACCGAGCTGAAGTTGCCGGTGTCGGTCAGAGCACCGCTGAAAGCGACGAGCTGCGTGAAGGGCTTGGCTTGCGCTGTTACCGGCAGCAGCAGGAGTGCTAAGGCGGAAACGGAGACTTTCAGGAACGCATTCATGGTTTCTTCCCTTTCGATGAAAAGAACGGTGTGAAGTCTCGGATGCTCGGCTGGGATTTCAGGCGAGATGAGCGGCCAGCCGCCGGGCAAGCTCGGCCGCGTTGGGTCCCGACAGCATCGTGATGTGGTTGCCGGGTACCTGGTGGACGGCGACGCCGCCCTTGGAGAAAGCGTGCCAGCCAAGGCCCGCCCCGTGCCGCTCCGCCGCCGAGTAGTCGTAGTCGGCGTGGAATTCGCCGGCCTGGAACAGGGCTATCGGCACAGGCCGGAAGTCGCGCGGCGCGTAGCGCGCCTTGCTGTTGGCGACGAAGACCTTCAGGAAGCCCCGGACCTGCGCGATGCCGCCGCCGGGTGGCAGCAGGCCCGCGTCGTTCATGCGCTCCTGCACATAGGCCAGTTGCCAGTCCAGCGGCAGGGTCCGCAACTCGTCGGGGTCGATGCCAAGGTCCTGTCCGGTCCCTTCCGACAGGACGCTGCCGATCTTCGCCAGCCAGTCGGCATCATCCATCGCGCATATCGTGTTGAGGCGGTCCTGGCAGCCGACCGGCGCCGGGGCGTCAAGGATGGCGACGAGCGCCACTTCCTCTCCCAGCGCGTCTAGCCGCTGGGCGATCTCGAAGGCGACCAAACCGCCGAAGCAGTGGCCGCCGATCCAGTAGGGTCCATGGGGCTGAACCTGCCGGATCGCCGCGACGCAGTCGGCGGCGATGTCCTCGACGCTGGTCAAGGGCTCCGCCAAGCCGTCGACGCCGCGCAACTGAAGACCGTAGAAGGGCCGGTCCTGCGGCATGTTCTGGGCAAGCTCGTGGAAATACAGGACATTGCCGCCGCCGCCGGCGACGCAGAAGAACGGTGGCAAGTCGCCCGATATCTGGATGGGGACCAGCGGCGACCAGGGCCTCGCTTCGGCGTCCTCGCGCAGGCATTGGGCAAGCTGCTCGACCGTGGGATGCCGGAACAGGGCGGAGATCGGCAGTTCCCGGCCGAACTCCTTCTCGACCTGGGCCATCAGGTTGACGGCCAGCATCGAATGGCCGCCCAGCTTGAAGAAGTCGTCCTGCATCCCGACAGGACGCAGCTTCAGCGTCTTCTCCCACAGCCCGGCCAGCCGTTGCTCGACCGCGTCGCGTGGCGGCACGGCGGGCGCGGCGCCGGTCCGAAGGTTCTCGGGTTCCGGCAGCGACCGATAGTCGAGCTTGCCGTTGCCGGTCAGCGGCAGCTTGTCGATCTTCACGAAGCTGGCCGGAACCATGTATTCGGGCAGCCTGTCCGCCAGTTGGCCGCGCAGCGCCGTCACGTCGGGAACGCCCGCTCCCCTGGTCACGATATAGGCGATCAGCCTGATGTCGCCCCCATCCCGCGCCGATGCCACGACGATGGCGGCGGCGATGCCGGGATGGGCGCACAGGGCGGCCTCGATCTCGCCCAGTTCGACCCGGAAGCCCCGGATCTTGACCTGCTTGTCCAGCCGGCCGAGATATTCGATATCGCCGTCCGGCAGGTAGCGGGCAAGGTCACCGGATTTGTAGAGACGACCCCCGAAGCTTTCTTCCAGACAGCCGTCCTCCAGGAAGCGTTCCGCCGTCAGATGCGGCCGGTTCAGGTAGCCGCGCGCGACCCCTGCCCCGCCGACATAGATCTCGCCCGCGACCCCGATCGGCACCGGCTTCATGTGCCGGTCCAGCAGGCGGATTTGAAGATCGGGGATCGGCGCGCCGATGGTGCTGCGGGTCCGGACAAGGTCTTCGGCTCGGACGATCCGGAATGTCGAATGCACCGTCGTCTCGGTGATGCCGTACATGTTGACCAGCACCGGCTTCCTGTCGCCATGCCGGGCCACCCAGGGCTTCAGGCTTTGCAGGTCCAGCGCTTCGCCGGCGAAGATGATGGTGCGGAGGGTGGTCAGTTCGGGCAGCGGCTTCCGCTGCTCCGCCTGGACGAACAGGCGGAAGGCCGAGGGGCTCTGGTTCAGCACCGTGACCCGGTGCCGGGCCAGCAGGTCGATGAACTCCGACGGCGAGCGCGACACCAGATAGGGCACGATGACGATCCGCCCGCCATGCAGCAGCGCGCCCCATAACTCCCACACCGACACATCGAAGGCGAAGGAGTGGAACAGCGTCCAGACGTCGTCTGGGCCGAACCGGTACCAGTCCCGCGTTTCGCTGAACAGGCGCGCGACGTTGCCATGGGTGAGCTGGACGCCCTTCGGCTTGCCGGTCGTGCCGGAGGTATAGATCACGTAGATCAGGTTGTCCGGACCGACGCCGCTGCGGGGCCGGTGGGCCGGGCTGCGGGCGATTTGCGGCCAGTCGCCGTCCAGCAGGATCGTCTCGACCTCCACCTCCGGGACGACGTCGAGCAGGTGCGCCTGGGTCAGCAGCATGGATGCGGCGCTGTCCTCCACGATGAAGGCCAGCCGGTCGGGTGGACTTGCCGGATCGAGCGGCAGATAGGCGGCTCCCGCCTTGAGGATGCCGAGAATGCCGACGACCATCTCGAACGACCGCTCGACGCAGAGCCCGACCAGTATTTCCGGACCGGCGCCGCGGGCGCGCAGGTAATTGGCGAGCCGGTTGGCGCGTTCGTCCAACTCGCGGTACGTCATCTCCCGGTCTTCGAAGATCAGCGCCACGGCATCCGGCGTCTCGGCGGCGCGCCTTGCGAAGCCGTCATGGACGCATTCGTTCGCCGACGCCTGAACGGAGCGGGCGGGATTGCGCTGGGCCAGCCAGTCGCGCTCGGCTGGGCTCAGCATGTCGATGGACATCACGGGACGGTCGGCGTCCTTGACGACGTTCCGGAGCAGCTCAGCGAAGTTGTCGGCCATGCGGCCGACCGTCGCCGGATCGAACAGGTCGCTGTTGTACTTGAACGATCCCGTGAAGCGGCCGGCGACCTCCATCAGCTCCAGTTCGAGGTCGAACTGGCCTTCCTGCTGAGGCAGGTCGTAGTATTCCAGCTTCAGTCCACCCCAGTCGAGACTGCCGCCGGCCAGCTCCAGCGTGCTCCCCGCGCGCTGCGCCTTCTGCAACACGAAGGAGGCCTGGAACACCGGCGAATAGCTGGGGTCGCGCCGCGTCTTCAGCCGCTCGACCAGCAGCGGGAACGGATAGTCCTGGTGGTCGAGCGCTTCGAGGACGCCGGCGTGGCAACGCTCGAGGAAGGTGCGGAAGGTCGGGTCGTCGCTCAAATCGGCCCGCATCACCACAGGATTTACGAAATACCCCACGGTGTCGGCAAAGGTTCTGTCGGACCGGCCGCTGACCGGCGTGCCGACCAGGATCTCGTCCTGGCGGGAATACCGGGCGAGCAGCACCTGATATGCCGCCAGCAGCAGGGTGAAGGGCGTCGTGCCGGCGCCCTGCGCCAGTTCCTTCAGGGCGAGGCTAAGCGGCCGGTCGAGCTCGACCCTGCGGGACGCGCCGTTGAAGGTCTGCGACGGCGGGCGCGGCCGGTCGGCCGGCAGATCGAGCAGCGGCAGATCGCCGGCCAGCCGCTCCTTCCAGAAGGCTTCGAGCTGCAAGCCGCGTGGACTGTCAAGCAGACGCTCCTGGGCGGCCACGTGGTCGCCGTATGCCGGAGCGAGGCGTGGCGGCGGCAGCGGCGATCCGCTCGCGCAAGCGGCATAAAGCTCCTTCAGCTCTTCCAGGTTCACCCAGAGCGACCAGCCGTCATAGACGATGTGGTGGACCGTCAGCAGCAGCACGGCATCGTCGGCGGACCGCTCCAGCAGGCTGGCGCGGAACAACCCGCCTGCCTCGAGGTCGAACGGTCGCCGGTAGGCGGCGGTCACGCGTTCACGCAGTTCTTCGTCGGTCAATCCGGCGCAATCGACGATTTCAAGGCGTGCTTCGCGGTAGCCGGGGATGTCCTGGACCGGTACCCCGTCTTCCAGGCGGAAACTCGCCCGCAGCAGGGGATGGCGGTCCATCAGCGCCTGGAGCGACCGCCGCAGCGCGGATATGTCCAGCGGTGAAACGATGCGCGCCGCGAAGGCGACATGGTAGGCGGCGCTGTCCGGAGCGCTCCGGTGCAGGAACCACAGGGCTTCCTGCCCTCGGGACAGATGGTGTCTGGTAACCTGCTCCGCCGCCTTCCGGCGCAGCAGGTCGGCCAGCATGGCGCGGCGGTCCAGAACCTCTGGAGCCGGCCTGACGTCGATGACGGCGGTCATGCCTGAACCTTCTCCTCGGATGAAAGCTTTCTGATTTCTTCTTCGATTTCGTCGTCGCTGAGATGATCAATGCGGGCCAGCAGCCCGGCGGCCGACTGGGTGAACCGTTCGGCGTCGTCCGGCTCGTCGGATCGAACGGGGGCGGCGGGAGCGGCGTCCGGACCTGCCGAAGTCTCACCGGCCAGCATGTCGGCCATTTGCCCGGCCAGATCGTCCATGCTGTTGCCCTTCATCAGCTCCAGTACCGAGATCTTGATGCCGATCCGCTTATCGATCGCGACCTGGGTTTCCATCGCCATCAGGCTGTCGATCCCCATGTTGAGGAGCGACAGGCCGGGATCGATCCTCTCCGGCGGCAGGCGCAGGATTTCAGAGAGCAGTTCGGCCAGGATCTCCCGGATGCGCGCGTGGCGTCCGGCGGGATCGAGCCGGCACAGCGCACCGCGCTGTCCGCCGTCCGTCTCCTCGGCCACGCCGGCCGCCGGCATCAGGTGGCGATACCGGGGCGATGCCGCCCAGGCCGGGTAGGCGCCGCCCCACAGCCGCCAGTCCACGTCGGCGGCTCCGATCTGGACGGGGTTCCAGGACAGGATGCGGCCAAGGGTGTTCAGCACCCGCTCCGGCGTGAAGCTGCCGACGCCGACGCGGGCCAGATACTGCTCGACCCCTTCGTGTCGGGCCGCCATGCCGACCTCCGACACTGCTCCCAGGTTGACGCTGATCGCCGCCATGCCCTGCCCGCGCCTGTGATGGGCAAGGGCGTCCTGGAAGGCGTTGGCGGCCACGTAGGTCGCCTGACCCGGACTGCCGAGCACGGAGGCGATCGACGAGAACATCACGAAGCAGGTCAGTTCCAGGCCCTGCGTCGCCAGATGCAGGTTCCAGGCTCCCAGCGCCTTGGCCCGCATCACGGTTGCGAACTGGCTCGGCCGGATCGTGTAGATCGGTCCGTCGTCCAGCACGGCGGCGGTGTGGAAGATGCCCGTCAGCGGCGGCATTATCCCGGCGATTTGCCTGAGCAGGCCCTCGACCTGGGCCTTGTCCGCGATGTCGGCCGCCGCCGCGTGGACCCGCGCGCCCAGCGCTTCCAGGCTTCGGATCGCCTGATCGGCGCCCGGAGCATCGGCCCCGCGCCTGCCGACCAGCACCAGATGGCGCACGCCCCGCCCGACCAGCCAGCGGGAGAGTTCCAGCCCCAGCCCGCCGAATCCGCCGGTGACGAGGTATGTCCGTTCCGGATCGAACCGGACCGGCGGCAGGGCTGTCCGCGCCGACGGGTCCAGATGCGCCTCGCTGAAATCGACCACGGCGGGCGCGCCGTCCGCCGCCTGCAACGGCGGCGGTATCAGATGGCCGCTGTCGATCCGGTCGGCCACGCGTTGCAGCAGGCCGCCGAACGCCGCCGGGACGTCCGACATCAGCTTGGCTACATCGATGCGGGCCAGCGACTGGTTATGCGCCGGATGCAGGGCGCGGGACTTCGAGCGGCTGGCGTCGATGAAGCGTCCGGAGGACGTCAGCACCTCCTGAAGCCTGCCGGCGGTCTCGCCCTCCAGCGTGTTGAACACCACGTCGAAACCGCCGCCGCGCGTCCTCTCCCTGATGTCCGCGACAAAGGCCGGCGAGCCGCAGTCGAGCACCGGTTCGATGCCGAGGCCGGCAAGGTCGGGTCTCTCGCCGGCGCCCTTCGCCGCGACCGTCACCGCCGCTCCGGCCGACCGCGCCACCTGGACGGCGGCAAGGCTGAGCGGACCCGAGCCGGCGACGAGGATGCTCTCGCCCTTCGTCAGGCGCGCCACCCGAAGCAGCGCATGGTGTGCCGCCGCCAGGGGGGCTAAAACGAGACCGCTGGCCGGGGCCGAACCGATGCCGGCGTCGATCAGCATGTCTCCGCCGTGCCGGGACCGCTTGAAGCGGTTGATCGCCCGCAAGGCTTCCGACAACGACCCGCTGATCCCTCCGAGCGGCCGGGATGGACCGGTATCGCGTTTGGGCACCGGCTGGAGGCAGCGCTCCGATATGACGGCGAAGGGCGTTATCGGACCGTCGATGGGGAGGATCGCCTCCTGCCCGGTGCCGATGCCGACGCCGGCGCCGCGCCGAGTGACGACGCCGATGGCGGCGGCGCTGCCCGGCGCGAGCATGACGGCCTGCCGGATTGCGACCTCAACCTCGCCGGGGCCGGGATCGTAGCGGCGCAACTCCTTCGATCCGCCGGGCGATCCGCCGGGCGCCAAGCCGCTTTCAAGCTGGGCTGCGGTGGTATGTTCGAAGCGGCTGACCAGTCGCCGCGCGCCCCGGAGCGCCACGTCGTCGTTCTCGTCGCCGCCCAGGATTTCATGGACCAGGGCGCTTTCGGCATCGGTCCCGCCGTCGATGTCGATCATGCGGAAGCGGTGCTCGGCGAATTCGTTGACGGCGACACGGACCAGACCGGCGAGCGGAGCCTGCGATACGGCGACTTCCGCCCCGGATATCCCCGCCGGCTGGGCCTGCCGCGTCACGAAGAACACCGGCGCCTTCAACCCCAGCTCCGTCACCGCCTGGATCAGGTCGAGTGCCGTGAGGGTGTTGGATAGTCCGGCCGGATCGGCCGGGCCGTCGAGCGACCGGAGATGCACGATGGACCCGACGGGTCCGTCCGCCAGCATGCGCTGGAGCGCCGCCTTGTCGTCGGGGCCGATGACCGGATCGGCGCCGGCGGCAGTCAGATCCGCCGCCAATCGTTCGCCGACGCCGCCCTTGTCCATCAGAAGGACGAAGCGGCCCGGCGCCGGGCGGGAGGCCGCCGGCGCCTCCGGACGGGCTTCCTCGTGCCAGACGAACCGGTAGAGGTGTTTGTCCATCTCCCGCTCGTCGTCCGAAATGCCCCGGCTCAAGGCTTGCGCCTCGATGCCCCGGAACTCGGCCAGGATCCGGCCGTCGTCATCGAGCAGCCGGATGTCGCCTTCCAAGGCGCCGCCGTCGTGCCGGAGCAGCTTGCCATGGCACCAGAAGCCGCTATCGGGCGACGTGTGCAGCCGGGCCTCCCGGATTCGCACCGGGACATAGACGCTGGGGTCGTCTGTGATCCTGATCGCCGCCAGCAAAGCCTGGAAGCACGCGTCGAGCAGCGTCGGATGGAGCAGGTTGCGATGGTCCTTCAGCCCCAGCGCCTCATGGCCCTGGATGAACGCCAGCACCTCGCCGCCGTCGGCGGCACGCCAAAGCTGCCGGACGCCGTTGAACCACGGCCCGTAATGCAGCCCGCGCCCCTGCATCTCCGCGTAATGCGCGGCGGCGGTCACCTGGCAGCCGCAACGAGCCCGGATCCCAGCCAGATCGGCTGCGGCGGGCCGATCGAACGGCAGGAACGACAGGCGGCCCCGGGCATGGACGGTCCAGGGCGCCGCCTCGCGCGATCGGCCATGGACCTCGTATTCCCGCCGCTCCTGGTCGTACGTGACATGGATCAGCGGTTCGTCGGCGGGATCGATCACCATCGCCTTCGAGAACTCGAGATGCTCGATCAGGTGCGGGCCGGCACCGCCAAGGTCGCGATGCACCGCGAAGCCCAGTTCGACATAGGCGGCGCCCGGCAGCACGATCGAGCTTTCGACGCGATGGTCGTCCACATAAGGCAGCAGGTTGCGATTGATCCTGCCCTGCCACGACGGGTTTGGCGCCGCCGCCCGGCGGCCGAGCAGGGCATGGTCGAGGCGCTCCAGCCGGTCGGCAAGGGCGCCGTCCGTTTCCTGCCAGTGGGACTCCCGCTGCCAGGGGTATGCCGGCAGCCGGACGAAGGCGCCGGCCTGGGGATAGAACCTCCGCCAGTCGACCGGCGAGCCGCAGGCATGGAGGCCCGCCAGCGCCTCCGCCATGGTATCCAGCTCCGGGTGGCCCCGGCGCAGCGACGCCAGCACGTGGCCCTGGACGCCGCGATGGTCGAGGCACTGCTTGATCGATGCCGAGAGCACCGGGTGCGGCCCGATCTCTAGAAAGACGCAGTGCCCGTCGGCGATCGCCGCATCCATCGCCCCGGCGAAATAGACCGGCTCGCGGACATTCCTGAACCAGTAGCGGGCATCGAATTCGCCCTCGACGGTCTGCCTGCCGGTGACCGTGGAGTAAAGCCGGACGGCAGCGGTCGCGGGGGCAAGGCCGGCGAGGGAAGCCATCAGCTCCGCCCTGAGCGGGTCCATATAGGCGCTGTGGTAGGCGACCTCGACCTGAAGGAAGCGGTTGAAGACACCGCTGGCGGTGAGATCCAAAGATATCGCCTGGAGTTCCGCCGCATCGCCGCTCAGGGTCAGGCTCGACGGGCTGTTGATCGCCGCGATGGAAACGCCGCCACGGGACCGCAGCAACGCCGTGGCATCGGCTTCGCCCAGCCCCACCGCCAGCATGGTTCCCAGGCCAGCCGCCTGCTTCTGGACGCGGCTGCGGTGATAAGCGACCCGGATCGCATCCTCCAGGGAGAGGACGCCGGCGACATAGGCTGCGGTCACCTCGCCGACGCTGTGCCCGAGGATGGCTGCTGGTTCCACGCCCCTGGAACGCCACAAATGGGCAAGGCCGGCCTGAACGACGAAGTTGGCGGGTTGGGCGATCTGCGTTTCAAGGATGCGCGAGTCCGCCTCGTCCCGCGTCATCTCGGCCAGGATTGACCATCCGGCCAGTTCCTTGAAGATCCGGTCGCAATCCTCCGCGAATTCGCGGAATTCCGCTTCGCCGGCCAGCAGATCGCGGCCCATGCCCCACCATTGCGGCCCCATGCCTGTGAAGACGAAGACCGGCTTCATGCCCCGCGCCGAGTTGTTGCCGGCGATCGCACCGGGCGCCTGTCCGGTCGAGCGATGGAGCCGGAGCGTCGCGGCCAGTTCTTCCGAGCTTCGTCCGAAGACGACGAGGCGGCTGTCATGATGGCTGCGGTGGACGGCCGCGGATCGGCAAAGGTCCGCCAGCGCATCTCCGGACAGGATATCGAGCTGCTCGGCATAGGCTTTCGCCATGGCCTTGAGCGCGCCGTCGCCGCGTGCCGAGATCGGCAGCACGTAAGGACCGGGCCGCTTCTCCGGAGCGACCGCATCGCCGGCTTGCCGGCACGGCGCTTCCTGGAGCAAGGCATGCGCGTTGGTGCCGCCGTAGCCGAAGGAATTGACGGCGGCCAGCGCCGGGCCTTTCCCAGCCGGCATCGGCTCCAGCGCGACCGCCAGCTTCAGGCCGAGCTCGTCGAACGGGATGTCGGGGTTGGGTGTCTCGAGGTTGGCGACCGGCGGAATGGCCCCATGCTTGAGGCAAAGCGCCGCCTTGATCAGGCCGGCGATGCCGGCGGCGGCTTCCAGATGCCCGATATTCGCCTTGACCGAGCCGACCACGCACCGGTCCCCCGGTCCGCGCCCCTGCCCCAGCACGGCGCCCAGCGCCGCCGCTTCCAGCGGGTCGCCGACGGCGGTGCCGGTACCGTGGGCCTCGACGTAGCGGATGTCGCGCGGGTCGATGGCCGCCTCCACGCAGACCTGTCTGATGAGCGCTTCCTGAGAAGCCGGATTGGGAACGGTGATGCCGTCGGTGCGACCGTCCTGGTTGACGCCGGTGCCCCGGATCAGCGCGTAGATTTCGTCACCGTCGCGAATCGCGTCCGCCGCCTTCTTCAAGACGACGACGCCGGCGCCTTCGCCCCTGCCGTATCCGTCCGCCCGCGCATCGAAGCTCTTGGACCGGCCGTCCGGCGCCAGGAAGCCGCCCTTGCACATCGCTATGACCGTTTCGGGCCGGTACATGACGTTGACGCCCCCCGCCAGGGCGATGCCGCATTCGCCCCGCGCCAGCGCACGGCAAGCCTGATGCACGGCCACCAGGGACGACGAGCACGCGGTGTCCATCGTGATGCTGGGACCGCGAAAGTCGAAGACGTAGGACAGCCTGTTGGACAGGATCGACAGGGTCGAACTGACCGCGCTGTGCGATCCGATCTGATCCCGGTTCAGCGTGCCGAACTGGGTCAGCATGTTGTCGAGCATGAATCCGCCGATATAGACACCGGTGTCCGATCCGGCCATGGCGGCGGGGATAAGCCGTGCGTCTTCCAGCGCCTCCCACGTCACTTCCAGGAGAAGCCGTTGCTGCGGGTCGAGATAGGCGGCTTCGCGGGGGGACATGCCGAAGAACTGCGCATCGAATTCATCGATCTTCTGCTGCAGAAAGCCTCCGGCCCGCACATACATCTTGCCCGGTGCCGATTTGCGGCGGTCGAAGAAGGTGTCGATGTTCCAGCGGTCTTCGGGAACTTCGACGATTCCGTCACGCCCTTCCACAAGCATGGTCCAGAACGAATCCGGACACGTCACTCCACCCGGCAGCCGGCATCCAATGCCTACTATCGCGATAGTTTCGTCATGATTTTCAGCCATTTTCCTGGCGCAGCTCCTCTGCATCCGGCATCGGAATACCGGGTTGTTGCTTGCGGGAAATGTCAGGTTTTAAAAATAGATGATTATTTAAACATCATCTTCATTTTCAAATATGGATAGTTCATACAGTAAATACTGGAAATGATTTTTCTATCATCTGAACACGAAAAGGTTCAGATCTCACAAAGGCCGACCGATACAGGCAGATTCATGGGATTTCCTCTTTGAGAAACCTTGGAATAGCCGTTTTCTCGGGGATCGACGCAGAGTATGGATGGTGTTCACATTCGATACTGTGAACATCTTCACAGTTTTCGCAGTTTGCAATATGCGGTTGTTATAGCTCAGTCGTACAGGGGATGTTCAACTTTTGCGTTTTTTTGGATTCTCACCGACTGCGATATCCGAAGGAAATTTCAGTATCTTTGGGCCCGCACCACGGTGCAGGACAAGACCGCATCCCTCTTCACCAAACCGACGTGAACTACTGTTCCGCAGCCAAGTATTGTGATCTAAATTCGCACGACACGTGAGGAAATTCACATTAATCAGTTTTTTTGATGCCGTCAGATCGACCGGCATTAACAAGGCTTCGTGCGTATGATTCCTGTTCGTCCGTCAACGACATCGACGTCTTGACCGTCATGCTTACCTCCGGAAAAACTGATGCCACTGGGTAGCACCGACGGCAAGGTGCTCTCGTCACCGCCACCGCCAAAGCTCCGGCCCGCTGACGGACGGTCTCCACCGCATCGACGCTGCGGCGGAGACTGTCCGGTGCTGCGTCTTCCCTTTACGCGGAGCGCTCTTGCGCTTTCAGGCTGGCCCTCATCGCCTGTGTCGCGGACCGGTCGACGGCGAGCGGACCGACCGCATCGGCGCCTGTCGTGACCAGACCATAGACCGTCCGCGCCCGCTCGGCCGTGATCAGCCCTTCGCGCAGATCGCTCAGGACGCGCTCGGGATCGCGCTCGACCGGGGAGCCGTAGCCGCCGCCTCCGGCGGAATGGGACACGATGAATTCACCGGGTTCGAGCATGGCGCCATGGCAGGCCGGCAGGCTGGTCAGCGTTCCGTCCAGCTCGCGCTTGAACGCCTTGGAATTGCCGCCCGGACCGCCGCTGCGGGCTCCCAGGGCGGGGTTCACCGTTCCGTCCGCCGTGTAGATGACCTGCATGGTGCAGTCCTCGATCGGACCGAACTCCGCATAGATCGACGGCGCTCCCCGGAACTTGCCGGCACCTTCGGTATCGGGGATCAACCGGCGTTCGCTGACGAACAACGGATGGTGCAGTTCGTCCACCTCGATGCTGTCCTGGCGGCACAGGCCGGCGTTGCCGGCATGGATGATCGTCAGGAACCCGTCGGTGACGGGAGTGCCGGCGCCGCCGGTGATGCCCAGGAAGATCTGGTTCACGAAGGCTTCGCCGGTACGGGGATCGCGGCCCGAGATGACGCCCATGGCCGGCGGCATGATCGGTCCGGTCTCGGCCATGCCGAAACCAGGGGCGATCTCCGCGATGGCGCGCTGGACGGGGGTCGAGACCCGGTCGGCAAGGTTCGTGGTCGCGACGGAGCAGGAATAGGGGTGACGCGGAATGCCGACCACGCAGTTCTCCCGCAGATCGACCTGAATCCGCCGGAAACTGCCGGCGTTGGGCGGCACGCCGTGGTCGATCAGGCCGTTGTAGATGCCGATCATCGCGGCGGTGCGAGCACAACCTTCCGACAGATTGAGGCCGCAGGGCTGGCAATCGACGTTGTCCCGCAGATCGACGCTGATCCGTCCCTCGACCGAATCGACGTTCACCGTCACCTTCACCGGGATGCCGTCCGGCACGCCGGGGAGCGGATCGTGGGCCGAATGGACCGTCGCTTTTCCGGATGGCAGGCGCTGGATCGCCTGGATCATCTTCTGTTCGGAATAGTCGAACCAGCCATCCGCATAGTCTTCGAGCGCTTCCCAGCCGACTTCACGGCCCAGTTGGAGCAGTTCGCGCTCACCGATCCGGACGGCGCCGAGCGTCGCCAGATAATCGCCCCACCATTGCTCGGGAACGCGGATGCGGGTGCGACACATGCGGATGAGATCCTGGTTGTCCTTGTACTCGGACTGGATCTTGGCCGCCGAGAAGATCAGCGCGCCTTCTTCGTAGACGTCGGCAGCCTGCCCCATATAGGTCGTCGGCTTGGAGTTGCCGCAGTCGGCCTGATGCGCCTTGGCAAGCACGAAGAACCGCACCACGCCGTCCTCGTCCACCACGGGCACGATCAGGCAATGGTCGGCGGCGTGGGAATCGCCTTCATAGGGGCTGTTGTGCAGGAAGCAGTCGCCCGCCTTCATCTCCGGATGGTACTTGCGCACGGCCTGGCACATCAGGTCGGGGCCGATCAGAGTATGGATCGGCAGGCTTTCCGCGGAGGCCAGCAGTTCGCAGTCCGCCGTCAGGATGACGCAGGAGAAATCATGGGCGGTGTTCAGCACGCCGGAACGCGCCGTGCGGAACAGCGTGTTCTGCATCTTCCGCGCGATGCTTTCCATGCGGTTCGAGATGATCGCCATGCGCACGCCGGTCCGCGTCATGCCCGCCGCCTGCTTCTTATCGTCGAGGGATTCTGATTTCATCGGTGGAGCCTCCCTATTCAGGTGGAAGTCGTCAGGGTCATGCGCAGCGCTTCGGTCGCGGCGCGGTCGATGCCGAGTGAATCGTCGTCGGCGGCACCGGTCGTCACCAGCCCATAGATGGACCGTGCCCGTTCCGGCGTGATCCAGCCCTCGCGCAGGTCGTGCAGCACGCGCTCGGGGTCTCGCCGTAACGGAGCGCCGTAACCGCCGCCACCGGACGAATAGGACACGATCCACTCGCCGGGTTCGAGGACGGCGCCGTGGCAGGGCGGCAGATCGGTAAGGCTGCCGTCCCGCTCGCGCTTCTGCGCGCGCGACTTGCCGCCAGCGGTGCCGCCCCGTGCCCCCAAGGCCGGCGTTATCGTGCCGTCGGCGGTATAGAGCACCTTAAGCGTACAATCCTCCGCCGGCCCGAATTCCGCGCGGGCGGAGGGAGCGCCGCGGAAGCTGCCCGCCCCTTCGGTATCGGGAACGAGGCAGCGGCTCTTGATGATGATCGGGTGATGCAGTTCGTCCACCTCGATGCAATCGATCCGGCACATCCCGGCATTGCCGGCGTGGATGATCGACAGGAAACCGTCCGTCACGGGAGTGCCGGCGCCACCGGTGACGGCGACATGGATCTGGTTGACGAACGGTTCGTTCTCGTTGCGCGGATCAAGGCCGGATATGACGCCCATGCCGGGCGGCTGGATCGGCCCGGTCTCGGCCATGCCGAAGCCGGGCGCTATTTCCGCTATCGCCCGCTGGACCGGGTTGGAAACACGGTCGGCCAGGTTGGTGGTAGCGACCGAGCAGGAGAAAGGATGCTTCGGGATGCCGACGCAGCAGTTCTCCCGCACCTTGACGTCGATCCGCCGGAAGCTGCCGGCGTTGACGGGTACGGTGTGGTCGATCAGGCCGTTGTAGATCGCCACCATGGCGGCACTCATCGAGGTGCCCTCGGTGAGATTGAGGCCGCAGGGCTGGCAGTCCGGGTTATCGGTCAGATCGACACCGATCCGCCCGGCCTCGGCATCGATCACGACGTCGACCCGGACCGGGATGCCCACCGGCACGCCGGGAAAAGGATCATGGGCGCTTTCCAGGACGCGGCGGCCGCTCGGCAACCTTGAGATGGCTTCCGC
This sequence comes from Skermanella aerolata KACC 11604, assembly GCF_000936425.1. GTDB lineage: Bacteria > Pseudomonadota > Alphaproteobacteria > Azospirillales > Azospirillaceae > Skermanella > Skermanella aerolata. Next base: position 24,806 of record NZ_AVFK01000028.1, on the reverse strand, counting down.
CATCTTTTCCTCGGAGTAGTCGAACCATGCTTCCGCATAGGTCTCCAGCTCTCCCCAGCCGAAGCTCCGTCCGAGTTCCAGCAGTTCGCGTTCGCCGATCCGCACCGATCCCAGGGTCGCCAGATAGTCGCCCCACCACTGTTCGGGTACGCGGATGCGTGCCCTGCACATGCGGATGATGTCCTGGTTGTCCTTGTAGGCGGTCTGTACCCGGGCCGCCGAGAAGATCAGGGCGCCCTCTTCGTACAGATCGGCGACGTCGCCGAGATAGGTCGTCGGACGCGAGTTGCCACAATCGGCCTGATGCGCCTTGGCCAGTACGAAGAAGCGCAGGACACCCTGGTCGTCGACCACCGGTGCGATCAGGCAATGATCGGCCGCGTGGCTGTTGCCCTCGTACGGGCTGTTGTGCAGGAAGCAGTCACCCGCCTTCAGGTGCGGATGGTAGTCCTTGACCGTCCTGCACATGATGTCGGGACCGACCAGCGTGTGGCTCGGCAGGCTTTCGGCCGCCGCCAGCAGGCGGCAGTCGGCGGTGAGGATGACGCAGGAAAAGTCGTGCGCCGTATTGAGGATGCCGGAGCGGGCGGTGCGGAACAGCGTGTTCTGCATCTTCCGCGCGATGCTCTCGAACCGGCTGGCGAGGATCGCGGTCTTTACGCCGTCGCGGCGCGGCGGGCTTTGGCCGTGCATGCCAGCTCCTTATTGAAAGGTGATCCGCAGACCGCCGCCCTGGGTGCGCACGGCGTTGGTGTCGGGATCGACGACGACGGTGGTGAAGGACGATTCGATGATCGCGGGACCGGCGACCGGAGCGCCGGACGGCATGCTTTCGAAGCGGACGACTTCGGCATCGACCCATCCGGTCCGGCTGAAATAGATGTCACGCCGCTCAAGTGCCGCACCGTCTGCCTTCTGGATCGGCAACTGCCCGGTGCCGCCTTCGCGGAGCTGGCACTGCACCTTGGCGCGCCATGTGACGAATTCGATGTCGGAACCGGGATCGTTGATCTCGAAGATCGACTGATGGGTATCGTGGAACGCCTGCTTCAAGGCTTCGAGATCGGCGGGACTGTCGAGGCGGCCCGACGCCATCGGCACCTCGATCTCCCAGATCTGGTGCGCATAGCGCGCTTCGACCGAGAACTCCACCGTGACCTTGAGAGCGCCGGCGCCCGGCCCCTGGGCAAAGACGCGGCAGCGTTCCTCCAGGCCCGCCAGGACGCCGTTGACCTCGTCGAAGGCAAAACGGCGGCTGGTCGTGAACAACATCTGGGCATAGTCCGATGAGACGTCGGACATCAGGGCTCCGGCTGCGGATAGGACCGAACCCGCTTCGGGGATGAGCACCCCGGCGCAACCGAGCCGGCGGCCGACCGCAACAGCGTTCAGTCCGGCAGCGCCGCCGCCGCCGATCAGGACGGCGGTCGCGGGATCGATGCCCTGGTTGACGGTGATCTCGTCGATGGCTCCGACCATCTTCTCGGTCGCGAGGGTGAAGACGGCGGCAGCGGCTTCCTCGACCGACAGACCGAGCTTGTCGGCGACCTTGGTCTTCAGCGCCGTCGCGGCGGCGGCACGGTCGAGCACCATCGTTCCGCCCAGGAAGAAGTCGGGGTCGATGTAACCCAGGATCAGCGAGCAGTCGGTCACGGTCGGCTCGGCGCCGCCCTTGCCGTAGGAAACCGGACCGGGGGTCGAGCCGGCGCTTTGCGGACCGACGCGCAGCAGGCCGCCGTCGTCGACCCAGGCGATCGAGCCGCCGCCGGCGCCGATGCTCTTGACGTCGACCGACGGGAAGCCCGTCATGTGGCCCCGGAAGCGCTGGCCGATCCAGGTCTCGCGCGTCCAGGGAATCCGTCCGTCGCGCACGAGGCTGACGTCGTAGGTGGTGCCGCCGGTATCGGCGACGATGGCGGCCAGTCCGTCGAAGTCGCGGTCGGAATAGTAGCGGCCGGCCACAGGCGCCATGGCGGGACCGGAATTGATCGAATGGATCGGGGCGCGGGCTACGGCTTCGGCATCCATGATGCCGCCGCCCGAGGTGACCATCAGCGTCCGGCCGGTGAAGCCGGCTTCGCGCAGCCGGTTCGTCAGGCTGTCGAGATACTGGAACATCAGCGGCTTCAGGGAGGCGTCGATCACCGTCGCGGAAGCGCGCCGGTACTCGCGGAGAGTGGGATTGAGTTCGTGCGAGAGCGTCACCGGCACGCCGGGCAGGTGCTTGGCGAGCAGGTCTCCGACCCGCTTCTCATGCTCCCCGTTGACGATCGACCACAGCAGGCAGACGCCGACCGCTTCCACCTTGAGCGCCTTCAGCTTCTCGGCGATGGCGATGACCGCCGCTTCGTCCAGCGGCTTCCTGACCGTGCCGTTGGCTTCGATCCGCTCCGGGACCTCGAAGGTGAGGCGGCGCGGCACGTAGGGTTCGGGATAGGGCACGGTGAAATTGAACGGTTCGATCCGCCCGCCCTCGCGGATCACCAGCACGTCGGGATGCCCCTCGGTGGTCAGGAACGCCGTCCTGGCTGTGTTCCCGGTCAGGATGGCGTTGATCGCACGCGTCGTGCCGTGGATGAACATCTCGGCCTTGCCGAGGAAGCTGCGCTGCTCTTCGCCGTAATGCTCGGCGGCGAGTGCCAACGCATTGAGCACGCCGCGCACCGGATCGTCGGGCGTAGTCGATGCCTTGAACAGGCGGATTTCGTTGCCGTCCTCGACGACCAAGTCGGTGAAGGTCCCGCCGGTATCGCATGCCAGTCGCATTTTCCCTGTTCCCTTGCCTGGATGATGGAGCGGAGAGCAGCGCGGATTGAGATCACATTTCTCCGCTTATCTGTGATCACAAGGCAAATCCCATGCCAGCCCGGATGTTTGGTACAGGCCTTGCACCGCCCGAGGGCGCACCACCCTCCCCTCCCTTCACTTTCGAGGCATGGACATGACAGCGCGGATCGTGCGGTTGAACGGTGCGGCACTGGGGCCGCTGATGCATGGGGTCGACCTCGTGGCGGACCTGGTCAGCGCCACCATCGGGCCGGCCGGCCGGGCCGTGCTGACCGGACGGACCCACACCGCGCCGATCATGCTGCGGGGCGGCTACGCCGTCGCCCAGGAGGTCGAACTGGACGAGCCCGGCTACAGGGCCGGCATATCGGCAATGCGCGACGTCGCCTGGCGGACCAGCGACAAGGTCGGCGACGGCACCAGCACGGCGATCCTGATCGCCCGCGCCGTCATGAAAGGCGGCATCCAGGCGCTTCGATCCGGCGTCTCGCCCGTCGAGCTGGAACCAGCCCTATGCGCCCATGGCGAGGCGGTCGCGGCCGAGCTTCGCTCGCTTGCCCGTCCGCCCGCCGGGGACGGCGACCTGCTCGGGCTGGCGATCCGGGCCGCCGGCGGCGACATCGTGGTCGGCACGCTGGCGGCGGAGGCGCATCGCAAGGTCGGCGAAAGCGGCGTCGTCATCGTCCAGGAGGGCCAGGGAGCCGAGGATCACCTGGACATCCAGTCCGGCCTCCACTTCGACGAGGGCTGGCTGTCGCCGCATTTCGCGACCGATCCGGAGGGTCGCGGCGCTGAGATCGACGATGCCCTGATCCTGCTGCACCACGGCCGGATCGAGGCGCTTAAACCCCTGCTGCCGGTGCTGGAGATGATGGCGAAAGCCGGGCGGGGGCTGGTGATTTGTGCCGGCGGGGTCGGCGGCGAAGCGCTCGCCACGCTGATCCTCAACAAGGAGCGCTCGGGTCTGAAAGTCGCCGCCGTGCAGGCGCCGGGGGCCGGGCCGTGGCGCATGCCGATGCTGGAAGACATCGCCGCCGCCACGGGAGCCACGGTGATCGCGGACGAACTCGGCGCCAGCCTGGACCGGCTTCGCCCGGCGATGCTGGGCCGCGCCCGCAGCGTCCGCGTCTCCGGCAAGGGCGTGACCATAACCGGCGGCGCCGGCGATCCCGAAGCCGTCCGGGTCCGCTGCCAGTCGATCCGCCACGATATCGAACGCGCGCGGTATCTCAGCTTCGACCGGGAACAGCATTGCCGCCGTCTCGCCCGGCTGTCGGCCGGGGTCGCCAAGCTGCATGTCGGCGGACGGACGCCGCTGGAAATCCGCCAGCGGGCGGAGCGGGCGACTGCCGCATCGGCGGCGATCCGGGCGGCGTCGGGCGGCGTGCTGCCCGGCGGCAGCGCCGCCCTGCTCCATGCCGCCCAGCGCGCGCGGGCTGTCCTGCCGCCGGGCCTGATCGGCCGTCTGGTCGATCGCGTCTTTCAGGAAGCGTTGCAGGCGCCGACCGAAGCCATCACGGCCAATGCCGGTCTGGATGGACGGGCCGTAGCCCATCGGCTGGCCGAGGATGGCACCGACCATGGCTTCGACGTCGTGCGGCGCAGCTTCGTTCCGGGCGAAGAGCTGTTCGAGGCCGCCGATATTTTGATTACGGCCTTAAGAACAGGTGTCTCGGCAGGCGCCAGACTGTCCGGGGTGGGCGCATCTGTCGCAGAATGTGCCTAAAACAGCGATGAAATTTCCGCCGCATGCGTAATCTGTGATCACAATCAGGTCTGGACCGATATCTGCCGAACCGCCAGTTCAGGGGTTTAAGTGCTGAATTCGGCCTAGGCCATAGTGGCACATTGCTTGCTAGCTGTGATCACAGGTGCTGACGAGTACCTGGATCGCAAATCTGCTGGTGAGGTGCCCATGTTGACTGATCCGATCACCCGTCCATCGTCCGCACCGGCCCGGGATGCTGGAACGAAGCCGGCCCAGCCGATCCTGGAGGTCATCGACGCGACGCATGCCTATGACGGGGTCGTGGCGCTCGACAACGTCACGGTCAGGGCGGCTCCCGGCGAGTTCCTCACGATCCTGGGCGAAAGCGGCTCCGGCAAGACCACGCTGCTCCGGCTAATTTCCGGACTGGAGAAGCCCTACAGGATCGGGGCGCTGCGCCTGGGCGGCGTCGATGTCAGCGAGGTCCCGGCGTTCCAGCGCGATTGCACGACTGTCTTCCAGAACTACGCCCTGTTCCCGCACCTGACGGTCGGGGAGAACGTCGAATACGGCCTCAAGATGCGCGGCGTGCCCGTCGCGGAGCGCCGGACGCGCGCCCGGAACGCACTGGAACTGGTCCAACTGGCGGACAAGTACGACCGCAGGATTCACCAACTCTCGGGCGGCCAGCGCCAGCGCGTGGCGCTTGCCCGGGCACTGGTCCCGCAGCCGGCGATCCTGCTGCTGGACGAACCGCTTGGCGCGCTGGACGAGAAGCTGCGGGTCGACATGCAGGTCGAGCTGCTGGAAATCCAGAAGCGGCTCGGCATGACCTTCATCTACATCACGCACAGCCAGGAAGAGGCGCTGACCATGAGCGACCGCATCATCCTGATGCGGAAGGGCAAAATCGACCAGGAAGGTCCCCCCACCGCCATCTTCGACCGCCCGGTCAGCGCCTTCGCCGCCCGCTTCATGGGCGTCGAGAACTGCTTCGAGGGCGAGTTGATCGAGCTTTCCGGCGGGCAAGCTCAGGTCCAAGTCGGCGAACGCCGGCTGAGGGGCCGCTGGTCCGGCCGCTCCATTCCCAAGGTCGGAGCCAAGGTCGCGGTCGGCGTCCGGGCCGAACGCCTGCATCTCGGCCCCGTCGCTCCCACCGCCCCCGACCACAACGTCCTGCCCTGCGGCGCCGGCGGTGCGATCTACAAGGGCAAGTATCTCGACCGGACGGTCACGACGGACATAGCACCGATCAAGGTGCGGATCTGGAACGCCTCGGCCGTCACCGACCAGCCGTCACGGGTCTGGTGGCACAAGGACGACTGCATCGTCATGGACCTCTAGTCGGCGCCCCTCACCAGGAATTCTCTCTTATCCCAGATCTAACCCTCAACCATCCGCCCGAGCAACTTGAAGGAGATGACAATGGAGCATGACAAGATCGGTGCCAATGGCCTCCCCATGTCCCGTCGCGGCTTCATGGAAAGCGTCCTGTCGGTAACCGCGCTCGGAGCGGCGGCGTCCGTGCTGCCGGGCCTGTCCCAGCAGGCCTGGGCGGCGGGGTTGCCGGTCAAGGGCTATGGCGTCACGACGGCGCAGCCCAAGGACTGGTCGAGGGTGACCCAGTCCATCGGCATCCAGGTCGATTACACGCCGACCAACGCCGACATCGGCGTCTTCATGCGCGACGTCATGGGCAACGACCTGACCTCGACCCACGACGTCTTCATCTTCGACGGCGGTACGGAGGACCTGCTCGGTCCGGAAGGCTACTATGCCGAGATCGACGAGAACCATCCCGAGCTGAAGCTTTGGGCACGGACACCCGACTCCTGGAAGCGGTCGAGTTTCCTGCGCGCCGACGACAAGCAGTACGCGGTGCCGGTGATCGGAAACGGCGACGCCTTCGGCTATTTCCCGGCGGCGATCGACGCCAACCCGAACGGCCTGGACGAAGTGCCCTGGACGACCTTCTTCGAGGGCGAGAACGTCAAGGGCCGCGTCGCGATCGACCGGAGCTGGCTGCAATCGATGGCCGAGACGGCCAACTACCTCAAGCACCACGGCCGCATCACCGTCGAAGATCCGGCGGACCTGCCGGCCGAACAGGCGCGCCAGGTCGCCGATTATCTGGTCGAGCGCAAGCGGGCCGGCCAGTTCCGCACGATCTTCACGGCCTTCGAGGAACAGGTCCAGCTCCTGTCCAACAAGGAAGTGGCCATGATCAACTGCTGGGAGCCGGCGACCAAGGAAGCCAACAACGCTCTCGGCCCCAACTCCGTGATCTACGCCTTCACCGTGGAAGGCTATTACCTGTGGGGTCACGGCGCCTGCGTCGCGGCGGCGGCGATGGATCGCGGCAACGTCGACAACATCTACAAACTGCTGAACTACTTCCTCGACGGCGAATACCGGGCGTTCCAGGCCAAGGAGCGCGGCTACGCTGGCCCCAACATGGATCTCGGCGTCCAGTACGCGATCGACCACGGCTGGTCGAAGGAAGACATCGACGGCCTGAAATGGGCCGAGGAGAAGGTCCGGCGCAAGTTCCAGAAGCCCTTCTTCTGCAAGGTGGTGCCCGAGCACGCTGACGTCATGGAAGAGGAGTGGCAGCGCTTCCTCAACGCGTGAACGACACGGACCAGTATGGGGACCCCCATAGGGACCAGTTTGGAGACCGGCGCGGGGACGACGCGGTCCCCGCACTTTCCCGCTCAGGCCGGAACCCGCAGATCCGGCACAGCTCGAGGCCGCCGCCATGACGATGCAAAGCCGATCCGATTCCCCTGCCCTGCCCCAGCGCCGCCCCTTCGCCAAGCGCCTGCTCGACGGGTTGAAGCCGTCGCGGCTGACGGTGCCGACCTTCCTGCTGGCCTGGTCGTTCCTGGTCATAGCGCCGCTGGTCGTCATCGTCCTCTTCAGCTTCCTTCAGGTGAAGGCGTACCGGGTGGTCTACACGCCGTCGCTGGATACCTGGATCTCGCTGATCGATTCCGGCCGGTGGATGGCGGCAGTCAGGACGCTGCGGATCGGCATCACGATGACGATCATCGAATTCGTCCTGGCCTTTCCCTTCGCGCTCTGGCTCGCCAAGGGCTGCCGCTCCAAGACGGTCAAGGCGATGATCATCACGCTCCTGACCATCCCGTTCTTCCTGGACGCCGCCTCCCGCATCATCGTCTGGCGCTCCATCCTGGGCCAGACGGGCGCGGTGAACACAGCGCTCATGTCGCTCGGCATCACCGACGCGCCGATCGACTGGCTGCTCTATTCGGAATTCGCCGTCCATTTCGGCCTGCTCGGCACCCACTTCCCGACCATGGTCTTCCCGATCTTCATGTCCATCGCCCTGATCGACGACGACTATATCCAGGCCAGCCAGGATCTCGGCGGCGGACCGGCGCAGACGCTGTTCAACATCATCATTCCCATGGCTCTGCCGGGCATCGTCGCCGGCATCGTCTTCACCCTGGTCCCGCTGATGGCGGCCTTCGTGGAACCGCAGCTCCTGGGCGGCGGCTTCGTCGATCTGCTCGGCAATTCGGTCAACTCGGCCTTGCAGCAGCTCAAATACCCGACCGCCGCGGCGCTTTCGACCGTCGTCGTGGCCTTGCTGGGCATCTGCCTCGCCGTTCTCGTCCTCGTCACCCGCCGACGCTACGACATGGCCTCCATGTTCGTCGCGATCCGGCGCTGAGCTTAGGGAGCCGCCCTGTGTCGACCATGACCCTCGCTCCCGCCCGGGAAGACCGCGCCGCAGCCAGGCCGCAGGGGCGGCTCGGACAATCCGCCGGCTGGAAGACCATGGCCAAGGCGTTCGGCGCCTTCGCGCTCGCGATGATCTACATACCGCTGATCTGGCTGGCGGTGATGTCCTTCGCCGCCAGTCCGCTGTCGGGCATCCCCTATCCCCTGACGCTCGACAACTACCGGCAGCTCGGCGGCGATGCGCGCTGGGTGACGCCCATGCAGACCAGCCTGTGGCTGAGCGCGCTCGTCGCCTTTGTCTGCATGGTGATCGCAACGGTCGTGGGGCGGGCGATCACCCGGCTCGAACGGCCCGGCGGCGTCATCCTGCTGACGCTGCTGCCGCTGTTCGTGCCCGGCCTGACGATGGGCGCCGCCCTGTTCATCTTCCTGCGCAGCATCCTGGAACTGAAGCTCGGCATCTGGTCGATCTTCCTGGGCCAGCTCGTCTGGGCGCTGCCCTTCTGCATGCTCCTGGTCCTGGTGATCGCCAGCCGGTTCGACCTGCGCCTGCTCGAGGCGGCGGAGGACCTGGGCGCCTCGCCGTGGCGGCGCTTCTGGGATATCGAGATGCCGATCCTGCGGCCGGGCATCTTCGGCGCCGGCATCTTCGGCTTCCTGCTGTCGTTCAACGAGTTGCCACGCTCGCTGTTCCTGCGCGGCATCGAAACCACCATGCCGATCTACAACTGGGCCATGGCCGCGTCGCAGCAGTCCCAGATCCCGATCATCTTTTCGCTCACGACCCTTCTGGTCGCCGTCACCCTGCCGGTGATGGGCGTCTTCTTCTGGTTCCTGTTCGTGAAACTCGACAAGAACTGAACCGTATCTGAAAGCGAACCGACACATGCTCGACCTCGATACGACCCGCGACCGGGCCAACTATTCCCTGGAGGACATGGACCGGAACAGCCTGTTCCATCCGCTCACTCCGATCGCCCTGCACCAGCAGAACGGCCCGAAGATCATGGCGGCGGCGCAGGGCGTCCGCCTGCGCGACCACGCCGGCCGGGAAATGCTCGACTGTTCGGGCGGCCTCTGGTGCGTCAATATCGGCTACGGCCGGCCGGAGATCGCGGCGGCGGCTAGCAAGGCCATCCTGGACCTCAACTACTGGCACCTGTTCGGATCGTCGTCCAACGAAATGACGATCCGGCTGGCCGACCGCGTGCTGAACCTCCTGCACGACCATGCCGGCGCCCGGCACCTGAAGCGCGTCTTCTTCGGCACCTCCGGCTCGGACGCCAACGACACCAACTACAAGCTGGTGCGCTACTACGCCAATCTGCGCGGGGTGCCGGAGAAGCGGAAGATCATCTCGCGCAAGGGCGGCTATCACGGGCTGACGGCAGCGGCGGCGACCCTGACCGGGATCGAAGCCTACCATACCGCCTGGAGCCTGCCGTCAACCGACGTGATCCATGCCGAATGCCCGCACCAGTACCGTTTCGGCCTCCCGGGCGAGAGCGAAGCGGCCTATTGCGACCGGCTGATCGCCGATATCGAGCAGATCATCGCGCGCGAAGGCCCGGAGACGATCGGCGCCTTCATCGCCGAGCCGATCATGGGAACGGGCGGCGTCCTGATCCCGCCCGCCGGGTATTTCGAACGGGTCCAGAAGCTGCTGGACCAGCACGACATCCTCCTGATCGCCGACGAGGTCATCACCGGTTTCGGGCGCACCGGCGAATGGTTCGGCAGCGGGCTCTTCGGCCTGAAGCCGGACCTGCTGACCCTGGCCAAGGGCTTGACCAGCGCGTATTTCCCGGTCTCCGCATCGGTGGTTTCCGAGCGGATCTGGAAGGTGCTGGAAGCCGCATCGCCGGAGCACGGGCCTGTCATGCACGGCTTCACCTATTCCGGCCATCCGGTCGGCGCCGCGATCGCGATGGCGAACCTGGACATCATGGAATCCGAAGGCATGGTCGCCAACTCGGCCGAGGTCGGCGCCTATCTGCTGGAGAACCTGAAGGCCCGGATCGGCGACCATCCCTATGTCGGCGACGTGCGCGGCCGGGGATTGATGATCGGCGTCGAGTTCATGGCGGATCGGGAAACCCGGAAGCCGTTCGCGGCGTCGCAGAACGCGCACCGGCTGGTCGCGAACCAGGCGGTGGAGCACGGCCTGATGGTGCGGGCGCTGCCCTTCCTTGAGGTCGTGGCGTTCTCCCCGCCGCTCTGCATAACCAAGAGCGATTGCGACGAAGCTGTCGACCGCTTCGCGCAGGCCCTGGATGCCACGACGCCGGCATTGCGGCAATTGGCCAGGACATAAACCGATCGGGAAAGGGAAACGACGTTTTTGGGTGAAGCCACGGCCCCGATGCATTACGCCCTGCACCAGAACGGCTCAGTCGAGGCAAGGACGTGATGCAACTCGCCCAACCAGTGGAACCCGCAGGCAGGATCGCCGAAACGTCGACGATGGCTCGCCAGATATATTCGGATATGGAAGCCAACATCCTCGATGGAAGCTGGCCGCCCGAGACGAAGATGAGCCTGCGAAAGCTCGCCAAGTCCCTCAACACCAGCATGCAGCCGGTGCGGGAGGCGGTAGGCCGGCTGGTCTCCGCCTCGGCGCTGGAGATCACCCGCAGCCGTTCGATCCGGGTGCCTCGCCTGAGCCGGGAGCAGGCGGACGAGATCTGGGGCCTTCGCCTTCTGCTGGAAGGAGAGGCGGCGGCACGCTTCGCGGCGCGCAACCGTCCGGAGGAAGCGCGCAAGCTCTACCGCCACACGCTGGCCCTGCGGGAGCACTTCCGCGACCGCGACGTCCGGGCGTCGATGCGGCGGATCATGGAATGGAACTGCGACCTGACCGATGGATCGGGGTCGCCGATCCTGGTGGAAATGGTGATGCGGCTGCGCCTGCGCTACGCGCCGTTCATCGCGGAAACGCTGGCGATGAACGTCCCGGACGACAAGGAATTCCTCCAGTTCACCCTGCACATCCAGGACGAACTGGTGCTCGCCATCGAAGAGGGCGACAGCGCCGCTGCACGGCATCTCCGCTGCTCGGACCTGCGGTCGTTCCAGCGCTATCTCTACTCGCGGCGCGGCTGGACGCCATGACTGGATAGACCGACCAAAGCGAAAGGGGGAACGACATGAAATTCGCTCCGAACAAGCTCTACGTCGAAAGTTACGTCAAGTGCCGGAACTGCGGCGTCCTGATCTACGACGCCGGTCGCGCCGACGCCGTCACGAAGGACGATGCGATCTACTGCTCCGAGTGGTGCGTCGATTGGGAAGCCGACCGCGACAGGCGGCGGGCTGCTGCGGCGGAATAACCGCCCGCCGGAAGGCGGCTCGAACAGTGAGCGCATCGCATGGAAGGGAGCAGTCGCATGCAGTACCGCCTCGGCATCGATATCGGTGGGACCTTCACCGACTTCGTCGCCTATGACGAGAACGACCTAGCCTTGAAGGGCTGGAAGAACCTCTCGACGCCGGCCGATCCGGTCGAGGGCATCATGACCGGCCTCCGCGCCTTCGGCGCCATCGACGACATCGCGACGATCCGGCTCGGCACCACCGTCGCGACCAATGCGCTGCTGGAAGGCAAGGGCGCCCGGGTCGCCTATGTCAGCACGCGCGGTTTTCGCGACGTGCCGTTCATCGGGCGCGGCAACCGCAAGCACCACTACGATCTTGCCTGGGTCAAGCCGAAGCCGTTCGTGAAGCGCCGCGACACCTACGAGGTGGACGAACGGATCGGCCCCTCCGGCGAGGTGCTGGAAGCCCTGGACGAGGCCGGCGTCCGCGAGATCGCCGGTCGGATCAGGGCCGACGGCGGCATCGAGGCGATCGCGGTCATGCTGCTGCACTCCTACCTTTCCCCTGGCCACGAACGGCGGATCAAGGAGATCTTCGCCGAGGAACTGCCGGACATCCCGGTTTCGATCTCCTACGAAGTGCTGCCCAAGTGGAAGGAGCATTTCCGGTCCTCCACGACGATCTGCGACGCCTTCATCAAACCGGTCGTGAAGAGCCGCATCGGTTCGATGCAGGAGCGCCTGCGCGCCGAGGGGGTCGACGCCAAGCTGGTGATCATGCGGTCGAACGGCGGCGAGATGAGCGCCGAGGCCGCCGCCGACAGCCCGATCCAGCTCGCCATGTCGGGACCGACAGGCGGCGTGATCGCCGCGAAGCAGACCGCCCGGCTGCTTGGGCTGAACAACCTGGTGACGTTGGACATGGGCGGCACCTCGACCGACGTCTCCACCGTCGTCGGCGGCAAGGAGAAGTTCACCACCGATTTCGAGATCGAGTGGGGCCGGCCGATCCAGGTGCCCATGATCGACATCCGGTCGATCGGCGCCGGCGGCGGCTCGATCGCCCGAATCGATGCGGGCGGCATGCTGGTCGTCGGTCCCGAGAGCGCCGGCGCCGACCCCGGCCCGGCCTGCTACGGCAAGGGCGGCGCCCTGCCGACCGTCACGGACGCCAACGTCGTGCTCGGCCGCATCAGCGCCGGCAACTTCCTGGGCGGCGCCATGTCCCTGAACGCAGAGGCGGCTCACGCGGCGGTAGCCCCGATCGCCGAAGCGCTCGGCCTGCCGGTCGAGCAGGCGGCGCTCGCCATCGTGCGGATCGCCAACAACAACATGGTCGGCGCCCTTCACACCGTCCTGACCGAGCAGGGCCTCGATCCGCGCGACTTCGTGCTGGTCGCTTTCGGCGGAGCCGGCCCGCCGCATGTCAGCGACCTGATGACCGATGCATCGATCCCGCGCGGTCTGGTCCCCAACTTCCCGGGCCAGTTCTCCGCCTTCGGCTTCACCATGGCCGACGCCCGGGTCGATCGCTACCGCACGGTCCAGCTCAACTCGCGCTTCTTCGACCGCGACCGCGCCAGATCGTCGATGCGCGCCCTGATCGACGAGTGCCGGGCAGACCTCGCGGCACAGGGGCATGAGAAGGTCGAGATCATGCGGAGCGTCGAGATGCGCTATCTCGGCCAGAACTACGAACTGGAAATCCCGATCGAGGCGGAGGAGTTCACCGACGAAGAGGTGTCGCGGGTCTTCGACTCCTTCCATGAGCAGCACCGGGCGCGGTTCGGCTTCCGGCTCGACGACCATGTCGAACTGGTGAATTTCCTGGTCACCGGCATCGCCCGCACCGGCGAGATGACCCTGCCCGAGATCGAAGCCTCGATCGCCCCGTGCGAGCCGAAGACCCGCCGTCCGGTCTGGTTCGCCGGGGGCTGGAGCGACACTCCAGTCTACTGGCGGCCCGATCTGCGGGCCGGGGACAGGATCGCCGGACCGGCTCTGGTCGAGGAGGACGCCTCCGTCACCGTGCTCGACCCCGGCAAGACCCTGGAGGTGGACAAGTTCGGCAACCTGCTGATCGCAGCCTGATCCGGCAATATCAAGGAGCTTCCCCATGGACATGGTTTCCCTGAACATCGCCGGCGGCATCCTCGTGTCGATCTGCCGCGACATGGGCGTCACGCTGATGCGGACCTCATACTCGACCATCTTCAGCGAATCGCTGGACTTCACCTGCGGGCTGGCGCTGCCGAGCGGCGAGCTGGTCGCCACCGGCGACTTCTGCCCCAGCATGATCGGCGGCATGCCGCTGCTGCTGCGGTCCTGCGTGCAGGAAATCGACTTGGCCGAGCTGGAGGAAGGCGACGTCATCCTGCACAACGATCCCTACCGGGGCGGATTGCATACCCCCGAGCACACCTTCTTCAAGCCGGTGTTCGTGGACGGCGCGCTGATCGGCTTCTCGGTCGCCATCGGCCATATCTGCGAAGTCGGCGGCATGGCTCCGGCCGGCTTTGCCGGCGAGGCGACGGAGGTGTTCCACGAAGGCTTGCGGGTGCCGCCGGTCAAGATCAAGCGGGCCGGCAAGGACGTCGACGACGTCTGGCGGCTGCTGCTCGCCAATGTACGGACGCCTCGCTACAACTACGGCGATTTCCGCGCCATGATCGCAGCCGTCGATCTGGGCGAGCGCCGGATGGCGGACCTTGCCCGGAAACACGGGATCGAGAGCTTCCGCGAACATGTCGCGGCGCTGATGGACTATTCCGAACGCCGCATGAGGGCGGAGATAGCACAGATCCCAGACGGGCGCTACACCTTCGAGGATTACATGGAAGACGACGGCATCACGGCCGACGCCTACAAGATCCGGGTGGAGGTGGTGGTCGAGGGCGACGGACTGATCGTCGACTACCATGGCAGCTCGCCGCAGGCGAGAGGGCCGATCAATGCGACGCTGGGCGTCGCCTGGGGTGCCGCCTACAACGCGATCCTGCAACTAACCGACGCGTCGATCCCGAAGAATTCGGGCTGTTTCCGGCCGATCCGGGTGCTGGCGCCGCCGGGCACCGTGGTCAACGTCGATTTCCCCGGCCCCTCGGTCGGCGGCAATACCGAAACCCATTGCCGCATCGCCAATACCGTGATGGGAGCGCTGGCACCCGGCCTGCGCGACCGGTCGGCGGCGACCGACGGCGCGTCGCACTCCAACTTCCTGTTCGGCGGCACCGACAGGCGGACGGGCGAGTTCTTCTGCTGCTACGACCTGACCCCCGTCGGCTGGGGCGGCCGCAGCTTCGCCGACGGCAACGACGCGGTCGGCGGCATCAACGGCAATTGCCCGCACATCCCGGTCGAAGTCTTCGAGTTCCGCTACCCCTGGCATGTCGAGGAATTCAGGCTGGTCGACGGCACCGGTGGTCCCGGCCAGTTCCGGGGCGGTCTGTCGATGAGCAAGACGGTGCGCTGCACCGATACCGAAATGACCTTCAGCTACATGAGCGACCGGCAGAAGCTGTCGCCCTGGGGCATCCACGGCGGTCAGGACGGCGGCAGGGCCGAGTTGTTCATCAAGCGCGCCGGATCGGAGGACTGGCTGACCATAACCCAGGCCTTCAACAAGCCGTCGCCCAGCAAGTTCGCCAACGTGCCGATCCATCCGGGCGACACGATCAGGATCACCTCGCCGGCCGGCGGCGGCTGGGGACCGGTCGAGAAGCGGGACGAGGCGAGTGTCCGGGAAGACCTGCTCGACGGCTTCATCACGCCCGAACAGGCGGTGGAAATCTATGGGCTGCGGCCGTAGCGGAGGCGGCACACAGGATCTGCAAAACCCTCTCTTATGCATATGATCCTTTTGCCGAAGGATGCCCTGCGGGAGGCTATCTTTAGGGAGTATAAACTATGCCTAAATATGTTCCTATCCCAGGGAATATCTGTGTATCAATGACATTCAATTGATGTTCAATCGTTTGGGCTGACACTTACCGTTGAGCCAATAACTATGATTAACGCGATCAAAATGCCGATAGGAAGTCAACAGTCTCAGCCTAGTACAGGTGAAGTCCACGAGGGCATGGCAACCCTGTTACCGGCTGAACAAGAAGCCATCATGCTGGTCTGCGTCAAAGGATTCAGCTATCGCGACGCCGCATACAAGCTTGGGATTTCATCTGAAGCGCTACAGGAGCACTTGCTTCGTGGTCGATTGGCGCTGATCGCCAAGCTTAAGCTGAAAGGTTGATCTGGCGGGAGTCAGGTCTTTTCTTCGCCGTCCTCGTCGTAAGCCGCCTTGAGCAAGGCGTTGATTTCACGCATTTCCGCGACCCGCTGACGAGCATCCGGATCTTGGGCAAGCAGATCTTCGACAAGACGCCGTTGGTCTTCGTCCAGTTCTCCATCCACGTAGGAAAACAGCAGAAGATCTCGGATTTGGTCGTCTGAACTCACAACACTTCTCTCTTCAGCCAGTTCAACCAGTTCGTCGGAACGGGAAACGACGCTGCCTATGGGTAAAAACCATGTACGCTCCTTCCATCAACATATCGAGCCAGAAGTTATTTTGCCTATGGGTAAAAAGGTCTACACGCTTAGGGCGTAATTTATTGTTCCTTTCTCACCAAAGATGTTCAACGCCTCGGCCTTGAGGAGGAGCCGTGTCAGCTGCCGACCCAGGTATCCAGCACCTCGAGATCCGGGCCGAGCAGTACGAGATCGGCCCGGTAACCCGGGGCCAGCCGGCCGCAGCGGTCATCCAGGCGCAGGAACTCCGCCGGGCGGAGCGAGGCCATCGCCAATGCGTCTTCCAGCGGCAGCCCCAGCATCCGGACGCAGTTGCGGACCGCCGTCGCCATGTCGATGTCGGCTCCGGCCAGCGTGCCGTCCTCCGTTACCAGACGCCCGTCCCGCCTCAGGATGCGCTGGCCGTAGAGTTCGAAGCCGGTGGCGTCGGTCCCGACCGGGGGCATGGCGTCGGTGACCAGGAAGAAGCGGTCGGCTCCCTTGGCGGCCAGCGCCATCTTCAGCACCGCCGGGTGGACATGGATGCCGTCCACGATGATCCCGCACCAGGTTTCCCGGCCGGTCAATGCCGCCGTGGTCACGGCGGGCTGGCGGCTGGCGATCGGCGGCATCGCGTTGAACAGATGGGTGAAGCCGCGCAAGCCCTGTCCGACGGCTTCGCGCGTGCGCTCGAAGCTGGCGATCGTATGTCCGGCGGACAGGACGATGCCGGCTTCGGCCAGCCGCGCGATCGTGCCGTCTCCGACCTCTTCCGGTGCGATGGTCAGCAGCACCCTGCCCTGCGGCATGCGCTCCGGCAGGCCGGTCAGGAAGACGATATCCTCCTCGTCAAGCGGGCGGATGTACCGGGGATCGTGGACGCCGGGGCGGTTCGGGCTGATGAACGGCCCCTCGAAGTGAATGCCCAGGACGCCGCTGCCCGGAACCCGCGACGCAGCGATCACCGCTTCGGCGGCGCCTGCCATCTTGGCGCGGTCGTCGGTGATCAGCGTCGGCAGCAGCCCGGTCCCGCCGGAACGGCGCAGCGCCCCGGCGATGGCGAGCACCGCCGCTTCCGTCGGCTCGTCGTTGAACAGCACGCCGCCCGCCCCGTTGGCCTGGGCATCGATGAAGCCGGGCGCCAGCGTGCTGCCATCCGGACAGCGGACGATTTCGGCATCCACGGGAACCCGGTCGTCGGGCACCAGATCGGCGATCCGGCCGCCGTCGACGATCAGCGAGACCCCGTCCAGCATGGTTTCGCCCGTGAACAGCCGGGCTCCGGTGAGGGCTCTCATCACATCGTCTCCGTTACTTTGCGCAGGTGGATGGGCGCATCGGGATCGAACCCGCGCGCCTTCGCCAGACGGTGGACCGCCATGTAGAAGCTCTGCACCGCGCAGAGCGGCATGGTGACCGCGGGGCAGTCGCGCAGCACCGGCAGCGGCACCGTGCCGGCTTCGCGCCCCGTTGACAGGACGCTGGCGCCCAGGGAGACCAGCCGTTCGGCCACGGCCCGGCTGCCGTCGGCGGATTCGTCGTCCTGGCTCAGCGCCAGCACCGGAAAGCCGGGTCCGACCAGGGCCAGCGGACCGTGCATCACTTCGGCGGAGCTGAACGCCTCGGCATGCAGGCGGCAGGTTTCCTTGAACTTCAGGGCGATCTCCTGCGCCGCCCCGAGGCCGACGCCCCTGCCGGTCACGAACATGCTGTCGGCGGCGGCCAGCCGGTCCAGCGCCGGGCTCCAGTCCAGGTCGCGGGAGGCGGCCAATGCGGCAGGCAGTCCTTCGACCGCGCGGTGCAGTCCGGCGTCGCCGCTCCAGTGTGCCGCGATCTGGAGGAAGGCCAGTCCCGACAGGATATAGGACTTGGTGGCGGCGACGCTGATCTCCGGCCCGGCGCAGAGCGGCAGGCTGACATCGCACAGGCCCGGCAGCGGCGATGTCTCGTCGTTAACGATGCCGACCACCAGCGCTCCGCCCCGGCGGGCGGTTTCGGTCAGGCGCAGCAGGTCCGGGCTGCGGCCGGACTGGGAAACGGCGATGAACAGCGCATCGCGCAGATCGAGGTCGGTGCCGTAGACAGACGCCACGGATGGCCCGACCGAGGCGACGGCGCGGCCGAGATGCGTCTCGATCAGGTACTTGCCGTAGCCGGCGGCGTGGTCGGAACTGCCACGGGCGCAGGTCACGACGAAGCGGGGCGGCGAGCGCCCAAGGCGCTCTCCAAGCTCACGGAGGGCGGCGCCGCACCGCTCGATCTGGAGGGCGGCCGCCTCGGCGGCCTGCGCCGCCTCGACCGCCATCCTGGGGACCGGGGCCGATGTATCTGGCTGTATCATGAGCGATTCTCGCTGCTGGGTCGGGAGCCACCGGATTCCCGGGTGGCTCCCGACAGGTTGAGTTCGACGACGAAATCATAGGCATCGCCCCGGTACTGGGAGCGCACCAGCTCCAGCGGGGTATTGTCTTCAAGAAAGGTCCGGCGCTCGATCAAGAGGGCGGCGGCGCCCGCCGGCACATGCAGCAAGTCCGCCTGATCGGCCGTGAGCTGCACGGCGCAGAGCCGCTGCAAAGCGCGGAACGGCGGATAACCCGCTCCGCGCAGGACTTCGTACAGGGATTCGGTCACGATCTCGGGATCGGCAAGGAAGCGGCAGGGCACCGTCGCCAGCTCGATCGCCATCGGCGTGCCGTCGGTCGTGCGCAGACGGCGCAAGCGGCTGACCTTCTCGCCGGGACGAAGCCCCAGGGCCAGCGCTTCCTCCGGCGTCGCGGCGCTGATGCCGCGATGCAGCCACTGCGATGCCGGGCGCATTCCACGGGAACGCATGTCGTCGGTAAAGCTGGTCAGGGCCGACAGGGGCTGCTCGACGCGCTTGCCACGGTTGACGAAGTTGCCGGAGCCCTGCCGCTGGTCCAGCAAGCCATCCTCCGCCAGGATCTGGAGCGCCTTCCGGACGGTTACCCGCGACACCCCGAAGCGTTCCGCGATCTCCCGCTCGCCCGGCAGGACATCCTGGTCGGCCAGAGCGCCCTGGACGATGAGCTGACGCAGATGATCGGCCAATTGCAGGTACAGGGGCAGCGGCCGGTCGCTGGAAACGGCGGTCGGGTCGAATGGATACCGGTCGTCCGATACCACCGTCATGAACAGGCACTCCTCAACCGCGTCTTCGATCGCTATCAGCATAATACCAAAACAATGCCAATTGGCAATACGGGGTGTTAAGAATCCTGAAGAAACTTCATGTTCACGCCAAGCTTAACGGGCGAAAACACAGGCTTAGCTACCGTTTTTCGACGCCTACAGAGCGCAGGACGCCGAAAACATGGTTAATTGATCGTTACTTTTCTGTTGAACCCGTCCCGGATTCTGGTACCATCGAACAATACCAATATAAAACCACTTTAAGATGGAGGAGGAAACGCCATGCCGGCAGCGACCGAGGCCGCAAGCGAGCGGTTCCAGGGGCTGGACCAGTGGAACACCACGGGCATTCTGGAAGCCTTGTGGGCGGGGCAGTCGCGGGCGGTAGCCGCCTGCCTGCCCGCACTTCCGGCGATCGAGCGGGCGGTCGAGGATGCGGCGGCGCGGCTGGGATCGAGCGGTCGGCTGATCTATGTCGGGGCGGGTTCGTCCGGACTGATCGCCGCCCTCGACGCGCTGGAACTCGCCTCGACCTTCGACTGGCCGGACGAGCGGCTGGCGATCGTGCTGGCGGGCGGGCTGGATTTCAGCCGTGGGCTCGACAGCGGGACGGAGGACGATCCCGAGGCGGCCCGAACCCGCATGCGCGGCCTGGACTGCACGGCCGCCGATGTGGTGATCGGGGTCTCCGCCAGCGGAACGAGCCGCTTCACCGTGGCGGCGCTCGAGGAGGCGCGGCAGGCCGGGGCCGGTACGATGGCCGTCGCCTGCAATGCCGGCAGCGCCCTGCTCGCCGCCGCCCTGCACCCGGTCCTGATCGAAACCGGTGCCGAGGTGATCGGCGGATCGACCCGGCTGGGGGCGGGGACGGCGCAGAAGCTGGTTTTGAACCTGTTCTCGACTGCCCTGATGGTGCGGTTGGGAGCCGTTTTCGACAATCTGATGGTCAATGTCCGGCCGGAGAATGAAAAGCTCCGGCAACGCTGCGTCGCCATGGTCGCCCGCATTGCCGGCTGCGGCCCGGAGACCGCCGCCGATGCGATCGCCCGCACGGGAAGCGTCAAGCTGGCCGTGCTCGCGCTTGCCGGCGTCGACGGCGAAAGGGCCGGCGCCGCACTGGGAAATGCCGGCGGGAACCTTCGAAAAGCCTTGGGCACCTGTCCGAAACCCGAATGAAGAACGACGCCGGACGAGTTCGAATACAGGGAGAATGAAGTCGTGTTGGGAAACAAATTCGCAGGAATACAGCAGCTTGGCCGCGCGCTCATGCTGCCCATCGCGGTCCTGCCGATCGCCGGCCTGCTGCTTCGGCTGGGCCAGCCGGACCTTTTGAACATCGCCTTCGTCGCCGCCGCCGGCGATGCGATCTTCTCCAACCTGGGCCTGCTGTTCGCCATCGGCGTCGCGGTCGGTTTCGCCAAGGAGAACCATGGCGCCGCGGCCCTGGCCGGCGCCGTCGGCTACTTCGTCGCGGTCAAAGGTGCGGAAGCGCTGATCGCGGTCCCGCCGGCGGTGCTGGGCGACCTGACCGGAGCTGCCCGCGATCTGGCGGTGATCAACTTCACCGCCAAGCTGGGGGCCAAGATCAGCGTGCCGATCGGGCTGCTGTCCGGGATCATGGCCGGCCTGCTGTACAACCGGTACAAAGACATCCGGATGCCGGAATACCTGGCGTTCTTCGGCGGCCGGCGTTTCGTGCCGATCGTCACCGGCTTCGCCTGCCTCGGTCTGGCAGTGGTGTTCGGCATCGGCTGGCCCTATGTCGAGATCGGGCTGGACGCGCTGAGCCGGTCGGTCTTCGGCGCCGGGGAGGTCGGGCTGTTCGTCTACGGCGTCCTCAACCGGGTGCTGATCATCACCGGCCTGCACCACATCCTCAACAACATCGCGTGGTTCCTGCTGGGCGACTTCAACGGGGTGACCGGCGACCTGAAGCGCTTCTTCGCGGGCGATCCTTCCGCCGGCGCCTTCATGAGCGGCTTCTTCCCCGTCATGATGTTCGGCCTGCCGGCTGGATGCCTTGCGATCTACCACGCGGCTCGGCTGGAAAAGCGGGCCGCAGTGGGCGGCGTGCTGCTGTCGATGGCGCTGACGGCGTTCCTGACCGGGGTTACCGAGCCGGTCGAGTTCTCCTTCATGTTCCTGGCCCCGGTCCTTTACATCATCCACGCCCTTCTGACCGGCCTTTCCATGGTGATCATGGACATGCTGCACGTGAAGCTGGGCTTCGGCTTTTCCGCCGGTCTGTTCGACTATGTGCTGAACTACGGCAAGGCCACCAACCCGCTGCTTCTGCTGCCGGTCGGTGCTGCCTACTTCGCGGTCTATTACGGGCTGTTCCGCTTCTTCATCGCCAAATTCGACCTGAAGACGATGGGCCGCGAGGCGGACGGCGCCCCGGCTGCGGCCACCGTCCAGGCCCCGGCGGCGGACGGATCGTCCGGCAGCCTCGGACCCGCCTATGTCCGGGCATTGGGTGGCCGCGCCAACCTGCTGGCGGTCGATGCCTGCACGACCCGCCTTCGCCTGTCCGTGGCGGACAACGCGGCCATCGACGAAGCGGCGCTGAAGTCCCTGGGCGCTCGCGGCGTGATCAAGCCGGCGCCCGGAAGCGTCCAGGTCGTCGTGGGGCCGATCGCCGACCAGTTGGCCGGCGAAGTCAACGCCGCCCTGCGCCTTCCGCTGGCGAGCTGAACTCCCTTGCGGGCCGACCGCTGTCATGAGGCGGCCCTCGCAGGTCCGACCGCGAACCTGACCGCGACCCCGAAGATGCCGATTGCGTGACGGGTCAGGCGCCGCGATCACGGCGAGAGTGGTTCTTGGGGATCGCCTGGGCAGACCGTCGGGAAGGCTTTCGGGTCGATGTCGAACGTCTCCAGCACGCGGGCCGGAACAGGGGGGATGCGGAGGACGGGCGCTGTAGCGGCTGGGGCCGGTACGGCAGCTGGCGCGGTGCTGGTATCGGCGGCGGCGGTGGATGCGGGTTCGGATACGGGCTCGGGCGGGGTGGCCGGCGGTTCGGCGGGAGATGCGGGTGCTTCGGGGAGCGGTTCCAGCGGCGGGTCCTCGTCCTCGCGCGGGTCGAACAGGCAGGTGCTGAGATCGTCGTCCGGGCTTTCGGTGTAGAGGCTGAAACGGCGGTCATGGATGAAGCCGCGCAGCTTGAGCTTTAATTCGATCGCCATCAGGGCTGCGGTTGGACGCTCCAGGCGGATCGCCATCTCCACGACCTGCCCCGTCTCCTCGACGGCCTCCGCGATGGAGGCGTCACGCTCCGCCATCCAGCTACGCCGAAATTCTTCCACCCGTAATCGAATGTCACTATTCGCCATTAGGACACTGCCCCGCTGCCGCGCGCCCTGGGGCGAATACCCGGCCAGCCGGGACGCCTGCGCAAGGCTGGCGCCGCGCGAGGCGTGATAGGCGAAAAGCTCCTGGCGGGGGAGGAGCTGGCGATGGGTTGGGGTAACGGGTGCGGGCACGGCGGGGGCTTTCATAGACACAACAAGAATAGCAATTATGTCCTATTAATTAGGAATTTTCAGTGAATTTTATCATATTTAAATAGTGTCTTCTGGTGCGGGGTACCTGTTTTTGTACGGGAGCATGGCAAGGCGTGGGAGATGGTAAGGCTGCCACGGCGATAATCGGGACTTGATTGTCGTTGGAGGCCATGGCCGGATACCACTGGGCGAACAAGTGGGGCAGCGTGCCGTCGAGAGTTTTGGTCCGGGTCTGCAGGAGCCGGTGGGTGCCGAGCTTCGACCACTGCATCTGCTGTTTCTTGGCGAAGCGCCGGCTAATCACTAGGTTGACAGTAGACTCAGCGAATGCGGTCGAGATCCGTTCGCCGTTATTCCAGCGTCGGCTGTAGTTGACGATCGCCGCGGCGTTGTTGGCGATGTAGGTGGCCAATCCGGCGGCCGCCTTGACCAGCCGCTTCAGCCCGGGATAGCCGGTGTTCAAGGCGGCGACATCCGCCGCCAAGGCTTGTGCCCGGATCAGGGCCTCATCGCCGTCGCTATGCCAGAGCCGCCACTTGATCCGCTCCAGCCGGTACTGCAACGCCAGCGCCTCGACGGGATTGTGGTGCGCCAGGCCCTTGGCGTACTGCTCGAGGCCGGTCAGCCTCATGGCGATATGGAACCAATCCAGCATCATTACGGCGCCGGGTGAGAGTTCCCCCGCCAGTGCGCGTATGCTGTCGCCGCCGTCGGTCAGCATCGTGACCGGCTGGGTCACCGGCAGGTCCTGAGTGCGCAGAACCTCGCGGAAGCGGCGCCCGGGCTGCTCATCCTGGCTCTGGACAAGGCCGAAGGAGCGGTCACGCGGTCCGCGGCCATGCATTTGCCAACCACGACCTCGAAGTTGTGCTTTTTGTCGTGCCAGTTCCGGACATAGCCGCCGTCGATGCCGACGATGACCGCCGCCCGCAGGAGCGGCTGGCCGTTGACCGAATCCTCGTCATGCCCACCCGGCTGGTCGCCGCTGAGATCAGCTTCGTGGCGGGCGGCGACCTTGTGCAGGTGGCGGCGGATGGTCGAGGCGTTAGCGGCACCGCCGACCGGCAGAACATCCTTCAGCAAATCCGCTGTCATGCCATAGGACACCAACGAGGCCCAGCGGGTCTCCAGGTAAAGTAGTTCCGGGGCTATGTGCTCGGTCAGGAGCAGGTTCAACGGGCTGAAGGTCCAGGCCGCCTTGGGCTGGCAGCGGCAGCGGTGAAAGCGCGGACTGGACAGCGCGATAGTGCCGAAGGCGGTGCGGAACTGGGTCCTGCCCGACCCCTTGCTCAGCAATTGGCTGCCGCAGAGATCACAGCTCCGATGCCGCGCCAGAAAACTTGCCGCCTGGGCGGTGACCACGCCTCCCTGGATGCCGGCCATTATCGCCTTGGCTTCGTCGAACGCCAGACCGACCACCTCCAGCC
This sequence comes from Skermanella aerolata KACC 11604, assembly GCF_000936425.1. Taxonomy (GTDB): domain Bacteria; phylum Pseudomonadota; class Alphaproteobacteria; order Azospirillales; family Azospirillaceae; genus Skermanella; species Skermanella aerolata. The sequence goes on along the minus strand of NZ_AVFK01000028.1, from coordinate 706 downwards.
GGTCGTCGCCCTTGTCGAGATGCAGGATCTCGCCCTCGCTGATCACGCTGTTGTCGTCGGCGATAATCCGGAGCTGGATCTCAATAGGCATGCTCGTCCCAAAGGCTGCCACTGTCGAAGCGACTACCTATCCGCCGATGGCGCCGCAGACCACCCCCGACCTCCTACACTTTACCATGGTCCCGATTGCCTCCGCGGCACGGGGAACCCCAACGGACGCAAAATCCAAACCCTGAGTCACTACGCTGAATTCTCAGCGTAGAAATGGCCGCCCCAGGACCGTTCATCAACCGGAAAAAGCTGAATCTCTCATGATATCATAGGGTTACACGAACAGATCTTGCGCAACCCATTGAAATCCAACGCTTTCCAGATCGGCACTTTTGGCACGCAGGTTACGGGAAGGCCATAGCCTATGCGCCGTCAGCCGCGGTCAATGAGGAACTTCGTGGACGAGCCAACCGATGGAAGCCGGCCCGTATTTGATCATGGTACCGCATGAGGGATTTGTGCATAGTCGTCACGTCCCCTCAGTTCAATTAAGCAAGGGGACGTGATTACTAATTCCAATCAACTTTTTTCAAGCAAACCACCACGACGTATAGATGCGGCCGTCATTACCCGGAATGAAAACATCCAGATTGTTACCGGTTCGGGCGACCGCTGATAGCGGGGCACCCGCCGGGAAAAAGCCGCCAATCGCGAA
>NZ_AVFK01000027.1 GCF_000936425.1 Skermanella aerolata KACC 11604 | reverse complement strand
CGCCGCCACCGCCACCGCCACCGCCGCCGCCGCCGCCGCCGCCGCCACCATCACCGCCCTTGGCATAGGCGGCCGGGATATCGATCAATCCGACACCCAGCGCCACCGGCAATGCCGTCAATCCGACGACCGACAAAACGGCGGCCCACCTCTTCCTTTCTGTTCCATTTCCCATCCCAACCTCCTCCAAGACATTGATTTTTCGGTCGGTCATCTTATCGCCGCACAAGCCCAAGTTGCTCTGGCACTCTGGCGGCAAACCGCAACGCTTTGGAATGAGCGGAAAATGTGCGCGGACTAAGCTGAAAAATTCGGGAATTTCCGGCCGGCCCGTCCGTCATCACCGTTTATGCTTGTCCGGAAAAGCAGTGACAGTTTACGTTTCAGATGACAACGAAGACCGGCCGCGGCTAAGTAAGCGTCGCTATCCACACAACCTCAAGGACCGTCATGGCGCGCCTCCGCCGGATCGTCATCCCGAACATGCCGCATCTGGTCACCCAACGCGGCAACCGGCAGGAGCGCACGTTCTTTAGCGACGACGACTACAAATCATACCGCCATTTGATAGCGGATGCCGCCGCCAAGGCGAGGACAGAGGTTTGGGCCTACTGCCTGATGCCCAACCACGTCCACATGATCCTGGTCCCGTCCGATGAGGACGGATTGCGGCGAACGCTGGCCGAGGCCCATCGGAACTACACGACGCGCATCAACAGGCGCAACGGCTGGACCGGGCACCTATGGCAGGGACGCTTCGGCGCGGTTCTGATGGATGAGGAGCACCTGATCGACGCTGTCAGCTACGTCTCGTTGAATCCGGTCCGCGCCGGTCTGGTCGAGAAGCCGGAGTACTGGCCGTGGTCGAGTGTCTCGGCGCATTTGCGGCGGCGGAACGACGAACTGGCGACGGTCCAGCCCGTCCTCGACCGGGTGCCCGATTTCGTCTCGCTGCTCGAACGGCAACTCCCCGATGAAGCGGTGACGGCGCTTCGGCGTGCGGAAACAATAGGCCGTCCACTCGGCAGCGAAACGTTCTTCAACGATCTGGAGAGGCGGCTGGGCTTCGTCGTCAGACCCCAGCGTCGTGGCCGCAAGCCGAAGAGCCAGCCTGACGAAGCCGGTTGAACCTTCGCCAGTCCCGTCTGGTCTCCCCTGCGCCTCACGTGAACAGCTCATCCAGCTCGCGATAATCCGGGACCTCGGCATCCAGCAGTTGTCCTGCACGCAGAACGACGCGGTCGGACTGGGGCCGTGACAGAAGTTCGCTGTAGCCTCTGGCGCGGAAGACCACGAGATCGGCGACCTGCCCCACTCCGATCCGACCGGCGCCATCAAGCCCCATGATCCCGGCCGGCGTCGCCGTCACGGCTCGGGGCCAGTCGCCGACCGGGCGGTCGAGGTGCAGGATCCGCGTTGCTTCCCGGTAGACTTCCACCATGTCGTGATCGCCGTAGCCATAGAAGGGATCGCGGCAATTGTCGGACGCGACAGCCACCGGAATGTTCCGCGCCCGCATCTCGTGGAGCAGGGTCACTCCGCGCCAGCGCGGCGTCCGGCCGGGAACCCGATCCTGAAGATAGAGGTTGCACATCGGCAGCGTGACGACGGCGATCCCGGCCTTCGCCACGAGGTCCAGGGTGCTCGCCGCCTGCTCCGGCTCCTGTGTCGCCAAGCTACAGCAATGACCGCACAGGATGCGGCGCTCGAACCGATTGCGCAGCGCCGCCTCCGCGATATGGTGGAGGCTGACGGATTCGGCGTCACCAGTCTCATCGACATGGAAATCGACGTCCAGGCCATGCTTGTCCGCCAGGGCGAAGAGCCGGTCCAACGCCTCGTCCAGCCGTGGGACCATATAGGTGACGCAGCCCAGCACGCCGCCGTGGCGGGCCACCAGTTCGGCAATTCGATCGCCCTCGTCGGTCAGATAGGTTTCCGGCGTCACGAGGCAGACAGCCTGCAAGTCGATCCGGCCTTTCCAGCGCTCGCGCATCCGGTCGAAGACAGGCCAGGATATCTCCGCCTGTCTGCCGGCCGAATCGAGATGGGTGCGGACCGCGCGGGTACCGTGCGCATACGCACATCTCAGGCCGAACTCCATGCGGGCGGTTACGTCGTCGGCGGTCCAGTTAGCATCCCGGTCCCGTGCTACGGCATCGAGAGCGCCCGCGAAGGTGCCGTCGGGATTCTCCCGGCGCGGCCAGATGTGTCCCTTGTCCAGATGGGTGTGCAGATCGACCGGGCATGGCCAGACCTGCCCGCGTTCAAGGTTGATGCCCGGACTGCAACAGGGGGCGGTCCCTCCCGGCACCACGGCGCTGATCCGGCCGTGCTCGATCCGCAGGTCGACGAAGGCGAGACCGTCGCTGTCGGCGCCCGCCCTGACCTCCGGCGAGGCATCCTCCAGCAGGCAAAGAGGTACCAGCGCTTTCTTGAGCCAGAACTTGGCGCCACGGCAGGCGCCGGTGATTGTCGCATGGAAGCGGCTGGGCATTTTCAGGCAACCGATTCTAGAATTCCAAGGGTGGGATAGAAATGTCGCGGCGCTACCAAAACGTCTCTCAGGCTGCGCCACATAACTCCGATCGGCAAGAGCGGCCATGGCCGATCGTCGCGGATTCGCACTGGAGAACGGCGAGGAAGATCGGCCTGAAAAAGGAGGGCGGGACCCATGCGGAGGGGACCAATGCCCCGCCCCCTTAAGTGAACACTCGCGGCAAAATCCGCATTAATCTCGCATGCAAACATCATACCAGTAATTATTCAAGCAATGGCATGCCTATGGACGATACATTTGCATCGAAAAGGGGCGTCATTGTGGTAGATGCCGAAAGTTCAGGCATCAAGCCGCGTCACACGCGGTCACGCAGGGCGTCGAGCGGGAAGCGGTCGACTTCTCCCAGCAATTCGACAAGGCAGTGGGCCGCATGATCGACCAGGGCGGCGCCGCGGGCGGCATCCGCATCCCGCGCATCGCCGCAGACCCCGAACAGGTTGAGGTCCTGGCTCTGCCAGCCGAAGCTGATCTTCCCCTCCGGCGTCAGGTACTTGAACTCCTGAGCCATCTCAATGCTGAGGCTGTCGAAGTTGCGCCGCTCGGCCTGCCGCACCAGTTCGGGATGCAGATGGAGCATCATGGACGTCTCGATCGCGCCGCCGTGGATGCCATGCTCGACCTCGGACGGCGGGAACAGTCCCTCGGGCAGTCCGGCGCTGAACCAGTTGCATGTCACCACGAACATCTTGAGCCGCACCCGCAGATCGCGGGCGACGATATCCATGATCTGAGGCTGGCCGCCGTGGCTGTTGAACAGAACAAGCTTGCGGATCCCGGCGCGGAAGACGCTCTCGCCGAGCTCCGTCCAGACCCGGATCAGGGTCTCGGCCGACAGCGACAGGGTTCCGGGAAACGCCTGATGCTCGTTCGACTTGCCGACGGGCATCATCGGCAGGACGAGGACAGATAGGTCGTCCGGGATCAGCGGCACGGCTTGGCTGACAATGCCGCAATTTATGGCACTGTCCGCCCAGACCGGCAGATGCGGGCCATGCTGCTCCACGGCACCGACCGGGAGCACGGCGATCGTGCGTTCGGCATCGATTCCCGCGAAATCCTTGGTCGTCAGGTCCTTCCAATAGCGACTCCGCGAAGCAGTCATGAAACCTCATCTCCCCTTGGACAGTCCGAGCGAAACCCTTTCGGGACGCCTTTCAAGGATCATCGTCTTCAAGTAGCATGCCACCGGTACGGCTCCGACGGGGAAGATTGCGATGCTCATTGCCCAGATCAGCGATCTGCATGTAGCGGCCGAAGGCGCTGATGTCGTCGGCAAGGTCGATTCGCGGGCGACGCTCGCAGCGGCCGTCGCCCGGCTCAACGCGCTTCGGCCTGCTCCGGACCTGGTCGTCATCACCGGCGATCTGGTGAATGGGCCGAAGCCGGGCGAGTACGAGGCCCTGGCGCCGCTTCTGGAATCCCTGGAGCTTCCCTGGTGCGCGATCCCCGGCAACCACGACGACCGCGCAGCCTTGCGGCGATTGTGCGCCGGGCAGCCCTGGGTGCCGCCGGAAGGCCCGTTCTTCCAGTACACGATCGACCACCTGCCGGTCCGGATCATTGCGCTGGACACCCTTGTTGCGGGCGAAGTCCCGGGGCTGCTGTGCCACCGCCGGCTGGACTGGCTGGCCGGCCGGCTGGCGGAAGCCCCAGGACGTCCGACGGTGTTGCTGATGCACCACCCACCCTACGAGATCGGGATCGGCTTCATGGACAAGCTCCGCTGCTTCGGAGTCGAGCGCCTGGGTGAGCTGGTCGAACACCACCCTGCCATCGAACGGATCCTGTGCGGCCATGTCCACCGGCCGACCTGCGTCCGCTGGCACGGGACGCTCGCCAGCACCGCTCCCGCCGTCTCGTTCCAGTTCGCGCTTGAGCTGAGCCCGGAAGCCAAGGGCCTGTGGACGCAGGAACCGCCGGGGATAGCGCTGCATTTCTGGCGGGAAGGCGCCGGCATCGTCAGCCATATCCAGCCGATCGGCGATTATCCGTGGCTCTCTACGCGTTGAAGCCCCTTGCCTGACCGGTGGGCACGGGTAGATTAACCCCATGGTTGAGATCAGAAAAAAATCCGTGTTGATCACGGGAGCGGGGAAGCGCATCGGCAAGGCCATCGCGCTGGACCTCGCGGCCCAAGGCTGGGGCGTCGCTGTTCATTACTTCACGTCCAGGGACGATGCCGACGCGGTGGTCGAGGAAATCACCCGCCAGGGTGGTCGTGCCGCGGCGGTGCAGGCCAACCTGGGCATCGAGGCGGAGACGGTGGGGCTCGTCCCGGCGGCGGTCGAGCAACTCGGTCCGCTGACGGCCTTGGTCAACAACGCCAGCGTGTTCGAGCGGGACGAGATCGACGATGCGGACCGCGAGAGCTGGGACCGCCACATGGAGACCAACCTGCGGGCACCCCTCGTGCTCTCCCAGGCCTTCGCCCGCCAATTGCCGGCGGATGAGGATGGCTGCATCGTCAACATCATCGATCAGCGGGTCTGGAACCTGACGCCGCATTTCGTCTCCTACACGCTGAGCAAGGCAGGCTTGTGGACCTTGACCCAGACCCTCGCCCTGGCCTTGGCGCCTCGAATCAGGGTCAACGGCATCGGTCCGGGTCCGACGCTGAGGAACGACCGCCAGAGCGAGGAGCACTTCGCGGCCCAGTGGGAGAACATTCCGCTCCGGCGTCCGACCGGTCCGGAGGAAATCTGCCAGGGTGTCCGCTTCATCCTGGACGCTCCTGCGCTGACCGGACAGATGATCGCACTGGATGGCGGTGAGCACTTGGGATGGGCACAGCCCGGCCGTGGATTCGTCCCAGTTGAATAAGCTGTCGCGACAGTATCCGGTAACTCGGAACTGTCACAATGGCACGTCGTCATAGCTACTCCTTCGAGTTTTGCACAACGTGCCCACCCGCCGCCGTCAGCTTCTTGTCAACCCGAAAAATGCGGCGCGACACCGTGCCAAGGGCGCTTGACAGGAAAAAACATCAACAGAATCAAACAGTTGATGTTTTTGCCTAAGTTTTGTGCAGAGGCTGAAAACCCTGAGAGATACTGCCTCCAAGCATAGTCGTCCGCAGCTTATCGACAGAGTTATCCACAGTTTCCGTGGATAGTCCGCAAGGCCGATTGAGTCGGGTACCCCATTCCCGGCCCAAACGCCCGTTCACAGGTTGACCAAGCGCGGAATACCGCCAACATGACGACAACCATGGCAGCAGATCAGACCATCCAGGAAAAGCCCGAGCCGGCGGCAGCCGCGACGCCGCAAGCTCCGCAGCCCGATGCGGCGCCTCAACAGGTCTCGCCGGCACGGCGCAGGCCGGCAGCGGGCAATCTGACGCAGGGCGCCGACGTGATCCGCAGTTACTTGCGGACCTTGCCGAACAGCCCCGGCGTCTATCGGATGATGAACGCCGACGGCGACGTGCTGTATGTCGGCAAGGCCAAGAGCCTGAAGAAGCGGGTGGTCAACTATACCCACGTCATGAAGCTGCCGACCCGTCTCCAGCGGATGGTGGCGGAGACGACGACGATGGAGTTCGTCACGACCCATACCGAGGTCGAGGCGCTGCTTCTCGAGTCGAACCTGATCAAGCGGCTGATGCCGCGCTACAACGTGCTCCTGCGGGACGACAAGTCGTTCCCCTATATCAAGATCACCCGCGGTCACGACTATCCGCAGCTGACCAAGCATCGCGGCGTCCGGGACAAGTCCGCCGACTATTTCGGCCCCTTCGCCTCGGGCAGCGCCGTCAACCGGACGGTCACGGCGCTCCAGCGCGCCTTCCAGTTGCGGAACTGCGCCGACACGGTCTACGCCACCCGGACGCGGCCCTGCCTGCAGCATCAGATCAAACGCTGCACGGCGCCCTGCGTCGGCCGGGTCACGCCGGAGGAGTACCAGTCCCAGGTATTGCAGGCGCGCGCCTTCCTGTCGGGCAAGAGCCGCGATATCCAGGCGGAGATGGCGAAGCAGATGCAGGCCGCAGCCGAGGCGCTCGACTTCGAGACCGCCGCCCGCATCCGCGACCGCATCCGCGCGCTGACCGCCACCCAGGCGCATCAGGACATCAACATCGAAGGGATCGACGACGCCGACGTGATCGCCTGCCATCAGGACGGCGGCAGCACCTGCATCCAGGTCTTCTTCTTCCGGGGCGGCAGCAACTACGGCAACCGCGCTTATTTCCCGAGCCATGACAAGAACCTGGAACTACCGGAGGTGCTCGGCGCCTTCATCAGCCAGTTCTACGACAACAAGCCGTCGCCGCGCCTGATCCTGGTCAGCCACGAACCGGCCGAGCAGGACCTGATCGCCGAGGCGCTCAGCCTGCGCGCCGGCCACAAGGTCGAACTGGTCGAGCCGAAGCGCGGCGACAAGAGGCGCCTGCTCGACCACGCCCTGGTCAACGCGAAGGAAGCGCTGGGCCGCCGGCTGTCGGAAAGCGCCTCGCAGGCCCGGCTGCTGGAAGGTGTCGCCGAACTCTTCGGCCTGGACGCCACGCCGGAGCGGATCGAGGTCTACGACAACAGCCACATCCAGGGCACCAACGCGATCGGCGCCATGATCGTCGCCGGCCCGGACGGCATGATGAAGAACAGCTACCGCAAGTTCAATATCCGCTCAGACATAGCGCCGGGCGACGACTACGGCATGATGAGGGAGGTACTGGCCCGCCGGTTCTCCCGCGCGATCAAGGAAGACCCGGACCGCGAGCGCGGCACCTGGCCCGACCTCGTCCTGATCGACGGCGGCCAGGGACAGCTCTCGGCGGCGATGGAGGTCATGAACGAACTGGACATCACGAACCTCGCCGTGGTGTCCATCGCCAAGGGACCGGACCGCAACGCCGGCCGGGAGCGCTTCTTCATGCCGGGGCGGCCGCCTTTCGGTATGGACCCGAAGGACCCCGTCCTGTATTTCCTTCAGCGTCTGCGCGACGAGGCCCACCGCTTCGCCATCGGGACCCACAGGGCGCGGCGCACCAAGGCGATCGGACAATCGGTGATCGACGAGATCCCCGGCATCGGCCCGAGCCGCAAGAAGGCGCTGCTCCACCATTTCGGTTCCGCCCGCGCCGTCGAGCGGGCCGGGCTGGCGGATCTGGAGGGAGTCGAAGGGATTAGCGGAACCGTAGCCAAAAAGATTTATGATCACTTCCACCCGGACGGCTAGAATGCCACCTATCCGCCGGACCGCCGTAATTCAGAGCCTCCTGTCATGCTGACCAGCCTGCCCAACCTGCTGACACTCTCGCGGATCGTCGTCATCCCGATCATCATCGGGCTGTTCTTCGTGCGCGAGCACTGGGCTGCCTGGGCGGCATGCGTCCTGTTTGGCGCCGCGGCGATAACGGACTATGTCGACGGCTATCTGGCGCGCTCGTGGTCGCAGGTCTCCATCGTCGGCAAGTTCCTCGACCCGATTGCCGACAAGCTGCTGGTGGCGGCGGTGCTGTTCATGCTGGTCGCCGTGGACAAGCTCAACGGCATTTCAGTTCTCCCCGCCGTCGTTATCCTGCTGCGCGAAGTGCTGGTGTCCGGCCTGCGGGAGTTCCTGGCGGGCATCCGCGTCGGCATGCCGGTCAGCAAGCTCGCCAAGTGGAAGACCGCGATCCAGATGGTGGCGCTCGGCATCCTGATCGTCGGCAACGACGGCCCGCCCTGGCTGCCGGTCGAACTGATCGGCGAGATCGGCCTGTGGGCCGCCGGATTGCTGACGCTGATCACCGGCTGGGACTACATGCAGGCCGGCTGGAAGCACATGAACGAGGAACGGGAACCGGAGCCGGAACCCACTCCGCGCCCAGGACAGCCGCACGGCACCACCGGTGCCGCGCGCAGCGTCGGCTGAAGGCGCCGGCAAACCGAAGGAACCGCCATGAAGCTGCTCTATTTCGCCTGGCTTCGGACCAAGATCGGAGTCTCCCAGGAAGATGTGGCGCCGCCGGCCGAAGTCCGCGACGTCGCCTCCCTGATCGGCTGGCTCCAGACCCGCGGCCCGAACTTCGCCGATGCGCTCAAGAACCCGTCGGTGGTACGGGTGGCGGTCAACCAGGAATATGTCCGCCCCGGCCATCCGCTGGCAGCCGGCGACGAGGTGGCACTGTTCCCGCCGGTCACGGGGGGTTGAGCGTTTCATGGCGATCCGGGTACAGGCCGATGACTTCGACATCGGCGCCGAACTGGCGGCACTGACGGAGGGCGATGCGAGCATCGGCGGCGTCACCAGCTTCATCGGACTGGTGCGGGAAATGGGCTCCGGCCCCAGCGCCATGACGCTGGAACACTATCCCGGCATGACCGAGCGGCAGCTTGCCGAGATCGAGGCGGAGGCAAACCGTCGCTGGCCGCTCCAGGCGTCGCTGATCATCCACCGCTACGGCAGGCTGGAGCCGGGCGACAGGATCGTGCTGGTCGCGACAGCCAGCAAACACCGGGAAGCCGCCTTCGAAAGCTGCCACTTCCTGATCGACTGGCTGAAGACCAGGGCGCCGTTCTGGAAGCTGGAGGAAACCGCCGAAGGCAGCCAGTGGGTCGAGGCGAAGGACAGCGACGACGCTGCCGCCGACAAATGGCAGCAGCGCTGATGGCGGCATTTTCGCGCCATTAACTTTCCATGCCATTAACTTTCCATAAGGTAACCTTGAGTAATTATCTGGCGGGTTTCACCGTCAGAGGTTTCAGATGAGCGCCGATCCAGATATCATCTGCAACATGCTCAGGAAGCTGGCCAAGCCAAGCTCCGACCTGTCATCTTACGCGACCGAAGACGCGGTCGAGACGCTGCTGGAAAATTGGAAGGCGGCGATGCGCGACGGCGTGGCGCTCCAGGGTCTCGTCGCCGACGTCGACGGCGTGATCGAGCACCTGAAGGACTTCCGTGACGGCATCGTCGCGATCTACCCCGAAGCCAAGCCGCGGTGACGGCTCAGCGGTCCCGTTCCAGGATGGAAGCCCCTACTCCGCCGCGACGTCCGTGACCGCAGCACCTCGTACAAGCCTCTCGTAGTCTTCCATCAGCGTCATGCAGATCCGGCCCGGCGTGAATGTCAGGCCGTCGATCCGGCTGACGGGAGTGACCTCCGCCGCCGTACCGGTCAGGAATATCTCATCGGCTGTTTTGAGTTCTTCCGGCATGATCGCCCGCTCGATCACCTCGATCCCGCGCTGCCTGGCCAAGCCGATCACAGTGCGGCGGGTGATGCCGTCCAGGAAACAATCCGGCGTGGGCGTATGCAGCTTGCCGCCGACCGCCATGAAGAAGTTGGCGCCAGTCGCCTCGGCGACGCGCCCGCGGTAGTCCAGCATCAGCGCATCGTGGAATCCCTCGTTTTCCGCAGTATGCTTGCTCATCGTGCAGATCATATAGAGGCCGGCGGCCTTGCTGGCGGTCGGTGCTGTGTTGGGAGCCGGCCGCGCCCATTTGCTGGTCTGGAGCCTGATGCCGGCCATGCGCGCTTCCGGCGAGAAATAGCTCGGCCATTGCCAGCAGGCGATGGCGACATGAACCGTGTTGCCTTGGGCGGCAACGCCCATCATCTCGCTGCCGCGCCATGCGACGGGGCGCACATAGGCATCGGTCAATCCCTGTGCCTCGACCACGAGGTTGGTAGCGGCATCGATCTCGGCAACGCTGTAGGGTAGCTTGAAACCGAGGATCTCTGCCGATTTCACCAGCCTTTCGGAATGTTCCGTCAACTTGAAGACGGAACCGTTGTAAACGCGCTCTCCTTCGAATACACAACTTGCATAGTGCAGGCCGTGGGTCAGCACATGGACCTTGGCATCGCGCCACGGGATCAGTTCGCCATCGAACCAGATCTGGCCATCGCGATCATCGAAGGGAAGAATGGACATCGCAAAGCACTTTCATTGTTAGATTATGTCTCGTTTTGGTGGTTCAGACGTAACATTCGGATCATATTTGTGTCAACATGGCTGACGTAAAAACCGGGGTCAATCCACTGTTCCTGCGTGAGGAGGAACTGCGCCAGGGGATAGAACTGCTGTTCTACGCCTACCGCGACTTCACCTCCGAACCCGATGCAATCCTTGGGAAAATCGGCCTGGGGCGTGCCCATCACAGGGTCATCTACTTCGTCGGACGGAACCCCGCGATCACGGTCACAGAGCTGCTATCGATTTTGCGCATAACGAAGCAGAGCCTGTCGCGTGTGCTGAGCGAACTGGTGCGCCTCGGCTTCGTCACGCAGCGGCCCGGAACGCGCGACCGCCGACAGCGGTTGCTGGAACTGACCGAGAAAGGCATCGACCTGGAGCGGCAGCTATCGGAGAACCAGCGGCAGCGGATTGCCCGTGCCTACCGCAAGGCCGGAGCGGTGGCCGTGGAAGGCTTCCGCGAGGTCATGCTGGGCATCATCGACGACGAGGACCGGCCGAAGTTCTCCGCCCGGATCGATCGCGCCGCCACCACGAAGCGCTGAGAAGACAAAACGCTGAAAAAACCGGCATCGCCGTGACAGGATGGGTTCACGGATGGAAGGGGCCGGGAAATGGGGGGAAAGCGGAATGACAGGGATCGCCATGACCGAGGAGATGCCCCACATCCTCGTGGTCGACGACGACCTCCGGCTGCGCGAGGTGCTGCGCAAGTACCTCGTCAAGAACGGCTTCATGGTGACGACGGCCCAGGACGCCGCCGATGCCCGCGCCAAGCTGGAAAGCCTCGCCTTCGACCTGCTCGTGCTGGACGTGATGATGCCTGGGGAAAGCGGCCTGGAACTGACCGAGAAGCTTCGGCGCGACAGCCAGGTGCCGATCCTGCTGCTGACCGCGCGGGGCGAACTCGACGACCGCATCGCGGGCCTCGAAGCCGGTGCCGACGACTACATGAGCAAGCCGTTCGAGCCGCGCGAACTCGTGCTGCGCATCGGCTCGATCCTGCGGCGCGTGCCGCGTCCAGTGGAACCGATGGCCGATCTCAGGATTGGACGCTGGACCTTCGTCCCCGATCGGGAGGAACTGCGCCACGGCGACGAGATCGTCCGCCTGACCAGCGCCGAGGCGGCCCTGCTCAGGGTGCTGGCGAGCCAGCCGGGCTCGATCCTGACGCGTGAGGAGTTGGCCGACCGTGCCGGGATCGTCGGCAACGCGCGGACGGTGGACGTCCAGGTCAGCCGGCTCCGCAGCAAGCTGGAAGACGACCCGCGCCTGCCGCGCTATCTCCACACCGTACGCGGCGAGGGCTATGTATTGAGATCGGAATGACCGGACCGGAATGAAGACATCACACGGATTAAGGCTGTAGCCATGAGCCCGGCACCATGACGGCGACGATCCCGGAACTGACCGCCCGCAGCTATCTGCCGCGCCGCCCCGGCTTCGGCGGGCTTATCAAGCGCATCCTGCCGCAGACCTTGTTCGGCCGGTCGCTGCTGATCATCGTGACGCCCGTCATCCTGCTTCAGGTCGTCGCCACCTGGATCTTCTACGACCGGCATTGGGACACCATGACCAACCGGCTGGCCTACGCGGTCGGCGGCGAGATCGGCATGGTGATCGAGCAGCTGGAACGCGACGTCACCATGGCGGATCGCACCGAAACGCTGTCGATGGCGGCGCGGACGATGGACCTGATCATCACGTTCGAGCCCGAAGCCATCCTGCCGCCGCAAAGGCGGGAATTGACCAGCCTGCTGGAACGCACGCTCGGGATGGCGCTGGACGAACGGGTGCACAAACCTTTCCTGATAGACACGCGCGTCGCCAGCAACTGGATCGAGATCCGTGTCCAGATGGCCGACGGCGTGCTCTCGGTGATGTCGCCGGAACGCCGGCTGTTCAGCTCGACCACCTACATTTTCCTGCTGTGGATGGTCGGCGCCGCGATGGTGCTGTTCGCCATCGCGATCATCTTTATGCGCAACCAGATCCGCCCGATCCGGCGTTTGGCCGCCGCCGCCGACGCCTTCGGCAAGGGCCGCGACGTCACCCGCTTCAAGATGGAAGGCGCCACGGAGGTCCGGCAGGCGGCTGCCGCCTTCCTGGTGATGCGCGAGCGCATTCAGCGCCAGATCAGCCAGCGGACGGAGATGCTGGCCGGCGTATCCCACGACCTGCGGACCCCGCTGACCCGCATGAAGATCCAGCTCGAGCTGTTCGGCGACTGCCAGGAGGTCGAGGACCTCAAGGTCGACGTGATTGACATGGAGCAGATGATAGAGGGCTATCTGGCCTTCGCCCGCGGCGAAGGTGCCGAAGCCCCCGTACCCACCGATCTCAACCGGCTCATCAACGAGGCTGTCAGCAGTGCCCGGCGCGACGGTGCAATCGTCGACCTGCACCTCGAAGGCGAGCTGAGCCTGCCGCTCCGTCCCAACTCGGTCAAGCGCTGCCTTGCCAACCTGATCGGCAACGCCCGGCGCTATGCCGATCATGTATGGGTGCAGGCCGGACGGCGTGACGACGCGATCGAGATCACCGTGGACGACGACGGCCCCGGTATCCCCGCCAGTTCGCACGAAGACGTCTTCCGGCCGTTCTTCCGCCTGGAAGGCTCCCGCAACCGATCCACCGGCGGCGTCGGCCTCGGCCTGACCATCGCCCGCGACGTCATCCGCAGCCACGGCGGCGACATCACGCTCGGCGACAGCCCGCGCGGCGGCCTGCGGGCGGTGGTTCGCCTGCCGGTCTGAGCCGTCCTTGTTCGGAGATTATGGTCAGTAAAGACGTCCGCCGTTCGGCACCTGCCGTTCCGGGGCGACAAGCACGACTTCGCCGTCGGCATCGGGAAACCCCAGCACAAGCACTTCGGACATGAACTTGCCGATCTGCTTTGCCGGAAAATTGATCACTCCGGCAACTTGGCGGCCGATCAAAGTCTCCGGTGTATAGTGGCGGGTAATCTGCCCGAAGTCCGGCGCAGTCCGATCTGCGGCCCGAAATCGACCTGAAGCTTGTAGGCGGGTCGGCGCGCTTCCGGATAGGGCTCGGCGGCGACGATGGTGCCGACGCGAATGTCGACCTTCAGGAAATCGTTGAAGGTGATATTTGTCGTCGCTGCCTCTTCCATGCCCGCCATCTGTCGTCTCTCCTTGTTTATGAGGGGACGACGCTAGCGATCACATGGGCAAAAGACAAGGCCGCCGCCGGTTTCCCGACAGCGGCCCGATCCCGTGCAAGTCAATGGACGGCGTGCCGGCTGGCGGCATGCCGTCGAAATGCCGGACTTACTTGGCGGACTTGATCTGAGCGACCGAAGCCTTCAGTTCTTCCAGGCTCTCGCTGACGCGCTTGTTGATCACGTCGGCGGCCTCGGAATTGGACTTGGCGACCAGCTCGGCCAGTTCGCGGGCATTCGACAGCGCCTTCTCGAAGGCCAGCTTGACCAGATCGGCCTGCTTCGCGACCTTGTCTTCCGGCGACCCGGCAGCCATCAGCTCGGTCACGATGGCGGAGGTCTGCTCGAAGGTCTGGCGAACGATTTCCGACTGGCGGCGAGCGACGGCTTGGAAGCCTTCGAACGCGAGCTGGTTGGCGGCGGTCAGCGCCTGAATGTTCTTCTGCTGGGAAGCCAGGACGGATTCCACATCGACGCCGGGAAGCTTGAATTCGGACATGAGCTTGGAAACGTCAGCGAACTTGGACACGTCGACGTCGAAGAATGGGTTCGTCTTGGCCATTTGGAATTCCCCTCAAAAAGCGTTTCTGGTTGCTGCGCTGCAACATCACTGATGCCGCATCATGCATATTGCGCAAATCTTCGTCAACTTCTTTTGTGCAACGCAACAAGACAGCCACTCAGGCCGTTATACCCGCTTCATCCGCTTCGGGGCTTCCCGTGCCGCTCGTCTTGCCGCCGCTTCGCCGCCTGCGGCCGGGCAGGCTGTTCGAAAACTGCTCCGCCTGACGCAGCCTGGAGTCCAGCGCCGCCATGGTGCGCGACAGGTCGGCACTGTCATCGGTCAGCCAAACCCTGAATACCATCAGATAGATCACCGCCAGACCCTTGACCCGAAGGATGCCGGAGATACCATCCGACGGAATACCGGCCGCTTCGAGCATCCAGGCCAGCGAACGCCGGAGCGCACAGGAATGAACGGATGCGGCCACCGGGTCCGCTCGCAGATCGCGGGAAATACTGTCCAATCCGCTCCGATAAGGGGTGAGCGCGTCAAAACGACGCATCATGACATCGAACAGCCTGTCCCGGGGACTTTCACCGTCGTCCCCATCCGGTCCGACCGCAAGGACCGCTTCGTCGATCTGCCGGGTGAAGCCTTTGAGGATATCGGATTTGGCGGGAAACACCCGGTAGATCTCGGCGAGAGTGATCTCGGCTCGAGCGGCGATGTCGGCCATGGTCGTGGCTCGCCATCCCTTCTCTCCAGCGAGCGACAGGGCGGTGTCGATGATGCGACGCGACAGATCAGCCTTCTTGACCATGGTATCCGAGATTCCCGTGCAGTTCGTTTGCTTTGACAATAAGATTGGGCCGCTACGCCGAATGCCAAAGGTCCCGGCGGCGACATGGTCGATTTCAGCGCAGGGGGGGACGATCTTCCTCCTCAGGAGTTGACTGTATGCAGGGGCATGAGATGCTTTCCCACCTTCTGGTTCGGGCGCGAAAAGGATGAATGCTTTGCCTGGATGGGCCTCCGGCTGCCTCACGACCCTGGCGCACCGGCTCCCCTATCTGACTCCCGATGAGGAGCGCGACCTTGCGTTGCGGTCCGCTGCCGGCGATCCGGCGGCGGCCGAAAGGCTGGTCGAAAGCCATCTGCGCGTCGTCGTCAAGATCGCCCGGAGCTACGGGCGGTTCGGCCTGCCGGTCAACGAACTCATCCAGGAAGGAACGGTCGGCCTGATCCAGGCGGTACGCAAGTTCAATCCGGACGGCGGCGCGCGGCTGGGCACCTATGCCATGTGGTGGATCAGGGCAGCGATCCAGGATTACGTGGTCCGGTCATGGTCGCTCGTGCGGGTCGGCAAGACAGCCGCTCACAAAGCGCTGTTCTTCGCGCTGAAGAAGGTGGCGGCGGAACAGCGGACCAATTCCGCCGCCCTGGACGAAGACGCGCTATCCGCCTTGGCGACACGGTTCGAACTGCCGCAGGCCGAGGTTTCCGGCCTGGCCCGGCGGATCGCGTGCTTCGACCGGTCGCTCGATATTCCGCTGCGCGATGGCGACGGCGAGGACGCCGAGGCGCCCATCGACCGGCTACCCGCCGAGCAGCCCAATCCGGAAGAAATCGTGGAGGAACGGAGCATCGGCCGCCTGTGGACCGGCCTGATCGACAAGGCGCTGGCCATGCTGCCGGCCCGTGAGGCGGCGATCATCCGCCAACGTCATATGAGCGACGTAGCGCCCACTTTCGAAGCGATCGGACGGGAGCTTGGGATCTCCAAGGACCGTGTCAGGCAGTTGGAAAAACGCGCATTGGCAAGGCTTCGGGAAATGCTTCAGCCCTCGGCCGCAGCTCACGGTCTCCCAGGCGCCTGAACTGCAGCGCACCCGGGAGACCGCTGCCGGTCTTCAGCTCGCCAGTTCCCGCGACCGCGCCGTCGCCGCCGCGATGGCCCGGTCGACCAGCGGCTGGATACCGTCGTCCGCCATCAGCACTTCAAGAGCGGCCTGGGTCGTACCGTTGGGGCTGGTCACGTTCTTGCGAAGCGACGCAGCCGGCTCGATCGAGCGGGCCGCCAGCTCGCCGCTCCCGGCGACGGTCGCCCGTGCGATCTTCATGGCCAGGTCTTCCGGCAATCCTGCCGCCACTCCGGCCTTCGCCAGCGTCTCGATCAATAGAAAGACATAGGCCGGCCCACCGCCGGAAACGGCGGTGACAGCGTCCATCATGCTCTCGTCCTCGACCCAGGCGACCTGTCCGACCGCGCCCATCAGGGTTTCGCACAGCCGGCGCTGCTCGGGCGTGACGGCGGCATTGGGGACCGCCACGGTCATGCCGCGTCCTACCGACGCCGGGGTATTGGGCATCGCCCGGACGATGGCGGCATCGGCGCCCAGCCGGGCCGTGAAATAGTCGATGGTCTTGCCGGCCGCGATGGACAGGAAGACCGTACCGGGCCGGACAAAGCCGGCGTAACCCGGGACGACTTCGTCCATGACCTGCGGCTTGACCGCGATCACCACCACATCTGGGTCGAAACCGGGGGGAATCCGGGACACGCCGGCGCATCGGACGATCCGCTGGCCCGCTGCTCCCGCATCAGCGGGGAACGCGCCCTGCGGTTCGACGACGACCACATGATCGACGGTGCGGGCGGCAAGCCAACCGTCCAGCAAGGCGCCGCCCATCTTCCCGCAGCCGACCAGAAGCAACGAGCATCCCATTGTCACGCCTCGCCGACTGTATCGAGGATGGAAGCGGTGACCGCTTCCGATGCGGTCTTGCCACCCGAGATCACGAATTGGAAAGCAGGATAATACCGCTCGGACTCGAGAAGCGCTATCTCCACCAGATCCTCCAGCTGTTCCACGCTGGCCCGCGGGGCGCCGCGCAGCAGGATCGTGTGGCGGAACATCGGCGTATGCTCGTCCGGACAGACGTCGAAATGGCCGAGCCACATCCGCGAATTGATGTCGGCCAGCAGCTCGTTGACGTGGGAACGGCGCGAGGCCAGTGACTTAAGGTCGAATTGACAGGAGAACTGCATTGCGCTCACCTCTTCCTGCCAGACGAAGTACAGACGATAGTCGCACCAGCGGGCAGCGATTTCGACGATCAGTTCGTCGTCGTTCGAACGGTCGAAAGGCCACTGGTTGGCGACCACGATCTCTTCGATCATGTCCAGAGGGTTGAGCGTCGTGGTAGGGGACTCTTCGACGGCGACTGCCGACATGCCTGCGACTCCTTCATCGCGCGCGGTTGGCGGCAACGGCCCCATCGATCGCCCGGCTGTTCCGGGCCGGTCGGATTTCTATGCCCCGATATGTTGTATCAAGGAGATCGTGGGGCTACTACCGCCGGGGACCGTGACAGAACGGCCACGGACGCGCAACAGAATTCAGTATTTTATCCATTCGGAACCGGGCCGACCCGGTGGATCGTTCCAGATCCCGAAGGAAGTTTCGTACCGGTCAGAAAGCGTACCGGTCAGGAAGCATCCGGCGCCGGCGTCTGGTCGGCGGCGCCATGGGCACGGGCCGACCGTTTCGGTCCGGGTGCTGCATGTGACAGTTCCCGCTCGGCGACCAGCGTCGCGACCAAAGCTTCCAGTGCGGTCACCCGCTCCGTCAGGTCTTCCTGCTCCGTCCGCGCCTTCACCGCCATTTCGCGGGCAGCCTCGAACTCCTCGCGGCTGACCACGTCCATCTGGCTCAGGATGCGCTCGAACTGCTGACGCACCTGGGCTTCGACCTCGCCACGCAACCCGGTCAGCGCGCCGATGGCGCCGCCCGCTACGCGCGCCAGATCATCGAGAAGCTTATTATCGACCTGCATGAGTACCATATCCTTGCACAACGGGAGTATTATGGGCCTCGGTCCGGCCCGATGCAACGGGGCATCACTTGCGGCGGTGCGGCAAGCATGCCTATAAGCTCTGCGATACCTGCGGGAGATCCCGCGTTCCGGCCAGTCCGTGGAAGGCATCCGCCTTCGGGATATCGCCTTCAGGACCTTACCGCCCTCCATGTATTGAGCCGAACCGCCGCATGCTTGCCATCCTGTTTCCTGCCATCGATCCGATCGCGATCCAGATCGGGCCACTCGCGATCCGCTGGTATGCACTGGCCTACCTGATCGGCTTCGTCGCCGGTTGGCGCTACTGCATCTATCTCGCCCGCAAGGACCAGCGGCCGCCGACCGCGGTCGATTTCGACGATTTCCTGACCTGGGCGGTGATCGGCGTCATCCTGGGCGGACGGCTGGGCTACGTGCTGTTCTACAATACCGCCTATTATCTAAACAACCCGCTGGAGGCGCTGGCGGTCTGGCACGGCGGCATGTCGTTCCACGGCGGCATGCTGGGCGTGATCGCGGCCATCTTCTTGTTCGCCTATAGGCGCAGGTTCTCGCCGCTCGCCCTGGGCGACATCATCTCCTGCGCCGTCCCGATCGGTCTGTTTTTCGGGCGCATCGCCAATTTCGTCAACGCCGAGCTTTGGGGCCGCGTGACCGACGTGTCCTGGGGCGTCATCTTCCCCAGCGAGCGGGCCGGCGGCCTGCCCCGCCACCCCAGCCAGCTCTACGAAGCTGCCCTGGAAGGACTGGTGCTGTTCGTCGTGCTGGCAATCCTCGCCCAGCGCTCCTCGATCCGGAACCGGCCCGGGATGCTAGGCGGCATCTTCCTCATCGGTTACGGCCTCAGCCGTATCCTGGTCGAACATTTCCGCGAACCGGATCCTCAGCTGGGCTTCCTGCTGGGCGGCAACGTGACGATGGGGCAGATCCTGTCGGTCCCCATGGTGCTCGCCGGTCTGGCATTGATCGTGATCGCGCGCCGCCGGGGCGAGGTGAGCCGGCAAGCCGGCAGCGAGGGTGCGCGTGATGGCGCTTGACCGCCGGCTGACGGAGCATCTGAAACGAAGGATCTCGGTCGAGGGACCCGTCTCCGTCGCGTCGTTCATGGGCGACGCGCTGGGGCACCCCCGGTTCGGCTACTACATCACTGCCGACCGCTTCGGCGCCGCCGGCGACTTCATCACGGCGCCGGAAATCAGTCAGATGTTCGGTGAGCTGATCGGCCTCTGGTGCGCCCACACCTGGGCCGCCATGGGCTCGCCGGAACACGTGGGCCTTGTCGAACTCGGACCGGGACGCGGCACGCTGATGCGCGACGCGCTTCGAGCGGCGGCGATGCTACCGTCCTTCCGCCAGGCTGTCCGCGTCCACCTGGTCGAAACCAGTCCCGTCCTCCGCCTGCGCCAGGTCGAAATGCTGGCCCCTGCCCTGCAAGGCGGCAAGCCGGTCTGGCATGACAGCGTCTCGACGCTGCCCGACGGTCCCCTGCTGGTCATCGCCAACGAGTTCTTCGACGCCCTTCCGATCCGGCAGTTCGAGAAGACGTCCCATGGCTGGACCGAGCGTCTCGTCGATATCGATCCCGAAAGCGGCGGTTTCCGGATCGTGCTGGACCGCCGTCCCGGTCCGCTCGAAGCGCTGATCCCGGCACGGGTCCGCGCCTCCCCCGTCGGCAGCGTGTTCGAGATCTGCCCCGCCGCCACCGCGATCGCCCGCGAACTGGGCGGCCGGCTCGCCACGTCGGGAGGAGCCGCCGTGATCGTCGACTACGGACATCCGCGCTCGGCGGCGGGAGAAACGCTCCAGGCCGTCCGGAACCACGCCTTCGTCCCGGTGCTGGAGGATCCCGGCGCCGCCGATCTGACCGCCCATGTCGATTTCGAGCTGCTCGGCGATGCGGCAAGGGCTGGAGGAGCCAGCGCATGGGGTCCCGTCACCCAGGGCGAATTCCTCGCGGCTCTCGGCATCCGCGAACGCGCCGCGATGTTGCGCGAACGGGCGACGCCGGGACAGGCGGCCGACATCGACAGTGCCGTGCAACGCTTGATTGGTGAAAAGGAGATGGGCACATTGTTCAAGGTGCTGGCTCTTACCGGTCCCGGACAGGATTCTCCGGCAGGTTTCGAGTCGTTGCGCCAGCCTTGAAACCGCCTCTCGATACCGGCAAGGCGTCTTCCGACATCAACCTGCCCTAAAGCTATGGACTCTCCAGTGATCACTTCAGGTGCGCTCGACGACATCCCGGCCATTCGCCACGGCTTCATGACACGCGAGGGCGGCGTCAGCACCGGGATCTACGACAGTCTCAATTGCGGCCTCGGCTCCAATGACGATCCCGCCAGCGTTGCCGAGAACCGGCGGCGTTGTGCCGCCCGCTTCGACCTCGCCTCCGACCGGCTCGTGACGCTCTATCAGGTACACAGCCCCGATGTCGTGACGGTGGAACGTCCCTGGGCGCCGGGCGAAGCCCAGCCCAGGGCCGACGCCATGGTGACCGCCACGCCCGGCATCGCTCTCGGCATCCTGACCGCCGATTGCGTCCCGGTCCTGTTCGCCGACAGGGAGGCCGGCGTCGTCGGCGGTGCCCATGCCGGCTGGAAGGGCGCCAAGGGCGGCGTCATCGAGTCCACCGTGGCGGCCATGGTCGCGTTGGGCGCCCGTCCGGAAAGGATCGCCGCCGCCATCGGGCCGTGCATCGCCCAGCGGTCGTACGAAGTCGGACCGGAGTTTCCCGAGCGCTTCCTGTCGGAGGACGCGGGCAACGCGGACTTCTTCGTGACGGCCCGGCGGACCGGACACTTCATGTTCGACATAGGCGGATATGTCGAGCGCCGGCTGGAGCGGAGCGGCGTCGGGACAATTCAGCGCAGCCCCAACGACACGGTGACCGAGGAAGACAGCTTCTTCAGCTATCGGCGCGCCACCCTGCGGGGCGAGGCGGACTACGGCCGGGGCATCTCGGTCATCACGCTGCGTGGCTGAGAACCGGCTGAAATACTACCACTTACGGAAGATTTCATGCCCTATGTGATCATGCTCATCGCCTTCTGCATCCTGGGCTTGATGGTCAGCTGCGTGATCTGACGGAACCAGTGCCAAACCTCGGCGTTAGGCCCATGTGCGAAGCGCATGGTGGCTTCCACGGCCGTCATCAAACATTTACATGAGTGGGTCGCGCTGATATGTTCCCGGCCGATTTCGTGTTGCACCGTGTTCAGTATTTGCGGCCGGCGGCAACGGCACTGTTTCCAGAAGAGAGCTGTGAAGTATGAAAGTCATTGCCGGCAACAGCAACCGGCCATTGGCCGAAGCAATTTCGGCCGCGCTCAACGTGCCGTTGACCAAGGCCAGCATCCGCCGCTTCTCCGACATGGAAGTGTTCGTGGAAATTCTGGAGAACGTCCGCGGTGAGGACGTCTTCGTCATCCAGTCGACCTCCTATCCTGCCAACGACAACCTGATGGAACTGCTGGTGACCATCGACGCCCTGCGTCGTGGATCGGCTCGCCGCATCACCGCCGTCCTGCCGTATTACGGCTACGCCCGCCAGGACCGCAAGACGGGGCCGCGTACGCCGATCTCCGCCAAGCTGGTCGCCAACCTGATCACGATGGCCGGCGCCCACCGCGTCCTGACGCTCGATCTGCATGCCGGGCAGATCCAGGGCTTCTTCGACATCCCGCTCGACAACCTGGAAGGTGCGCCGGTCTTCGTGCGGCACATCCAGGAAACGACCAAGTCGGGAGAACAGCTCGTCATCGTGTCGCCCGACGTCGGCGGCGTGGTCCGTGCCCGCGCCATCGCCAAGCGGCTCGACGCCGACCTGGCGATCATCGACAAGCGGCGCGAGCGCGCCGGCGTGTCGGAAGTCATGAACATCATCGGCGAGGTCGAAGGACGGCGCTGCATCCTGGTGGACGACATCGTGGACAGCGGCGGCACCCTGTGCAACGCGGCCACGGCACTGATGAAGGAAGGCGCCAAGTCGGTCAGCGCCTATGTCACCCACGGCGTCCTGTCCGGCGGTGCCGTTGCCCGCGTCTCGGCCTCCCCGCTGGAAATGCTGGTGACCACCGACAGCATCCAGGCGACGGAAGCCGTACGCGTGTCGCGCAACGTCCGCCAGCTGACCATCGCCCCGCTGATCGCCGAGGCGATCACCCGCATCAGCGAGGAACGGTCGGTTTCCAGCCTCTTCAACTGATCGCCGGGCAACTGGACGGTCGGTTCATCGAATTCGGCGGAGCCTCCTGAGAGGCTTCTGCCACTGGGACCTGCGGTCGGCGCCAAGCAAGGCGGCCGCGGTACGTCCGGCACCCCTGGAGGCCGGCGTCCACCCAAGGGCGGTCCCTGAGCGACCGCCTTATCGTGTATGGAGTAGAGTATGTCCGAAGCTACAGTTCTCGCCGCCGAGGTACGTGAGCGGGCCGGCAAGGGGGTTGCCCGCCAGACGCGCCGCGCCGGCCGGATCCCCGCCGTGATCTACGGCAACAAGGAAAAGCCGGTCACCATCTCGCTTGACCGGCTGAAGTTCGAACGCGTCCTGCGCACCCCGGGCTTCTTCACCCACCTGTTCGACGTCAAGGTCGGCGAGTCGACCTACCACGTGCTGCCGCGTGACGTTCAGTTCGATCCCGTCACCGACATTCCGATCCACGTGGACTTCCTGCGCGTCAGCAAGGAAGCGCGGGTCAGCGTCGCCGTTCCGGTCGAATTCGTCAACGCCGAGAAGTCTCCGGGCCTGAAGCGTGGCGGCATGCTGAACATCGTCCGCCACGAGATCGAAGTCGAATGCGGCGCCGAGGAAATCCCGGAGCACATCACCGTCGACCTCGAGGGCTACGACCTGGGCGATTCGATCCACATCAGCTCGGTCAAGCTGCCGGCCGGTGTCGCGCCGACCATCACCGACCGCGACTTCACCGTCGCGACCATCGCCTCTCCGTCGGCGGTGAAGTCGGAAGCCAGCGGCGCGGAAGAGCCGGAAGCAGAGCAGGAGTAAGCTTATGTTGCTGCTGGTGGGCCTGGGCAATCCTGGTTCGGAATATGCCCGCAACCGGCACAATATCGGCTTCATGGCGGTGGACGAAATCGTCCGCCGCCATGGCTTCGGCCCCTGGCGCAGGCGTTTCCAGGGCCAGAGCTGCGATGGCTCAGTCGAGTCCGAAAAGGTGCTGGCGCTGAAGCCGCAGACCTTCATGAACGTTTCCGGCCAGTCGGTCGGCGAAGCGATGCGCTTCTTCAAGCTGACGCCGCCAGACGTCATCGTAATCCATGACGACCTGGACCTCGCTCCGGGCAAGGTCAGGGTCAAGCAGGGCGGCGGCCACGGCGGCCATAACGGGCTGCGCTCGATCGACGACCATATCGGCAAGGATTATTGGCGTATTCGCCTTGGGATCGGACATCCGGGCAACAAGGACCTCGTCCACGGCTATGTCCTGCACGACTTCAGCAAGACCGAGCAGGTCTGGCTCGACCCGCTGCTTGACACTGTCGCGAAGGAGCTTCCCCTGATGGTCGCCGGGCAGCCGGAAAAGTTCGCCAGCAGGATCGCCATCGCGTCCTGAGGCGCGTCCCTTACGCCTTGACGTCCTTTCCCCCGCCCTTCTTCAAGGCTTCGACCAGCTTCTTCTGGAACCGACCGCCATCCTGCCGGGTGGCGAGGAACTGGCGAACGGCGCTCTGGGCTGTCTCGCGGTCGTAGGGGACTTTGCCCTCGGTTGCGAGATCCAGGCGTTCGACCACCTTGGGGTCCAGGCTTTTGCGCAAGGCGGCCATCTGGCGCAGCAGTTCCTGTCTTGGGTCGGACATCTATGAATTCCCCTTCTCGCAACGGGCGAAGCATAGCGGAAACGGGTCCGGCAAGTCTTCCGGACTTTCGTTTTAGCGTTCCGTATCGCATATAGAAGCCTGGAGCGGCCGGGACTCGGCCGCGGTTGGATTATTTTTGAAAGCGGCGGCATTTCCCATGGGTTTCAATTGCGGCATCGTCGGCCTGCCGAATGTGGGCAAGTCCACTCTGTTCAACGCGCTGACCGCCACCCAGGCGGCCGAGGCGGCGAACTTCCCGTTCTGCACCAAGGAGCCGAATGTCGGGCGCGTCGGCGTGCCGGATCCGCGACTCGACAAGATCGCTACGATCGCCAAGTCGGCCAAGATCATCCCGACCCAGTTGGAATTCGTCGATATCGCCGGCCTGATCCGGGGCGCCAGCAAGGGTGAGGGGCTGGGCAACCAGTTCCTCGGCAATATCCGCGAAGTCGATGCCATCGTCCACGTGCTGCGCTGCTTCGAGGACGACGACATCACCCATGTCGAAGGCGGCATCGATCCCATCCGCGATGCCGAAACGGTCGAGACCGAGCTGATGCTGGCAGACATGGACGGTCTCGAGCGCCGTCTGTATGCCATGCAGAAGAAGGCCAAGGGGGGAGACAAGGAAGCCAAGGCCACGGCCGACATGATGGAGCGGGCGCTGGCCGTTCTCCAAGCGGGCAAACCCGCCCGCACGCTGGATGTTTCCCACGACGAACTGCCGCTGTTCAAATCGCTGCTGCTGCTGACCGGCAAGCCGGTCGTCTATGTCTGCAACGTCGAGGAAGACGCGGCCTCCACAGGCAATGCGCTGTCCGCTAAGGTTGCGGAAATGGCGAAGGCTCAGGGTGCCGTCAGCGTCATCGTCTCCGCCGCCATCGAGTCGGAGGTGGCGCAGCTTACCGACGAGGCCGAGAAGAAGGAATATCTGGAATCCCTTGGCCTCGACGAGCCGGGATTGAACCGGGTGATCCGCGCCGGCTACGAGTTGCTCGACCTGATCACCTTCTTCACCGTCGGTCCCAAGGAGGCCCGTGCCTGGACGGTCCATCGCAATGCCAAGGCTCCTGAAGCCGCCGGCGCTATCCACAGCGACTTCGAACGCGGTTTTATCCGGGCGGAAACGATAGATTATAACAGCTTTGTCACACTTGGAGGCGAACAAGCCGCGAAAGAGGCGGGAAAGATGAGGCAGGAAGGCAAAGAATACATCGTCCAGGACGGCGATATTTTCCACTTCCGCTTCAACGTCTAAAGCTGTTTGCCTATGACGATATACTACAATCGATAGGTAAATAATTTTTTTACTAAAAATGGTCCATTGATCCGGTATCCTGTGTTACTTGTGCATGAGCACGAGCCGCATGGGCCGGACCGATGGGATTAAGTCTTGGAATGTATGATGTGATGACGGCTGGTCTGGACGCGCCGCAGGCGCTTCCGCATACGGCCTCGGAAGAGATCGGCCAGGCAATCCTGGAGCGTCAGGTTCCGCCGACGGCCATCTCTCACATCGTCGCCGTCAACGACCGCTTCGCCGGCTTGCTGGGGACCAGCAGCCCCGAAGTGGTTGGCCGCGACCTCGCCGAGTATGCATCACGGCTCGCGCAGCCTGTAGATTGCGCCATGCTCGTGGAGGCACTTGCGGGAGCCGAGCCTTCGGTCGTCGTCCTCGATCTGGCGCACGGTCCGGTAGCATTGAATATTCAACCCATCGGCGGCGCCAAGGCAACTCACGTTATCGTGACCGAGGATGCCGGCCCGACCGATGGACAGATCAGCCACGTCATCGACAATCTGCTGGCCTCCGTCTTCATCGTCGACGTGACGGAGGACGGTCAATTTCGTTACGCCATGCTCAACCGCCGGCATGAGGAACTGACCGGCCTGTCCCTGGACGAAGTGATCGGACGAAGCCCCGAGCAGGTTTTGCCGCCGGACGACGCCGCCAGCGTGCTCGCCCATTACCGGACATGCGTCAAGCGCCAGCTCCCCACCACTTTCCAGGAGGTGCTGCACCTTCCCACCGGGCGCCGACATTGGGAAACGCGGCTGGTTCCGATCATCGGCGGCGCTTCCGGTTCGCGGGTGACGCGGCTGTTCGGATCGAGCATCGACATTTCGGAACGGGTCGAGGCCGAACAGGCTCTTCGGGACAGCGAGCAGCGGTTCCGGTCCATCTTCGAGCATGCCGGCGTCGGCATCGGCTATGCCTCGGTGGACGGCAGGATCATCGACGTCAACCGGACGCTGGAGACCATGCTGGGCTATGGCCGTGAAGAGGTCATCGGCCAATCGTTCAAGCAGTTCGTCCACGAGGACGAGATCTCCCAGGTCACCGGACGCTTCCTGGAACTCCTAAGCGGGCGCCGGGCAACTTTCCAGACGGAGCGGCGGTTCCAACGGCGCGACGGCACGGAGCTTTGGGCACGCACCACGGCATCGCTGGTCCGAGATCCGCTCGGCCGGCCTAAATACATCATCGGCCTGTTCGAGGACGTGACCGAAGCCCGCAGGGCACGGGAGCGGATCCATTACCTGGCCTCCTTCGATCAGGTCACCGGGCTGCCGAACCTGTCCCTGTTCGGTGAGCGGGTCACGACGGCGCTGGAGCGTCCTGCCGCCGACGAGAGGATCGCGGCCCTGCTGGCGATCAGTTTCGACCGGCTCGACCCGATCCGCTTCGCCCACAGCCGGACGGCCGCCGACCATCTGATGCGCCGGCTGGTAGACCGGCTGCGCCGGGCGCTGGGTCCGGACGATGTCGTGGGCCGGATCGGCGACGACCTGTTCGCAGTCCTGCTGCCCAACCTCGCCGACCCGGAAGAGGCACTGGCGACGGTCAAGAGCATCATCGCGACTTTCAGCACCCCGATCGAGGCGGACGGACAGGACTTCCTGCTGCCGCCGGTGATCGGCGTCAGCCTGTCGCCCTTCGATGCCGGCAACCCGGACGAACTGGTCCGGATGGCCGGCGCGGCCTTGCAGCGGGCGCGCGACCAGGGCACCTCGCGGTTCGAGCTCTATACCCCGGACATGGAAACTCACGCGGCCCGCCAGCTTTCGCTGGAAAGCCGTCTGCGCCGGGCAATCGATGCCGACCAGTTCGAGTTGGTCTACCAGCCCAAAATCGAGGTCGAGACCCTGAAGCTGGCCGGATTCGAGGCGCTGGTCCGCTGGCGCGGCGAGGACGGCGCGCTGATCTCCCCCGGCGAGTTCATTCCGGCCGCGGAAGAGACCGGCCTGATCATCCCCCTGGGCGAGCTTGTGCTGCGGTCCGCCTGCGAGCAGATGGCGGCGTGGCGGCGCGAAGGGCTGGTCGATCTGCCGGTCTCGGTCAACCTGTCAGGCCGTCAGGTCAGCGACCCCCATCTGAGCCGCAAGGCGCTGGCTATCCTGGCCCATTCCGGCCTGCCTTCGTCCCATCTGAAGCTGGAGCTGACGGAGACCGCCCTGTTCCGCAGCACCCCCGGCATCCGCGAGGCGCTGCTGGAACTTCATGCAGCCGGAGTAAGGTTCCTGCTGGATGATTTCGGAACCGGATATTCCTCCCTCAGCTATTTGAAGCGCTTTCCGATCGAGGCGATCAAGATCGACAAGAGCTTCGTCCAGGGCATGGTCGAGGACCCGGACGCCGCCTCCATCGTCAACGCCATCATCAACATGGCCCATGCGCTGAAGATGCGGGTGATCGCCGAAGGTGTGGAAACCCAGGAGCAGTTGATCTTCCTGCGGGCTTACCGCTGCGACCGTATGCAGGGTTTCCTGTTCGCGCCGCCGACCGCCGTGGCAGATATCCCGGCACTGGTCCGCCGACTCGCGTCCTGACCCTTCCTTAATCCTCAGGTTTCGACGAACTCCAGCACGATCCCATTTGCCTGCTCCGGCGGAACGACGAGACGTGCCCCGGCGGCTTCGGCAAGTGGGATGCCCATGGCTGCGAGATATGCGCGGGTCGCCTCCAGATCCCGCGACGCCACTGTCATGACCGATGCGCCGCCAAGACCGGGATATCGCCGCTCCAGGCGATCGGGTGACAGGAAGCGCACCGTGTGGGCGCCGGTTCCGACCTCCAGCCTGCCCTGCCCGCCCTTGAGCGCCGGCTCGCCGAACAGGGCCGCATAGGCCGAAGCCAAGGCTGCGGGATCGGCTACGGCGATGGTGACGCTTTCCAGACCGAGCGAGCCGTTGGCGTGGTCCAGCCATTCAGGGCGGCGCAGCATTTCGGGCGTTAAGTGGGTGCAGGAGAAGGTGGCAAGGCCGGGGGTCGCATCCGGATCGAAATGGACCAGCGAGAACCGCGGAGTGACGTTCCCTTCCGGCAGTTCCAGCAAGCGACCCAAGTCCTTCGGCGGCTGCGTGGCATGGGGGAACGCGGCCTGGACGGCGGCGGACGATCCTGCGGCGAAGGCGAGACCCAGAAAGCCTTCTCCCCTCGTTTCCAGCTGTACGTCCAGGCGGTTCAGGAACTGGGCCGGATCGACGATGCCGAGAAGCTCGACGTAGTCATCCCTGAACATGACGCAGTAATTGCCGGTACCCCAGCCGATATGGCGTCCACGCGGAGTCACGGTGAAGCCCAGACGCCGCCACGTCTCGCGGGCGGCTTCAAGGTCGCGGACGCCGATCAGGGTGTGGTCGATCCCGCTCAGCGGATTGGCATGGGCGGGGGCCATCAGAACGACGATCCCGGCTGCTTCAGGAACTCGGTCTCCTCCTCCGTCGAGGCGCGGCCGAGAATGCGGTTGCGGTGCGGGAATCGGCCGAAGCGCTGGATTATTCGCAGATGGCGCTCCGCATAGTCGAGATATTCGGGATCGCCGATGCGGGAACGGGTGAGTTCGACCGACAGGCGCTGGTCGGCCAGATCCTCGCTATGCTCCAGCGGAAGATACAGGAACAACCGCTGGTGCATGTCGAAGCCGGAGTCATACCCACGCTCTATCGCCAGTCTGGTGAGATCGCGGGCAGCCGGATCATTGGCAAAGGCTCGGGGTGTGCCTCGAAAGACGTTGCGCGGCACTTGATCCAGGAGGATGACCAGCGCCAGGCATCCCTCGGGAGTCTCCCGCCACTCCGGCAACCGGCCGGCCGCCGCCTGTTCGTGGACCGGCATCAGCAGGCGCCGGACCTCCGCGTCGAAGGCGTCGCTCTGCTCGAACCACTTGGGACGGGTGGCGGAGCTGAACCAAAACCCTAGAACGTCATGAAACGTCATCATTCGTCATCCCTTCGCAACCGATTCCCCAGAAAGCAGAAAAGGGCGCCCGGAGGCGCCCTTTTCCTTGGACAGTCAGTCCCGACGCGGTCAGTGGTGCGCGTCAGCCCAGACCTTGCGCTTCACGGCATACATCATACCCGTGAAGACGAGGAGGAACAGGATGACCTTCACACCGGTCTGCTTACGCGCTTCCAGGTGAGGTTCCGCCGCCCACGCCAGGAAGGCGGAAACGTCGTGCGCCAACTGGGCCTGCGTGGCCGGAGTGTTGTCGGTGTAGGTGACGCTGTCGTCCTGGAGAATCCCGGGCATACCGATCAGGTGACCGGGGAAGTACTTGTTATAGTACATCCCGTCGGGGACCTTCACGTCGGCCGGCGGCTCTTCGAAGCCGGTCAGCAGCGCGTAGATGTAGTCCTCGCCACCCGGACGCGCCTTCGCCATCAGCGACAGGTCGGGCGGATAGGCGCCGCCGTTGGCGGCACGGGCCGCCTGCTCGTTCGGGAACGGAGCCTTGAAGTGGTCCGCCGGGATGGCGGGCCGCTCGACCATCTCGCCAGCGTCGTTCGGACCGCCCATCACGGTGTACTGGGCCGCGATCGCCTTGACCTCGTCCGCGTTGAAACCCAGCGCCGTGAGGTTGCGGTACGATACGAGGCTCATGCCATGGCAGGTCGAGCACACTTCCTTGTAGACTTGGAAGCCGCGCTGAAGCGACGCCCGGTCGAAGGTGCCGAAAATGCCGCTATGCGACCACTCCTGCTTGGGCAGCTCGATCTGTTCCCCGGCGGCGAAAGCCGAACCTGTAAGTCCCAGGCCTATCGCCGCCGCCAGGATGACCTTCTTCAACGAGCGCATTAGGCCTTCTCCATCGGCTTGGCGGCTGCCGCGGTCGCCAGGCGACCACCACCCTTCAGAACGGGTTCGCTGATGCTGGCGGGAAGCGGCCGGGGACGCTCCAGCTTGCCGAGCAGCGGCAGGATGATCAGGAAGTGAGCGAAGTAATAGATCGACGCGACGCGAGCGACGATCAGCCAGATGCCTTCGGCAGGCTGCGAACCGGCATAGCCCAGCAGGATGCAGGCGACGACCAGGACCCAGAAGAACTGCCGGTAGAGCGGACGGTAGTTGGCGCTGCGGACCTTGGAGGTATCGAGCCAGGGCACGACGAACAGCACAGCGATGGCGCCGAACATGGCAAGGACGCCGCCGAGCTTGTCGGGAACCGCGCGGAGGATCGCGTAGAACGGCAGGAAGTACCATTCCGGGACGATGTGCGCCGGAGTGACCAGCGGGTTGGCCGGAATGTAGTTATCCGGATGACCCATGAAGTTCGGCGCGAAGAACACGAAGCCGGCGAAGATGATCATGAAGACGCCCAGGCCGAACGTATCCTTGATCGTGAAGTAAGGATGGAACGGCAGGCTGTCCTGCGGACCCTTGATGTCGATGCCGACCGGGTTGTTCGAGCCGTGCACGTGGACGGCGGCGACGTGCAGGAAGACGACGCCCAGCAGCACGAACGGCAGCAGGTAGTGGAGAGCGAAGAACCGGTTCAGCGTCGGGTTGTCGACCGAGAAGCCGCCCCACAGCCAGGTCACGATGTGATCGCCGATGATGGGGAACGCGGAGAACAGGTTGGTGATGACGGTGGCGCCCCAGAAGCTCATCTGGCCCCAGGGAAGCACGTACCCCATGAACGCGGTGGCCATCATCAGAAGCAGGATGACGACACCCAGCATCCACAGGATTTCGCGCGGGGCCTTGTACGAACCGAAATACAGGCCGCGGAAGATGTGGATGAAGACGGCGATGAAGAACATCGACGCGCCGTTCATGTGGATGTACCGGATCAGCCAGCCGAAGTTCACGTCGCGCATGATGCGCTCGACCGAATTGAAGGCGTAGGCGGTGTGCGGCGTGTAGTTCATCGCCAAGGTGATGCCGGACACGATCATCGTGATCAGCACGACCATGGCGATGGCGCCGAAGGACCACAAATAATTGCAGTTCTTCGGCATCGGGTATTCGTTGTACTCGTGGTTCAGCTGCGTGAAGATCGGCAAACGGTAGTCGATCCACCGAACCACGGGATTCTTGAACTGCGGGGCAGCCATGTTCAGCTCCAGTTGATCAACTAACCGACGCGAATCGACGTGTCTGTCAGGAACGCATATTCCGGCAGAGCCAGGTTAAGCGGCGCGGGGCCGCGACGGATACGGCCCGCCGTATCGTAGTGGGAGCCATGGCAGGGACAGAACCACCCACCGTAATCACCCTTGGGATCGGTCGATTTCTGACCGAGCGGAACGCAGCCCAGATGCGTGCAGATGCCGACCATGACCAGCCATTGCGGCTGCTGGACACGCGCGCTGTCCGGTGCGGGATCGCGCAGTTCGGCAAGATTGACGGAAGCGGCGGCGGCGATTTCCTCTTCCGTGCGGCGGCGGATGAAGACCGGCTTCCCGCGCCATGTCACGGTGATCGACTGACCGACCTGGATCGGCGACAGATCGACATCGATCTGCGCGAGCGCCAGCGTATCGGCCGCCGGGTTCATGCTGTCGATGAACGGCCATGCTACCGACGCAACTCCGACTGCCGCAACGGCACCGGTCGCGAGATACAGGAAATCGCGACGGGTCGCTCCCTCGCCTTCATGGCCTCCCTGACCGCCGCCACCGGCCGGATGGGTGGTATCCGACATTAGCTTTTCTCTCCTTGGCCCTAGGCAAGCACACTGCCATGCGCTTGCAAACCGGACGGACATTAACAATAGTTTTCGGCTGTGTCTGCTTCGGACCTAACCGAAAACCTCGAGCCCAAAACCTCGACTTATAGGCCGGTATATCCCAGCCGCAGTGGTGAAAGGGATATACCTCTCGAGGGCAGTCAAGGAAAGTCGGACTTCCGGAGACATAGTGTCGCGCTTCGCCGGCTGCGTCGTTTCGCTGAGAGAATGACCCTTGATTTTTGACGCCCCCAACGCTACGCGCGTGCGTTTATCGCTTTACCAGCCCGACATTCCGCAGAATACCGGCGCCATGATGCGGCTGGCAGCCTGCATGGGCGTTCCGCTCGACATCATAGAACCATGCGGATTCATCCTGGACGACCGCCGGCTCAGGCGCGCCGGAATGGATTACATCGATCATCTCGACATGAAACGTCACATTTCCTGGGACCGATTCGCAAGCGGAACGAACCGCGCTGAGTTGAACATAGGCCGGATCGTGCTTCTGACCACCCGGGGGTCCGTCCCCTACCTGGATTTCACCTTCAGGCCGGGCGACGCGTTGCTGATGGGAAGCGAAAGCGCCGGCGTTCCGGATGAAGTGGCCGATGCCGCCGACGCCAGGATCAGGATACCGATGAGGCCGGGACTGCGGTCGCTGAACGTGGCGGTGGCAGCCGCCATGGTGCTGGGCGAGGCGCTGCGCCAAACGGCGTTGCCGCCGGCGGCGTCCGGTGATACTGGAATAGACTGATCGCTTGAAGGACCGACCATGGACCGCACAGTTCCGACCGATGAGCACTCGACCGACCAGCGGAAGGCCCGCGCGGTCGCCTGGTTCGCGGAGTTGCGCGACCGCATCTGCGGCGCGTTCGAAAGCATCGAGGACGAACTGACCGGCACCAACTCCGACATGCCCGCCGGCCGTTTCGAGCGCAAGGAATGGAACCGTCCGGACGCCGAGGGCGGTCATGGCGGCGGCGGCGTCATGTCGATCATGCGAGGCCGCGTGTTCGAGAAGGTCGGAGTCAACATCTCGACCGTTCACGGCTTCTTCAGTCCCGAGTTCCGCAAGAACATGCCGGGAGCGGCGGAGGACGGCCGGTTCTGGGCGGCCGGCATCAGCCTGGTGGCGCATATGCGCTCGCCGCTCGTCCCCGCGGTCCATATGAACACGCGGCATATCGTGACGTCGCTCGGCTGGTTCGGCGGCGGCGCCGACCTGACGCCGATGTTCCCGGCGGAGAGAGACGCAGCCGACTTCCATGCAGCACTCAAGGCGGCGTGCGACTCCCATGGTCCGGACTATTACGAGCGCTTCAAGGAATGGTGCGACCGCTACTTCTACCTGCCGCACCGGGACGAGCCGCGCGGCATTGGCGGCATCTTCTACGACAACCTGGACAGCGGCGACTGGGAAGCGGATTTCGCGTTCACCCGCGATGTCGGGCTGGCGTTCCTGGACGTCTATACCCGCATCGTCCGCCGCCACATGAACGATCCCTGGACGCCCGAGCAGCGCGAGCACCAGTTGGTGCGGCGCGGCCGCTACGTCGAGTTCAACCTTCTTTACGACCGTGGAACGACCTTCGGCTTGAAGACCGGAGGGAACGTGGAAGCGATCCTGATGTCGATGCCGCCGGAGGTGAAGTGGCCCTGAGGTTCAGCCAGCCGCACCCCGCCGGTTCCTGAGCCAACCGAACAAGACAGGTGCCGCCAGTTCCAGCAGCAGGACGACGGACCACGGTTCACCGCGCCAGATCGCATAATTGGCGAGCAGATTGGGCCAGCTTACTCCCATCAGCGCGCGGGCTATCGTTACTTCCAGAGCGACGGACAGCCCCAGCCAGAGAACGCCTGCCAATATCGCGCGGCCCAGCCAGCCGGGGCCGGAAGACAGGCGGGCATGGAGCCATGCGACCAGCAGGATCACGACCGTCGTGGATGCGATGCGGTAGTTGAAGGCGTTCACCCCGCCTATGCGGTCGGCGAGCACGCTGATGGAAAAGGCGGCGTTGCCGAAGACGAAGCCGATCAGGACGACCGCCAGGACGGCGGTGACGATCAGGGAGCGCATGGATGTGTCGCCTCCGTTACGGTTCTCCGGCAAGCCGGGCGTGGAGTTCGCTCAGGCAGTCTTCGCGGGTCGGACGATAGTCCCGATCTTCCCACCAGCGCCCGAGATCCTTCAAGAGCCGGCCGACTTGAGGGCCGCGTGGCACACCGAGTTCCAGCAGGTCGCGGCCCTGGAGCGGAAAACGGGGGTCTTCCCACTGGGCCGCCGCCTGTGCGGCCAAGGCACGGCGTTCGGGATCGTGCAGCAGCACGAGGTCGCGGGCGGTGTCGGGTCCGAAACGATAGAGCAGTTGCCTTGGGTCCAAGCTTGAAACCTGTACTGGCGGCGCCGTCAGCAAGGCAAGCCGATCGGAATCGGCGTTGGACAGGCGCAGCCTCTCCGCCACCCTCAAGGCGCCCGCGCGATCCGTATCCAGCAGGGCGGCAAGGCGGAAAACAGGATCGTCGTGACCGGGTGCGGCGCCCACGGCGAAAACCAGCCGACCGATCGACGTGGCCTCCGGCAGCAGATGCTCCAGGATGCCGTTGTCCAGCATCAGGCGCACCACAGGCACCGGATCGGCAGCGCGCAGCAGGCGGAACACCTCGCCCTGGACGCGCTCGCCGGACAGCTGGGGCAGTTGGGGCGCCAGTCCGATGCAGGCTCGCAAGGCAGCCGGTTCCGGCGGCGTCAGGCCGTAATGGGCCTGGAAGCGGAAGAACCGAAGCAGCCGGAGCACATCCTCGGTTATCCGGGCGGCGGGATCGCCGACGAACCGGACCCGGCCGGCGCGAGCGTCCTCCACCCCGCCGAAAGGATCGTAGAGGGTCCCGTCGATGGTGCAGAACAGGGCATTCATCGTGAAGTCGCGGCGCGACGCGTCGGTCATCCAGTCGTCGGTGAAAGCGACGCGGGCATGGCGACCGAAGGTTTCGACGTCGTGACGCAGGGTCGTGATCTCGTAATGCGCCGGAGCGATGACGGCGGTGACGGTACCGTGGGCGATCCCGGTCGGAATTGCTCTGATTCGCGCGGCTTCCAGCAGCCGCATGACCCGTTCTGGTTCCGCATCGGTCGCGATGTCGATATCCTTGACCGCGCGGCGGAGCAGCGCATCGCGGACGCAGCCGCCGACGAAGCGGGCCTGGGCGCCGTCGGCGGTGACGGCATCGAACACCCGTCGCGTTTCCGCAGCGGCCATGGACGGCGGGAGCTCGATGCTGCCGGCCGGGATCACGGGCGCGGGACCGCAGGTGAGGCAGGATCGGGCGCGGAGGGCGTCGTCTCGCCCTCGATCACTCGGCCGTCGATCAGGCGGGCCGGGTGATAGGTCCCGCTGGTATCGAAGCCGCCGGTCAGCGCCACCGTCACCAGGACGGCGGCGGCGAGAACGACCCCGCCGGTCACCAGCCATGTCCAGGGAGCCCCGGTCCACCAGCTCGCGGGAGCGCCTTCCAGTGCCGCCGTCTTGCGGCGGCCGAACATCGCGTAAGCCATGTAGATCAGGGTCGGCAGCATCAGCGGCAGCACGACCGTCAGCAGATTCTTCAGCATCAGCCGTTCAGGACGTCGACTAGGTTCACCAGCATGCCCGCCGTAGCGCCCCAGATATACCTGTCTTCGTAGGGAAAGACGTAGAAGTAGCGCTGGTTTCCCTGGAACTGCCGCGTCTCCTTCTTGGCCGCCCCTGGCCTCAGGAAGAACTCCAGCGGGACCTCGAAGACTTCGGCCACCTCGAAGGGGTCGGGATTAAGGATGAAAGGGGGCCGGATGAACCCGACGACCGGCGTGATCTCGAAACCCGTGCGCGTGACATAGGTGTCGAGACGGCCGGCCACTTCGACCCGTTCCGGCTCCAGGCCGATCTCTTCCTGGGTTTCCCGCAACGCCGTGGCCACGGCGTCGCGGTCCGCCTGTTCCATCCCGCCGCCGGGAAAGCTGATCTGGCCGGCATGGGCGGCCAGATGGGCCGTGCGCTGGGTGAAGATGATGGTCATCCCACCTTCCCGCTCGACCAGCGGGACCAGCACGGAGGCATGGCGCAGCTTGGCCGGAGCCCCCATGCCTTGGTTGAGGTCGTGATCGCCCCGGACCTTCAAGGTCCGCCCCGGCTGGGTCCGGTTCGCCGTCGCGGCGATGCGCGGCAGCCTGCCGATGATCTGTTCCTTGTTCAATGCCCCGCTCAAAATACCGTCGTGCGACTCATCGGACGCCCCAGAGGAAAAAATGTGCCCTTGCTCCATATTCCGACCTGAACTTCCTCCCCGTCTTCGAGCGTTTCCGCCCGTTCAACCAGTTCGTAGAAGACCGACCGGGTGATGCGGGCTTCCAGATTGTCGCGCACCAGGATATAGGGCCTCGGTTCACCCGTTCCATCACTCTCTTCCACCCGGATCGGATGATCGGGTCCCGCTGAAATTTCGACATCCAGGTTGGTGCGGAAAATCAACTCCTGGTCTTCGCCCTCGCCGCGGACCGTCAGTCCGACCGCGGTAAACGGAACCTCGTCTACTTGTATCCTGCCTCGTTCTGCGGGAGTAACCAACCAGTAATCGCCGGCCTCGTCGCGCCGGAGCACGGTCGAGAACAGCTTCACCAGCTCCATCCGGCGAATCGGGGAACCGTGGTAGTACCAGGTGCCTTCCCGGTCGATCCGGATCTGATATCCTTCGTCGGGCCGCCGGTCGCCGGCCGCGAACAGGCCGGCGGGCGTCTCCGGCACGGGATCGGATGATGACGGCCTATTGGGCATGGGCTTGCTTTCCTCGTTGTGCAGGCGAATTTCCTGTTAATATGACCAGTCGGGTACGCATTTTCGCCATACTGATAAACTAGTTCCTACGTCAGGCCATGCTACCGGGTATCGTACAACCACAGGAGATCCCTGATTTGACCGTTACCGATACGATGCGCCAAGGGTCCCCCGGTGGCGAGAATCCGGCCCAACTGCTGGCCGAGGTAGAAACGCTCGGCGGCCGCCTTACGGTCGTCCGGGACCGCATCGGCCGGATCATCTTCGGCCAGCAGGAAGTCGTGGACCTTACGCTGATCACGCTCTTGGCCGGCGGACACGTGCTGCTGATCGGCGTTCCCGGCCTGGCGAAGACCCGGCTGGTCGAGACGCTGGGCATCGTCCTCGGCATGGACGACAAGCGCATCCAGTGCACGCCTGACCTAATGCCGGCGGATATCCTCGGTTCGGAAGTTTTGGAAGAGGCCGAGAACGGCCGGCGGTCCTTCCGCTTCATTCCGGGTCCGGTCTTTTGCCAGCTCCTGATGGCGGACGAGATCAACCGCGCCAGCCCGCGCACTCAGTCCGCCCTGCTTCAGGCCATGCAGGAACGCCGCGTTTCCGTCGCCGGCCACTACCATCCCCTGCCTCAGCCCTTCCATGTGCTGGCGACCCAGAACCCGCTCGAACAGGAAGGGACGTATCCCTTGCCGGAAGCCCAACTCGACCGCTTCCTGATGCAGGTGGACGTGACCTACCCGGAATACGAGGCGGAACGGCGGATGTTGATCGCCACCACGGGGACGGACGAGGAGCCCGCCGTGGCCGTGCTGAATCCGACCGACCTGATGGCGGCGCAGCGGCTGATCCGGCGCGTCCCCGTGGGTGAAAGCGTGGTGGAAGGCATCCTCGGCCTCGTCCGGTCCGGCCGCCCGGAAAGTTCTGA
This sequence comes from Skermanella aerolata KACC 11604, assembly GCF_000936425.1. GTDB lineage: Bacteria > Pseudomonadota > Alphaproteobacteria > Azospirillales > Azospirillaceae > Skermanella > Skermanella aerolata. The sequence goes on along the minus strand of NZ_AVFK01000027.1, from coordinate 75,636 downwards.
GCTGGAGGAAGTCCGCAGTCACGTCGCCTGGGGCCCCGGACCGCGCGCCAGTCAGGCGCTGATGATGGCGGCCCGCGCCCGCGCCGTGCTCGACGGGCGGCTGTCACCCTCGCTCGACGACGTGCTGGCGCTGGCCAAGCCCGTGCTCAAGCATCGCATGGCGCTCAACTTCGCAGCCCGCGCCGACGGCATCACGCTCGACGACGTGATCGACCGTTTGTGCGAACCGCTGCGGTAAGCGGGAATGGCGCGCGACCCCATCGGCAAACCGGATCTGGCGGCGACGGCCCTGCGGGCACAGCACCGGTCGGAGGCCTTGGCCGCCCGGCTCCCCCCGCTGCTGGTCGCGGCGGAACGGGTAGCCGCGACCGTCGCACAGGGCGTCCATGGCCGGCGCCGCGTCGGCACCGGAGAAACCTTCTGGCAGTACCGGCGTTATGAAATCGGCGACAGCGCGACGATGATCGACTGGCGCCAGTCGGGAAAGACGCAGCCGGTCTTCGTCCGCGAGAACGAGTGGGAAGCGGCGCAGAGCGTCTGGCTCTGGCACGATTCGTCGTCTTCGATGGACTATCGATCCGTCCAGGGACTGCCGACCAAGAAGGAACGGGCGGAACTGCTGATCATGGCACTGGCGGTGCTTCTGGTCCGGGGCGGCGAAAGGGTGGCGCTGCTGGGGAGCGGCTTGCCACCATCGGGAAACAAGGTGACCCTGAACCGGCTCGCCATGAGGATACTGGAAGACACCCTGCCGAAGGACGGCCTGCCGCGCGTCGAACCCCTGCCCCGTCATGCCCAGGTCGTGCTGATCGGCGACCTGCTGTCGCCGCTGCCCGACATCCACAAGACCGTCGCGGCACTGAGCGGCCGCGGTCTGCGCGGACACCTCGTGCAGATCCTCGACCCCGCCGAGGAGACCCTGCCGTTCGACGGCCGGGTCGAGTTCGAGGGGATGGAAGGCGAGGACGAACTGCTGATCCCGCGCGTCGAAGCCGTCCGGCAGGCCTATATGGAAAGACTGGAAGCCCATCGCGACGGCTTGGCGGCACTGGCCCGCGCCGCCGGTTGGAGCTTCGTCACGCACAGGACGGACCGGCCGCCGCAAACCGCCCTTCTCGCTCTCTACGGGGCAATCGCCCAGGAACCGACGAGCTGAACCATGCTGGGACTGGGACCGATAGCCTTCGCAGTACCTTGGATCCTCGGAGCCCTGATCGTCCTGCCGGTCCTCTGGTGGCTGCTGAGACTGACGCCGCCAAGCCCAAGGATCGTCCAGTTCCCGGCGATCCGCCTGCTCCGCGATCTGGTCGCGCGGGAAGAGACGCCGGCGCGGACGCCGCTTTGGCTGCTGATAATGCGGATCATCCTGGCGGCACTGGTGATCCTGGCGCTGGCGCAACCGCTGCTCAACCCGCGCGCCGGCTTGCCCGGCAGCGGCCCGATCGTCATGGTGGTGGACAACGGCTGGGGCGCCGGACGCGACTGGCCGGCGCGGCAGCGGACCATGGCCGATCTGGTCGATCAGGCCGAACGCGGCAACCGCGACCTGATCGTCGTGGCGACCGCCCCCGACGCCGCCGGCGAGAAGCCGCGGCCAAGCAACCTGATGCGCCCCGCCGATGCGCGGCGCATCACCCAGTCGCTGGCGCCGATGCCGTGGCCGACCGACCGCGCTGCCGTGCTGGAAGCGCTGCGGGGGCTTCAGGTCCAGGGATCGGCCCATACGGTCTGGCTGTCGGACGGCTTGTCCGATGCAGCCGCCCAGCCGCTGGCTGCCAGGCTCCAGCAGATGGGGGGCGTGGAAATCCTGATGGACGGCGCCGACCGGCTGCCCAACTTGCTGCTTCCCCCGGCGACCGAAGGGACCGATCTGGTGGCGACCGTCAAGCGGGCGGACACGACCCTGCCGACACCCGTTACCGTTCGCGCCATGGCCGACGACGGCCGCTTGCTGGCACGCCAGGGTGCCGCCTTCGCGCCCGGCGCGGACACTCAGGAAATCCGCCTTGCCTTGCCGGTCGAGTTGCGGAACGAGGTGGTCCGGATGTCGATCGAAGGCGAACAGACCGCCGGCGCCACGGTGCTGCTGGACGAACGCTGGCGCCGCCGCCCGGTCGGGCTGGTTTCCGGCAGGCCGGAGGGAGAGAACCAGCCGCTCCTCAGCGACCTGTATTATCTGGAGCGGGCGCTGTCCCCCTTCAGCGAGATCCGGCGCGGCACCGTGCTGGACCTGATGAGCCGGGACCTGTCGGTCCTGATCCTGGCGGATATCGGGGCGCTGACGGACACCGAGGCGACCGCCGTCGAGACCTGGGTCGAGCGCGGCGGCGTGCTGGTCCGCTTCGCCGGCCCCCGGCTGGCGCAGCATACCGACCATCTGGTGCCGGTGCGGCTCAGGCTGGGCGACAGGACGCTGGGCGGCGCGCTGTCGTGGTCGGAGCCGGCCAAACTGGCGGCTTTCCCGCCGTCGAGCCCGTTCGCCGGAATGCACATTCCGCCCGACGTGCTGGTGGACCGGCAGGTCCTGGCCGAACCGTCGATCGACCTGCCGGACAAGACATGGGCCAGACTGGCCGACGGCACTCCGCTGGTGACGGCGGAGAACCGAGAGGAAGGGAAGATCGTGCTGGTCCACACCACGGCCAACCCTGACTGGTCCAATCTGGCGCTGTCCGGTCTTTTCGTGGATATGCTGCGGCGGATCACCGCCTTGAGCGAGGGAGTTTCCGGCGACATGCAGGCAACCACCTTTGCGCCGATCGAGGTGCTGGACGGGCGCGGTCAGCTGGTGCCGCCGCCCGCCACCGTCTTTCCGATCCCCGGCAACGCTTTCCGTCCCGATGCGCTTGGCCCGCGCCATCCTCCCGGCTTCTACGGGACCGAGGAGGCCCGGCGGGCGCTCAACCTGACATCGCTAGTGACCAGGATCGAGCCGCTGCGGCGCCTGCCGGCCGGCGTCGCCCAAGGGACCTATGCCGCTCGGGGCGAGGTGGACCTGAAGCCCTGGCTGCTGGGAATGGCGATGGCGCTGGCGATCGCCGATCTGTTCGTGGCGATGGTGTTGCGGGGGCTGCTTGGAAACTTCCGGTTCGGACGGGGACGGCGCAGGGCGGCGGTCACCGCGGCGGCCGTGCTGCTGGCGGCAGGGACCGTGGCGGCTTGGCCGGGCGGCGCCCGGGCCGCCGGCGACGACTTCGCGCTCAAGGCCAGCGGCGAGACTTACCTCGCCTATGTGGTCACGGGGGACCGCACGCTGGACGATACGACCAAGGCGGGACTGGAAGGGCTCAGCGAAGTCCTGAACCGGCGTACCGCCGTCGAGACCGCCGGCGCCATGGCGGTCGATCCTGAACAGGACGAACTGGCCTTCTTTCCCCTGCTTTACTGGGCGATCTCGCCGTCTCAGCCGGACCTGAGCGACGCGGCGCGGGTCAAGCTCAACATGTTCCTCCGCAACGGCGGGACGATCCTGTTCGACACGCGGGACCGGCAGTTCGGCGCGGGATCGGCGCTGACGGGCGGCGGTCCCGGATCGCAGCGGCTCCGCCAGCTGGTCGACGGGCTGGACGTGCCGGCGCTGGCGCCGGTCCCGCCGGAGCATGTGCTGACCAAGGCGTTCTATCTGCTTCAGGACTTCCCAGGACGCTACAGCGGCGGCGACGTCTGGGTGGAGGCGCAGGAGGGCCGTCACAATGACGGCGTGTCCTCCGTCATCATCGGCGCCGCCGACTGGGCCGGCGCCTGGGCGGTGGACGAGAGCGGCAGGCCCCGCAACGCCGTCGTTCCCGGCGGCGAGCGTCAGCGGGAAATGGCCTATCGGTTCGGGGTCAATCTGGTGATGTACGCACTGACCGGCAACTACAAGGCCGATCAGGTCCATGTGCCCGCCATTCTGGAAAGGCTTGGGCAATGATGGGTGGACTGGACGGCACCGCGATAGAGTTTTCACCTCTGCTGCCGTGGGTGGTTCTGATCCCGCTTTTCGTATTGGCCGCCGCCGCCGTACTGGTGGCGCTGATACGGCGCGCAAGCGGTACGGCTTGGCGCATGCTCGGTCTTGCGGCGCTGGCGGTGGCTCTGCTCAACCCGTCGCTGGTCCAGGAGGACCGCCAGCCGATCAAGGACGTCGCCGTGCTGGTGGTCGACGAATCGCCCAGCCAGAACATCGGCGAGCGCCGCGCCCGGACGGAACGCGCGCTGGGCGACGTTCAGGAACGGCTCGCCCGCTTCCCGGACCTGGAAGTACGCGTCGTCAGGACGAGCGGAGCCGAGGGCGGCGTCGGCGGCGCCATCGAGGAAACAAAGCTGTTCGAGGTGCTGGACCGCGCCTTGTCGGACCTGCCGCGACGTCGGATGGCCGGAGCGGTGTTCATCACGGACGGACAGGTCCATGACGTGCCGGGAGAGGGCAAGGGGCTGGGCGACCTCGGCCCGATCCACACGCTCCTGACCGGAGAGCACGACGAAGCGGATCGCCGCCTCGCCGTGGTCAAGGCGCCGAGCTTCGGTCTAGTCGGCAAGCCCGTGACGGTGACGGTGCGGGTGGAGGACATGCCCGGCAACCAGTCGCCCGACGCCGTCGTGAACATCCGGCAGGATGGCGGCGCGCCGAGGCCGTTCCGGGTGCCCGTCGGGCGCGACATGCCGCTGGAATTCACGCTGGATCATGGCGGCCAGAACGTCTTCGAGATGGAGGTGGCAGCGGCCCCGCAAGAGCTGACGCTGGCCAACAACAAGGCGGCCGTCGTCATCAGCGGCGTCCGCGACCGCCTGCGGGTGCTGCTGGTTTCCGGCGAGCCCCATGCGGGCGAGCGTACGTGGCGCAACCTGCTGAAGGCCGATCCGGGCGTCGATCTGGTCCACTTCACGATCCTGCGTCCACCGGAGAAGCAGGACGGCACGCCGATCCGCGAGCTGTCGCTGATCGCCTTCCCGATCCGCGAGCTGTTCGAGATCAAGTTGGACGAATTCGACCTGATCATCTTCGACCGCTACCGGCGGCGCGGCGTGCTGCCCCAGCTCTACCTGAGCAACATCGCGAACTACGTCGAGAACGGCGGCGCCTTGCTGGAAGCGGGCGGTGCGAGCTTCTCCAACTCCATGAGCCTGTACCGGACGCCGCTGGGCGCCGTGCTGCCGGGCGAGCCGACCGGGGAAGTGATCGAGCAGCCGTTCAAGCCGATGGTCACCGAGCTTGGCCGCCGGCATCCCGTTACGTCGGGGCTTCCCGGCGACGTGCAGCCGGGAGCGCCGGCCGGAACCGAGCCGGGCTGGGGCCGCTGGTTCCGTCAACTGGACGTGACTCCGCTTCAGGGCAGCGTGGTGATGGAAGGCGTGGCGGGCCGCCCGCTGATGATCCTGAACCGGGTGGGAGAAGGCCGCGTGGCGCAGATCGCCAGCGACCAGCTCTGGCTGTGGTCGCGCGGCTACGAGGGCGGCGGGCCGCAGGCCGAACTGCTCCGCCGGCTTGCCCATTGGCTGATGAAGGAGCCGGAGCTTGAGGAGAACGACCTTCGCGCCAAGGTCGAAGGCAACCGCATCACGATCGAGCGGCGAAGCCTGGAACCTGACCCGCGCGCGGTCGAACTGACCAGCCCGTCCAACGACGTGCGCGGCGTCGACCTGACCGAGGACGGCAACGGTCTGGCGACCGCGTCGCTGCTGGCGACGGAACCCGGCATCTACCGGATCAGCGACGGAGAACGGACGGCGCTTGCCGTGGTCGGCGCCGTCAACCCGCCGGAACTGGCCGATGTCCGCACCACCGGCGACCGCATGGAACTGGCGGCTGCCGTGAGCGGCGGCGGCATCCACTGGCTGGCCGACGGCGATATCGACATCAGGCGCACCCGCCCCGACCGCGACCAGACCGGACGGAACTGGATCGGGCTGCGGTCCAACGGCGACTATGTCGTGACCGGCGTCAGCGAGGCGTCACTGCTGCCGGCGGGGCTGGTCGTATTGCTGGTTGTCGGAGCCCTGCTGGCGGCCTGGAGACGGGAGGGGCGGTAGGACGGTCGAACGGGGGCGATCCGACGGATCGTCCTCCTCCTGGTACCAGTCCGGGTCTTCCTCCCCCTTCGCTTCCAACTCGTCGGCATCGTCGGGAAACCCCTGGGCGTACCAGTCTTCCACCATGATTCCACGTGATGGCGGTTCCTGATATGCCGGCGGTTGCGGCGACTGCATCAAGGCGAGGCCGAGCATGGACAATCCCCAGATGCTCACGCCCGCAAGCCACGCGCCGATGATCTCGTTGGTTTTCACAGCTTCGTTCCATAGACGACGTCAGGCTGATTAAGAATCAGATTTGTCGCGGTGCAACTCATTACAAGACATGGTTGTGGCGATCGCGATATCATAAGGCCTTGACCGGATGGGCGATGTGACTGATCTCTCATCCATGATGACTCAGACATTCCTGGACGAGCCGGGCCGGACCGGCAGCCGTGGCCGGTCGCTGCTCATGCTGCTGGCTTTCGTGATCCTCGTGGCGGTCGCCTCGGCGACGGCCTCTTCGGTGACCTTGCCGCAGATCGGCGGTTGGTATGCCGGCTTGGAGAAGCCATGGTTCAACCCGCCTAACTGGCTGTTCGGCCCGGTCTGGACTGCGCTTTATGCCATGATGGCGATAGCCGGCTGGCTGGTCTGGCGCGAGCGCGGACTGAACGGCGCACGCAGCGCTCTTGCGCTGTTCGGCCTTCAACTGGCATTGAACATCCTGTGGTCGCTGATCTTCTTCGGCCTGGAAAGTCCGGGTGCCGCCTTCATCGAGATCACGGCGCTCTGGGCCGCCGTCGGCGCTACGACGGTGGCTTTCCGGCGAATCAAGCCGCTGGCGGGTTGGCTCTTCGTGCCGTACCTGCTCTGGGTCAGCTACGCGGCGGTGCTGAACGGCGCGGTGTGGTGGTTGAACGGGTAATGTACCGCACCATATCGACTACCCTGCTTTCAGGGCATCTTCGACTGCATCGGGATGCTTCTCGATGACTTTCAGAAATACACGCGCCGATCTGTCGAGCGCCGACATCGACGTCGGGCACCTCGACCATATGCGTCGAAGTCTTGCCCTTGGCTCCATCCATGTAGGCAGCAGCTTCCTGCATAGCCTCGATCATTGCAGCCAATTTGCTGACGGTCTTCTTCTGATCCGATGTCATACCGAGGGCCGAAGACATTGACCTGTGTGGACAGCGTTTGTTGGGCCACGGCCCAACCTACAGACTCCTGCTTCGTAGGTTGGGCCGTGGCCCAACACTTGCCGACCGCAGGTCAAACTCTTCGGCTCCTGGTATCATACCAACGGCATTGAAGATTCACCGATGAGTTCCGGCAAAGATGTCGGGCTGAAGAGGCCCGACCTACAAAAGGACCCTTGGCCAAAAGCACGCTGGCGTAGGTCGGGCCTCTTCAGCCCGACATCCAACGCTCCAGACCGGTCAATGTTTAATGCCGTCGGTATAAGGCAGGCATTCAAAGATCTTTCGGCTTCCTCATCGCAGAAAGACCCGCGGCGCATCTTCCGAAGGCAATGACGCTATCTTGTACATGAGCTGGTCGGCGAGGTCGCGGGGGATGCCGGCGCGGCGGAGGCGGCCGCCCAGTTCGCGGCGGACGTCTTCGATCGGGATATGGGCCGGGGCGAGGTCGCGGGCGTGGCGGATATGGCTGAAGATGCGGGACAGGCTGCCGAACAGGAACACTCCCTTCTGCCGCCCCATGTCCGTTTCCGCAAGATCGAGCAGGTAGCCGATCTGGCCGCCGGAAGTATTCAGGGTACCGCAGAGCTGCTGGACGGCCGTTTCGAACGGCAGGTCGGTTTCACCCGACCGCAACGCCGTCTTGGCCCGGCGCGTCAGCGCCACGCTCATTTCCGGACCGCCGCGAAAACCGCTGAAGCAGGCGAGAGAGGCGGCGATGCGGTGGAAGGCGATGGCGCAGTAGCGCGAGCCGTCCTTGCTCAGCGGGTGATGTCCGTCCAGGCCGGCGCGGACCCGCCGCAGCAGCGCGGCTTCCACTTCCGGCAGGCGCCAGCGGGCCAGCGCATTGCTGAGGTCCATCAGGACGGGGGTGAAGGGAAGCCGGTCGTCCAGCTTGCCGTTCAAGGTCGCCAGCAGGCCCAGCAGGGCGGAGCCCAGGTCGGGCGAGTAGCCGATCAGCGCCTTGACGGGGTCGCGGCCGTCAATCGTCTCCGCCAGAAACTGGTCGATCGCCGTGATCCCGTCCGGATCGCAGTCCTCGTCTTCCAGGATCATGAGGAGCGAATGGACCTTGTCGCACCACTCGCGATGTCCTTCCAGCAGGCGGCCGAAGGCATAGCTCATGACGCGGTCGTGTTCCGCCGGCGCGCAGCCGTCGGCGATCCGTTCCTGAAGCGCCGCTATGCCGTCGATGGCGAGAAGCTTGGCATAGGGCGCCAGGGTATTCGACGCCTGGGCAAGCTGCTTGATCCGCATCCAGAGGGCGCCGAGTTCGCGCTCGCGGTCCGGTATGAAGCAGGAGACGTCACGGGTCTGGATCTTGGCGAGCCGGGTGATGCCGGAGTTCAGCAGCATGCCCTCCCGCTCGATCATGCGGAGGGCAATCCAGTCGTGCAGCGTCTCGCTCGGGACGGCGATCTGCCGGTCGGCGTAGCGGCGGGTCAGCCGCAGCAGGGTCATGCGGCTGGGATAGCCGTAGACGTCCAGCACATCCTTGCAGGAACTAGCCTCGTCGATGGGCGTAATGCCGACGACCTCGGTGCCGCCGCTCTGCGAGGCCCGCTCGAACACGACCGTCTGGGTATGCTTGCCGACCTGGACGACCTGGACGCGGCCGTATTTGGCGAGGCTGAGCAGATAGGTCGCGCGTTCCGTCGCCTGTCGCTGGTCCTCGAAGATACCGTCGATGCTGGAATAGCCGCCCTGTTCGACCACGACTTCGAATCTGGCCTGCTTCTTCCAGGAAAACATCACTGCGACGGGTCCCTGTGCGAAAAGGTTGAGATCGCCCTTTATCGCATCATATACCGGCACGAACAAACAGCAATTAGAGTCACATTTTATTGATCATCTTGACCGCCGCGACGGCGGCGCCGAACCCGTTGTCGATGTTGACGGTCAGGATGCCCGGCGCACACGACGCGAGCGCCGAATGAAGCGCAGCCATACCCCCGGCGGAAACGCCGTAGCCGACGCTGGCCGGGACGGCGATGACCGGCGCGTCGGTCAGGCCGGCGAGCACGCTGAACAGGGCGCCTTCCATCCCGGCAACCGCGATGACGACGCGGTAGCTGCGGATATCGTCAAGGCGGCGCATCAGCCGCCACAGTCCCGCCACCCCGACATCGGCGATGACGGGGGATTGGAAACCCAGGAACTCCAGGGTACGTGCGGCCTCGGTGGCGACGGGCAGATCGGAGGTGCCGGCCGCGACGATGCCGATGCCGGGCCTGATGCTGGGTTCGGCCGGCGTGCCGCCGCACCAGGCGGTGCGCGAAACCGGATCGTAGTTGGCGAGCGCCGCGCGGCTCTCCTCGCCCAAGGACGCGAAGACCGACGGTTCAAGGCGGGTGAACAGGAGACGGCGGTCCGCCTCGCCGGCTGCCTTCAGGATCGCTTCGATCTGGGCAGCGGATTTGAAAGCGCAAAGCACCGCTTCGGGAATGCCGGTGCGGCGCTCGCGCTCCCAGTCGATCTGAAAGTCGTTATCGAAGTCGCTCACGGTGACTCGCGCAGAAAGGCCGATCCCCGGCGGTAAGGGCGGACCCCGGTGAAGATCCGTCCGGTCCCACGGCACAGCGCTTCGACCAGACGGCCGATCTCGTCGCGCCCGGTTCCGCTGTCTCCTACCTCGACCGCCACGCCGGCATGGGTGATGCGGCAGCGGATGTTCGCTTCGCCGGGGATGGTCTCGGCCACCGCCCGTTCCACCGTGTCGATGAAGCCGAGGTCGTCTGCGTCGATGGCGATGCCGGTCTCGACCCTGCTGGACAGGCAGGGCTGGGCCGGCAGTTCCGCCAGATCGTCCAAACCGTGCAGATGCGCAATCTCGCGGATGGCGGCCTTGTCGATTTCAGCCTCGACGAAGGGATGGACGACGCCGCGCTGGGAGGCGGCCTTCAGGCCGGGGCGGTAGTCGCCGAGGTCGTCCAGGTTGGTGCCGGACGCGACCGTCCCTTGGGTGACCGAGCGTATGCGGTCGTAGAGGTTCGACTTGCAGAAATAGCAGCGGTCCACCGGATTGGCGCGGTAGCGCGGGTCCTCGAACTCCCCGGCGTCGGCCACGGTGAGCGCCCAGCCGTGGCGTTCCGCGTGGGCACGGACGCGGGCAGTCGCATGAGCCGGCACGGCGGGAGAGACGGCATGCAGCATGCCGACCTTCCCGCTGGAAAACCGGTGCGCGACATAGGCCAGCGTCATGCTGTCCACCCCGCCGGAAACGGCGATCACCAGCTCGGGATAGCGGTTCAGGGCGGCGATCAGCCGTGACTGGGCATCGGCGCCGCTCATCGCTCGGCCTCCGACTTCGCTGCCCGGCGGCCGGCGAGGCTTTCGATGGACGCCAGATCGTCGCTTTCGGCCTTGCCGGTCGTGGCGCCGCCGGGCCGGTTCACCCGCTTGACGCGGATATCGGAGGTGCTCTGATCGGCTCTACGCTCCAGCGTCGAGCGCTGCTCGGCCCGCCAGCGCAGGCCGATGGTCGATGTCTCGATGAAGCAGAGCCGCTGGACGGCTTCCAGGGCTTCCGGCCGCACCAGCAGGCGGAACTCCGTCAGCGGCCTGCCCTTCTTGCCCGACAGGGACGCCAGGGCCACGTCGAGCACGCCGTTGGCATCGCGCAAGCGGTCGGCGGCGATGCCGATTTCCTCTCCAGTCATGTCGTCGATGTCGAAGGAGAGCACCACGACGGTCTGGGCTTCGCCCGGACTGCCGGCTGAAGCGGCTGGGTCGAATACCAGTGCCCGCAGGATATTCGGCATGCCGGGCAGGTCGCGGGTTCCCGCTCCCATGCCGGTGCCAGTCAGCTTGCCGCCGCTGCGGGTGGAACCGGCGGCAAGATGGCGCAGGATGGCGGCCCCCGTGGGCGTGACGCGCTCGCCCCCTAACCCGTCGTCGCGCCACTCGAAACCATCCAGGATGCGCGCCGTCGCCGGAGCCGGCACCGGCAGCAAGCCATGCGCCGTGCGCACCCGCCCGCCGCCGAGCGGCAGGTCGGACATGCTCCAGGTGGCGTCCAGCGCCGCGATGATGGAGCCGCTGGCGACCACGTCCATCAGCGAGTCCCAGTCGCCGATCTCGTGAAAATGCACGTCACCCATCGGTACGCCGTGGATGAAGGCCTCGGCCTCCGCCAGGACCGTAAGGATCGCGACGGCATGGTCTGCCGTCCCCTCGGCCAGGGGAGCGGCGCGGATCAAATCGACCATGTGCCGGTAGCTGCCGGAGCCGTCATGGTGATGATGGCCGGCATCGTGGTGGTGATGGTGGTGCCCCTCCAGCCCGAAGCGAAGCACCGTCAGGCCGGCGCTGGTCCCCTCCATGAAGTGAGAGGTTCCGGCGGCCGGAGGCATGACGGCGGCGACGTCATCGAGCACCCGCCGGCGCAGTTCCGGCACGGCATCGGTCAGGGCTGCGACGAACATGTCGCCGGCGATGCCGCCGACGACATCGAGATGGATATGCCGACGGCTCATGCCGCCTCATGGACCGGGACCACATAGGGTCCTTCGGGGATGATCGCGACATGCGGATCGTCGTGGCGCTGGATGCTCTCGGCCACGGCGGCGTCGAGGTCGCCGATGACTTCGACCGCGGTGATGCGCCGCTCCTCCGCGTCGAGGCCGGAGGTATAGAGCATGACCCGTCCGATCCGCATCGGCTTCAACTGCATCTCGGTCTGCCACTCGTCCACCTCGGCCAAGGTCTTGGCCGTCAGAGTGGCGAGGAAGCGGTCGGGGCCAAGCTCGACCAGCCGGGTCTGGGCGTCGCGGAACTCCTTCGAGCCCATGCCTTCGGAGCAGGCCGACGCGATGATCAGCGTCCCGCCCGGCTCCAGGATGTCGAGAGGCGTCACCATGCCCTTGACGGTCTGGTAATAGGTCTTATCGAGCGGGTAGCCGGCGGAGGAGGTCACGACCGTCTTAAAGCGCCGGGGCACCTTGATGCGGGTGACGTCCTGGATGAACTCAACGGCGGCCAGATGGCTGGCGATGATCTCGCCGAAGGTGACATGGACGAGGTCGCGGTCCTCGTCGATCACCGTGTTCAGCGCATAGATCTCGCCAAGGGTCCGGACGATCTCAAGCTGCTCCTCGTGCAGCGGGTTGCCGACCAGATTGCACTGAACGGCCAGCGGGTCTTCCATGAAGCGGGCGGAATGGAAGGTGCGGATCGTCTCGTGACCGGCGACGCCGGGGGCCACCACCTTGCGGCCGCCCGACCAGCCGGCCATGAAGTGCGGCTCGACCAGGCCGGTGGCGATGCGGAGGTCGGCTTCGACGAAACGGCGGTCGATCCGGACCGGCGTCTCGCGCGTCGCGGTCATGCCCAAATCCACATGGTCCTCGTCGCGCATCGCGAAGTGGTTTTCCACCCTGACATTATCGAGCACCCACGGGTCGCCGACCAGTTCGGCCATCTCGACGCCCTCGTTGGGGCGATGCAGGCCCGTCGCGATCAGGACGGTGATGCCGTCCTTGGGGATGCCGGCCGCCATCATCGTCTCGATCATGGGGCGGAGGAACAGGCGGTTCGGGACAGGGCGGGTGATATCGCAGATCAGGATGCAGGCGCTCTTGCGCCCCTGAGCCAGCGTCGCCAACGGCGGCGCGTCGATTGGGTTGTCGAAGGCGGCATGGATGGCGCCGGTCTGGTCCGCCAGCTTGGGCAATGTCGCCTTGCGGATCACGGTAGCCTCGGCCCGTTCGGGCAGCCCTACCGTCAGGTGTCCGCGTCCGAAGGCGATATCGACGGTCTTGTACGGCTCCATGACCAACTCCTCAACGTTTCTCATTCAGATGCGGCGGCTACCCTATATGCCGGTTCATATATGGTAGCCGCCACAGCCTGGACGAGATAGTTCGTTTAGCGAGTAGTCTGCTATGCGATCAATTATAGACGGCGTCGGGCAGCCACAGCGCCACCTCCGGGAAGACGTAGAGGATCAGCAGGCAAACGACGACGATGCCGAGGAACGGCATGACGCCGGCGAAGATCTGCTCGATCGTGACATGCTTGGGAGCGACGCCCTTCAGGTAGAACGGCGCCATCGCGATCGGCGGCGACAGGAACGAGGTCTGGAGGTTGAGCGCCACCATGATCCCGAAGAACAGCGGATCGATGCCGAAGTTATCCAGCAGCGGCAGGAAGATCGGCACGAAGATGATGATGATCTCGGTCCATTCCAGCGGCCAGCCCAGCACGAAGATGATCGCCTGCGCCAGGATCATGAAGGTGACCGGATTCAGATTGAGGCTCATCACGAACTCCTCGATCACGCTCTGGCCGCCCAGATAGCCGAACACCGAGGAAAAGATGAAGGAACCGACGAACAGCCAGCACACCATGGCGGTGGTCCGTCCGGTCAGGAACACCGATTCCTTCAGCTTCCCGAAGGTCAATGCCCGGTAGCATGCCGCCAGGATGATGGCTCCCAAGGCTCCCATGGCGGCGGCTTCCGACGGCGTCGCGAGGCCGAACAGGATGGCCCCAAGCACCGAGAAGATCAGGGCCGTCAGCGGCAGGAACGAACGCGCCAGTTCGGACAGTGCCCGTCCCCAAGTTGCGTCGCGCAGCATCTCGGGCGGTGGCGGCGGCGCCATGGCGGGGCGGAAGAAGGCTATCCCCACGACATAGAGCATGTAGAAGCCGGTCAGCATTAGTCCGGGGATGAATGCCGCCGCGTAGAGCTTGACCACCGAAACGCCCGCCGTGGCGCCGTACAGGATCAGCATGACCGAGGGCGGGATCAGGATGCCCAGGCATCCGCCGGCGCAGACGACGCCTGCCGCGAGCCGCGTGTCGTAGCGGGCACGGAGCATCGCCGGGAAGGCCAGCAGGCCCATCAGGGTCACCGTGGCGCCGACGATGCCGGTAGCGGTGGCGAACAGGGCGCATGTGGCGAGGGTGGCCACCGCCAGCGAACCGGGCATGCGCCCGAACGTCATCTGGATCGACCGGAACAGCCGGTCCAGGATATTGGCGCGTTCGACCATATACCCCATGAAGACGAACAGCGGGATGGAGATCAGCACGTCGTTCGACATGACAGCGTAGGTGCGCTGAACGAACAGGCTGAAGATCGCGTCTCCCATACCCATGTAGCCGAAGCCAAGGCCCAGCGCCATCAGGGTGAAGGCGATGGGGAAGCCCAGTGTGATCGCCCCGATGAACAGGACGAGCATGGTGAGGCCGAGTTGCGGATCGGTCATCGGGCCAGCCCCGCTTCCCGGCGTTCCGCCGCTTCGGCCAGGATCTGCTGTTCGAGTTCCTCGACATCCTGTAGGCGTTGCGGCCACCAGCCATTGCGGATGCAGATGACGCAGCGGACGCTCTCCGCCAAGCCCTGAAGCAGCATCAGCACGCCGACCAGCGGGATCAGCATCTTGAACGGCCACATCGGCGGTCCGTCGGGACTGAACGCCGAGCGCTCGTTGAACATGTAGGAGATCTTGAAGAAGCCCCAGCCCGAGTAGATCAGTGCCAGAACCGCCGCGAAGAAGAACAGGATGTAGAGCGTCAGGTCGACGGTGGCCTGGACCCTTGGCGACCACTTGCGATACAGGAAGTCACCCCTGACATGGCCGTTGCGCGACAGTGCATAGGGGCCTGCCATCATGAACAGCGTCCCATACAGCATGTAGCTGACATCGTATGCCCAGGTGGTCGGCGCGCTGAAGACGTAGCGGCTGAAGACCTCGTATACGATGACAAACGTCATGGCGAGGATCGACCATGAGAAAATCTTACCGACCCAGGTATTTACCTTGTCGATGGCAATCAGGAGCCCTTGCATACAGCCTCCCTCCCTGTTGATCATGTTATTGCTTGATTTTTAGGCTTGGCCGGCGCCAGCGTTCACAGGCGGGCCGATCGGAAGGCGGGAGATCGAGAGGATGACCAAGTAGCTTTGCCGCACCGCACAATAAAACTGCCGCCAAGCCATGGTGTCACTCGATCGGAAGAGATACCTGCATCTTAAATATCATGGAATTTGTTTCAGCAAAAACGGAAAACAATCTATCGTTTTCGTCAGCCCAAGTGGCCTCATGTTTCGAAGGCCGGGGCGACTGTGCGGCTTGATTTTACCCATGAGCAGGATGGTGTCCACCTCAGGCGAAGCGGACGCCGGCCTTCGGTCACTTCCCCGGGAGCACGCCCTTGTCCGCGCCGGAACCCGGCGGCGCCTCGTCCACGCCGACATGCTCGAGCATCCGCATGGCGATCTCGTGCTCACCCATGACCGCCAGCGAACATCCCATCTCTTCCAGATGCCCGACCGCGGCACTCGTATGGGCTCGCGCGATGATTTCCAGCCCAGGATTGGCGGCGCGCGCCTGTTCGACCACCTGCCCCGCCTCGAAGGCTTCCGGCACAGTCACGAAGAGACGACGGGCTTCATGCAGGTTCGCGGTCGCCAGCACGCGGGGATCGGCGGCATTGCCGACGAAGACCTCGGCACCGTCCCGGCGAGCGGCGGCGACCTCGTCAAGGCGTTCCTCGAACACGAGCACCGGGCGGCCTGCGGCACGCAGGCCTGAACCGACCAGCGAACCGACGCGGCCATACCCGACGATGACGTCGTGCCCGGTCAGGGAGCTGGCTTTAAGCGGGACAGCTTCCTCGTCCGCGACCACGGCAGCAAGGGGTTTAGCGGGTTCTGTCTCGGGAGCGGCCGGCGTGTAGACGCCGGGACCCGCAAGGGCGGGTTTCGGCGCCGGACGCAGCTTCTCGAAAGCCATGAAGACGAACGGGTTCAGCAGGATGGAGATGATGGCGCCGGCCAGGATCAGGTCCCGCCCCTCCGTCGGCAGCACGCCCATGCTGACGCCCAGGCCGGCCAGGATGAACGAGAACTCGCCGATCTGCGCCAGACTGGCGGAAATCGTCAGGGCGGTGGAATTCGAGCGGCCGAAGGCCTTGACGATTAGGAAGGCGGCGATGGTCTTGCCGACGATGATGATCGCGACGGTGCCGAGCACCGACCAGGGCGACCGGATCAGGACGCCGGGATCGAACAGCATGCCGACCGACACGAAGAACAGCACCGCGAAGGCGTCGCGCAACGGCAGCGCTTCTTCGGTGGCGCGCTGGCTCAGCGGACTTTCGGCCAGGACCATGCCGGCGAAGAAGGCGCCGAGCGCGAACGACACGCCGAACAGCGCCGCCGCTCCATAGGCGATGCCGAGCGCCACGGCATAGACCGACAGCCGGAACAGCTCGCGCGATCCGGTATGGGCGGCGTAGTGCATGATCCAGGGCACGATACGCCGGCCGGCGATCAGCATGATGGCGACGAAGGTCGCGACCTTGACCAGGGTGATGCCGGCCGACCATGCGATCGTCTGCCAGGACGCCGTCCCCCCGGCGCCTCCCAGGGCGCCGCTCAGTGCCGGCAGCATCACCAGCGCCAGCACCATGACAAGGTCTTCCACGATCAGCCAGCCGACCGCGATCCGGCCGCGTTCGGTTTCCAGGATGCGTCTTTCCTGCAAGGCGCGGATCAGGACGACCGTACTGGCGACCGACAGCGCCAGACCGAAGATGATCCCGGCTCCCATCGTCCAGCCCAAACTCCACGCCAGCGCCATGCCCAGCAGCGTCGCGACCGCGATTTGAACGACCGCTCCGGGGAGGGCGATGGTCCTGACCGACATCAGGTCCTTCAGCGAAAAATGCAGCCCGACCGCAAACATCAGAAGGATCACGCCGATCTCGGCCAGTTCGTTGGCCAGTCCCTGGTCGGCCACGAAACCGGGCGTGAAAGGACCGACGACGATACCGGCGAGCAGGTAGCCTACCAGGGGCGACACGCGCAACCGATGCGCCGCCAAGCCGAGAACGAAGGCCATTGCGAGGCCGATGGCGATGATGGCGATAAGAGGCGTGTCATGCCCTGGCACTAATCTCTCCCTGGAAATGCAATGAAACTACAAAAAGCTGTAGCAGTCACATGGGACCAAATGCCTTAGTTTCAACCAAAATGCCTGACATTGACCTTTTGGAATAGCAAGCCTATCTAGCAGGCCATGCCACTGACATCGGAACAATGCCGCGCCGCACGGGCGCTTCTGGACTGGACGCAGGACGACCTCTCCGTCCGGGCGGAGGTCAGCCGCAGCACCGTCCGTGGCTTCGAAGGCGGACAGCACGGGTTGCAGCGCGCTACGGCGGCAGCGATCCGCCGCGCCCTGGAAGCGGGTGGCGTCATCTTCCTGGATCCCGATGCCGATTGTGGACCGGGTGTCAGGCTTGGGCAAACCGCCCACTCCGATCGGGACAAGGGCCAGTCCTGATCCGTGATTGAAGCCGGACCATCAATCCCAAACATTCTTCAGGCCCAAGCATCCTTAGGGATGCGCCAAGAAGCCTGATTGTAAGGGAGACGCGGCGATGACCGACGATACGATCCCGCCCCCGGACGAAGGGGTCACCGACCCGAGCCGGATCAGCGGATACCACGCCCACATTTACTACGATCCGGCGGTGAACCGCGACCGGGCAGCGGCAATCCGCGACCGTGTCGCGGCGTCCTTCCCCGAAGCCCTGCTCGGACGCTGGCACGACCAGCCGGTAGGACCGCACACGTCGGCCATGTATCAGGTGGCATTCCCATCGGAACTCCTGTCTAAGTTCCTCCCCTGGCTGATGCTGAACCGCCTCGGCCTGCCGGTCCTGCTCCACCCGTCGACCGGGGACGACTACGCCGACCATACCGATCATGCGGCATGGCTGGGCGAGGCTCTGCCACTGAAGTTGGAAGTATTACGAAGAAGCGGGTGACCGGAAAGCAGAAAGGCCGCCCCGAAGGGCGGCCTTTCCATTGTCAAACCACGATCCTTTTCAGATCACGATACGACTTCTTACAGAAGCTGGGTTCCGCCGGAGGCGAAGACCCTGGTCTCGACGATCGTGGATCGCGGCTTGGAACAATTAGACACAGGACCACCTCCTTTCCGTTGTTGATGACATGTTCCCTATATGGAAATGCCTCGGGAACGCGCAAGAGCCGCCACAGCACTTTTTCCCGGCGTCAGCCGCCGCCACGCACGCCGGTCGTCGCTCCCAGGGCGATCTGCCGTGCCTGCCGGACCTTTTCCATGCAGGCCCCGCTGTCGCCGCGTTCGGCGGCGGCGCGGCCCTCGCGCAGCATCGATGTCATGTCTTCGG
Organism: Skermanella aerolata KACC 11604; assembly: GCF_000936425.1. Lineage (GTDB taxonomy): Bacteria > Pseudomonadota > Alphaproteobacteria > Azospirillales > Azospirillaceae > Skermanella > Skermanella aerolata. The sequence goes on along the minus strand of NZ_AVFK01000027.1, from coordinate 57,268 downwards.
TCTGCTGCGGAGAAAGCCTGGCACCGGCAAGCCCGCCCGGCTGCTGTCCCAAGTTCTTGCTCATCGGTACCGGATCGATACCGCGAACCGACTGCTCGGTGCGGATTCCGCTGCCGATCGGCGCAGGAGCCACTACGCCGTCCGATCTTTCGATATCCTTGGAAACCGTATCGCGGCTGGCGGCACGGCTCTGTGTCCTGTCGGCATCGGCCATCGCAAATCCTGCCATTTCGCCATCCGGTGCGGAGGAATTCCGGCCGGCTTCGGCGATCCGCAAGCTTTTCATAAGCAAGCTTATAAAAAGCCTGGGCAACCATAAGCGCGCTTACTATCTTTTCATCATGCCCGACACCAATCCCTCGAACACCTTCGGCGCCCTGATGATCGACGGTGCCCGCCTGCTCCGGCGGCGGTTCGACCAGCGTGCCCGAGCCTTGGGACTGACTCGCGCCCAATGGAACGTGCTGTCCCATCTGTATCGCAACGACGGCATCAATCAGGCCGGCCTCGCCGACCTGATGGAGGTGGAGCCGATCACCGTGGGCCGGCAGCTCGACAGGATGGAGGAGGCAGGCTGGATAGCGCGCCGTCCCGACCCGTCCGACCGCCGTGTCCGCCGTATCTACATGACCCCCCAGGCGCAGGGAGTGCTCGATCAACTGCGCGAGCTGTCCCGCGATATCTACGCCGAAGCGCTGCAAGGCATCGCTCCAGATGTCCGCGAACAACTCATGACCAGTCTTGCCCAGATCCGGAACAACCTGTCGGACCGGACCGAAGAAGCACCTCAAAAAGAAGTCTCCGCAGGGAACTGAGAACCATGTCCGCCGCCACCGCCGATACCGACATTCCCGCCAACCCGTCCCGCAGCCGCTCCACGGCCAGGGTCCGCCGCCTCGTCCTCATGCTGATCGTGCCGCTGGCCCTCGTCCTCGCCGGCGGATACTTCTGGGTGACCGGCGGGCGCTACGTTTCGACCGACAATGCCTATCTCCAGCAAGATAAGGCGATGCTCGCCCCCGATGTCGCCGGCCGGATCGTCGAGGTCGCGGTCCGTGAGAACGACACGGTCCACAAGGGCGACCTGCTGTTCCGCATCGACCCCGAGCCGTCCCGCCTCGCCCTCCAGCAGGCGGAAGCGGCGATCGCCTCGGCGCGCCTGAACATCGAGCAGATGCGTGCCGCCTATCTCGACGCGATGGCCGAACAACGCGCTTCGGAAGAGAACCTGGACTTCCAGCGCCGCGAACTCGACCGGCAGAAGACCCTGCTGTCCGGCGGCTATGCCGCACAGTCCAAGTACGATCAGGTGCGCCACGACTTCCAGGCGGCCGAGCAGCGTCTTGCCCAGGCACGCCAGGGCGTCGAAAGCGCCAAGGCCGCGCTGGGCGGCGACCAGGACATCCAGACCGACAGCCACCCGCAGGTGATGGAAGCCATCGCGAAGCGCGATCAGGCGCGGCGCGACCTGGAACATACCGACGTCCTTGCCCCGGCGGACGGCATCGTCAGCCAGACCGACCGGCTGATGATCGGCCAGTACATGCCGGTCGGGACGCCGGCGCTGGCGCTGGTGGAAACCGGCCGCACCTGGATCGAGGCCAACTTCAAGGAGACCGACCTGACCCATATGACAGTCGGCCAGACCGCGACCTTCGAGTTGGACACCTATCCCGGCCGCGAGATCCGCGCGACCGTCGAGAGCATCGGCGCCGGCACCGGTTCGGAGTTCTCGCTGCTGCCGGCGCAGAACGCGACCGGCAACTGGGTCAAGGTGGTCCAGCGCGTTCCGGTCCGTCTGGCGATCGAGCAGGCGCCGTCCGGCGTGCCCCTGCGCACGGGGCTCAGCGCCAATGTCGAAGTCGATACCGGCCACGTGCGGGGCCTGCCCTCCCCGATCCGGTCGGCCCTCGCCTGGACCGGGATCGCCCGGGCCACCGCCGGCGATATGCAGCACGAGTAAACCACGCCCATTATGGCAACCGCTCCCGAATCCCCCGCCGGTCCCGTGAAGCATGCGGGCATGATCACGGTATCGATCATGCTGGCGACCATCATGCAGGTGCTGGACACCACCATCGCGAACGTGGCGCTGCCCAGCATGCAGGGCAGCCTCGGCGCCGCCCAGGACACGATCACCTGGGTCCTGACCTCGTATATCGTCGCGGCGGCCATCGCGACGCCAGTCACCGGCTGGATGGCGGAGCGGATCGGCCGCAAGCGGCTGTTCCTGACCTCCGTTGCCGGGTTCACGGTCGCGTCCCTGCTGTGCGGGCTGGCCGGCAGCCTGACGGAGATGGTGATTTACCGCCTGTTCCAGGGCTTGTTCGGGGCGGCGCTGGTGCCGCTGTCCCAAGCCGTCCTGCTCGACATCAATCCCAGGGAACGTCACGGTCAGGCGATGGCGATGTGGGGCGCCGGCATCATGGTCGGTCCCATCGCCGGGCCGACCCTGGGCGGCTGGCTGACGGACTCCTTCGACTGGCGCTGGGTGTTCTACATCAACCTGCCGGCCGGCATCCTGGCCTTCCTCGGCATCCTCGCCTTCCTGCCGGAAACCGGAAAGCGCATCCGCCGGTTCGACTTCTTCGGCTTCGCCATGCTGGGCCTCGCCATCGGCGCTTTCCAGATGATGCTGGACCGGGGCGAGCAGCTGGACTGGTTCTCCTCCCGCGAGATCCTGCTTGAAACGGCCCTGGCCGCCGGATGCCTCTGGGTCTTCGTCGTCCACACCATGACCGCGAAGTCGGCGACCGGACGCGATACCTTCATCGACCCCAAGATCTTCGCGGACCGCAACTTCGTCACCGGCCTGCTCTTCATCTTCATCGTCGGTATCATCCTGCTGGCGACCATGGCGCTCCTGCCGCCGATGCTTCAGAACCTGCTGGGATACCCGACCGTGACCACTGGTCTCGTGCTTGCCCCACGCGGCGTCGGCACCATGATCTCGATGATCCTGGTCGGCCGCCTGATGCACAGGATCGACGCCCGTATCCTGATCTTCGGCGGCCTGATGCTGACCACGTGGTCGCTCTGGCTGATGACGGGCTTCACGATCGAGATGGGCGAGCGGTCGATCCTGATATCCGGCGTGATCCAGGGATTGGGCCTCGGCCTCGTCTTCGTGCCGCTCAGCACGCTCGCCTTCGCGACGCTGGAAGCACGGTTCCGCACCGACGCCACCAGCCTGTTCAGCCTGACCCGCAACCTGGGCAGCAGCGTCGGCATATCGATGGTCATGACCTTGCTGGCGCAGAATACCCAGGTCAACCACGCCGTCCTTGCCGAACACGTGACGCCGTTCAACCCGATACTCGACGGCCGCCTGGCGGACATCACGGACCTTTCAGCCGTTGCCAGCCTCAATGCCGAAGTCACCCGGCAGGCCATGATGATCGCCTACCTGGACGACTTCAAACTGATGATGTTCGTGGCATTGCTGGCCGTGCCCATGCTCCTGCTGCTCCGCAATCCCCGCCGCAATCCCGGACCCGACGCCCATGCCGCAGCGCTCGACTAGGACAACCGCGCGGGCTTCATCCCAGGTTATGGCTAAAATCGTAATTGTTCGTGGAAGGGACACAGCCGAATTTGAGGATTGCTGCCGTTGACGAGCTGCCGTCTTCGTATCGGGAACGATAGGACAGTTAAGTCCCAAGGAAATACTCGCGGCCGTCACGAGAGCCTATAACCTCTCGTGCGGGCAAGGGTCTCCCAACTCCAGCGATCATCTTCAGGTGATCGAAAAATTGCCGAAATCCACTTTGATGGTCTTGACCGTCACGGCCGGTGTCTGATCGAGAACCTGCCCGGCTCCCTTGTAATACCAGGTGCCGAAGACATTGCCTTGTGTGGACAGTGTTTGTTGGGCCACGGCCCAACCTACAGGCTCCTGCTTCGTAGGTTGGGCCTTGGCCCAGCATTTCCGGAGTGCCGGTCAAACTCTTCGGCTCCTGGTATAAGCAGCCATTCGGCCCGTCGGATTTGCATTCCCTTCCGCACTTTGCTTCTATCGCCCCTGAAACCAGAAAGACGGATAAAGCGGATGCGCATGCTGTTTACCGGCCATGACCCAGCACCGGACGAGCGGGCGGGCAGCCTGATCGTAAGCCTCCGGCCGTGAGTTCCCCTTCCCGTCCCGCTCCGACGCCGTTCATTCTCTGCGCCGACGACTACGGCTTTTCGCCGGGCGTCAGTTCGGCCATCCGCGACCTGATCGACCGCGGACGACTGTCGGCCACCAGTTGCATGACGATGTCGCCGTTCTGGCGGGATCATGCCTCATGGCTGAAGCCCTATGCCGATCAGGTCGATGTCGGTCTTCACCTGACGCTGACCGACCACCGGCCGCTGGGTCCGATGCCGCGTACTGCGCCGGGAGACCGGCTTCCGCCGCTCCGGATGCTGATGCGGAAAGCCCTTACCCGCCAGCTTGATCAGGGAGAAGTCGATTCGGAATTGAGTCGCCAGCTCGATGCGTTCGAACGGGATTTTGGACGCGTGCCCAGCCACATTGACGGGCACCAGCATATCCATCAACTCCCAATTGTACGGAAAGCGGTAATCCGGGCAGTGACAAACAGGTACAAGGGAGAGAAAATCTACCTTCGGTTATGCCACGATAATTATGCCGCTACTCTGAAGCGCGGCATCGAAATCCCCAAAAGTCTTTTGATCTCGTCGCTCGGTCAAGGCTTGCGAAAACTTGCACATAAGCATACTGTTGCAGGTAACAATAGCTTCCGCGGCGTTTATGATTTCTCCAACCGTATGCCGTTCGGCACTTTGATGGACCGCTTCGTCGAGGACATTCCACCGAAAGGGCTGGTGATGTGCCATCCAGGCATCCCCGACGAAGAACTTCGCGCCCTGGACCCCGTGGTAGACCAGCGGCGTGTCGAGTATGACTGGTTAGGTGGTCACGGTTTGCCGTCTCTGCTGGCAAAGCAGAACCTCCGGCTAAGCCGCTTCTTTGAATAGCGGTTTTATTGGAACAGCGGTTTTCTTGGAACAGCGGTTTTTTTCGACAAAGAGACTCTTCGATCGACTGAGAGCCTCCCGGATCAATTCAACCCGCTGTGCCGAAGCGCCCAGACATGACTTTGGAGAGCCGTACGGACACGGCGGAACTCCTCCTGTATTTGCAGCATTCGCTGGTTGCCTTCCTCCTTGAACCCCCTTGTCGGCATGTCGCGACATCGTGCCAGCAGCTTGACCAGCCGGATGGCGCCGATATGGGTCGAACTGCTTCCCAGCGAGTCCGCGTGTTCCCGGAAATTGACGACGTCTCCTTCGTTCAGCGCCTTGCACATCGCGTCGATCAACTCGGCACCATCGATCAGGAAAACCGAAATGACGTCTTCCAGGAAACCATTGTCGGGATCGAGCGACTGGAGCGCGTCCAGCGCATCCTCGTCGATCGACGGTTCGGCGATGGCGGAAAAGCGGGGATGGGAAGAGATCGACGCGATCACGCCGGTTTCCAGCGCCTGCCGTGCACTGAAGGACGCGGCACCCAGCCGATCGACCGCCTCCAGCAGACGGAATCCCTCTACCGGCATCGGCAGAACCTCGTTCATCCCGGCGGAAACGCAGCGTTTGCGCATGGTGTCGCTCAATCCCGGCGCCAGACCGACGATCGGCAGGTTGGCATCCTCCGACCGCATGAACCGGTACATCCGCACTATGTCCAGCGCACTGGGATTGCGCAGATGCAGGTCGATCAGCATGACGTCCAGGCCGCCCCTGTGCAGAAGGTCCAGCGCACTGTCGCCGTTCCCGGCGGTGTGGACGGTATGACCGGCGCGTTCCAGTTGCCGGCGCAGGCTGCGGCCGCCACAGCCGCTGTCTTCCGCCAGCAGCACCCTGAACTTCCGCTTCGACGTTCCGCCGCTCCGGCCGGACGCGGCGCCGATCAGGCCGCCGGCCTGGGCCGGCAGAAGCATCAACCCGGCCGCTACCCCGATGATCAGGAACGGCGCTTCCGACAGGACGCCCGTCGCCATGGCGACCACAGCCAGACCGAGAGCGCCCGCCGCCGCCGCCACGATGGCACCCAGGGCGCCGTCGCTGAGCGCGCTGCCCAGAGCTATCCAGATATAGGCGAACATCCAGACCTGCATGGACGGACCGCCGGCGCACAGGAGCAGGGTGATGCATAGGGTGTCGGCGGCGATGCCGCACATCCTGCGGACGCGACAGGGCTTGCCCCGGCACAGCAGGTCGAACATCAGCCCCCAGGCGGCCAGCGAGGCACCCTGAAGGACCATCATGGCGGCTTCTACCCGGCCATGGTCCGCTTCACCGGCAAGCACGGCGATCCCGCCGGTGAAAAGCACCATTGCGGCGATACTGGCGATGCGCGCCACCGCCTGGGTGAGTTCGTCGCCGCAGCCGAACGCTATTTCGCCCCATCTTCGGCGGATGCCGCGGCGCCACAGCAGGAAACCGGTGGCAGCCGGGCCGACGGCGAACATCAGTACGGACAGCAGCCCGAGCCAGGGCGAGCCGCCGCTCCACCACGCGCCGGTTCGGCCGTCGGTCCAGACAAGTGACCAAATGCCCGACCAGACCGGAACGCCTGCTGCCAGTCCGATGACCGCTGCGGCCATCGAAACCATCCAGCCCGTGATCCTGACCGGCGGGGGCGGCGGCAGGTCGAGTTCGGCATCCGAGTCGACCGTCGGGTCCGGGGTCTGCCCGGTCATGCCGGTTCTCCATCGACCAGACGGGAGCGGGCGGTCACGTCCATCGAGACCGTGACGATGCGGACGATGGCGCCGGCACGGTTGCGAACGGGTGTCTTCAGCGTAACCAAGGTGCGACAGACGCCGTCGGGCATCTCGACCTCCTCCTCAAACGGGGTCATCGGCTCACCCCGGTCCGCGACGCGCCGGTCGAGCGCCATGGCGCGCGTCCCGCCGTCTCGCGGCAGCAGATCCGCGGGCGACCGGCCCACCGCCCTTTCGGCGGTGACTCCCAGTGCCGCGGCATAGGTGCGGTTGACATATTGATACCGGCCATCCGGGCCGGTGGCGGATACCATGGCCGGGACGGTGTCCAGGACGGCGACGAGATCGCGCGCCCGGGCGACGGTGGCCCGCGGGTTCTGTCCCCGCAGCAGCAGGTGCTGCCGCCGGAGCGTCAGCAGCGTCCTGACGCGGGCGCGGAACTCCAGCGGATCGACGGGTCCCAGCAGGAAATCGTCCGCTCCCGCCTCCAGCGCCTGCCGTCTCAGGCGGGCGTCGTCGAAAGCCGTTACGACGACGACCGGAACATGCGTCCGGTCGGGCTGGGCACGGAAGCGCCGGATGAAAGCGGCGCCGTCCAGTACGGGCATTTTGAAATCGGTAATGCAAAGGTCCGGGCAATTGCTCGCCGTCCAGTCCAAGGCTTCCACCGGGTCTGAAAAAGCGTGGACGATGATGTCAGCGGCCAGCGAACCGGCCAGCTTTGACAGGATCTTCAGATTGATGCGGCGATCGTCCACGACGACGACAATGGGCATAGGTGCGCAATGGGCTCGTGACGATTCATGTGCAGGGTTGGTGACACCGCATCCATACCGATCCGGCATCGCTCAGAATGCACACTAACCCATCCATTCTTGACGGGAAGTTACCAATCCGGAGACACGCTGCAATGACAACCGAAAATTATATTTCGGTTTTTGCCGCCGCAACCCGTTCGATTTCCATTTCCCTAAGCTTGAAACGCTGAATTTTACCGGTTTCAGTGCGCGGCAAGGCGTCGAGAAATTCTACCCGGCGGGGATATTTATAAGGCGCGATCTGCTTTTTCACAAACTCCTGCAACTCGCCTACCAAATTGGAACCGAGCCGCAGCGGCTCGCGCGGGACCACGAACGCCTTGGGGATCATGCCGCGCCTGTCGTCGGGCGAGGCGACCACGGCGCATTCCCGGACGGCGGCGTGTTCCAGCAGGACGGTCTCGATTTCTATGCCGGAAATATTGTAGCCGGCGGACACGATCATGTCGTCGGTACGCCCTCGGTACCAGAAATAGCCGTCCTCATCGACAAGGAAGGCGTCGCCGGTCACGTTCCAGCCGTTCTGGACGTACTGGGTCTGCCGTGGGTCGTCCAGGTAGCGGCAGCCGACCGGCCCGCGGACCGAAAGCCGTCCGACTTCACCCACAGGCACCGGGCGGAACTCGTCATCGACCACGATGGCGTCGTACCCCGGCAAGGGCTTGCCGGTAGCACCGGGGCGCAGGGCGTCCGGCGGGTTGGCGATGAAGGTATGCAGCATTTCGGTCGACCCGATGGTGTCGACGATCGGCAGGCCGGTGATCGACCGCCAGTTGTCGATGACCCGCGCCGGCAAGGTTTCCGCCGCGGAAATACAGGCCCGGAGCTTCGGCATTTCCCGGCTGGCCGCCAGAGGGGTCATGGACCGGTAGGCGGTCGGAATGGACAGGCAGATCGTCACCGAATGATCCGACAGCGCGTCCAGCAGCGCTTCGGGCGTCGGCGCCTCGACCAGGACGCTCGTGGCGCCCAGCCGGAGAGGGAACAGGATGGCTCCACCCAGGCCGTAGGTGAAGGCGAGCGACGATCCGGCACAGAACACGTCTTCCCGCCGTGCATCGAGCACCGAACGCGGCAATCCCTCGGTCACGGCCATCAGGTCCCGATGGAAATGGACGGCAGCCTTGGGAACGCCGGTGGTGCCGGAGGTAAAGGCGATCAGGCAGATATCGGCGGCGTCGGTCCTGGCAGGGGTGAAATCCGCCGGTTTCCCGCGCATGCGCCGGGCAAGGTCGGAAAATGTCAGGATCCGCAGGGATCTGTCGGCACCCGAGCCGGCAGCTTCCAGTTCGGAGACCAGCCGGTCGTCGCACAGCGCCAGTCCGATCTCCAGCCGGTCGCGGATCTGCCCCAGTTCACGGGCACGGAGCAGCGGCATGGTCGGCACGACGATGCCGCCCGCCCTCACGACCGCCAGCCAGCACGCCACCATCATGGGAGAATTGGGGGACCTGATCAGGACCCGGTTGCCGGTACGAAGTCCCATGTCCCCGGTCAGCACATGGGCTATCCTGGCGACCTGCTCCGACAATTGCCGATAGGTCGTCGTCTGGCCGGTGGTGGAGTCGATGAGACAGGGATGATCTCCCCTGCCCCGGGCCAGATTGACATCCAGCAGTTCCCCCGAGATGTTCAAAGGTCCCTGGAAGCGATAGCGGGAGTTTCCGAACAGAAGGTCGGGCCATTGCCGGGCGTCCGGCAACCGGTCGCGCGCGAAGGTATCGAGCGGCGCGTCGGGAGCGTCCGAAGCATGTCCGGGACCGTCGTTGCGGTCTCCGGTCGAAGCGGTATGCGGCTGGTTCGGCGGGGACATGGTTGGTATTACCATGCCGCTACTCGTAACAACAATAGCTCGCTTGAGACGAAAAAATTATGTAATTGCTGTCACAAACAATTAGCACAGCAATCATTATCGGGCTTCATAACTATACACCCATATAATCGTCGATCTCGCCCTGCTGCATCACATGGGTTGTTCCATGGATGATCCCGTTTGCGACCTGCATGATCTTGTGCAGCATCTCGACCGATGTCGCGCAATCGAACTTCAGCCGCTGGTCGTCTCCGGCACCATGGGCCGCTTCCATGCGGCCGAGCGTGAAGAGAATGACGGCATCCATCTGCGCTATGGTCGCTTCGAAAGGCGTGCGGAACTTGTTGGGGACATGATCGTAGGCTTCGATCGCCAATTCCTTTTCGGAGAAACCGCTGTCGCGGAAATGCTGCTGGTAGGACTTGGGGCGCCAGAGACGGCAATCCTCGATCATGTCGGGCATGTCCGGCATCATCTCGATCAGCATCACGATTTCGTTGAAGTGGTTGAGATAGTCGGTGGCGAGCAATGTCTTTTCTGAAATGTTTGCTCCACGCACGCGTCCGCGCCAAGTCAGAAAATCTTCCAACTCTCCGTCTTGAATGCCATGAAGAATGTCAGCGTCATTATCCTGTTCAAGCATATCCGCTATCCGATTAACCAACTTATTACGGCAGGATTCTTTGAATTAGACAACTTTTGCACGACGGGATCTCTTCTATTCGCGGTTTCAGTCTCTCATTATCGCATATCTGCTATTTTAAGCCATCAGCAATCGATCATATGCCTATTCTCGAAGCGATCGACGGCTTGAAAGTTAATCGCCCTGACGGTGAGGCAGTGGGAGGGAGAGTTCCGGCGGAGAAAAGAAAGGGTGCGGCGCCAGGTTACCGGCGTCCGCACCCAATAAGTCGGGAACACTTGCCTCACCCTCAGCCAGGGCTCGTTAACCTTATTCGCAGAAGTCTTGCGGATTGGTTAATGGTAAGCCATGGATCGAAACAAGCACGTTTCTTTCCAATCGTGGCGGGAGCCCGGCAGTTCCTTCAGTGCCCGTGCGTTTCGACGTGGGGATCGAGGAAGCGGTGCATGTGAACGATGAAATAGCGCATATGCGCGTCATCGATGGTTGCCGCGGAAGCGCCGCGCCAGGCGGAGTAGGCTTCCGCATAGCTCGGAAAGATACCGACGATGTGAAGCTTGCTCGGATCGACGAATTCGGTCGAATCCGGGCGAACCAACTGTCCGCCGAAAACAAGGTGAAGCAACTGCTTGTTTGGCACCAAAAGCCTCCTCTACACTAATCCGGTCGGTGTTGCCGGCCGCGCGGGCGTGCGGGCATTCCCGCAGGATCGCCCGCCGCCCCATTGCCGATCCGGGCATCCGCCCGTTGACGCGCCTATAGCATGGCTCATTTCGGGATGCTTCGCCTATCCGAAACGAGGGCAGGTTTACCGGCAGAATGCGGCGACATGCCGCTGAGCCTTTGGCACTATAAGGACCACCCCACGGTCGGCCCGCCGTCCCGGAATTCACCCGAGGGTGATCGGCCTCGCGCGTTCCGCACGCGGTATGGCGCGTCCCTCCAGGACGGCGTCCAGGCGTGCCAGTCCCGCTTCCCACGAATGGCCGGCGACGATCCGTGCCCGGGCGGCGCGGCCCACGGCAGTCCCGAGCGGCGGATGCAGGGCCGCCAGGACGGCATGGGCGAAATCCGCGGGTTCTCCGGCAAGCCAAAGGTCGCGCTCGATCTGTTCAAGGTAGCCGCCGAGGGCGCCAGGCGCCGCGACGACCGGCCGGGCCATGGCCATCGCCTCCAGCACAGGTCGGGGGTTGGGCGTCCGGAACGGCGCCACGACGACCGTAGCCTGGGCCAGCCAGGGGCGGATGTCCTGGACGTCCGTGGCCAGGATCACGCCGGAATGGCCCACGGGATGGGGCAGCGGCGGCGCCGGCCCGGAGGAGGCCACGACCAGCCGGCAGTCGGACGCCACGGCGAGGACCTTCGGCAGGACTTGGGTGGCGAACCAGGATGCCGCCTCGGCATGCGCTCCGCTGTCCGCCAAACCGGCCCCCGGGGCTGCCGGCAAGCCGGCCAGCATGATCGCCCGGCCGTCGAAGGACGGCGGGGCGGCGTAGTGGCCGCCGGGAGAGAACCGCACCGTGTCGATGCCGTCCGGTACATGATGGATGCGGCAGGCCACTTCAGGAAGAAGCTGCCTGAGCCTGTCAACGGCGGGGCCGCTGTTCAGGAGGCTGGCGTCCCAGGGTGCCAGCCGGTGCTGGTCCAGCAGCATCAGGGCACGCAGTTCGCGTGCCTGAAGCCAGCGCCAGATGCCTTGGGTCGGCCGCCATCCGTCGGTCGGCGGCCCGTCGTTCAGCGCGCCATCGTTCAGTGCGTCTCCGCCGATATCCGACCGGTCGAGCACCCGCCGGGCAGGCAGGTCCGGACGCATCAGGGCATAGGGGGCCATCGTCGGGCACAGGGCCAGGACCCGCGTCGGCCGGCGTTCGTTCCAAACCCGCTCTACCCAGGCCATCAGCGCCGCATCGCGCACCGGATGGCGGGACCGGCCGAGGTTGAGCAGTCCGGCGGAAGCTGCCTTGCGTGACGGCGGGCGCTCGCTCCGCGCGAAGAAGACGCTATGGCAGAACTGCCTGACGAAGCCCTCGTGCCGGCGATCGACCGAGTCGTCGGCAAAACAGCCGAGGTGGACCCTGTAACTTCCGGATAGGTGCCGCAGCATCCTCCAGGAACGCATCGAAGCTCCCGGCTGGGCCGGGTGCGGTATGCCGGGAGTGAGGAGCAGCATGTCTTGCATTGCTCCGGAATAACCCGCTGTTCCGGGCATGGTTCCGGACCAGGAATGATCTTTGGAAAACGATCACGGGTTATATCCGAGCAGAAGAGTCGGATCGGTGGATTGACAACCATGCATCGGCCTCGCAAGGGTTTGCACCGCAGCATACCAACCTAAAAATCGGATAATATCGGAATGCGAAAGATTGACCTGTTTACTTCTGCTCTCATTGCGGGTGCCTTGATTTTCAGCGGCGCTCTTTTTTCTTTCGGCGTCAATGCCGCCGAGGACTCGTTGAAGGTTCGCAAGGAAGGCTTCGAGGCCACCAAGAAGAGCTTCGGCGCCATCAAGAAGATCCTCGAAGAGGGCGGTGACCTGTCCGGCGCCGCAGCTTCCGCGCAGTCGATCAATGCTTTTTCCAAGCAGGTCCCCGCGCTCTTCCCGGCCGGTTCGGACAAGGGCGAGACCAAGGCGAAGGCCGCCGTCTGGAGCAATGGAGCCGATTTCGGCGTCAAGGCTCAGGCTTTCGAGGCCGAAAGCGCCAAGCTGGTCCAGGCGGTGGCGAGCGGCGACAAGGCAGCCGTGCAGAAGCAGTTCGGCGCGGTCGGCGGAACCTGCAAGGCATGCCACGACACCTACCGGTCCGAATAGGCGTCGGCGGACCTGCCGGCGCCGGTTCAGGCCGTCCCGAGCAACAGGACGACCAGAGCGGCGGCGGTGCAGAAGACCAGGGTGGCGGACAGGAGACCGGAACGTCGCGCAGGCATTTTCGCCAGTCCTTCCGCCGCCATGCCGGCCGGGACGGTCTTGCGTCCCGTGATCATGGGACGGATCAGGTTCTCGCGGCGGATCACCAGGTAAGCCGCGATCACGGCGACATGGGTCGCCACAAGCACGAAGATCAGGTCGAACAGCAGGCGGTGCGTCGTGCTCAGCGTCTTGACGGCGGTGTTTGACGCAAGGTCCACGAAGGGGCCGTCGACCATGATGTCGTCGCTCGTGAACAGGCCGCTTCCCGCCTGGGCCAGCAGGACCAGCAGCAAAGTCACGACCATCCAGCCGCCCAGCGGGTTGTGCCCCAGAACGGGCGGCACCCGGTCCGGCGGCAGCCGCAGTTCGCGCAGGTGCTCCAGTGCCGCGCGCGGTCCCCCGATGAAAGTCGCGAATCGGGCCGGATAACTGCCGACGATCCCCCATCCCAGGCGGAACAGGAGCAGCGTCAGGATCGTGTAGCCGCTGAGGAAATGGATACGCATCCAGCCCAGTTCGGCCGCCGCCCAGGACGTGGCTATGGAAATCACCAGCAGCCAATGGAAAAGGCGGACGGGAAGGTCCCATACGGTGACGCTTTGCTGGCCGGCCGAAGGCCCTTGGGTATCAACATCGTTCATAATAAGGCCTTCCGGTGGCTGCCCGCCCGATGCCCCGGCGCTCCCCCGGCGGGAAGCTTGGGAGTGGTAGAAGCAATCGACAGGCGCTGCCCGTGGATCATATCGCACATGCGATACCGCCATAAGGGAATTTCATCCGGGGAAAATCGTTGAGCGGGGCAGAGCGGCTACATGCAATCCGTTAAAGTAATGCCATCATTCGATGTAGACTATTGTTTGCGACATAACTCTTTATGTTTATCAAGGATAAGACCTCGGAGTAGACTTGTGCTGTCGGCTTGAATTCGTTCCTCGCGCGGGATAAACAGACATCATCCCTTCAAGGAACGGAAAGGGACCAGCGGAGGTTTTATGGAAGCGCAGGCCCGGAGACTGATGGCTCAGTTACCGTATATGCGGCGCTACGGGCGCGCGCTTACCGGTTCCACGACAAGCGGCGACGATCTCGTCACCCGTGCGCTTGAGGCTGCCCTGATCGAACCTGAGCGGTACAACCTGGAGGCGGACGACGAGCCTGTCACCAGACGCCGCCTCTATACATTGCTCAACGGGTTGTTCGACGCCGCCAAGGGTGCCAATCCGGGTTCCGCCGCCGTTTCCGGCGCCCCCGGCCATCCGATCGAAGCGGCGCTGAGCAGCCTGCCAGAGCTTGAAAGGCGCGTATTCCTTCTGGTCAGCCTGGAGGAACTGTCGACGCCGCAGGCGGCCGACGTCATGGGCGTTCCCTCCGACGAGGCGCGCGAGGCGCTCGGCCGCGCGCAGAACGCCATGCGCGAGCAGCTGGTGGCGAATATCCTGATCGTCGAGGACGATGCGATCATCGCCTACGACTTGACGGAAACCGTCCTGGGCATGGGGCACATGGTCTGCGGCACCGCCGCGACCATGGAAGAGGCGCTTGCCGCAGCCGCCGCCAACCAGCCCAGCCTGGCGCTGATGGATCTGCGGCTGGCCCACGGCGGCAGCGGCATCACGACGGCGCAGGCGCTGCGCGAGACGCGGGCGCTGCCGATCATCTTCGTGACCGCCTTCGCCGAGGAATTGAAGCAGCGCGGGCTGGATTATCTCGGCCCGGTCATCAAGAAGCCGTTCACCCGCGAGCAGATCGAGCGGGCGATCACCCAGGCCGTCTTCACCCCCCGCCCCGGCGACACGCCCCCGACGCTTGCCGGTCGCTCCGCCGGCTGAGCATGCCGCCGCACGGGTTTCATAGCTGCCATACGGATTATTGATACGGCAGGACGGGGCGCCGAAGTTCTGGGGAGCAAACCCCGGATCGAGAAACCGCCCGCATGTCCCTCGCCGCAGCCCGCGATCCTTTCCACAGCCCCCATCGCCTGACCAACCGCCTTCACACCGTCCTGCTGCTCGGCGGCATGATCGGGCTGCTGGCGGCATGCGGCTGGATCGTCGCCGGACCGGAAGGCGGGCTGTGGGCATTGGCGCTGGGCGGGATCAGCCTGGCCTTCGCGCCCCGCATGTCGCCGCAGATGGTGCTCGGCCTCTACGGCGCGGTGCCCGTCCATCCCTGGGACCTGCCGAATGTCGTCAGGGTCCTGAACGAGCTGGCGGAGCGCGCGGGGCTTCCGGCGCCGCCCCAACTCTACTGGATACCCAGCCCGACGCTGAACGCCTTCGCCATGGGCCGCCCCGGCGATGCCGCCATCGCGGTGACCGACGGCATGATCCGGTCCCTGACGCTGCGGGAACTGTCGGGCGTGCTGGCGCATGAGATCAGCCATGTCCGCAACGGCGATCTCTGGCTGATGGGGTTGGCCGATACGGTCAGCCGGCTGACCCGCATGATGTCGCTGTTCGGCCAGATCCTGCTGCTGTTCAACCTGCCCCTGCTGCTGACCGGTGCCGTCACCATCCCCTGGGGCCTGATCCTGCTGCTGGTGCTGGCCCCGACGATCGGGGCGCTGCTCCAGCTGGCGCTGTCCCGCACGCGGGAATACGACGCCGACCTGGGCGGCGCGCTGCTGACCGGTGACCCGATGGCTCTGGCCGGGGCGCTGCGCAAGCTCGAGCGGAACGGCCGAGGTCTTTGGGAGTCGCTGCTGATGCCCGGCCGGCGCGATCCCAACCCGTCGCTCCTGCGGACGCATCCGCCGACGGAAGAGCGCATCCGCCGCCTTGCCGCCCTCAGCGGCCAGCTCGACGATGGCCGCATCGCTTCGGCGGCCGGCGGACATGGGCCCGGCTCCGGCCGGTTCCGCGAAGTCCAGAGCCGGCCGCGTCACCGCCTGACGGGATTGTGGTATTGAATAGCCGAACTCTTTGGGGGTACGGAAGCGCCTGTTGACCTGGATCAACCCCCTCCCGCGCCGGCCGCATGACAATACGACCGTATTATTCAGACAGCGGCGGGAAGGGAGAGCAATCATGAAGATTCGCATGCTTCTGGAGCTGAAGGGCAAGACCGTCGTCAAGGTACGACCCGACGACACCATCTCCAAAGCCGCTCACCTGATGAAGCTTCATCATGCGGGCTGCGTGGTCGTCAGCGAAGACGGCAAGCATGTCAGCGGGATCGTCGCCGTCCGCGACATCGTCTACGCCCTGGCCGAGCGCGAAAGCCGCATCCGGCACCTCACCACGTCGGAAATCCTGGACGCGCCGATCAGCTCGGTCATGACCCGCACGGTCAAGACCTGCGGTCCGGACGACAGCCTTCGCCATGTCATGGAAGACATGACCAAGTGGCACATCCTCCACATCCCCGTGATCGAGCAGGGCGAGCTGTGCGGGATCGTCAGCGTCGATGACGTGGTCAAGCACGCGGTCGCCGAAATGGACATGGAGAAGGGCGTGCTCCAGGACCGGGCGCACCTCTACCAGACGCTGGAAGACATGCGCTGAAGCCACTCCGGCTCGGTCTCCCCGGAAGCTCCCTCGGCCGGATCGTCAGCCAGGGCGAAGCCGTCGCCGCGCCACTCCAGCAGCCACTCCCCCGGCTGTCCGCCACGGCAGCGGAGCAGCCGGGTCCGCCAGCGCGGCAGCCCCACTCCCTGCTCGCCGCCCTCAGCCCGCCCATAGCCGGGAAAACCTCCGATGGGCAGGCTGGGAGCGGCGCTCAGGCCCCAGCGCGTCACCGATGCGGTGGTGCCCAGCCGGCGGCTGGAGGAACGCAGCAGCAATGCGGTGACGCCCGACGCCTCCGCCGCCAGTTGCAGCCGGCGGCTGGCCACCATGTCGATATCGCCGATCTCCCCCAGAACCGCCGCCAGCGACCGGCAGCGCAGGGATTCCTCCATGGCCCACAGGATATCGGAGTCGCGCCGGGCGCTCACGACGATCAGCCGCTCCGGCTTCAGGCCGTAAGCGGCTATTCCCGGTGCGTAGAGGTCGTCGTCCCGCGTGATCCAGACCACCTGCCCGCTCCCTGAACCCCCATGCCCGGAATCCGTCCGGCGGCTGGAAATCCGGGCCAGGATGGCGGCGCTGAAGCCGGTCGCCACGCTGTTGAACGGATCGTTCTCGCCGACGACCTCGTGCAGGCATCCCAGCGGCAGCCCGCCATCCGGCAGGACGCCGTCCACATCGGGAACTCCCAGCGGCAGGAAACGAGTGCCGTCGGCCCCGCCGATCCCTTCCATCCGCCGGATACGCCCCCGCAACTCGGCCAAGACGGCGGCCTTGGAAGCGGCGGCCTTGGAAGCGGCAGGCGTGGCGTCGGATGGCGTTGGCATGGGTATGATCTCACCCTGTTAGCGGAAATGTTCCCTATTTGTTCTAGTTTGAAGCATGCCAAGAGTCAAGGAGGCACCTTTTTTCCTAGAGAAGCCGATCAAAGCCGCCAGAAGATGAGCCCCCAGAGCATAAGCGGTCAGAACAGCGAGCCGGCAAGATCGCGCCCCGCTCCCACGCGCCGCGCCTTCTTCTCCGGCCCGGCGCCGACCAGACGCGGGTTCTTGTTGAAGTTCATCGTGATGATCAGCGTGGCGGCATCCTTGATCACGTGGAGCGTCTTCTCCGCTTCCACCGGCAAGGGAATCTTCCGCCCCATGCAGAAGGCGATCAGCGCCGCCGCGACTTCGGGCTCCGGCAAGTGGAGGCTGGTGATCCTGCCGTAGTCGTCCTTGACCTCCATGATCGTCTCGATCGTGTCACCGGTCCGGAACTTCACCGATTCGACCGTTCCCTGCGGCAGCTCCTCATTGCGCTTGCGCCGACGGCCGATGACGGCGCTGATCAGTTCGCGTTCGGTGAAGACGATGCAGCGAAGCTCTCTCATCAAATACCCCGGATATCGCGTCCATGGACGCATGCATCCCAGGGTATAGGCGGGCAGCCTTCAAGAATTGCTTAACCTTCGATGCAACTTCAGCCGGACCCGTTTCCCAGCCCGGCGATCTCGCGGATCAGCTTGGCAAGGATGGCCGACGCGAAGGCGTCGAAGTCGCGCGCCGCGATGTAGAAAGCCCCAGGTCCGCCGATCACGTTCTCCTCGTAATAGCGGTCCAGATCGACCGGCGCCGCACCGCCCCAGGGGTTGGGCCTGTCGTTCAGGATCGGCAGGCCGTTGATCGTGATGCCCTGCTCCACCGCCTGGTCGCGCGCCAGATCAGGTGGACGCCCGCGGTTGTTGACCCCGTCGCCCGAAATGTCGATCACCTGACGGACACCCTCGAACCCGTTGCCGTCGAACAGCGTCGCGGAATAGTCGATGGCGCCGCTCAGCGACGTCCACCGGGCCGACGCGAAGGGCGCCGCCTCGATCTGCTGCGCGAAGCTCGCCGCCTGCTCGCCGGTGCCGATCAGGGTCCAGGGCACCACCATCCGCTGATAGTCCTCCCCCGCCCATTCCACATAGGTGACCGCGATGGCGCCGAAGGGGCCGCCGCCCATGGCGGCGACCACGCGCGGATTGGTCAGGGCCGCGACATAGCCTTCGCGCTGGAGCGCCGCCTCCTCCTCGTCTACGCTGCCGGAGATGTCGATCGCGAGGACCAGTTCCAGGTCCACCGGCTGCTGCGCCGCTGCCGGCCACGCTCCCACCATCATCAACAGCATCCACAGGGCCGGCAAGCCGGCGGTCGGGTTGGCACGGACACACATTGCAACCTCCTGGGGGAGAATGACCGGTCTATTGAACCAAGCGCCGACGAATCACGCAAGCATCACGGCTCCCAAGGAACGACGCCCCTGTTTTTCAAGATCCTGAAGAATGGAACGAAGCACACCACATGGTGTTGAGACGCTTGCACCGATCAAATCGAGACCTGAAAGGCCGAATAATGGATATCGTCAGAATTCTCATTGCCATCCTGTTGCCTCCGCTGGGTGTGTTCCTTCAGGTTGGCATCGGATTGCAATTCTGGGTCAACATATTGCTGACGATCCTGGGTTACATTCCCGGCATCATTCACGCCATCTATATCATTCTCAAGTACAAGTAAGCACCATGGCCCCGGCCACTCCCCAGGACTACGACGCCAAGCTCGCTCAGTTGGAGCGGCTGGCGGACCTTCTCGACAGCCGCTGGCGCATCCCCGGTCTCGGCATCCCGATCGGGATCGACGGCATCGCCAGCATCTTCCCCGTCGTGGGCGACAGCGCCACCGGCGTCGTCTCGGCCTATCTGGTCTATCAAGCGTCGCGCATGGGCGTTCCCAAGAACGTGCTGATGCGCATGGCCGCCAATACCGGGGTGGACTGGGTAGTCGGTTCCATCCCGGTGCTCGGCACCCTCTTCGACATCGGCTTCAAGGCCAACAGCCGCAACGTCAACCTGCTGCGCCGCCACCTGGAAGAGGAACGCGACCGCAACCCGGCACTTCGCCCGACCCTGCGCCGGGTTTGAAGAGGCCCGTTCGGCCGGAAGTTTGACCCAAATCAAGGCGGGCAAGGCTGGTCGCGCGCAGTCTTGCCGTCATGAACGCAGATCTCATAGCCAAGTATGACGGCCTCCGGGTACCGCGCTACACCAGCTTCCCGACGGCCCCCCATTTCGGCAGCCAGGTGCAGGCGGCCGATTATCTGGAATGGCTGGGCGCATTGCCCGCCGGCCAGAGCCTGTCGCTCTATTTCCATGTGCCGTTCTGCCGGTCCATGTGCTGGTACTGCGGCTGCCACACCAAGATCGTGGCGCGCTACGAGCCGGTCGCCGAATACCTCGACCTGCTGAAGCGGGAGATCGACCTGATCGCCGCCGCTCTGCCAAGCGGCCTCCCGGTGCGCCACATCCATTTCGGTGGCGGCACGCCGACGATGATCGCACCTGCCGATTTCGAAACCCTGCTCGCCCATGTCCGCTCCCGCTTCACGGTGGAGCCGGACTGCGAGATCGCGGTCGAGATCGACCCCCGTACGCTCGCCGCCGAAGCCCCGGCCGCCCTCGCGCGGGCGGGCGTCAACCGCGCCAGCCTGGGCGTTCAGGACCTCGACCCGACGGTCCAGGGCGCCATCAACCGCGTCCAGCCCTATGCCGTGACGGAGAGCGCCGTCCGGGCGCTCCGCCGCGTCGGCATCGACAGCATCAACCTCGACCTGATGTACGGCCTGCCCCACCAGACGCCGGAAAGCTGCGAGGAAAGCGCCGAACAGGTGATGGAACTGACGCCGGAGCGCCTTTCCGTGTTCGGCTACGCTCACGTTCCCTGGATGAAGAAGCACCAGCGGCTGATCGATGAATCGGTGCTGGCGGACTCACGCGGAAGATGGAAGCAGTTCGACGTCATCGCCGCCGTGCTGGCTGACCATGGCTACCACCAGATCGGCCTCGACCACTTCGCGCTGGAAAGCGACCCGATCACGGTGGCGCAGCGGGACGGCACCCTGCGCCGCAACTTCCAGGGTTACACGACCGACGGCGCGGATGTGCTGATTGGCTTCGGCGCGTCGTCCATCGGGGCGATGCCCAACGGCTATGTCCAGAACGACCCGGCGATTGACCGGTACGGCGAAGCCGTCCGCGCCGGCCGGCTGCCCATCGTCAAGGGCAAGCAGTTGAGCGCCGACGACCGGATGCGGCGCGACCTGATCGAGCGCCTGATGTGCGACCTCGCCGTCGATCTGGACGATGTCGCGGCCCGCCATGGCGTCAACGCCGGACTGTTCGCCCCCGACCTCGACAAGCTGGCGCCCCTGGCGGCGGACGGGCTGGCGAGGATCGACGGCCACCGCATCACCGTCCCGGAAGACGTGCGCCCGCTGGTCCGAGCCGTCGCGGCGGCCTTCGATCCCTACCTCGACGCGGCGGCGATGCGGCACTCGAAAGCGATCTGACCCGGTCCCTCTCGCCCCATCCTCTGGTTTCCCCTCTGGTCTTCTCGGGTCATTTGGGCCAAAACTAAGGGAATGCCAAGGGGATGGCGGATGCCATGAGAGAGAAGACCGCGCGATGATCACGCTCTACAGCTATCCTTCGCCCAATGGGCACAAGGCCTCGATCATGCTCGAGGAAACCGGACTGCCTTATGAAACCGTCCGCGTGGACGTGACGATGGGCGAGAACCTGGAGCCCGGCTTCCTCGCCATCAGTCCGCTCGGCAAGATCCCCGCCCTGATCGACCACGATGCCGCCAAGGGTCCGCGCCGCGTCTTCGGCTCCGGCGCGATCCTGGAATATCTTGGGGAAAAGACCGGCAGGTTCCTGCCGACCGACATGTGCGCCCGGACTGAAGTCTGGAACTGGCTGGCCTTCGGCGTCAGCGATGTCGGCCCAACCTCGGTCGACATGTTCCGCTTCGGCGTCCGCGCCCCGGAGAAACTCCCCTACGCGATCGAACTGTTCAAGTCGGAACTGCACCGCTGCTACCGCGCGCTGGAAGCGCAGCTTTCCCAGACCGAATATCTGGTGGACGGCGAGTACACCATTGCTGATATCTCCGTCTTCCCCTTCATCGCCGTAGCCTCCCAGACCGCCCCGACGCTATTCGAGACATACCCCAGCATGAAACGCTGGCACGACCTCGTCAGCACCCGCCCCGCCGTGCAGCGGGGGATGGTGGTGCCGGAGTAGCGGCGTTCATCGGCCCCATGAAATGAGAAAACAGGGAAACGCCCTCAGTCTCGAAAAATACCGGCGCGCTTGACGAGTTCGGCTCTCTGCCGGCTCCATTTCGCCTTCACTTCCTCATTGGAAATGCGAATTGCCGTCGGGTCGTCGGCTTCGCGTAGTGCGCGTTCGACCTCGCCTTTAAACCAGTCGGCATGCTGGCCCAGGTTCACTTTGGGCTCGAATTCCGGTGCTGATGCCGCCCCTACGTCTTTTCCCATCACATTCCCCCAAGATACGCAGTTGCGGCCATCCCTGTTTGTAGACCGGCGTTCGCCCACGAGCCAAGGCTGATCTATGGCGTCTCGCGCTGACTAACGCTTCCGGCCCTTGGCAGAAGACCGTGCCGATGCGTTGGCCCAGCGTTTGCTTCTCAGTACCCGCCCCCAAGCCCCCAGGGTGGACTACAGGAACGGTGCAATTGCGCTTACTGGTCGTCGATGAAAACCCCGAACGCTCCGATGTCGTGCTCGCCGGCCTCAAGGAGGCCGGTTATGACGTCGTTGCGACCATCAGCAAGGACGACGATCTGCGGCAGTCGATCAAGGCCCATCAGCCCGACCTGATCATCATCGACCTTGAGTCCCCGTACCGCGATTATCTGGAAGACCTGATAACGATCAACCGCGAGAACCCGCGCCCGATCGCGATGTTCGTGGCGCAGGAAGACAACACGCTCATTTCCGAGGCAATCGAAACCGGCGTCAGCATCTATGTCGCCGACGGCCTCAGCCCGAAGATGGTCAAGTCGATCCTTCAGATCGCCATCGTCCAGTTCACCAAGTTCCGCAAGCTTCAGGAAGAGCTGGATAAATCGAAGGTCGCCCTGGCCGACCGCAAGGTCGTGGAACGCGCCAAGGGTCTGCTGATGGCACACAAGGGACTGACCGAGGAAGAGGCATACCATTTCCTCCGGAAGCTCGCGATGGACCAGAACAAGCGTCTTGCCGAGATCGCGGAGAGCATCCTGTCGCTCGCCCAGCTCTTCAAAGGCTGATGCGACAATCTGTACAAGTCCTTGAAATACATCGATTTCAAGTAAGCAGCACCGAATTTAGAATGCACATTTTTTAAACATTCCTGAGCAATGCCCGCTTTTTGACCGCTACTTGGTGATGAATTGTGCACCGCATCATCGCCTTCACGGCTTCCGATCTACCCACCCCAAGCGTTTCCGCCGCTTTCCGCATCTGCAAACGATTGGCACGACGTTTGCTAAATGAACAGCGCGGTGCGGCGATCCAATGGCGGAGCGCCAGCCGCAACCAGATACAGTGTCGGTCCAACGGCGGAACGACCTACCCCGGATAATGGCGTCCGGAACATCGAGCGGCTCTTCAAACAGCCCGCCCGATGTTCCGAGACGCCTTTTTTATTGCCGAAATTCGGCACATGGAGTGATCGATGTCGAAGGTTCCCTCACTGCCCAATTCCAGCAAATCCGCAGTCCGCCATGACCGCCGCGGCATCCTCAAGACCGGCGCCGCCATCGCCGGCACCGCAGCATTGCTCTCCGCGATCAAGGCGGTCACTCCGGCGGGCGCCTGGGCGGCCGGCACCGACGGCATCGAGAAGCCGAAGCTGAACCTGGGCTTCATCCCACTGACCGACTGTGCTCCACTGGTCGTCGCCTCCGAGAAAGGCTTCTTCAAGAAGCATAGCCTGGACGTCACGCTGTCGAAGGAAGCGTCCTGGGCCAATATCCGCGACAAGGTGATGATCGGGGCACTCGACGGCGCCCATATGCTGGCCGGCATGCCGCTGGCTGCCTCTCTCGGCATCGGGGCCATCAAGCAGGCGACCGTCACCGGCTTCGCCATGGACCTTAACGGCAACGCGATCACCGTCTCCACCGCCCTCTACGAGCGGATGATGGAGATCGATCCCGAAGCCATGAAGAAGCGTCCAATCAGCGCCGCCGCCCTCAAGAAGGTGATCGACGCCGACAAGAAGGCCGGCAATGAGCCGCTGACCTTCGCCATGGTGTTCCCGGTCAGCACCCACAATTACGAACTGCGCTACTGGATGGCATCCGCCGGCATCGACCCCGACGAGGACATCCGCCTGATCGTCATTCCCCCGCCGCAGATGGTCGCCAACCTCCAGGCCGGCAACATCCAGGGCTATTGCGTCGGTGAGCCATGGAATGCCCGCGCCGTCCAGGCCGGCATCGGCCGCACGCTGGTCACCAACTACGACATCTGGAACAACAAGATCGAGAAGGTCTTCGGCGTCAGCCAGGAATGGGCCGATGGCAACCCCAACACCCACAAGGCCCTGATCCGCGCCCTGATCGAAACGGCGGCCTGGATGGACGAGCCGGGCAACCGGATGGAAGTGGTCGAGATCATCTCGCAGAAGGCCTACGTCAACGCGCCCGCCGACGTCGTCAAGATGTCGATGACCGGCACCTTCCAGTACGCGCCGAAGGAACCGGCGCTGCCGATGCCCGACTTCAACGTCTTCCACCGCTACGCCGCCAACTTCCCGTGGCGCAGTCAGGCCGTGTGGTACCTGACGCAGATGGCGCGCTGGGGCCAGATCGAAAATCCGGTCAACTTCGCCAAGACGGCCGAAGCGGTCTTCCGCACCGACATCTACCGCGATGCCGCCAAGGAGCTGGGCGTTCCCTACCCGACCGTGGACTGGAAGTCCGAAGGCGCCCGCGCCGAGCCCTGGACTCTCGCCGACGCCACGCAGCCTATCGCGATGGGACCCGACCGCTTCTTGGACGGCCGCACCTTCGACCCGGCCAAGCCGATGGACTACCTGCGCGGCTTCGAGGTTTCCAAACTCAAGATCGACATGGCGGCGCTGGCTGAAGCCAACGTCTGAATCGTCCACCCGCAACTCAAATCAAGGATAGCCTGAAATGACCAGCGTCCCGGTGGACGAACCCACAGCCACGTCCGCGCCCAACCTTCAGTCCACTCTCCCCACGCCCCCGTCCCCCCGTCTCGCCCGCCTTCGCGAACGCGCCGCCGAAGTGCTGCCCGACATCGTCCTGCCGGCCATTACCTTCCTGATCGTCCTGCTGGTCTGGCACGTTATCGCCAACCATGTCGCCACCGGCTTCCCCGGCATCGGCGAGACCTGGGCGCGCGGCGTGGAGCTGCTGTCCAATCCGTTCTACAGCAACGGCCCCAATGACATGGGCCTGTTCTGGCAGGTGCTCTATTCTCTTGGCCGCGTCACGGCGGGCTTCGTCCTGGCGGCCATCGTCGGCGTTCCGGTCGGCTTCCTGATGGGCTCCAGCGCCGTGTTCCGCCGGGGCTGGGCGCCGCTGATCCAGATCCTCCGCCCGGTCAGCCCGCTGGCCTGGCTGCCGATCGGCCTGCTGCTGTTCCGCGCCGTCGATCCCTCCGCGATCTTCGTCATCTTCATCACCAGCATCTGGCCGATGATCCTCAACACCGCATCGGGTGTCGAGGCGATCCCCAAGGACTACCGCAACGTCGCGGCCGTCCTCCGGCTCAACCGGATCGAGATGGTCCGCCACATCCTGCTTCCCGCCACCCTGCCCTACGTCCTGACCGGCATGCGCCTGTCGCTGGGCATCGCCTGGATGGTCATCGTGGCGGCGGAAATGCTGACCGGCGGCATCGGCATCGGCTTCTTCGTCTGGGACGAATGGAACAACCTGAACGTGCCGAGCATCATCGTCGCCATCGTCGTGATCGGGGTCGTCGGCATCCTGCTGGATACCGGCATGAACCTGATCCAGCGCCGCTTCGACTACACCCACCGCTGACCCGCAACGCTGACGGAAGGAACCTGCAAAATGGGCGCTTATCTCAGCATCGAGGGTGTCGGCATCACCTTCAATCCCCGCAAATCCCCCACCCCGGCCCTGGTCGGCGTCGATCTCAAGATCCAGAAGGGCGAGTTCGTCAGCATCATCGGCCATTCCGGCTGCGGCAAGTCCACCTTGCTCAACATCGTCGCCGGTTTGCTGAAACCGACCCTTGGCGGCGTCTTCCTGGAGAGCAAGCTGGTCGATGCCCCCGGACCCGACCGCGCCGTCGTCTTCCAGAACCACTCCTTGCTGCCCTGGCTGACCGTCTACCAGAACGTCCGCCTCGCGGTGGACAAGGTGTTCGGCAAGACCCGCACCGACACCGAACGCGACGAGTGGACGCTGCACAACCTGAACCTCGTCGGCATGTCACATGCCATCGCCAAGCACCCGTCCGAGATTTCCGGCGGCATGAAGCAGCGCGTCGGCATCGCCCGCGCCCTCGCCATGGAGCCGAAGGTGCTGCTGATGGACGAGCCGTTCGGAGCCTTGGACGCCCTCAACCGCGCCCGTCTTCAGGACGCGCTGATGCAGATCCAGAACACGCTGCACAACACCGTCATCATGATCACCCATGACGTGGACGAGGCGGTGCTGCTGTCCGACCGCATCGTCATGATGACCAACGGTCCCGCCGCCACGATCGGCGAAATCCTCGACATTCCCCTGGAGCGTCCGCGCAAGCGCCTCGATCTGGCCGACGACGCGACCTACGCCCACTGTCGCGGCGAAGTGCTGCGCTTCCTCTACGCCCGGCATCGCCCCGCCGATGCAGACGCCGCCTGAGCCGGAGAATCCAGCAATGAACATGATGGCAAAGACCCACGAAGTTTCTGGGCGGATCAAAGAACGCCTAGTCGTCGTCGGCAACGGCATGGCCGGCATCCGCACGGTCGAGGAACTGCTTCAACGCGATCCCAGCCGCTACGACATCACCGTGTTCGGCGCCGAGCCGCACGTGAACTATAACCGGATCATGCTGTCTCCCGTCCTGGCCGGCGAGAAGACCTTCGACCAGATCGTCCTCAACGACCGCTCCTGGTACGAGAACAACAACATCACCCTGTTCACCGGCGAGAAGGTCGAGACAATCGACCGCGAGACCCGCACGGTGACCTCCCTGTCAGGCCGCACCGTCGAATACGACCGGTTGCTGTTGGCGACCGGTTCCGACCCCTTCATCATCCCCGTCCCTGGCCGCGACTTGCCCGGCGTCGTGACCTTCCGCGACATGTTCGACGTGGAAGCGATGCTGAAGAAGGCCGCCGACGGCGGTAAGCACGCCGTCGTGATCGGCGCCGGCCTGCTCGGATTGGAAGCGGCCAACGGGCTGGCCGTCAACGGCATGACCGTGACCGTGATCCACCTGATGGGCACCGTCATGGAACGGCAGCTCGACGAAGCCGCCGGTTTCCTGCTCCAGAGCGAGCTTGAGACCCGAGGCATCAGCGTCATCACCCGCGCCAACACCAAGGCGATTTTGGGCGAAAGCCACGTCACCGGCGTCCTGCTGGAAGACGGGCGTGAAATCCCCGCCGACCTCGTCGTGATGGCCGTCGGCATCCGCCCCGGCACTGGCCTCGCCAAGTCGGCCGGCCTCACCGTCGAGCGCGGCATCGTCGTGGACGACCACATGGTCACGTCGGACCCCGCAATCCTGGCGGTCGGCGAATGCGTCCAGCATCGCGGAGCGACATACGGCCTCGTGGCGCCCTTGTGGGACATGGCGCGCGTCTGCGCCGACCAGCTCACCGGCAAGTTCGACGCGGCCTATACCGGCTCGGTCACCAGCACCAAACTCAAGGTCACCGGCATCGACGTGTTCTCCGCCGGCGACTTCAGCGGCGGCAAGGACTGCGAAGACATCGTCTTCCGCGATGCCGCGCGGGGCGTCTACAAGCGCATCATCGTCAAGGAAGACCGCATCGCGGGCGCCGTTCTCTACGGCGACACCAAGGACGGCGCCTGGTACTTCCAGATGCTCCGCGAGGCCGAGAACATAGCATCCCTCCGCGACACGCTGATCTTCGGCCAGGGCTTCGGGGGAGGAGCCTCGGCAAACCCTAAGGCCGCCGTTGCCGCCCTCTCGGACAGTGCCGAGATCTGCGGCTGCAACGGCGTGTGCAAGGGCACGATCACCAAGGCAATCGCCGAAAAAGGCCTGACCAGCCTGGACGACGTCCGTGCCCACACCAAGGCGTCGGCATCGTGCGGGTCCTGCACCGGACTGGTCGAACAGCTTCTGGAACTGTCGCTCGGCGACGACTACCAGGCCGCCGCAGCCGCCAAGCCGATGTGCAAATGCACGCACCATCCGCATGACGACGTCCGCCGCCTGATCGTAGCGGGCGAACTGAAGAGCATCCCCGCCGTCATGCAGGCGCTGGAATGGAAGACGCCGAACGGTTGCCACTCCTGCCGCCCCGCCCTCAACTACTACCTGCTGGCCGCTTGGCCGGACGAGTACAAGGACGACTACCAGTCCCGCTTCGTCAACGAGCGCGTCCACGCCAACATCCAGAAGGACGGCACTTACTCGGTCGTGCCGCGCATGTGGGGCGGCCTGACGTCGTCCAAGGAACTGCGCGCCATCGCCGACGTGGTGGACAAGTTCAACATCCCGACCGTCAAGGTCACCGGCGGCCAGCGCATCGACCTGTTCGGTGTGAAGAAAGAGGACCTTCCGGCGGTCTGGGGCGACCTTAATGCGGCGGGCATGGTCTCCGGCCACGCCTATGCCAAGGGCCTGCGCACGGTCAAGACCTGCGTCGGGTCGGAATGGTGCCGGTTCGGCACGCAGGATTCGACCGGCATGGGCGTCAAGCTGGAACAGATGACCTGGGGAACCTGGACGCCGCACAAGGTCAAGCTGGCCGTTTCCGGCTGCCCGCGCAATTGCGCCGAAGCGACCATCAAGGACTTCGGCGTCGTCGCGGTGGACAGCGGCTGGGAGCTTTATATCGGCGGCAACGGCGGCATGAAGGTCCGCGAATGCGACTTCCTCACCAAGGTCGAAACCGAGGACGAGGTGATGGAATACTGCGGCGCCTTCATCCAGCTCTACCGCGAAGAAGCCCGCTATCTCGACCGCACGGCACCCTGGGTCGAGCGCGTCGGCCTGGACTACGTCAAGCAGCGCGTCGTGGCAGACCACGAGGGCCGCAAGGCGCTCCATGCCCGCTTCAAGTTCTCGCAAGTCTTCTCGCAGGTCGATCCGTGGGACGAACGCGCCTCCAAGGGCGTGGACGCCCATGAATTCGCGCCGCTCGCAAAGGTGGGATAAAACACGATGGACGGCATCACCTCGAACCTTCCCGATACCGCCCTCGTCACGGCTGAGCTTGCCTGGATCGAAGTCGGCCGCGTCTCCGATATCCCGCCCGCCGGCGCCCGCGTGGTCCAGTCGCCGCACGGCGACATCGCCATCTTCCGGACAGCCGAGGACGAAGTCTTCGCGATCCGCAACCGCTGCCCCCACTTGGGCGGCCCCTTGTCCGAAGGCATCGTCCACGGCGCCCGCGTCACCTGCCCGCTGCACAACTGGGTGATCGATCTGGCGTCGGGCGGGGCGACCGGTCCGGACACCGGCTGCACCGGCACTTTCCCGGTCCAGGTCGAAGACGGGTCGATCCGTCTCGGCCTCCGCCTGCCCGTGAGCGCCGTATGACCGCCGCCGTCCGCACCACATGCCCTTATTGCGGCGTCGGCTGCGGCGTGGTCGCTTCATCCGACGGTGCGGGCGGCTGGGCCATTTCGGGCGATAAGGAGCACCCGGCCAATGCCGGCCGGCTCTGCTCCAAGGGCAGTGCCCTGGGCGAAACCCTGGGGCTGGACGGCCGTCTGCTCCACCCCGTCGTGGACGGCCGCCAAGCCTCCTGGGACGAAGCGCTCGCCACGGTAGCCGACCGCTTCAGCGACGTGATCGCCGAGCACGGCGCGCAAGCGGTCGCCTTCTACGTCTCCGGCCAATTGCTGACCGAAGACTACTACGTCGCCAACAAGCTGATGAAAGGCTTCATCGGCAGCGCCAACATCGACACCAATTCCCGCCTGTGCATGGCGTCCAGCGTCGCCGGCCACCGCCGCGCCTTCGGCGGCGACGTGGTGCCCGGCAACTACGAGGACCTGGAGCTTGCCGATCTGGTCGTGCTGGTCGGCAGCAACCTCGCATGGTGCCATCCCGTCCTCTACCAGCGCCTCATCCGCGCCAAGTCCGAGCGCGGCACCCGCATCGTCGTGATCGATCCGCGCCGCACGGCGACCTGCGACGCCGCCGACCTGCATCTGGCGATCCGCCCCGGCAGCGACGTCCTGCTGTTTAACGGGTTGCTGGCCCATCTGGGCCGCGCCGGCGCCATGGACCAGGACTTCATCGCGACCTGCACCAATGGTTTCGCGGAAGCCTTCCTGTCAGCCGGCGACGATGCCTGCGACATGGATGCGGTGGCATTGGGCTGCGGTCTGACGTTGGGCGAGATCCAGGAATTTTATAACCTTTTCACCGGCAATTCGAAGACGGTCACCGTCTATTCACAGGGCGTCAACCAGTCGTCGCGCGGCACCGACAAGGTCAACGCTATCGTCAACTGCCACCTTGCCACCGGCAGGATCGGCAAATCCGGCATGGGGCCGTTCTCGGTCACCGGCCAGCCCAACGCCATGGGCGGACGCGAAGTCGGCGGGCTGGCCAACCAGCTTGCGGCCCATATGGGCTTTACTCCCGACGACATCGACCGCGTTGGCCGTTTCTGGCAAGCCCCGCGCATGGCGCAGCGCGAAGGCCTGAAGGCCGTCGATCTGTTCCAGGCGATCGAGGCCGGCAAGATCAAGGCGCTGTGGGTGATGGCGACCAATCCCGCCGTCAGCCTGCCTGACGCGGACAGGGTCAACCGGGCCTTGGCATCCTGCCCCTTCGTCGTCGTATCCGACTGTGTCGGCGACACCGACACGACCGCCTATGCCGACGTGCTTCTCCCAGCGGCAGGCTGGGGCGAGAAGGACGGCACCGTCACCAACTCGGAACGGCGGATTTCGCGCCAGCGCGGCTTCCTGCCCAACCCAGGAGAGGCCAAGCCCGATTGGTGGATCATCTCCCAAGTCGCCGCCCGCATGGGCTGGAGCGATGCCTTCGCCTACCAATCCCCGGCCGATATCTTCGCCGAGCACGCCGCCTTGTCCGCCTTCGAGAACGACGGCAGCCGCGCCTTCGACATCGGCGCGCTGACCGGCGTGGACTACGACACGCTGCCGCCGACGCAGTGGCCGGCCCGGAAATCATCCGGTGGCACCGCTCGCCTGTTCGCCGAAGGCGGGTTCCCCACGCCGGACGCCCGTGCCCGCTTCGTCACGGTCCAGGCAGCGACCCCCGCCATGTCGGCCAGTGCCGAATACCCCTTCATCCTGAACACTGGCCGCATCCGCGACCAGTGGCACACGATGACCCGCACCGGCCTCGTGCCGCGCCTGTCCAGCCACATCGCGGAACCGTTCGTAGCACTCAATCCAGCAGACGCGGCCACGCTGAACCTGACCGACGACGATCTGGCGGTCTTGCGCTCCGCCCAGGGCGACGCCACGCTGCGCATCCGCGTCACCCGCGACCAGCCCCAGGGCCAGCTTTTCGCGCCGATGCACTGGAACCGCCACTTCTCCGGCAACGGCGGCATCAATGCGCTGACGGCGCCGGTCACTGATGCGATCTCCGGCCAGCCGGAGCTGAAGCACACGCCCGCCAGCCTGACGCCGTTCAAGCCGGCCTGGACCGCCTTCCTGATCACGCGCGGCGAAGTGGCGCCGCCGCCGTCAGCGGAATACTGGACGCGCAGCGCCGCCGCAGGCTGCACCGTCCTGATGCTTGCCGGCACTGCACTGCCCGGCGACCTCGCCGCCTGGGCCGAAGCGCTGCTGCCCCCGGTTCACGGCATCGACTATCACGACAAGCGGCGCGGCATCCACCGCTGGGCACGGCTCGACGGCGACCGGCTGGAAGCCTGCCTGTTCGTCAGCACCGATCAGCCGCTCCCCAGCCGGGCATGGCTGGTCAGCCTGTTCGCCGCCCCTGAGATGGACGCCAAGTCGCGCACCGGCCTGCTGAGCGGAAGGGCGCCCGCCGATGCCCCGGACGAGGGCCGCACCGTCTGTTCCTGCTTCAACATCGGCCTCAACCGCATCGCCGCCGCGATCTGCGACGGCGGCCTGACCTCCGCCGAGCAGATCGGCGCGGCATCAAAAGCCGGCACCAATTGCGGGTCCTGCATCCCCGAACTGAAGGAGCTGATCGGACATGTCCGATGCGGTCAAGCCGCCTGAGGCGCTGCCCTCCCCGCCCGGCCCGGTCCACCTTGTCGGCGCCGGCCCCGGCGACGTCGAGCTTCTGACCCTGGCGGCAGTCCGTGCCATCAAGCATGCCGACGTGATCCTGTACGATCATCTCGTCGGCCCCGGCGTGCTGGAATTCGCCCGCCCCGGCGTCGAACTCATTCCCGTCGGCAAGCGCGCCGGCCGCCACTCCCTGAAGCAGGTCGAGATCAACGCCCTGTTGCTGGAACAAGCCTTCACGGGCCGCCGCGTCGTCCGCCTGAAAGGCGGCGATCCCATGATGTTCGGCAGGGCCGGCGAGGAAGCGGCATACCTGCGCCGCCACGGTATCGAAGTGACGGTCGTCCCCGGCGTCACGGCGGCGCTTGGCTGCGCCGCCTCGTCCCAAATCCCCTTAACCCTGCGGGGAGTTTCCCGCAGCGTCCAGTTCGTCACCGCGCACTGCATGGACGACGACGCCACCAACGCGATGGACTGGAGCAAACTTGCCAACCCCGACGGCACGCTGGCGATCTACATGGGCCGCACCCAGCTCCCTTACTTCAGCGCGAAGCTGATCGAAGCCGGCCTGTCCCCCGACACGCCAGCCGCCGCCATCGAGAACGGCACGCTGCCGACCGAACGCCGCTGCTTCGCCACCCTGTCAACCCTGGCCGCCCGCGCCGCTGCCGAGTTGGGCGACGGCCCGACCCTGGTCATCATCGGCCACGTGATCGACCACCGCCCGAAGGAAGTCCGCACCGGCGAAGAAGCATCCCAGGCAAATACCTGCCGGTTATTCGAACACGCCTGAAGAGCGGCCTGCGACAAAGCGCCCGTAGAAATGATTAGCATTGCTCACTAAGTCGTCTTCGCACCTTCAGCAATACAAATTTGTATTCATCCTGATGCGCTTCAATTATTAATAACGAAATAAACACCTCGTCCAAGTTCTATGCATCTCTCATGACTTCTTGATTAAGCGAAATCAGGGTTCATTTTTTCGATTATCTCCTGCACAACAGCGGCAAGCTAGGTGTCTTACTTGCTAGGAC
This sequence comes from Skermanella aerolata KACC 11604, assembly GCF_000936425.1. Taxonomy (GTDB): domain Bacteria; phylum Pseudomonadota; class Alphaproteobacteria; order Azospirillales; family Azospirillaceae; genus Skermanella; species Skermanella aerolata. The sequence continues at coordinate 24,561 of NZ_AVFK01000027.1, read as the reverse complement.
ATGCATCGGCGACCAATGCGGATACGACTTTCTCCCATGGAACCCACTGATCGCTGCACCCCAGAGGTAAGTTACCATGAATGCCCCTTCCATGTATTTCAACTAAAAGGGGAGTTTTAAGGGGCCTAACATAAGGCGGCAGTCAAACACGAGCCCACGTCGTGGGAATTCGTTCACTTGATGTTCTACCAAGAGCCGCGACAGAAGTTCGCATTGTGAGAAAATCCTGATTCTGAAGGGCATTGGATGTGTGCAATTCGTTGCAAAATGGATGGCTCGAGTGGTACCACTTTTGGCGGAGTGCAGGTTTGAAATCAACCACAACAACCATAAAATGATGCTGCAAGAATGTATCAATTAAAGAGAGCGACGTGCATCAACGGCTCGTTTGCTCAGATCAGTGAGCAATGGCTGGCACAGATAGCTGAATATAATGGCACGTCAGAGCCAGAGGATTATCTGCCTGTCATGATGAGTCATGCCCAGCAGATCGCCGGAGAGAGTCCTCCCGACCGTAAGTATGGAATCTTCTATTTGGAAGGAGTCGGAGAAGATGGGCGTCCCTCATACGAAGGGCTGATTCATGTCAATCATAAGTTGCCCAACACTAGCGCCGCCACTTTGCGGATGGTTTGGAACCTGTTAGCTCCAAAATACGATTATATCGACACGAGTGCGATCGGCAGCATCATGGCGTCGTATGTCGTTGGCGGTATCCGATTGTGCCGAACAGATATGCGCTCTGCATCTTTGCAGGTGTACCTGCACAATGGTACAGATCGGCAGTACGCCTTGGGCGCAGTTGGCCTGTTAAAAGAACTTCACCCCGAACTCGACGTCAATGTTCGGGGGATGTGGCTCCATATCAATAATATTAACGTGCAACGCGCGGGAGACATCAGATGAGCGATCAGGAGCTTTACGAAGCATTCCGGACAGCATTTATTACCTCAGGTGAGTCCTTGGGTAAGGACTTGAAGGGGTTGTCATGCCTCCATCGAAACTGGCGACATGAGACGCCTGCGCCAGTTGAGGATGCTCAGAAAGCCGCCTAATTGCCAGTTTGGTAAATAAAAAGGGCACCATACGGTGTCCTTTTTATTTTTTATCGTTCTGTCGCACTCCACGCTTCAATGCGGGAGAGATTAGCGTTCTGCTATGAGTACTAACGCTAAGGCAAGTGGCAGCGACAGTACTTTCTCCTGTAAATTACATCGGCGCTATTGATATGGATTGCCTCGCGTGTGTTATCTTTGCTGGCCAGCGACGGCATAGATGGACATCAGCCGCGTCAGTAAAACCTCATCCCGCCCCCTCTACCGCAGCAGCGTCAGATACCGGTCCACCGCGCGATCCACCGTAAACTCCTCCGCCTTGGCGAGCAGGCGTTCCGCCGGCACCGGATCGTCCAGCGACCGCTCGATCACCGACGCCAGCGCCTCGGCGTCGCCGATCGGCGCCAGCCCGCCCAACTCACCACCCTCCAGGATTTCGCGCGGGCCGCTGGGGCAGTCGGTAGCGACAACCGGCGTCCCGCAGGCCATCGCTTCGATCAGGACCGTCGGCAACCCTTCGAAGCGGGACGACAGCGCGAACAGCGACGCCTTGCCCATGAAGGCGAGAGGATTGTCCACGAAGCCCGGCATCTGGACATCCGCCGCGATCCCCAACTCGTCGACCAAATCTTCCAGCTCTTTCCGGCACGCCCCCTCTCCCAGGATCACCAGCCGGATCGGGCGAGACGCGCGGACCAGGGCGAAGGCCCGCAGCAGCGTGCCGAAGTCCTTCTGCGCCGACAGCCTGCCGACGCCCAGGATGACCGGCACCTCTCCCTCGGCGAACCAGGGGTGGTTGACCGGCTGCGCCGCCTTCGCCAGCATGTCGGGTGTCACGACCGGGTTGTGCGCGACGTCGATCCGCCCGCGCTCCATCCCGGCGAACTTGGTCAGATCCTCGGCGACGCCGTCGGAAACCGCGATGATCCGCGCCGCCCTTGGATAAAGGAACGGGACCAGCCGGTAGGCCATGCGCACCGTACGCGACGCGGTAGGCGCGATGTTGCGGCTGATCTGGTTATGCTCCGTCACCATCAGCCGGGTCCCGACCCGCGCCAGCAAACTCGCCAGCAGGGCCGCGATATTGACATGGACGAGAGCCGTCAGAAGCACGGCGGGCCGTTCGCGCCGGAGATAGCGGGCCAGCGCCGCAACGCTGTTGACGGTCCGCTTGGTACCCAACTCGACCACCCGGATGTTTGCCGGGATGTCGTCGACATAGGCGCCCTGACGACGCACCAGCACCAGATCCACCGCAAATCCACGCCGGGCGATCCCACTCGCCAAGGCCAGCATTACGCGCTCGGCGCCGCCGCCATAAAGGTCCTGCAGGAAAAAGGCGATCCGGGGAAAAGTCTCCTGGGTCTCCGCCACCGGCGTCACGGCCGACGCGTCCAGGGCACGGTGCAGGGCGAAGGCGTCGTTATGCTGTAAGGACAAGTCGAAATCTCCCGGTGAAGTCCTGATCGTGTTCCCCGCAGGCCAGCAACCGGCGCACCGGTCGGCTACCAACCCCACTACCGATGTCTCACCTGAGCAAGTTCTCTAAATCACGATCTGCCTTGCAATGAGCAGAGTGCCCAAATTTTAAACTCCGACTTGAGTAACAAGTAATCGTATTCATCCTCAACCCTACCTTGAACTTGAATTCACTATCCGAGCTCAGTCGCCAGCACACTCCGCGATGTTAACAGGATCAACCAGTCCTTGAAAATCACCAATATATCCGGATCGGGCGATTACGTTGATCTTCGCCATAATGACGCCTCATGCCCGCCCTCGATAAGGAATTACAGCGCCTTGGATGTCGCGTCCCACTAACGGAACCTTAAGCGATATGCGCTACCATAAGCGGCCCGACATTCGGCCCGCACCGGCGGCGATGTAGACAAATGATGACATCCACGTCCCTGAGGGGGGATGTAAACACCCCCTTCCCGACCCCCGCATAGCCGGTCCGCTCCGAACTTGCTTGGTTGCCAAGGTTCGCCCGACGTACAATCTGACCATAGGGATCAAGCCGGATCGGAACTTGAAGAGTAAAAAATGACCGAAATGACCAGCGGGATCGGCAACTCGGCGGCAAGCCGTGACAAGGCCTACTATCTGCACCCTTACACCAACCTGAAGACCCACGAGGATGTCGGTCCGCTGGTGATAGAGCGCGGCGAAGGCGTCCATGTCTTCGACGACAGCGGCAAGGCCTATATAGAAGGCATGGCCGGTCTGTGGTGTACTTCCCTGGGCTTCGGCGAGGAACGGCTGGTGGAAGCCGCCACCCGGCAGTTGCGGAAGCTGCCGTTCTACCATGCCTTCACCCACAAGGCTCACGATCCCGGCATCGATCTGGCGGAAGCGCTGATCAAGATAGCGCCGGTTCCGATGTCTAAGGTGTTCTTCACCAATTCGGGTTCCGAAGCCAACGATACTGTCGTCAAGCTGGTCTGGTACTACAACAACGCGCTGGGCCGCCCGCATAAGAAGAAGATCATTGCCCGGCAGAAGGGCTATCACGGCGTGACCGTGGCCTCGGCCAGCCTGACCGGCCTGCCGCACCTGCACCGCGACTTCGACCTGCCGATCGCCGGCATCCTTCACACCGACTGCCCGCACTTCTACCGCTACGGTCAGGAAGGCGAGACGGAGGAAGATTTCGCGACCCGGCTGGCCGACCAGCTCGAACAGCTCATCCTGGCCGAAGGGCCGGAAACCATCGCCGCCTTCATCGCGGAGCCCGTCATGGGTGCCGGCGGCGTCATCGTTCCGCCGGCAACCTACTTCGACAAGATCCAGCCGGTGCTAAAACGCTACGACATCCTGTTCATCGCGGACGAGGTGATCTGCGGGTTCGGGCGCACCGGGTCGATGTTCGGGACGCAGACCTACAACCTTCAGCCCGACATCATCACGGTCGCCAAGGCGCTCTCCTCCGCCTATCTGCCGATCGCCGCCGTCATGATCTCCGAGCCGATCTACCAGGCGATGGTCCGCCAGTCGGAAAAGATCGGGACCTTCGGCCACGGCTACACCTATTCCGGCCACCCGGTTTCGGCGGCGGTGGCGCTGGAGACGCTGAAGATCTACGAGGAGCGCGATATCGTCAGTCATGTCCGGACGGTGGCCCCACACCTCCAGGACGGCCTACGGCGCTTCCGGAACCACCCGCTGGTCGGCGAAGTTCGCGGCATCGGCCTGATCGCGGGCGTCGAGATCGTCGCAGACAAGGCGACCAAGGCGCCGTTCGACCCGAAGGTGGCGATCGGCGCTCATGTCGCCCGGTTCGCCCAGGAGCACGGCCTGATCGTCCGGGCCATGGGCGACACCATCGGCTTCTCGCCACCCCTGATCATCACCTCGGCCGAACTGGACGAACTGGTGGCAAAGTTCGGGAAAGCCTTGGACGATACGGTGAGTTTCGTCACCGACAAGGGGCTGGCCGCCGTTGCCTGATGGCGGCGCCCTTCGATCACTCGTTTTGATCGAAATCAATGCTGTTTGGACGGAACGGTCCACTTTCAGCGTCAGGTGAAAGTCGGAGACGCGACAAGCTGCCACGGTGCGCCGCGTCTTCGACGATTTACCTGTTCCATAAAGTGTCCGATTCTGACACGTTGTTGAAAAAAGAGAACCTACGGATCACGCGCCATGGATTATGAAGCCTTCTTTCGGACCCAGATCGACAATCTGAAGCGTGAAGGCCGATACCGCGTCTTCGCCGATCTGGAACGCCGGGCAGGCAACTTCCCCAAGGCGAAGCATTACGACTCCGTCACCGGCGAAGTTCAGGAAGTCACCGTCTGGTGCAGCAACGACTACCTGGGCATGGGCCAGAACCGGGTCGTGCTGGACGCCATGCACGCGGCGCTGGACACCTGCGGCGCCGGGGCCGGCGGCACCCGCAACATCTCCGGCACCAACCACTACCACGTGCTGCTGGAACGCGAGTTGGCCGACCTGCACGGCAAGGAAGCGGCCCTGCTGTTCACCTCGGGCTACATCTCCAACCAGGCGACGCTCAGCACGCTGGGCAAGCTGCTGCCTAACTGCGTGATCCTGTCCGACGCCCTGAACCACAATTCGATGATCGAGGGCATCCGGCAATCGGGCGCCGAGAAATACGTCTTCCGCCACAACGACCCCGAACATCTCGACCAGTTGCTCAGCCGCCTGCCCGCCGACCGGCCGAAGCTAGTGGCATTCGAATCCGTCTATTCGATGGACGGCGATATCGCACCGCTCGACGAACTCTGTTCGGTTGCGGAAAAGCATGGCGCGATGACCTACCTGGACGAGGTCCATGCCGTCGGCATGTACGGACCGCGCGGCGCCGGCGTCGCCGAGCGCGACGGAGTCATGCACCGGCTGACCATCATCGAAGGCACGCTCGGCAAGGCCTTCGGCGTGATGGGCGGCTACATCACCGGATCGTCGGCGCTTGTGGACGTCGTCCGCAGCTTCGCCGCCGGCTTCATCTTCACCACCTCGCTGACCCCGTCGGTGGCGGCCGGTGCGCTCGCCAGCGTCCGTTATCTCAAGCAGAGCGGGACCGAGCGCGCGGCTCAGCAGGAACGCGCCGCCAAGCTGAAGCAGGCTCTGTCCGATGCCGGTCTGCCGGTGATGCCGTCGGTCAGCCACATCGTCCCTGTCCTGGTCGGCGACCCACGCCTGTGCAAGCAGGCCAGCGACGATCTGCTGGAGCGGCACAACATCTACGTCCAGCCGATCAACTACCCCACGGTGCCGCGCGGCACGGAACGGCTCCGGATCACCCCCGGTCCGCTCCACACCGACGCCGACATGGACCACCTGATCGACGCCCTGCTGGACGTCTGGAGTCGCCTTGAACTGAAGAAGGCGGCCTGATTTCTCAGGCCGCCCCGGTCTTTTCCTCCAACCTTGAGGCCAAGCGAAAATTATTTCTGCTTGGCTTCTTCCTCGCTGGAGCCTTGTGAGCTGGAGCCAGGAGGCGGCTTGACGCTCGTCGCAGCCGTATCGCCTTCCTTGATAGTGCCGGGCTGACGATGGCCCTCAGCCTGAACGTGCGGATCGGCGGGCCGTGCAAGGTGGCCGCCCTCCGGACCGGCCTGGGAGCGTCCAGCCCCAAGCGTTTCAGGGGTTTGGACGCCTTCCTTCTGATCTAGCGGCTCTCGTCCGCCCATATCGGGGGCGACCTGAGCGAAGCCCGGCGATGCTATGAGCGTCGCCAGTGCGGCGGCTGTCAGGACTGATTTGATCGTCACGGCTTGTCTCCGTTCAGGCAATTGATCTAGTTTCCTCCCCAACAGGACACCGCCATCGGACGTTCCCGGCCAATTTTTGAGAATGCGTCGCAAAGTCATCTATGGACATTGGCGAAGTGACGCACTATGTTGGTAATCGAGACGATGACGTTGCTCATAACGTTTCGAGGGAGTGGCACCATGTATCGCGACAATTCACTGATGCCGAAAGAGGCGGTCCGCCTCGCCGTTCTCGGAACGTTGAGCCAGGCTGGCTCACTGCGTTATGCCGATCTAGCAGGCGCCATCCGGCACTTCACCAGCCGCATCGTCGGCCCGTCGCTCGATTTGATGGGAACTTCGCTGGAACTGCTGCGCTATGACGGCCTGATCGAAGCGCTCGACGGTACCGGCATGGAAGATAATGCCGTCCTGACGGTTACGCCGGCCGGCAAGAAGGAATTCGAGACGCTGATGCGCTCGAACATCCGTGCGCCGTCGTCTGACGACCTCAACAAGCTGATCATCACACTCAAGCTCCGCTTCCTGCACCTCCTCGACCATCAGGACCGTCAGGACCAGATCGATCTGCTCGCTGACCTGTACGAGACGGAACTGGCGCGCCTTCAGGACCTGCGCCGCCATCACGAGGGCGAGTCCGGACACCTGACCGAATGGCTCGACCATGACATTGCACAGGTTGAAGCCCGGCTGCGCTGGTTCCAGGATCTTTACCAGCGGACCTGAAAACTCAGGCGACTGCTCACGCTATCATTCGGGATATAGGCAACTCTGATGATGCGCCGGAAGGAGCAAAGGGAGTATAGTGGTACCTCCCTTACCCAACACGCTGGCTGTGTCCCTGATGTCTCTCCCGATCGATGCCGATGACCTAGCAGATCAACTTCGTGTCGAATTCAGGGATGATGCGCAGGATCGCCTCGCCCTGATCTACCAGACACTGGACAAGCGTGCCGAGAACAAGCTGACGGACGAGGAAGCGCTGGTCCTGCTTCGCCGCGAAGCGAGCAAGTTGCGCGGTATCGGCAGTTCATGCGGATTCCCGCTGGTCAATCTGATCGCGCACCGGCTGGAAACATATCTGAGCGGCAATCTTTCCCGCCTGAACGAACGCCAGATCGAGGATGTCACGGCGTTCGCCGACCGCCTGTCGGTCGCGGTGGACCGGGAAGAGCGGCCCGATGTCGCGACCACCAACCAGATCATCCGGACACTGCCGGTCCGTTACGAGTTCGATATCACCGATATCGAAGTCCACGATGTCGAGATCATGCTGGTCACGCCGTCCAAGGTGGTCAGCAAGCTGGTCAGTACCGAACTGGGCGCCTGCGGCTTCCGCACCGTCGTCGTCCGCGATCCTATCGAATCGATTGCGCTTGCCGTCCGCATGCCGCCCGACATGATCATCGCGTCCGCCGTGATGGACGGTCTGGGCGGCATGGACCTTTTGCGCGGCCTGAAGGCGATGACTCCCATCCACAAAGTCCCAATGGCCCTGCTGACCAGCCTGGACAGCGCAGTCAAGGACGTGCCGGAAGGCATCATGGTCATCCGCGTCGGCACGAACTTTGGTGACGATTTCGCCGCCGCCATAACGAAGTTCAACCTGGGATAAACATCTTACGGCAACTTGCTTTCACTGTCCGCAGCAGCGCTTGAACTTCTTGCCGCTGCCGCATGGGCATGGATCGTTGCGGCCGACGTGGCGATACGGGTTCGATGCCGGCTTGGGCATCATCTGCTGAAAGGCGGCGATCAGATCGTCGGCGCCCCGCCCGCCGAGAGCGAGTTCATCTTCGAAGGTAAGCTCATCTTCGGGCCCTTCCTCGTAATCGTCGCGGATCTTCCAATCGCCGAGTTCCTCGACCGTATCGCCGAAGGGTTCGAACTCACGAGGAGCGCCCTGCATAGTTTTGCCAGCTTAGGCGTCTTTCAATATACGGTCGAAATCGGAGCGGTCCAGGAACTCCAAATCAATCTTCCTGTCCTGAAAGCTTTTCTCGGCGAGATCACTTAATTCCCGAAGTGCGGTCTGAGCCACCAATTCCACCCAACCGGCCCAGACAAGCCCTTCCGGATCGCCTTCCAACCTGCCATGTAGCTCGCGCAGATAGTCCACTAAATCGACCCGTTCAAGCTTGCCTTGCAGCATGAGCATGCCCAGCAAATCGAACATCCGGCGCCGGACATAGACATCCACGTCGGGGTTCTCGATCAGACGCTTGACCGGCGCCAAGTCGCCGTCGAACAGGTTGAACACGACCCGGTGTGCTGTGATCGTGACGGCATCGCCCAGCAACCACTCGACCTTCTCGACATCCGAACCGAGCAGATCGGTAACCGCGGAATACGCCGACGTCTCCTTCCAAGACCCGAGCAAATGGAAAGCCAAAAAGATCAGCCCATCCTGGTCGACCAGTTCTTCAACTGGATCCTTCGCCGCCTGTGCCAAGACATCGATCAGCAATGGAGCCAGAACTTCCCTCTGTTGTTCCGCTTCACGCACCGCCTCGACAGGAACTTCGGTCGCCTGCTTAAATTCAGCGATGATTCGTCCACTGTCCATCATCTCCTCCTCAGCGGCCGTAGTTTACCAGCCTCTTGGGCCGCCTGAAGATATCCTCAAGTCGCACAATACTGCCGCCACATCTCGCGATACGCTGCCTCGAGATCACGGGTGAATGCGGCGCCGTCGCAGAGCGGCGATGCTGCCATCCGTGCCCGCATGCCGGCCCGAAGTTCCTCCAAGTACCCCGTGTGTTGGGCCAATCCGGCAACGATCCGGACATACCCGTCGGGGTCCGATGCCACCCATTCCGGATATCCAAGCACGGTGACATGGCTCAAGCTATGCCTGGCACAGAACCGCCGTCCCGGCAGAGTAACGACTGGAACGCCCATCCACAGCGCTTCCAGAGTGGTCAATCCACCTGAATAGGGCATCGGATCGAGCGCGACATCGACGTCGCCATAGGCCGCCAGCATTTCGACATGGGAACCGCCGGGTCTCAGGTCAAGCCGGTCCGCGCCGATGCCCAATCCCGCAAACCGCCCGGCCACCCGCTCACGCAAGACCGGACACGCCAGTTCCTTGGTATTCAGAACCAGCCGACTTTCCGGAACTGCCTCAAGCACGCGCGCCCATAGCACCAGCGTCTCATCGCTCAGCTTAGCCAGCCTGTTGAAACATCCGAACGTCTGCCAACCGTTCCGCAGCGCCGGCAACGGTGTCACCTCCGGCGCATAGTCGGGAGGCCCGTAGCAGACATAACCGTTGGGCAGCCGGACGATACATTCGGTATAAAGTCCCTCGGCTCCCGGTGGAACCTGCTGTGGATCGCCGATCAGCCAACCCATGGCCGGCAACCCCGTCGTCCCGATCAATCCACCCCACGTCGCCTGAACCGGAGCCGGCGCCATGGCGAAGGTTTCAAGCCGGTTCCGAGCGGTATGTCCGCCCAGGTCGATCAGCAGATCGATCCCATCGGCGCGAATGCGCTCCGCCAGTGCCCGGTCATCCATTCCCAGGACGGAGACCCAATTCTGGCAGTGGTTCCGCAGGAGCCGCGTCAGGTCGTCCTCGACCTCGCGGTGGGAATAGCAAACGACCTCGACCTCTGTCGGGTCATGGTTTGGCAGGACGGGCGCCATGAACCAGCCGACGGGATGCTGGCCGAAATCCGCTGACACGTAGCCGATCCGCAACCGCCGATCAGGATCACGATCCCATCCGGATAGCATGATCGGCTTGGACTGCCCGACGCCCCATCGCCGAATCGCCTCGAACAGCCCTTCGTCACCAACCGTCGCAGAAAGATGCAGGGCATAAAGCCGGTTGTGCGCGGCTACCCTGTTGCCCGGTGCCAGTTCCACCGCCCTTCCATACGCCTCAGCAGCAGCGTCAACCTCGCCGATATCGATCAGCACATTGCCTAGTTGAATCCACGCACCAGAGTCCTCGGCGCTAAGCGCCACCGCCCGGCGCGCCGCCTGCTCCGCGCCGGCATAGTCGCCATTCGACGCAAGGACCGTGGAGAGCACCCCAAGCACCCCTGCATGGTCCGGCCTCAAGGCTGCGGCCTGCTTGGCGCCATCGGCGGCATCAACCGCTCTCCCCAGCCGGTTCAGCACCGCGGCCAGATTGGTCCACGCCTCCCCATGCTCGTGGTCAAGGTCCACCGACAGCCGAAGCATTTCGGCCGCGTCCTCCAACCGCCCCGCCTCAAGCAGCGCACAGCCGAAGTCGTTCAGGACGGAAGCATCGTCTGGCGCGAGCCGAGCCGCCTCCGAATGCTGGGCCAGCGCCTCTTCCCATCGTCCCGATTTTCCCAGCACCACAGCCAATGCCCGGCGTGCGTCAAGGAAATCCGGATGCGCAGCGACGGACTGCTCAAGCAATGCCAAGGCTTCATCTGCCCTCCCCTGCTGAAACCGCAGCAAGCCAAGCAGACGCAGCAAATCCGGGTGGTGGGGAGAAGCGTTCAAGAGTGCCAAATAGGCGGCTTCGGTCTCGTCAAGCCTTCCGGCGCGGTGGAGATCAAGCGCATATGTGATGCTCTTGGCATCTACCGCTCTCACGTTACCTCCGGGTTGTACCGTCATCGCTGACATTGATGAAGCATGGCGGCCCCGTTAAGGGAAGGAAAAAGAGGATCCTATCGCCACAGTCCTTGCTGAAGGAGCAAATACTTATAAAAAGGGCAATGGACTTGTGACAAGCTGCTGTCGGAGAAAAGCGAAGAGGTATAATTTTCTATGTGCCCAACCCGAGGATTCAGATAGGCAAGGCAATGACGACCAGCTTCGACTTGCTTTTAAGCACGCCGGAGAGGCAAGCGATCGCGGCTTTCCGAGGACGAATGGCTAAGCGGTATGGTAGTCGCTTCAAGGGTCTCGTTCTATTCGGGAGCCGGGCGCGCCGGGATCACCAGCCTGAAAGCGATGTCGACATCGGAGTTATACTGACCAGTCCTATTGATGACCTCGTGGGCGAAGCCCTCGCCATGGCCGACTCAGCTTTCGATATCCTGCTTGCACACGATCTGCACATCCAGCCATTGCCCATTGAAGACGGTAGTCTGGAGAAGCCCGAAGCACATCCGGCACCTCATATAACCCGCCGCATGGCAGCAGAAGGGATCCGGCTGTGAACGACGCCGCTATCCTCCTCAGCAAGGCGGAAAAGGCCGCCGAGTCGGCGCGGACATTGCTCCTACAGGGGATCTCGAGGGCGCAACGAACCGTGCCTACTATGCTAGCTTCCATGCGGCAAGGGCGGCACTCGCTCATTTTGGAGAGTTGCCGGAAACTGTCAAATCGCACAGTACGGTGATCGGCTTGTTCGGCAAGCATATCGTGCAGACGGGACGCATGGACACTGAGAACGGCAGATTACTCAACCGTGCCCATCAGCTGCGCAACCTAACCGATTACAATGTCGGAACCATAGATCACGATAGGATAGAAGTCGTAGTCATCGGTCCCGAAGCCTTTGTGTCCGGCATTCAGTTGATACTGCGAAAAAAACGGTAGAAGAAGGCCGCCCCGGTTTCCCGGAGCGGCCTTTTCCATTTCACAACATCACACCCGCAGCTTACGCCACGTTGGGCCGGTGTTCCGGCAGGCCCGGCATGACGCTTTCGCTGCCGTCGTGTTCGACATGGGTGGTTTCCCGGTCGCGCTCGGCGGCGATCTGCTTCAGGCGGTTGACGACCGACCCCGTACCGGCGGGGATCAGGCGGCCGACGATCACGTTCTCCTTCAGGCCATCCAGGTTGTCCACGCGGCCCGAGACTGCTGCCTCGGTCAGCACGCGGGTCGTTTCCTGGAACGACGCGGCGGAGATGAACGACTTGGTCTGCAACGAAGCCTTGGTGATGCCCTGGAGGACAGGCCGCGCCTTCGCCGCACGGAGCTGGACGCCATCGGCACCCGCTTCCGCGATGACCTTCTCATTCTCGATGTCGAACTCCTGACGGTCGACCTGCTCGCCTACCAGGAAGGTGGTGTCGCCGGCGTCCTCGATCTCGACCTTTTGCAGCATCTGGCGAACAATCACCTCGATGTGCTTGTCGTTGATCTTCACGCCCTGCAACCGATAGACCTCCTGGATCTCATTAGTGAGGTAGGCGGCCAGCGCCTCCACACCCATAACAGCCAGGATGTCGTGCGGCACGGGGTTACCGTCCATCAGCAGGTCGCCACGCTGGACGTAGTCGCCTTCCTGAACCGAGATGTGCTTGCCCTTGGGGATCAGGTATTCCTTGGGCTGCTCGCTCTCGTCATTCGGGACGACGACGATCCGACGCTTCGTCTTGTAGTCCTTGCCGAACTCGACCCGGCCGTCGGTTTCCGAGATGATCGCGAAGTCCTTGGGACGGCGGGCTTCGAACAGCTCGGCGACGCGCGGCAGACCACCGGTGATGTCACGCGTCTTGGAGCCTTCACGCGGGATACGAGCCAGCGTGTCGCCCGCCCGGACGCGGGCGCCGTTCTCGATCGACAGGATGGCGTCGACCGACAGGTAGTAACGCGCTTCGACACCGTTGGGCAGCTTGACGATATCGCCCTTCTCGTCGCGCAGGGTAATGCGCGGCTTGAGGTCGGCACCGCGCGGCTGCTGCCGCCAATCGACCACGACCTTGCTCGAGATGCCGGTCGCCTCGTCCATCACTTCGCGGACGGAGACGCCCTCGATCAGATCGACATAGGCGGCGACACCTTCGCGCTCGGTGATGATCGGCAGGGTGTACGGGTCCCACTCGGCCAGCTTGTGACCGCGCACGACCTTCTCGTTCTCGCCCGCCAGCAGCTTGGCACCGTAGGGAATACGGTGACGCGCCTTCTCGCGGCCCTGATCGTCGACCAGCACCAACTCGCAGTTACGGCCCATCACGACGGGCACGCCCTCGGAGTTCATGACGACGTTGCGGTTCTTGATCTGCAAGGTCGCATCGAACGCCGCCTCGACAGAGGACTGCTCGGCACCACGCTGGGCGGCGCCGCCGATGTGGAAGGTACGCATCGTGAGCTGCGTGCCCGGCTCGCCGATCGACTGTGCGGCGATGACGCCGACGGCCTCGCCAACGTTGACCAGCGTGCCACGGGCCAGATCGCGGCCGTAGCACTTGGCGCAGACTCCGTCGCGGGTATGGCAGGTCAGGATCGAACGGATCAGCACCGAGTCGATGCCGGCCTGCTCGACCTTGTCCACCAGCGCCTCGTCGATCAACTCGCCGGCGCCGACGACCACTTCACCGGTCAGCGGGTTCTTCAGATCGATCGCCGAGGTACGGCCGAGGATGCGCTCCGACAGGGGCGAGATCACTTCGCCGCCGTCGATCACGGCCTTGACGGTGATGCCGTCGGTGGTGCCGCAATCGACTTCGACGATGATCGCGTCCTGCGCCACGTCCACCAGACGACGCGTCAGGTAACCCGAGTTCGCCGTCTTCAAGGCGGTGTCGGCCAGACCCTTACGGGCGCCGTGGGTGGAGTTGAAGTACTCCAGCACGGTCAGGCCTTCCTTGAAGTTCGAGATGATCGGCGTCTCGATGATCTCACCCGACGGCTTGGCCATCAGGCCGCGCATGCCGGCGAGCTGCTTGATCTGAGCCGCCGAACCACGGGCGCCGGAGTGCGCCATCATGTAGACCGAGTTGATGCCCTGCCCCGGACGATCCTTCTTGATCACGTCCATCATCGCGTTCGCCACCTTTTCGGTGGTGTCCGACCAGACGTCGACGACCTTGTTGTACTTCTCGCCCTGTGTGATCAGGCCGTCCAGATACTGCTGCTCGTATTCCTTGACCCGCTCCTGGGCGTCGGCGACCAAAGCTGCTTTCTCTGGCGGAATCACCATGTCGTCCTTGCCGAACGAGATGCCGGCGCGGCAGGCGTGGCCGAAGCCCAGCTTCATCAGGCGGTCGGCGAAAATCACCGTCTCTTTCTGGCCGCAGTGACGGTAGACCAGATCGATGACGTTGGTGATCTCCTTCTTGGTCAGCACGCGGTTGATGACCGAGAACGGCACCATCTTGTTGCGCGGCAGGATCTCGGACAGCAGCATGCGGCCCGGCGTGGTTTCCAGGCGAACGGTGATAGGGTTACCCTCATCATCGATCGTCTTGTACCGCGCCTTGACGCGTGCGTGCAGGCTCACCGCCTTGCTGTCGAGCGCCTGCTGGATCTCGCCGATATTGGCGAAAGCCATGCCCTCGCCCTTTTCGCCGGGCCGGTCCATCGTGATGTAGTACAGGCCCAGGACGATGTCCTGGCTGGGGACGATGATCGGCTTGCCGTTGGCGGGCGACAGGATGTTGTTGGTCGACATCATCAGGACGCGCGCTTCGAGCTGGGCTTCCAGCGACAGCGGCACGTGGACCGCCATCTGGTCGCCGTCGAAGTCGGCGTTGAAGGCCGTGCAGACCAGCGGGTGAAGCTGGATCGCCTTGCCTTCGATCAGCGTCGGCTCGAACGCCTGGATGCCCAATCGGTGCAGGGTCGGCGCGCGGTTCAGCAGCACCGGATGCTCGCGAATGACCTCTTCCAGGATGTCCCAGACTTCCGGCCGCTCCTTCTCCACCATGCGCTTCGCCGCCTTGATGGTCGAAGCCATGCCGTACAGCTCTAATTTGGCGTAGATGAAGGGCTTGAACAGCTCAAGCGCCATCTTCTTGGGCAAGCCGCACTGGTGCAGCTTGAGTTCCGGACCGACCACGATGACCGAACGGCCGGAGTAGTCGACGCGCTTGCCGAGCAGGTTCTGACGGAACCGGCCCTGCTTGCCCTTCAGCATGTCGGACAGCGACTTCAGCGGACGCTTGTTGGCGCCGGTGATGACGCGGCCGCGACGGCCGTTGTCGAACAACGCGTCCACGGCTTCCTGCAACATGCGCTTCTCGTTGCGCACGATGATGTCAGGGGCCTTCAGCTCGATCAGCCGCTTTAGACGGTTGTTCCGGTTGATGACGCGGCGATACAGGTCGTTCAGATCCGACGTCGCGAAGCGGCCGCCGTCCAGCGGAACCAGCGGACGCAGTTCCGGCGGGATGACCGGAATGACGTTGAGAATCATCCACTCGGGACGCGAACCGGATTCCTGGAACGCCTCGATCAGCTTCAGCCGCTTGACCAGCTTCTTGCGCTTGGCTTCCGAGTTGGTTTCACGCAGCTCGTCGCGGCAGGTGATCCGCTCCTGCTCCAGATCGATCTGGGCGAGCATGTGACCGAGGGCCTCGGCGCCGATCTTGGCGTCGAACGCATCGTCACCGTACTCTTCCTGCGCGTTGAGGTAGTCCTCTTCGCCCAGGAGCTGGTGCAGCTTCAGCGGCGTCAGGCCGGGCTCGACGACGACGTAGTTTTCGAAATAGAGGACCCGTTCCAGATCCTTCAACGTCATGTCGAGCAGCAGACCGATGCGGCTCGGCAAAGACTTCAGGAACCAGATGTGAGCAACGGGCGAAGCCAGTTCGATATGGCCCATGCGCTCGCGGCGCACCTTGGACAAGGTGACCTCGACGCCGCATTTCTCGCAGATGATGCCGCGGTACTTCATGCGCTTGTACTTGCCGCACAAGCACTCGTAATCCTTGATGGGACCGAAGATCCGGGCGCAGAACAGTCCGTCGCGCTCCGGTTTAAAGGTACGGTAGTTGATGGTCTCCGGCTTCTTGATTTCGCCGAACGACCAGGACCTGATCCGCTCCGGGCTGGCGATCGAGATGCGAATCTGATCGAAGCTCTGCGGGCCCTGGACCTGGCCGAAAATATTCATCAACTCGTTCATGAACCACTCCCCTGAGCGGGGCCGGTCTAAAGGACCGGCTGAGAGCGACGGAATGAAATCAGAACATCCGCCGTCGGATTATTTTAGCGAACAGCAACCATGCGGGAATGGATCCCGCAGGCATGGGCGGAAGCAGCCGAAGCCGCGACCGCCCTGACCTACAGAGATCAGTAGGCCCGTTGGTTCAGCTCGACATTCAAGCCGAGTGAACGCAGTTCCTTGACCAGCACGTTGAACGACTCCGGAATACCGGCTTCGAAGTTGTCGTCGCCGCGGACGATCGCCTCGTAGACCTTGGTACGACCGGACACGTCGTCCGACTTCACGGTCAGCATTTCCTGCAAGGTGTAGGCGGCGCCGTAAGCTTCGAGCGCCCAGACCTCCATCTCACCGAACCGCTGTCCGCCGAACTGCGCCTTGCCGCCCAGCGGCTGCTGGGTGACCAAGCTGTACGGGCCGATCGACCGGGCGTGGATCTTGTCGTCCACCAGATGGTGCAGCTTCAGCATGTAGATGTAGCCGACCGTCACCTTCCGGTCGAAGGCCTCGCCCGTCCGTCCGTCGATCAGCGTGCTCTGGCCCGACCGGTCGAGACCGGCCATCTCCAGCATGCGACAGATGTCTTCCTCCCGCGCGCCGTCGAAGACGGGAGTGGCGAACGGAACGCCGATCCGCAGATTACCGGCAAGCTCGAGCATCTCCTTCTCCGACAGATCCGCGACATCGGTGTCGTAGGCCTTGCCGTAGACGGCTTTCAGCTTGTCCTTCAACTCGGTGATCGCCGTCGCGGCCTTTTCCTCGGCACCCTTCTTGGTCGCCGAACGATAAGCCGCGAGCATCTGTTCGATCTGGCGCCCGAGGCCGGCCGCCGCCCAACCCAGATGCGTCTCCAGGATCTGACCGACGTTCATGCGCGACGGCACGCCCAGCGGGTTCAGAACGATGTCGACCTGACGGCCGTCTTCCAGGAACGGCATGTCTTCCTTGGGGATGATCTTGGAGATCACGCCCTTGTTGCCATGCCGGCCAGCCATCTTGTCGCCGGGCTGGAGCTTGCGCTTAACCGCGACGAAGACCTTGACCATCTTCATCACGCCCGGCGGCAGCTCGTCGCCACGCTGGAGCTTCTCGACCTTGTTCTCGAACCGGGCCTGAAGGGCGTCGATCGAGTCGTCGAACACCTTGCTGACCTGCTCGATGGTCTCCATCACCTGTTCGTTCTCGACGCTGATCTGGCGGGTCTGGCCGCCGGTCAGGGGCGAGAGGTCGGCTTCGGTGATCTCGACGCCGGTGCGGAAGCCGCGAGGACCGCTGACCGACTTCTGGCCGATCAGCAACTCGCGCAGGCGACCGAAGAAGCTGCGTTCCAGGATCTTGCGCTCGTCGTCGCGGTCCTTGGCAAGACGCTCGATTTCCGACCGCTCGATCGCCATCGCGCGCTCGTCCTTGTCCACGCCACGGCGGGAGAAGACACGGACTTCGACGATGGTGCCGGCGACACCCGGCGGCAGACGCAGCGACGTATCGCGCACGTCGGAGGCCTTTTCGCCAAAGATGGCGCGCAGCAGCTTCTCTTCCGGGGTCATCGGGCTTTCGCCCTTCGGCGTGACCTTGCCGACCAGGATGTCGCCCGGCTTCACCTCGGCACCGATATAGACGATGCCCGCCTCGTCGAGGTTCTTCAGAGCCTCTTCGCCGACGTTGGGGATGTCGCGGGTGATTTCCTCCTGGCCCAGCTTGGTATCGCGGGCCATGACCTCGAACTCCTCGATGTGGATCGAGGTGAAGACGTCGTCGCTCACGATCCGCTCGGAAATCAGGATCGAGTCTTCGAAGTTGTAGCCGTTCCAGGGCATGAACGCGACGAGCACGTTCCGGCCTAGCGCCAACTCGCCGAACTGGGTGGACGGACCGTCGGCGATGATGTCGCCGGCCTGCACCCGGTCACCGACACGCACCAGCGGACGCTGGGTGATGCAGGTGTTCTGGTTCGACCGCTGGAACTTCAGCAGGTTGTAGATATCGACACCGGGGGCGGCCGTATTGGTCTCCTCGGTGGCGCGGATCACTATACGGGTCGCGTCGATCTGGTCGACCACGCCGGAACGGCGGGCCGCGATCGCGACACCCGAGTCACGAGCGACGGTCGCTTCCATGCCGGTGCCGACCAGCGGAGCGTCCGACTGGATCAGCGGCACGGCCTGCCGCTGCATGTTGGAGCCCATCAGCGCGCGGTTCGCGTCGTCGTTCTCGAGGAACGGGATCAGAGCAGCGGCGACCGACACAAGCTGCTTCGGCGAGACGTCGATCAGGCTGATCGCTTCCGGACGGAACATCAGGTATTCGCCGCCCTGGCGGCAGGACACCAGATCCTCGACGAAGCTGCCGTCCTCGTTCAGCTCGGCATTGGCCTGGGCCACCGTGTAGCGGCCTTCCTCCATAGCCGAGAGGTAGACTACCTCGTCCGTCACCTTGCTGTCCACGACCTTCCGGTACGGGCTTTCGATGAAGCCGTACTGGTTGACGCGGGCATAAGTCGCCAGCGAGTTGATCAGACCGATGTTCGGGCCTTCCGGCGTCTCGATCGGGCAGATGCGGCCGTAGTGGGTCGGGTGCACGTCGCGAACTTCGAAGCCCGCGCGCTCACGAGTCAGACCGCCCGGCCCGAGAGCCGAGAGACGCCGCTTGTGGGTGATTTCCGAAAGCGGGTTGGTCTGGTCCATGAACTGGGAGAGCTGCGACGACCCGAAGAACTCGCGCACGGCGGCAGCCGCCGGCTTGGCGTTGATCAGATCATGCGGCATCACCGTGTCGATCTCGACCGACGACATGCGCTCGCGGATGGCACGCTCCATGCGGAGCAGGCCGACACGATACTGATTCTCCATCAGCTCGCCGACCGACCGGACGCGGCGGTTGCCGAGATGGTCGATGTCGTCGATCTCGCCCCGGCCGTCCTTCAGCTCCACCAAGACCTTGAGGATGGCGAGGATGTCCTCCTTGCGGAGCACACGCACCTGATCGTCGGTCTTGAAGCCCAGACGGGCGTTCATCTTGACGCGGCCGACGGCCGAAAGGTCGTAACGCTCCTGGTCGAAGAACAGGCCGTTGAACAGCGCTTCGGCGGACTCGAGGGTCGGCGGCTCGCCCGGACGCATCACGCGGTAGATGTCGATCAGCGCATCTTCGCGGGACGCGTTGCGGTCGGCGGCCATCGTGTTGCGGATATACGAGCCGACGTTGATGTGGTCGATCGCCAGCACGGGGATGGAGGTGACCCCGCTCTTCTCCAGCTTCTCTATATCGGTCAGCGCCAGTTCGTCACCGGCCTCGTGGTACACTTCGCCGGTCTGCTCGTTGATCAGGTCGGCAGCCAGATAGCGGCCGGCCAGCTCTTCCGTCGCGACGAGCTGCTCCTCGAGGCCCTGCTCGATCAGCTTGCGCGCCAGACGCGGGGTGATCTTCGTCCCGGCCTCGGCCATCACGCTGCCGGTCTTGGCATCGATCAGGTCGCCGACGAGCTTGACGCCCTTCATGCGGTCGGGATTGAACGGCGTCTTCCAGCCATTGGCCGCCCGCTCGTAGACGATGCTGTCGTAGAAGGTGTTGAGGATCTCTTCCTTCGACATGCCCTGGGCTTCGTAGGGCTGAAGCCCCTGGGGTCCGCGCTCTTCGCGCAGGGCAGCCGTCTCCGCGCCGTCCAGAGCGAACAGCAGCGTGGTGGCGGGCAGCTTGCGGCGGCGGTCGATGCGGACGAACACAAGGTCCTTGGCATCGAATTCGAAGTCCAGCCATGATCCGCGATAGGGAATGACGCGGGCGGCGAACAGATACTTGCCGGAGCTGTGGGTCTTGCCCTTGTCGTGATCGAAGAAGACGCCCGGGCTGCGGTGCATCTGACTGACGATGACGCGCTCGGTGCCGTTGATCACGAAAGTGCCGTTGGCCGTCATCAGAGGCATGTCGCCCATGTAGACGTCCTGCTCCTTGATGTCGCGGATCGACCGGAGGCCGGTTTCCTCTTCGACATCGAAGACGCTCAGGCGCAGAGTGACCTTCAGCGGAGCGGCGAACGTCATGCCGCGCTGCTGGCACTCTTCCACGTCGTATTTCGGCTGCTCCAGCTCGTAGCGGACGAAGTCGAGCACGGCGCGGTCGGAGAAGTCCTTGATCGGGAAAACGGACCGGAACACCTCCTGCAAGCCAACGTTGGAGCGGCGCTCGGGCGGGACGTCCATCTGAAGGAAGTGATCGTAGGAGCTCCGCTGCACCTCGATGAGGTTTGGCATGCGGGTTACCTCGGGGATCCTCCCGAAGCTCTTGCGAACACGCTTACGTCCCGTAAAGGATTTGGCCATGGATGCCCCTCGTAGACTCATCCGATTTGTGCGTCCCAAAGGGACGCGAATCGGTGCCGCATCCATTCCGAACTTCCTTCGGAAGGTTGCGCACCGGATAGTTTGTCATGTCCGCCGCCACATAGCGCACCGAGTACGCCGTGCGCCATACGGCTTCCGCCAGAAAATGCATACAACGCCGTTCGACGGCATGCTCCCCTTTCGAGGAACAGGCCGCCGTCCAGCGCTTGAATATGAACTCTGTCGTTCAGCAAGACGGTCTTACTTAATATCGACCGTCGCACCCGCTTCTTCAAGCTGCTTTTTGATCTTGGCGGCCTCGTCCTTCGACACGGCCTCCTTGACGGGCTTCGGGGCGCCTTCGACCAGGTCCTTGGCTTCCTTCAGGCCCAGGCCGGTGATGGCGCGGACTTCCTTAATCACGTTGATCTTCTTCTCGCCGGCGGCGGTCAGGATCACGTTGAACTCGGTCTGCTCTTCGACCGGAGCAGCGGCAGCGGCGGCGGCCGGAGCAGCGGCGGCGGCGGGAGCGGCGGCGGAGACGCCCCACTTCTCTTCCAGCAGCTTCGACAGCTCGGCGGCTTCGATAACGGTCAGAGCGGACAGGTCGTCAACCAGTTTGGCCAGATCAGCCATTTTGAACTCCGTTGTGTGCTTGAACTTCTATCAGATCGGGAGGTGGCTTTAAGCCGCCTCGCCCTGTTCGGTAGCCGAATCGTCCTTTGCGGCGTGAGCCGCGAGAACGCGGGCCAACTGGGCGCCCGGAGCTTGAAGGATCCCAGCGATACGGGTCGCGGGGGTCTGGATCATGCCCAGGAGCTTGCCACGCAGTTCGTCGAGCGAGGGCAAGGACGCGAGCGCCTTGACACCTTCGACGTCGAGGTTCTGGGTGCCGAGAGAGCCGCCGACAATCTTGAACTTGTCGTTGCCCTTGGCATAGTCGGCGGCCACCTTGGCGGCCGCGACCGGGTCCTTCGAGTAGGCGACCGCGGTCGGCCCCTTGAACAACCCGTCTAGACCTTCGAACTGCGTGCCCTTGAGGGCGATGCGAGCGAGCCGGTTTTTCGTCACTTTGAAGCTGGCGCCCGCCGCGCGCATCTTGCGCCGCAGATCCGTGACCTCGGCAACCGTCATCCCGCTTTGCTGGGTGACGACGACGAGACCGGTTTCTTGCAGAGCAGCATGCAACGCCGCGACCGTCTCTTCTTTTTGAGTGCGGTCCACGGATCGTCTCCGTTGCTAATGGTGCGTTCTGTCCCAACGGGACTTCCCACACCGGTGCAGACATTTGGAACCAATCCCCATATCAGCCGGGGATCGGCTCCGGTTTACCTGTCCCAGAAGTTCAAGCCGTCACTTATGGCCGGGATTGTGCCCAGCCGGCAATCGGTTGCAACTCCCGTCTATGCAGGCGAATCTTAGGTCGGCGAACCGACGCCTGCAGTCTCGGACAGGGCGGGCGGTGCGGACACCGCCCTTACGGCAAGGGTCCGGTTGCCCGGACCTAAGCCATATTCCTTACGCGCCGGCCTGAGAGGAGGCGGCAGTCGACACCGTCGAGATGTCCAGCTTCACGCCCGGACCCATGGTCGAGCTGAGCGAAATCTTCTCGATGTACTGACCCTTGGCGCCCGTCGGCTTCGCGCGGTTGATCGCGCCGACGAAGGCCCGGATGTTCTCCAACAAGGCTTCATCGCTGAAGCTCGCCTTGCCGACGCCCGCATGCACGATACCGGTCTTCTCGGCACGGAACTCGACCGAACCGCCCTTGGCGGCCTTGACCGCTTCGGTGACGTTCGGGGTCACGGTGCCGAGCTTCGGGTTCGGCATCAGGCCGCGCGGCCCGAGGATCTTGCCGAGCTTGCCGACCACGGCCATCATGTCCGGGGTGGCGATGCAACGGTCAAAGTTGATCTCGCCGGCCTGGATCTTCTCGGCCAGATCGTCGGCGCCGACGATGTCGGCACCGGCTGCCAGGGCTTCGTCAGCCTTGTTGGCACGGGCGAAGACGGCGACACGGACGGTCTTGCCGGTGCCGTTCGGCAGAGTGACCATGCCGCGCACCATCTGGTCGGCGTGGCGGGGGTCGATGCCCAGGTTCATCGCGACTTCGATCGTCTCGTCGAACTTGGCGGTCGCCTTGGACTTGATCAGGCGCAGGCCCTCTTCCAGCGGAAGGAAGCCGTCGCGGTCGATGCCCTGGTAGGCGTTCTTGAGGCGCTTGCCGATGCGTGCCATGGTTTTTACTCCACCACTTCCAGACCCATGGAACGGGCAGAGCCCGCCAACATCCTCGATGCGCCTTCAACGTCGTTGGCGTTGAGGTCGACCATCTTGGTCTTCGCAATCTCGCGGATCTGGTCCATCGAGATCTGGCCGATGAAGCCCTTGCCAGTCGTCTGCGAACCCTTGGCGATGCCGGCCGCCTTCTTGATGAAGTAGGTCGCCGGTGGGGTCTTCGTGACGAAGGTGAAGGTACGGTCACCGAACGCGGTGATCACGACCGGGATCGGCATGCCGACCTCCAGGTCCGCGGTCCGCGCGTTGAACGCCTTGCAGAATTCCATGATGTTCAGGCCGCGCTGACCGAGCGCCGGACCGATCGGCGGCGACGGGTTGGCCTTGCCGGCCGGCACCTGAAGCTTGATGTAACCGATAATCTTCTTTGCCATCTCTCACCTCTTCAAATGGTCCGTGAAGGACCAAGTCGCAAGCCCGTCAGGCTTGCAGGGTGCGCGGTGCGGCCATGGCGAGCCTCCCGCGCAATGCTGACGGCGAGCCAACCGGCTCGCCGCTCTGGTGTCGGAACAAACGAATGTCCAAACCCCTGATCAGATCTTTTCGACCTGACCGTATTCCAGTTCCACCGGAGTGGAGCGCCCGAAGATCGACACCGCGACCTTGAGACGGGCCTTTTCCTCGTCCACTTCCTCGACCATGCCGGTGAAGGACGTGAAGGGGCCGTCGTTGACCCGGACCTGCTCGCCGACCTCGAAGGTGATCGACGGCTTGGGCCGCTCGATGCCTTCCTGGACCTGATAGATGATCCGCTCGGCTTCGGACTGACTGATCGGCTGCGGCTTGCCGCCGCCGCCCAGAAAGCCGGTCACCTTCGGAGTGTTCTTTACGAGACTCCAGGTCTCGTCGGACAGTTCCATCTTGACCAGGACGTAGCCGGGAAAGAACTTCCGCTCGGCATTGACCTTGGCTCCCCGGCGCACTTCGACCACTTCTTCGGTCGGCACCAGGATTTCTTCGAAAAGCTCGGAAAGACCCTTCTGAGCGGCTTTCTCACGGATACCCTGGGCGACCTTCTTTTCGAAGCCCGAGTAAACGTGAACGACGTACCAGCGCATCGCCATGGCGTCAGACCCCCAGTCCGAGAATCGTACGGACGCCGAGTGCCAGCGCCTGGTCCACGAGCAGGAAGAAGAGGGACGCGACGATGACCATCACGAACACCATGCCTGAGGTGATCGTCGTTTCCTTGCGCGTCGGCCAGGTAACCTTGGCCACCTCGCGCCGGACTTCGCGAGCGAATTCTGCAGGGTTCTTTTTAGCCATCGCGGGTATGCCGCCAGTCTCGCTTAAGTGTAGCCTTCGCCATCAAGGCGCCGGCATCAAATCCGGATCGTCGTCTGTTCGTTCGTCGTCTAGCCGTTTATCTTTCCTGCCGGAAGATGGCAGGAGTGGAGGGGATCGAACCCCCAACCCCCGGTTTTGGAGACCGGTGCTCTACCAATTGAGCTACACTCCTACGACGCCCGTCCACCGGACGATTGCTCCTATATGGTAGCGACCGTATCGCTTCACCACTAAGGAGCGGCGGGGGGTTTTAACTAATCTGCCGCCAACAATCCAGCAAAAAGGCCACTGCCGAAAAAGATTTTTCGGCAGTGGCCGAATTCGCGGACGGACTTACTTGATGATGCTGGCGACGACGCCGGCGCCGACGGTGCGGCCGCCCTCGCGGATGGCGAAGCGCAGGCCTTCGTCCATGGCGATCGGGGCGATCAGGGTCACGGTCATGGCGACGTTATCGCCGGGCATCACCATCTCGGTGCCTTCCGGGAGCGCCACCATGCCGGTCACGTCCGTGGTCCGGAAGTAGAACTGCGGAC
>NZ_AVFK01000026.1 GCF_000936425.1 Skermanella aerolata KACC 11604 | reverse complement strand
CAAAGCCGAAAAGCCGACGCCACTGTGTCCCAAACCGTCACTCGTTCTCGATCCAAAAAAAAGAAAAGCCGCCCGAGTTTTCGGGCGGCTTTTCTTTTAGTCGCGTAAGTCAATCACCGGCGCGGTCGACTCTGGTTATTTCGACCCCCGCCCGGCGAAGGTTCCTTTGACTTTGTTCAACAAGCTCGCTTCCGAAGCTGATGCTGCCGGTCATCTCACTGATCCGCTTTGCCGTTTCGTTGGCGACCTGAGTGGACACCTCCGAAATTCGGGCATTGCTGTGCTGAATTGATTCGATCCGGTCGCGCAGGATATTGCTCTGATACGAAAAGAGCGTGTCGATGCTACGACACTGCATAAGCTCCTGAAAATCGTTCATGTTCTTCTGTGTCGTCTCCTGAGTGGCACTGATCCATTCCCGAAGGATCGTCTGCCAGCCTTCTGCGACGATGGTGCCGCACTGCATCAGCACGTCCAGGTTCTGCGTCGTGTGCTTGGTCGTCTCCTGCATGACCCGGAACGAATAGTCCAACATTTTGCCGACCTGAGTAGCGGATCGCCCGGCAAATTCCGCTGCCATGTCCACTGCTTCCTCGGCCGATTCAACAGTGGGACGAGAGGCATTTCCGGACAGCGAGCTATGTTCACGAAAATCGGATTTCACTGCGCTTCCGGCGTTTTCTTTATCCAAAGCCATCTCTTCACTCCGTAGCTCTTTGATTGTTAAGTAACTGGAGATGAGTGGGGCGACGGGGAAACAATGGACATCCCGTCCGGAAGCAGAGAATATCATGCCAAACTCTTCTTTGGCTAACTAACGTATCAGTGCTCATGTGACAAACCACCGCGATAAGTTAATAAATAAACTTTGATCAATTTGTGAAGATGCCATAAAAATCAATTTAAAAATAAATCTTGATGAATGGACCGATGGAGCAATGTTGGTTTCTAGCCATTCCTTGGGGGTACTGGCGCATGATAAGCTGATAGTACCTGCTTCGGCGGCTATCCCTTTCTTACATATCGCTCAAGCGCTTGGCCGGAAGCTGTTGAGTCGCTATCGTTGGATCCAGATTTCCAGAAGGTCCATACCATGCCGCCGCGCCGCCGCAGAAGCTCCACCGATCCCGACCAACTCGACCTCCTGGACATTCCCGAAGCGACAGCCGTCATGCTGACCTACTCGGGCCGCACCCTGGATCTGGAGAACCCGGATTTCAGCCGGTTCGACATCGAGGACATAGCACGTCCTCTCGCCTACCAATGCCGCTTCGTCGGCAATACGCGTGCTTTCTACAGCGTCGCGCAGCATTGTGTGCTGGCGAGCGAACTCGCTCCTCCTGGATACGAGTATGAAGCCCTGATGCACGACAGCGAGGAAGCCTTCACTGGGGATTGGCCGACACCCTGGAAAGTCCGGATCGGACGCGAAGTCATCAAGGCGGCGATCGAACCGTTGAAGGCGGCGTTGGCTGCCCGGTTCGGCTTCAGCCATCCCCAGCACGATGCCGTCAAGCTGGCCGACCAGCGCAGCCTTGCGACCGAACTCCGCGACCTCTGTGCCCCTCACCGGGTAAATTGGCACGATCTGCCAGCGCCGGCCGAAGTTGCCATCGTGCCTCTTGGACCTGACGATGCCATGGCTGCCTTCATCGAAAGGTATAATCAGCTGCGTCCGCGACAGGCAGATCCTGTTTAAGGAAACAAATCCGCTGTCGGTCCGTTGTTGCCCATGATCTCCGCTTTGTTGATGGGACGAGGAACAACGGAATGCATGTCGTACGGGTTGCGGATCATACCCAAGGGTTGGAAGTCCACAGTTCGGATCGGTTCAGTGAGGCATATGAGGAGGAGTTGGAGCGTGTTCTCACCGGGCTCTTCTCCGCCTGTCCCGATTGCGCCAGCGATGCGTGGGAAGAAGTGGCGGATGACTTCGATACTCAGATCGGGCGCGCAAAGGTGGTCGAATTCGCCCTGGAGCGGGGGTACGATCTAAGGCGCGCCGGAAGAGGTCAGTTGGTCGATTGCTGGCGCGATATCGGAATAATGCTGCTGGCCCGCGACCGCGGGTTGATCGCCGGCTAACAGCGGACAGGGGAGCCGAGGGGCGACATGAGAATAGATGGAAAGCCGTACCGGACGATCTGGCTGGCGGAAGATGGATGGTCGGTCGAAATCATCGACCAGACACGCTTGCCCCATGACTTCGCCACGACCCGGCTCACCACCCTGGACGAAGCCGCCCATGCCATCGCCGCCATGCTGGTCAGGGGGGCTCCCCTGATCGGGGCAACCGCGGCTTATGGCATGGCCTTGGCTCTCCGCCAGGACCCTGACGGCATCGACCGCGCCTACGACACGCTGCTGGCAACTCGTCCGACGGCGATCAATTTGCGCTGGGCTCTGGACCGTATGCGTCGGCGCCTTTCTTCGTTGCCGACGGGAGAGCGCGCCGAGGCCGCCTATATCGAGGCTGCGGCGGTCTGCGACGAGGACGTAGGGATCAACGAAGCCATCGGCAGCCACGGCGCCGCTCTGATCCGGCGCATAGCCGAAGCCAAGCCGGGCCAGCCCGTCAACATCCTGACCCACTGCAATGCCGGCTGGCTTGCCACCGTCGATTGGGGCACGGCACTCGCTCCCATATACAAGGCCTTCGAGGATGGTATCGACCTTCACGTCTGGGTCGACGAAACTCGACCGCGCAACCAGGGCGCCAGCCTGACCGCCTGGGAACTGAACAGCCACGGCGTCCCCCATACGATCATCGTCGACAATGTCGGCGGACACTTGATGCAGCATGGTCAGGTCGATCTCTGCATCACCGGCACCGACCGGACCACCGCTCGTGGCGACGTCTGCAACAAGATCGGTACCTATCTGAAGGCGCTCGCCGCCTTCGACAACGGCATCCCCTTCTATGTGGCACTGCCGTCACCTACGATAGACTGGACGATCGCGGACGGCGTCAGGGAAATCCCGATCGAGCAAAGGGAAGGAGCGGAGGTTTCAGCCCTGACGGGCCGGACGGCGGATGGCCGGATCGAGACGGTAACCGTGATCCCCGACGGTTCCCCCGTGGCCAACTACGCTTTCGACGTGACGCCGGCCCGGCTGGTAACCGGCCTCATCACCGAGCGCGGCGTTTGTGCCGCAACCAGCGAGGGACTGCTAGGGCTGTTCCAAGAGAAGCGGGCAGCGGAATGACACGGACGCTGGTCTCAGTTGCGCGTCTGCGGGCCCAACTGCTCGGCGGCATGCCTTAATGTCGTCTTGACCATCATCGGAGAATAAGGCTTCGCCATGAAACCCAACGGCTGTGCGTTCTCGGCGAGAGCGCGCGTCGCCGGATCGCTGTTGGCCGTCATGAAGATCGAGCCGATCCCGAACCGGTCTCGAATCTCGCGTGCCGCCGTGATGCCGTCCATTTCGCCCGCAAGCCGGATGTCCATCAGGATGATATCCGGCAGGATTTCCCCGGCGAGCCGGATCGCGTCCTCCGCCATGGCGGTCACGGCGCAGACCTCATGGCCGAGCCGCGCCACCAAGCGCTTCAGCGCCAAGGCGGAGATCGCCTCGTCCTCTACCAACAGGATCTGAAGTCTGGCGTCGGCCGACATGTTTTTGCTGTCCGCGCCCGCTCCAGCAGCGGGAGGAATGAAAGCGCCGCCCTGGGCACTCCCCGCGCTAGCCAGATAGTGCAGTTCCGGATGCATCACGTCGAACTCCGTCGGAAGCGGTGCGCGTTCCAAAGATATTCTCTAACACGTTACACTGGTGGCAGGGAAACGGCAAATCTGGCGCCGCCCACATCGGTAGTGGAGCCAAAAGAAAGGCTGGCCCCCAATTGTAAGCAGAGCGACGTGACGATGGTCATGCCGAGCCCGCCCCGGGACGGCTGAAAATCCGGTTTCAGCCCTGTTCCCTGGTCAGAGACCACCAGAAGATAACCCCCATCCGTCCGGCTGGTAAACGATACCCTGATGGTCCCTTCGGATCCCGGAGGATAGGCGTATTTAAAGGCGTTCGTGACCAGTTCGTTGACGATCAGGGCCAAAGGAATGGCTCTGTCCGTCGAGAACTCTGCCGGATCGGCCTCAACTTCAAGGATGTAGTCCTCTCCTTCAGACAACATGAAGTTCGACAGATCGTTGCACAGTCCATGCAGATACTGATCGAACTCCACGCTCTGAAGCTTATCGGTCTGATAAAGGCGCTGATGAAGCTGGGCCACGGTCGAGACCCTGTTATGGGCGTCGGCAAATTGCCGCCGGGTATCCGGATCCTCGATGCCGTCACCCTGGAGCGACAGGAGGCTTGCGATCATGTGCAGGCTGTTCTTGACGCGGTGGTTGACCTCCCGCATCAGCATGTCCTTCTGCACCAGCAAACCGTCCTTTTCAGTCGCCAGGGCCTCGATTTCCCGCAGCTTGCCGCTGAGTTCGCCAAGCTTGCGCTGGTGCCGGACGATGACTTCGTCGATGGTCTGCGCAAGGCTTTGGGCAATCTCCAGAGTCCAGGGAGACCAAGGTTGCGAGTAGCAGCGCATCCTCTCGGTCCAGCGTTCGAACGAGCGCCGGGGCAGTATCCGCATTTGACCGGCTTCGAAGCTGACCGGCTTGGACGGATCGCCGCCCCAGGTGATCGTGCGCGTAACCTCCGGCCGAAACCACATGAGGGCGTCACGATGGTCCGGGCCGAAGTAGACCGCCATCACGCCGCTCGCGGTCCCGGAATGCTGGACGAAGCGGCTGGAAATGCCGGCCAAGTGCTCGGTCGTCACCGGTTCCCCTTCCTTGGACCGGGCACGAAGCGTCTCCATGATGTCCAAGACCACTTCCGCCGGCGGAGCACCCCCATCCAGCCGGACTTCGCCGTCCCGTATCACGGCGGCCCCGCCGGCGTTGAACAGGCGCGCCATCGTCACCGGGCCACTGGTAAGCGCCGGGACGAAGTCGTCGGCGCCGGCCATCTGCTCCAGCAGTCTTGCGTGGGTTGCCACATGGTCCCGCCGCTCGTCCCAATCCGCCGCCGTCTCGACTTCGGTCAGGCGCATGGCGAAGGCATCGACCAGCAAGGTGACAGCCGTACGCAAGGCGGGCGGGACCAGCAGCGGCTGCCTATGGTGGCCGATCACCAGACCCCACAGCCGGCCGTGCTTCATCACCGATACGGACATCGAGCCGTTGACGTTGAGGTTCCGATGGTACTCCAGATGGACTGGGGAGAGTGCCCGAAGCCGTGCGAAGCTAAGGTCCAGAGGTTGTGCGCCGCCATCCGCGCTTATCGACAGCAGCGATACCGGCGCTGCGTCGCGGTCGGGGACGAACCGGCTGTGGTTCCGGGCATAAAGCTCCCGTGCCTGCCGGGGAATATCTGATTCCGGGAAGTGCAGGCCCAGCAAGGACGGTTCCAGATCTGGCGTCTTATCCTCCGCGATGGCTTCACCGTTCCATTCCGCATCGAAGCGGTAGATCAATACGCGTTCGAAACCGGAAAGGGCGCGGATGGATTGAACGGTCAAGCGCCCCAACTCAGCCAATGATGAAGCATCGCGCAGCCGGACCATGGTGCGTGGCAGTGCCGCCGGAAGATCTCCAGGGGTCGTCTGTTCCGTCTCTACGATGATGATTCCGTTATGACTGTGGACCGCGAAATCCATCAGTACACCATTGCCGGGCAGGCATGCGGTCGTGCGAAACGGGTTCGCTCCGTCCAGTTCGCCCTTGGCGAAAGCCTCGCGGATTTCCGCCGCCAGGGTGTCTCCGATCAGCGTATCCAGCGGCCGCTGACCCAAGTCTCCGAGTTCGATCCCGAAGGTGGTTGACGCATTGGCGCTGTACGCCATCAATGCCCAGTCCGTGGGATGCAGCGCCAGAAGCGCTCCATGGGGCTGAATGGCGCCGGGAATATGGATCGGCTCCCGCTCGCACGGGGTAAGATCGACACCCTGGGATGCGGCCAATCGCTCCACCAGGGCTCGGGCTCCTTCACGGTCGAATTCAGGAGAAGGCTGACGGGAAGACCCGGAGGTTTCGGGGCGGTGCGAGGAATACATGCTCGTCCGGACAGAGTTCAGGCGTGATAGTGGATAACACGTTGGGAGGCGCCTTGTTCACTGCCGAAGCCCTTGTTCGGACCAAAGTTCTAGCCTTCGTATTTGCGCAGATCCTCGATCACCTTGCCATCGTTGGGCAAAGTTCCGGGGGATACGATTTCAACTCCGCCTTTCAGCTTGGTCACCGAAGTCAGGCTCGCCGCCAAAGACTCGGCAAGTCCGGTGCCGGTATCGGCCGCTTCGGCTTTCAGGACCATGGCGTCGGCGCCATCGGCCCTGTCCACGACCAGCCGGCCGCGCAGGACCTCCGGATGCCGTTTCAGGACGTCGGCGATCTGTCCGGCATGGACGAACATGCCCTTCACCTTGGTCGTCTGATCCGCCCGGCCCAGCCAGCCGCGGATGCGCCGGTTGGTTCGTCCGCAAGGACTGGATCCTGGCATGAACGCTGAAAGGTCGCCGGTCGCGAAGCGGACCAGCGGATAGTCGCGGTTCAGCACCGTTACGACGATCTCGCCGACCTCCCCGTCGGCGACCGGATCGCCGGTGCCGGGACGGACGATCTCGACGATGACGTGCTCGTCCAGGATCAGGCCTTCGCGAGCGGCGCTCTCATAGGCGACCATGCCGAGGTCGGCGGTGCCGTAGCTCTGGAAGACCTCGAGCCCACGGTTCTGGTAGAACCGCTTGACGTCCGGCATGAAGGCGCCGCCGGTGACGTGTCCTAGCCGCAGCGAGGACAGATCGGCGCCGGTCTCGTCGGCCTTTTCAAGAATGATCTTCAGGTAGTCCGGCGTCCCGGCATAGGCGGCTGGCCGTACCGCCGCGATCGCCTGTACCTGCAACTCGGTATTGCCCGTCCCGGCGGGGAAGACGGCGCAGCCCAGCGCATGGGCGCCGCTCTCGAACATCGAGCCCGCCGGGGTGAAGTGATAGGAGAAGCAGTTATGCAGCACATCGCCGGTCCGCAGGCCGGTGGCGAACAGGGCACGGGCGAAGCGCCAGTAGTCGGCCCGGCGGGCCTCCGGATCGAAGATCGGACCGGGCGACGCGAAGATGCGGGCGAGCCCTCCCGGCGGCACGGCGCTGAAGCCGCCGAACGGCGGCTCCCGGCCCTGCAACTCCGTCAGGTTCGACTTCCGGGTGACCGGCAGCGCCGCCAGGGCTTCCCGGCTGGCGATCGACATCGGGTCGATCCCCGCAAGGATGAGGCCATAGGCCGGCGTGCTGCGCTGGGCGAGATGGATCTGCTCCGGCAGGGCGGCCAGCAGCGCCGCTTCCCGCGCATCGGCCGAACGGGTTTCCAGATCGTCGTAGAAGCTGTTCGCCATGACTGTTCCCTGCATTTCCTGAAGCCGGCTTAAAGGATGGAAGAGGTTTACAGCCACCGCTTCCGGCGCTTGTAGCTCTTCAGGTTCTTGAAGCTGCGCCGTTCCTCGCCGCCGCCGCCAAGGTAGAATTCCTTGACGTCCTCGTTGTTGGCGAGTTCCTCGGCGGTGCCGTCGAGCACGACCTTGCCGGACTCCATGATATAGCCGTAGCTGGCTGCCTGGAGAGCCATGCGGGCGTTCTGCTCGACCAGCAGGATCGTTACGCCGAGGTCGCGGTTGATCTGGCGGATGATGGCGAAGACTTCCTTCACCAGCAGGGGCGACAGGCCCATGGAAGGCTCGTCCATCAGGATCAGCTTGGGCCGGGCCATCAGCGCGCGGCCGATAGCCAGCATCTGCTGCTCGCCGCCGGAGAGATACCCCGCGAGGCCGGTGCGTTCCTTGAGGCGGGGGAAGTAATCGTAGACCATCTCGATGTCCTGGCGGACATTATTGTCCCGGCGCGTGAAGGCGCCGAGCCGCAGGTTCTCCAGGCAGGTCATGTCGGAGATGATCCGACGGCCTTCCATCACCTGGAAGATGCCGCGACGGACGATCTTGTCCGGGTCGATGCCGTTGATCTTTTCCCCGGCGAAGCTGATGTCGCCACGGGTGACGGCGCCGTCTTCGGTCTTTAGCAGGCCTGAAATGGCTTTCAGCGTAGTCGATTTGCCGGCCCCGTTGGCGCCCAGCAAAGCCACGATTTCGCCTTCCGGAACCTGGAGGCTGAGGCCGCGCAGGACCAGGATCACGTCGTTGTAGACGACCTCAATGTTGTTGACCGAGAGCAGCGCTGGTTTCCGGGCCGCTACCGGCGGTGCCGGCACGGCGTTGACGTCGATGGCGGCGGTCATGACTCTATCCCGTCGTGCGGCCTGTCGTGCGGCCTGATCATGCAAAAGGATTGCCGGGACGGTCCTTGCCGTCCCGGCGGGTGGTCCGGCTTTACCAGCCGAGCCATTCCTTCTTGCGCGGCAGGTCGATGCTGGTGACCTTCTCCAGCTTGATCGTGCCGGCTTTCACCAGTTCGTCGACCGATGCCTCGGTGGCGCCCGAGACCTTGGCGCGGTAGATCGCGACGGTCGTGGTGCCGCGATGGTCGTCGGGCGTCCAGGTCGAGGGGACGCAGACGCCTTCAAGGCCAGCCGGCACCCAATCCTTCTTCTGGTACATGCCCTGCTTGATCTTCGCGCCGGAAATACCGCCGTTCTTGGCCGCCCACTCCATCGACTCCTTCATGTAGAAGGCGGAGCAGATGCCGGACATGTAGTGAACCGGGCGATAGGCATTGCCGGTGGCGTCGGAGATCTTGGAAACCTCCTTGACGATCTGCATGCCCGGCGCCTCTCCCCCCCAGACCGCGCCGGTCCGGACCGGGAAGACCACGCCATCCGCGGCCTTGCCGGCGGCCTTCATGGCGTTCTCGTCCATGCCCCAGACATTGCCCATGAACTGGACCTTGGCGCCGACCGTGTCACAGGCCCGCAGCACCGAGATGTTGGAGCCCGCCGTATTGCCAAGATAGGCGTAGTTGGCGCCGCTGTCCTTCAGCGTCAGGCACTGCGCTGTGTAATCGCCGGGGGTCAAGGCGAACTGGACGGCCGGCAGCACGTCGAAGCCCAGTTCCTTCGCCAGCTCCTCGCCGGCTTCCTTCGGCGCGTTGGGGTAGGGGTGGTTGGCGCCCATGTGGACGTATTTGGGCTTGCCCGAACCGCCCTTGGTCTTCCAGTCCTCCGCCGCCCATTGCAGCATGGCGCGCAGCGAGTCCGAATACGAGGGGCCGTAGAAGAAGTTGAACGGAGCCGCCTTGGTCGATTTCTCGCCCGAGCCGTTGGGATCGGTCAACTGACCGGCGTAGGAGCCGGAGAAATAGGGGATCTCGTCCTTGGCGATGAAGGTGATCAGCGCTTCGGTGTCCGCCGTGCCCCAGCCCTGGATCGCGACCACCTTGTCGCGGCCCGACCATTTCTTGTACTGCGAGATCGCCCGCGGCACCTGATAGCCGTAGTCGAAGGTCTCGACCCCCATCTGGGAACCGCCGACGCCGCCCGTCTTGTTGATATAGGCCAGCGCGTCGGCGACGCCCTGCCCGAACGGCACGCCGACGTCCGACGTGGCGCCGCTATAGTCGGCCAGATGCCCGACCGGGACCTTGGTCTGGGCCGACACGGGCGCGGTCAGGGCGATCACCGCTGATGCTGCCAGCATTACGCTCTTCACACTCATCGAAAGCATCCTCCGGATATTCTTATTGTGGTTAGTCGGCTTGTTGTTTCGGTCTGTTGTTCGGATTGCCGGTCGTTCCAGCGTCCTCAGTGGGAGAACGGGTAGAGCTTCCAGTATGCCTTGATCTGCTTCCAGCGATGGGCCAACCCGTCGGGTTCGAAGATCAGGAACAGGATGATGACGGCGCCGATCGCCATCTCGCGCAGGAAGGCGAGGCTGTTGCTGAGGTCGAGCGCCCGGTCGATGGCGCCTCCCGCCAAGCTATCGGTCAGCCATTGCATGCTTTCCGGCAGCAGGACCATGAAGGCGGTCCCCATCAGCGACCCCATGATCGAGCCCAGTCCGCCGATGATGATCATGCCGAGGAACTGGATCGAGAACAGGATCGTGAAGCCCTCGACCGAGACGAACTGAAGGTAGTGGGCGTAGAGCGCGCCGCCGATGCCGGCGTAGAAGGCCGAGATGCCGAACGACAGTGTCCGGTACTTCGTCAGGTTGATGCCCATCATCTCGGCCGACAGGTAATGGTCGCGGACCGCGACCAGCGCCCTGCCGTCGCGCGAGCGCATCAGGTTGGTGCCGAGGATGTACATGACGACGACATAGGCCAGCACGACGTAGAAGTAGCGCTCGTCGGTGTCGAAGACGAAGCCGAAGATCGAGAACGGCTCGGTCAGCGTGCCGGCGACGCCGCCTGAGAACCAGGAGGCGCGGGCGAAGAAGTCCTGAAGGATGACCTGGGCCGCCAGCGTGGCGATCGCCAGATAGAGCCCCTTCAGGCGGGCGGCGGGCAGGCCGAAGATCATGCCGACCGCCGTGGTCAGGACGCCGGCCAGCGGGATCGCGAAGAAGACCGGGACGTGGAGGTTCGAAACCAGCCACGCCGAGGTGAAGGCGCCGAAGCCGAAGAAGGCGGCGTGCCCAATCGAGATCTGGCCGGTGAACCCGACCAGGATGTTCAGCCCGAGCGCCGCGATGCCGAGATAGCCGATCTGGATCAGCAGGCTGAGCGCGTATTTGTCCATCACCAGCGGGGCGAGGCACAGCACCGCGATCCCGAAGATCACCATGTTGCGGCTGGTCGTGGTCGGGAAGATGGTGGTGTCGGCGGAATACCCGGTCTTGAAGTCGCCGCAGGGGATCATGCTCGTCATGGTATGGCGGCTCCGGTCAGACGCGTTCGATGGTCTTGGTGCCGAACAGCCCGTACGGCTTGATCATCAGGATGACGATCAGGACGTAGAAGGGGGCGATCTCGTACATGTTTCCCCAGTTGAGGAACTGGCTGTCGAAGAAGTGCGCGACGTTCTCCAGCAATCCGACGATCAGGCCGCCGATCACGGCGCCCAGGATGCTGTCCAGCCCGCCCAGGATCACGGCCGGGAAGACCTTGATGCCGAAGAAGGACAGGGCAGAGGACACGCCGTTGACCGTTCCGACCACCACGCCCGCCACCGACGACACCATGGCGGAGATCGCCCAGCTCAGCGCGAAGACGGTGCGGACGGAGATGCCGAGCGACTGCGCCACCTGCTGGTCGAAGGCGGTCGCCCGCATCGCCAGACCCATCTTCGAATATTTGAAGAACCAGCCGAAGCCGGCCATGATGAACAGCGAGATGCCCAGGCTCATCAGGTAGACGCTTTGCACCTGAAGCCCGAAGACACTGACCGACTGGGTTTCGAAGATCGGCGGGAAGGGCTTGGCGAAGACGCCGAACATCCACTTCATCAGGGCCTGGAAGAAGATCGACAGCCCGATCGTGACCATGATGACCGAGATGATCGGCTCCCCGATCATCGGCCGCAACACGACGATCTGGAGAATGACACCGAATGTCATCATGAAGGCCAGCGTGATCAGGAAGCCCCAGACGAAAGGGATCTGGTACGTCGTCAAGAGCCACCAGCAGGCCCAGGCCCCGATCAGCAGGAATTCGCCCTGGGCAAAGTTGACGACTTGGCTTGCCTTGTAGATCAGCACGAACGACATGGCCACGACGCCGTAGAGGGCGCCGACGATGATGCCATTGACGACGAGCTGGAACAGCAGGTTCCAGTTCATGGCGAGGTTCCCTCCCAGGCCGCGTTCTTGTTCTTGGCTCTGCTTTTGAATCCGGATGCCGGCGGTTGCGACACTATCGCCACGCGCGGTCGTTCGAAGAATTCTATCGTATGGGGTGTGGTCCGGGTCGCCGGCCGGGAATTGGCCCGACCGTCTAACCGAGGAGCGAATGGATGCGAAAACCATCCACCCTCCTGTGGCTCGATCTCAAAGTCTGGCGGATTTGCATTCGCCTGCTTGTGACCAGGGCCTAGGAGGTGCCGGGGGGCGCTCAGAACGTCCCTCAGCAGCTCTCTTCTACCCCAACTCCCCCGAAATTGCAATGCGCTCGCCATCACGCCGCTCGCTTCGGAAAGGCCGGGGCCGTGTCGCCCGGTGCGAGATCGACCACCTTCAGGACCGTCCGGATGCGCTGTTTCGTGCCGTCCTGGTAGGCGATGGTGGTGTCCACGTCGATGCTGGGACGCCCGCCGTAGATGGCGTCTATGATGGTGCCATATTTCTCGGCGATCACGCTCCGGCGGACTTTCCGGGTCCGGGTCAACTCGCCGTCGTCGGCGTCCAGCTCCTTGTAGAGCAGCAGGAACTTCCGGATGCGCTGGGCGTCGGGCAGGGTCTTGTTGACCGTCTCGACCTCGCACCGGATCATTTCGTAGACCTCGGGGCGGCTTGCCAGATCGGTGTAGGTCGTGAAGGAGATCCGGTTCTTTTCCGCCCATTTCGAGACGATCGGGAAGCGGATGCAGATCATCGCCGCCAGATGTTCGCGCTGGTCGCCCAGAATGACGGCTTCGGCGACATAGGGGCTGAACTTCAGCTTGTTCTCGATGTACTGGGGCGAGAACCGGTCGCCGAGGCTGGTCGTCGCGATGTCCTTGATCCGGTCGATCACGACGAGATGGCCCGACTTGTCGAAATAGCCGGCGTCGCCGGTATGCATCCAGCCGTCCCGCAGGTCGGCGGAGGCGGCTTCGGTCCCGAAATAGCCCGCGAACATGTTGGGGTGGCGGGTCACGATCTCGCCGACGCCGTTGTGGTCGGGGTTGTCGATCTTGACCTCGACAGCACTGTCGAACGGCTTGCCGACCGTGTCGAAGTTCACGTCTCCCGCCGCGTGGATGGTATAGGCCCCCAGCGTCTCGGTCTGGCCGTAGAGCTGGCGCAGCGGCACGCCCATCGCCATGAAGAAACGGAAAGTTTCGGGACCCAGCGCCGCACCGCCGGTAGCGGCCGACCGCAGGTTGGTGAAGCCCAGGCGGTCGCGCAGCGCCTTGAACAGCAGCAGGTCGGCCAGCCAGGACCGCTTGCCCTTGTCCAGCGCGTCGAGCCCGAGCTTCATGCCGTAGTCGTAGAGGCGGCGCTTGAGCGGCGAGGCATCCATGATGCGGGCGCGGACATCGGCGGCGATCTGTTCCCATACGCGCGGAGCGAACAGCACGAAAGTCGGCCCGACTTCGCGGAAGTCGCTCATCATCGTCTCGGTTTCCTCGACGAAGTTGACGGTCATCCGGCTCAGCAGCGCCTTGCCCAGCACATAGACCTGCTCCATGATCCAGGGCAGCGGCAGCACGGAGACGTATTCGTCGCGCGGTCCCTTGGGATCGACGCCGAGATAGCTGGCGCAATGGCGGATGATCCGGCCGGCAGGGAGCATCGCCAGCTTAGGATTGGCCGTCGTGCCCGACGTCGTGCACAGGACGGCCACGTCCTCGCCCTTCGTCGCCGCGACCAGCTCGTCGTAGAGGGCGGGGTATTCGGACGCGACGGCGTCGCCGTGATGCATCAGCTCGGTCACGGAGATCAGGCGCGGGTCCGTGTGCTTCCGCATGCCGCGCGGGTCGCTGTAGACGATCAGCTTGACGGTGCCGATGCGGTCGCCCAGCGCCAGCAGCTTGTCGACCTGCTCCTCGTCCTCGGCGAAGACCGCGCGGGCGCCGCTATAGGTGATGAGGAACGCCAGTTCCTCATCCAGGGCGTCGCGGTACATGCCCAGGCTCATGGCGCCGACCGCGTGGGCGGCGATCTCCCCGCAGACCCAGTCCGGCCGGTTGTCGCCGATCAGGGCGACCACGGCGCCCCGGCCGATGCCGAAATGGTGCAGCCCCAGGGCGAAGGTCTTGACGCGCGTCTGGTACTCCCGCCAGTTCAGGCTGTGCCAGATGCCCAGGTCCTTGACGCGGAGCGCCACCTCGTCCGGATGGTTACGGGCATGGAGCTGGAGCAGCTTCGGGAAGGTGTCGAAAAGCGACAGGTCGGGCAAATCGTTGACGGTTGCGGCGTCCATCACGCCACCTTTCCGGCCGGAGCGGTGACGGTGACGTCGTCCTCGTCGCTCAGCACGTCGTCGGCTTCGCCCAGATAGGCCCGCTTGACATGGGCGTTCGCCAGCACTTCCTCGGGATAGCCCTCGGCGATCTTCTTGCCGAAATCCAGAACCATGATCCGGTGTGAGATATCCATGACCACGCCCATGTCGTGCTCGATCATCACGACGGTCATGCCGTATTCCTCGTTCAGGTCCACTATGTAGCGGGCCATGTCCTCCTTCTCTTCTAGGTTCATGCCGGCCATCGGTTCGTCCAGCAGGATCAGGTCCGGCTTCAGCGCCATGGCGCGAGCCAGTTCGACCCGCTTGCGGAGGCCGTAGGACAGCGTGCCGGCGATCGATTTGCGGACATGCTGGATGTCGAGGAAGTCGATGATCTCCTCGATCTCGCGCCGGTGCGCCAGCTCTTCGGTGCGCGCGCCGGTGAACCAGTAGAGGGCGCCGGTCAGGAAATTGTTCTTCAGCAGGTGGTGGCGGCCGACCATGATGTTGTCGAGCACGGTCATGTGCCCGAACAGCGCCAGATTCTGGAAGGTCCTGCCGATGCCGATTTCCGCCCGGTTGTTGGGCGTCATGCCCGTCACATCCTGGCCCTTGAAGAATATCTGGCCTTCGGTCGGGGTATAGCGGCCGGAAATGCAATTGACCATCGAAGTCTTGCCGGCGCCGTTGGGACCGATGATCGAGAACAGCTCGCCCTTGTCGATACTGAAGCTCACATCGGTCAGCGCTCGCACGCCGCCGAACCTCAGCGATACATGCCGGGCTTCAAAAATGGGCGTATCGGCCTTCACCGTGCGTCCTCCCTGAACCATTATTATTGGTCATACCATTTGAGCGGTATGTCCCTTGCGCCTCATCGGGCGTGTCCAATCCTTAAATACAAGACGAATGGGCTGCAACAGATTTCGGCGTTTTAGAAAACAATCGTTTGTAAAATTCCTGTCCGATGCCGTGTCGCCTTGGCGTCAGCGAGTTCCGGCATGCGATCGTATCGATCCGGCACCGGCGGCATGCCGATATCGGAGCCGAATCGGCACTAGGCCAGGAGTACCTATTGTGTGACATCGAAAACGGTAATATAATACGAAGGTAATATGAAAGTGAGTAAGACTCCCTGTTGCACAGTCTATGGTGCGCTGCGGTAAGCGCCGCCGCGCAACAGGTGGAAAATCACTTGGAAAGTTCTCGCATCTTTGCGAAACCTTTGAAAATACTTCCCATTGGTATGACCACTTGCATCATGCTCGTGTTTGCCTACATGCCAATTCTGCGCTACACCACGACTGTACAAAAAAGGTTTCGGTCACTTCGCGATCCAAACCTCCGCTGGTTGCTGATGCAATGGAGGAGTTCCTGTGACAACGTTCACCGGTCATGACACGCTCAAGGCTCGCCGTACCCTCGAAGTGGGTGGCAAGTCCTATGATTACTTCAGCCTGAAGGCGGCCGAGCAGGCCGGTCTGGGTGATGTATCCACCTTGCCGT
The DNA here is from genome assembly GCF_000936425.1 of Skermanella aerolata KACC 11604. GTDB lineage: Bacteria > Pseudomonadota > Alphaproteobacteria > Azospirillales > Azospirillaceae > Skermanella > Skermanella aerolata. Next base: position 102,236 of record NZ_AVFK01000026.1, on the reverse strand, counting down.
TCTCCCTGAAGGTACTGCTGGAAAACCTTCTGCGTTTCGAAGACGGACGCACGGTTTCGGTCGATGATGTCAAGGCGCTCGGTCAGTGGCTGAAGGATCGCAGAAGCGACACCGAGATCGCCTACCGTCCCGCCCGCGTCCTGATGCAGGACTTCACCGGCGTTCCCGCCGTGGCCGACTTGGCCGCGATGCGTGAGGCCGTCAAGTCGCTGGGCGGCGAAGTGTCGAAGATCAACCCGCTGTGCGCGGTCGATCTGGTGATCGACCACTCGGTCATGGTCGACGAATTCGGCAATGCCGGTGCATTCAAGAAGAACGTCGACCTGGAGTTCGAGCGCAACCAGGAGCGTTACGCCTTCCTACGCTGGGGCCAGACCGCATTCGACAACTTCCGCGTCGTGCCGCCCGGCACCGGCATCTGCCACCAGGTCAACGTCGAGTATCTGGCCCAGACCGTCTGGACCGACACCGATCAGGCGACCGGCAAGACCATCGCCTATCCCGACACCCTCGTCGGCACCGACAGCCACACCACCATGGTCAACGGTTTGGCCGTGCTGGGCTGGGGCGTCGGCGGCATCGAGGCCGAGGCGGCCATGCTAGGCCAGCCGATCTCCATGCTGATCCCGGAAGTCGTCGGCTTCAAGCTGGTCGGCAAGCTGAAGGAAGGCGCCACCGCGACCGACCTCGTCCTGACCGTCACCCAGATGCTGCGCAAGCGCGGCGTGGTCGGCAAGTTCGTCGAGTTCTTCGGCCCCGGCCTCGCGGCCCTGCCGCTGGCCGACCGCGCGACGATCGCCAACATGGCTCCGGAATACGGCGCCACCTGCGGTATCTTCCCGATCGACGCCGAGACCATCAAGTTCCTGACCTTCACCGGCCGCGATCCCGAGCGGGTGGCGCTGGTCGAGGCCTATGCCAAGGCGCAGGGCATGTGGGCCGAGCCGGGCTCGCCCGAGCCGGTCTTCACCGACGTGCTGGAACTGGACCTTTCGACCGTCGAGCCCGCCCTTGCCGGCCCGAAGCGCCCGCAGGACAAGGTCCTGCTGTCAGCCCTGTCGCAGGCGTTCACCAGCGACCTGACCTCCTCGTTCAAGGTTCCCGCCGGCGACGAGAGCAAGGCGGTGCCGGTCAAGGGCGCCGACTACAGCCTGAAGCAGGGTGATGTGGTCATCGCCGCGATCACGTCGTGCACCAACACCTCCAATCCGAGCGTGCTGGTCGCGGCCGGCCTGCTTGCCAAGAAGGCGGTCGAGAAGGGCCTGACCTCGCAGCCATGGGTCAAGACCTCGCTGGCTCCGGGCAGTCAGGTGGTGACCGACTATCTCGCCGCCGCCGGCCTGGACACTTATCTGGACAAGCTGGGCTTCAATCTGGTCGGCTACGGCTGCACCACCTGCATCGGCAACTCCGGCCCGCTGCCGGAGCCGATCTCCGCCGCGGTCGAGGAGGGCGATCTGGTCGTCGCCGCTGTGCTGTCGGGCAACCGCAACTTCGAAGGCCGCGTCAACCCGCACACCCGCGCCAACTATCTGGCGTCGCCGCCGCTCTGTGTCGCCTATGCCCTGGCGGGCAACATCAAGGTCGATCTGATCAACGATCCGATCGGCACCGGCAGCGACGGTCAGCCAGTCTACCTGAAGGACATCTGGCCGACCAACCAGGAGATCGCCGACACGATCCAGGCATCCCTGACGCCCGAGATGTTCCGCCGGCGCTACAGCAACGTGTTCGCCGGCCCGGCGGAGTGGCAGTCGATCGAGACCGCGACCGGCCAGACCTACAACTGGGTGGAGGGTTCGACCTACGTCAAGCTGCCGCCGCTGTTCGAGGACATGAAGCCGGAACCGGCGCCGGTCTCCGACGTCCATGGCGCCCGCCCGCTTGCCATCCTGGGCGACTCGATCACGACCGACCACATCTCCCCGGCCGGTTCGATCAAGAAGAACAGCCCGGCCGGCGAGTACCTGCTGGGCTATCAGGTTCGTCCGGACGACTTCAACTCCTACGGCGCCCGCCGCGGCAACCACGAAGTCATGATGCGCGGCACCTTCGCCAACATCCGCATCAAGAACGAGATGGTGGCCGGCGTCGAGGGCGGCGTCACCAAGTACATCCCGACGGGCGAGGTCCTGCCGATCTACACCGCCGCCATGCGCTACGCCGACCAGGGCACCCCGCTGGTCATCGTGGCCGGCAAGGAGTACGGCACGGGATCGTCGCGTGACTGGGCCGCCAAGGGCACCCGCCTGCTGGGCGTCAAGGCCGTCCTCGCCGAGAGCTTCGAGCGTATCCACCGCTCGAACCTGATCGGGATGGGCATCCTGGCGCTCCAGTTCAAGGACGGCATGTCGCGCCAGAGCCTGAAGCTGGACGGCACGGAGACCTTCGACATCACCGGTGTCGAGTCGGGTCTGACCCCGCGCAAGGACATCGATGTCAAGATCACCCGCGCCGACGGCTCGTCGGAGACGATCCAGGTGATGCTGCGCATCGATACCCTGGACGAGGTCGAGTACTACAAGAACGGCGGCATCCTGCAATACGTGCTCCGCAGCATGATCAAGCAGGCCGCGTAAAACTTCCGGCTTTGTCCGAAGCAATGGTGAGATCGAGCCCCGCAGTGGTAAGCTGCGGGGCTTTTTCTTTAAAAGGAATTTCACCGATGGCTCTGGTACTGGACGGCATGCCTGCGGAGGAGAAACGCCGCCGGTTCGCGGAGATGGTGAGCCAGCTGGTGGCGGAGCGTTTTCCCGAAGGCGGCGTCTTCGCGGTGGTCGCCGTCGGCGCCCTGGCCGGCAGCCGCTTCTTCGGCGTCCGCTACAAGGCGGAGGCCGCCGGTGACCGTGCCTGGGTCGCGCGTCCGCATGGACCGGAGCGGACGGAGGTCTGGGACCCTACCGGCGAAGGCTTCACCTGGGCCTATTCCGATACTCTGCCCGGCGGCGCCGCGACCTACCTGCCCGACGACGAAGGCATGAAGCGCCTGCATGGGCTGTTCGACGCCGAAGGAACCGGCCTGACGGCGCTGGGCCGCCGCATCCACGCGTTGCTGACGGGAACGGAGCCTGACGACGATTGACGTCAGATCGCTCCCAGTCCCGTCATGCCGTCGTACAGCAGCTTCACGCCGGCCAAAAACAGCATGAAGAAGCTGACGCGGTAGAATAACTTTTCGCTGACGCGCTTGGTCAGCCACACACCCATCCAGATCCCGATGGGAGCCAGCGGCGCCAGTGCCAGCGATGTCGAGACGTTCGCCATATTGAGCTGTCCCAGCCAGAAATACGGGATCAGCTTGACGTAATTCACCACGCCGAAGAACATCACCGTCGTCCCCGCCAGCAGCATCTTCTCCATGCGCAGGGGCAGCAGGTATATGAGCACCGGCGGCCCGCCCGCATGGGCGACGAAGCTGGTGAATCCAGCCACGCCGGACCAGAACAACCCCTTGGCGCCGGATGGCGGCGAAGCCTCCAGCAACTGCTGCTGCAACAGCGGCTTCAGCCATTGGTTGATCGAGAACAGGACGGCGATCAGCCCGATCAGCACCCGAACCGCATCGTCGTTCAGATGGCCGAACGCCAGCACGCCGATGCCGATACCCATAAGCGATCCCGGCAGCAGCACGCGCATCTGGCTGCGGCTCCAGGTCTTGCGGTACGCCCACAGCCCGAACAGGTCCATCAGGCACAGGATCGGCAGCATCAGTCCCGCCGCCTGGGCGGGTGAAATGACCAGCGCCATCATGGGCACCGCCAGGGCTCCCAGCCCTGAAAGTCCTCCCTTGCTGATGCCGGAAAGCAAGACTGCGGGGATGGCGATCGCGTAGAAGACGGCATCGGTGATCATGCCGGCCTTCAGACACCTTCTTCAGGCGCTTGGCAAGGTGTTTCCGGTGGCGGTCAGATCATCGGCGCAACGGATCGGCGCGATCGGTCCGAAAGCTTATTCATGCGGCTTCGGCTACTCCGCCGCAGTATGGGAACGGACACCAACAAGATATTCGTACTGTCGTGTCAATTGTTCCACATGTCCGACCATGATTTGATGGGTCGCTCCAAATATCTGCTCCAGCGACTCCTGTTCTCGCGTAAGATGCGCTATATCATCTTTGGTCGCCACATTTGGCAGTATCTTCTTGATAGCACTAACTTCAAGGGACAAGTTGTCGATTTTATCATTAAGGACGTCAACTTTGCCCAATAGCAAAGACAGCATCGATTTGAATTCCTGGTCCATAAGCTGCCTCCTGCTGCATGCGCAAAAAAGTATAATGAATGCTATCGCATTTGTCGAGAAACTGCTGCATGACAGAAATACAAAGTTTAATAATGCATTTAATTACAACTTATGACTGCAAAATAGGGGGCTCAAATCTCATTTGTCGTGATGGAGGCCTGAAAGAATCAGCACTGAACCTTACAGCCTCGAACTCGTAAGGAACCGGCGCACGAGCGCACCACGGTAGAAAAGATCATCGCATAGCAGGGAGCGACATTTTGTTCCATGTGCATCTCGTACAGCGTACCGAAAACACCGGTTTTCCGCCCAGCAAGCGGTGCAATCTTGCGCCGCAGAAATTCTGCAAGCTTCCCACAATTTTTAAAATGAGCTAAGTTTTAGCCGCTTTTGGGGCGGGTATCTGCGTGTTCTGCAGGCACTCCATCATGCAGGGGGAGGCGGCGTCAGCGAAACATGGCTCGATTGCCATTCAGTCCGGCACCCGGGAATGGGGCCTGCCTGAAGCGGGACAATGAGGGGCAGCGACAAAGAGCCTAATCGCGCATCCAGGAAGAGCCCGGCAGAATGGGCCGGAGCGATCGGTACCAGGAATCGAAGTCCTGCAACAACCTTACTGGAGCTTCCCGTCCGACCAGGCTGACGCAGTATATGGCATTAAAATTGAATTTTAAAAACCATAGATTGTGCCTAATTGGGCGGACCGGAACCTTCGGATAATCTTAGACGAGAGGATCTAGCCGTGCTTGAAGCCTACCGCCAGCATGTCGCTGAGCGCGCCGCACTCGGGATTTCGCCCCTGCCGCTGTCCGCCAAGCAGACCGAGGAACTCATTGGCCTGTTGCAGGCGCCGCCCGCGGGCGAGGAGCAGTTCCTGGTCGAGCTGCTGACGCACCGCGTCCCGGCGGGCGTCGACGACGCCGCCAAGGTCAAGGCCGCGTTCCTGGCCAAGGTCGCGAAGGGCGAGGAGTCCTGCGCGCTGGTTTCCAAGGTCAAGGCCACGGAACTGCTCGGCACCATGCTCGGTGGCTTCAACATCAAGGCGCTGATCGACCTGCTGGCCAGCGACGAATGCGGCGCCGCCGCTGTCGCGGGCCTGAAGACGACGCTGCTGATGTTCGACTATTTCCATGACGTCAAGGATCTGGCCGACAAGGGCAATGCCAACGCCAAGGCCGTACTGCAATCCTGGGCCGATGCCGAGTGGTTCACGTCGCGTCCGGAAGTACCGGAAAGCCTGACCATCACCATCTTCAAGGTGACCGGCGAAACCAATACCGACGACCTGTCGCCGGCGCCGGATGCCTGGTCGCGCCCGGATATCCCGCTGCATGCCCTGGCCATGCTGAAGAACGCCCGTCCCGGCATCGAACCCGACGAAGCCGGCAATCGCGGCCCGATGAAGCAGCTGGAAGAGCTGAAGGACAAGGGCAACCTGATCGCCTATGTCGGCGACGTGGTCGGCACCGGATCGTCGCGCAAATCCGCCACCAATTCCGTGCTGTGGTGGACCGGCGAGGACATCCCCTTCGTCCCGAACAAGCGTTTCGGCGGAGTCTGCCTCGGCACCAAGATCGCGCCGATCTTCTACAACACCATGGAAGACGCTGGCGCGCTGCCGATCGAATTGGACGTGTCCAAGATGGACATGGGCGACGTCGTCGAACTGCGCCCCTATGACGGCAAGGCCTTGAAGAACGGCGAAACGATCGCCGAATTCACCATCAAGTCCGACGTGATCTTCGACGAGGTCCGCGCCGGCGGCCGTATTCCGCTGATCATCGGCCGTGGCCTGACCGGCCGCGCCCGCGAGGCGCTGGGCCTGCCGCCGTCCACCCTGTTTCGCCTGCCCGCCGTCCCGGCCGACAGCGGCAAGGGCTTCACGCTGGCCCAGAAGATGGTCGGCCGCGCCTGCGGTCTGCCGGAAGGCACCGGCATCCGTCCGGGCACCTATTGCGAACCGAAGATGACCACCGTCGGCTCGCAGGACACCACCGGTCCGATGACCCGCGACGAACTGAAGGATCTGGCCTGCCTCGGCTTCTCCGCCGACCTCGTCATGCAGTCGTTCTGCCACACTGCCGCTTATCCCAAGCTGGTGGACGTCAAGACGCACCAGGAGCTGCCCGCCTTCATCTCCACCCGTGGCGGCGTATCCCTGCGGCCCGGCGACGGCGTCATCCATTCCTGGCTGAACCGCCTGCTGCTGCCCGACACCGTCGGCACCGGCGGCGACAGCCACACCCGCTTCCCGATCGGCATCTCGTTCCCGGCCGGTTCCGGTCTGGTCGCCTTCGCCGCCGCGACCGGCGTCATGCCGCTGGACATGCCGGAAAGCGTGCTGGTGCGCTTCAAGGGCACCATGCAGCCGGGCGTGACGCTCCGTGATTTGGTCAATGCGATCCCGCTCTACGCGATTCGCCAGGGCATGCTGACGGTCGAGAAGAAGGGCAAGAAGAACATCTTCTCCGGCCGCATCCTTGAGATCGAGGGGCTGCCCGACCTGAAGGTCGAACAGGCCTTCGAGCTGTCGGACGCCTCGGCCGAGCGTTCCGCCGCCGCCTGCACGGTCCGGCTCAGCGAAGCGCCGATCATCGAGTACATGCGCTCCAACATCACGCTGATGCGCTGGATGATCGCCAGCGGCTACGCCGATCGCCGCACGCTGGAGCGCCGCATCGCGTCGATGGAAGCCTGGATCGCCGATCCGCAGCTTCTGGCTCCTGATGCCGACGCCGAATACGCGACGGTCATCGAGATCGATCTGGCCGACATCAGCGAGCCGATCGTCGCCTGCCCGAACGACCCGGACGACGTCAAGCTGCTGTCGGAAGTCGCCGGCGACACGATCGACGAAGTGTTCATCGGTTCGTGCATGACCAACATCGGCCACTTCCGCGCCGCCGCCAAGGTGCTGGACGGCAAGTCGGACATCCCGACCCGGCTGTGGATCGCTCCGCCGACCAAGATGGACGCCATGATTCTGAACGAGGAAGGCTATTACAGCGTCCTCGGCAAGTCGGGCGCCCGCATGGAGATGCCGGGCTGCTCGCTGTGCATGGGCAATCAGGCGCAGGTCCGCAAGGGCTCGACGGCGATGTCCACTTCGACCCGGAACTTCCCGAACCGGCTCGGCATCGACACCCGCGTCTATCTCGGCTCGGCCGAGCTGGCTGCGGTCTGTGCGCTGATGGGCAAGATCCCGACCGTGGCCGAGTACATGGAGCAGGTCAGCGTCGTCAACAAGAAGGCTGCCGACATCTACCGCTACATGAACTTCGACCAGATCCCGGCCTTCCGCGAACTCGCGGACACTGTCGTCGCCTGATCGGGTTCACGCTTGAACGGAGAACCCCCGCCGGGAGACCGGCGGGGGTTTTTCTTTGTTGGAGACCGTCAACAGAATGGAGGATCAGACAGCCATGAAGCTCTTTCTCGATCTCGACGGCGTCCTGGCCGATTTCGATCGCGGCGTGGAGGCCGTAACGGGCAAGCGGCCGGACCAGTTGCCGGTCCGGCGGATGTGGCAAGCGCTTGCCAAGGCGCAGGATTTCTACGGTACCCTCGAGATGATGCACGATGCCCAGGTGCTATGGGAGTTCTGCGAACCCCATGAGCCGACCATTCTGACCGGCCTGCCGATGGGCGACTGGGCGCCCGATCAGAAGCGGCGCTGGGTCGCCGCGATGCTGGGAGCCCATGTGCCGGTCGTCACCTGCATGACGCGGGACAAGCACCGGTACGCCGGTCCCGGTCATGTGCTGGTCGACGACCGCGCCGTCACCAGGGAGGCATGGGAGAAAGCCGGCGGCATCTTCATCCTCCACACCCAGGCTGTCAGGTCGATCGATGAATTGAAACGGCTCGGCTTCTGATCTGCCGTGAACCTTCCGGCGTCGGTCCGAAAGGGCTTTGCCGGTCCGCCGCCTCAGGGGTAATGTACCGGCCTATTCTCCGGACCGGTCTGATCTCCCAATCCATGCAGATCTATCTCCCCATCGCCGAAATGTCCGTCAACGGGCTGCTCGTCCTCATCATGGGCGGCGTCGTCGGCTTCCTGTCGGGGATGTTCGGCGTCGGCGGCGGGTTCCTGATGACGCCTCTGCTGATCTTCATCGGCGTCCCGCCGGCCATCGCGGTCGGCACCCAGGCGAACCAGCTCGTCGCCGCCAGCGTGTCGGGCGTGCTCGCCCATTGGCGGCGCAAGAACGTCGACGTCAAGCTGGGTCTGGTGATGCTGATCGGTGGCGCCGGGGGAACGGCGCTGGGCGTCTGGATCTTCGGCATCCTCCAGACGCTCGGCCAGATCGACCTCGTTATCGCCCTGTCCTACGTCCTGTTCCTGGGCGGTATTGGCGGGCTGATGCTGGTCGAAAGCGTCGGCGCCATGATCCGGGGCCGCAAGCAGGGCGCGCGGCGCAAGCTCCACAAGCATATCTGGCTGCACGGCCTGCCGTTCAAGATGCGGTTCCAGCGCTCCCGCCTGTTCATCAGCGCGCTGCTGCCGGCCGGGATCGGCTTCGTCGGCGGCCTGATGGTCGCCATCATGGGTATCGGCGGCGGCTTCCTGCTGGTGCCGGCGATGATCTACCTGCTCGGCATGCCGACGGCGCTGGTGGCCGGGACCTCGCTGTTCCAGATCATCTTCACCACGGCCATCGCGACCTTCCTCCAGGCGGCGTTGAACAACACCGTCGACGTCATGCTGGCGCTGCTCCTGCTGGTGGGCGGCGTCGTCGGCGCCCAGTTCGGCACCAAGGCCAGCGGCTTCCTGCGGGGCGAGCAGGCACGGGCGCTGCTGGCCCTCCTGGTCGTCGGCGTGGCGCTCCGGCTGGCGGTCGAACTTGTGGTGCCTCCGCCCAACCTTTACTCCATCGCCATCCCGGTGGACCGTTGAAACCTTGGCTTAATCTCAGGTCAACGCGGAAGCGGGAGACTTTCGCGGCGGCACTTCTGCTGATCGCGGCCGCCATGACGTGCGCCGGCGCCATCCGCCCCGCCTGGGCGCAGTCCCTGGTGGCCGATCTGTCCAACCACCTGATCGCCATCAATACCGGCTTCGTCGGGACAGAGGTCGTGCTGTTCGGCGCCACCGACGGGCCGGGGGATGTCGCCGTCGTCGTTCAGGGACCGCCGACCGAAGTCATGGTCCGCCGTAAATCGCGAGTCGCCGGTATCTGGATCAACACCGCCAGCATGGAGTTCCAGCAGGCTCCCAGCTTCTACAGCGTCGCGACCAACCGGCCGCTGGATCAGATCATCGGCGACGCCGTGCTGGCCCGGCACGAGATCGGCCTTGCCCATCTGCGTCTGCCGCCCTTGACTCCCGCCCGCGCATCGCCCGAGCGCGTCCGGGAATTCCGAGAAGCCTTGATCCGCAACAAGCAGGAAGAGGGGCTTTACGGGAAGACCCATGGTCAGGTGGCCTTCCTTGGCGAGCGCCTGTTCCGGACCAATGTCTATTTTCCTGCCAACGTACCGACCGGGGCGTATACCGTCAGCGTATTCCTGATCCGCGACGGCGACGTGGTCAGCGCCCAGACCACGCCGCTGGCCGTCAGCAAGGTCGGCTTCAGCGCCGAGATTTTCGAGTTCGCCATGAGACAATCCACATTTTATGGCATTTCGGCGATAATCTTCGCGGTGGCGGCCGGGTGGCTTGCCGGTGCGATCTTCCGAAAGGTGTGACATGAGCGATTCCGAAACCGCAGTTCCGGCGACGCACCAGCGCATCTTCCTGGTGGTGGTCGATGACAGCGAGGAGCTGAACATCGCCCTGACCTACGCCTGCCTGCGTGCCCGCAACAGCGGCGGCCGGGTGGCGCTGCTCTACGTCATCGAGCCAAGCGATTTCCAGCACTGGATCGCTGTCGAGGACATCATGCGGGAGGAGCGCCGGACCGAGGCGGAGCAAATCCTTCAGCGCCACGCCAAGCAGGTCAACGAGATCACCGGCACCCTGCCGATCCTCTATGTCCGGGAAGGCGAGCGCCGCGACGAGCTGCTGTCCCTGATCAACGAGGAGCCGTCGATCTCCATCCTGGTGCTGGCCGCCGGCACCGGGCCGGAAGGCCCTGGCCCTCTTGTCACGCACCTTGCCGGCAAGGGGCTTGGCAAGCTCCGCATCCCCCTGACGCTGGTGCCCGGCAGCCTGAAGCGCGAACAGCTCGACCTGATTTCCTGAGCGCTTGAGGGCTTTAAGGCACAGAAGTCTTAAGATAGGCCGAATACCTGGATCGGCTCCTTCAGCCCCTTTACCGGGTGCAGCCCTTCGGACACCAGCCGCTCGGCGCATTGGGCGGCGAAGGCTTCCGATGTCAGGACGGGCCGCATCAGCTCGCTCGACAGGCCCTGGATCCGGCTGACCAGATTGACTGCCGGGCCGATCACGGTGAAGTCCAGCCGGTCCGGCGCCCCGATATTGCCGTACATGACGTCGCCGACATGGAGCGCGATGCCAGCTTTCAGGACCGGCAATCCCCAGGCCTGAAGCTCCCGGTTGCGCAGTTCCATCGCCTTGATGGCGTCGGCCGCCGCGTCCAGCGCGTCGTTGACCTTGACGCGGACATAGGCTTCGCCTTCTTCCCCATCCGGCAGCGGAAAGATCGCCAGCATCGCATCGCCGATGAACTTCAGGATTTCGCCCTCGCGCGCCTGGACGGCGCCGCCCATGATCTCGAAATAACCGTTCAGCAGGCCGATCAGGTCGGCCAGCGGCAGCCGGTCGGCAAGGCTGGTGAAGCCCCTGAGGTCGCAGTACCACAACACGGCGCGAAGGGTGGCGCCGGTGCCGCGCCGGATGTCACCGGACAGGATGCGGGCGCCGGCGTCGCGTCCGACATAGGTGTCCAGCACGTTCACCGCCAGACGGCGCAGCACCATGGTTTCCAAGACCGTGGAGAGAGCCGGCATGACGTCGTAGATCAGGGTGAGCTGCGGGCCGGTGAAGCCGCCGGCCCGGTCGGACGACCAGCTCGCGACGTTGACCCTGCCGGTCGAGAAGCGCATCGGCATGGCGACATAGTCGGTGCCGCCCTGCTCCTTGAGGTCCTGGAGGATCTCATAGGCATAGGGCGGCTCCAGCTGTTCGATCCGGTACCGCATGGCGTCGGCGCCGGCCTCGACGATGGCGCCGATCGGGCTGTTGAGATATTCCGGCCTCAGTTCCGTCCCATGCTCCCGCTCGATCTCCTCGACGCCGTCCATGTTGGTGCGCCAGTAGAAGGTGATGCCCCGGATCTGCGGGTGGAGCATCCGGATATGCCAGTTCGCCCTAAACAGCGGCACGCCGCCCACGATCAGCCGGCGGCAGAAGGCTTCCATCAGGGCCGCGATACTTTCCGCCCGCCGGCCGTCCTCCATCAGCCAGTCGATGGTCTCCGCCTTGGACAGGTCTTCGGACTGTTCATTCGTCATGGCGGTATTGCGGCTCCGGTTGCCGGTGCTGGCAAGGCTTGATCTGAGGGGTGATTCTGCCCACTTTCCGTTAAGCTCGCCAGTGATGATGGTGGGAAGGAGAGATACATGTTTATTCAGACCGAGCAGACGCCCAACCCGGCTACCTTGAAGTTCCTGCCCGGACGCGATGTCCTGGGGCACGGCACGGCCGATTTCCCGACGGTGGAGACTGCGGTCCGCTCGCCCCTGGCGCAACGGTTGTTCGAAATCGAAGGAGTCGCCGGCGTCTTCCTCGGTGCGGACTTCGTGACGATCACCAAGGAAGGCGACCGTGACTGGTACCTGCTGAAGCCCTCGATCCTGGGCGTCATCATGGAGCACTTCACCGCCGGCCGGCCTGTCGTCAACGAGACGGCAGTCGACGACAACGCCGCCCACGAGGACGATGACGAGATCGTCGCCCAGATCAAGGAACTGCTGGACACCCGCGTCCGTCCGGCGGTCGCCCAGGACGGCGGCGACATCACGTTCCAGGGCTTCGAGAACGGTATCGTCTACCTGAACATGAAGGGTTCGTGCGCCGGCTGCCCCAGCTCGACCGCGACCCTGAAGGCCGGTATCGAGAACATGCTGCGCCACTACATCCCCGAAGTCGTCGAAGTACGCCAGAACGCCGCCTGACGGGCTTCGCGATCGCATTCAAAAAAAGCCGGCGGCAAGCGATTGCCGCCGGGTTTTTTAATGGATTAGTGGCGGATGAAGCCGGGTATCGAGTGCGAACGGCTCCTGGGACCTTAATCTGCAAGCTCCAGCCGCGACCGTATTGACGAAAATGAGGTTCCAGCTATGGGTCGAAACGGCACTGGGAAGCAGAACGAACTTGTGCCGGGCAAGAAGGTCGTCGCCAAAGCTTTGCTGTCCGGCGCTCGGAATGCCTGGGGATAGCCGGTTCGAGTTTGGAATCGATGCCGGATCGACAATATGGACGCTGTCAGGTTCGATTATCGTCAGCCCCGTCAAGACGTGCGGCGCGGTATCGAGCGCCTTGAACCTTTTGTGTACTGCAACTTCCAGGATAGCGGTCGCCGGGTCGATCGAGCAGTACACCGCCCTGACCCGCCTGCTGTTCCAGCGTCCGCCGACCCTGTAGGCAGCTTCTCCGCTGTCCCGGCTTTCACCGAAATCAGCTTGGTCAACGTGCCATGCTACCAACTCGCCGCTGCCGAGTTGCGCCGGAAGAGGCGTCATACATAGACGCCGTATTCAAGCCGCTCCAGGAGGTTTTCGACCATCTCCACGCCGGCGGGTGTCGAGAGAAGGTCGATCGGTCGCCGTTGATCGAGGCCGATGGCAGGCCGTTCCAACCATCGCTCCGCTTCCTCCTGCGACCCGAGCACCGCCGCCGCTTTCGCCAGAGTCTCGGCAAACTTACAAGTTCTTCCGCTCTGCTCGGAATTGCGCGGCTTTTTGCAGGCAGCTTTACGCCGCAGGAGGGTACGCAGGCTCATTCCAATAGCCCTTTCGATGAAAGCCAAGTTAGTCACGGCTCCGGCACGAAGAACTGCATGCCGAACCAGCGCCAGCGGCCTTCGCCGGCGGGGAGGGTGCAGTTGAGGCGGGTGCGGCCGGGGGGGAACTCCTCCGGTATGCGCAGTTCGATCCGGTTGCCGTCCAGGCGCTCCAGGCCGGTGCGGCCCTGGCCGGCCACGAAGCAGGCCAGCCGGTCGAGGTCGCCGGTACCGGCCGCCACCGTGAAGCCGATGCTCGGCGGATTCTGGGTAAGCACGGGGTCGGCCGGGGTGACGTCGGCGACCGGCAGCGGCAATGCATTGGCCGCCAGCCGGAAGCGGTCGATCCCGCCGAACGACTCGTTCATGACGAAGCGCGGCAGCGCCAGCCGGTCGGAGCGGCCGTGGACGACGCCGGACGATTGGGTGAAGGCGGCGGCGAAGCCTTGCCGCTGTGCCAGTTCGCGGATCGCGGACCCGTAACTGCCGAACGGATAGGCCAGCAGGGCCGGCTTGACGCCCAGTTCCTCCTCCACCCGCTGGACCGCCCGCGCAAGGTCCGAGGCGTTCTGCTGGACCGTCCGCTGGGGCATCGACAGTCCTGCCGCGGGCAGCACGCCTATGGTGACGCCGGAACGGGCGACTTCCCGTACCTGTGCCCACGTCATGTGGCTTTCGGCGCCGTTGTCGATAGGGTCGGGTGCCACGAAGAGGGTAAAGGGCACCCCGGCTGCCTTCAGGCGCGGAAAGGCTTCCGCATAGACCGAACGATGGGCGTCGTCGATCGTCAGCGCCACCGCGCGATCGGGAAGGGGCGTCCCGTCGCGCAGTTTTTCCAGCAGGACGAGGAGGGGCAGGACGGTGTGGCCGCCGTCGGCAAGTTCGGCGATGTGGGCGTCGAACTGGTCCAGGGGAATGCTGCCGGGACCGTACTGGTCCTCGCCGAAGCGGGCATAGGCGAAGATGACGGCGCCGCGCTCGGCCTCGTCCACGGGGTTTTCCGCCACGGCGGAGCCGGCCACGCACTGCATGGCAAGGCCAAGCGCCAAGCCCGGCAAGGAGCGGGTCAGCCGCCGGAGCGACGGGGTCCCAAGGAACATGTTCAAGCCCATGCGCTTTCCCCAGGCCCTTTTCCTGCAAGCATCCCTTCCGTGACGCTGACCTTCGGTGTCCCAAAAATCCTTCTGTGACACAAAAAGCCGGATTCAACAAGATTTGCGCGAAGTTTCAGAGAATGCGGCCGCCGGCCGCAGCATCCCACAGCAGAGGATACCGCTTCGGGGCGGGCAATTGGTAGTGCCACCATTCGGACGGGTAATGATCCCAACCGGCTGCCGCCATGATGCCGAGCAAGCGGCTGCGGTTGGCCTGTGCCGTAGCGTTGATCGCGGTACTGCCGTGATGCGACAGGGCCGTCATGTCGTCGAACGGCGTGCCCATGTCCAGCGGAAGGCCGTCGGCATCAGCCAGGGTCAGGTCCACCGCGACCCCTCGGGCATGGTTCGAACCCTCCCTCGGATCGGCGACGAACTCTGGATCCGGGCAGGCTTCCCAAAGGCGCCACTGCGCTTCGATCGGACGGAACGCGTCATAAACCCGCAGGCGGCAGCCCTGTGCCCCGGCGATACCGGCTGCGGTGCGAAGGGCCGCGGCTGCGTCGGCGTGCAGCAGGCAAACCATATTGGTATAGATCGTCCGTCCGGTAATGTTGGCAGGTGTCGCGTAGATCAGGTCGATATCGACATTCGGCAGCGCGATCTCGAGCAAAGGCATGGAAAGTCCTGAATGCTGGGGCAGTCATGAAAGAAGGTTCGAAGGTGTTCAGTAGCACGGTTTGCATAAAGGAACGGTCATGAAGATCCTAGCCCTCGACAGCGCTACCGGGGCCTGCTCGGTCGCCCTGTGGCGCGACGGCGCCATCGTGGCGCAACGTTTCGCCGTCATGGATCGGGGCCAGTCCGAAGTTCTGATTCCGATGGTGCAGGAAGTGCTGACCGAAGCCGGCGCGGATTTTCTCTCCATCGACGTCTTCGCCGTCACCACCGGCCCGGGAGCGTTCACCGGATTGCGGATCGGATTGGCCGCCGCCAAGGGGATGGCGCTGGCGTCCGGCCGTCCGCTGATCGGAGTCACGACATTCGAGGCAGTCGCCCACGGCGTGCCGGCCGAGGAGCGGCGCGGATGCCCGGTATTGGTCGCGGTCGAGTCGAGGCGAGAAGATATTTTCGTCCAATCATTCGATAGCGAACTTATTCCAACGAGCGAAGCCCGTTCGGTCCGGCCGGAAGACCTTGCCCTGGCCGGGACGCCTCTGCTTGTGGCGGGCGACGGCGCTGCCCGCGTGCGTCTGGCTTTCGAAGCTGCCGGAGGTTCCGTATCCGCCGGCCGGCCCGATGTCAGGTTCGCTTCCGGAGCGGGCTTCCCCCATGCCGCCGACGTGGCGCGGATCGTGGCGTTGCGCGGTGCCGGTTCCGGCCTGGAAAAGGCTGCGCCGCCGCAGCCGTTCTACCTGCGGCCGCCCGATGTCACGATGCCCGTGGAAAAACGGCGATGAACCTGCGCCGGGCGAGCCTCGCCGACTGTGAAATCCTCGAATTCCTCCACGGCTCCTGCTTCCCGCACGAGCCGTGGAGTGCCGCCGCATTCGCCGGACTGCTGGCCAGCCCGGGCATGTTCGCGCTGATCGCGCCGGTGGACGGGCAGGGCGAACCAGCCGGCTTCGTCCTTGCGCGCGCCATTGCCGGCGAGGCCGAAATCGTCGCCATCGGGGTCGCTCCGGACCGTCGGGGTGCCGGGCTTGGCGCAACGTTGCTGGAGGGCGCGCTGGAACTCTCCCGTATGGCGGGCGCCGAGGCGGTGTTCCTGGAAGTGGCCGAAAACAACAATCGGGCATGCCAATTATATACCGGGCGCGGTTTTATAAAAATTGGCCGCAGGCCTAACTATTACCGACAAAAGGACGCAGCAGTAGCGGCACTGGTCATGAAGTTAGAACTATTCCAATCCTCAATCGATCGTAGTTAACGCCTAGTCACCCAAAGGCGGTAGACGCCCTCGGGAGATGCCGGGATTTCGGGTTCCGGTCCATGCACTTCATGACCCAGTTCTATCAACGATCTCGGTACGTTTTCCAAGGGTTCCCCAGCGTTCAGGCGGACTTCCAGCGTCTCTCCGGGCGCCATTCGTTCGACACGCAACTTGGTGCGAACAAAGGTTAACGGGCAGACTGCCGTTGTGATATCCAGGAAGTAATCTGCTGACATTGGTAAGGTCAAAATGTCCTCTTCATTTTCAGTAATTCGTTATTGCGTTGCTCGCAGAGAAGACTTATATCGATGCTTGTCGGTCCCCTGGAGCAAAGATAGATGAGCAACGGATCCCCATCTAACGAGCTGTTGTCTCTGACGACAGAGATCGTGGCTGCGCATGTTTCCAACAATACAGTTACGGTTACAGACCTGCCGCAACTCATTGAGCAGGTCTACAGGACCCTTGCCAATGTTGGAGTGGAACCCGCTCCCACGGTGGAACGGCCACAGCCGGCTGTGCCTATCAAAAAGTCGGTTACTCCCGACTATATTATCTGTTTGGAGGACGGTAAGAAACTGAAGATGCTGAAACGGCATCTCAAGACCGCCTACGACATGACGCCCGAAGAATATCGGGACCGCTGGCAGTTGCCGCCCGACTATCCCATGGTCGCCCCCAACTACGCCAAGCAGCGCAGCAAGCTGGCCAAACAGATCGGTCTTGGGACCCGCGCCCGTCGCGGTGTCGCGTAAATCCACAGGGGATAGGCCTGCCGGTCCCAGGCATGGGATACGGAATGCTCCATCAGTCCGGAATTCACGAGTACGCCACGAATTCCGGACGGTGCTTGTCTTGGTAATCGCTTGCGCAGATTGAAGCGACGTCTTGCCGCGCCTGTTCCCTTGGGCAAATAAGCCACACTTACTGGTTACATTTAAATGACTCGGTTGACCCGAGACTAGCGCTATGTGGTATGCCTGTTGAACGATGAAACCGTGCCGCCGTCTGACGGTGAATGACGTCTGGCCGGGATTGTGCAACAACCAGGACCGCAAGCGATAGCATGGCCGACCTCATGATCGATCAGCTTGCTCAGGGCGATCTCCGCTCCGGCAATCTGGAAGTGCGACTGGCCGAGTCATCGGCCGAGGTTGATGCAGCCCAGGCGCTGCGTTACCGGGTGTTCTATACGGAAATGGCTGCCCGGCCGAGCGCGGAAATGGCGGCGCGGCGCCGCGATTTCGACAGCTTCGATCGGGTCTGCGACCATCTGCTGGTGATCGACCACAACCTGGGCTCGGGTCCGGAAGGTGTCGTCGGAACCTACCGGCTGAT
Source organism: Skermanella aerolata KACC 11604 (assembly GCF_000936425.1). GTDB lineage: Bacteria > Pseudomonadota > Alphaproteobacteria > Azospirillales > Azospirillaceae > Skermanella > Skermanella aerolata. Next base: position 84,723 of record NZ_AVFK01000026.1, on the reverse strand, counting down.
CCGCCGCTCGGCCGCGCGCTCGGTCGGGCGCTTCTATTCAAGCGACGAATACGACATCTCGCCGCTGGTCGAGTTTCCTGGCGAAGTGCTGGAACTGGGGCGCTCCTGCGTCGATGCCGGATACCGCTCCCGGCCCTCCATGCAGCTGCTGTGGCGCGGCATCGCCGCCTATGTCTTCCAGTACGATATCGCGCTGATGTTCGGATGCGCCAGCCTTCCCGGCACCGACCCCGCGGGTTTGGCGCTGCCGCTCTCCTATCTTCATCATTACCATATTGCCCCGACGAACCTGCGGCCGATTGCCGTGCCGCAGCGCTACGCCAATATGAACCTGCTCGACAGGGATCAGGTCGATGCCCGGGCGGCGCTGGGCATGCTGCCGCCGCTCATAAAGGGCTATCTGCGTCTTGGCGGTTTCGTCGGCGACGGCGCCGTGATCGACGAGCAGTTCAACACCACCGATGTCTGCATCGTGGTCAAGACGGACCAGATCACCGACAAATACTTCAAGCATTATGAACGCCGCCGGGATACGCCGGCAGCGTGACGGCAGGATCTTGACGATGGGGTCCTCTTTTCTCGGCTTTGCCCGCCTCATGGCCTATGCGGCATTCACGGTGCCGCTGATGCCCATACAGGCGCTTCTGGTATGGCTGAACTCTCCTCTGCGCCATCGCCTGCCGCGCGCCTATCACGCGGTCTGCGCGCGCATCCTGGGGTTCCAGGTGGATGTCGCCGGGCAACCCGCCGCCGAGGGGCCGACGCTGGTCGTTTCCAACCATTCCTCATACCTGGACATCATCGTCCTGGGATCGCTGATCCGGGGTTCGTTCGTCGCCAAGACGGAGGTCGGCGGATGGCCCTTCTTCGGCCTGCTGGCGAAGCTTCAGCACACCGTCTTCGTGGACCGCAAGGTGCGGAACGCCGGTGTCCACCGGGACGACATCAAGAGCCGGCTGGAGGCGGGCGATACCCTGATCCTGTTCCCCGAGGGCACCTCGTCGGACGGCAACCGCACGCTGCCGTTCAAGACGGCGCTGTTCAGCGTCGCGTCGCTCAAGGTGGATGGCAGGCCGGTCATGGTCCAGCCGGTATCGGTAACCGCCGTCGACCTCGACGGCATACCGCTCGGGCGTTCGATGCGGCCCTTCTATGCCTGGTACGGCGATATGGAACTGGCGCCGCATCTTTGGCAGATGGTCAGGCTGGGACGCATCACGATCCGCGTGGAATTCCATGAGCCGGTCACGGTCGAGCGGTTCGGCAGCCGCAAGGCGCTGGCGGAACATTGCTGGCGCGTCGTCGCGGCGGGGGTCGACCGCGCGGTCGCCGGCCGGCAGCGCCGGGCCGTGGCGCCGCCCGAAGCCCAGGCGGAACTTCCGATCGCGGACGGCGCGCCGTCATGAAAAAACCCGGCATGAGCCGGGTCTTTTGCCGATCGATCCGTTCTCCGGCGAGCTTACTGGCCGTTCTGCTCCGACAGCCGCTTGGCGTTGGCCGATGCCACTTTGTGGACCGGGATCAATCCTGCGTCGGTGATGCGGACCATGGCCTGCGCCAGTTTGGCGGCGGCGGTGCTGGCGTTGATCCAGGAGGATTGCAGGTAGTGCTGCTGCACGCCGAAGACGTCGGTCGGATTACGGCAGGTCGCCAACTCGGTAAAGGCCTTGGCGTTCGTCCGGGCTTGGCCGAAGGCCCAGCTTGTCCAGGATTCGAACAAGTATTGCGTGCTTTCCATCATGGCGCGCTGCGACTCGACGGCGGCCTCGACCTTCTCGTGGCCCATCAGGGTGAATTCCGGATTGGACATCGCCACCGGGTCGCCGAAGGCCTGAAGCAACATCGCCGTGCGATAGCCGATCGTCTGGGCCGAGGCCAGGGCCATTTCCTGGGTTTTGCCGGCTGTCCGGGCAAGGTCCTGCCCGACGCTGACCAGATGGTCGACGTTGCGGCGATGGGCATCTAAGGCACGGGTCGCATTGAGGGGCATCGAGTTCACATTTTTACCGCGGGCGTGGGGGGCATGCGCACGCTACTAGGCGCTGCCTCTGAGAATTCCAACGTACCGCAAATGCCTGAGCTGCGCACTCAAAATGCTGCACTGCACAAAAAATGTTTCAGATCCCGGCACCGTCGTTGACGGACTCCGATAGCGCTGCCCTGATTTCCCGCACCGCGTCGGAGAAGTTCGCCGTATCCCGCTCGCGCGGGCGCGCCAGATCGACCGGGAAGTCGCGGACGATGCCGGCAGGCTTGCCGCCCAGCAGCACGACCCGGTCGGCCAGATACACCGCCTCGTCAAGGTCGTGGGTCACGAACAGCATCGTCGTCCGCGTCTCGTGCCAGAGCCGCAGCAACTCGTCCTGGAGCGATTGCCGCGTGATCGCGTCGAGAGCGGAGAACGGTTCGTCCAGCAGCAGGAGGTCGGGGCGAACCGACAGCGCCCGCGCCAGATTGATCCGTTGGCGCTGCCCGCCGGAAAGCTGGTGCGGCCAGCGGCCTGCCATCTGCCCGAGCCCAACGAGATCGAGCGTTTCCTGAGCGCGTGCCGTTCGCTCCACCTTGGACAGGCCTGTTCCTTCCAGGCCGAAGGAGACGTTCTCCAGTACCCGGCGCCAGGGCAGCAGGCGCGCTTCCTGGAAGACGAGGGCCACCGGACGGCGGCCCTTTTCCGGCTGCATGGGCATATCGACGGTACCGGCCGCCGGAGCCGTCAGTCCGGACAGTACGCGCAGCAGGGTGGACTTGCCGACGCCGGACGGTCCCACGACGGCCGTGAAGGAGCCACGCTCCAAGGCTGCGGTGAAGCCGGCGAGGACGGGAGGCGCCTTGCCATAGGCGATGGCAAGGTCCTTGATATCGACTAGCGTTGCCATCTGAGCAACCGGTCCCTGAGCTGGACGAACAGCGCGTCGGTCAGCCCGTACAGCGCTGCGATCGTGATCATGTAGACGACGACCACTTCGGTCGCCAGAAGGCTGGATGCCTGCATCATGCGCTGGCCCAAGCCGGGCACACCGAACAGCTCGGCCGCGACCACGGCCATCCAGGCCTGTCCCAGACCGGTGCGCGCTCCCGCCAGGATACCGGCGGTGGAGCCGGGCAGGACGATCTTGAACAACTTGGCGAGCGTGCCGCGGTGCCCGAAGGCGTCCGCCACCTCCAGCAGATCCTTGTCGACCGCCTTGGCGGCGCCGTAGGCGGCGTAGAAGTTGATCCAGAAGACGCCGATGATGATGATGAAGGTGGCGGCCGTCTCGCTGATGCCGAACCAGACGATGGCGAACGGGACCCATGCCAGACCCGGTACGGGGCGCAGCAGCCGGACCACCCAGGACAGCGCCGCGTCCAGGCCGTCATACAGGGCGGTGGCGATGCCCAGCGCCACGCCGAGACCTGTTCCCAGCGCCAGCCCCAGGGCGTAGTGACGCAGGCTGGCCAGCACGGCGCTGACCCAGTATCCCGCCTGGATCTCGCGCAGGAACGCGGACGGCAGGCCGCTGGGCGGCGGCACGAACAGCGGAGAGACGAATCCGAAGCGCGGCGCCGCCTCCCACAGCAGCACGAAGGCGATCAGGCCGAGGGCGGCCAGCAGGGTTCTATGCATTATCGGCTTTTGCTTCCGGCTTTTGCTCTCTGGCCTGGGCTCTTCGGCGGGGAATGCTGCGGAGCGTCAGCGTGCCGCAGCGGCGGCCCGGTAGAAGCTGTCGTCGAACAGCACGTTCAGGTCTGCCGCCTTCTCCAGCGTGCCGGCCTTGAGCTGGAAGTCCTGCATGACCTTGGTCGCATCCTTGATGACCATCGGATCGGCGACGAACTTGCTGGCCGGCGACACCACCGCCTTCTCGAAGGTGGCGAGATCGGTCAGGCCCTTGCCCAGGCCCGACTGAAGGTGCTTGGCCGCACGGTTCGGCTCATCCTTGAGCAGGGTCGTGGCGCGATCGTGCAGCGACACGATCGTCTTGGCGGCTTGTTCGTTGGCCTTGACGAAGGCGCCGGTCAGCGCCAGCACGGAGCCCGGCTGGTTGGGCAGCATCTCGCCGCCGACCGCCAGCAGCTTGGACTTGGGATCGCGGGCGAGCACGACGGTCAACGTCGGCTCCCGGATCGTCGCGGCATCGACGGCGCCGGCCAGCAGAGCCTGCTGGGTCGCCTCGATGCCCATCGCGGTGATCTGGTAGGCCGCGGGGTCCGCCTTGATCACGTTCTGGAGCCAGTAGCGCAAGACGGTATCCGGCACCGAGCCGGGCGGCTGGGTGGCGATCTTCAGCGGGCGGCCCTGGCTTTCGGAGAAGGCCTTGAAGCCGGCGGCGGTCGCGGCCTGCGGCTGCGCCGCGAAATCGGCGCGGCCGACGAAGGTCATCTCCTCGATCGCGGTGGCGGCGTAGACCTTGACCTCGATGCCCCTGGCGCTGGCCACCATGATCGGACCGATGCCGCCGTAATAGGCGTCGAGCGTGCCCGACGCCAGCGCGCTGATCATCGCCGGCCCGGACTCGAACTGGGTCAGTTTCAGGTTCAGCCCGGCGTCGCGCGCCCAGCCCTCGCCGTCGATCACGAAGAGCTGCCCTGCACCGACCACGGGAATGAACCCGACGCGGACATCGGTGGCGGCGCTGGCTGAAGCGCCCCAGAACAGCACGGTTGCGGCGGCCGCGACCGCGAGGCGGCGCGCTTTGGACAGCAGATGCGACATGATGGAGGGACTCCTTGCCTTCGATCCAGGCTGCCGGGAGCCTGTGGGCCGTCTATGACCGGGATTTACAAAATATTCAGGTGAAAGCTGCGGCCCGATGGACCGCAGCCGTATATAAGCAGGATTCGGCAGGCGTGCAAGCGACTGTGTAAAATGCAGGATTTCACACAGTCGCTGGGGAATGATTTTTCCCAAACGTGATCTTCGGCCTCAGACGCCGGCCAGTGCCTGTTCCAGATCCTCGATCAGGTCGGCGGGGTCTTCCAGCCCGACGGACAGGCGGACGCTGCCGGGGCTGATGCCGACGGCCGCCCGCTCGGCGTCGCTAAGCCGCTGGTGAGTGCTGGTGGCGGGATGGGTGATCAGGCTCTTGCTGTCGCCCAGATTGTTGGAAATCCGAACGATGCGCAGGCCGTTCATCAGACGGAACGCCTCCGCCTTGCCGCCCGCGACGTCGAAGGCGACCAGCGTGCTGCCGCCCTTCATCTGGCGCTGCGCCAACTCGTACTGCGGATGGCTCTTCAGGCCGGGATACAGGGCCTTGGCGATCTTGGCGTGCCCTTCTAGGAACTCGGCGACCTGCTGCGCCGACTGGACCTGGGCCGCGATGCGGATGTCCATCGTTTCCAGCCCCTTCAGCAGCAGCCAAGCATTGAACGGGCTGAGCGCGGGGCCGGTGTGGCGCAGGAAGGGCGCCAGCGTCTCGGCGAACTTGTTGTCGCACAGGATGGCGCCGCCCAGGCTGCGGCCTTGGCCGTCGATGTGCTTGGTCGCCGAATAGACCACGACGTCGGCGCCGAACTCCAGCGGGCGCTGAAGGGCAGGGGTCGCGAACACGTTGTCCACGACGACGCGCGCACCCGCCGCATGGGCCAGTTCGCTGACCAGCGCCAGATCGACCACGTCGAGCATCGGGTTCGACGGCGTCTCCAGGAAGACGATGTTGGCCGGGCGGCTCAGCGCCGCGCGCCACTCATCGGCGTCGGTGCCGTTGACCAGCGTGGTCTCGATGCCGAACTGCGGGGCAAGGTTCTTGACGATGTGCAGACAGGAGCCGAACAGCGCATGCGGCGCCACGATCCGGTCGCCCGCCTTCAACTGGCTCATCAGCGCCGCGAACACCGCCGCCATGCCGCTGGCGGTGGCGAAGCAGCGCTCGGCGCCCTCGTAGGCTGCAAGCCGGTCCTCGAACATGGAGACGGTCGGGTTGCGGAAGCGCGAATAGACGAACCGGGAGCCGTCGTTGGCGAAGGCGGATTCCGCTTCCTCCGCCGTGCCGTAGACGAAGCCGGAGGTCATGAAGATCGCTTCGCAGGTCTCGTCGAAGCCGCTCCGCGCGGTGCCCGCATGAACCATCCGGGTGCGCGGACGCAGGCTCGCCGGGTTTTTGGGAGCCGGATCCTTAGGGGAAGGAGTGTTCGTCTTGTCCATTTTCGTCGCCGCTCCGCCCGCTTCCGCAGGCTCAAATGAGAATAGCCCCGACCGACAAGGGATCGAGGCGCGGACGCGACTCCAAACCTTTTTAGCAGCTTATTTTACGTGGCCTGCAAGCCGGTCGCCAAATCACCACGTTGGACGCGTTTTAGCGGCGCGTGGCCCGGCCCGTCAAGGCGGATGTCGAATTTCAGGACACGGCTTTCCGTGTCCGGCCGACTCAGAACGTTAAGAACGTATTTCGGTAGAGGTCGTCGAGGGAAAGGGTGAGCCCGACGGAGGCGAGATCGAACATGCCCTCGTCGCTGATCTGCTCCACGGTCCAGCCGTCGCGGTCGCGCCGGTACAGCTCGATCCAGCGTCGGTCCTGGGCCACCAGCAGGATTTCCTGAATGGATGCGACGGTCTGGTAGTTCAGCCGCTTCTCGCGCTGATCGGTCCGCTCGGTCGAGGGTGACAGCACTTCCACGATCAGGACAGGGTTTGCCATCACGTAGGGGTCGGGCTGACTCTCGGCGCAACTGGCGACGACATCCGGGTAGTAGTAGGCGTTGGCGGCTTCGACGTGGACCTTCATGTCGGACACCGCCGCCCAGCACGGCGGACTCAGCGCTTCGTTCAGCTTGGAGCCGATATTCAGCTTGATCCGCGCGTGGTTGCGGCTCGCCCCGACTATGGCGAAGACCTCGCCGTTGACGTACTCGCGCTTCACCTCCGCATCGCGCTCGAGGGCGAGATACTCGTCGGCGGGCAGATAGGTCAGGCGGCGGGCTGTACGCATGACGGCATGATATCAGGAACTCCGATTTCCGGTGCGGGAGTTTTCCCGCATACGTCTTTCCGCACACGTCTTGTTAACCATGTTGCGGTACTCCTCACCTGCTTTTGTCCCAATTCTGTCCAGACATTGCGGGTCGCTGATGAAATCCTTCCTGAAACGGCATGCACGGGTAATCACGCTGGTCGCGGCATTGGTCATGATCGCCACGGGAGGATTAACATACGTCTTCGCCTCTGGCGCCGGTACCTTCGGCGCGCTGATCGGCAGGATGGACCGCACCGAAGTCGGGCAGAGCGTCTTTGCCGACCGGCTGGCGGCGGGCGGTATCGCCTCCCTCCATGTCATGGGCAACCGGATCGAGTTCACCGACCGCGACGGCGTGAACGGGGTGACGACGGTCCTGTGGACCGACGCCCTGCGTCAGGCTGTCGCGGCTCCCGGCATCGAGATGAACGTCGAGCCGGTCGAGGGCGGAGCGCTGCTCGCGACCAACCGCTGGCTGGACGTCCTGCTGAAGCTGAACATGGTGGGCTTCCTGGCCTTCGCGCTGGTCTTCATGGCCGGCATGATGCGCTCGCCGGTCAAGAAGTCGGGGACGGCGTCCTCCGACGTCCGTTTCGCCGATGTCGCCGGGGTGGACGAGGCGCGGGCGGAACTGGTCGAGTTGGTCGATTTCCTCAAGGCGCCGGACCGCTTCGCCCAACTGGGCGCCGGCATCCCCAAGGGGGTCCTGCTGGTCGGACCTCCCGGTACCGGCAAGACCCTGCTGGCCCGCGCCGTAGCGGGGGAGGCGGGCGTGCCGTTCTTCCCGGTCACCGGCTCCGACTTCGTCGAGATGTATGTCGGCGTGGGTGCCGCCCGCATCCGCAAGCTGTTCCGCGACGCCCGCAAGCGCGCCCCCTGCATCCTGTTCATCGACGAGATCGACGCGCTGGCCCGCGCCCGCGGCGCCACCTCGCCGTCGGGCGGCCAGATCGAGACCGAGAACACGCTGAACCAGTTGCTGGCCGAGATGGACGGCTTCGCCCGCGCCAGCGGCCTGATCGTGATCGCGGCCACCAACCGGGTCGATGTGCTGGACCCGGCCATCCTCCGCCCCGGCCGGTTCGACCGCCACGTCTTCGTCGGCAACCCCGACATCAAGGGCCGCGCCGCCATCCTGGCGGTCCATGCTGCCAAGGTGGCGCTGGAGGCCGATGTCGACCTGACGGTAGTGGCGCGCGGCACTCCCGGCATGTCGGGCGCCGATCTCGCCAATTTGGTGAACGAGGCGGCGCTGCGGGCGGCCCGCGCCCGGCGCTTCCAGGTGTCGATGGCCGATTTCGAGCAGGCGCGGGACAAGATCGTCATGGGCGGCGAGAAGGTCACCGTCATGTCGGAGGACGAGCGCCGCCTGACGGCGTTCCACGAAGCCGGCCACGCCCTGGTCGCGTGGCGCTCCGCCCATTCCGATCCGGTGCACAAGGTGACCATCGTCCCGCGCGGAAGGTCGCTCGGCATGATGGTCCGGCTGCCTTTGGAAGACCGCTTCTGCCTGTCGAGGGCACGGCTGGAAGCCGAACTGGACGTGACGATGGGCGGCAGGGCCGCCGAGGAGATCGTGTTCGGCAAGGAGTTCGTCACGACGGGAGCCGCCGGCGATATCCAGATGGCGACAGACATCGCGACAAAGATGGTCACGACCTGGGGCATGTCCGACCGATTCGGCATGGTCGCCTATGGCCGGGGAGCCGCACCGGCGGCCGCAACAGCCGCGCGGACGCCTCAAGGCGAGGCTGGCGCCCTGTCGCCCCAGATCGCCGAGGAAGTGCGCGGCATCATCGACGCGGCATACCGCCGCGCACACGACCTCCTGACCGCCGATCTGGCGCGCCTTTACGAACTGGCGGACGGCCTGCTGCGGGAAGAAACGCTGGACGCCGCCGCCGTTCGCACCATCTTCGAGCGCCCGGCGTATCGGGCCGGAGAAACCGGCGTCGAGGCGGAGGCGATCAAGCCGCCGCTTGTCGGGGCCGATCCGGAACATTATGAGTTAGCCTGACCGGCGCCGCTTGGTAAGGCGCCCCAGGGTCTACAATCAAGGTGTCGTGAATGAAGAAGTTTCTCCTGGTGGCCGCCGCCGGCCTCGCATTGGCCGGGTGCGCCACCGATCAGACCAAAGGTCCTTCAACGACGGCCGAAGCCGCTGCCGTTCCCGCCATCGCCCTGGACGACAGCGACAAGGCGATCATCGACGCGACGCTGCAAACGGCGTCGAAGACCATGGTCGGCAAGCCGGTGGCCTGGACCAACCCGGCCAACGGCAAGAACGGCGCCGTGACCATCATCCGCCAGGGCTACACGCGCGACGGCAAGCTCTGCCAGGAATTCCATCTGGTCGCCAACACCAGCGCCGCCCGCGCCCAGCAGGTCGGCAAGGCTTGCCGCAGCAACGGCAAATGGACGCCGGAAGGCGGCTTCACGCTGGGAAGCTGAGGCTGTGTTGGGCCACCTCCCACCCTGCGGGAGACGCAACGTGTAGGTTGGGCCGTGGCCCAACAGACCTCACCAGCGCCGGCACGTCCTACGACAGCAGGCCGCGCAGCCGGTACAGCTCTTCCAGCGCCGCCTTCGGCGTCAGGTCGTCCGGGTTTATCGCCGCCAGGGCCTGTTCTACCGCCGACGGCCCGGTGGGCGCTGCCGCGGCCTCCGGCTCCTTGCGGCGCAGTGCGACGCTGAACAGCGGCAGGTCGTCGGCCAGACGGGCGACGCTGCCGGCCTGATCGCCTTTCTCCAGGATCTCCAGCACCTGTTCGGCCCGCGCGATCACGGCTTCCGGCAGGCCTGCCAGCCGTGCGACATGGATGCCGTAGCTGCGGTCGGCGGAGCCGGCGGCGACTTCGTGCAGGAAGACGACCTCGCCCCGCCACTCCTTGATGCGCATGGTGTGGCAGGACAACCGCGGGAGCTTCGCCGCCAGCGCCGTCAATTCATGGTAGTGGGTGGCGAACAGGGCGCGGCAGCGGGTCGCCTCGTGCAGGTGCTCGACGCAGGCCCAGGCGATCGACAGCCCGTCGAAGGTCGCGGTTCCCCGCCCGATCTCGTCCAGGATCACCAGCGCCCGAGGGCCGGCCTGATTGAGGATGGCCGCCGTCTCGACCATTTCGACCATGAAGGTCGAGCGGCCGCGCGCCAGATCGTCAGCCGCCCCGACGCGGCTGAACAGCCGGTCGACGACGCCGATCCGGCAATGATCCGCCGGGACGAAGCTGCCGATCTGCGCCATCACGGCGATCAGCGCGTTTTGGCGCAGGAAGGTGGACTTACCCGCCATGTTGGGTCCGGTCAGCAGCCACAGCCGGTCGTCCGGCGCCAGATTGCTGTCGTTGGCGACGAAGCGGGCACCTTCGGAAGCGGCGAGCACCGCTTCGACGACGGGATGGCGTCCGGCCCTGATGTCGAACTCCAGGCTGTCGTCCACCACAGGGCGGCAGTAGCGGCGCTCTTCCGCCAATTCGGCCAGCCCGGTCACGACATCGAGCAGCGCCAGCGCCTGCGACGCCTCGCAGATGGCGTCGGCTCGGGCCGTCACGTCGGTCACCAGCTCGTCGAACAGCGTCAGTTCGACCGCCAGGGCCTTGTCGGCGGCCTCGGCGATCCTGCGTTCCAGCTCGTTCAGCTCGACCGTCGTGAAGCGGACGGCGCTGGCGAGCGTCTGGCGGTGGATGAAGGTCTCCGCCGCCTTGCCGGTCATCAGCTTGTCGGCGTGGGTCGGCGTCACCTCGATATAGTAGCCCAGCACGTTGTTGTGCCGGATCTTCAGGCCCGACACTCCGGCCAGATCGGCATAGCGCGCCTGCATGGCGGCGATCAGCCGGCGGCTCTCATCGCGCAGCGTCACCAGATCGTCCAGCTGGAGCGCGTATCCCGCCGCGATGAAGCCGCCGTCGCGGCTCAGCAGGGGCAGTTCCGGCGCCAGCGCCCGCATCAGCTGGTCGATCAGGGCGGAATGCTCACCCAGCGCCGTGGTGGCTTTCTTGATGCCGGCGGGGCCTGGGGTCGTCCCGGCATTGGCGAGCACGCGGCGCATCTCCGCCGCCCGCACCAGCCCGTCGCGGATGCAGGCAAGATCGCGCGGCCCGCCGCGCCCCAGCGTCAGGCGCGAGAGCGACCGTTCCATGTCGGGGCATTGGCGCAGCAGCGCCCGCGCCTCGGTCCGCGTCCGGTCCTCGGCGACGCAGAACTCCACCATGTCCAGCCGTCCGCCGATCTCTCCGGGATTGGTCGAGGGCGCCGCCAGCCAGCCCGCCAGCAGACGGGCGCCGGGGCCGGTAACGGTGCGGTCGATGGCGGCCAGCAGGCTGCCCTTGCGCTCGCCGGTCAGGGTACGGGTCAGTTCCAGGTTGCGCCGCGTCGCGGCGTCGATCTCCATGACCGAACCCTGCGCCATCTGGCGCGGCGGGTTGAGCCGGGGCACACGGCCTTTCTGGGTCAGTTCGACATAGTCGACCAGAGCACCGGCCGCCGCGATCTCCGCCCGGCTGAAATTGCCGAAGGCGTCGAGCGTTCCGACACCGAAAAGATCGAGCAGGCGCTTCCGGCCGTTCTCGCTGTCGAAGCGGCTGTTGAGCTGGACCGTCAGCCGGCTCTTCCACTCGCCGAACAGCTCGAACAGGTCGGGCTGCTGGACCAGCCGTTCCGGCAGCACCAGCTCCTGCGGATCGAGCCGCTGGAGCGCCGCCGGCAAGGCCTCGCGCGTGACGGGCTGCAAGGTCATTTCGCCGGTTGAAAGGTCCAGCCAGGCGAGGCCGACGCCGCCCGCCGTCTCCGCCAACGCGCTCAGGAAGTTGTTGGAGCGGGCGTCGAGCAGGCTGTCTTCGGTCAGCGTGCCGGGGGTCACGACCCGGACGACCGCGCGCTTCACCACCGACTTGCCGCCGCGCTTCTTCGCCTCGGCCGGGTCTTCCATCTGCTCGCAGATGGCGACGCGGTGGCCATGGCGGATCAGGCGCAGCAGGTAATTCTCGTGACTGTGGACGGGGACGCCGCACATCGGGATGTCTTCCCCGTTGTGCTGGCCGCGCCGGGTCAGCGTGATGTCCAGCGTCGCGGCCGCCGCCACGGCGTCGTCGAAGAAAAGCTCGTAGAAGTCGCCCATCCGGTAGAACAGTAGGCAGTTGGGATGGGCCTGCTTGATCTCCAGGTACTGGACCATCATCGGAGTCGACGAGGCCGGCACCGAGGAAGGTTCGGACGGGGCTGAATTGGCAAGTGTGGTATCGGGCACGGCAACCGGTTCGCTGTCGGAAACTGTCATGGCGGCGCCACCCTAGCACGTGCGATGCATCATGGCCTAGGCACGAGGCATCCCGGCGGGTAGACTGACTTCCGGTGGAGCAGGCTTGAGCATGCTAAAATAACCACAAAACCACGGGATTGCACGGTCATGGCCCAAAACAAAAAAGTGCGCGAAATCGTGGCATTGTTCGAGAACCGGGTAGACTTCGACCGTGCCGTGGCGGCCTTGGTCCGGGCGGGCTTCGGGCGCGCCGACCTCAGCGTGCTCTCCAGCCACCAGTCGATCGACGCCGCCGGCCGCAAGGGCAAGCCCTATGACGAGGCGCTGACCGGCCTGCTGGGCGAATTGAACTACGCTTTCCCCCTGACCACCGCCGGCCTGATCGCCATCGTCGGCGGCCCGATCGCCGGTCCGATCGCGGCCCTGGTGGCAGCCGGCGTCGGCGGAGCCGCCGTCAAGGAGTACCTGGACGAGGTGACCTCCCATCCCCAGACCGACGAATTCGCCCGCGCCCTGGAAGCCGGCGGCGTCATCTTGTGGGTCTGCATCGACGACGACCGGGTCAAGGAGTTGAAGGCGCAGGAAGCCCTGGCCGCAGCCGGCGGCCGCAACGTCCACGTGGCGGAACGCGAGCAGTTGCCGGGGGAGGAGTGAGCAGAACCCTGCTGCGCCGTCGAACTGTGTTTCCAACAGAAGATCAGGGCAGTTATTGCTAATGCCCATGGTCATGCGCATAATGAATGTGCATGACCATGGAGAAACCGATGCCCGATATCCGCCGTCAGTTCGATGCCTCCGCTCCGAAACGGCCGACCAACGTCAGTCTCAACAGTGATCTGCTGGAGCAGGCCAAGACCTTGGGCATCAATGTGTCGCGAGCTTGCGAACGCGGTCTGGCGGAGCAGATTGCCGAGTTGCGCGACAAGCGCTGGCTGGAGGAGAACCGCGAGGCTATCGAGTCTTCGAACGCCTACGTCGAGGCCCATGGCCTTCCGCTAGCCAAGCACCGGCCTTATTGATGGGTCGTTTCGACGTTCACCGCCGCCTTGACGGTCCCGGTTATCTGCTCGACCTGCAAGCCAACATCCTGCGCGACCTCAACACGCGCTTCGTAGCACCCTTGCTGCCGCCGAATGATGCGCCACGGCCCGCCGGCAGCCTCAATCCGATCTTCACCATCGAGGGCCAGCCGCACATCATGGTCACCCAGTTCGCCGGGGCGGTCCGGATTTCCGAACTCGGCCCTTGTGTCGGTAACCTGCAACCGGAGGACACCGCCATCGTGGCGGCCCTGGACATGCTGACCGGCGCCTGATCCTGCTCATACTCTGCATCTTCATAAAGTAGAGGTCCCCGCTGCTTTCGCGCCGCTATACCACCTGAGCTTTTTCCTTGTTCCTGCTGTTGAACCATCTTCAGTAGCGCCGATCAGGCGCCGGGCACAGTGGTTTCACCGACAGCGGGGGGCTGACCATGACATCATCGAACTCGGGAACCGAGGCTGGCACGGGTACGGACGGGCCACCGCTTCAGCGGTCGATCGGCATGGTGCAGATGGCGTTCTATGGGCTGGGCAGCATGCTTGGCGCCGGCATCTACGGCCTGATCGGCAAGGCGGCGGGCGAGATGGGCAATGCGATCTGGCTGGCCTTCCTGGTCAGCATGGTCGCGGCGATGCTCACCGGGCTGTCCTATGCCTCGATCGCATCCCGCTATCCGAAGGCGGCGGGTGCCGCCTATGTTACGCAGCGGGCGTACCGGCAGTCGATGCTGACCTATGTGGTCGGGCTGGCGGTGATGTGCTCCGGCCTCACCTCCGTCGCGACGCAGTCGCGGGTGGTCGCCGCCAACCTTCAGCAGTTGACCTTCCTGGACGGCGTGCCGGTCACCCTGATCGCCCTGGGGTTCCTGCTGCTGCTGGCCGGCATCGTCTTCCGGGGCATCCGGGAGTGCATGTGGCTGAACATCGTCTGCACGACCGTCGAAGCGTTCGGCTTGATCCTCGTGATAGCGGTCGGCATGAGCTACTGGGGTTCTACAGATCTGCTGGAAACTCCCCCTCCGACCGATGGAGGCGTCGGCGGCATCACGGCCCTGCTGCTGATGCAGGGCGCCGTCCTGACCTTCTTCTCCTTCATCGGGTTCGAGGACACGCTGAACGTCGCGGAAGAGGTCAAGAACCCGCGCAAGGTGCTGCCCTGGGGCATCATCCTGGCGATGGTCGCGGCGACGCTGATCTATATCGCCGTCTCCATCACCGCCGTCTCGGTCGTCCCCTGGCAGGAGCTGTCCTCGGCCGCCGGTCCGCTGACCGAAGTGGTGGTGCGCGCCGCACCCTGGTTCCCGCCGGTGGCGTTCCTCGCCATCACGATCTTCGCCGTCACCAACACGGCGCTGCTCAACTACGTCACCGCGTCCAGGCTGGCCTACGGCATGGCGCAGCAGGGATTGCTGCCGCGCTTCCTGCGGAAGGTCCACTCGACCCGGCGCACGCCGCACATGGCGGTGCTGGTGCTGCTGGCGCTGATCACGGGGCTGGCGCTGATGGGCGACATCACGCAACTGGCGTCCGCCACCGTGCTGCTCCTGCTGCTTGTCTTCGCCATCGTCAACAGCGCCCTGGTCATCCTGAAGCTTCGTCCGGGCGAGCCGACCGGCGGGTTCGAGGTTCCGGTCTTCGTGCCTGTTATGGGCGCCATCGTCTGCTCCGTCCTGCTGGTCAACCGCTTCGTCACCGGCGACTGGCAGGCCCCGCTGATCGCGGCAGGTATCCTTGGCGGCATCCTCGGCCTTTACGCTCTGATGCGCCCCGAGCATGTCGAGGAAGACGACCTGGCGGCCGTACAGCAGGCGGAACCGGCCGAATAGCCGGAGCACTGAACTGAAACGTCAGGCGCCGTCCCGACCCGCCTTCACTCCTCCTGATACCCTTTGTCGCGCATGCATTTTGCGAAGATTTCGCGACGATAGGAGAACTGGGGTGTTTCCGGACTGGGACGGCGCGGGTATCCGCGCAGCTGCATCTTGATGTCCACCTGCTCGCCGCATTCGCTTTCGGCAACGGCCTGCGTCCCGGCGGTCGGTTCCCACCGCGGCTGATTGTCGCTGCCGGAGCAGGATGAGAGTAGAATCAGGGTTGCCAAGGCGGGTACGGCGGTTCTCAAAGACATTCCTGGCGCCCTTCAAATGCAGATTGCCGCAGCCATTAACGCATTAACGGTTAATTGCTGCTTTGCACAAGCCAGTCATGCGAATACAAGCGGGTTGCGCGGCCAATTCACTATGCTACCGTCCACCCTAACATAACGGGTTTCTCCGACCCACCCCGCTCTTCGGTCGAGGTGGCAGGACAAGGAACCCCCACCACCGATTTCCCGCCGTCGCCCGATAGCCGGTTCGCGGGTCATCCAAGAGGAAACGTATGGCCGACCAAGATAAGCGCGTCACTGACGAAGAGGCACTCCTTTTCCATTCGAGCGGACGCCCCGGCAAGCTGGAAATCGCCCCCACCAAGCCGCTGACCACCCAGCGCGATCTGGCGCTGGCCTATTCTCCCGGCGTCGCGGCGCCATGCCTGCGCATTCAGGAAGAGCCCTCGACCGTCTACGACTACACCGCCAAGGGCAACGTCGTCGCGATCATCTCCAACGGCACGGCGGTCCTCGGCCTCGGCAACCTGGGCGCACTGGCGTCGAAGCCGGTCATGGAGGGCAAGGCCGTCCTGTTCAAGCGCTTCGCCGACGTCGACGGCATCGACCTTGAAGTCGATACACAGGACGTCGAGGAGTTCATCAACTGCGTGCGCTTCCTGGGGCCGTCCTTCGGCGGCATCAACCTGGAAGACATCAAGGCGCCGGACTGCTTCATCATCGAGCAGCGCCTGCGCGAGATCATGGACATCCCCGTCTTCCATGACGACCAGCACGGTACCGCGATCATCGCCGCCGCCGGCCTGATCAACGCGATGCACCTGACCGGCCGCCGGATCGAAGACATCAAGATGGTTGTCAACGGCGCCGGCGCCGCCGCCATCGCCTGCGTCGAGCTGTTCAAGTCCATGGGCTTGCCCCATGAGAACGTCATCCTGTGCGACACCAAGGGCGTGATCTACCAGGGCCGCACCAACAGCATGAACCAGTGGAAATCCGCCCACGCCGTCAGGACGGAGGCGCGGACGCTGGCCGAGGCGCTGGAAGGCGCCGACGTGTTCATCGGGCTGTCGGCTAAGGGCGCCGTCACCCAGGACATGGTCCGGTCAATGGGGCCGAAGCCGATGATCTTCGCGCTGGCCAACCCCGATCCGGAAATCACGCCGGAAGAGGTGCGCGCCGTCCGCTCCGACGCCATCATCGCGACCGGCCGGTCCGACTACCCGAACCAGATCAACAACGTCCTGGGCTTCCCGTATATCTTCCGGGGCGCACTCGACGTCCGGGCGTCCACCATCAACGACGCGATGAAGATCGCCGCCGCCCGCGCCATCGCGGTGCTGGCGCGCGAGGACGTCCCGGACGAGGTCGATGCGGCCTATGCCGGCCGCCGGCTCCGCTACGGTCCCGACTACATCATCCCGGTGCCGTTCGACCCCCGCCTGATCGTCACGATCCCGGCGGCGGTTGCCCAGGCCGCGATGGAAAGCGGCGTCGCACGGAAGCCGATCATCGACGTTGCCGGCTACCGCAACTGCCTGCGCACCCGGCTCGACCCGACCGCCGACAGCCTCCAGCTCATCTTCGAGAAGGTCAAGGCCAACCCCCGGCGCGTCGTCTTCGCCGAGGGCGAGGAAGACCGCTCGATCCGGGCGGCCCTGGCTTATCGCGCCGCCGGCTACGGCACGCCGATCCTGATCGGCCGGGAGGAGATCATCCGGGAGCAGCTGACGGCGCTCGGGCTCAAGCCGGACCAGGACGGGCTGGAAATCCATAATGCCCGCCTGTCCGACGCCAACCACCGCTACACCGACTACCTCTACCGCCGGCTCCAGCGCCGAGGCACGCTCCAGCGCGACTGCCAGCGCATGGTCAACCAGGACCGCAACGTCTTCGCGGCGCTGATGGTGGCGCAGGGCGACGCGGACGCCATGGTGACCGGACTGACCCGCAGCTTCGCCACCTGCTACAAGGACATCACGACCGTCATCGACACGCGCAACAACCAGCGCGCCTTCGGAGTCTCGGTCGTGGTGACGCGCAAGCGGACCGTCTTCATCGCCGATACGACGGTGAACGAGTTGCCGACCTCGGAAGAGCTGGTCGAGATCGCGATCCAGACGGCGGCCAAGGCGCGGCAGATGGGCCACGAGCCGCGCGTGGCGTTCCTGTCCTTCTCCAATTTCGGGCAGTACATGCGCGGCCGGGCGGAACACGTCCGCGACGCGGTGGCGCTGCTCGATCAGCGCCGGATCGACTTCGAATACGACGGCGAGATGTCGGCCGACGTGGCGCTCGACCATGACCTGATGAAGCGGCTCTACCCGTTCTGCCGTCTGTCGGGACCGGCCAACGTGCTGATCATGCCGGCGCTGCACGCCGCCAACATCGGCGCCAAGCTGCTTCAGAAAATGGGCGGCGGCCAGTTGATCGGCCCGCTGCTGATCGGCCTGGACAAGCCGGCGCAGGTCGTCCAGATGGGCGCTTCCGTGTCCGACATCGTCAACGCGGCGGCGCTGGCGGCGCACGACTCGCTCCAGTGGTGATCCGGGGGAGCCTTTCGCCGTCATGGCGGAGGGCTCTCCATCCCTTCCCGCATTAATGTTTTGTGACGCCTGCCGGAACGGGGCGGAACTGGTGTAGTGTCGGTCGGATAAGAAGCCGACAATGACCAGGAAACGATCTTGCTTGTACGACCATGCAATCAAAGGTAGTTCCAGCCACGACGCCCTTCCTGCTCGGCAGCCCGTTCCTCCTGGCGCTCGCCGTCATTCTGGGTACGCTCGCGGTACTCGGCCTCATCACCGCCGGAGCGGCCGTGACCGGCGTTCTTGCCTCACTGGCGGCAGCCGTGCTGGCAACGAGGATCTACCGGCGCGACGTGACGGCGGTCGCGTCCTATATCGAGTCGCTGAAGGAATCCGAACAGAACCACAGCCTGCCGTTCGATGCATCGCCGACGGCCCGCCTGCTCGCGGCCGGCGTAGCCCGGATCCATACGGACTGGCTGGATAAGAACGGCCAACTGCGTAGCGGCCTGGAAGCGAACGAGCAGATCCTGGAGGCGCTGCACGACCCGCTGATCCTGCTGGCGCAGGATCGGGGCGTCATCAAGGCCAATGCCGCCGCGCGTGGGCTGTTCGGCGACCGCATGGCGGAGCGGGATTTGGCCGCGACGCTCCGCAACCCCCATCTGCTGGGCGCCGTCGATGCGGTGCTGGGCGGCGCTTCGTCGCGGAGCGTCGAGTTCAGCCTGCCGGTTCCCGTCGAGCGGGTATTCGAAGCGCGGGTGACGCCGTACCGGGGGCAAGGGCGCAAGAGCACCGGCACGGTCGCGATCCTGACCTTCCACGACATGACGGCGATCAAGCGGTCGGAACAGATGCGCGCCGATTTCGTCGCCAATGCCAGCCATGAACTGCGGACGCCGCTGGCGACGCTGCTCGGCTTCATCGAAACGCTGCGGGGGCCGGCGCGCGACGATCCTGACGCTCGCGACCGCTTCCTGACGATCATGCACGACCAGTCCGGCCGCATGGCGCGTCTGGTCAACGACCTGCTTTCGCTCTCCAAGATCGAGCTGGACGAGCATACCCCGCCGACCGGCCGGGCCAATCCCTTGATGATCGCGCGCAGCGCCGTCGCGGCGCTGGAGCTGAAGGCCGCTGCCCGGAAGATCCGGCTGGTCCTGACAGCGCCGGAACGGCTTCCCGCCGTGATCGGGGACGACGACCAGCTCGCCCAGGTCTTCCAGAACCTGATCGACAACGCGATCAAGTACACCCGCGACAATACCGAAGTACGGGTCACCCTGGCATCGACCGGAGGACGGCGGAGCAAGCCCATGGTCTCGATAGCGGTCGCGGACTGTGGCGAGGGCATCGCCCGGACCCATCTGCCCCGGCTGACCGAACGCTTCTACCGGGTCGATCCCGCCCGCAGCCGGGCGCTCGGCGGCACTGGCCTCGGACTTGCCATCGTCAAGCACATCGTCAACCGGCACCGGGGCCAGATGACGATCGAGAGCGACGTCGGCAAGGGCAGCACCTTCACCGTCCTTTTGCCCGTCGCTGCCGACGAGACGCTCGAGGCGGACGATTCGTTGCGGGCCGGCGGTTCGGCGGCGTAACGCCGGTAACGAAGGGCTTTGCGGCACAATCGGCCTGTGTCACGAAACTGTCATCTCCCTGTAGTAATTGTATCGCCGTTGAACGCTATGGTCCGCCGCAAGCCCGCCGGTCAGTTGCAAGGCCGCGGCAAATTCAGGCTTTTGGCCCGTATTTTGGCGAATTCGTCGGAGGACTATATCGTGATCAACAAGAAGCTCGCCGTAGCGGCACTGGCCGCTTTCGCTTCGACCGCCGCACTGATGGGCGGAGCGCAGGCTCAGGGCCGTGACCAGATCCGCATCGTCGGCTCGTCCACGGTATTCCCGTTCACCAGCGCGGTTGCCGAAACCTTCGGCCGGGGCGGCAAGTTCAAGACGCCGGTCGTCGAGTCCACCGGCACCGGCGGCGGCATCAAGCAGTTCTGCGCCGGCGTCGGCGTCGGCCATCCCGACCTGACCAATGCGTCACGCCGGATCAAGAAGTCGGAACTTGAAGGCTGCGCCGCCAACGGCGTAACCGCCGTCAGCGAGCTGGAAGTCGGCTTCGACGGCATCGTCTTCGCCAGCTCCAAGGGCGCCACCCACACCGACTATACGATCAAGCAGATCTGGCAGGCGCTCGCCAAGCAGGTCGTCGTCAATGGTCAGGTCGTGGCGAACCCCTACAAGAAGTGGAGCGACATCGACCCGGCGCTGCCGAACAAGGAGATCGAGGTCCTCGGTCCGCCCCCGACCTCCGGCACCCGCGACGCCTTCGTCGAACTGGTGATGGATGTCGGCTGCACCCAGTTCCCGGAAGTGAAGGCCCTGCCGGCCGATCAAGCCAAGGCGGTGTGCAGCCAGATCCGCGAGGACGGCGGCTATGTCGAAGCCGGTGAGAACGACAACCTGATCGTCCAGAAGCTGGTCGCCAACAAGGATGCCTACGGCGTGTTTGGCTACAGCTTCCTCGAACAGAACCTCGACAAGCTTCAGGGCGCCAAGATCAACGGCGTCGCCCCCGATCTGGACACCATCGCCAGCGCCAAGTACCCGGTCGCCCGGTCGATGTTCGTCTACGTCAAGAGCCAGCACGTCGATGTCATCCCCGGCATCAAGGAGTTCCTGGCCGAGTACACCAGCGAGCGCGCATTCGGCGAGGAAGGCTATCTGGAAGCCAAGGGACTGATCCCGCTGCCCAAGGCCAAGCGCGAAAAGGTCCGGACCGACATCCTGAACCTGACCCCCGTCACGATGTAATCGCCACGGGGCCGGGCGGAGCGTCTGTCGCTCCGCCCGGCCCCGACGGGCGATTCCCTGTCCCTTAGCTTCGTCCCGACATACCGAACGGTCCCGATGCCAGTCACAACATTCCTTTTGGTGCTTCTGCTCCTGTCGTTCGCTGGATTCCAGCTCGGCAGGACGACGGCGGTATCTTCCGCCGGCGGCAGGCTTTCCAGGCTGCATTCGGTGCCGTCCTACTACGGGCTCTATGTGGCGATGTGGGTAGGGCTGCCGGCGCTGATCCTGTTCGCCCTGTGGACCGGGCTGGAGGGGATCGTCGTCAACAACATGGTCCGGGCCAGCCTGCCGGCTTCGATCACGTCGCTGTCGGCGCAGGAAATCAACCTGATCATGGTCGACATCCACAATCTGGCCTACGGCAACATCACCAGCCGAGTTCCGGAACCGGCCCTGACGGCAGCCGCCGACTACTACAACCACCTGCGCGGCATCGGCAACGGGGCGCTGGCCGTCGTCATGCTGGCCCTGGCCTGCGCCGGCCTGTTCTTCGCCAAAGGCCGCATCCATCCGAAACTGCGGGCACGCAACCAAGTCGAGCAGGTCGTCAACGTCATCCTGATCCTGTGCTCGCTGGTGGCGATCCTGACCACCGTGGGGATCGTGCTGTCCCTGCTGTTCGAAGCGATCCGGTTCTTCACCAAGGTCCCGCCGGCCGAATTTCTGCTGGGCCTGCACTGGAGCCCGCAGACGGCCATCCGCGCCGATCAGGTGGCGTCCGACGGCGCGTTCGGCGCGGTGCCGCTTTTCACCGGCACCCTGCTGATCGCCGCCATCGCGATGGCCGTCGCCGTGCCGCTGGGCCTGATGAGCGCCATCTACATGTCGGAATACGCGCCCTCCAAGGTGCGCGGCACCGTCAAGCCCATCCTGGAAATCCTGGCCGGCATCCCGACCGTCGTCTACGGCTTCTTCGCGGCGCTGACCATGGCGCCCTTCGTCCGCGACGTCGGCCAGAGCCTCGGCTTCGGCGTCAGTTCGGAATCGGCGCTGGCCGCCGGCGTGGTCATGGGCATCATGATCATCCCCTTCGTCAGTTCGCTGTCGGACGACATCATCAACGCGGTGCCCCAGTCGCTGCGCGACGGCTCCTACGGCCTCGGCGCCACCAAGTCTGAAACCATCCGCAACGTCGTCCTGCCGGCCGCCCTTCCCGGCATCGTCGGCGCCGTGCTGCTGGCGGTCAGCCGGGCGATCGGCGAGACCATGATCGTCGTGATGGCCGCCGGCCTTGCTGCCAACCTGACCGGCAATCCGCTGGACGCCGTCAGCACGGTCACCGTGCAGATCGCGACGCTCCTGGTCGGCGACCAGGAGTTCGACAGCGCCAAGACGCTGTCGGCCTTCGGCCTCGGCCTCGTTCTCTTCACCGTCACCCTCACCCTGAACATCATCGCCCTCCGGGTGGTGCGGAAGTATCGGGAAAAATATGACTGATATCATCAGCACTCCGCGCGCGGCGCCGTATCAGTCCGACGACTTCGCCGCCCGCCTGCGCAAGCGCTACGCCGCGGAACGCCGCTTCAAGATGTACGGCATCGCCGCCATCGCCATAGCGCTCGGCATGCTGGCCGTCCTGCTCGCCAGCATCGTGTCGCAGGGCTACACCGCCTTCGCCCAGCACGACCTGTCGTTGGAAATCTACTTCGACCCGGCGGAAATCGACCCCCAGGGCACCCGCGACGAGGCCACCCTGTCGGGCGCCAACTACGCGGCCCTCGCCCGGCAGTCGCTTCAGGCGGCATTCCCCGAGGTCGAAAGCCGCACCGAGCGGCGGCGGCTGAACGCCATCGTCAGCAACGGCGCCGGTTTCGAGCTGCGCCAGATGGTGATGGACAATCCCGATCTGATCGGCACCCGCCAGACCGTCCGCTTGGCCCTGGCGAGCGACTACGACCAGTTGCTGAAGGGCAATATTGACCGCGACGTTCCGGAGGCCAACCGCAAGGTAAGCGATCAGCAGATCCAGTGGATCGACAAGCTGGTCTCCAACGGCAACATCGTGAACGGCTGGAACTGGCGCCTGTTCATGAACGGCGACAGTCGCGACCCCGAACTGGCCGGCCTCAAGGCGGGCATCGTCGGCTCGCTGCTGACGCTGGCCGTGACCCTCGGGCTCGCCATCCCGATCGGGATCTCGGCGGCGGTCTATCTCGAGGAATTCGCTCCGAAGAACAAGCTGACCGACCTGATCGAGGTCAACATCAACAACCTCGCCGCCGTCCCGTCGATCGTCTTCGGCCTGCTGGGACTGGCGGTCTTCCTCAACGCCTTCAACATGCCCCGTTCCGCCCCGGTAGTCGGCGGCATCGTGCTGGCGCTGATGACGCTGCCGACCATCATCATAGCAAGCCGCGCCGCCCTGAAGGCGGTCCCGCCGTCGATCCGGGAAGCGGCGCTGGGTGTCGGCGCCTCGCCGCTTCAGGTGGTGACCCATCACGTGCTGCCGCTGGCGATGCCCGGCATCATGACCGGCATCATCATCGGCATGGCCCATGCGCTGGGCGAGACGGCGCCGTTGCTGATGATCGGCATGATCGCCTTCATCGTCGATACCCCAGGCGGCTTCGGCGACGCGGCGACCGTCCTGCCGGTGCAGATCTTCATGTGGGCCGACAGCCCGGAGCGCGGCTTCGTCGAGCGGACCTCCGCCGCGATCATGGTGCTCCTGGCTTTCCTGATCGCGATGAATGCGATCGCCGTTGTCCTGCGCAAGCGATTCGAAAGGCGTTGGTAGTATGACCGCACACACTCAGACGATGGCCGGCATCGCCGTCCGCCCCCAGGCCGGCACGCTGACCGGCACGGTTCCCAAGATGGATGCGCGGGGCGTCAAGGTGTACTACGGCGCCAAGCAGGCGCTGAAGGGCATCGACCTGGAGATCCCCGAGCGTCAGGTGACGGCCCTGATCGGCCCGTCCGGCTGCGGCAAGTCGACGTTCCTGCGCTGCCTCAACCGGATGAACGACACGATCGACATCGCCCGGATCGAAGGGCTGATCACGCTCGACGGTCAGGACATCTACGACCGGGAAATCGACCCGGTGCAGCTCCGCGCCCGCGTCGGGATGGTTTTCCAGAAGCCGAACCCGTTCCCCAAGTCGATCTACGACAACATTTCTTACGGCCCGCGCATCCACGGCCTCGCCAGCCGGCGGGAGGAGATGGACGAGATCGTCACGAAGAGCCTTCAGCGCGCCGGTCTGTGGAACGAGGTCAAGGACCGCTTGAAGGAGCCGGGCACCGGCCTGTCCGGCGGGCAGCAGCAGCGCCTGTGCATCGCCCGCGCCATCGCGGTCAGCCCCGAAGTGATCCTGATGGACGAACCCTGCTCGGCGCTCGATCCCATCGCGACCGCGCATATCGAGGAACTGATCGACGAACTGCGCGAGAACTACACGATCGTCATCGTCACCCATAACATGCAGCAGGCCGCCCGCGTGTCCCAGCGCACCGCCTTCTTCCACCTGGGCGAGATGGTCGAGGTCGGCGACACCGAAGAGATCTTCACGACGCCGCGCGACGAGCGGACCCAGGGCTACATCACCGGCCGCTACGGCTGATCCATCCCGGTACAGTGGCGGCGCCGGTGTTGGGCCACGGCCCAACCTCCCAGGAATCGGCCCGTAGGTTGGGCCATGGCCCAACGAACTCGGCATAGTGTCTTTCAGGAAAGCGGCGCATGAGCAACGAGCATATCGTCAAGTCGTTCGCGCAGGAACTCCAGCGCCTGTCGAACCTGATCACGCAGATGGGCGGCGTGGCGGAAGCCCAGGTGGAGGCCGCCGTCCAGGCGCTCGTCCGGCGGGATACGGCCATCGCCGCCCAGGTGATCCAGTCGGACCTCCGCATCGATACCTATGAGCGGGAGATCGACAACGAGACGCTGCGCCTGCTGGCGCTGCGCCAGCCGATGGCGTCCGACCTGCGGGAGATCGTCTCGGCGCTCAAGATCGCATCCGACATCGAGCGGATCGGCGACTACGCGGCGAACATCGCCAAACGGTCGCTGGCGCTGGCCCAGTTGCCCGCCGTCCGTCCGGCCGGCGCCATCCCGCGCATGGGCCGCTTGGTCCAGGAAATCATGAAGGAAGTGCTCGACGCGTTCATCGAGCGCGATGTCGACAAGGCGGTGGCGGCGCGCCGCCGGGACGAGGAACTGGACGATCTCTATACCAGCCTGTTCCGCGAAGTCCTGACCTACATGATGGAAGACCCGCGCAACATCACCCCCTGTACGCACCTCCTGTTCATCGCCAAGAACCTTGAGCGGATCGGCGACCATGCGACCAACATTGCCGAAACGATCCATTTTCTGGTAATCGGTCATCCGCTGACTACGGAACGGCCAAAGGGCGACGAAAGCAGCTTCACGGTCGTGACGCCGCAGCCGGAGCTACAGGGTTAACAAGCCAGCCTTGGAACGAACGAACACATGAATTCGGCGCTCAAACCCCTCGTCCTGATCGTCGAGGACGAGGCGGACCTCGTAACCCTCCTCAAGTACAATCTTGAAAAGGAAAACTTCCGCACGCTCTCCGCAGGCGACGGCGAGGAAGCCTTGCTGCTGGCATCGGAGCAGGTGCCCAGCCTCGTCCTGCTCGATTGGATGCTGCCGCTGATGTCGGGCCTGGAAGTCTGCCGCCAGATGCGGCGCAACCCCAAGACCCGCGACATCCCGATCATCATGCTGACCGCCAGGGGGGAGGAGGCCGATAAGGTCCGGGGCCTCAATTCCGGTGCGGACGACTATATCGCCAAGCCGTTCTCCCCGACGGAACTGGTCGCCCGCATGCGCGCCGTGCTGCGCCGGTCGAGCCCCGGTTTGGCGGAGGAGCTGCTGAGCTTCGGCGACGTCATCATGGATCTGGCGGCCCACCGCGTCCGCCGCCAGGGCCGCGACGTGCATCTGGGACCGACCGAGTTCCGCCTGCTGCGCCACTTCATGCAGCACCCAGGCCGCGTCTTCTCGCGCGAACAGCTGCTAGATCTGGTCTGGGGCCACGACGTCTATGTCGAGCCGCGCACGGTCGACGTCCATATCCGCCGCCTGCGGAAAGCGCTGAACGAGGTCAACGACAACGACATCATCCGGACGGTGCGGTCGGCCGGCTACGCGCTGGACGAGAAGGGCGGCATCAGCGCCTGACGGAAACCTTGGTCACGGCTTGACCGGATTGAAGTCGCAGTCCTTGCAGACGGCGGCATCGTCCGGGCAGGCCGTCAGGCCCAGGCCGCACAGGTTGCTGTTCCGGATCGTCGCCCCGCTGAACCGGGTCGGCAGACCGCCGCCGCTCCGCAATTCGAGCGGCGAGAAGTCGGCTCCGGAAAAGTCGGAGAAGACGATCGACGCGTTGGTGAAGTTGGCGCCCCGCAGGTCGGCGCCGGAAAAGTCGGCGTACTGGATAATGGCGCCGGTGAAGTCGCTGGCGCTCAGGACCGCCCTCGCCAGCTTCGCACCGGACAGATCCGCGCCGGCGAACGACATGGCCGCCAGGTTCTTGCCGGTGAGATCGACACCGCGCAAGGAACGGCCGGCAAGGTCCAGCCGCTGGCCGTCGCCCCCACGGGAATTGACCCATTTCTCATGAGCTCGCAGGGAGTTGTTGATCTCCCGCACGCTATCGACATGGCGGACGAAATCGTCGTTGAAGCGTAGGATGTCGAAGACCTCGGGCGTCAGGTCGAGGACGGCATCCTTGACTTTCACATTCATCAGGTTGGCGCCCTTCAGCAGGGCGCCCTGGAGGTTGGCTCCTTCGAGGTCGGCGCCCTTCAGGTTCGCATTGGTCAGGTCGACGTTCCGCAGGTTGGCATTGCGCAGGATGCAGTTGGACATGTGCGCACCCTTGAGCGAAGCGCCCTCGAAGTTGGAATTGGACAGGTCGGTGACCTGGACCACCGTCTTCGCCTGCTGGCTGACCGGTGTGCCGCCGGCCTCGCTCTTCGGGAAGATCATCATCGAGCCCTGGCGCATGGTCGAGCCGTCGAGCTTCGCATCCCGTGCATCGGTGAAGTGGAACTTCACGCCATCCAGGGTGGCGCCGGAGAAATCCGCGTTGGCCAGATTGCTGCGGACGAAAAGGCTGTTGGTCAGGTCGGCATCGCGAAAGCGTGCCTTCTGAAGATTCGAGTATGAAAGATTGCAGAACAACAGCGAAGCCTTGGAGAAATTAAACCCCTCCAGGACAAAGTTGGACATGTTGTTCGCCATCAAATTCAATCGCTTGCCACCTTTGCCGGCAGTGAAGAGAAGGTGATTGCGCAATGCCTGGCGAATCTGCGCCAGCTTTTCCTCACTCAGGTCCGCCGAACCTGTCATGCGCCTCCCTCTCCTTGCGATGTCGGCAGTGTACCGGGTTGTATGCTCCATACTCAACATCGATCGTCACGCTATCCAGACAAGGCCGGCGGCGTTCGGAGGATGCTGGAGGCGGGGTAGACCACGCCTTTAGTTTAGGATGCCCATCAAAAGAATGAGTTTGCCTAAAAAGAGCAATAATTTATTCTCTAACGATGTAAAATAGTTCGTTCGAAAAGAACTATTTATCGAGGGTGGGGATAAATTGCCTGTGTCGAAACCTAACCGTGTTCGTGCTTCGTCTCCGGTTCCGTCCAAGGTCGAGTATAGCGAGGTCCGGCGGCGTGACGGCATCGGCACCCGCCTGTACGCCGCCTTCGCCGCGACCGCCGTCCTGACCGTCGCGGCCGGGCTGGCCGCCAACCTTTCGTTCGTTCAGATCGAGCGAAGCTTGGCGGATATGACCGATCATGGCGTTCTGGCCCTGGAAGCTTCTGCCGCATTGGAGGCTGGGGCGCTGCGGTTGACGGCGATCGCTCCGGAACTTCGTTCGGCTGCGGATTCCGCGACCAGGGCCACCGCCGCCGCCAGGGTCGACGTGGAGTTCGCGGCCGTGCGCACCGCACTCGACAAGCTGGAAACCATCGACACCATACCCGTCGCCAACTTCGATCAGGCGGCGCGGGAGATGCGCTCCGGACTGATCGACATCTCACGGAAGATGTCGGAGTTCGACCGGATGGAACTGCTGAGGCTGGCGATCATGGAAAACGTGAAGACCGTCCATCTGAACCTGCTCGACCGCACGGACGAAGCCGTGGCTGAAGGAGCGCGATCTTTGGAGCGCAGCACGGGACAGGTGGTCCGGGACAACGGCGTCGCCATCGACAAACTCGTCAACGGCGAGATCGCGGCGGTCCGGATATCGCTGGAGA
Source organism: Skermanella aerolata KACC 11604 (assembly GCF_000936425.1). Lineage (GTDB taxonomy): Bacteria > Pseudomonadota > Alphaproteobacteria > Azospirillales > Azospirillaceae > Skermanella > Skermanella aerolata. The sequence goes on along the minus strand of NZ_AVFK01000026.1, from coordinate 56,760 downwards.
TGCTGTCCGACGTCAATATGGTGGGCGCTGTTCTGATCGAAGCGGTCAACGCTCAGGATGCCGGGCCGCTTCAGTCGCTCGCCAGGCGGTTCGACACTACCGCGAAACATCTGTCGTCCGGGCTCAGGCAGCTGCCTCAATCGACGGATCTTGAAGGCGCCATCTTCCTGGTGGATGCCTTGCTGGAGTACGGCCGTGGCGAGGACAACGTGTTCGCCACGCGCAGGAAGGAGCTGTCGAACACGGCCCCGGGCGATACCGAGCGCCGCAACGCCGCCAAGCGGCGCCAGGATGTGCTGCGCGACATGGCGGCGATCAGCGACCAGCTCGTGGCGCAGTTATCGCAGATTGCCGACGATGCATCGTTCAACCTGGTGACCGGCAGTTCACGGACGATCCTGCAAGGTGGCAAGCAGGTCGCCGGTCTTGTCGCCAACGAGGTCGCGACGCTCCGGTCGGCACTGGAACTGCGCGGCGAAGCGAACCTGCTGGTCGGGTTGATCGCGGCCGCCGCCAATGAAAGCGCCGTGGAGCGTCTGAAGGAGCAACGCGCCGCCTTCGAGAGCACCGCCGCGCGGATGGAAGCGCCGATGCTGGCGATGCCGGAGGATCTGCGTGGCGCGGCCCGGGAAATCGTCGCGATGGGGACCGGTGCGCAAGGCATCTTCGAGCTGAGAGCGGCGGAGATCGCGACGCTCGGGCGCGCGGCCGACATGGACGCCGCCGCACGGACCAAGGCCGTGGCCCTGGGGGCGGAAGTCGCCCGCATTTCGAACGCCGCCCGTTCCATGATGGACGTGTCGGTAGCGTCGGCGCGCGGCGCCATCGCCGCCTCCACCGCCGTCATGATCGTGCTGGGTCTGCTTGGCATCCTCGCGGTGCTGGCGATCGGCTGGTTCGTGGTGCGCTCCGGCATCGTGATCCGGCTGCGGCGGCTGACCGATGCCATGGCCGGGATCAGCGGCGGCGATCTGACCGTTCCGGTACCGACGGGCGGGCGTGACGAGATCGCCAGCATGGCGACGGCGCTTATCGTGTTCCGCGACAATGCGGTGGCGCTGGACCGGGAGCGCCGGCAGTCGGAAGGGCGGCGGGAACAGGCGGCATCCGAGCGGCGGGCGGCCATGCTCGATCTCGCCGCCCGGCTGGAAAAGCGGGTCGGCGACGTCGTTCATGCGGTGACTGGCTCGTCCGACCTGCTCCAGCGCGAAGCGGCCGACATGGCGGCCCGTACCCAGCAGACCCGCACGGAAGCCATGGCCGTCGCCGAGGCCAGCGAACAGGCGTCGCGGAATGTGGGGCAGGTGGCTGATGCCACCGAGGAACTTGCCGCTTCGACCGGCGAGATCGCCCGGCAGGTCCAGGCTTCCAGCGGTATCGCCGGGCAGGGGGTGGCGGCGGCCGAGCGGACCGACCAGACCGTCCGCAGCATGGCGGAGGCGGCGCACCGGATTGGCGAGGTGATCCAGGTGATCGAGAGCATCGCCGCCCAAACCAACCTGCTCGCCCTCAACGCGACGATCGAGGCCGCCCGCGCGGGAGAGGCCGGACGGGGGTTCGCCATCGTCGCGACCGAGGTCAAGTCGCTCGCCAGCCAGATGGCAAGGGCCACCGACGAGATCGCCCAGCAGATCGTGCAGATGCAGAACGTGGCCAGTTCCACCGTGGCGGAGATCGGGGAGATCACCGGCTTCATCAGGCGCATGAGCGAGGTGTCGTCCGGCATCGCCTCCGCCGTCGAGCAGCAGGACGCTACGACCCGCGACATCAGCGCCAACCTTCAGCAGGCCGGCATCTTCACATCCGGCGTCAACGCCAACCTCGCCGGCGTCAGTTCGGCGATAGACAGCGGCGGCCGGACAGCCCAACAGGTGCTTGAAACCGCCCGCGACCTCAGTCTTCAGGCCCGCCAACTGGCGAACGAGGTCGAGACCTTTTTGGCGGAGGTGCGGGCGGCGTGAAGGAGCGCGGAAGAGTTTGATCGGCGCTCCGGATGTGTTGGGCCACGGCCCAACCTACGAAACAGGAGCCCGTAGGTTGGGCTGTGGCCCAACAAACACGTTCCTCACACATCAACCATTCGGCCCTTGAGATAAAGCCTTAGACGAACAGCATCCGCCCGTCCGCGGGGGCGTCGTTCAGGAAGGTGACGACGCCGCCGGATACCACCGGCACGTCGGAGCGCAAGGCCGAGGCTTCCAGCCCGATCGCCTTCAGCGCCATCTCGCACACCATGACGGTGACGCCCAGGGCGACGCAGGCTTCCAGCAGCTCCTCGAATTCGGCAAGGCCGCTGCGGCCGAAATGGGCGTTGCGCTCCTGCGGCGACGATCCGTCGTCGGCGGGGTCGAGCTCGCGCCAGCCGTCGCCGGCCTTGAGCGCCAGCACGGCGCGGCCGGTGAAGAACAGCGTCGTCTTGCGGTTGGTCGCGGCGGCGGCGCTCGCCATGACCAAAGCGTAGTGGACGCGATCGAACCCTCCGGCGAAGACGACCAGGGACAGGCCGCTTTGGTCGATCATGCCGTCGCCTCGTGGGCGGAGAGGTCCGTGATGGACGGATGGCTGCCGCACAGGGGGCATTCCGGATCGGGTTTCACCTTCACCTTATGGAAGCTGGTGTTCAGCGCGTCGTACATCAGCAGGTTGCCGGACAGGCTTTCGCCGATGCTCAGGACTTCCTTGATGACTTCGATCGCCTGAACGGAGCCGACGGCGCCCGCCAGCGCTCCCAGCACGCCGGCTTCGGCACAGCTTGGAATCAGGCCGCGCGGCGGCGGTTCGCGGAAGATGCAGCGGTAGCAGGGATTGGGGCCGCCCAGATGAGACTTGAAGGTCGATAGCTGGCCGTCGAACCGCAGCATGGCGGCGGAAACCAGCGTCCGCTGACCGAGATGGCAGGCGTCGGCCAGCAGGAAGCGGGTGGCGAAGTTGTCGGTCCCGTCGGCGACGACGTCGTAGCCGGCGATCAGGCCCATGACGTTGCCGGCGGTCAACCGGGTCCGGTGGGTTTCCAGCCTAACTTCCGGGTTGATCGCCTTCAGCCGGGCCTCGGCGCTCGCGACCTTGGGCATGCCGATCGTGCCGGTGTCGTGGACGATCTGGCGCTGAAGGTTGGACAGATCGACCACGTCGTCGTCGATCACCCCGATCGTTCCGATGCCCGCCGCCGCCAGATAAAGCAGCAGCGGCGATCCAAGTCCTCCGGCGCCGACCACCAGCACGCGAGAGTTCAGCAGCTTTTCCTGACCGATGCCGCCAACCTCCGGAAGAATGATGTGGCGGGCGTAGCGTTCGACCTGGGCGTCCGTGAAATCCATCTGTTCTGACCTGAGTGCGCGGGAGGATGCTCCGCGACTGGAGTCCTCCCGCGGTATCCTGAGCTTATTCCAGCCCTTCGAACAAGGCGGTCGACAGATAGCGCTCGGCGAAGGAGGGAATGATCACGACGATCAATTTGCCCTCGTTCTCCGGCCGCTGGCCGACTTCGATCGCCGCCGCCAAGGCCGCACCCGACGAGATGCCGACCGCCAGACCTTCGACCCGTGCCGCCTTGCGGGCTGTTTCGAACGCGCGCTGGTTGGAGATCCGCAGCACCTCGTCGATCAGGTCGGACTTCAGCACGTCCGGCACGAAGCCGGCGCCGATGCCCTGGATCTTATGCGGGCCGGGCAGGCCGCCGGACAGGACGGGGCTGTCTTCCGGCTCCACAGCGATGACCTTGAAGCCGGGCTTGCGGGCCTTGATGACTTCGCCGACGCCGGTCAGCGTGCCGCCGGTGCCGACGCCGCTGATCAGGATATCGGCCTTGCCGTCGGTATCGCGCCAGATTTCCTCGGCGGTCGTCCGGCGATGGATTTCCGGGTTCGCGAGGTTCTTGAACTGCTGGGTGATGAAGGCGTCGGGGGTGGAGGCGACCAGCTCCTCCGCCTTGCGGATGGCGCCCTTCATGCCTTCGGACGCGGGGGTCAGTTCCAGTTCGGCACCCAGCAGCTTCAGCATCTTGCGGCGCTCGACCGACATGCTTTCCGGCATGGTCAGGATCAGCCGGTAGCCCTTGGCGGCGGCCACGAAGGCCAGTGCGATGCCGGTGTTGCCGGAGGTCGGCTCGACCAGGGTGGTCTTGCCCGGCTCGATCTTGCCTTCCAGTTCGGCGGCCTCGATCATGGCGAGGCCGATGCGGTCCTTGACGCTGGAAAGCGGGTTGAAGAACTCCAGTTTGCCGACGATGTCGGCCTTCACTCCGAACTCGGCCGCCAGACGACGCACGCGGACCAGCGGCGTGGCGCCGATGGTGTCCAGGATGCTGTCGTAGATCTTGCCGCGAAATTCGGGCACGCGCTCGGTAGTAGCCATCTTATTCCACCCTTTGGAACTGTGAAAATTTCAAAAGCACAGATAAAATGTAATCTATGCCCTCGACTGAGGGATTTAAATGCTGAAATCGATTTTGCTGTGTGATTCGCTCTCGATTCCGGCTTGGTTGGCGCGCAGGCACAGGTCCTCGACGGTGATCTCATCCAGGCGCGCCATGCAGTCATCCTGCAATTGCATCCAGATCGGCCGCACCACTTTCAAACCGAGAATGGACCCGGTTGGTTCCTCCACCGGATCGGACGCCGTCTCCATCGCGTGGACGACACGGACGATCTCGCCGATATTGATGCGTCGCCGCTCCCGCGCCAGCCGGTAGCCGCCGCGCGGACCGCGTACGCCCGCCAGGACGCCGGCGCGCACCAGTTGCTGGAGCACCTGTTCCAGGTAGCGCTTGGGGATGCCCTGCCGACGCGTGATCTCGCCGCTCTGCACCGGTTCGCTGCCGGCATTGTAGGCGATGTCGAGCACCGCCTCGATTGCGAACATCAGTTTCTTGGAGATGCGCAGCATCAGTTCCGTCCTTGAGAATCCGTGCGCGTTTCAGTGCCGGTCGAGCCGAAACCGCCTTCGCCGCGGATACTCCGCTCAAGGCTTTCGGCCAGGCTCCAGGCAACGCGGGTATAGGGGGCGACCACCATCTGGGCGACGCGCATGCCGCGTTCGACTGTGAAAGGCTGGTCGCCATGATTGATCAGGATGACGCCGACTTCGCCCCGGTAATCCGCGTCGATCGTGCCGGGGCTGTTGAGCACCCCGATGCCGTGGCGGAGCGCCAGACCGGACCGGGGGCGTATCTGGGCCTCGAATCCTGGAGGAAGCGCCAGCGCGACGCCGGTCGGTATCAGGGCTCTGGCGCCCGGCGCCAGCACGACCGGATCGGTGACGGCAGCCGCCAGATCCATGCCGGCGGCGTGATCGGTCGCGTAGCCGGGCAGCGACAGCCCATCGGCATGGGCCAGACGGACGATGGCGACTGTCAAATCGGGACGAGGATCGGTCGGGACTTCGATGCTGGACAAGATACGGGGGTCGCCACAGGTGATGGTTATGCGCTGTAGATAGCGCATATATCACACAATGTAATAGGAGAATGAGGCCGTACTTTGAAAAAAGGTCAGCCCGTTCCGACCAGATGCTCGGCTATCGCCATTGCCAGACGCTGGGCGACCTCCTCCTTCGACAACGGCGGCCAGTCCTCAAGCGTATCTCCACGCAGCAGGTGGACCGTGTTGTTCGTTCCACCAAAGGTCCCGCTGGACGGCGACACGTCGTTGGCGACGATCCAGTCGCAGCCCTTGCGCGCCAGCTTGGCGCGGGCATGGGCGACGACCTTCTCCGTCTCGGCGGCGAAGCCCACCACCAGGGCAGGACGGTTCCGCCCGGCCCGCGACAGGGTGGCGAGGATATCCGGGTTCTCGGCCAGTTCCAGGGCCGGCAGGCTGCCGCCTTCCTTCTTCAGCTTTTGGGACGCCGTGGCCTTGACCCGCCAGTCGGCGACCGCGGCGGCGCAGACGGCCACATCCACCGGCAGGGCGTCCTGACAGGCAGCCAGCATGTCGAGGGCGCTTTCGACCTGGACGATGGAGACGCCGGCGGGCACCGGCTCCTGCGTCGGTCCGCTGACCAAGGTCACCGCAGCGCCCAGCCGCGCCAGGGCGGCCGCGATGGCATGCCCCTGCTTGCCGGAAGAGCGGTTGGCGATGTAGCGGACGGGATCGATCGGCTCATGCGTCGGTCCGCTGGTGACCAGCGCCCGCCAGCCGCGCAGGGGGCCGAGCGCTTCCAGCCTATGGGTCGGCGACTCCGTCTTCTGGAAGAAACCCGCGATAGCGGCCAGGATCTCCATCGGCTCGCTCATCCGGCCGCTGCCGGTCTCGCCGCAGGCCATGTCGCCGACGCCAGGACCGATCCGGACGACGCCACGCTGTTCCAGCGTCGCGATGTTGGCGCGGGTCGCGGCGTGGGACCACATCATGATGTTCATGGCCGGCGCCACCATGACCGGCTTGTCGGTCGCCAGCAGGGCGGTGGTCGCCAGATCGTCGGTGATCCCCGCCGCCATCTTCGCCAGGATATTGGCGCTGGCGGGCGCCACCACGACGAGGTCCGCTTCCCGCGATAGCCGGATATGCCCCATCTCCGCTTCGTCGGTCAGCGACCACAGGTCGGTATAGACCTTCTCCTCCGACAGGGCGGCCACCGACAGCGGCGTCACGAACTTCGACCCGCCCTCCGTCAGGATGCATCGCACCTTGGCCCCGCGCTCCTTCAGCCGCCGGATCAGGTCGAGGCACTTATAGGCCGCGATCCCGCCGGAGATGATCAGCAGGATGCGCTTGCCGTCGAGGATGGGGAAATCGAACTTGGGATCGGACATGAGGATCAGCCGGGTGCCTGCGGGAAGGGTGTGCTCTGGCGCTAGCGCGCATCCTGCCACCGCCGCCCTCACGGGGGAAGTGACGACGGGCACATGCCGGCTTTCGCATTGCGGATTGCTTGCCGAAAGTTAGAGTACCGCAATCGACTCAAGTTTTACAGGCGAGCCATGCCGTACACAGTTTCACCTAATGGGAACCACCGGTCCAGGCGCTATCGGGTCAACCGGCGAAGCTGTGGCATGAAGTTGCTGCGGGTGTGGGTGCCTGATCCGTCGGCTCCCCGCTTTCGGGAAGAAGCCCGCCGTAAGGCAAATATACTTCGAGGTTGTCCTGAGCAGGAAGAAGCTCTCGATTTCATAGAAGAAAACTTTTGAATTTTCGTCATGCCAAGACCTGATCTTGGCATCTCCTTTCAGGAGATGAGGGGATGACATCTGGACTTCAGTTTGAAGTCCTTACGTACGCTTGCGCCAGGAGATGCCAAGATCAAGTCTTGGCATGACGGTAGAGTGGGAGGGGAATGCCAGCTTGACGCGCAGGGACGTCTTACGTTGGCGTCCATGGATCAAGCCCTGGTTTTCAAGTCCGTGTGCCCGACAAATCCAACCGCTCAGCCCACCGCCAGGACCAGCAGGGCCAGCACCGCCATGGTAGCTAGCCACATCGACCACATCATCCGCTGGCGGCGGCGAACGGTGCCGTCGAGGATTTCCCTCACCGTTTCGGAGTGCAGCCTGATGCCGCCTTCGACGATCATATTAGCGGCCGTCTCCGTCGCCTTCACGACCCTGGGCAGGGTACGCAGCGCGTTCATGACGCCTTCCAGCTCGTCCACCACGCGGGCTTCGGGACCGCGGTTTTCCCGCATCCAGTCCTCGATCAGCGGGCGCGCGAGTTCCCACATGTTGATGTCGGGGTTGAGCGCGCGGCCGACGCCTTCCGCCGTCAGCATGCTCTTCTGAAGCAGCAGAAGCTGCGGCTGGGTCTCCATCTCGAACTGTTCGGTCACCGCCAGAAGCTGCGCCAGCAGGCGGCCGATGGAGATCTCGTGCAGCGGCTTGTTCAACAGCGGCTCGCCGATGGCGCGGCAGGCCTGGGTGAAGTTCTCGATGTTTTGATGGGCCGGGACGTAGCCGGCCTGGAAGTGGACTTCCGCCACCCGGCGGTAGTCGCCGTTCAGGAAGCCCAGCAGCATGTCGGCCAGATAGTAGCGGGTGGCGCGGTCCAGCCGGCCCATGATCCCGAAATCGACCGGCGCTATGTTGCCGCTCTCGTTGACGAACAGGTTGCCGGGATGAAGGTCGGCGTGGAAGAAGCCGTCGCGGAAAACCTGGTTGAAGAACGACGATGAGGCCTGCGCCAGCACGTCGTCGGGGTCGAAGCCCGCCGCCCGGATGCGGTCGACCTCGTCCACCTTGATGCCCCGGATACGCTCCAGCGTCAGCACGCGCTGGCTGGTGCGGTCCCAGTCCACCCTGGGCACGTTGAAGGCGTCGTCGCCCCGGAAGTTGTCGGCAAGCTCAGAGGCGGCCGACGCCTCCATCCGCAGGTCCATCTCCATCCGCACGGTGTCGGCGAAGATCTGGACCACCTCGCCCGGACGCAGCCGCTTCAGCCTGGGCTGAACCGTCAGCGCCAGTTCCGACAGCCAGCGGAACAGGTCGAGGTCGCGGCGGAACGCCAGCTCGATCCCCGGACGCAGCACCTTGACCGCGACCTCGCGGGAGCGTGGGTCGTTCGGCTCTCCCCGTCCGTCATGGCCGCGCGCATAGTCGCCGCGCGGGTCGGCGCCGTCCGGGCGCTTGGCGATGATGGCGAAATGGACCTGGGCGATCGAGGCGGCGGCGATCGGCTTCTCGTCGAAGCTCTCGTAAAGCTCGTCGATCGGCCGGCCCAGTTCCGTCTCGATGATGCGGCGCGCCTCTTCGGCGGGGAAGGGGGGCAGCTTGTCCTGCAACTCGGCCAAGTCGGCGGCGATGGCCTCGCCCACCAGATCGGACCGGGTGGACAGGATCTGGCCGAGCTTGATGAAGCTGGGGCCGAGATCGCGGAGTGCGGCGGCCAGCCTCTGGCCGGGCCGCCCTGAAACGTTCTTGGCCGAGATCAGGCGGGCGAAGGACGCGACACCCGGCGCCACGTCCCGAAGTTCATGCGGAAAGAGCGCGTCGTGACGGCCGAGCGTGCGCATGATCACGATCAGGCGGGCAAGGTTGCGGATCGTGCGGATCATCGGGACTTTTGAACCGGTTCAGGAAAAGGGATCAGAGCCGCCAGCCGGAATGGATCGCGGCGACTCCGCCGGTCAGGTTGCGGTAGCGCACCTGACCGAACCCGGCCGCCTCGATTCGTCCGACCAGACTTTCCTGATCGGGGAATTGGCGGATGCTCTCGACCAGGTACTGGTACGCCTCCCGGTCGCCGGCCACCATCTGCCCCAGCCGGGGCAGGACGGTGAAGGAGTATTGATCATAGATGTCGCGCAGGACCGGCAGGACAACCCTGCTGAACTCCAGGCAGAAGAATCGCCCGCCCGGTTTCAGCACGCGGCGGGCTTCGGCCAGCGCCGCGTCGATTCGGGTCACGTTCCGCAGGCCGAAGGCGATGGTGTAGACATCGACCGACCGGCTCTTCAGCGGCACCTTCTCGGCATCGCCGACGATCCACTCGACGCCGTCCAGCACGCCCCGGTCGATGGCGCGGTCGCGCCCGACCAGGATCATCTGCTCGTTGATATCGCAAACGAAGGCATTGGCCCCGCCGCCCGCCGCATCCAGGAAACGGAACGAGATGTCGCCGGTGCCGCCGGCCACGTCGAGCAGCGTCATGCCCGGACGCGGCTTGATCATCTCGATCAGCGTGGATTTCCACAGCCGATGGATGCCGCCCGACATCAGGTCGTTCATCACGTCGTAGTTGGTCGCGACGCTGTCGAACACCTGACGCACCATCGGCGCCTTGGCGTTGGGATCGACCTCGCGGAAACCGAACCAGCGGGCTTCGGGCGCCTCGCCACGCTCGGACGCGGATGCTGTCGGGGGACGCGCGGCGCCGGGGGCGGGCGGAACGGACGGGTCGCGCGTCGGCGCGCTGGGGGATGCTTCATCGGCCATGCCCCGCACCATAGCGGCTGGAGCGTCCCCGTGCCAGTTGCCAGCGCTGCCTTTCCGCACGGATCGCCATGCGGCCCACGATGGCGTCCTTTTTGTCGCGCCCGCTCCAATCCCGCCTATGCGGTCCCGAACGCCGCGTCCTGCTCGCGCCGCAGGCGGACCAGGGCGCTGTCGGCGTCGAGATCGACGTCGGCGACCGTCAGCACCGCGCCCTTGGCGACCGGCCGCAGCACGCGCCGCCCCGCCGCGAGATAATACGGTACCGGCGCATCCGGTCGCAGGGAGGAACCCGGCAGAATCAGCGGATCGAAGGCAGGAACCGCGTGGCGGGCTGCCATCTCCATCACTTCGCCGGGAGCGAGGTCGCGATTCGCCCGCGCCGCCAGATCGACTCGCGGCTTCACGTCGGCGCCGCCGGAAGACTGCCCCTGGCGAACGGCGGACAGGACGGAAACCGGGGCTTCGACACCTAGAAGATGGATCGGATTGTGCAGCAGCAGATAGCGCCCGTCCTTGCTGGCGGGGATACCCTTGGAGGCCAGCAGCAGCCCCGTGGCGCGGTCGGGCGTTTCCACCACGACGAAGACCCCGCCGGCGAAGCTCAGCTCGTCCGGCCGGCGCAGGCAGGCGAAGACGTCGACCACTCCGGTCCGGCCCAGGATGCCGCCGTCTTCGGCGGGCCGGAAGACCGAGGGCAGTTCTACCGTCCGAACTACCGGCGCGTGGAGTTCGGGCCGGTCGGCGCCGAGCCCGCAGTGGTTCGCGACCACGGCCATCTCGCACAGGTCGGGCACCGTCCCGGTCTCCAGCCCGGCGACGAAGCGCTCGGCCAGCACCGCTTGCGGGTCGGCGTCGAACAGCCTGTCGTAGCCGGGCGCCTCGACCGTCCGGCCCCAGCAGGTCACCGTCTCCGCCACCGGGTCGAAGACGTAGTCCGACTCGCTGGCCTTGCCGGCGGCGATCACCGGCAGGCCGAGCATCCCGGCCCGCGCGATCAGCCCGATCAGCAGGGCCGGCTGGTCGCCGTCCACGGGAGTGTGGACCAGCCCTGCCGCCTTCGCGCGGTGCGCCAGCAGCGGGCCGATGGTCACTTCCGCTTCCTTGGTGACGAGCGCCAGATGATAGCCGCTGCCCAAAGCCTGCTCCGCCACTCGGGCGGCCGCTTCCGGCTGGCCGGTCGCTTCTACGACCGCATCCAGCGGCAAGTCGGCGATCAGCGCCAGATCGTCCACGACGGCGACCTGTCCCCGCTCCATCGCCGCGAGGATCGTCGCGCGGCCGGAGCAGAAGGCGATCTCGGCGGCCGGATAGCCGGCGCGCAGCAATGCCGCTTCCGAGCGGGCGGCGTCGCGGTCGCAGACCAGCCGCAGCCGGAGGTCCGGGATGCGCCTGACCTGCGCGGCGAAGGTTGCGCCGAACTCTCCGGCGCCGACCAGGGCGATGGATGCCGGCTTCGTTCCGGCGGGTGAGCGGGGATGCGTCGGGTACATGTTTCCTCCTCCCGTAAGGCTTATCGCCACAGGTTTCCGGCCGGACGAGCCGGCCTGATCGATTGTCGGGTGACTGTTTTTGTTAAGTCAGATCGAGTCGGCGACCCGGAGCCATGTCTCGGCCAGATGGTTGGACAAAGCCCTGGACAGCCTCGGCCCGTCGCGCGCCTCCAGCGCCGCGATCATTTCCTCGTGGTCGGCGACCGCTGCGTCCCAATGCTCCGGCTTCTCGTTGCCGATGAAGCGGATGCGCTTCAGCCTTGCCTGCAACTGGGTGTGGACCATGGACAGCGCCTCGTTGCCGGTGATCCGGATGAAGGCGGAGTGGATTTCCTGGTTCAGCTTGTAATAGGGCAGCCGGTTGCGGACCGCGTAGTAGCCCATCATGGCGTCGTGCAGGCGGCGGACCTCGCGGATGTCGCTGTCGGACGCATTCTCGCAGGCCAGCTTGCCCGCCAAGTCCTCCATGGCCGAGAGGACGACCAGCATGTCCTTGACGTCCTTGTGGGTCAGCTTGCGGACCAGCGCTCCCTTGCCTTGAACCAGATCGACCAGACCTTCGCGCGCCAGAACCTTCAGCGCCTCACGTAGCGGCGTCCTGGAGATGCCGAGCTGCTGCCCGAGCTGCCCTTCGTGGATGCGGGAGCCGGCGGCCAGCGTGCCTTCGATGATCATGTCGCGGACCCTGATCACGACGACGTCGTGCAGGGTAGGCCGGTCGATCCGGATGTCCTCGGCAACCACGGGAGTAACGTCCAAGGCTTCCGCCGCAGTCACATCCGCCTTCATGCCAACGCTCCCCCTCGATTTTGACCGCCACTATGCATGCGATCCCCCAACGCGTCAACGCGCTGAATTGTGAATGCAGCATTCAGGATGCTTGATGCAGGAGACGGATCGTGTTAGCGGTAAATGAGAAGAAGGCGAACTTTTAGGGAGAGAAGCAGTGGCGCCCCAGAGACCGACCATAGCCCTGGCCATGGGCGACCCGGCCGGCATCAGCCCGGAACTGACGGCCAAGTTGCTGTCGTTGGACGATGTCCGGGATGCGGCGCGTCTGATCGTGATCGGCGACCGCCGGGTCTTCGACGAGGGCGCGGCCATTGCCGGCCTGACGCTCGACCTGGCGACGATCGGCCGCGATGCAGCCATTCCGGACGACGACGCGCCGGTCTTCATCGACCTCGGCAACCTCGACCCGGCCGATGTCCAGCGCGGGCAGGCGACAGCCACGGGCGGCGCCTTCGCCACCGAGAACTTCCGGCGCGCCCTGTCGATGGCGGTTGCGGGGGAGGCCGACGCCGTCTGCTTCACGCCCTTCAACAAGAAGGCGATGCGCTACGTCTACGAAGGCTACGACGACGAAATCCGCTTCGTGTCCGATTTCATCGGCTTCTCCGGCGCCGCACGGGAATTCAACGTGCTGGGAAGCCTGTGGAACGCCCGCGTCACCTCGCACATCCCGCTGTCGGAAGTGGCGTCGAGCATTACCGCCGACGGCATCATCGCGGAACTCGACCTGACCGACACCTGCCTGCGCGCCGCCGGTTTCGACCAGCCCCGGATCGCGGTCGCCGGCCTCAACCCGCATGCGGGCGACGGCGGCAATTTCGGCAGCGAGGAGATCGACGTGATCGAGCCCGCCGTCAAGCGGGCCGTCGCCAAGGGGATCAACGCGCAGGGGCCGTTCCCGGCGGATACCGTCTTCCTCAGGGCGAAGAGCGGGGCGTTCGACGCCGTGCTGACCATGTACCACGACCAGGGTCAGATCGCGATGAAGATGATGGGCTTCGACCGGGGCGTCACCATGCTCGGCGGCTTCCCCTTCCCGATCTGCACGCCGGCCCATGGCACGGCGTATGAGATCGCCGGACAGGGCGTCGCCCATATCGGCGCCAGCAGGGAAGCCTTGCTGCTTGCCGCCCGCATGGCGGTCAGCGCCGCCGCCGCAAAGCGGGCCGAGGTGCTGCCGCTCTCACGCGCCGTCTGAATTCAAGCAGCCTTCAAGCCAGATCAAAACGACATCCGAAGGGGAGGAAACAATGAACAGCAAAATGTCGATCGCCGCCGCCGTATGCGCCGTGATTTTCGGCGCCACCGCTGCCCAGGCCGAGTGGAAGCCGACGAAGCCGGTGGAATTCGTCGTGACCTCGGGCGCCGGTGGCGGCACCGATACCTTCGCCCGCACGATCCAGTCGATCATCGCCAAGAACAACCTGATGGAAGCACCCGTTGTCGTCGTCAACAAGGGCGGCGGGTCGGGCGCCGAGGGCTATGTCTACGGGGCGGGCAATGCCGGCAACCCATACAAGCTGATCTTCGGCACCAACAACCAATATCTGCTGCCCTACGTCGCCAAGCTGGGCTACAAGCCCGCCGACATGGTGCCGGTCGCCTCGATGGCGCTCGACGAGTTCCTGATCTGGGTCAACGCCGAAGCTCCCTATAAGGACATCAAGGACTTCGTGGACGCCGCCAAGAAGCCCGAGGGCTTGAAGATGGGCGGCAGCCAGTCCAAGGACACCGACCAGACCCTGGTCAGCATCGTCCAGAACGCGACAGGCGCCAAGTTCACCTACATCCCGTTCAAGAGCGGCGGCGAAGCGGCTGTTCAGCTTGCCGGCGCCCATATCGACGCCAACGTCAACAATCCCAACGAGAACTTCGGCCAGTGGAAGGCCGGCATGGTGCGCCCGCTCTGCGTCTTCAGCGCCAACCGGATGGCTGCCGGTGCCAAGGTCGCGGGCGACATGAGCTGGTCCGACATCCCGACCTGCAAGGAAGGCGGGTTGAATGTCGAGAACTACCAGATGCCCCGCACCGTATGGCTGCCGGCCGGCGTGCCCGATGACGCCGTCAAGTTCTTCGTCGACGTCCTGACCAAGGCGCAGCAGACGCCGGAGTGGAAGTCCTATATCGAGCGCACGTCCCAGACCGATCGCTTCCTGACCGGCGACGAGATGCGCAGCTTCGTCAAGGCGGATGAGGAGAAGGCGGTCCAGGTCTTCAAGAAGGAAGGCTGGGCCGTCCAGTAAGAAGCCGTTTCCCAGAAGGGAGCCGGGGTGCGGGTACCCTGTGCCCGCACCCCGGCTCCCCCTCAACCGCTCTCACGGAGGCCCGTCCATGCGCATGTTTCACGGCATGGTCCTTTCCCGCTTCGCGATGGAGATAGCCACCGGCTGCGTCACGGCCCTGGCCGGCGCCATCATCAGCTACGGCGCCACGGAATTCGGGACCGGGTGGGACGATGCCGGTCCGCAGCCGGGATACTTTCCCTTCTATATCGGCCTGCTGATCGTCCTCGCCAGCCTGGGCGTCGTGGCGCAGGCCTTCACCCAGCATCGGCGGACGGGGCAGGTCTTCCTGACCGGCGAGCAGGCCGGCCGGATCGTCGCCTTCGCCGGTCCGATGGTCGCCTTCGTGGCGCTCTGCGTCCTGCTGGGCCTCTATGTCGCTATGACCGTCTATCTGTTCGCCGTGATGACCATCCAGGGCCGTTTCAAGATTCCCCTGGCGGCGCTGGTCAGCATCGGGACCGCCATCGCCTTCTACGTCGTGATGGAGGTCTGGTTCCAGGTGCCGCTGCTCAAAGGTCCCGTCGAAGCGATGCTCGGCATCTACTGAGCCCGAGTACCGGCCTTGACCGGCCGAACTAAGAAAAACTGGGGGAAAACGCCTTGGAGAACTTCTCGAACCTTATGACGGGGTTCAGCGTCGCGCTGACCACCTATCATATCGCCATCATGGGGGCCGGCGTCCTCCTGGGCATTCTCGTGGGCGTCCTGCCGGGGCTGGGAGCGCCGAACGGCGTCTCGCTGCTGTTGCCGCTGACCTTCACGATGGACCCGATTTCGGCCATCATCCTGCTGACCAGCATGTATTGGGGGGCGCTGTTCGGCGGATCGACCACGTCGATCCTGTTCAACATTCCGGGCGAACCGTCCTCCGTCGCCACGACCTTCGACGGTTACCCGCTGGCGCGGAAGGGACAGGCGACGCATGCGCTGACGCTGGCCTTCCTGTCGGCCGGCATCGGTGCGCTGTTCGGCGTGCTGGTGATCACCGGACTATCTAGCTGGGTCGCCAAGTTCGCCCTGAAATTCAGCTCGCCGGAATACTTCGCGGTCTATTTCCTGACCTTCGCCAGTTTCGTCGGCATGGGCAGCGCGTCGCCGTTCAAGACTGTCGTGTCGATGATGCTGGGCTTCGGCTTCGCCACGGTCGGCATGGATACGATTTCCGGCAGCCTGCGGCTGACCTACGAGATCCCCGACCTGATCAAGGGCATCAGCTTCTTGATCGCCGTCATCGGCCTGTTCGGCATCGGCGAGTTGCTGCTGACGATGGAGGAGGGGCTGCGGTTCGACGGCATCCGGGCGCGGGTCAGCCCGCGCGAGGTGCTGAAGACCATCGCCACGCTGCCGCGCCACTGGGTGACGCTGCTGCGGAGCTGCCTGATCGGCTGCTGGATGGGCATCACGCCGGGGGGGCCCACGGCAGCCTCGTTCATGAGCTACGGCCTCGCCAAGCGGTTCTCTCGCCGGGGCAAGGAGTTCGGCAAGGGCGAACCCGCCGGCATCGTGGCGCCGGAAGCCGCCGACCATTCGGCGGGAACCAGCGCGATGCTGCCGATGCTGGCGCTGGGCATCCCCGGTTCCGCCACCGCCGCCGTCATGATGGGCGGGTTGATGATCTGGGGCCTGACGCCGGGACCCATGCTGTTCATCGAGCGGCCCGACTTCGTCTGGGGCCTGATCGCCAGCATGTATATCGGCAACGTGGTCGCCGTGGTGCTGGTGCTGGCGACGGTGCCGCTGTTCGCCTCCATCCTGCGCATTCCGTTCTCGATCATCGGCCCCGTCATCGTTGTCGTCTGCTTCATCGGCGCCTATACGGTCAACAGCGGGACTTTCGACCTCTGGCTGGTGCTGGCGTTCGGTCTGGTCGGCTACGTCTTCAAGAAGCTCGACTACCCGATAGCGCCGCTGGTGCTGGCGATGGTGCTGGGTGACAAGGCGGAGGACGCGTTCCGCCAGTCGATGATCATGGCCCGTGGCTCGCTGGCGGTGTTCTGGTCGAACGGTCTGGTCGGCACGATCATGACGATCGGCGTGCTCCTGCTGCTCTGGCCGCTGCTGGCCGCCGGTATTTCCCGCGTATCCGGCGGTTTTGGGCGGACGCCGTCCATCCGGTTGAACTGACTTGCCAAATCTGGAGACGATCATGCCCGAAGCGCAGCCGCGCATCGCATTTCTCGGCCTGGGCCTGATGGGCTCGCGTCAGGTCCGCCGCCTGCTGGGTGCAGGCTACGATGTCACCGTCTGGAACCGCACCCGCGCCAAGGCGGAGCCGCTGGCCGCCGACGGCGCCACCGTCGCCGATACGGCTGCCGCCGCCGTGGCCGATGCCGACATCGTCATCACGATGCTGGAGAACGGTCCCGTCGTTTCCGACCTGCTGACCGGCCAGGGCGTCACCGAGGCGATGAGGCCGGGCTCCATCCTGATCGACATGAGTTCGATCAAGCCGGCCGAGGCGCGCGAGCATGCGAGGGTGCTGGCCGAACGTGGCGTTTCCCATCTGGACGCTCCGGTCTCGGGCGGTACCGTCGGGGCTGAGCAGGGGACCCTTGCGATCATGGCCGGCGGCCGGGAGGAGGACTACGTCCAGGTCGTTCCCGTACTTGAAGCGATGGGAAAGCCGACGCTGGTCGGCCCGTCCGGCGCCGGCCAGTACGCCAAGCTGGCAAACCAGGTCATCGTCGGAGTCACGATAGCCGCCGTGGCCGAAGCGCTGCTGCTGGCGGAGCGGGGCGGGGCCGATCCGGCCAGGGTAAGGGAAGCCCTGCGCGGCGGCTTCGCCGAGAGCCGGGTGCTCGACCTGCACGGCTCCCGCATGGTGGAGAAGGCGTTCGAGACGAAGGGTCGTTCCGTCACTCACCTGAAGGACATGGACAACGCGCTGGCCGCCGCTGCCGATACCGGCTTCGAAGCGCCGCTGACCGCCCAGGTGGCCGATATGTTCCGCGACCTGCTGGCGGTGGAAGGCGATCTGGACCACAGCGCCCTCTACAAGGTGCTCGACCGGCGCAGCCCGCCTCGGGGCTGATCCGGCGCATCCCTGTCCTGATTTCCCGCATCATGGGCGGCTTCGTGACTATATGATACGGCGCAGGTCCGACCGGACCGCCTTGTCAACCAGCCGAAGTCCTCATGCCCGAACTGCCTGAAGTCGAAACCGTCTGCCGTGGGCTCGCCATGAAGATGGAGGGGCGGGTGCTGACCAGGGTCGAGCAGCGCCGGCCCAACCTGCGCATCCCGTTCCCCGACCGGATGGTCGAGCGGCTGACCGGTCGCAAGGTCGTCACCATCCGGCGGCGCGCAAAGTACATCCTGATCCACCTGGACGACGATCAGGTGCTGATCGTCCATCTCGGCATGTCGGGCCGGATGACCATCGGCCGGGACCTGGGGCCGCCGGCGACGCATGACCATGTCCTGCTGACCACCGACGACGGGTCCGACATCCGGTTCAACGACGCCCGGCGATTCGGCCTGATGGCGATGACTGGGGCCGACGTCCTCGACAGCCATCCGCTGCTGGCGTCGCTGGGACCGGAGCCGCTGGGCAACGAGTTCGACGCCGAAACGCTGTCCCGCGCGCTGAAGGCCAGGATCACGCCGATCAAGTCGGCCCTGCTCGACCAGACGGTCGTGGCGGGCTTGGGCAACATATATGTGTGCGAGGCTCTGTTCCGGTCCGGGATCAGCCCGACGCGGATCGCGGCCACGGTGGCGGGCAGCGACGCCGAGCGACTCGTGCCCGTGATTCGCGAGGTGCTGACCGAGGCCATCGCCGCCGGCGGCTCCACGCTCCGCGATTATGTCCAGGCGTCGGGCGAGCTGGGCTACTTCCAGCACAGCTTCTCGGTCTACGACCGCGAGGGGCAGGCCTGCCCCGGCTGCACCTGCGACATATCGAGCACCGGGGGGGTGCAGCGGATCGTTCAGGCCAACCGCTCGACTTTCTATTGTCCACGACGGCAGCGCTGATGTACCAGTTCGGCATGCCGCATCATCCGGTCCTCACATCGGCGGTCCTCGCCATCCTTTTGCTCGCCGCAGCGCCGTCCGGTCTGCGTATTCCGGGCATCTTTCCGGCCCAGGCGGCGGAGAGCGCCTTCGTCGAGGGGATCGACGACCTACCCCTGATGCCGGGCCTCGTCGGCGTCGGCGATCAGAGCGTCGTCTTCGACAAGCCCGGCGGCAGGATCGTCCAGGCGGTGGCGACCGGCCGGGTGCGGGCCGCCGCCGTCCGAAGCTTCTATGCCGATACTGCGCCGCAGCTCGGCTGGAAATCGGCCGGCGAGGGGCGCTATACGCGCGACGGCGAGTCGCTGCGGATCGAGCTGACCGACCCCGGAGCGCCGGGCGATGTCCTGACGGTTCGCTTCATCGTCAATCCGCAGTAGTCAGGCCTTATCCAAGCAACCCAATCACCGGTTCTACGGCAAGGCCCGCCCCAAGGCGACGGCCGTGCCCATCCAAGGGGGAGAGAAGCATGCCTTACGAAAATATCCTGGTGGAGACCCACGGACAGGTCGGCCTCATCAAGCTCAACCGGCCCAAGGCGCTGAACGCCCTGTCCGACGCGCTGGTGACCGAACTGGCCGCCGCCGTCGATGCCTTCGAGGCTGACGACGAGATCGGCTGCATCGTCCTGACCGGCAGCGAGCGAGCCTTCGCCGCCGGTGCCGACATCAAGGAGATGGCGAACCACTCTTACATGGACGTCTATCTTTCCGACTTCATCACGAAGAAGTGGGGCAGGGTGGCGACCGCCCGCAAGCCGGTGATCGCCGCCGTGGCGGGGTATGCGCTGGGGGGCGGCTGCGAGCTCGCCATGATGTGCGACTTCATCCTGGCGGCCGATACCGCCAAGTTCGGCCAGCCGGAGATCACGATCGGCACCATTCCCGGCGCCGGCGGCACCCAGCGGCTGACCCGGTTCGTCGGCAAGTCCAAGGCGATGGAAATGGTCCTGACCGGCCGCACTATCGACGCCGCCGAGGCCGAGCGCTGCGGCCTGGTCAGCAGGATCGTTCCCGCCGCCGACCTGATCGAGGAAGCGCTGAAGGTGGCCGCCCGGATCGCCTCGCTCTCCCGCCCGGTCGTGATGATGGCGAAGGAGTCGGTCAACCGCTCCTATGAGACGACGCTGGAGGAAGGCATCCGGTTCGAGCGCCGGCTGTTCCACTCCACCTTCGCGACCGAGGACCAGAAGGAAGGCATGGCCGCCTTCACCGAGAAGCGCGAAGCCAACTTCAGGAATCGCTGATCTATCCGCCGCCGGGGAGAATGCCGGACGGGAGTCGTCCGGCCTCAGGCATCTGGGGCCGGACCGTGTAGAATCTGACTCTGCCGCCTTGACTCTTATCCCCAGCCACCCCTATAAAGCGCGCTCGCATTCGGCACAGGTGTGTCCGCAGAAGGTTTAGTTATGGCTAATCACAAGTCCGCAGAGAAACGTATCCGCCAGACCGAGCGGCGCACAGCCGTCAATGGCGCCCGCGTCAGCCGCATCCGCACCTTCGTCAAGAAGGTCGAAGTCGCCATCGCGACCGGCGACAAAACAGCCGCCGCCGAGGCTTTCAAGCAGGCCCAGCCCGAAATGCAGCGTGGCGTGTCCAAGGGTGTCCTTCACCGGAACACCGTCTCGCGCAAGCTGTCGCGGCTTTCTTCCCGCATCAAGGCGCTCTGAGCCTCCTC
This sequence comes from Skermanella aerolata KACC 11604, assembly GCF_000936425.1. GTDB lineage: Bacteria > Pseudomonadota > Alphaproteobacteria > Azospirillales > Azospirillaceae > Skermanella > Skermanella aerolata. The sequence goes on along the minus strand of NZ_AVFK01000026.1, from coordinate 36,640 downwards.
GCGGTGAGATCAAGCCGCGCCGAGTACGGCGCGGCTTTTTTATTCCCAAACCGACCAAAGCGGTTGTTCTCTCTTGCGGCCTCTCGCCTCAGGAGCCGCTGACTATTGTGTACTGTTTCAAACCCCCCTGTGGTTGATCTTCGGGTTAGTTCTGAGAACGAAATTTACTTTTTCGATCGTTCCCTTTTCGATCCTGTTGTCAGCCAGAGCATGGCCGATTAACATTTCCCGACGCTGCGATGGTCGAGACACGGAGTTTAAGTAAAAGCTTCGATTTCTGACGGTCGTGGGCAACCGGTGATGAAAGTGGATGACCGACGGAAGAGTGCTTGTAGTCTTCCTCCGAGGTGTCCGGTTACTCGAAAAATGTGAATTGTGAACGGCAGGGACTTAACTTTGCCGGCAGGGAGAGGTCTTGCCCAGTGCATGCATGCCGCACCTGTACATTGCACCTATCGGGGCAATGCATTACAGCGCTGCGGCTAAAATGTTCATGGCTGAATCAGGCCGATCTCCGGCATAGTCTCACTTTCTTTCGAGATGGTTTTCGGGTCGATATCGGCGTCGTGCAGCTTGCGCGTTGCCGATAAGCCGGTCCCATGACGAAGCGCCGCGGGTCGCCCTGACCGGCGGGTGCTTGGCATGGGACAGGCCAAAGTATCGAATATTTACCGGCTGCCGCACCGCGGAGCCGGCAGGACGTTGCAGCAGGAGCTGATGGGCATGTCGGTGGGCGGTTCGTTGGATCAGCAGTGGGCGAGGGTTAGTGGCCGCCTCAAGGAAGAGGTGGGCGAGACCGCGTACCGGAGCTGGTTGAAACCTCTGACGATCGGCGAGTTGAAGGGTGGTGAAGTCAGCATCACCGTGCCTACCCGGTTCATGCGGGACTGGGTCCTGACACATTACGCGGACCGCATCCGTGCGCTGTGGTCGGGCGAGAACCCGCGAGTCCAGTCGGTCGATATCGTGGTGGCTCCCAGCCGGGTCGAAGTCGGCGCCTCGGCCAACGACGATCTCGTCTCGTCCGTGGACCCGATCCCCTCGGACGAGGTGGAGGAGGAGCGACCCGTCGCCGGCACCCAGCTTGGTCTGGACGGGCGCGACGAGCACTTCGCCCATCTCGATCCCCGCTTCACCTTCGAGAACTTCGTCGTCGGCAAGCCGAACGAGCTTGCCCATGCGGCGGCCCGGCGCGTCACCGACGCCGCCACGGTCACCTTCAACCCGCTGTTCCTGTATGGCGGCGTCGGTCTGGGCAAGACCCACCTGATGCACGCGATCGCGTGGCAGATCCGCAAGAAGGACCCCAACCGCCGGGTGCTGTACCTGTCGGCCGAGAAGTTCATGTACCAGTTCATCCGGGCGCTCCGCTTCAAGGACACGATGGCCTTCAAGGAGCAGTTCCGCTCGGTCGACGTGCTGATGATCGACGACGTACAGTTCATCAGCGGCAAGGACAGCACCCAGGAAGAGTTCTTCCACACCTTCAACGCCCTGGTCGATCAGAACCGTCAGGTCGTTATTTCCGCCGATAAGTCTCCGTCCGACCTGGAAGGGATGGAGGAGCGGCTGCGCTCCCGCCTGGGCTGGGGGCTGGTCGCCGACATCCACCCGACGACGTACGAGCTGCGGCTGGGCATCCTCCAGGCCAAGGCCGAGTCGATGAACGTCCAGATCAACGCCAAGGTCCTGGAGTTCCTGGCGCACAAGATCACGTCCAACGTACGCGAGCTTGAAGGCGCCCTGAACCGGATAGTCGCCCACGCTGAACTGGTCGGCCGCGCGATCACGCTGGAGTCGACCCAGGAGGTCCTGCACGACCTGCTCAGGGCCAACGACCGCCGCGTCACGATCGACGAGATCCAGAAGAAGGTGGCGGAGCATTACAACATCCGGCTGGCCGACATGCACTCCGCAAGGCGCGCCCGCGCCGTCGCCCGGCCGCGTCAGGTCGCGATGTACCTCGCCAAGCAGCTCACGGCCCGTTCCCTGCCGGAAATCGGCCGCAAGTTCGGCGGCCGCGACCACACCACCGTCATGCACGCGGTCAAGAAGGTGGAGGAACTGCGTACGTCCGACCAGAGCTTCGCCGAGGACGTCGAACTGCTCCGCCGCATGCTGGAAGGCTGAGGCGCGCTGGCGGCGCGCCTTATTCTCAATTGCCGGCCTGAAATCGCGTCCAGCTGACGGAATCGGTTAGATTTTTTGTCCGCTGTGCTATATTCGCCCCCCGTTTGGCGGGCAGGCCCAAGGCGTGCGCGCGAGCGGGGACGAAGTTTGGAACCGGCTTCAGGCTCCACGAGATCACGCCCAACGAGAATTGCAGCGGACCAGAATGAAAATCACGATCGAACGCGCAGCCCTCCTCCGCTCCCTCGGGCATGTTCAAAGTGTGGTGGAACGCCGGAACACCATTCCCATCCTGTCCAACGTCATGCTCAGGGCCGAAAACGGTGAGTTGGCGCTGACCGCCACCGACATGGACCTGGAGATCGTCGAAACGGTCCCGGCGGAGGTCACCCAGGCCGGTTCGACCACTGCTCCCGCTCACACGCTCTACGACATCGTGCGGAAGCTGCCGGACGGCAGCCAGGTGGAACTCGACAGCTCCGGTGACAACGGTCTGCTGACGCTGCGTTCGGGCCGCTCCAACTTCAAGCTCGGCTGCCTGCCGACCGAGGATTTCCCGCAGATGTCGGGCGGCGAGCTGGCGCATCAGTTCTCCCTGTCGGCCGCCGATCTGCGGATGCTGGTCGACCGCACCCGCTTTGCGATCTCGACCGAGGAAACCCGCTACTACCTGAACGGCATCTATCTGCACGCGACCCGGTCGCGCGCAGGTGAAACCGAAGTGCCGGTGCTGCGCGCCGTCGCAACCGACGGCCACCGTCTGGCAAGGGTGGAAATCCCGCTGCCGGAAGGGGCCGGCAACATTCCCGGCGTGATCGTGCCGCGCAAGACCGTGATGGAGATCCGCAAGCTGATCGACGAGGCCGGCGACCGGATCAGCGTAGCCCTGTCGGAGACCAAGGTCCGGTTCGGCTTCGACACCGTGATGGTGACCTCCAAGCTGATCGACGGCACCTTCCCCGATTACGAGCGCGTGATCCCGACCGGCAACGACAAGGTGCTGGAAGTGGACAGCAAGGTCTTCGCCAGTGCCGTGGACCGCGTCGCCACGATCTCGACGGAGAAGAGCCGGGCGGTCAAGCTCAGCATCGACCGGGGCAATCTGGTGCTCTCGGCGACCAGCCCTGAAGCCGGCAGCGCCACCGAGGAACTGGAAGTCAGTTATGACAGCTCCCCCCTCGAAATCGGGTTCAACTCTCGCTATCTATTGGACATCACTCAGCAGATTGAGGGTGACGGCGCGCGGTTCACGATGGCCGACGCCGCATCGCCCACGATCGTCCGTGACGTGGCCGACCCGTCGGCCCTGTATGTTCTGATGCCGATGCGCGTTTGACGCGCGCTGTTGCCGAAGCGCCGGGAAGGCGCGGCCATGCCGGACGCGTGGCCCCTCCGGTATGGCTCCTGACGGGCCGTATCGCGGGTAAGGCTGGAGTTTTGATGCCGTTGCGCGATGCGCCCACTTCAAATGCCCGGACTGCGAATACCCGGACAGAAGACGATATCCGGCCGGATAAGGGACCAGCGGCGAAGCTGGCGGTAACGCGTCTCACCCTGACGCGCTTCCGCTGCTACGAGGGCGCGCGGCTGAATGCCGATACGCGGCCCGTCGTGCTGACCGGCCCCAACGGCGCCGGCAAGACCAACCTGCTTGAAGCCGTCAGCTTTCTGTCGCCGGGACGCGGCCTGCGCCGCGCCAAGCTGGCCGATGTCGAGCGGATCGGCGGTTCCGATGGAGCGGTAGAGGGCCGGAGGGCCGGTTGGGCGGTCGCCGCCTGTGTCGAAACCCCGTTCGGCCCGGTCGATATCGGCACCGGACGCGACGTGACGGCGGAAGGCCCTTCGGAGCGTCGTCTGGTCCGGATCGACGGCCATCCCGTCCGGGGCCAGATTGCTCTGGCCGAACATGTCGCCCTGACGTGGCTGACACCTCAGATGGACCGGCTGTTCATCGAAGGGTCGGGCGGGCGCCGCCGGTTCCTCGACCGTCTGGTGTTCGGCTTCGACCCGGCCCATGCCGGGCGTCTCAGCCGCTACGAACACGCGCTCCGCGAACGCGGGCGCCTGCTGCGCGACGGGCGGGGCGACGATGCCTGGCTGTCGGCGCTGGAAGACGAGATGGCCACGTCGGGCGTCGCCGTGGCCGCCGCGCGCCGCGACATGGTGACCCGCCTTCAGAATGCCTGCGAGCAGGCGGTAGGGCCGTTCCCACGCGCCGATCTGGCGGTCACCGGCACGGTGGAAGACTGGCTGGACGAACAGCCGGCGCTGGCGGCGGAGGACGATCTGCGCCGCCGTCTGGCCGACTCGCGCCGGTTCGACGGTTCGGGTTCCGGGTCCGGCGAGGGCGGCGGCACCGTCGGTCCCCACCGCAGCGACCTGTCGGTCCGCCACCGGACCAAGAACATGCCGGCGGAGGTCTGCTCGACCGGCGAACAGAAAGCCCTGCTGATCGCCATCATCCTGGCCAATGCCCGCCTGATGGCGGCCGAGCGTGGCCAGCCGCCCCTGATCTTGCTGGACGAGGTGGCGGCCCATCTGGATGCCGAGCGGCGCACGGCGCTGTTCGGCGAAATCCTTGAACTGGGCGCCCAGGCGTGGCTGACCGGCACCGATTCAGCCGTCTTCGCCGAACTGGGCGATGCGGCCAGTTTCTTCCGTGTGGAGGACGCCCATGTCACCCCGGTCTGATACCGCGCGCGACACGAATAAGCCCGCCGTGAGGATTAATCCTCCGGCACGTAACCCGAAACTCTGATAGTATCGACCGATGGCACAGGAAGCTTTCAAGACCCCCGATTCCGCACCCGAAGAGTACGGCGCCCACAGCATCAAGGTGTTGAAGGGCCTGGATGCGGTGCGCAAGCGGCCTGGCATGTATATCGGCGACACCGATGACGGCTCGGGCCTGCACCACATGGTCTACGAGGTGGTGGACAACGCCATCGACGAGTCGCTGGCGGGCTACTGCGACAAGGTCGAGGTCGTGCTGAACGCCGACGGCTCGGTGACGGTGCGCGACAACGGCCGCGGCATCCCCGTGGACATGCATATCGAGGAAGGCGTTTCGGCGGCCGAGGTCATCATGACCCAGCTCCACGCCGGCGGCAAATTCGACCAGAACTCCTACAAGGTGTCCGGCGGCCTCCACGGCGTCGGCGTGTCCGTCGTCAATGCCTTGTCGGAACACCTGTTCCTGCGCGTCTGGCGCGGCGGCCGGATCTGGGAGATGGAATTCGCCCACGGCGACCGCGTCTATGCCCTCAAGGAAGTGGGCGAGGCCCCCGTCGTCAATGGCAAGGTGCTGAGCGGCACCGAAGTCACCTTCCTGCCCTCCAAGGCGACCTTCACCAAGGTCGATTTCGACATCGGCACGCTTGAACACCGCCTGCGCGAACTGGCCTTCTTGAACTCCGGCGTCTATCTCCAGCTCGTCGACTCCCGTGGCGTCGAGCCGAAGGTGGTCGACCTGCACTACGAAGGCGGCCTGGAAGCCTTCGTCCAGTATCTCGACCGCTCCAAAACAGCCCTGCACAAGCCGGCGATTTCGCTGTCGGCGGTGCGGCCGAGCGAGCTTGGCGGCGAGATCACGGTGGAAGCGGCGTTGCAGTGGAACGACAGCTATCACGAGACGATGCTGTGCTTCACCAACAACATCCCCCAGCGCGACGGCGGCACCCACTTGGCCGGCTTCCGTGGCGCCCTGACCCGGACGCTGAACAACTACGCCAACGTGTCGGGCATCGCCAAGAAGGAGAAGGTCACCCTGACCGGCGACGACATGCGAGAGGGTCTTACCTGCGTGCTGTCGGTCAAGGTGCCGGACCCCAAGTTCTCCAGCCAGACCAAGGACAAGCTGGTCTCGTCCGAAGTGCGTCCGGTCGTGGAGAACGCGATCGGCGAGGCGCTCGCCACATGGCTTGAGGAACACCCGCAGGAAGCCAAGCGCATCACCGGCAAGGTGGTGGAAGCGGCCGCCGCGCGCGAAGCCGCGCGCAAGGCGCGCGAGCTGACCCGGCGCAAGGGCGCCCTGGACATCACGTCGCTGCCGGGCAAACTGGCCGACTGTCAGGAACGCGACCCGGCGCTGTCCGAACTGTTCATCGTCGAGGGTGACTCGGCGGGCGGCTCCGCCAAGCAGGGACGGTCGCGCCAATATCAGGCCATCCTGCCGCTGCGCGGCAAGATCCTCAACGTCGAGCGGGCACGCTTCGACAAGATGCTCGGCTCCGCCGAGATCGGCACGCTGATCGCGGCGCTCGGCACCGGCATCGGCCGCGAAGAGTTCGACGTCGCCAAGACGCGCTACCACAAGATCATCATCATGACGGACGCCGATGTGGACGGTTCCCACATCCGGACGCTGCTGCTGACCTTCTTCTACCGCCAGATGCCGCAGGTGATCGAGAACGGCTATCTCTACATCGCCCAGCCGCCGCTGTACCGGATCAAGCGCGGCAACGCGCGCGAGCGGTACCTGAAAGACGACAAGGCGCTCGAGGACTACCTGACCGACGAGGGCATCGACGATGTCTCCTTCAGCCCGTCGTCCGACGGCGTGCTGGTGATCGGCGACCAGCTCAAGGCACTGGTCGGGCAGGCCCGCGTTGCGCGCGGCCCCATGGAAACCCTGACCCGCAAGGCCGGCAGCCTGCGCGTGGTCGAGCAGTCCGCCATCGCCGGCGCCTTCGACATCGCCTTTCTGAACGACCCGGAACGCGCAAGCGCCAAGGCCGCCGAGATCGCCACCCGCCTCAACACGCTGAGCGACAGCGACGGCATGCTGGGCGGAGGTTGGACCGGCGAAGCAACGACCGACGCCCTTATCATCGCCCGCACCCGCCGGGGCGTGACCCATCGCCACGTGCTGGACCGCGACGTGCTGAAAAGCGTCGAAGCCCGTACGCTCAACAACATGGCCGCATCGCTGAAAGCCAACTACGACGGCATCGGACGCCTGACCCACAAGGACAAGGACCTCCGCCCGATCACCGGTCCGCTGGCCCTGCTCGACGCGATCATGGAACTCGGCCGCCACGGCGTCACGATCCAGCGCTACAAGGGCCTGGGCGAGATGAACCCGGAACAGCTCTGGGAAACCACGCTCGACCCGACCAAGCGCTCGCTCCTGCAAGTGAAGGTCAACCACGCCGACGAGGCGGAGGAAGTGTTCAGCACGCTCATGGGCGATGTCGTTGAGCCGAGACGGGAGTTCATCCAGGACAACGCGCTGAAGGTGGCGAACCTCGACGTTTGATAGTTGTGGGACTTTCGGCGGCCACTGGTCGAGTACGCCGATTAAGGAACAGGAAACTGTCGGATAGCTGGCAGATACCGGCTATCCACTATCCGATTTCAGCGCGCGTCGTCGAATACTGGACGGGGTCAGCGTCCCCAAAGGGCCACCGACTCCGTCCACAACTCGTTTCCGCCTACCCGATGGACTTCCTATAGTCCTTCAGCGCCTGACGTGACTTCGGTCCCCAGATCCCGTCGATCTGCCCGTCGTAGAGGCCCAGGTCCTTGAGCAGGCGCTGCATGGTCCGGGCATGGGCGGGATTGCTAAAGTCGAGCGTTTGATCGTCGTCCGGCTCGCTCATGACCCTCGTGACCGGCTCGCTGATGGCCCTGGCGACCGGCGCACTCACGGTCCTGGCGGCCGAGGCGCTTCGGCTGGGCAACAGCGAGACCGGCATCCCGGCGTCGATGCGGCCGAGCTGACCGGCTCCCATGTCGGTCTCCGGCATCATGTGCCCGCCGAAGAACAGCGTCGCCCTGTCGAACAGGGCCAGAAGCCGGGCCGGCTTCTCGTCGGGGGCGCAGAAACGGTATTCGGTCCGCAGAAGCGCGAAGTTGGGGGGCAGCATCCGGCTATAGTCGTCGATGACCTGCCATGCCAGGACGCAGGTGACGTAGCCGTCGGTCGCCGTCGCGTAGCTGTAGAGACCGTAGCGGTTCTGGCGAAGGTCGGATTCGATCTTGGTCTTCAGCGTCGGGAACTCCGCCTGGAGGCGGGAGTTCATCAGCTTCTCGTCGTAGCGCGGTGTTGCGAAGGGCTCGCTCAAGGTCGTCAGGCTTGCCAGCATCGATGTCGGACGACGCCGCACCTCCATCCGGATGCCGTTTTCGCCTGGCAGGACGGTCGGATTCTCCAGCGTGATTTCATAGGTTTCCGTCAATCTGCCGAACGTCTGGCGGCGGGCGGACAGGATGACGGCCGAAGCATCGCGCGCGAAGACGACCGGCGCCTGTTCGGGAGAGATCCGCTGCCAGGCCTGCGTGGTGGGGACCATCGCTTCGGGATCGTACCAGCGCGTGCAGCCGGCGGTCGATGAGAGCAGGCCCAGGAGCATCGCCGCCTTGACGGCCCAGAGCTTGCGGAAGGGGGCGGGACAGGAGCCGGTCATTTAGTCTAAACCCCCTCTGGAGATACGCATTCCCTCTCGCGACTCCGGTGTGCTGAGCAGTTTGTCGAGCCGCTCGAAGACTTCGAGCGCTTCGCCGGTCCTGTTGACGTGGTAGAGGCTGTAACCGCGCAGTATCTCCAGGTCCCGCCTGGGCGGCAGGTATTGGTTGCGGGCGTCGATCAGCCGCAACGCTTCCCAGTGATGTTCCGCCTGATATTCGCGGACGGCCTGTTGCGACAGGGCGTCGGCGTGAAGCTCTGCGACCTTGGCGCGGCTCAGGTTGCTAGTCGCCAGCTCGCGCATCGCTTCTTCCACCATGCCGCTTTGCAGGCGCGACTGGATGATGCCGAGCTGGGCGCTCTCCAGTTCCTTTTCCCCGGTGGCCGTCGTCGGGACGGCCAGCGCCCTGGCTTCCTCGAAAGCCAGTTGAGCTTCGGTCTCCCGCTTGAGCGACAGCAGGCACCAGCCGCGCATCTGCGCCATTGCGCTTGTCCATCCCGGACGGCCCCTGACGGGATTGAGGTGGGCGAGGCAGTCGGAGGAGGCGCCGCGAGCCTGCGCCGCGACGGCGGCGTCCATTGCCCTCGGCATCTCCGGGGCATTGATCGTCGCCGGATCGGGCGGTGTAAGTGCCCGGGCACTTTGTACCGTTGCGCTTTGCACCGTCGTCCGCGACTTCACGGCGGTTTGCCGGGTCTTCGAGGCCGAAGGCTTGGAGACGGCAAGAGCCTTCTTGATCTTATCCGACGTCGCCAGCCAGGGCTTGGCGACTTCCTCGGCCCGCTGCCGGTCCTTCAATGCCAGATACGTATAGACCAGACCCTCGGCGGAGTTCTCGTCCGGGTTCAGGGCATTGGCATAGATGAACCACTTCTCGGCGTCCCGGTGATTGTTTTCGTTGTGGTAGAACCAGCCGAGCGTCAGGGCGCCGTCGCTGTCCTTCGATGCCCTGGTTTCCTCTTCGAACGCCTTGACCCGCTCGGGGCTTAGCTTCGCCCCCTTCGACTCCGCGAGCCGGCGGGAGAAGCTGCCCCGTTCCAGTCTTGCCCGGACCTGATCGAGGGCGGTCTTGCCCGACGGCGAGGAGCGCGCGGACTCCAGCCGGAAAAGCTCGTCGACCTGGGCGTCGTCCACATAGGCGGACGCTTTCAGGATCGTGTCCTGCCGCTCCTTCTCGTTGGCGCAGGTCTCGATGATCGTGCGGTAGAGCTTGAAGGTGTCGGCGCCGTGACCCAGCTCGCCCTGCGCCTGGGCGACCTGCCACATGATGTCGATGTTGCCGCAGGACATCAGGTCGCCATTGCGCCCGGCAAGCTCGACGATCCGGGACCAATTCTTCGAAGCCCCGGCAAGCTGGAGGTCTTTCCGGGCTTCCTGGACGGCCAGATGCTTTTCCAGTTCGGGCGGCGTGCTCCAGGTCGGGTTCCTGCGCTTGATCTCCGCCAGTCCGGCGCGGGCACCGGCAATGTCGCCCCTGGCGGCAAGTTCCCAGATCGGCGCCTCGTCCACGCCGGCACTAGCCGGCTTGGGGTTCATCAGGTCCTTGGGAGGCTGCCAGTTGGGATCGAGCGCCTGCAACCGCCTGATCTCCGCTTCGACGCGGTCGAGATCCCGTTTGGACGCGTAGAAGCGCAGGGCCGTTTCATCCGGACCGCTCCCGGACCCCTGGGGCTGGTCGAGCGTCACGGTCGGAGCGGCGAGCGGCGAGACGTGACTATCGGACTTCTGGGCATGTGCCGCTTCCGGCGCCAGCAATGCTACCGAAGCGCCGAGAGAGACCGTCAGACAAATCAAAGCACCTTTGACCATGGTCACAGTCCATTTTCCTGTGCGGCAACTTTCGAAAGCAGCCGCAGCGATGCCGAATAATAATCTTCAGACGAATTGTTTTCGGTTGGAGGTGCCCGGTAGGCGGACTTCATGGCGCGGGAGACGAGGCCGTAGACCGCCATCGCTCCGGGGGAAGCCCCCATCGCCGACGGCTCTCCCGTGGTGAGGTCGACGGTCGCCGCCAGGCCGGGGCGTTCCTTCTGTGCCTGGACCAGCGACACGTAGGGATCCAGATACCAAGGGTCCTTGTAGCCGGCCCAGGTCAGGTAGAGCGGCACCCGGATCGCATCGAAGCCGAATCTCGGCGGAAAGCCTTCGGCCATGCCGACCTTCATGCCGGGATCGACGAGGACCCAGTCCGCCGGAAGCTGCCACCGGCTGAACCGGCTATGGGCGAGCAGGGCGAGGCCGCCGGAGACCAGATCGCTCCAGTCCCGGTGCTGTTCCCAGTCCTGGAACGCCAGCAGGGCGGGGAAGACCCAGTAGGACAGGTTGGCGACCAGGCCGTTCGGCCGCTCGAAGCCGACATGGCCGGGCAGCAGGATGCTGTGATCCTCGACCCGCCGGATCATGTTGCTGCGGACCGCCGTGGCCATGGCGGTCGCCGCGGTCAGGAAGGACCGGTCGTTCCAGCGCTTGCCGGCCCGCAGTAGAGCCCAGGCGATCAGGATGTCGCCGTCCGTGGCGTTGTTCTGGTCGGTGACCTTGCCGACAGCCTTGTCGGTCCCCTCCGGCACCCATTTCCAGGCGACCAGACCGTCTTGCCTGACCATCAGGTTGGCATGGGTCCACTGCCAGATTCGGTTGAAGTCGGCTCTGGCGCCGGCCGCCGCGGCGAGCAGCATGCCATATCCCTGTCCCTCGGAATGGGAGATCCCGCCATTCCCGGTATCGACGACGCGGCCTTCGAGCGTCACGAAGGTCTGGCGGAACCACTGCCAGTCCTCCGGCGGCAGGGGGAAAGGTCCGGCCGGGTTGCCGCCGCCCGCGTGAGCCACTTGGGAAAAAGGCAGGTTCGCCATGGTCGCCGCGGCCCCCGCGCTGAGCACGCCTGCCTTCAGGAATGCGCGGCGGTCAATCATGGTTGTCGCCCCGGCCGAGACCCAGGAAGGAGCGCGTCACCAGCCCGAACGATGCAACCAGCAGAAGCAGGCCGGCGGTCCAGTACCAGACATATTCCGACATCAGGTTGCCGGCGATCAGCCGGAGGTTCGCCAATCTCAGGTCGCTGTCGAACCGGTGATAGGTGGAAGACGGCTCGATGCTTCTGGTGCCTGCCGGGTCCGCTCCCCAGACGGTTGCCGATCCCGCCAGCCGGTCCCAGTACGGACGCCGGACGAGCCGTTCGACCCCGGCCGCAAGCTGCTCGTCGTTGGCGGCGGTCAGGATCGTCCAGGTCCGGGATGGCGTTACCGGCGATTCCACCTGCATGAGCAGTCCGGTCGGGATCGAAAGCTCGCTGGCGAACAGGTCCGTTTCCTCCCGCCGCGCCTGGCCGAACACCGCTGGGAAATGCTGGCGCACCGATGCCACGACATCCTCCGCCGCGGCGGATACGGTGTTGATGACGCTCTGGTCCTCTCCCGACTTGATGATCTTGTGCCAGCGATCGCGGGCCTCGCTGTCGGCCGCCATGGTATCGGGGCCGGGGCGGCTGACGCTGCGCAGTGCCTCGATCTGCGCCAGCACCTCGTCGGCTTCGCCTTGCTCCGGCTGCTCTTCGGCGGGGACGAACGACGGATCGGTGCCGATGCCCCAGGCGGCGGTCAGGTCGGATTGCCGGACCGGAAGGTCCAGCCCGGCCAGACGCGACAGCGACCGGTGGTTGCCGATGATCAGGGCGTCTCCGGCCGGTACGGTGGAGCCGTGGAACGAGAAGCGGGGATGGACCGGCGTCCCCGCCGCCTGGGCCATCCGGGCCGCAAGCGCCCAGGCGGCCGCTACCTCCTCGTTGGACTTGCTCATGAGGACGAGGTCGAACCCATCGGCCGTCCCGTCCGTATACGGGCTGCCCGTCCTCGCGAAGGTTCCCAGGTCGGGGAACTGGGCAAGGCGGGCATATTCCGGCAGCATCAGCGTACTGTCGGAGAACAGGCTGAACCGGGGCGCCGTCGATTGTTCCGGCAGGCACGGAGCGCCTTCGGCCGGCGGCAGGTCGCCGGCCAGCAGGATTTCGTTGCGGCCCGGACGGAACAGCGACATTGGCAGGTGAAGGTCCCGGCGCTCGATGAGCTCGCCCATGCGGCTCAGCGGCAAGGCGGCGGCCGGCTGCCCGTTGACGAAGACCGACAGGGCCGATCCGGCTCCGATTCCGGGTGCCGACGCGGCGTTGATCCGGAGGATCGCTTTCCGGCTGTCGAGGTTGAAGAAGTCCCGCGCCAGCGTGACCGACAAGGGCTGCGTGAAGCGGTAGCCGCTGAACTCGCGGGTCTTGTAGCCGAGGTCCGCAAGGGGGACCGGGCGTCCCTTCGGGAAGGTCGCGAGATCCGGCAGCGAAACGACGTCTTCGGCGGCAAGGATCGTGTCGGCCGTCGCCGGCAGCGGCGTGTTGGGATTGGCGAAGGCCCTGGCCGCACTCGTCACCTCGTCCGGTGTCCGGCCGGACACGACCAGAACGACGCCTCCGGAAGTTCCCAGTGGGAACAGGCCGAGATAGGGACCGGCTATCGCGCTCTCGATGCGGCTGCCGACGATGGCGCTCAACTGGTCGGCGGTCCCGATCAGGACGTTGCGGCTGTCGCCCAGGACCCCTTTGTCGAGACCGGGGAAGAGGCTGTCGCCGTCGGGCGCACGCAGCGGAGCGGGCTCCGGTCTGGGAACGATCGTCTGGTCGCCGAGGCGAAGCGCTATGCCCTGGGCCACGTCCGCACCCCAGGCGACATGGTCCGCTCCGGTGTCCGCCCGGGCGCTCAGGATCGTCAGCCCCCGGCCCGACTGGGACGGCATGGCCAGGGACGCCGCCGCGTCGCTGAGGATCGGCAGATCGGACGCCGGCTTGCCCAGGATCTCCACCGAAGAGCGGTCCGGCAGCAGCCGCATCCAGAGTTCGAAGGTGCCGGCTACGCTGCAACTCACGCGGTGGCGCGCGGAGTAGTTGACGGTCAGCTCGTTGAGGCCGGGCTTCAGATATCCCGCCGGCATGCCGATGCTTGCCGAAACGGGCTTCTCGAACCCGGTCAGCGGCAGGTTGCCCAGTTCAAGCCCGTTCAGGGCGATCTTGAACTGGGACAGGCCCGGCAGGATATGGACCGCGTTCTCGTATGCGAGTTTCAGGGTTGCCGGTCTTCCGCGGACGGTGGCCGGCATGTGGAACGGGATCGATAGGGTTTCCTCTTCGCCGGTCACGCCGAACGTCTGGTCGGAAGCCGCCAACAGGGAAAGCGGCGTGACCTCGACCGCCTGCCGGGCAGCGGGCGGCAGGGGGGAGGCGGGCTGCTGGGCATGAGCGGGCAGGGTGGCAACGGGAAGGGCGGCGGTCAGCCAGAGGGCGCTTGTGGCCGCGATACGCGTCGGAAGCCGGCTGTTCCGGGAGGTTGGGGCGGTCATTGGGCGGGCACCGTATCGGAAGTCTTCTTCTGGGAGGCAGTCCGCAGAATGCCGCTTTTGCACATTTTCCAGGCGGCCGGGACGCCGTGGCCCAGCGCTAGGCCGACCAGGAACCAGAAGCTGCGGAAGATGGATCTTTCCGCCGGCACCCGGTTGTGCCAGCGCTTGGCCCAGATACGGCTGTTGCCGTAGACGAGCTGGACGGCGGCCGTCGCCTCGGTCTGGCTGACCGGGTTGAATTCGCATCCGACCGAGAAGACGCCGCCCGAGACCGACATGCGCCGGACCCGCAGGGTGATCTGCCGCTCGGTGCCTTCTTCCTCGCCCGGCGCCAGCAGGGTCACGATCATCGATTCCGACATCTGCGACCGGGCATGCATCGGAAGCTCGATGTTCAGGCCGTTGGCCGAGCCGTTCACGACCTGCGCCGGAAAGTCTCCACCATCCAGTTTCAGGTGCGCCGGGACCTGGAGGTTGATCCGCGGGAACTTGCGGATCTGGCGCTGTTCGTAGACCGCACCCAGTCCGGCCAGGGCCAGCAGAAGGCTGACGCTGTTCCAGAAGGCGACGATGCCGATGATCTCGCGGCTCTCGGGCAATGCCACGAAGCGCCACGCGGCGGCCACCATGCCGGCGGTGAGCAGCAGCACCATCCAGACGAACGGTCCCGCCAGCGGCGAGGCCCGGTCCGACGTCGTCGTCTCGCCCTTGGCCGTCACCTTGAACTGCGGCGCCCGGGGGTTTATGAGCACGGACAGCACCGCCCGCGACAGGTGGAGCGACAGCACGTATTCGTAGAGTTCGGAGATGAACGGCCAGCGTACCTTGCCGTTGAGGATGTTCGGCAGCATGACGCTGGCGACGATGTGGGGCAGGATATAGGCGAAGAATTCCGGTACGTTGGTCCGGACAATCTGCAAGCCGAAGAACAGGTAGCAAAGCGGTCCCAGGACGAAGATCGGGCGGATGAAGACGAAGAACCAGTACAGGCTGTTGCTCAGGTAACAGAGCCGCTGGGCCAGCGACAGACCGCTGCGCCACAGGACGTTCTTCAGCAGGAGGATCTGGATCATGCCCTGCGCCCAGCGCGAGCGCTGTCCGATGAAGCTGACGAAGCTTTCGGGCTGAAGGCCGGCGATCAGCGGCTGATCGAGATAGGCGCTGCGATAGCCCTGGGCATGAAGGTCCATCGCCGTTTCGCAGTCTTCGGTGATGCTGTTGCCGCTGATGCCGCCGACTTCGTCAAGGGCGCTTCGGCGCAACAGGGCCGCCGAACCGCAGAAGAAAGCGGCGTTCCAGCGATCGAGGCCGGGCTGGATGTTCCGATAGAACAGTTCGTTCTCGCTCGGCATCCGCGGGAAGGTCTTCAGATTGTATTCGACCGGATCGGGGTTCAGGAAGAAGTGCGGCGTCTGCACAAGGGCCATGCCGGGGTCCTTGACGAAGAACCCGACGGTCTTTCGAAGGAAATCGGACGATGGCACGTGGTCGGCATCGAGGATCGCGACGAGGTCGCCCTTGATCTTGGCGAAAGAGGCGTTGATGTTGCCCGCCTTGGCGTGCTCGTTCCTGTCCCGCGTCAAGTAGATGGCGCCGGTCGTCCGGCAGAGTTCCTTCAGCTTCTCCGCGCGGCGCCGTGCCGAATCCGCCTTCAGCGCGTCGGCCTGGTTGCACTTCTGCCGGGTGCCGCCGTCGTCCAGCAGGTAAACCTTGAAGCGCGACTTTGGATAGTCGAGCGAGACCGCCGCCGTCAGGGTGATCAGCAGCAGATTAGGCTCTTCGTCGTAGGTCGGGATCAGGACGTCGACCGACGGCAGGTCGGGGTCCGCGTCGTCGATCGGGATCGACTTCCGGTGAAGGGGGTTGCTGATGACGAAGATGCTCAGCAGGAACATCATGAACGAGAAGATCTCGGCGACGTAAAGCACCAGCCCGGGTATGAAATTGAGCAGGTCGTCGGGCGCCGGCAGCGTGCTGGTCGTCCGCCAGATGATGTATCGGATCGTCACGAACGCCGCGAAGGATATCCCGAGGATGCGGCCCGTCCTGTGAGCCTTCAGGGCCGACACGAGGAACAGCGCGCCGACGAACGACCATGCGACAAGCAGCTGCGCTTCCAGGCTGACCGGCAAAGTCGCCGAACAGCCGATCGCCGTGAGCAGCACTACCCAGAGAATGCGTGCAAAAAATCGATAAGCCATGAAAGGTACCGGCGCTTCGCGGACCCCCGATAGGTCACGTCATACCGAGCCGTTATTGCACTGCATGATAAATAATTGCTTAATCTTCAAAGTAACCAAGAGGTAAGTCATGTAGTATATCGTATAAAATACAATATAATATAAAGACTGGGCCGATGAATGGGGTAGCGTTTACTTCAATAAGATATAGTTCGCCTATCGATGGTAATAGGCTCAGAACGCGACCATGACCGAATCGCTATGTTCGTTGCGTGACTATCGTCGATCCGTCGCTGGCGTCATTGCATCGGGCTATTGCTACTGGCAGGGTATGCTACGGGATCGGCCATATCGGAGGCTGGCGCGACCCTGTAGTCTCGAGCGGATCGACGTCCTGGCCTGCGTCCTGACCAAGGTCCGATATGCCCATCGGACTGTTCGTTTCTCGTATTCGTCAAAAGCTCCGGGGGTCCGCCATGCTCTCGCCTCTATCCGACCGCAGGTACCGCCATCTGTTCGCGGCGCAGGTCATCGCCCTTGTCGGGACCGGCCTTCTGACGGTCGCCCTCGGTCTGCTGGCCTATGATCTGGCCGGTGCGAAGGCAGGGGCCGTTCTCGGAACGGCGCTGGCGATCAAGATGGTGGCCTATGTCGGCGTGGCCCCCGTCGTCGGAGCGTTCGCGGACAAATTGCCCAGGCGCACCTTCCTCGTTGCCATGGACCTCGTGCGCGCCGTCATCGCCCTGTCGCTGCCGTTCGTCACCGAGATCTGGCAGGTCTACGTCCTGATCTTCGCCCTCCAGTCCGCCTCCGCCGCGTTCACGCCGACGTTCCAGGCGACCATTCCCGACATCCTGCCGGACGAGGCGGAGTACACCAGGGCGCTGTCGCTGGCGCGGCTTGCCTACGATCTGGAAAGCCTGGCCAGCCCGGCGCTGGCGGCGGCCCTGCTGGCCGTCATCGGCTACCATGACCTGTTCGCCGGAACGGTGGTGGGGTTCCTCGGTTCCGCCCTGCTGGTCGGTTCCGTGGCGCTGCCCGCTCCGGCACTGCCGGCGGAGCGTGAGGGCGGGGTCTACCACAGGATCACGAAAGGCTCGCGGATCTACCTGAAGACGCCGCGCCTTCAAGGGCTGCTAGCGCTCAACGGCGCGGTCGCCGCGGCCGGCGCGATGGTCATCGTCAATACGGTCGTGATCGTCCGGGCCGTGCTGGGCGGAACGGACGCCGACGTCGCGGTCGTGCTGGCGTCTTATGGGGCGGGCTCGATGGCGGTCGCGTTCCTGCTGCCGCGCCTGCTGGAGCGGGTGTCCGACCGGGCCGTCATGCTGGCGGGCGCCTGGGTACTGGCGGCGGGGACGCTCGTGATGGCGGTGATCCTGTCCAGCGGCGTGCTGCCGGCGCGCGTGACGGCGGGGCTGCCGCTCCTTCTGCCGGTCTGGGCGGCGCTGGGGGCCGCCAATTCGGCCGTGCTGACGCCCAGCGGCAGGCTGCTTCGGCGATCCGCCCATGCGGAGGACCGGCCAGCCCTGTTCGCGGCGCAGTTCGCCCTCAGCCATGCCTGCTGGCTGGCGGCCTATCCGCTGGCCGGCTGGATCGGGGCGATGGCCGGCGTGGGGACGGCGTTCACGGTGATGGGCGTCATGGCCGTCGCCGCGACGGCGCTTGCGGTGCGGCTCTGGCCCGCCGGCGATACGGAAGAGGTCGAGCACGTCCACTCGGCCTTGGGCCACGAACATCCCCATGTCCATGACGAGCACCACCAGCACGCCCATGAGGGCTGGGAAGGGCCGGAACCGCACGCCCATCCTCACCGGCACGCGCCGATCCGCCACAAGCACGCGCTGGTGATCGACCGGCATCATGTGGAATGGCCGCGGCACGGCTGATCAGCCATGCTTGAAGCCGGGTTGCTCCCGGCGCCCGAGTCCTGTTATACGGGTGCCTGTAATATGGACGTATGTAACGATCTTTGAGCCTGGGAGGACTGCATGACATCAGGGCGCCTGCTTTTCAGTCCCGGCTCGGTCGTGTGGCTGGGCTCCACCGTCTGGTAGGTCGCGCGATCGAGTGATCCGCGTCATATCTCCCCGGCATCGTCCGGGGCATCGTCACCCCCGTAATCGGATACCGCGCGCCGTCCCACAGGGACCGGTCCGGCGCGATCCGTATTGGAGCAGGCGCAAAGCTGCGCCGATCAGGTTCATGACTGTTGTCGATTCAACGCTGCGTCCGCGGCGGGCGGATGCGATCCGCACCGTTCTTTCCTTTACGTTCCGCCATTGGGGCCGTCAGCCCGTGCTCGTGGCATGGGTCGCCTTCGCCATGGTCACGGCTACCTTGGCCGACGTCTTCATGCCGTTCTTCGCAGGCAGGCTGGTCGACGCGCTGACCCTCCTGTCCGCCGACCGCGAAGCCGCGAAACACGCGGCACTGACCGCCTTCGGGGCGATGGTGGCTCTGGGGGCCGGCATGGTGGTCCTGCGCCATCTCGGCTGGAGCGGCATCATTCCGCTGACGCTGCGGATGATGGGCGATGTCTCCCAGGACGCCTTCCACCGCGTCCAGCGCTTCTCGACCGACTGGCACGCCAACAGCTTCGCCGGCGCCGTCGTCCGCAAGATCACGCGCGGCATGGGTGCGCTCGACACGCTGAACGACACGCTTTTGCTGGCCCTGCTGCCCTCCGTCACCGTGCTGCTCGGGACGATGGTGCTGCTGGGACTGCACTGGCCCGTGCTGGGTCTGGTCGTGGCGGGCGGTACGGCGGCCTATATCGCGCTGACGCTGTACCTCTCCACGGAATACGTGGCTCCGGCGGCCAAGCTGTCGAACGCCCTGGACACCAGGCTCGGCGGCATGCTGGCCGATGCGATCGGCTGCAACCCCGTCGTCAAGGCCTTCGGCGCCGAAACGCGGGAGGACGAGCGGCTGTCCCGCACGGTGACCAAGTGGCGGAACCGCACCCGGCGGACCTGGACCCGGCATACGCTGAGCGGGACGACGCAGAACGCCGTCCTGCTGGTGATGCGGACCGCGGTCGTCGGCACCTCGCTGATGCTGTGGTGGCACGGACGGGCGTCGCCCGGCGACGTCACCTATGTGCTCTCGACATATTTCGTCGTCCACGGCTACCTGCGCGACATCGGCATGCACATCAACCATCTCCAGCGCTCGGTCAACGAGATGGAGGAACTGGTCGCAATCCACGACGAGTCGCTGGGGATCGAGGACCGTCCCGATGCGACGCCGATCCGCATCGATGCCGGCGAGATCCGCTTCGACGGCGTCGCCTTCCGCTACGGCTCCCATACCGTGCCGCTGTACCAGGACCTGTCGGTGACCATCGCCGCCGGCGAGCGGGTCGGCTTGGTGGGGCCTTCCGGATCGGGCAAGACCACCTTCGTCAAGCTGATCCAGCGTCTTTACGACGTCACCGGCGGCCGGGTCCTGATCGACGGTCAGGATGTAAGGAACGCCACCCAGGCGTCGCTCCGTTCCCGGATCGCCATCGTGCCGCAGGAACCCATCCTGTTCCACCGCTCGCTGGCGGAAAACATCGCCTATGCCCGTCCCGGCGCATCTCCGGCGGAGATCGAGCACGCGGCCCGGCTGGCCAATGCCCACGACTTCATCTCGAAGTTGCCGAAGGGCTACGCGACTATGGTCGGCGAGCGCGGCGTCAAGCTGTCGGGCGGTGAGCGCCAGCGGGTGGCGCTGGCTCGCGCCTTCCTGGCCGATGCACCGATCCTGATCCTGGACGAAGCGACCTCCAGCCTGGATTCGGAGTCGGAGGCGCTGATCCAGCAGGCGATGGAGCGCCTGATGCAAGGGCGTACCGCGCTGATCATCGCGCACCGGCTGTCCACGGTACGGACCCTCGACCGCATCCTGGTGTTCAACCATGGGCGCATCGCGGAGGAAGGAACGCATGCGGCGCTGCTTCACCGGCCCAACGGCATTTACCGGCGGCTGTTCGAGCGGCAGTCGGAGCCGGTTCAGGATCAACGGGGCCGGGATCAACGGGACCGGGATCAAAGATCGGCCGGATAAACCCATGATGTCATGGTTCCGCCATAGGATGCGTTAACCATCTTCCGCTATGCATGAAGGGTCGAACCACCCTCGAGACTCAGGAATAACAAGGCAATTCGCGTATGTGGCAACGTCAGCCAGTGTCGCTCCGGCGGCTTCTCTCCTTAACTCTCTGTCTCCTCTGGATCTCGCTGGCTCCCGCCTTCGCGCAGTCCGGTTCCGATGACGGTCTCAATGCCGCCAACGCCGATCTGGACCGGATACAGGCCAGCATCGAAACGATGGCTCAGGACGACGCCGCGCTGGGCAACCTTCGCGCCGATACCCTGCGCATCCAGGACGCGACCGAGCTGATAGCCCAGGAGCTGACGCCGCAACTGACGGCGTTGGACGCCCGCCTGAACGAGCTGGGACCGGGGCCGGCTCCCGATGCGCAGCCTGAAAGCCCCGAGGTCCAGCAGGAGCGGGCCGACCTGTCGCGCCAGCGCGGCGACATCGACGCCCGGATCAAGCGCGCCCGCCTCCTGTCCGTCGCCGCCGCCCAGGCCGGCGATCAGATCACCGCCAAGCGCCGGGCACTGTTCGACGAGAAGCTCTGGCAACGGACCAAGTCGGTCCTGGCGCCAAGCTTCTGGGGCGATCTGAACCGGAACCTGCCGCGCGACGCATCGCGTCTCCATGATTTTGCGAGCGAGAACTTCTCGTCCCTGGTCGGGGTGGCCAACCCACGCAACATCGCGATTCTGGGCGGCGCGCTGGCGCTGGCGCTGGTCCTGATGGTTCCGGCTCGCCGGTGGCTGGAGGCGTCGGCCCGTCGGATTGCGATCGGCCAGATGCCGGCCAACCGGCTCAGGCGGTCGGCGCTGGCGATGTGGTTCCTGGTGACCACCATCCTGGCACCCTCGCTCGCCGCCATCATTCTCTATACCGCGCTGATATCGGTGGGCTCGCTGACCGACGGCGCCGAGCAGCTGGCCTGGATCGCGGCCACCACCGTCTTCGTCGTCTCGTACATCACCGGCCTCGGCCGGGCGATCCTGATGGACAAGGGATCGTGGCGGCTCGCCCCGATTTCCGACGAAACCGTCGGCCGCATCCGTCACTTTCCCTTCCTGATCGGCGTCGTCGCCGGATCGGGCACGCTGCTGGAGCAGTTGAACACCCTGATCGGCGCCAGCCTGCCGGCGACGATAGCGGGAAGCTGCCTGATTGCCCTGGTCACCGGCCTGGCCATCGGCAGCATGATGTGGACGCTGACCCGGATCCGCCGAAAGGCATTGCGGGCCAAGGAAGGCGAGGCGCCGCCCCAGACCCTGTTCTGGGGCCTGGTCTCGGTGGCGGTCTGGCTGATGCTGGCGGCGACGGTCTTCTTTTCGCTCAGCGGCTACGTGGCGCTGGGCGTCTTCATCGTCCGCCAGATAACCTGGCTGGCGATCATCGGCGGCACCGTCTACCTGCTGATGCAGTTCGCCGACGACTTCTTCACCAGCGTCTTCAGCGGCGAAGGGGCGATCGGCCGGTTCGTCTACACCATGATCGGCCTCAGCCCCGCCGCCGTCGATCAGGTCGGACTGCTGCTGTCGGGTCTCAGCCGGATCGTCATCCTGTTCCTGGCCGTCGCCGCGACGCTGGCACCGTTCGGCGCCGGAACCAGCGGGCTGCCCGGCCGGCTCAACACCGCGACGGCCGGCTTCACGATCGGCGAGGTCACGATATCGCCCGGCGCCATCCTGGGCGCCGTCGCGATCTTCATCCTGGGCATCACCATCGTCCGGGCCGTCCATGGCTGGCTGACCGACAAATACCTGCCGAAGACGTCGCTGGACGCGGCGGTGCGGACATCCGTCAGTACGACGTTCCGCTATATCGGGTTGATCGTCTCGACCGGAGCGGCCCTCAGCTATGCCGGGCTCAACCTTGGCAATGTCGCGCTGATCGCCAGCGCCCTGTCGGTCGGTATCGGTTTCGGCCTTCAGGCGATCGTGCAGAACTTCATCTCCGGCTTGATCCTGCTGGCCGAGCGGCCGATCAAGATCGGCGATTGGGTGACCGTCGGTGATGCCGAGGGCGACGTCAGGCACATCAACGTGCGCGCCACCCAGATCGAGCTGACGGACCGCTCGACCCTGATCGTCCCGAACTCCGAACTGATCACCAAGTCGGTCCGCAACAAGACGCTGACCAATTCGATAGCACGGCTCCAGATGAAGTTCAGCGTCCCCGCCGACAACGATCCCATCGCCGTCCGCGACCTGTTGCTGTCGTCGATGCGATCCCATCAGAACGTCCTTGCCGATCCGGCGCCCAATGTCTTCATCGACGGGGTAAGCGACGGCAGCGTGGCCTTCAACGCCATCGCCTTCGTGTCCAGCCCACGCAGCGTCTATTCGACCCGCAGCGCCCTGTGGTTCGATATCCTTCAGCGGTTCCGGGCGATGGGCGTACGTCTGAGCTGAACCGCCGCCGCATCGTTTCCCCGGCGGTACGTGGGTTTTCCCCGATTCCGCGTCCCGCCGGCATGCTCCTGTGACAAGTTTCAAATCTGATATATATGTCGAAAGGACTAGGCAAATAGTTTCAGATAATTAATAAAATACCATACAAATTATAGCCTCTTGCTGATGGCGGAGGTTCTGGTGCGCAACAACGGCCCGGTTATTAATCAAGAGGTCGAACTGGACGAAGGCGATCTTCTGGTCTCGCGAACCAACGCGGGTGGAACGATTACATTCGTCAACAAAAAGTTCGTCGAAATCAGCGAATTTTCCGAGCAGGAGCTGGTCGGCGCTCCCCACAACATCGTCCGCCACCCCGACATGCCGGTGGAGGCGTTCGCCGATCTCTGGGCCACGATCAATGACGGCAAGCCGTGGGAAGGGCTGGTCAAGAACCGGACGAAGTCCGGCAAATACTATTGGGTGCGGGCCAACGTCACGCCCCTGATCGAGGACGGCGAGATATCCGGCTTCATCTCGATCCGGTCGAAACCGGCCCGCGCGCAGGTGGAAGCCGCCGATCAAGCCTATGCCCGCATCGCCGCAGGCTCGGACCGGACGCTGAGCGTCCGGGAAGGCGCTCTCGTGCGCCGGGGCTGGCGGCAGACCGCCGGCAATGCGCTGGCAAGCGTCAGCGGCCGGCTGGCCGCCACCTTCACGATGCTCATCCTCGCCATCCTGCTGGTCGGCTGGCTCGGTTTCAGCGGCATGCACAACAGCAACGACAGCCTCCGGACGGTTTTCGAGGACCGCGTCGTTCCCCAGGCCCAGCTTGCCGAGATCGGCGCCGGTCTGCGAGCCAACCTGCACCGCATATCCATGATGGCGCTCCATCTGAAGGATGGCGATCGGGGCGGGATCGCGACGCTCACCGACGAAGTGGGCAAGGGCAGCCGGCAGACCGATGCACTTTGGGCGCAATACATGGCCACCTACCTCACCGAAGAGGAAAAGCTCCTCGCCGCCGCCTTCCAGGAGCGGCGCGCCCTGTTCCTGCGCGATGGACTCGAGCCGGCGCTCGCTCTGGTCGCGGGGGGAGACGGCACCCGCCTGACGGAACACCACGACGCCAGGCTGTTGCCGCTGTTCGAGGAGATGATCGACGCCAACAGGAAGCTGGAGGAACTCCAGATCCGGGTCGCGGCCGAGGAATATGCCCGGGCCGGCAAGGAGCTGGGCAGCCGCCTGGGACAGGCTGCGATTGCCCTGGTCCTGTCGATCATAGCGGCGGTCGGGGCCGGCTGGCTGCTGCTGCGCACTGTGCGGACGCCGTTGCGCCGGTTCGAACAGCATTTCAACGCCATCGCCCGGGACGACCGTGCGCATGTGGTCGAAATCCCGGCCGTGCCGGAATTCCGCCGTCTGGCCGCCCAGTTGCGGGCGCTCCAGGTGAAGCTGGCCTACAACGCCCAGGAACGGCTGGAGGTCGAGGCGCGCCAGAAGGCGCACACACGCATGACCCTGCTCGAGACCTGCAAGACGATCGAGAGCGACCTGGACGTGACCTGGGTCGAGGTCGAGGAAGGCAACGACCGCGTCACCGGCGGGGTCGGCCAGTTGCTCGACGCGCTTTCGGTCGTCCGGGAAAGTACGGCCGTCGTTACCACTGCCGCGGATCAGGCGAGCGCCAACGCCGCCAGCGTCGCCGCCGCGACGGAGGAGCTGAGTTCGGCCGGCAACGAGATCGCGCATCAGGCCGCCCGGTCCAGCGGCATCGCGCGCGACGCGGTGTCGAGCGCCCGCGAGGCGGCGAACGCCATCGGCCGCATGGAGGAAGCCACGGCGGAAATCGGCGACGTCCTGAAGCTGATCGCCGATATCGCCAGCCAGACCAACCTGCTCGCCCTCAACGCCACGATCGAGGCCGCTCGCGCGGGAGAGGCCGGCAAGGGCTTCGCTGTCGTCGCGAACGAGGTGAAATCGCTGTCCAACCAGACGCGCAACGCCACGGACGAGATCACCAGACAGATCGTCGGCTTGCAGGATGCGGTGAGCGGCAGCGTCGCGTCGATCCGGTCGGTGATCGACGTGATCGGCCAGATCGACAATGCCGCGGCTTCCACCGCGGCGGCGGTGGAGGAGCAGTCGGCCGCCAATGGCGAGATCGGACGCAGCGCCGTACAGTCGGCGGACGGCGCCACGCAGGTGTCGTCCAGCGTCCTGATGATCCGGAACCAGTCGGACGACATCAGCCGGGTGGCCCAGGATGTCAGCGACCGCGTCGCCACGACCCATCGGGCGATCCAGGACCTGAAGCGGCGTCTCGTGATCGCCTTGCGGCAATCCGTCGCCGGAGACCGCCGGTCTTCCGACCGCCTGCCCTGCGAACTTCCCATCACCCTGACGATCTCGGGCAGCCCGCTGCCGGCCACCATGCTCGACCTGTCGCTTGACGGCATGCTGCTTTCCCAAAGCGGCCTGCCGGCGATGCAGGAAGACAGCGCCGTCTCCGTCACCCTGGCGGGCGTCGGGGAACTGCCGTGCCGGGTTGCCGGCACCAGCAGCTTGGGGTTGCACCTGTCCTTCAAGCATTTCGACGGGGACCTGACCGACCGGCTCGCCGGCTTCTACCAGGACATGCATGCCGCCGAGGAAGGCTTCATCCGGCTGGCGCAGGACACCGCCGCGAGGATCTCGGAGGCGCTCGACGCCTCGTTGAAGCGCGGCGATATCGGGGAGGAGGATTTCTTCTCGACGAAGCTGACGATGATCGAGGGGACCGGGCCGCAGCAGTTCATGGCGCCGTTCACGACCTTGCTCGACCGCATCCTGCCGCCGATCCAGGAACCCGTCCTTGCGGTCGATCCGCGCATCCAGTTCTGCGTCGCCATCAACGTGACCGGCTACCTGCCGACCCACAATGCCAGATACTCCGAGCCGCAGCGTCCGGGCGACGTGGTCTGGAACGCCCAGCACAGCAGGAACCGCCGGGTCTTTGCCGACCGTTCCGGCCTTGCGGCGGCCCGCAGCACCCGCGACTTCCTTATCCAGGCCTATAACCGCGACATGGGCGACGGCCGCCTGATCCGCCTGAAGGAGGTGGACGCGCCGCTCATGGTGAATGGGAAGCACTGGGGCGCCGTCCGCATCGCCTATACGTCGTGAACGAAGGCCGGAGAGCCGTCAGTCGGCGGCGGCAACCGGCGCGACGCTCGCGGGCAGCAGCTTTCCCCTGACGAGCAGGGCGATCGTCCCGAGCAGGATCGCCCCGATAATGACGTTGGCGGCGGCGAACAGGGGAAGGGCCATGCTGGCGACCGGTCCGGCATAGCCCTTCTCGATGAATCGCAGCGCCGCCAGCGGCAGGGCCGAAACCGCGAAGGTATAGGCCCAGTAGCCGGCGGTGAAGGACTGTACCCGCAGCCACGGGACCAGCCGGATCATGATCGCCGCCTGGAACAGCGCGTAGCCGAAAAGCATCTGCGCCATGACGTCCGGCGGTCCGGCGGTCACGCTGAGATAAGCGACGCAGCCGACGGCCGGCGGCGCCAGATGGATGCCGAGCGTGGTCCTGAGGGCGGGCGCCAGCTCCGGCAGCATCATGAGGCGGTGGACGATCAGGCTTTCGAGCACGATCCACGAAATGAAGCCGCCGCCGAAGAACAGGATGCCCCAATCCGCATGTCCGAAGGCCGAAAGCGCTATGGCGCTGACGAAGCCGCCGCCGACCGTCGGCATGTAGAGCACCGGCGTCGTCGTTTCCGGCGTACGCCCTCCCTGCCAGATGCCGCCCATGCCGTAGGCGCTGAACACGACCTGTCCGGCCACGCCGGCCATGCAGAGAACCCAGGCAGCATACGGCAGCATCGGCGCCAGCACGATCGCCACGATCATCGACGAGACCGGCAGCAGCGCCAGAAAGAAGCCCTGGACCGGATGACGCGCCTCCGCGACGGCGTCATCACGCGCCCAGAACCACTTGCCGGCATACAGGACCAGCAGGGTCGCCCAGATCAGCGCGGTAAGCACCGCCAGGACATCGCCGACGACAGCAGGAGCCTGCCAGATCCTACCGGCGGTGCGCCACCCGTTCGACAGCCCGCCCAGTCCCAGGATCATCCCGAACAGCGTGACCGGAACCGTTGGGAGAGGAAAGGACAACACTTCACCCGGCTTGAGGAGAAACAGGAAGCGCATGGGTGTAGACGCGCCGCATCGGGAGCGTCAAGGAATGCCACGCTCCAATTATCTCAAAACGATCAGTATTTTCCAATGGGGCGGACCCATCGAATGTCCGCCCCGCACACCATCGTTGCCGCCGGGGCTTAGTTCTTGCCGGCGCGGATCTTTTCCAGTTCCGCCATCATCTCCTTGGCGCCGGCTTCGCCGAACTCCTGGATGAACTTGGCGGAGACCGGCTTGGTGATCTCGCGCAGCTTGGCGGTTTCCTCATCCGACAGGGTGGTCACCTGGATGCCCTTGGACTTGATGTCCTCCAGGGCAGTGGCGTCGAAGGCGCGGATGGTCTTGCGCTCGAAGGCGGTCGCCTCGTTGGCCGCTTCGGTCAGGATCTTCTGCTCGTCGGGGCTCAGCTTGTCCCAGAACTTCTTGCTGATCAGGAAGGCCCAGACGCTGTAGATGTGGTTGGAGATGACCGTGTGCTTCTGCACCTCGTAGAACTTGGAGGCGATCAGGGTCGCCAGCGGGTTCTCCTGGCCGTCGACCGTTCCCGTCTCCAGGGCGGTATAGACCTCGGGGAAGGGCATCGGCAGGGCGTTGGCGCCCAGCGCCTTGAAGGTGTCGATGAACAGCGGGTTCTGGATGACGCGCAGCTTCAGGCCGCTGATGTCCTCCGCCTTGGCGATCGGGTGCCGGTTGTTGCTGATCTGGCGGAAGCCGTTCTCCCAGAAGCCCAGGCCGACCAGACCCTTCTCCGGCAGCTTCGCCATCAGCTTCTGGCCCCAGGGGCCGTCCAGCAGCGCGTCGGCTTCCTCCGAGGAGTTCAGCGCGAAAGGCAGGTTGATCAGGCCGAACTCCTTCAGGCCGGCGATGCCGACCAGCGTCGAGGTGTCCGGGATCGTCATTTCCTGCGTGCCGCCCTGGAGCGACGAGACCATGCTGACGTCGTTGCCCAGCAGGCCGCCGGCGAACAGCTTGACCTTGATCTTGCCGTCGCTCTTCTGCGACACCAATTCGCCGAACTTGGCGACCGCCTGACCCTGCGGGTGATCGGCGGTCAAGCCGATGCCGACCTTGATGTTGCGTTCCTTGATGTCGGCCGCACCGGCCGGCGCCGCGGCCATCAGACCCGCGAGCAATACGCCGGCGTAAAATTTAGCCCGTTTCATCGGGTGTCTCCCCCAGAATTACCAGTTGTGCAAAAGCCACGTGCGGTTGCGTCGTGTTTTAAGCGAAGCCTCCGGTATGTTCAATTAGTCCGATGGTGCATTGTTCCTGCCCCTGCTTATTTCCTCCGGCTGTTGAGGACGGGCGAGCCAAAGGTTACCTTTGTCACACATCGAGAAATGCCGCAGCCGAGGAAACCGCCGTGACCACTGACATCAACGATCGGGTACTGCTCGACATCGAGAACGGCGTCGCGACGCTGACGCTCAACCGGCCGAACGCCCTCAACGCCCTCGATCCGGCCTTGGCCGAAGCGCTTTCCGCCGGCTTGTCGCGTTGCGAGGAGGACGATACGATTCGCGCCGTAGTGCTGCGCGGCGCCGGCGAGAACTTCATGGCCGGCGGCGACATCAAGATGTTCGCCGGTCTCCTGAACGAGCCGGACGGTCCCCGGCGCGGCTATTTCGAGCGCCTGATCCATCAGGTCCACGCTTCCATCCTGATCATGCGGCGCATGCCCAAGCCCGTTGTCGCCAGCGTGCGCGGGGCGGCGGCCGGGTTCGGCGTCAGCCTCGTGCTCGCCTGCGACCTGGCGCTGGCCGCCGACGACGCGGTCTTCACGCTGGCCTATTGCCACATCGGCGTCAGCCCCGACGGCGGCTCCACCTTCCATCTGCCGCGCGCCGTCGGCATGAAGAAGGCGATGGAAATAGCATTGCTGGGCGACCGCTTCAGCGCCACCGACGCCGAGAGCGCCGGGATCATCAACCGCGCCGTCACCTCCGCCAACCTGGAGGAGGAGACGCTGAAGCTGGCCAGCCGGCTTGCCGCCGGACCGACCCTGGCCTATGGCCGGACCAAGCAGTTGCTGAACGCGGCGCTCGACAGCAGCTTGGAAACCCAGCTTCAGGCGGAGGCCGAGCGGTTCGCCGCCAGCGCCCTCACCAAGGACTTCGCCGAGGGCGTCACCGCCTTCGTGGGCAAGCGGAAGCCTGTGTTCACTGGCCAATAACCAATAAAAATCAATCAATAAGGTCATATCCAGGGAAGGTTTCACCATGGCCGATCTGTCCGGCAAGACCCTGTTCATCACTGGCGCCAGCCGTGGCATCGGCAAGGCCATAGCGCTGCGGGCGGCTCGCGACGGCGCCAACATCGTCATCGCCGCCAAGACGACGGAGGCGCATCCGAAGCTTCCCGGCACGATCCACAGCGCCGCCGAGGAGATCGAGGCGGCGGGCGGCAAGGCGCTGGCGCTTCAGGTCGATATCCGGGACGAGGCCCAAATCGCCGACGGCGTCGCCCGCGCGGTCGAACATTTCGGCGGCATCGACATCCTGGTCAACAATGCCAGCGCCATCAGCCTGACCGGCACGCTGGACACGCCGATGAAGCGGTTCGACCTGATGATGGGCGTCAACGCGCGTGGCACCTTCGCCACCAGCCAAGCCTGCATACCGCACCTGAAGCGGGCGTCGAACCCGCATATCCTGATGCTGTCGCCACCGCTCTCGATGCAGCGGAAGTGGTTCGCCCCGCACACCGCCTATACCATGGCCAAGTACGGCATGAGCATGTGCGTGCTGGGCATGAGCGGCGAGTTCAAAGGCGACGGCATCGCGGTCAACGCCCTGTGGCCGCGCACCCTGATCGCTACAGCCGCCCTCGCGATGATCCCCGGCGTCGATCCGGGCATGGGCCGCAAGCCGGAGATCGTGGCCGACGCGGCCCATGCCATCCTGACCCGCGACAGCCGCACCTGCACCGGCAACTTCTTCATCGACGACGAAGTTCTGGCGCAGGAAGGCGTAACCGACCTGAAATCCTACTCGGTCGATCCAGATAAGGCCCTGCTGCCGGACCTGTTCCTGGACTGACGGTTTTCCACGGATCGACGGTCCGGCGAAGGGAGGAAAAAAACACCAATGAAGACGCCCATGACCAAGCAGCCAATGACCAAGCAACCCATGACCAAGCGGAAGACCTTCATCGCGGCCTGTGCCCTCGGCCTTGGCCTCCTGACGGGAGGAGGCGCCACGGCTCATGCCGCCGATGTCGCGATCGGCTATATCGGCCGCCAGGAACCGCCGCGCGAGCCGCTGTCCTTCGTGGAGCCCATCCTTGAGGACGAGGGACTTCAGGGCGCCCAGCTCGCCCTCAAGGACAACGAGACGACCGGCCGTCTGCTCGGGCAGAACTTCACCCTGGACGAAGTCATCGTCGAGGAAGACGGCGATCCCGCCGCAGCCGCGCGGGAGCTGCTGGGGCGCGGCGTCAAGCTGATCGTCTCCGACCTGCCGGCCGATGCCCTGATCGCCATCGCCGACTTGGCCGAAGCGAGCGACGCCCTGATCCTCAACGCCCGTGCGCGGGACGACGGATTGCGCCGCGACAGGTGCCGGGCCAACGTGCTTCACACGATGCCCAGCCGCGCGATGCTGGCAGACGCGCTCGGACAGTACCTCGTCTTCAAGCGCTGGACGCGCTGGTTCCTGGTGGAAGGACCGGGCGAGGGCGACAAGAAGTACGCCGATGCGATCCGCAGGACCGCCAAGCGCTACAACGCCAAGATCGTCGAGGACAAGCCCTGGACCTTCGAGACCGGCAACCGCCGCACCGACAGCGGCGCCGTCAACGAGCGCGACGCCATCCAGGGCTTCACCCAGGTCGGCGATTACGACATCCTGATCGTCGCCGACGAGGAGGACCAGTTCGGCGAATACCTGACCGACCGCACCGCTCGTCCGCGTCCAGTCGCCGGCACGCAGGGCCTGACCCCGACCGCGTGGTCGCGGGTGACGGAGAACTGGGGCGGCACCCAGCTCCAGCGCCGGTTCGAGCGGCAGGCCGACCGGAGCATGACCGAGCGCGACTACAGCGTCTGGCTGGCGGTCCGCACCATCGGGGAAGCCGCGACCCGCACCAGTTCCGCCGATCCCAAGACCATCGAGGGCTTCATCCGCAGCCCCGATTTCGCGCTCGGCGGCTTCAAGGGTCAGCCGCTCAGCTTCCGCCCCTGGGACGGCCAGATGCGGCAGCCGGTGCTGATCGCCAACCCGCGCATGCTGGTCTCGGTCTCCCCGCAGGAAGGTTTCCTGCATCCGGTGACGGAGCTGGACAGCTTAGGTGACGACAAGCCGGAAACGCAGTGCAAGTTCTGAGCACCGGGGCCCGGGTGCAGAAGTCCGGTGGCAAAGCGGTCGGCGCGCGTTGCGCCGGCCGACGTCAGACCAGCATGCCCAGGACGACCCTGTTGCTGTTCTGGGTGATCGCCAGACCCTGCCGCGCCATCTCCTGCTTGACCTTGTAGGCCTGGAAACGGGCGCTTTCCTTGGTCATGTCGGCGTCGATGATCGACCCAAGCCCACCCTCGCTGGCGGCCGCGATGTCGGTGTTGTAGTTGATGAAGTTGTCAACGCTGCGCAGGTCCTTGAACAGCCCGTTCATGACGCGGCTGAGCGAGTCCTCGAACTGCGAAAGCTTGTACGCGCTGCTGCCGCTGTCGTCGATCATCGCCGCCGCCCGCGCCGCGTCGGGCACCGGGATGGTCTGCAACTCGCTGGGGACGCCCTGGCTGTTCGTCACGGGGGTATCGCCTGTGTTCAGGAACACCTTCGCCCATGACTGGGCAAGGTCTTCCTTGTTGCGGGCTCCCGCCGTCGCATTGGGATCGGTGAAGCCCGGCAGCGTCAAGCTGCCGCCCGTGGTGTCGTAGTCGCCGATGGCGGTCTGCCGGCCTTCGACGTTCGCCACGACCTTATGCGGCGCCGTGTAGATGCTGTTGTAATAGTCGCCGTCCGAAACCAGCGACGTGCCGTCCTTCATGATGGCGTTGTAATGATCCAGGATCTCACCGGCATATCGCTTGTAGCGGACCTCATAATTGGTCCGCTCCTGACCGACCAGCGACGTGTCCGCGAGCTTGGTCAGCGTCCTGCGGACTTCAGCGGTCAGTCCTGACATCACCGAGACCGCCTCGGTCGTGCGGTAGATCGAATCCTTGGTGGCGTTCAGCCGTTCGTTGACCGCGTTGATCGCCTTCACGTTGGTATCGATGCGCAGCGACGTCGCATAGGAAGCGCCGTCGTCATAGGCGGTGGATATGGTCTTCCCGGAGGCGAGTCGCGATTCGACCGACTTGGTGAATTCCGCTGCCATGCCCAGCGACCGCAAGGCAGTCATCTGCACGGCATTGGTATGGATCGACATCGACATGACGAAGCCTCCGAACTTCCGGACCGATCGCGAAACCCTGGAAAGGGAAGCGGTGGCCGGGAGTTGTCCTGGGACCGGCAGCTTATGCCGATCGGCAGATATCACCTGTAGGCAAAATCTGCCTGGGCCATTTTTGCCCACAAGATTTAAGGCTTCATGAACGGGCCGGAAAAGGTCTCGGCCCGCCAAGCGCTTACCGCCTTACAGCGGCTCTCCCCTGATCATCCGGGGCAGATCGCCGACCATCCCCATGGCGTGCCGCATGAAGAACTTCTTGAGCGGCGGCATCCGGTTGACCGCCGCCATTCCAAGGTCGCGCGCCAGCTTCAGCGGGCCGAAATCGTTGGAGAACAGGCGGGTGAGCAGGTCGGTGACCGTGATCAGCGTCAGGTTGTCGAACCGGCGCCAGCGCTCGTACCGGGCCAGCGGTTCGGGACCGCCGACGTCCAGCCCCAGCCTGTGAGCATCGACGATGACTTCCGCCAGCGCCGCGACGTCGCGCAGCCCCATGTTGAGGCCCTGGCCTGCTATGGGGTGCATCGCGTGGGCGGATTCGCCGACAAGCGCCAGCCGCTGCGCCACGTAGCGTTCGGCATGCAGCACCGACAGCGGCCATGCCGACCGCTTGGTCACGACCCGGATCGGACCCAGCCAGGAACCGACCCGCTTCTGAAGCTCCACCGTGAAGGCCGCGTCCGACAGGCCCATGTACATCGGGACGCGCGACTTGTTCTCGCTCCACACGATGGAGGAGCGGTTGTCGGTCAGCGGCAGGATCGCGAAGGGACCGCCCGGCAGGAACTTCTCGACCGCGACTCCGCCATGGGGCTGGTCGTGGGCGATGTTGCAGATCATGGCGCTCTGGTCGTACTTCCAGGTCACGACCCCGATGCCGGCCTGCTTCCGGCAGAAGGAGTTCTTGCCGTCGGCCCCGATCACCAGCCTCGCCCTGACCACCCGCCCGTCGGACAAGGTAACGCGTGCGCCCTTGGCGTCGCGGTCGATCCGGGTGACCTGGGCCGGAACGATATGGCGCAGCCCCGGCAACTCGGCGACGCGGGCGAAGAGTGCGCGGCGGATCACGATGTTGTCGGCGATCCAGCCGAACGGGCCGATCCCGACATCCTGGTGATCGTAATGGAGGAACAGGGGCGACTCCTGATCGACCACGCGGATGTCCAGGATTGGCTCGGCGTCCTCCGCCATGTGCGGCCAGACCCCGGCGCCTTCCAGCACCCGTTTCGAGCAGAAGGCCAGTGCCGTCGTCCGGCCGTCGAAGTCCTGCTCCATCTGGGTCGGCGGCGTGTCGCGGTCCAGGCAGATCACGGGAACGCCGGCGCTCGCGAGCGCAGCCGCCAGGGTGAGGCCGGCCAACCCGCCGCCCACGATAACCACATCGGTCGTCATCTCGAGCGAGTCGGTGGTTGCTTCGGCCACAACGGGCCGCACGGTGTCTGATGTCGTCATGATTAGCAAAATCGGCCGCCGGTCTCCGGATGTCCAGCGTGTCTTTAGGACGCATCGGGAGGTGAGGCTCCATAGGGTGTGATTAAATAAAATGCATATAATGTCTATAAATTAGGCGGCTTGGCCGAAAGGGCTATGCATCGCGAAGCGGTCATGCGACGTTTCCGGTGAATCGACGCCCCGGCACGCTTCTTGAAGACCGGGTCGTCCCAGTATGGTCGCAAGTGGCTCGACCAGACGTATCAGGTCAAGGGCTTCGTCCGGCGATGAGAACAAGGGGAAAGCGTTCATGAAACTCGTAGTGGCCATCATCAAACCGTTCAAGCTCGACGAAGTGCGCGAGGCCCTTACGACGCTCGGCATCCAGGGGCTGACCGTCAGCGAAGTCAAAGGGTTCGGCCGGCAGAAGGGGCAGACCGAGATCTATCGTGGTGCTGAATATTCGGTCAGCTTCCTGCCGAAGGTGAAGGTCGAAGTCGCCGTGAGCGAGGAACTGGCCGAACAGGTGGTCGAAGCGATCCAGAAGGCAGCCAACACCGGCCGGATCGGCGATGGCAAGATCTTCGTACTGGAAATCTCCCAGGCCGTGCGTATCCGCACCGGCGAAACCAACGGCGAAGCGCTTTAAGCGCGGGCCGCGAGGCGCTGTAAGCGCTAGCGACGACGTCTCCGTCTCTTGCGCATGAGGGCGTGGCCCGGCGGAATGGCAGTTCCGCCGGGTTTTCCATGCCTGGACCCGCCAAATGCCGAACCCGCCGCATATCCCCGGCATCATGGTTGACGCGCCGTTAACTATTTAATGCGACAAGCCTGCGGGCGGATCGGCTCGAAGCGGTTGGCTCGAAGCAGTTGGCTTATACCAGTTAGCTTGTACCGGCCTCCCGCCGCCGCTACACTCCGTTTCCGTTTTGTACGAAACTCCGGGGCCGTCCGGCATGCTGTCTTCCCCGCTCGTAAACGACCGGCTCAGCCGGTTGAGCGACTATCCCTTCACCCGGCTGGCGACGCTGCTGTCCGAGATCACGCCGCGCGCCAATGTCGAACCCGTCATCATGTCGGTGGGGGAGCCCCAGCACGCGCCTCCGGCCCTGATAGACGAGATTCTGCGCACCAAATCCCATCTTTGGGGCAAGTACCCGCCGGTGGCGGGAACGCCTGAATTCCGGGCATCGGCCGGTGGCTGGCTGAACCGCCGCTACGGCCTTCCCGCCGGTATGATCGATGCCGAAAAGACCATCCTGCCGGTGGCGGGCACCCGGGAAGCGCTGTTTCTGACGGCCCTGCTGGCCGTGCCCGAGTCGAAGGCCGGACAGCGTCCCGCCGTGCTGCTGCCCAACCCTTTCTACGCCGCTTACGAGGGCGCCGCCGTCATGGCGGGCGGCGAGGCGGTCTTCCTGACCACTACGCGCGAGACGGGGTTCCTGCCCGACCTGGACACGCTGTCGCCCGAGCTGCTGGAGCGTACGGCGCTGTTCTATCTGTGTACCCCGTCCAACCCGCAGGGAGCCGTCGCTGGCCGGTCCTACCTGGAGCGTGCGATCGGGCTCGCCCGCCGCCACGGCTTCGTTCTGGCGGTGGACGAGTGCTATGCGGAGATCTACGACCGCGAACCACCGACCGGCGTGCTTGAGGTCGCGGCGGCGACGGGCGGCGACCTGTCCAACCTGCTGGTCTTCCATTCCCTGTCCAAGCGTTCGAATGCCGCGGGATTGCGCTCCGGCTTCGTGGCCGGGGACCCCGATCTGATCGCGCTGTTCTCGCGGCTGCGCAGCTATTCCATCGCCGGGACACCCTTGCCGGCCTTGGCGGCCGCGGCGGCGCTGTGGGACGACGACGAGCATGTGGTCGAGAACCGCGCCCTTTACCGTGCCAAGTTCGATGCGGCGCAATCGGCGCTGGAGGGCCGCTTCGGCTTCTACCGCCCGGCCGGCGGCTTCTTCCTGTGGCTCGACGTCGGCGACGGCGAGGACGCCACGGTCCGGCTGTGGCGCGACGGGGGCATCAAGGTCCTTCCCGGCGCCTACCTGACCCGACCCGATGCCGACGGCGTCAACCGCGGCTCATCCTTTATTCGCATAGCACTGGTTCACGATGCCGCCACTATCGCGGAAGCCTGTACCCGCATCTCCAAGATCCTCTAAGTCAGATCCCAAACCCGTTCCCAGGCCCAAGCCAGACCCGAAGACCGATACAAAGCCTGCCAAGACCAAGCAGACCACGACCAAGCAGACCCAGACCAAGCAGACCCAGACCAAGCAGACTGCACCCGATACCGCACGTTCCCGCGCCACACGACAGAAGAGCAAGGCTTCCATGGCGACCCGTACAGCCGCATCGAATACCACCAGCGGTTCTTCCGGGCGGACTGCCGCCCAGCCCGGCGGCCGGCCCGCCGGACGCGCGGCGCCCAGGGCCGCCAAGGCCCCCCTGCTGCCGCCGGCATTGCGGGACTTCATCAAGCTGCGGGCGGTCGAGGTCACCGGCCTGATCCTGGCAAGTATCGGGCTGCTGCTGATTCTGGTCCTGCTGACCTACGAGCGCGGCGATCCCTCCTGGAACACCGCCGTCAATCCGGAAGCCAATCCCAAGATCGCGAATATACTGGGATTGCCGGGCGCCTATGTCGCCGATCTGCTGATGCAGTGGGTCGGCGTCGCCTCCTATCTGCTGGGCGGCATCGTGATGGCCTGGGGCCTGCGCATCATGAGCCACAGGGGCTTGAGCCGGCTGCCGCTCCGCGTGTTCCTGGCGATGGTCGGCGTTCTGCTGGCCTCGATCTTCTTCGCCGAGGTCCCGGCATTCCCTGGCTGGCAGCTCACCCACGGCCATCTCGGCGGAACGGCGGGCGCCATCCTGCTGGCGGCGCTGTCCAAGCTGACCGGCGGCCTGCTCGATATCCTGGACCGCTCGTTGCTGGCGATGATCGCCGGCGGCATTTCGGCGGTCTCTGTGGTCGGCGCGCTGGACCTGTCGCTGCGCGACTGGCGCGACGGCGCCCGCGGCGTCGGCTGGGCGGTAGGGGCCGCGGGGCGCGGTGCCCGCGAAGCCG
>NZ_AVFK01000025.1 GCF_000936425.1 Skermanella aerolata KACC 11604 | reverse complement strand
GGTCTGGCGGCGGGCCTCGGCGGCCCGCCGGGAACGCGGGTCGTGATGGCCGCCGTCCTCGGGGGCTGCATCGCCGGCGTGCTCCTCGCCGGCTTCGCCCTGCCGGTGACGGCGGTGGCGATCCTTGCGGCGCTGGCGGTCGGCGGCTTGGCCCTGCGGCAGATCGGCGGCCATACCGGCGACGTGCTGGGTGCCTGCCAGCAAGCCGTCGAGATCGCCGTCCTGCTGACCCTGGTGATGCTGCCATGGAACCCGTGACCCGCTGGTGGCTGGTCCGCCACGCCCCGGCCATCAACCCCGACGGCCTGATCTATGGCCAGGGAGAGATCGCGGTCGATTGCTCCGACCGGACGGCCCTGGACGCCCTCGCGAGTCTGCTCCCGGCCGATCCCGTGCGCATGGTGACGCCGCTGGCGCGGACCGGGACGACCGCCGAGGCCCTGTGGGGCGGGCCATGGAGCGACCGCGACTGCGTGGTCGAGCCCGCATTGCTCGAACAAAGCTTCGGCGACTGGCAGGGTCTTAGCCACGACGCGCTGTCCGCCCTGGGTGACGCTCAGGTCGCGGCTTTCTGGCAAGCCCCCGCGACCGCCACGCCGCCCGGCGGCGAAAGCTTCGCCGATGTCGTGGCGCGGGTAGCTCCCGCCCTGGAAAGGCGTTCGGCGGAGTTCCGGGGACGCGACATCGCCGCCGTCTGCCACGGCGGCTCCATCCGCGCCGCCCTCGCCGTGGCGCTGGGGCTGTCCCCGGCACAGGCGCTCGCCTTCCAGATCGACCCGCTGTCGCTGACCCGCATCGACCACATCCCCGTGCCCAACGAACCGGCGGTCTGGCGCGTCGTGACGGTCAACCGTTCCTGACGGAAGACGAGGCCGGAACAAAAATGCCCGGACTATGAAAAGGCAACCCAAAATACAACTTTAGATCGCGTAGAGCGAAGTGCCAACCGACCCACTGAATAAGCAGTTGATCTCAGGTTCCCAGTTCCCGCAATGCCTCCGGCGTATCGATGTCCAGCAGCGCTCCATTGCCTTCCATCGGCACCTCGCAAACCTGATCGGCATGAGCGCCGATCAGGTGGCGGGCGCCGACGTCGCCGGCCAAGTCCTGCATCTCGGCGAAGAAGCGCCTGTCCCAGAGCACCGGGTTGCCGC
The DNA here is from genome assembly GCF_000936425.1 of Skermanella aerolata KACC 11604. GTDB lineage: Bacteria > Pseudomonadota > Alphaproteobacteria > Azospirillales > Azospirillaceae > Skermanella > Skermanella aerolata. The sequence goes on along the minus strand of NZ_AVFK01000025.1, from coordinate 118,208 downwards.
GCTTGCCGTCCACCGTGGGCACGCAGATCCCACGGCCCTCCACCGGGTTGTAGGCGGCGATCAGCCGGTCGATCATATCGGGCGTCACCCTCGGCATGTCGCCCAGGCAGACCAACACGCCGTCGATGTCAGCCGGCAGGGCAGCCAGACCGGCGCGCAGCGACGTGCTGAGACCGTCGGCATAGTGCGGATTGTGGACGAATCTGATTTCGTGACCGGCCAGTGCCGCGCGCACCGCGTCCGGATCGTGTCCGGTGACGACCACGACTGGCCCGGCCTGGGATGAGGTCACGGCGGCCAGCGCATGGGCGACCATCGGCTTGCCGTCCACTTCGGCGATCATCTTGTTCAGCGCACCCATCCGGCGCGACTGTCCCGCCGCCAGGATCAGGGCCGCGATACGTGGTGCCCGCAGCATGACCGGCTCCGTTTCCGTGGCTGAGGCGCGGGGGAGAGGGCGTGTTGGGATCTCCGTCAGCAGACCGCCGCCCCCCATCATCATGATGTCGCGCCGTGTCACCGGCACGCCGGCCGCGATCCGTTGAAGCACCCAGTCGAAGCCGTTCAGCTTCGGTGACCGGGCGCAGCCGGGCAGGCCCAGTACCGGCATGTCGCCGAGCCTTGCCAGCAGCAGCAGGTTGCCGGGATCGACCGGCATGCCGAAATGCTCGACCATGCCGCCAGCCCGCTCGATCCCGGCCGGCAGCACGTCGCGCCGGTCGGTGATGGCCGAAGCGCCCGCTATCAGCAGCAGGTCGGGCTTGGAGACGCAGGCGGAGACGATGGCGTCGGCGACCGCGCCTTCAGTGTGGTCTACCCGCACCTCGCCGATCAACTCGCCGCCGAGTGCCACCAACCGGTCGCGCGTTACGCCAACGGTCTTGTCGAGCACGGACTCCTTGGTGCCGGCCAGCCGCGTCTGAATCAGGACGGTCCGGAGCGGCTGGAATTCGGCGACGCGGATCAAGGCGTCGCCTTCGGCAGCCAGGGCCTCCGCCGCCGCTACGACGGCTTCGGGCGCCGCGAAAGGGATGATCTTGATGGTCGCCACCATCTGCCTCGGCTCGACCGGAGCGAAGGCCGGCAGCGTCGCGACGGTCGCCGACTCGTCGATCAGGTTGAGGCGGTTCAAGCGCTCGACATCGACCACGCAGAGCCCGCGCGCCGATGCAAACAGGTTGACGCGCCCCGTGAAGGCGGCGCTGGTTGTCAGCCCCAGACCCGCAACCGCCTTGGCGATGCGCGATGCGGCGGCATCCTCGCCAACGTCGCCGGGGTCCAGGCAAGCCGCCGTCACGCGATCGATCCCGGCAGCACTCAACGTCGCGACATCCTCGGCGCTGAGGACACGGCCTTTCTTGAAGGCCAGTCCCTTCAAACGGATGGAATGCACCAGGATGGCGCCGACGGCATCCTCGGGAGCAACGGGGCCGAAGCGCATGGGATCAGGCCGCCGCCGCTTTGTCGGGCGGATCGCGGTGCAGGACGTGGGTGATCTGAGCCATGATCGACAGCGCGATCTCGGCGGGGGATACCGCCCCGATCGACAGGCCTACCGGCGCATGGATGCGGCCGATCTCGGATTCGGTGAAGCCATCCTCGCGTAGCCGGTCCACCCGCTTGCCGTGGGTCTTCCTGCTGCCCAGCGATCCGACATAAAATGCCTTCGATCGCAACGCTACATGGAGCGCCGGATCGTCCAGCTTGGGGTCGTGGGTCAGGGTGACCACGGCCGTCCTGCTGTCGATGTTCAACTCCTTCAGGGCATCGTCGGGCCACTCGCCGTTCATGGTGATGCCGGGGAAGCGATCGTCGGTCGCGAAGGCGCGGCGGGGATCGACCACCACCACGTCATACCCCGCCAGCGATGCGATCGGTGCCAGCGCCTGCGCGATATGGACGGCGCCGACGATAATGATCCGAAGCGGCGGGTTGAACGAGTGGATGAAGAGCTGGCTGTCGCCGACCTCCACGATGCCGCTGCGGTCTTCGCGCAGGAATCGGCGCACCTCAGCCTTTGCATCGTCGTCCAGCCCGAAGCCGCCATGGTCCACATCGTCGTGGACCAGCGTCTGCAAGCCGGAGCCAAGGTCGGTGACCAGCGCCACCGGCCGCTTTTCCGCGCGCGCTTTGACGAGACGCTGGAGAAGGTCGTTTTTCATTCCACCGCCTCGACATAGACCTGCACCTTGCCGCCGCAGGCCAAACCGACCTCCCACGCCTGATCGTCGGTGACGCCGAAGCTCAGCAGGCGCGGCTCGCCGTCTTCCATGACCTTCATGGCTTCGTGGACCACGGCGCCCTCGATGCAGCCGCCCGAGACGGAACCCTGCATGGCGCCGGTGTCGTCCACCACGAGCTGGCTGCCGATCGGCCGGGGCGACGAGCCCCAGGTCGAGACCACTGTTGCCAGCGCCACGCGCTTACCTGCGGCCTTCAGGGCTGCCGCCTGTTCCACGATGTCGTTCTGGTAAGTCACTGCTTCGCACCCTCCGCTGGCCCCACCATCGCCATCCAGCGCGCCATGCCGCCATGGCGACGCGGCCCGACATGGTCGAGCACCTTCGCCAGATCGGCCAGACTGGCCAGATTGTGAACCGGTCGGAAATCATCGACATGGGGCATGATTGCCCGGATACCACTGGATTTCGGCTCGAACCCTTCATAGCGCAAGAGGGGATTGAGCCAGATCAGACGCCGGCAGCTCTTGTGCAGCCGCTCGATCTCCTCGCCTAGGCCCTCGCCCGCGTCGCGGTCCAGTCCATCGGTGATCAGGATCACGACAGCGCCCTGGCCCAGCACGCGGCGCGACCAGATCCGGTTGAAATCGTGCAGGCTGGTCCCGATCCTTGTCCCGCCCGACCAGTCCTGGACGGCGCCGGAGACCTTTTCCAGGGCGACGTCGATGTCCTTGTAGCGCAGATAGCGCGTGACGTTGGTCAGCCGCGTGCCGAACAGGAAGGTGTGGACGCGGTCGCGGTCGTTGGTGACGGCATGCATGAAGTGCAGCAGCATGCGGGAATAGCGGCTCATCGAGCCTGAAATGTCGCACAGCACCACCAGCGGCGGATGCCGCTCCCGCCGCCGCTTGGTCGCTAGATCGATCACGTCGCCGCCCGATCGGAGCGTCTTCCGCATCGTCGCCCGCAGGTCGGCCCGCCGGCCCAGATGGCTCAGCTCGAAGCGGCGCGTCGGCACCGTCATGATCGGCAGCGACATCCGCTTGATTGCCGACTTCGCCATCGCGATCTCGGCCGCCGACATCTTCTCGAAGTCCATCGACTGGATCAGTTCGCGGTCCGACCAAGTCAGCGTCGCGTCGATTTCGATCTCCTGGTCCGGCTGTTCGCCCTCACCCTCTCCCGGCTTCGGCTTGTTGGGCTGAAGCGCTTCGGCCAGCCGGCGCGACAGCTCCGGTCCTTCCTGCTTCAAATCGGCCTTCAGCGACGGCAGCAGCAGGGCCATCATCCGCTTCAGGATGTCGGGATTGCGCCAGAAGACATGGAACGCCTGATCGAACAGTTCGCGCTGGTCGCGCCGGTTGACGAAGACGGCGTGAAGCGTCCAGTAGAAGTCGCGGCGGTTGCCGATGCCGACGGCCTCGACCGCTTCCAGCGCCTGCAACACCTTGCCCGGCCCGATCGGCATGCCGGCGACGCGCAGGCAGCGGGCGAAATGCATTATGTTGGCCGACAGCCGGCCGCCGTCGATCTGGATGTCTCGGGTGTCCTGGACCATGCCGGTATCAGAGGGGGCGGGTGAGGGACAGCTCGGCCTTGACCTGGGTCAGGATGCGGTTCGCCTCGCTTCCCTGAATACGGGCGATGTCGTCCTGGTACTTCAGCAAGGTGCCGAGGGTGTCGTTGATCGTTTCGGGGTCCAGTTCCAGCCGGTCGAGCTGGGTCAACGCCTGTGCCCAATCCAGCGTCTCCGCTACTCCCGGCAGCTTGAACAGGTCCATGCTGCGCAGCTTCTGGACGAATCCGACGACCTGCTGCGACAGCCGCTCCGGCACGCCGGGCGCCTTCACCCGCAGGATCTCCAGCTCGCGCGCGGCGTTGGGATAATCGACCCAGTGGTAGAAGCAGCGCCGCTTCAGCGCGTCGTGAATCTCGCGCGTGCGGTTGGACGTGATGATGACCATCGGCGGCTGCTCCGCCTTGATCGTGCCGAGTTCCGGAATCGTGATCTGGAAGTCGGAGAGAACTTCAAGCAGGTAGGCTTCGAACGGTTCGTCGGTCCGGTCCAACTCGTCGATCAACAGGACCGGCGGGCCTTCGATGCTGGATTCGAGCGCCTGAAGCAGCGGGCGCTTTATCAGGAACTCCGGTGAGAAGATATCGCCGCCAAGGCTCTCGCGGCTCCGGTCGCCGGTTGCCTCCGCAAGCCGGATCTCGATCATCTGCCGGGCGTAGTTCCACTCATAGACGGCGGACGAGACGTCCAGCCCTTCGTAGCACTGAAGCCGGACGAGCCGCCGCCCAAGCGTGTTGCTCAGGACCTTGGCGATCTCGGTCTTGCCGACCCCGGCCTCACCCTCCAGGAAAAGTGGTCGGTTCAGCTTGAGCGACAGGAAGAGTGCGGTCGCCAGAGACCTTTCGGCGACGTAGTCGCCGCGTGCGAGCAGGTCCAATGTCTCATCGACGGAGGCAGGCAGGGGCTTTGTCATGGTCTCGGCAGGCAATGATTGGGAAATCTCGGGAAGAGTCGCGTTGGGCCACGGTCCAACCTACGGAAGACTCGTAGGTTGGACCGTGGCCCAACGACTTCAACGCACCACTAATGGATCAGCCGGCAATGGATCAGCCAGCGGCCCGGACGACCGCGCGCTTAGCCATGACGGCAACGAGGTTGGCGCGATACTCGGCGCTAGCATGGATGTCGGCGTTCAGCCCGTCTGCATCGACGGTAAGGCCGTTGAGCGCCGCCGCACTGAAGTTGGACGACAGCGCCTGCTCCGCCTCCGGCCAGCGGAACACGACAGGCCCGGCGCCCGTCACTGCCACCCGGACGGCCCCGTCCACCTCGGCCACCAGTACGCCGACCGTGGCATAGCGGCTGGCGGGATTGGGGAACTTGGCGTAGCCGACGCGACCCGGCTTGGGGAAGGCTACCGCCGTCACGATCTCGTCCAGCTCCAGTGCCGTCTCGAACATGCCGGTGAAGAACTCCTCCGCCGGGATCGTCCGCTTGTTGGTGTGGACGGTGGCGTTCAGGCCGACCAGCGCCGCCGGATAGTCGGCGGACGGATCGTTGTTGCAGATCGAGCCGCCCAGCGTGCCCCGGTTGCGGACCTGTGCGTCGCCGATGCCGTTGGCCAGTTCCGCAAGTTCGGGGATCAGCCGCCGCACGATGTCGCTGCCGGCTACTTCGGCATGCTTGGTGGTGGCGCCGATCACCAGACCGCCGCCTTCCTCGCGGATGCCGTGAAGTTCCGCCACGGCGCCCAGGTCGATCACGTCTGACGGCTGGGCCAGACGCTGTTTCAGCGTCGGGATCAATGTCTGGCCGCCGGCGATGATCTTGGCGTCTTCCTTGCCGGAAACCAGTCCGGTCACTTCGCTCAGCGAAGTCGGGCGATGATATTCGAATGCGTACATGTCGTTCTTTCCTCCCCGTCCCTTATTCCGCCGCCAGCGGCACGGATGCGTCCTGGATCGCCCGCCACACGCGCAGCGGCGTCGCCGGCATGTCGAGGTGCTTGATGCCAAGGTCCGCCAGCGCGTCCACGACGGCGTTCATCACGGTGGCGCTGCCGCCGATGGCTCCGGCTTCGCCGCAGCCCTTGACGCCCAGCGGGTTGTGCGTGCACGGCGCTTCCTCGTGGTACTGCACGATGAAGCTCGGCACGTCGTCGGCCCTGGGCATGCAGTAGTCCATGTACGAGCCGGTCAGAAGCTGGCCGGTCTGCGGATCATAGACACAGTTTTCCATCAGCGCCTGTCCGATGCCCTGGACGATGCCGCCATGGACCTGACCTTCGACCACCATCGGGTTGATCACCCGTCCGAAGTCGTCGACCGCCACGAACTTCTCGATCCGCACCACCCCGGTCTCCGGGTCGATCTCGACCTCGGCGATCTGGGTGCCATTGGGATAGGTGAAGTTCTTGGGGTCGTAGAAGGCCTGCTCGTCCAGCCCCGGCTCCAGCTCGTCGAGCGGGAAGTTGTGCGGCACATAGGCCGACAGCGCCACGTCGCCGATGGTCAAGCTGCGGTCGGTGCCCGCCACGGTGAACTTGCCCTGCTCGAAGACGATGTCGGTCTCGGCCGCCTCGAGCATGTGGGCCGCGATCTTCTTCGCCTTGTTGACCACCTTGTCCATCGCCTTGGAGATGGCCGAGCCGCCGACGGCAAGCGACCGGGAACCGTAGGTGCCCATGCCGAACGGCACCTTGGAGGTGTCGCCGTGGACGATCTCGACGTTCTCGATCGGGATGCCGAAACGGTCGGAAACGAGCTGGGCGAAGGTCGTCTCGTGGCTTTGGCCGTGGCTGTGCGATCCCGTGAACACCGTCACGGAGCCGGTCGGGTGGAAGCGGACCTCGCCCGACTCGTAGAGCCCGGCGCGGGCGCCCAGCGCTCCCGCGACATTGCTGGGGGCGATGCCGCAGGCTTCGATGTAGCTGGCGAGGCCGATGCCGCGCAGCTTGCCGCGCGCCTTCGCTTCCGCCTTGCGGGCCGGGAAGCCCTTGTAATCGATCAGGTTCAACGCCTGATCCAGGCACTTCTCGAACATCCCGCAATCGTACTGGAGCGCCACCGGCGTATCGTAGGGCATGGCGGACGGCGGGATGAAGTTGCGACGGCGTAGCTCCGTCTTGTCGATGCCAAGCTCGCGCGCCGCGTTCTCGACGATGCGCTCGATCAGGTAGCAAGCTTCAGGCCGCCCGGCGCCCCGATAAGCATCGACCGGGACGGTGTGGGTGAAGACCGCCTTGACCTCGGCGTAGATCGCCGGAGTTGTGTACTGTCCGGCCAGCAACGTGGCGTAGAGGTAGGTCGGGATCGACGGCGCGAAGGTGGACAGATAAGCGCCCATGTTGGCGAGTGTCTGGACCCGAAGGCCCAGGAACTTGCCGTCGGCATCCAGCGCCAGTTCGGCGTGGGTGACGTGGTCGCGGCCGTGGGCGTCGGACACGAAGCTCTCGGACCGTTCCGCCACCCATTTGATCGGGCGGCCGATCTTCCGCGACGCCCAGGTGACGATCGCTTCCTCGGCGTAGTGGTAGATCTTGGAGCCGAAGCCGCCGCCGACATCCGGGGCGATGACGCGGAGCTTGTGTTCGGGGATGCCGAGCACGAAGGCGCCCATCAGCAGTCGGATGACGTGCGGATTCTGGCTGGTCGTCCACAGCGTGTAGTCGCCCGTGGCGCGGTCGAACTCGCCGATCGCGGCACGCGGCTCCATCGCGTTGGGAACCAGCCGGTTGTTGATCAGGTCCAGCTTGGTGACATGGGCCGCCTTGGCGAAGGCCGCGTCGGTCGCGGCCTTGTCGCCCAGGTGCCAGTCGTAGCACAGGTTGCCGGTCGCCTGATCGTGGACCAGCGGCGCGCCGTCCTTAAGGGCTTCGGGACTGGTGGTGACGGCGGGCAGCTCGTCATAGTCGACCATGACCAGCTCGGCCGCGTCCTTGGCCTGCTCGCACGTCTCGGCGATGATGACGGCGACCTGATCGCCGACATGGACGACCTTGTCGAGCACCAGCGGCGGGTGCGGCGGCTCGACCATCGGACTGCCGTCTTTGGAATGGATCAGCCAGCCGCAGGGCAGCCCGTTGACCTTGTCCGCCGCGATGTCCTTGCCGGTAAAAACGGCGACGACGCCTGGCGCTTCCAGGGCCGCCGCCGTGTCGATGCCGTTGATCCGGGCATGGGCATAGGGCGAGCGCAGGATGTAGGCGTGGGTCTGGTTGGGGCGGTTAATGTCGTCCGTATAGGTGCCCTGGCCGGTCAGGAACCGGAAATCCTCGCGTCGCTTGACGGAGGCGCCGATGCCCGTGGCGTTTACCGGGGCATTCGCGGGAGAGTTCGACATGATGTCTGCGCTCCCGTCATTCGGCTGCGGCTTGGGCGGGCTGGGATCGCATGGCTTCGGCCCCCGCCAGGACGGCCTTGACGATATTGTGATAGCCGGTGCAGCGGCAGATATTGCCTTCCAGCCCTTCACGGACGGTCTTCTCGTCCAGGTGCTCGTGGCTCTTGGCGAGATCGACGGCGCTCATGACCATGCCGGGCGTGCAGTAGCCGCATTGCAGGCCGTGATGCTCGCGGAAGGCCGCCTGCATCGGGTGGAGCGTGCCGTCAGCCGCCGCAAGGCCTTCGATCGTGGTGACTTCCAGGCCGTTGGCCTGGACCGCCAACATGGTGCAGCTCTTGATCGACTCGCCGTCGACATGGACGACGCAGGCGCCGCACTGGCTGGTGTCGCAGCCGACATGGGTGCCCGTCAGGCCAAGGTGATCTCGGAGCAATTGCACCAGAAGGGTGCGTCCCTCGACCTCGCGCGTTACGGACTTGCCGTTAACCTTCAAGGAAACGGATGTCATCGTTCTCTCCCCTTTTCGCCGGCTCGATGTTCCTGCCGTTTGCCGGATGGCAGCTTGTTCCGCCGCCTTGTGCAACCGACAACATTTGTCTGATATAGGCTAAGAGAGCCGCCCGGACAGGTCAAGCCATCCCGGCGGCATCCATAAGAACTTCACTTGAATCAAGATGCTGCACCGCATCAAAGCTGATTTCAGGTGAACGACCACAGCAGTATCCCCACTACCACGATGATCAGCGGTATCCAAACCATGGGTTGTAGCCCTTTGCTCTGCTCCGTGCCGGCCGGAGGAGTGGGGCCGACGGTCGGGCCGGCCGAGGGAGTCGGCGGCGGGGCGGCCGCGGTCTCCGAACTCAGGAACACGGGAGCCTCGCGCGCAGGTGCTTCCGCCGAAGCCGCGGGGGACGGCTGGGGTGCTGGCGGGGATGCTGGCTGAAGCGCCGGTTCAGGCGCTTCCATCGCACCGGATGCCGAGATTACACCGGGTTCGGGTGCAGCGGTCTCGACCGGCTGGCCCACGACCTGGGTAAACTTCGCGAAGAAGTCGTCGGCCATCTTGCGCGCCGTGCCGTCGATCAGGCGGGAGCCGATCTGGGCAAGCTTGCCGCCGACCTGGGCGCTGGCGGTATAGGACAGCACCGTATCAGCGCCGTCGTCGACCAGACTGACCTTGGCTCCGCCCTTGCCGAATCCGGCGGCCCCGCCGCTACCTTCGCCGCTGATGGTGTAGCCGTTGGGCGGATCGATGTCGCTGAGGGTAACCTTACCGGCGAACTTCGCCTTCACCGGGCCGACCTTGGCGACGACCTTGGCCGTCATCTCGGTGTCGGACTGTTTCTGGATTTCCTCGCAGCCGGGGATGCACTGCTTCAGGATCTCCGGGTCGTTGAGCGCCTCCCAAACCCGCGAACGGGGGGCGGAGATTCTGTATTCTCCGGTCATTTCCATGTTGTCGTTCCTCGTATCGCGCTGAACTGCCATATCCGCCGGAGCGGACTTCGTGTCGTGACCCTAATGCGAGGGGTAGGAACCGACAAGCGGCGTTGCATAGCCAGGTCTTATAGGGCAAATACTTCGACCACCCGACGACCGCCGGCCTGTGGCTTTCAGCTTGGCCTAACCCAAGACAGGCGGCATACTCGCCGTCCATTCCAAGGGCTTGTCGAAAATTGCCAGAAATGAAGAATAACAAGGCGTCCTGGATTCACCGCCACGCCACGCACGCAACACTCGTGATCCTGACGGTTCTCGCCGCGAGTCTGTTTTTCCTGCTCGGCCCCAGCGCCGCCTGGGCGGCCGAAGCGGTTGGTCACGGGGCGGCGCCGCATCTCGACGGTGCTGAGCTGGAGTTGTTCTGGGTCGTGCCGTTCGCCGGAATCCTGCTGTCGATAGCGCTCTTTCCGCTGCTGGCTCCCAACATCTGGCATCATCATTTCGGCAAGATATCGGCGTTCTGGGCGCTCTCGTTCCTGGTTCCCTTCGCTCTGCGGTTCGGCTTCGACCTCGCCCTGTACGAGGTGCTGCATACCGTCCTCCTGGAATACATTCCCTTCATCATCCTGCTGCTGGCCCTCTTCACCGTGGCGGGCGGCGTTCGGATGACCGGCAGCCTGCGGGGCACGCCGGCGGTCAATACCGGTTTGCTGCTTCTGGGAACCGTGATCGCCAGTTGGATGGGCACCACCGGGGCGGCCATGCTGCTGATCCGTCCGCTGCTGAAGGCCAACGACGACCGCCGGCACAAGGTCCATGTCGTCGTCTTCTTCATCTTCCTGGTCGCCAATATCGGCGGTTCGCTGACGCCGCTGGGCGATCCGCCGCTGTTCCTGGGCTTCCTGAAGGGCGTCGATTTCTTCTGGACGGCGCAGCACATGCTGCTGCCGATGGCGATGATCTCGGTGCTCCTGCTGGCGATCTTCTTCGCCATGGACAGCTACTTCTACGCCCGCGAGCCAGCCCGCAAGAAGCCGGCTCCCAGGAAGAAGCCCGAGAAGATCGGCATCGAAGGCGGCATCAACATTCTGCTTCTGGTCGGCGTGGTCGGCGCCGTGCTGCTGAGCGGCATCTGGAAGCCCGGCATCAGCATCGAGATCTATCACGTGCCGGTGGAGATCCAGAACATCGCCCGCGACGTCCTGCTGATTGGTATCTCCCTGCTGTCCCTGAAGCTGACCGACAACGAGAGCCGCAAGCTCAACGCCTTCAGCTGGTTCCCCATACTGGAGGTCGCCAAGCTGTTCGCCGGCATCTTCCTGACGATCATCCCGGCTATCGCGATCCTTCGCGCCGGTACTTCGGGCGCCTTGAGCGGCGTGGTATCCGCCGTGACGACACCGGACGGCCAGCCGATCAACTACATGTATTTCTGGGCGACCGGGGTGCTGTCCAGCTTCCTGGACAACGCGCCGACATACCTCGTGTTCTTCAACACGGCGGGGGGAGATCCCCAGCATCTGATGCATGACCTGCCGACGACCCTGCTGGCGATTTCTGCCGGCGCCGTGTTCATGGGCGCCAACACCTATATCGGCAATGCGCCGAACTTCATGGTGAAGGCCATCGCCGAGGAGCGCGGCATCCAGATGCCCAGCTTCTTCGGCTACATGGCATGGTCGGGGCTGATCCTGGTGCCGCTGTTCGTCCTGACGACGCTGGTGTTCTTCCTGTAGCGGGTCTTCCGTAGCGGAATTTGGCCGTCCGGATCACACCAGCGGCCTTTAAAATTGATCGGTGAGTTCCGGCAAAGATGTCGGGCTGAAGAGGCCCGACCTACAAAACCAAGCGCGGGCAAGAGCACGCTGGCGTAGGTCGGGCCTCTTCAGCCCGACATCCAACGCTCCAGATCGGTCAATCTTCAATGCCGTTGGGATCAGTGCGACATCAGGACCGGCAGGTCCATGTGGCCAAGGATGTAGCGCGTGACGCCGCCGATGATCAGCTCCCTCAGCCGGGAGTGACCATAGGCGCCCATCACCAATGAGTCGCAATCCAGTTCGCGGCCCACGTCCAGGATGATTTCGCCGACGCTGGCGTCGTTGTCGTTGATGTTCGTCCGCAACTCGACATTTACACCATGCTTCGACAGGAAATCGCAGATTTGCTCGCCGGTCGGATCGGGAGAGCCCGGCCGCTCGATGCTCAGGACGGTAACGGCTGCCGCGTCGCCGAGGAACGGGATCGCGTCGCGGACCGCCCGACCGGCCTCGCGCGTGTTCTTCCAGGCGATCAACGTATGGTGGCCGGAGTTCTGGATGCGGCGCTCCCATGGCAGCACGATGGTCGGGCAGGCCGATTGCATCGGAAGCTGGTCGGGGATCTGGAGCCGGACGCGGTCTTCCAGGTGAGCCGGATGCGACTGGCTGACCACTGCCAGATCAACGAAGGGGGTCCTCCTCGCCAGCAGCTCGACGTGGTCGCCTTCCTCGATGGTGAAGGAATAAGTCAGGCCGGCGCAGTTGGAGCGAACCTCGTGCTCGACTTCCTCCGCCTTCTCATGGGCGATGGCCGTCGCCTCAGCCAGATAGGCGTACGAGGCGCCGCGCCCGGTGATTCCGGCCGGCATGCTGACCGGCGTCGCGATGTAGAGGATTTCGAGATAAGCGTCGAACCGCGTCGCCAATTCGATGCCGCGCCGGAGGCGTTCGGCATGGTGCTCGTCGTTGGCCATGTGGAGCAGGATCGATTTGATCGGCATGGCGGCGCACTCCCCATTGCATCTTTGCGACGGTATTTTCGCTACGATAGGGCCGGGGCGTCCCGCTGGCAACTCAGGTTGCCGGCTCGGCCTTCTTCTTCGATCCGATCTTAGGCTCCTCCCCCCGCAAGAGGCGCCGAATGTTGGCATGGTGGCGGATGAACACCAGTACAGCGATGAAGGCGCAGAGCTGCGCCACCTGCGGTCCCGCGAAATACCAGCCTATCGCCGGCGAGATCCCCAGCGCCACCAGCGCCGACAGCGACGAATAGCGGAGCACCGCCGCGACCAGCAGCCATGTGGCGCAGGCGATCAACCCGACCGGCCATGAAATCGCCAGCAGCACGCCCAGCGCGGTCGCCACCCCCTTGCCGCCCTTGAACCCCAGCCATATGGGAAACGTATGCCCCAGCATCGACCCGGCCCCCGCCAGCACGGCGGCATCCGAGCCGAATTGCTGGGCGATCAGAACGGCGAAGGCACCCTTGCCGCTGTCCAGGATCAGCGTCAATGCCGCCAGCAGCTTGTTGCCGGTCCGCAAGACATTGGTCGCGCCGATATTGCCGGACCCGATCTTGCGGATGTCGCCGTAGCCGGCGAGCCTGGACAGGACGAGGCCGAACGGGATCGACCCCAGCAGATAACCGCCAAGCGCGGCGCTGAGCAGGTAGGGCCAGGAAAGCTCCCAGCTTATCGGATCGGGCATGCGGTGGATTTCCGGTGGATCGAGAGGGCCGGACTATAAGCATCAGCCGCGCGTACTGCAATCGGCTGACATCTGAAATGCAGGTAACATGTCCCTATCCGTGATAGCTGGCTTGAAACGGCGCAGTACGCGACAAGCAAGTGTTTTCGAACAAGGAGCTGGAGAAATTGACGGCTGAAAACACATCAGCCGCGTAGCGCAACTGTCTTGATCGGATTTGATTAGGCTCAAACGTACCGAGGCACTATCGCTGCCAGCGCCACGATAGCCGTCAGCAGCAGGCAGGCGACGGCGTAGACGGCCATGGCGCGGCGGAGGTCGGCGGGGACGGCGCGTGCCCGGCCTTCGCCGATCCAGGCGTCGCGGATCAGCACCTCTCCCTCCCGCCTGGGTCCGCCGAGCGACAGGCCGAGGGCGCCGGCGAAAGCGGCGACCGGGGGAGGACCCGCGCCGAATGCGGTGCGCGCCGCCTCGACCGGGCGGGCGTTCGGGACGAAGGGACTGGCCAGCACCACGAGAAGCGCCGTCAGGCGCGCCGGACCATAGCCCAGCAGCCGATGAAGGATGGCAGCCGCCCGGCCGAACCGGTCGTGCCGGGGGCCGCCGCCGATGGCATGGGCCAGACCGTCCGATGCCGTCCAGAGCATCAGTCCCGGCAGGCCCAGCAGCGCGTACCACAGCGCCGGCGCCACGACCCGGCGCTCCAGGGCCTCGGCGGCGCCCTCTATCGCGACGCGGACGACGCCATGGTCGTCCAGGCTGTAGACATGCCGCCCGGTCAGCGGCCGCACCGCCTCGCGCCCCGCCGTAAGTCCCTGCCACTCCAGGGCGCCGGCAGTGGCCCGCAGCAGGTTCCAGGGCCGGCGCAGCCCGAGCGCTCCGGCGACGACCAGCACCTCGATCAGCCGGCCATAGGGAAGCCACCCGTATGTGAGGTGTCCGTCCGGCACCCAGCGCACGACGATTGTAAGCGCCAGCCCCGCCAGGACGGCGCCCGCGGCGAACACGGCCGTCACGATGAAACCTCGGACGGCGCGGGCGGAAGCGCTTCGGTTCAGGCGGTTCAGCCGTCGGTCGCACCAGCCGGCAGCGGCCAGGACGGTCCGGCGCGGCAGTCCGATCACACGCTCCAGCGCGGACAGGTCGCCCGCCACGGCGTCGAAGACCATGGCCGCCAGCAGGAGCAGAAGAAGGTCGGGGGCGCCCGGTACGGGCAGCGGCGGGAAGAACGGCATGGGATCGGGCCGCGGCCTCGGTCTTCAGGCGCCGGGTCCTACTCGCCTCCCGCCTGCCGGATCGCCGACGTCACGCGCGGATTGCGGCCGTCCTGCGCCCAGGCAAGGGCGCTGCGCCCGGTGAAGTCGAGCCGGTTGACCTGCGCGCCAGCCTTTATCAGCCGCTGGACGACCTCCAGGTTGCCGGCGCGCGCGGCTTCCATCAGCGGCGTCAATCCCTGCCGGTTCTCGTAGTCGATCTTGGCGCCCGCCTTCAGCAGCAGGTCGACGATGGCCGGATCACTCTGTCCCGCCGCCCAGAACAGCGGTGCGTTGCCGTTCTTGTCCGGCTGGTTGGGGTTGCCCTTGTTCTCCAGCAGCAGTTGCACCATGTCGGCGTTGCCGGCATTCGCCGCATACATCAGGGCAGTCTTGCCGTTGGCGTCGGTCGTATTGGCGCTGGAACCCTTGAGCAGCAGCGAGCGCATGTCCTCGAAGTTGTTCTCGGTCGCCGCCTTGATCATCGGCGTCGCCTGGAACAGCTTGGTCTGCGCATGGGCGGGAGCGGCCGCGACAAGCGCCAGCAGGCACAGGACCAGTATCTTCTTCATCGCATCATCTTCCAAACACAACGGGTAGGCTTCGACGCGCCGAGTTTACAGGCAAGCGCCGGCGGAATGCCACTTCATCCGAACCGGCTCATCCGAACCGGAGCAGCCGGGCGCCGTTGGCCCGAAGCCAGGCGCGGGGCGCCTCCACCTCGGGCGTCAGCGTGGCGACCAGCGCCCAGAATCGGGCGCTGTGGTTCATTTCCCGCAGATGGGCGACCTCGTGGGCGACGACGTAGTCGAACACCGGTTCCGGCGTCAGGATCAGCCTCCACGAAAAGGACAGCCGTCCGCTCGAAGCGCAGCTTCCCCAGCGGCTGCGGGTGTCGCGCACGGTGACGGCGGCGACCTTCTTGCCGATGGTGGCGGCCTTGATCCGCGCCCGCCGCGCCAGTTCGTCGCGGGACTCACTTATCAGGCAGTCGCGCACCCGGCGGGCGACGAATTCCGGCTCGCCGCCGACCCGGATCTCCCCGGACGAGCGGTGCGCCGCTCCCCGGAAACCGGCGGCGTGCCGAATCACATGGTCGACCCCCAGCACCGGCACCACGGCGCCGACGGCGAACGGCATGCGCGGCGGCATCGCGTCCAGCCGCGTCCTGATCCACTCGGCATGGCGGGTGACGAAACGCGCCGCCTCCGTCTCACTGACGCCTACCGGCACCACGACCTGGATGACGTCGCGGCCGGGATCGACCCGCAACGTCAGCCGGCTGGCCCGGACGCTCTCGCGCAGTTCCAGCGCGTCGTGCGGCAGTCCGGCGACCGCCAGCGGACGCGGCGGCCGGGCGGCGGCGGGTTTCCCGATCATGTTCATTCGCCGGCCTCCGGACGCTTGCGGCGACACCAGACCAGCCGCCACCACAACCCGTACCCCACCACGGCGAAGCACAGCAAGGCGGAAGCGGGCGGCGTCACCGTCCCGTCATGCAGCCGCGCCACCGCGATGCTGCCGACCGCTCCCACACCCATCTGCATGAAGCCCATCAGGGCGGAAGCCGATCCGGCGATGCGCGGAAAAGGGCTCAGCGCGCCCGCCATCGAGTTGGGCAGCGAGATGCCGATGCCCATCGTCCACAGCGCCATCGGCCCCAATACGCTGGCGACCGTGACGATATGGACGAGGCTGAGCGCCAGCATCAGCGACGATCCGGACAGCAGCAGGAAGGCGCTGGCGAAGATCAGGCGGTCCAGCCCGAGCCGGCCGACCAGCCGGTTCGCGATCACGCCGCCGGCCAGATAGGCCGCGACCGTGATGCTCATCGACCAGCCGTACTGCTCCGGCGTCAGCCCCGCCAGTCCCATCAGGACGAAGGGAGCCGCGGCGTGGAAGGTGAACAGCCCCCCGAGCGAGACGGCGCCCACCGCCATGTAGCCGATATAGGCCGGGTTCCGCACCAGTTCGGCGAAGCTGGAGACGATCCGCCCGGGCACCAGCGCCTTGGGATCGGGCGCGCGGTTGGTTTCCGGCATGAAGAACGCGATCGTCAGCAGCAGCGCCAGCCCGGCGGCGCCGAGTGCGGCGAAGATGGCGTGCCAGTCGAACAATATCTGAAGATAGCCGCCGATCACCGGCCCGACCGCCGGCGCCACCGAGAGCGACATCCCGATGACCGAGAGCACGCGGGCCGCCTGATCGCGGGCGTAGAGGTCGCGCACCATGGCCCGCCCCAGCGTGGCGCCGGCGGCGGCGCCCAGCGCCTGGACCAGCCGGGCGGCGATCAGCGACTCGATGCTTTGCGCCAGCCCGCACGCCGCCGTCCCGGCGATGAAGACGACAAGCCCCAGCATCAGCACCGGGCGGCGTCCGAAGCGGTCGGACAGCGGACCATAGAACAGCTGACCGACCGCGAAGCCGATCAGATAGATGCTCAGCGTCGCCTGTACCATGCCCGGTTCCGCCCCCAGGGCATCGGCGATGGCCGGCATGGAAGGCGTATACATGGACATGGTAAGTGCGCCGAGCGCGGTGATGGCGGCCACCAGCGGCGTCATGGCGGAAGGACTGAATTTCGACATGGGGGACGTTATAGGGGCGGATGCCGGTTTTGCCAAACCCCGCCGGACCTTTCCCGATCCGGCCGTAGTGGTTATTTCGGCAGCGTCAGCGTGAAGCGCGCGCCGGTCTGACGGCCGATGTCGAAGGTCGTCCCCAGGAAGGTACAGATCTCCTCCAGGTAATCGTCGAAGCGTACGGACTCGGCATTGTTGTGGGCATACAGCAGGCTGTGGACCTGGTCGATCGCCTGGATCCTCATGCCAGCTGTCTGAAGGACCTGGCGGATCCGGCTGTCGGCCTGCTTGTCCGCCGGAATGCGCAGCAGGCTCAGCGCCATCTGGAGGCTGTTCTTGACGCGGTGATCGACCTAGCAGATCAGCAGCTCCTTGCGCTGGATCAGGGCGTCGCGCTCGGCCAGGGCCTTGGGCAGGCTGGCCGTCCGTTCCGCCACCTGTTGTTCGAGATGGATGTTGGCCTCGAGAAGGGCGGCATTCGACGCTTCCACCTCCTCGGCGATCACCTGCAATTCCTCGATCGAGACCTGCGATTCCTCATTGAGCAGCGAGACCTCTTCTTCCAGCACGGATACCGGCTGCGGCGACCGGCCTTCGCTCAGGGCCGATTTCAGGAGATCGGGCCGTTCAGCGCAAGAAGGTGACGCAAACGGGCGTTCTCACTGGACAGTCGTGTCGAGTGATTTTGTAAATGAGCATTCTCGGCCGTCAGATTGCCGATCGACTGCTCGGCATCCTCAAACGCCGTCCGAAGCTGTTCGTACTCCTGCTCGCTCGCAACCAATCGGCTATCAAGCTCCATCAGTCGCTCAGGGTGTTGTTGAGAATTACTCATAAGCGAACGACACTCCGAAACATGGTTTAGATAATTCATGGCATAATAATTAGATCAATATATTTGACTATAACATCTTATTATTCACATATTCAACTCTTATCAAGAAATCTGCGCAAAACGCCGGCCCTGTATTCCGCTTCACGCCACGATTTTTCCCATCTTTCAGAGGAATAGACTTGTCCGCCGGCTTTCGACACCTTGGCCATGCGGCGGCACAGTTCCGCACGTTCGTTCAGCGTACGAAACGCGATCGCGACGGCATTCCACATTCGCTCCAACTCGCTGGGATCCATATCGGCGACGTTGAAACCATGGCCGAATTTGCAGGCATGGGATTGCGGGGAACCCTCAGCCGTTTCCCGCATGGAACCGCCGCAGTTCGGGCAGGTCGGTGTAATGGGTTGGCTGAGTTCGAACTTCTGTGACAAAGCGACCTGCTCTCCGTCCCGCCGTAGATCGGTTCACCTGTTGCGGCTTCGGCGTACTGACCGCGCCGCCGTCGGTAAAGGCCGACAAGACGTCGGAGCGAGGCAGATGCATCGGCCGCGCAAAACCGGAACCTCGGCGTCCGGAATGCTTTGCAGGCAATGGTCAGGTAGCAACCGCCGAAACAGCGCCAAGGTTCCCGCCTGTGCGGCTTGCGGTGCGGCAATGGGACTAATCGGTTTGCCCGATGTTCACTCTGGACAGGAACCTGAACGGACGCGCGCCCCTGGGCGAAAAGATTGGATACCATGCAGCACGCCAACATGCAGGATATCTTCGTGGTCGCCGCATCGGCTGGAGGCGTGACAGCGCTCCAGACCCTATGCAAGGGCCTACCCGGAGACCTGAAGGCCAGCATCTTCATCGTTCAGCACATCAGCCCGGCGTCGCGCAGCATGCTGCCTGCCATCCTCGCCCGCGTCTCGGCGCTTCCGGTAAGCAGCCCGCAGGAAGGAGAGGAGATCCGCGCCGGCCATGTCTACGTGGCTCCGCCGGATCACCACATGCTGGTCAAACCCGGCCACCTGCTGGTCCGCCGCGGGCCCAAGGAGAACAGGACCCGCCCGGCGGCGGATCCGCTGTTCCGCTCGGCGGCGGTGTCGTACGGGCCGCGCGTGGTCGGCATGGTGCTGACCGGAACGCTCGACGATGGGACTGCCGGGTTGCTGGCGGTCAAGCGCTGCGGCGGCGTCGCCGTCGTTCAGGACCCCGACGACGCGGCATGGCCGGACATGCCGCGCCATGCGATGCGGAAGGTCACCGTCGACTTCTGCCTGCCCATGGACCAGCTCTCCTCCCTGGTCGCGCGTCTGAGCCGGCAAGGTACGGGACCGTCCGTCCCAATTCCTGAGGAAATCGAACTGGAAGCGCATATCGCCGAGCAGGAGATGATAGCGATGATCGAGGAACACAGCGGCAACTCCCTCTCGGCAAAGCCATCGATGCTGACCTGCCCGGACTGCGGCGGCGCCTTGATGGAGGTCCATGACGGTCCGCTGCTGCGGTTCCGCTGCCATGTCGGACACGCCTACAGCCCCGCCACCCTGGTCGAAGCCCAGGGCGAGACATTCGAGCATGCCCTGTGGATGGCGCTCCGCACCCACAACGAACGCATCAAGCTGTTCACCAGGATGAAGGAAAGCGCCGAAACTCAGGGCAAGCCGCATACCGCCGCCAAGTGGTCGGAAGCCATGACCGAGGCGCAGGGGCACGTCGACCTGTTGCGGACCATCCTGACGAAGCATGGGCCGTCCAGCGGCGAAGCGTCCCTGCCGGATTGACACCACGAGCCGAAGAGTTCGACCGGCGGCCGGCAAATGTTGGGCCACGGCCCAACTTACGAAGCAGGAGCCTGTAGGTTGGGCCGTGGCTCAACAAGCACGGTCCAGCCCAGCCGATCTCTCCGGCTCCCGGATGTCAGTCCGCGCTACGCGCCTCGTCTTCGCTTTCTTCCGGCATCTCCCGGGGGACCTTGCCGAGTTGGCTCCTGTCGGTCGTGTCATGCACGATCGCCACGATGATCGGCGGGTCTTCGTGCTTCAGGTACTGCATGCAGATCTCGGCCGGGTAGGAGTAGTCGGCCTTGACGCCAAGGACCGTCTCGAACACCACTTCCTGCTTCTTGCCGTCCATCAGCGGGGTCAGGAAGGCCCGCAGGTCCTCTTCCGGCACCAGCGGCATGAAGTCCATCAGCGTGGTTTCCCTGATCCGGTCCATGTTCATTCCAAGCTTCCGCTGTGCGCCCGCGTTGACCTCCTTGAAGCGGAGCGTCTCGGGATCCAGGAAGTAGACCTCGTTCATCAGGCCGGCGACGATGCGGCCGAGATAGGCGCTGAAGGCCTCCGATCGGCGCAGATCGGTCATGTCCTCCATGATCAGCACGATGCCCCGGGCATCCTGCGATCCGTACAGCAGCGGCAGCAGGAGCACCCGGAAATCCAGCATACGTCCCCGCCGGTCGAGCGCCCTGAACTCGATGAAGATCTGCCGTTCTTCGCCGTTGAGCACGCGCTGGATATTGGCGGTCAGCCTGAGCACCGGCAGGCCGATATCGACGCTGGACAGCCGCTGTCCCAGCACCTCCTCGCTCCGCAGCCCCCAGGTGTTCTCGCTCCAGCGGTTCCACGACCGCACCTTCATCTCGTGATCGAGCACGATGACGCCGGTATCCATGCTGCGCAGCACTGCCTCGGCATAGGAACGGTACTCGGTCGCCTCGTCCGACTGGCGCCGCATCTCGTCGTTCATGGATTCGAGCTGCTCGTTGGTCGAGCGAAGTTCCTCGTTGGTCGTCTCCAGCTCTTCGTTGGTCGACTGAAGCTCCTCGTTGGTCGTCTCCAGCTCTTCGTTGGTCGATTGAAGCTCCTCGTTGGTCGTCTCCAGTTCCTCGTTCGCCGACTGGAGTTCCTCGACGGTCGTCTCCAGCGTTTCCTGCGTCGTTTCCAGTTCGGTCTGAAGCTGATGGGCGCGCGTGGTGTTGTTGAAACCCAGCAGCGTCGCCAGAAGCTTGCCGTCGTCGCCATGGATCGGCGTGATGTCGATGGTCAGCCAGATCGACTCGGCCGGCGGACGGTGGTAGCTCTGGTTCTCCAGGCGGAGCGCCCGGCTGGTCGCCTGGACCTCCTCGATCCGGCTGCGCAGTTCGGCCGGACGGTATGAAACCGGCAGTTCATGGAACGGCTTGCCGATATCCGTTGGCCCGACTTCCAGCAGCCGCCGCGCCATGGCGTTGGCAAGCATGACCTGACCATCCAGCCCCACCGCGATGTAGGCGGTGGCACTGCCGTCCACAATGGCCTCCAGCAGGCGCGTCTGGCTGTTCCTGTGGTTCATGGTGACGCTGGGCGAGGCGCTCAGCGTGCCGCCCCGGCTGCGCTGCCATTCCAGCGGAACCTTGCGGAACAGCCGGCTCTTGAGATCGACCTGTTCGAACTGCTTGGACCGGGCAAGCTGGGTCTCGGCCTTGCCGAGGAACAGGATGCCGCCGGGGTTGAGCGCGTAGTGGAGCCTGGGCAGCACGGTGTTCTGGGTCGGTGAGTCCAGGTAGATCAGGAGGTTGCGGCAGATCAGCAGGTCGATCCGGGAAATCGGCGCGTCGTTGACGATGTTGTGACGGCCGAAGATGACGCATTTCCGCAAGTCGCGATGGAAGACGTAGTGGCTGTTGACATGCTCGAAGTATTTGGCGAGCAGATCGGGCGGAACACCGTCGACTTCGCGCGCCGTATACGTGGCGCTCCGCGCCGCGCGCAGCGCCGACTCGTCAAGGTCGTTGGCATAGACCTTGACGTTGTTGCAGAACCACTCGACTCCCATCGCTTCGGCGAACAGCATCGCGGCGGAATAGGGCTCCTGCCCCGAGGCGCAGCCGACGCTCCAGATCCGGATCGGCTGGCCTTCCTTCTTGCGCTCGACGATCTGCGGGATGATATCCCGGCTCAGTACCGTCCATGGGTCGGTATCGCGGAAAAAGGACGTGACGTTGATCAGCACCGTGTTGAGCAGGTCGGAGAATTCCTGCGCATTGGCGTCCACATAGGCACGGTAGGTCGCGAAGTCCGCGCAGCCGACCTCCTCCATCCGCTGCCGGATGCGCCGCCGCAGGCTGGTCCGCTTATAACCCCGGAAATCGAGCTTGTGGGTCTGCTGAAGGTGCTGGATCAGATCCTCCAGTTCGGGATCCGATACTCTTTCGTCTGCCATCGTGGCCTCTTTACGGCGCAAGGGCAGGAGTGTAGCGCAGGCGGTTCTCCGCACGAAAGAAGAGGGTTGCGAAAAAGGGCCGCCGACGGCTCCCGTCGTGGCGCCAAGAAAACGCTGCAATTCCGGATTGTTCTTCCACCGTAACGATATTCAACCGGCAAGGGGAGATCAAAGTTGCGCCGTATTTTCCACTTTTTGCATTTATTCCATTCTGATCCCTGTGACACCGGCGTTAGCCGAAAATGCCCACAAGGACATCCTCCGCGAGTTCGGGCGCGCTGCCTTGAGAATTGGTCCGAAACATCCGCTTTGCGGCCGGTTGACACCTCAAGGGCAACTCCGCCAGAGTCGGCGGCAACAAGCTTCGGCCAAGACGAAAAAATGCGAAGGGGGAGGGAATCATGGCGGTGACTCCGGTCCATGTGCTGGCGATCGACCAGGGGACGACATCGACCAGGGCAATCGTGTTCGACCGCGACGGGCTGCCGGTCGCGACTGCCCAGCGGGAGCTGCGGCAGTTCTACCCCCATGACGGCTGGGTCGAGCACGACCTGGAGGACATCTGGCGCGACACAACAGTCGTCTGCCGGACAGCCCTCGAGGACGCCGGCCTGACCGCCTCCGCCATCTCCGCCATCGGCATCACCAACCAGCGCGAAACCACCGCCCTGTGGGACCGCCGCACGGGAGAGCCGCTGCACAACGCCATCGTCTGGCAGGACCGGCGCACGGCGGAAGTCTGCCGCCGTCTCCACGGCGACGGCGCCGAACCACTGGTGGCCGAGCGCACCGGCCTGCTGATCGATCCCTACTTCTCCGCGACCAAGCTGGGCTGGCTGCTCGACCACCTGCCCGGCGCCCGCCAGCGCGCCGAGCGGGGCGAGCTGTGCTTCGGCACGATCGACAGCTTCCTGCTGTTCCGCCTGACCGGCGGCAAGGTCCATGCGACCGACGCCAGCAACGCGTCGCGGACGCTGCTGTTCGACATCCACAAACAGGACTGGGACGACGACCTGCTGCGCCTGTTCGACATCCCCCGAGCGCTCCTGCCGGAGGTCAAGGACAACAGCGCGCTTTTCGGCACTTCCGAGCCGGAATTCCTGGGTGCCCCCCTGCCGATCACCGGCATGGCCGGCGACCAGCAGGCCGCCACCGTCGGTCAGGCCTGCTTCGAACCCGGCATGATCAAGAGCACCTACGGCACCGGCTGCTTCGCCCTGCTCAACGTCGGCGACAAGCCGGTCAGTTCGGCCAACCGCCTGCTGACCACCACGGCCTACCGCCTGAACGGCAAGCCGACCTACGCGGTCGAAGGCTCGATCTTCGTGGCAGGGGCCGCCGTCCAGTGGCTGCGCGACGGCCTTCGCGTCATCGGAGACGCGGCGGCGTCGGAACGCCACGCCAATGACCTGCCCGACACCCAGGGTGTCTACATGGTGCCGGCCTTCACCGGTCTCGGCGCACCGCACTGGGACCCGGACGCGCGCGGCGCACTGCTCGGCCTGACGCGCGACACCGGCGTCAGCCACATCGTCCGCGCGGCGCTGGAGGCGGTCTGCTATCAGACCCGCGACTTGATGGAATGCATGGCCGCCGACGGCGGCACACAGCCCAGCGCGCTCCGGGTCGATGGCGGCATGGTCAGGAACGACTGGCTGATGCAGTTCCTCGCCGACATCCTGGAATTGCCGGTCGAGCGCCCGATCGTTACCGAAACCACCGCGCTGGGCGCCGCCTACCTCGCCGGCCTCCATACCGGGGTGTACGCCTCTCTCGACAGCGTCGCGGCGGCTTGGCACCGCGAACGGCTGTTCGAGCCGGCCATGGTCCCGGCGGACCGTACCCGCCTCTACGAAGGCTGGCGGCGTGCAGTCCGGCGCGTGAGAAGCGATGTGGCGTAACTCCTTAAAAAGGCTTAGAGTACGTATCAACCGGCGGATGGTCACCGAAGCTTCACGTGACCGTCACGGCGGAGTCATTGCGGGTCGCTAACCATGACCACGATCCGCAAATCAGGGAGACGAGATAAATGCACCGCATTCACGCGACGCTCGCCGCATCGGCGTTCGCCCTAGTCGCCATGGCGGGCACCACGGCGGTTCCGGCCCAGGCCCAGACCGAGATCCAGTGGTGGCACGCGATGGCCGGCGCCAACAACGAGACGGTCGAGAACCTCGCGAAGGAATTCAACGCCACCCAGAGCGACTACAAGGTCGTTCCGGTCTACAAGGGGACGTACCCGGAAACCCTGAACGCCGGCATTGCCGCCTTCCGCGCCCGCCAGCCGCCTCACATCATCCAGGTCTTCGACGTCGGCACCGGCGTAATGATGGGAGCGAAGAGCGCCATCAAGCCGATCGCCGACGTAATGAAGGAAGGCGGCCAGACCTTCAACAAGTCGGACTATCTCTCCGGCATCGTCTCGTACTACAGCGCCGCCGATGGCACGATGCTGTCGTTCCCGTTCAACAGCTCCTCGCCTGTGCTGTACTACAACAAGGCCAGCTTCCGGAAAGCCGGGCTCGACCCCGAGACCCCGCCGAAGACCTGGCCCGAAGCCTTCGAGTTCGCCAAGAAGATCAAGGCGTCCGGCCAGTCCTGTGGCATGACCAGCACGTGGCTGACCTGGATTCACCTGGAGAACTTCAGCGCCTGGAACAACCTGCCCTACGCGACCGATCAGAACGGCCTCAATAGCCTGACGCCCGAACTGAAGATCAACGGTCCGCTCAACATCCGGCACTTCCAGACGCTGGCCGAACTCCAGAAGGACGGCACCTTCCAGTACGGCGGCCGTACGTCGGAAGCCAAGGCCAAGTTCCTCAACAGCGAATGCGCCATGATGCCGGAATCGTCCGGCGGCATCGGCGACATGGTCAAGGCCGGCATGGATTTCGGCATCGGCTCCCTGCCCTACTACCCGGAAGCGGCCGGCGCTCCGCAGAACACGATCCCCGGCGGCGCATCGCTCTGGGTCTTCGCCGGCAAGCCGGCGGCCGACTACAAGGGCGTCGCCCAGTTCTTCACCTTCCTGTCCAAGACGGACGTGCAGGCCCGCCTGCATCAGGTGTCGGGCTACCTGCCGGCCACCATGGCCGCCTATGAGCAGTCGAAGAAGGACGGCTTCTACGAGAAGAACCCCGGCCGCGAGATCCCGATCAAGCAGATGATGGGCAAGGAGCCGACCGAGAACTCCAAGGGCGTCCGCACCGTCAACCTGCCCCAGGTCCGCGACATCCAGAACGAGGAGATCGAGGCCCTGCTGAACGGCAAGCAGGACGCCAAGACGGCTCTCGACAACGCAGTCCGCCGGTCCAACGCGGCGATCAAGGAAGCGGCGAAGGCATATCAATAACGAGCCCCCTAAAACCAAAAACGCCCATGACTCTGTCCCCTCTCCCTGAGGGAGAGGGCTAGGGTGAGGGGGTGCAATCCAGGAACGTCCCGCACCCGCACCGGCCCTCTCACCCCGACCCTCTCCCTCAGGGAGAGGGGGATTTTCCGCACAATAATTCCCCTTAAAGACCCCCTCCCCCACGGACCTTCATGAACCGTCGCGTCGTCTTCCCCAACAAGCTCCTGCCATACCTCCTGGTGGCGCCGCAGATTGCCATCACGTCGGTCTTCTTCTTCTGGCCCGCGTTCCAGGCCGTCCGCCAGTCCCTCTACCGCGACGATCCGTTCGGGTTCAGCAGCCGCTTCGTCGGGCTGGACAACTTCGAGATGGTCCTGTCCGACCCCGCCTACATCAACTCGCTCCAGGTCACCGTCGTCTTTAGCCTGTCGGTCGCGGTCGTGGCCCTGGTCGCCGCCCTCCTGCTGGCTGTGATGGCCGACCGCGTCGTCGCCGGCAAGGGCATCTACCGGACGCTGCTGATCTGGCCCTACGCCGTGGCGCCTGCTATTGCCGGCATGCTCTGGCTGTTCCTGTTCAGCCCTGCCATGGGGACGCTGGCGGTGATGCTGCGCGATTTGGGCATCGACTGGAACCCGCTGCTGAGGGGCGACCAGGCGATGGCGATGGTCGTGGGGGCCGCCGCCTGGAAGCAGATCAGCTACAACTTCCTGTTCTTCCTGGCCGGTCTCCAGGCGATCCCGAAATCCCTGATCGAGGCCGCCGCCATCGACGGTGCCGGCCCGGCCCGCCGGTTCTGGACCATCGTGTTCCCGCTGCTGTCGCCGACGACCTTCTTCCTGCTGGTGGTCAACACCGTCTACGCCTTCTTCGACACCTTCGGCATCATCCATGCCGTGACGGGCGGCGGCCCCGGCAAATCGACCGAGACGCTGGTCTACAAGGTCTACAACGACGGCTTCGTGAACCTGAACCTGGGCGCGTCCTCCGCCCAGTCCGTAATCCTGATGGTCATCGTCATCGCGCTGACGGTCATCCAGTTCAAATACGTCGAGCGCCGGGTCCACTACGCATGATCGAGCGCAGACCGCTGGGCGCCTTGCTCGCCCATTTCATCCTGATCGTCGGCATCGTCATCGTCGCCTTCCCGATCTACTACACCTTCGTCGCCTCCACCCTGACGACGCAGCAGATCATGGCTCCGCCCATGCCGCTGGTGCCGGGCGGCCACTTCATCGAGAACTACGGCGGAGCCTTCGCCGGGGTCGCGACCATCGGCGGCGTCGGTGTCGACCGGCTGCTGCTGAACACGCTGGTCGTGGCGCTCGCCATCGCGTGCGGAAAGATCGTGATCTCGATCCTGTCCGCCTTCGCGATCGTGTTCTTCAGCTTCCCCGGCCGGATGTTTTTCTTCTGGATGATCTTCATCACGCTGATGCTGCCGGTCGAAGTCCGCATCCTGCCGACATATCAGGTCATCGTCGATCTCGGATTGATCGACACCTATACCGGGCTGACGCTGCCCCTGATGGCATCCGCCACGGCGACGTTCCTGTTCCGCCAGTTCTTCCTGACGATCCCGGACGAACTGGTGGAAGCGGCGCGGATCGACGGCGCCGGCCCGATGCGGTTCTTCCGCGACATCCTGCTGCCGCTGTCCTACACGAACATCGCGGCGCTGTTCGTCATCCTGTTCATCTACGGCTGGACCCAGTACCTGTGGCCGCTGCTGATCACCAACGACAACAACATGAACACGATCATCATCGGCTTGCGGAAGATGATCTCGTTCGTCGATGCGGACACGCAATGGAACCTGATCATGGCGATCACGATCCTTGCCATGCTGCCGCCGATTGCCGTCGTGGTCTTCATGCAGCGCTGGTTCGTCAAGGGCCTGGTCGAAACGGAGAAGTGAAGTACATGGCTGAAGTCGGTATCCGCGGCGTCCGGAAGACCTATCCGGGCGGGTTCGAAGCGATCAAGGGGATCGACTGCGCCGTCGGCGACGGCGAGTTCCTGGTCATGCTCGGGCCGTCGGGCTGCGGCAAGTCCACCCTGCTGCGCATGGTCGCCGGGCTGGAAACGATCAGCGGCGGCGAGGTTTCCATCGGCGGCCGCGTCGTCAACGACCTGGAGCCGAAGGACCGGGACATCGCCATGGTGTTCCAGAACTACGCGCTCTATCCTCACATGACCGTCTACGACAACATGGCCTACGGCTTGAAGATACGCGGCGATTCCAAGTCGGAGATCGAGAGCAAGGTCCACAAGGCCGCCGACATCCTTGAACTCCGCCCCTTCCTGGAACGCCGCCCGCGCCAGCTTTCCGGCGGCCAGCGCCAGCGCGTCGCCATGGGCCGCGCCATCGTGCGCGAGCCGGCGGTCTTCCTGTTCGACGAGCCGCTGTCCAACCTGGACGCCAAGCTCCGGACCCAGATGCGGGTGGAGATCCACCGGCTTCAGGACCGGCTCGGCATCACCAGCCTCTACGTCACCCACGATCAGGTCGAGGCGATGACCTTGGCCGACCGCATGATGGTGATGAACGGCGGTGTCGCCGAGCAGATCGGCACCCCGATGGAGGTCTACCACCGTCCGGCCAGCACCTTCGTCGCCGGCTTCATCGGCTCCCCCGCGATGAACTTCCTCCCCGCCGTCCTGACCGCCGAAGGCGTCGAACTGCGCGGCGGCCACAAGGTCCCGCTCTCCAACGGCACTGGCAGAAACAGTACCGGCAGCACCGGCCGCGACGTCACTTTAGGCATCCGCCCCGAGCACCTGACCCACGAGACCGGCCAGGGCATCGGCGACATCGCGGTACAGGTCGAATTGGTCGAGGCCCTAGGCGCCGACACGGTGGTCCACGCCCGCCTGACCTCCAGCGGCGATCCCCTGCTGGCCCGCCTGCCAGGCAGCGCCAACGTGAAGACCGGCGACACCCTCCACTTCGCAATCACCCCCGGCGAAGTCCACTTGTTCGACCGCGAAAGCGGGCGGAGGCTGTCATGACACGGACCGGCATCCCCACGCCTGTGCGAAACTGGCCTCAATGCGCTATGATGGATAGATAACCGCTCAAAGCGAGGCCGCCTTGCGCACCCTGGACGATATTCTGACACAACTACGCACCATTCAGCCCGCTTTGCGTGGCCGTTATCCTATACGCTCCACGGGGATTTTCGGCTCTTATGCTCGCGGCGAACAACGCGAAGACAGCGATTTGGACCTGCTGGTCGAGTTGGGAGATGGAATCGACCTGATCGGTTATGCTGGACTTCAGATAGAACTCAGCGATGCATTGGGTGTACCGGTCGATCTGGTTGAGCGTGAGGCCCTCCGTCCCCGCTTAGCCGCCAAGGTATTGGCCGAAGTCGTACCGTTGTGACTCGCGATCCCGTCGCATGTCTCGGCGACATGCTGGATTACGCCCGAGATGTTCAAACCTTCGTAGCCGGTATGGATTTCGAGTCATTCGCGAAGGATCGCAAGACCCAATATGCGGTTTTGCGAGCGCTAGAAGTTATTGGCGAAGCCGCAAAGCGGGTGCCTCTAGAAACGCAGGAGCGTTTCCCCAGTACTCCTTGGCGCCAGATCATAGGTATGCGAAACGTCATTGCGCACGACTATCTCGGAATTCGGCTTTAGCGGGTCTTTGAGACGGCGACTGTCTTCATCCCTCATCTCATCGACTGCCTGCCTAAGATGATCGCCGCGCTGAACACCGACTGATCGAATAGCCAAAAACGCGTCGGGCGCCGCGACCCTTGATGGATCGCGGCGCCCGGCACGATACGTTCAAGCCTTGGCTTGCAGCCCAGTCCCGCGTCTACTCCGCCGCCACCGATGGCGCCGCCGACTCAGCCGGCGCCTGGAAGCGGCCGGATGTGTCGTGGGTCAGGATGAAGTCGCGCACGCGCGGCACGATCTGCTCGCGCCAGCGGCGGCCGTTGAAGATGCCGTAGTGGCCGACGCCCTTCTGGAAGTGGTCGCCGCGCTTTTCGGCCGGCAGGCTGGATACGATCTGGTGCGCCGCCCGCGTCTGGCCGGGAGCGGAGATGTCGTCCAGCTCGCCTTCGACCGTCAGCATGGCGGTGTGCCGGATGGCCGAGGGATCGACCTTCTCGCCCTGCCACTTCATCGTGCCGGTCGCCAAGGCTCGCCGCTGGAACACGGTGGAGACGGTTTGCAGATAGAACTCCGCCGGCAGGTCCATGACCGAAAGATACTCGTCATAGAACTTGCGGTGCTGCTCCGCGCTGTCGCCGTCACCCTTGACCAGATGCTGGAACATCTTCATGTGCTCGCCGACATGGCGATCCAAGTTCATCGACATGAAGCCGGTAAGCTGAATGAAGCCGGGATAGACCTGACGCAGGCCGCCGGGATGGTAAGCCGGCACCGTCTGGATGACGTTGCGCTCGAACCAGCTCAACGGCCTGTCCTCGGCCAGCTTGGTCACGACGGTCGGTGCCGCGCCGGTATCGATCGGGCCGCCCATCAGGATCATGCTGGCAGGCTGGTTGGGATCGTTGTTCTGAGCCATCAGCGAGATGGCGGCCAGGACCGGGACGGTCGGCTGGCAGACCGCGATCACGTGGGTATGCGGCCCCAGATGCCCCATGAACTCGATCAGGTAGCTGATGTAGTCGTCCAGGTCGAACTTGCCGCGCGCCAGCGGGATCTTGCGGGCGTCGAGCCAGTCGGTGACATAGACGTCATGCTCGGGCAGCAGCGCCTGGACCGTACCACGCAGCAGCGTGGCGTGGTGACCCGACATCGGCGCCACGAGAAGCACCGGCGGATGCACCTTGTCGGTCGCCCGCTCGAAATGGATCAGGTCGCAGAACGGCTTATGGAGCACGGGCACTTCCCGGACCGCCACCTCCACGCCGTCGACCTTGGTCGTGGGCAACCCGAATTCCGGCTTGGCGAAGCGCCGCGTCGTGCGTTCGACCAGTTCGGCGCCAGCGGCGATGGTGCGCCCTACGCGGGTGTACGAAGCAGGAAGAAACGGGTTCTGAAACGCAGTCTGGGTAGCTTCCGCCATCAGGCGCAGAGGATACCAAGCAGCGTGTTGGAGATCGTAAAGCTGATAGAGCAAGATTCCCCTCACATACACCGTTTGAATGGACGCCGCGACATTCAGCTAACTGACAGTTGACTGCATCACGGTCCTGCGACTTATCGCCGCTTACCTGTACGAACAGCTTGATGTAGCAATTGTTTCATAGTCGTAAATAGTGTGCTTTAGAACTATTGTGACCCCGCTCACACAGATAGTACAGTCCGGGGGCAGAAAATTGCGTCAAGCAACGCCCGGACGCAACAAAAAAGTTCGTTTTTCGCCGGGTCTTAATGCCGCATCGCCGCAAAGCAGCCATGCGGGTACCCGAACAGGCACGCAGCGGTCTCGTCACAAACCCGCGAGTGGCTATGCCTTCGGTATGGGTCGGGCGCGAAGGAGTGCGCCAGGCGCGGCTAAGGGGCGGAAGTCAGGTGACCCGGGATCAGGCTGTCAGGCAATCAGGCGCCACGCCATATAGCCCAGCACGCCGGCGTTCACCGCCATGACGACCGGCGCCACCCTGGACATCACACCGCGAAAGCTGCGGCCGGCGGCGTGGCCGGCAAGGCCGACCGTCAGCAGGCTCGGGATCGTTCCGGCGGCGAAAGCGGCCATTCCCAGCGCTCCGGACACCGGGTTGCCGCTGGCCGACGCCACCGCGACCGCGCCATAGAGCAAGCCGCACGGGATGAAGCCCAACGCCAGCCCCAGCGCATAGCCGCGCCAGCCGGTCGGGCTGCCGAACAGCGGCTTGGCGAAGCCGCTGACCCGCTCCGCCCAGCGCCGTTGCGCCCGCATGGCGAAGCCGGGTGACTGCGCCTGCGGCAGATGGCGCACCAGCCCGCCGACCGCGTAGCTCAGGAAGAACAGCGCCGCAAACACCAGCAGCGCCACCGAGATCCAGCGCAGTCCGGGCAGGCTGGCGGCGCCGCCGGTTAGCAGGGCGCCCATGCCGCCGATCGCAGCATAGGTCGTTGCGCGTCCGAAATGGTATGGCAGGACCGCCGCGCCGGCCAGCCGGTGAAGCTCCGTCATGCGGCTGGCGGGGACGCCTTCCAGGCGCGTCGCGACCTGGGCCAGCACGAAGGGGCCGCACATGCCGGCGCAGTGCGACCAGCCTCCCACCAGCCCCGCCATGAACAGGCTGCCGAACAGCCCGCCGTCGCGCGCCACGTCCAGGCTGCATTGTTGCAGACCCGTATCGATCAGCGTCAGTACCGTGTGCTGGTCCATGCCCGTCCCTCGACCCCATCCCCGGCGGAAACCGGGGCAAGCCCCCTTGAGTCCACCGGCGATGCTGAAGCACGCTGGCGCGTACGGCTATGATGTATGTCAAGGCGGGGATATCGGCGGAACCCCTTCCCCGGGCCGCGCGAACGGCAGCGCCAGGATCGTTCCGGCCACGAAACCACCCAGATGCGACAGCCAAGCCACGGTTTCTTCCGCATCGCCGGACATCGCGTCGGCCAGTTGCACGCCGACCCAGCCCGCGACCGCCGCGTACAGCGACACCGGCAGCACGACGCGCCGCCGCCCCAGCGGCAGGCTCAGCCTTGTCCTCGGATGAAGCACGAGGGCGGCGGCGAGCACGCCGGAAATTGCGCCGCTGGCTCCCACGACAGGGTCGAGCGATCCGGGATCGGACAGGATCTGCGCTCCGGCTCCGGCGAGGCCGCACAGCAGGTAGAACACGATGAACCGCAGGTGGCCCATCGCTCCCTCGACCCCGTCGCCCAACAGCCAGAGCAGCATCATGTTGCCGGCCAGATGCCAGAAATCCGCATGGAGGAACATGGCCGACAGCAGGCTGAACGCGGCGCCCAAGGTCGGGATCGCGTCCGGCAGGACGCGGTCGCCCGTGACGACCGCCGGGATCATCGAAAACCCCAGCAGCATGTCCCATCGCGCTGACTCGCCCAGAAGCGCCTGGACCGCAAAGACGAGCGTGCAGAGGCCGATGATCGCAAGGGTCACGCGGGGCAGAAACCCCGGCGGCGCTCTTCCTGAACTCACGATGATATCACGCCGCCATGCCCCTTTGACCGTCCCGCCCGAACAATATGGCGAGAGAGCCAGCGATTTGCCATGGCCCGGCGGACCGCCCTCAGCCGGACCGCCCTCAGCCTGACTGCGGCAGGACGATGCCGGTGTCGACGCGCTGAGGCGGCGTCACCGGCTTGGGCGTCGGCCAGAACCAGTAGAGGGCGGCAACGACGATCGCCAGCTTGACGATCGCGGCGAACAGGATTTTGATTAGCATCGATTTCTCCGGTATCGCCGGAAGCTCGCAAAACCCGTGAAATGCCGCATTGATCCTTATCAAGAACGGTCACCCGACCGGATGTCAGGCACACCGGATTTCACGAGCGGTTGCCCCGGAACAGCCATTTCTCGACGAAATGCATTCCCGTCAGCACCAGGGCGGCGAATGCCGTGGCAAGCAGGGCCAGCGTGTGCAGCCCGGCGCCGGCGGCGACCCCGATGGCGCTGCACAGCCAGATGTTGACGGCCGTGGTCAGGCCGTGGACATCGCCGCGCGACTGGATGATGACCCCGGCGCAGATGAAGCCGATCGCCTGCGCCAGTCCCTGCACGATCCTCAGCGGGTCCATGTCGGTGTGACCGGCCGCCTTCAGGGTCTCGAAGATTTCCAGCGTCACCAGGGTCGTGGCCGCCGAACTGAGCGCCACCAGCATATGGGTCCGCAACCCGGCCGACTTGCCCCGGACCTCGCGGTCCAGGCCCAGCACCATTCCGAAGGCGCAGGCAAGCGCCAGCCGCAGCGCCATTTCCCCAACCGGTGTGATCGTATGAAGATCCATCGTCCTCCGGATCGTCCGCCGATCCGCCTTTCGCGCGGATTTGACTAGAGCCGGCGCCAAGCTAGTCTTGATGCCGATTTCTCTGAAGCACTTTCCCGTAGCCGCAGGTGTCCCCGCGTGTCAGGAACGATCAGATCGATTGCCGTGTTCCTGCTCGCCTGGATCTGGCTTGGGCTTGTGACCGGCCTGCCCAATTGGGCCGGCAACCTGCTGGGACCGGATCACCTGCGGCCTTCCGCCGAGATCGCCATCCTGTTCGGTTTGCTGGCGCTGGCGGCGGCATTCGGAGTCCGGGCGGGCCGGCGCGTCACGATCCCCCTGACCGCGCTCGTCATGGTCGTCGCGGCGTTCCGTCTGGCCGATCTCGCCAGCAACACGCTGATCGGACGGCCGGTCAACCTCTCGCTCGACCTGATGCTGCTTCCGGCCATCCTGGAAGTCCTGACAGGGTCCGCCTCCCGGCTGGAACTGGCGCTGGCCCTTGTCGCGGTGCCGACGGCGCTGGCCGTCCTGTTCGCGCTGAACCTGGGAGCGGTCGCCGCGGCGTCCCGTTTCCTGGAAAAGCGGCTCAACCGCCGTCTCTTCGCCGGGACGGCGGCGGCGATGGTGTTGCTCAGCCTCGGCGGCGCCCGCGCCTTCGCGCCGCTGGACCAGGGCGCCGTGGCGCTTCTCGCCGCTCAGGCGAGGGAGGCGATGCAGGCCTCGGCGCTGCGGGCGGACAATCTCAGCCGGTTCCGGCAGGACCCTTTCGCCGGAACGCCGGACGATGCCCTGCTGGCCCATCTGGGGCGGCGCGACGTCTACGTGATGTTCTTTGAATCCTACGGCGAGACCGTCCTGACCAACCCCCAGTACCGCGCCGTGGTCGAGCCGACCCTCGAGGGGTTTCAGTCGGCCCTGGCCGAACACGGCTTCGGCGTACGCTCCGGCCTGATGGAATCGCCGATCCAGGGCGGCCAGTCCTGGCTGGCCCACGGCACCTTCATGAGCGGCGCCCGGCTGGGCGACCAGGGACTCTACAACCTGATGCTGACCAGCGGTCGGCAATCGCTGGCCCGCTATTTCGGCCGCGCCGGCTACCGCACCCTGGCCGTGATGCCAGCCCTCAGCCGCCCCTGGCCGGAAGGCGAGTTCTGGGGCTTCGACAGGATCTGGCGGACCGAGGACATGGGCTATGCGGGTCCCCATTTCGGCTGGGCCGCGATCCCGGACCAGTACACGCTGGATTTCATCCATCGTCAGGAGAAACGCCGACGCGACCGGCCGCTCTTCATCGAATACGCGCTGATCAGCAGCCATGGCCCGTGGGAGCCGCTGCCGCCGCTGCTCGACGACTGGGAAAGCCTCGGCGACGGGGAAGTCTACAAAACAGCACCCCTTCCCCCGGCCGCCGCCTCTTCCCGCTATCAGCCGATGTGGAGCGACATCACGCGGAAATACGTCGATTCCGTCGACTACACGCTGAAGGCTTTGCAGGAATACCTGACGCGCTACGTCACCGACGACTCCCTGATCATCATCCTGGGCGACCACCAGCCGGCCCCGCTGATCACCGGGGAGGGCGCGTCCCGGTCGGTGCCCGTCCACATCGTCAGCCGCGACCCCGAACTGCTCGCCCCGTTCGAGGAATGGGGCTTCATCCCCGGCATGGTGCCCAGGACAGGCCCCGCGACCCTGCCGATGGAAGCCTTCCGCGACCGCTTCCTGGCCGCCTTCAGCGCCCGCGAGGCGAGCTGACCGGCGAGCCTCGGCCCTGCACGGTCTTGCCCGTCCGGGCCGCCCTGGAGTAAACCGTCGGTCATGTCCGACCAACCCGCCTATACCTCCTACGGCCCATCCGACATGGACCGCTTCCTGCTGCTCTTCCGGCACGCCTTCGCCTCCACCGCGGCCGGGACGCGCCACTATGTCGAGACGGTCGGGCCCGAGAACTTCCGGGTGATGCGGCGGAACGGGTCCGCCGTGGCCGGGCTGGGCCTGCTCGACATGAAGCAGTATTTCGGCGGGCGCGTCGTGCGGTGCCGGGGCATCTCCGCCGTCATGGTCGAGCCGGGCGAGCGCGGACGCGGCACGGGCGGCCGCATGATGGCGGCCATGCTGGAGGAGACGCGGGCGGCGGGCTTCCCGGTCTCGACCTTGTATCCGGCGACCCGGCCGCTCTACGCCAAGGCCGGCTACGGCACCGCCGGCGACAGGATCACCTACCGGCTGCCGTTCGGCGTCCTGCGCGGCCTTCGCTCCGATCTCGGACCCGAACTGATGGCGCCGGTCGTCCGCTCCACCCTGGAAGACATGCAGGCGGAGCGGGCGCGGCGGACCAACGGTTTGCTCGCGCGCTGCGAACTGCTGTGGCAGCGGGCGCTGGATTCGGCGGCGAAGCCGCTCGACACGTGGCTGATCCCCGGCGCCGGCGGTCCCGAAGGCTACCTGACCCTGGGTCCCAAGTCGTCCGACCGCACGCTGCATGTGGAAGATTGGGCCGCCCTGACGCCCCGCGCCGGGCGGGCGATCCTGGCCTTCCTGGCCGGCTGGCATTCCCAGGCGCAGGCCGTTACCTGGGCGGGAGGGCCGGAGGACGTGCTGATCCACCTGATGCCGGAAGTAGGCGCCGCCATCGCCTCGTGGGAGCAGTGGATGCTGCGGATCACAGACGTCGCCGGTGCCCTGACCGCGCGCGGCTGGCCGATGGGAGTCCGCGCCGGCCTGACCCTCGACGTCAACGATCCCCTGCTTGCCGGCAACGGCGGCCGCTACCGGCTGGAGGTGGAGGACGGCGCGGCGACGGTCGAGCGCCTGTCCGGTCACGGTTCCAGTCCCGCTTCCGGCGCCGGTTCCGGTCAGAGCGCCGCCGGCATCTCGCTCGGCGTCGATGCGCTGGCGACGCTGTATACCGGCCACCTGACGCCCCGGACCATGGCGGACCTGGGCCTGCTGGAAGCACGGCCGGCGGCGCTCGATACCGCCGCCACCCTGTTCGCCGGGCCGAAACCCTGGCTGTCGGACATGTTCTGACCGGAACCGTCCGGCACGCTCAACCGACCCGCATCCGCTCCCGGTATCCCCGGATCGCCGCGTTGACCTGCTCCGCCAACTCGGCCGAAGCGGTGCCGGGATTGAGTCCCGCCATCAGCGCGTCCGACATCGGCCGGAGCATCTTCAGCGCCTGCGGTTCGCTCACCCTGCCCGTGGACACCATCCGCTGCGCCAGGTTGCGGAGTTCGGTGCAGATTTCGGCCAGCCGGGCGAAGGGCGTGCCCGAAATCCGCTCCAGCAAGTCGGAGCAGGCGTCGATCAGCGACTCCAGATAGTCGTGGTTGGTGGCGTCGTCGTTGAGACCGGGTGTGCCGGAAACGATCAGCCCGGCCAGGAAGGTGATCTGGAAGGCGTCTCGCCGCCGCTTCTCCTCGTCGATCGCCTTCTGCGCAAGGGCGATGGTCGCTTCCAGCTCGTCGAGCCGGGGCGGGCGCCCCTCCGCCTTGGCGCGCAGGGTGTTCGGCACGTCGAACAGCGGGATGGAGCTTGGACCGCGCGCCGGGTCCTTGCGGCGGTCCGGTCCGATATAGGCGGAGGTTACGATGAACGGCTTGCGCTGGCGGACCAGCCCGGCCAGCCGCTCCATCACGGCGGCGGGCGAGATCGGCTTCAGCAGCAGCCCGTCGGCGCCGCTTTCCACGATGGCGCGGACCCGGTCGTTGCTGGCGATCGAGGTCGTCATGACGACGGTCAGGAACGGATTGGTGCCGAGCCTGCCGTGGCGGATCGACCGGACCATCTCGCACGGGTTGTCGTCCTCGAGGTCGGCGTCCAGGATCACGACGTCGGGCGGCTCGCGCCTTTCCTCCAGCAGCGAGCGCAGGTTCTTCACGTCGGGAACGTCGACGATGTTGGAAAAACCCTCGGCCTGGAGCAGGGACTTCAGCGCGATCCGGACGGAAAGATTACCCTCTCCCATCAGGATGCCGATCTTGGGCCTGTATATTCTCGCGATCATCCGCTCATCCCATACCGCACTGACAGGTGGCTGAAAGCTTCAAGGGATGCACATTCGCGTCCGGCTTTTCTAGACACTTCAACAAAAACAAGAATGCCATATCATTTTTAATCGGCAAGAGCCGGGTAGCGTATCCGTGGTGGGACCATTGTCGCAGTCAGATGTTTAACTCCCCGGATACCGGGGCCAGATGATTGGACCAGGGCCGAATTTATGGGGAATTGCCAGATGAGCCTGCCGATATGACCAGCCCAATCGCTTCCTTCGCCGGCGAAGCTTCGCCCCTGCCCTTCGTTCATTCCGCGACGGTCCGCGAAGCGGCCCTGATCGGCGAGCTGAACGACCTTCTCCAGCTCGATTACGACGCGGTCGGCGCCTATACGCTGGCGATCTCGGCACTGCGTGACAGGAACCTGCGTAATACCCTGATCGGCTTCCGGCAGGACCACGAACGGCACATCGGCGAACTGGTCGACATGATCCGGGCGCGCGGCGGCCTGCCGGTCCGGATGCCCCATTTCCCTACCGGCATCTTCAAGCTGCTGGTCCAGGCGGCCGGCTCCGGCGGCGGCATGATGGCCAGCTTCGGACCCTTGGGAGGCCTTGCCGGCGGCGACCGCGCCGTCCTGCTCGCCTTCGTCGCCAACGAGACCCAGGCGCGCGACAAGTACGAGCGGCACGCCCGGACCGCCGGCCATCCCGCCGATGTCGCGGCGGTGCTACACCGGGCCGCCCGCGACGAGGAGACCCATCACCGCTGGGCCTGGGACTCGCTGGAGCGGCTGGGAACGGGACGCGACAGCGTGGCCGGCCGGATGGTCTCCGGCTTCGCCTTCGTCCATGGATCGAACGCCGACATCCTGGAGGCGGCGGGCAAGCTGTGGCTGGATCTTCTGGCACGCTCCGTTCGGGGCGCCTGAAGGCCGGCAACAAGTCCGATGGCCGCCGCGTTCTCGGGTGATATGCCAGTGAGCAAAGAGGATATCCATGACCAGCTCGCACGAAAATCCCGACAGCCGCCCGGCGGCTGGCCAGGGAAACCTGCGATACTACCTGTTGGGACTGGCCGTGGTGGCGGTCATCGCCGTGATCGCGGCGATCTCGTACGCGGTCCAGAACGGCAACCTCGAGGAACAGCTGGCCCAGCGCCAGCGCGAACACCAGCAGACCCTCGCCGCGGTCACGACCGAACGGGACACGGCCCGCGACGAACGCCAGACCTTCCAAGCCGACCTTGAACGCCTGCGCACCACCGTCCAGGACGAACAGCGCCTGACCGGCGAGGTCAACCGGCTGGGCCAGGAGATCCAAGGCCGCCAGCAGACCTTGCAGGATCTCAACACCCAGGCCGAAGCCGCCCAGGCGCAGACCCAGACGCTCCAGCAGCAGCGCGCCGAGGCCGAGCAGCAGGCGAACCAACTCGCCGAGCAGATCCGCCAGCAGACGCAGCAGATCGAGCGCGGCACGGCTCAGCTTGGCGAGACCAGCCAGCAGCAGGCCGCCGCGCGCGACCAGCTTGCCACGATCACCGAGCAGATCGCCCAGCGTACCGCCGAGACGGAGCAGATCGCCCAGCGGGTGCAGGAAGTCCGCGCGCAGGAAGCCCAGCTCCGCGACAGCATCGCCGCCCTCAGCCAGGAATCGGCGGCCAAGGCCGATCAGGCCGCGCAGGCCGGCCAGCAGGCGGAGGAAGCCGCCGCCCAGCTCGACCAGATCCGCAAGGACCTCGCCCAGTCGCGCCAGGAACTCGCCACCGCCAACGACCAGCTCACGGGCGCCCGCCAGGAACTCGAGAACGCCCAGCGCCAGCTCGCCGACGTCACCCAGCAGAGCACCCAGGCCGCAGCCCAGCTCCAGCAGCGGCAGCAGGAACTGGCCCAGGTCACCCAGACCATCGAGCAGCGCACCGCCGAGGCCGCCCAGGCCGAACAGCGCGTCGCCGACCTGACCTCACAGGCCGAGACCGCGCAGGCTAGGGTCGAGGAACTGACCCAGGCCGCGGCGCAGGCCCGCGACACCGAAGTCACCGCCCGCCGCGACGTCGCCGACCTGTCGGAACAGGTGACGCAGCGGACGACGGAGCTTCAGGAGGTCGACCAGCGCATCCAGGAAGCCCGCCAGAACCTTCTGAACGAGCAGCAGGGCCTCGCCCAGCTCCGCGAGCAGATCGCCCGGCAATCGGCCGAACTCCAGGCGCTGGAACAGCGCCGCGACGCCCCCGCCGCCGAGCCGGCCCCCGAAGCCGCTCCGGAACAGCCGGCGCCTCCCGCCCAGCAGTAAGCGTCCACCCGGCACACGCCGGCAAAAGAAAAAGGCGGCAGGTTCACCCTGCCGCCTTTTTCATGTCAGCCTTGTCTGCCTCGTCAGCCGCTCTCTCAGCCGGCGCTCAGGCACCGCTTCCCGGCGCCTGGAACACCTTCGCCGCCTCGCTCGCCGACAAGGTGCCGCGTTCGCGTCCCAGCAGGGTGTCGGCACTGGGCGAAACGCCTTCCGGAGCATCGGCGCGCGAGCGCGAAACATGCTCGTGGTGATGATCGGGATCGACATACTCGACCTTGTGGGAATGCGCCGGCGCATGCGACGACCTGAACGCATCCTCGGTCAGGATCGCGTCGTCCTCCCCAAGGTATCCATCGCCCCGGTAGCCGTCGCCCCGGTAGCCATCACCGTAAAATTCCTCGCGCCGCGTACCGGTCTTCGAACTGGCAATCGCCAGCCATGCCAGGCTGATCGCCAGCAGCGCGACCGGGATCGGGTTGTCGCGTACCGTCGCCGAGAGATTCGAGACGAAAGTCTGACCCTGCCCGCTGGTGCGCAGATAACTCCAGGCTTCGTCCATCAGGCGGCCCGGCGCCAGCCGGTCCTCGATGGCAGCCAGGGTTGCCGCGGTGTTGCGGCGGGTCTGCTCGATCTCGCGTTCGATCTGTTCGGGGGTCCTGTCGTCCGAGTTCGCCATCTCCAGCCTTCCATCGAATAGCAATGTGGTGCGGTGGTCCCGCACCCCATGGCAACCCGAACGCCTCGGGGTTAGTTCCGCGACCGCCCCTGGGCCGGCTCCGGCTGGGCCGCCAGACGCCCCGCTTCCGTCCAGTTCGCATAGTTGGCGTGGATCCAGGCCGGGATGATCAGGCTGGCGATGGCGCCCAGCGCAATCAGCGTCTTCGTCAGTTCGGAGAACGGGCCGATCCGGGCGTCGAACCCGAGCACGACATAGACCACGACCACGTGCCAAGCGTAGACCTGGAGCGAGTGCTTGCCCAGGAAGGTCAGGAAGCGCCAGCGGAACAGCCGGTTCAGCAGGTCCCCCGCCCGCCGCGCCGCCGGAAAGGCGCTGTCCCGGCCCGCGACCAGCAGCCACGTCACCAGATAGGCCAGCGCCACGAAGTTGAGCAGATAGACCAGGCTGAGTTCGGTCCGGTTGTTGAACCCGTCGAACCGCAGGGCCATGCTGTCCGGCATGAAGCCATAGGTGAAGCCCAGCTTGTAGAACAGGAACAGGACAACGATCACGATCGACGCCTTCAGCAGGTCGGTCCGTTCAGGAGAGAACCAGCGGTTCCAGTCCATCCCGCCCCGCGTATCGGCGGCCCCCAGCAGCAGCCCGGTGACGAACACGACCTGCCATGCCATGGGGTTGAAGTGGCTTTGCAGGACGAAGCCCGGCACGATCTCCGCCACCGACTGCTCGACGATGCGGACCGCCGGCAGGTGCCAGCCGAGCTGCACCCCCAGCCACATCAGGATGCTGCCGCCCAGCACTTCCCGCCAATAGCCGCGCGCCACCCAGCGCAGCAGCAGCGGCGACGCCACCAGGTAGACGATGTATTGCGGCAGGATGTCCATGAAGATCGGCTGGTAGAGCAGCAGGAACGCCGAGACGGCGGTTACCGACGGCGTCTGGTACATCTCCCACATGAACTGGCCCCACAGCGGCCGGGAATTCGGCACCACCATGGCCAGGATCAGGATCACCGCCAGCACCATCACCGCATAGACGTAAAGGTCGTAGGCGCGTCTCAGGATCTTGGCGTCCATCAGGCCAGTGCGGCCCTGCCCGATCATCCGCGTGTAGTACAGCCCGATGATGATGCCGGACAGGAAGACAAACCCCTGCGCGTCCTGGACATAACCGAGTTCTCCATGGTTGATCTTCTGCAACAAAAGATCACCTTGAAAAAGGAGATGATTAAGCATCATAAATACAAGAAAATAACCGCGCAGTCCGTCCAGGACAGTAAAACGCTTCATGGCTCTCTCTCCGCGGCCGAATAGAATCATGTTCCGGCCCTTCGACACGCCGGCAACACAGCAGTTTCAACGGATGTTGTTCATGTTTATTCCGGGAATGGTAATTCAATACCACAAATAGACAACCATTCCCCCGAATGATAAAAACGATAATTGTGCGCTTTCGAAGGAACCTTGCCGCAAGGAAATGCGTTTGCATCCTTCGAGCGGTTGCGTTTCGGCCACACCGGCCGGGCGAACGCTTTTCCTTGCCCCTGAAATCACATTTTAACCATATTGTGGATCAATACGCATGGTCGGCGCCGGTTGGCGTCCGTTGCAACGGCAACCGAGCGAGTGATCCGGGATTATGGTTAAAAGAGCTTTCGTCGCCTTCTGCCTTGGAACTGCCGGCATCGGCGCTGGTCTGGCCGGCCTGATGACGGGGACCGCGCCCGTATCGGCCCAATCGCCGACCCAGGCGCCGGCCCAGCCTCAGGCGCAAGCGCCGGCCGCCGACATGTGCGCCGCCCCGGCGCTGGTTTCGGCGGCGTCCGTGCGGCAGCTGCCCCACACCAGCGTGGCGCTCAGCCAGAAGCACGACCTACGCGTCGTCGCGGTCGGGTCGTCCAGCACCGAGGGCATCGGCGCGTCCGCTCCGTCCCGGACCTACCCGGCCCAGCTTGACGCCATCCTGGAGCAGCGCTTCCCCGGAACTCGGATCGACGTCGTCAACAAGGGCATCGGCGGCGAGACGGCGGCCGGCACGCTGGCGAGGCTGGACCGCGACGTGCTGTCGCTCCATCCCGATCTGGTGATCTGGCAGCTCGGCACCAACGACGCCCTGCGCAACGTCGACGCCAAGGCCTTCGGCGCCCAGGCGGTCGAAGGTATCCGGCGCATCCGGGAGAGCGGCGCCGACCTGCTCCTGCTGGAGCCGCAGTTCCTGCCCAAGCAGGCAGGCAACGCGACCTACGCCGCCTATGTCGATGCGGTCCGCGCCCTGGGCGCCGCCCATGGGCTGCCGGTGTTCCGGCGGAGCGAGGTGATGAAATACTGGCTGGACACCCGGCAGTTCACGCCGGCGACCATGCTGTCATCCGATCAGCTTCACATGACCGACGCCAGCTACCACTGCCTTGCTCGGCTGATGGCGGATGCGATCGTACCGACCGCGATCCCGGCGATCCAGCCGCCCGCCGCCGGCAAGCCGGCTCAGGCCATAAAGGCGCTGAGCGGTCCCAGCGCGGTCCGCAGCGCTGAAAACCCCAGGTAAAGCACGGCTCCCACGAACCCCCAGCAGGCGACGGCGGCAGTCAGCGCCAGGATCGCCTGCATCTGGACGGGCAGCTGTTCTTCGGGTCCCTCGGAAAACCGGGACATCAAGCGGTCGCCGGCGATCCGGCGCAGCATCTCGTTCACTTCGAATTGGTTATTCATTTCGATCCCTCCCGCTCGAAGTCCGATGCTAGTTATGGAAATGATTCAAACGGGTGTCAAAAGTGTGACATCCCGGTCGCAGTGGGAAGAATTCTCAGATGCCACCTGAATGACCCGTAAAACTCGGGCCGCCGACGCCAATTTCTATCTTCGGTCTTAATACAACGATCAAGTATGCCAGCCGTGTATCGGCCCGCTATAAGCCGTCGTCCGCAAGATGAATGACCGCCAGGTACCTGAAGAGGAATAAGTAATGTTGGGCGTGATCCTGTTTGCCCTGCCGCTCGGCCGCCTGTTCAACTCGGCTCTTGCCGACCAGCCGACCGTCGTGGAACTGTTCACGTCGGAAGGATGCTCGAAGTCCCGTGTCGCGGACGCCCTTCTGAGCGAACTGGCGGGCAGGCCCGATGTATTGGCGCTGTCTTTTCATGTGACCTATTGGGACCGGATGGGCTGGAAAGACCCGTTCGCGACGGAGAACAACACGCGGCGCCAGCGCGATTACAACGAAGCCCTTGGCCGCGACAGCGTCTACACTCCGCAGATGATCGTCGACGGCCGTTTCGAGACCGCCGGAGACCGCCCGCGCGCGGTCGGCGAAGCGATGGCGGAAAGCCTTGGGCAGCCCCAGGCCCGCCGGCTGAACATCGCGGTCGAGGCCGGCAAGGGCATGATCGGCGTCGGCATCCCGCGCGGCCCGATCCCGCGCGGCCCCAACGGCGGCGAAGCCCGCGTCCTGATGGTCCGCTACCAGCTTGGGCGCGGCAAGTCGGTCAAGGCCGGCGAGAACCGGGGCCAGCGCTTGCGCCACAGCAACGTCGTGCGCGAGATCGTCGACATGGGCGCCTGGACCGGCTCCGCCCGGAACCTGCGCGTCCCCATGGCCCCCGCCGGCTACGGCGTCGCCGTCCTGGTCCAGGAGTTCGACGCCGAGGGCCGCCCTGGGGCCATCCTGGGAGCGGCGCGGGTCGAACGCCGCCTGCTGGGCGCCGGCGTCACCCCCTGGGAAGCCCTGGTGAGGACGATGCGCGCGGCGGCCCGCCGGATGACCGGCGGCGACGGCGGTGCTGCGCCGCTGTAACCCCGAACGGGAGGGAACCGCCGCTTCTACGGCGCCGCCGCGAGCATCGCCTGGAAGACGGCGCGGACCCGGTCCGCCCCGATGCCGGAAACCGCAATTCCGGCTTCCACCATCTCATCGGTCGGATCGGGTGGCACCACCACCAGCCCGGCCCTCCTGATGACGTCGAGCACGCCGAGAGCTTCCGTCATTACCGGAGAGCAGGCAAGGCAGTCCCCGTCCGGGACGACGTTCGACGCCCCAGTTGCGGCCGGCCCCCGATCCCCCAGCGGCTACAATGGGGCCGTCCATAACGCGCAACTCTTGAGAGTTGCGGCTGGACCCCGATCCCCCAGCGGCTACAATGCCTTCACCGCCCGAACAAGGCCGAACCGCGTTGCGGCTGGACCCCGATCCCCCAGCGGCTACAATTTATGGGTGATGCAGTAGTCTTTGCGGTCAGTTGCGGCTGGACCCCGATC
The DNA here is from genome assembly GCF_000936425.1 of Skermanella aerolata KACC 11604. Classification (GTDB taxonomy): domain Bacteria; phylum Pseudomonadota; class Alphaproteobacteria; order Azospirillales; family Azospirillaceae; genus Skermanella; species Skermanella aerolata. The sequence goes on along the minus strand of NZ_AVFK01000025.1, from coordinate 73,955 downwards.
CCCCAGCGGCTACAATCGAACGTTACCCTGACCGCCTGTAACCTGTGTTGCGGCTGGACCCCGATCCCCCAGCGGCTACAATCCTCATCACCGTACATACCCTCAGTAGTGCAGTTGCGGCTGGACCCCGATCCCCCAGCGGCTACAATGCGGTTCAGCATGGTCTTGACGGTACCGTAGTTGCGGCTGGACCCCGATCCCCCAGCGGCTACAATCCATGCAAACCAACCTCACCATCCTAAGCGGTTGCGGCTGGACCCCGATCCCCCAGCGGCTACAATCACACCCAAGCGCGGCCGAGATCCTGACCGGTTGCGGCTGGACCCCGATCCCCCAGCGGCTACAATTGGTGCCGTTGGCGATGTAGTCGCCGAAGAGTTGCGGCTGGACCCCGATCCCCCAGCGGCTACAATGTCCGACCAGAGATACGCACAGGAGATCGAGTTGCGGCTGGACCCCGATCCCCCAGCGGCTACAATCTTTCGTTCGCGCGGCGTAGGTCGAGATCAGTTGCGGCTGGACCCCGATCCCCCAGCGGCTACAATAGATCCCCGCATAAGCCTTTGATCCCAAAAGGCTTATGCGGCCTTTTTTCTCCAGTTCCCAACGACAAACCACCGTCAAAACAGCTTGAACTGCTCATATTTGGTTCCGGGTTCTCGTTTTGTCCGTGCCTCCAGGCACACCATCGTCTGATATTGGCGGTCGGTGAAGGTCAAGATCTGCACCTTGCCCTTGGCCGGCACCTGCCCTCTGATTCGCTTGATCCGCGCGTCCACCTGCGGGGAGCCGGCGCAAAAGCGCATATAGACGCTGAACTGCGACATTTCGAAGCCCTCGTCCAGCAGGAAGTTGCGAAATCCTGTCGCAGCCTTCCGCTCGGCCTTGGTGGATACGGGCAGGTCAAACATCACCATCATCCACATCAGCCGATACGCGCTGAGAGCCATGCGCGTCCTCCTTGCCGGTCGGTGAGACAACAAGATCCAGCGGCAGCGGCAACAGCGGCAGGTCAAGCACCTTGCGTTCGCCAAGCAGCAGTTGCGCCAGGGAAAAAGTCAGCCGGAACAGACAGGTCGCGAGCGGGGTGACGCCGGCTTCGGTCCGCATGTCGCGGACCAGCACCCCCGCCAGTTCGCGCTTCGCGTCGCGGTCCACCTCGACCCGGCCTTCCCGGACCATCCCGTGGACAAGGATGTCCACCAGCGGCCTGAACGGTTCCATCAGGTCGTCGACCAGACACATGGGGTTGCCGCGATTGCTGTGCTTCAGGCCCAGCGTCGGGTGCAGCCCGGCGGACGCCACGGCCCGCGCCGTGCCGCCGCGCAGGATGGCGTAGCCGTAGTTCAGCAGGCTGTTGGTTCCGGGATGATCGGAGTCGCGGCGGAACTCCGTCCCGAACAGCAGGGGCCAGTAGCGGCGCGCGGCTTGCGCCTCGATGTTTTCCGGGTCGCCCGACCTGACCTTCTTCGCCAGTTCCACGAAGGCCCCGGCGGGCACGCCCAGCGACTCCAGCACGGCGCCCTGCGTCCTGATCTTGGCGCGCGTGATCACCTGCCACAGCCGGCCCTTCGACGCCTCCGTCATTTCCGCCTGGGCACGCATGCGCTGCGCCTGGACATGGTGGCCGTCCACCGGCCACAGGATGGCGGCGGGACTGAAGTTGCTGCCGCACAGCACCACGGCGCAATCCCGTTCCAGCAAGGCCAGCAGCAGGTTGTTGGAATAGGTCAGGCCATGGGCCGTGCAGACCAGCACGGCCAGATCGTCCAGGGGGACGCGCCCGATCTCCCGGCCGTCTCCCTTGACCACCATGAAACCCCGGTCGAGCGCCAGATGGCGCCCGTTCTCGGCGATTTCGATGACGACTCCCGCAGCACCTTCGGCCATGGCCTACTCCAGCGGGCCTTTGTCATGGACATAGCCCAGCAGATCGACCCCGGCCGGCCGCGCCGCCTGCTTGCGCAGGCTGTCCGGGGAGCAGTACTGGTATTTGAACGGATCGCCCTTGTCGGCGTCGCGGGCCTTCAGGTTGCCGGCCTCCAGATGGAGCGCCAGCGCCACCTGCCCCTCGCTGAACTTGACCACCCGCACGATCCGCCGGTCCGGCGCTTCGCCCAGCGCCAGCAGGTCGCCCTTGAACAGGCGGAACAGCGGCGTCCCGGCCTCCCCCACCACCCGCTTGGCCGCCCAGTCCAGGAACACCCCGCTGCCCCGGCCCGAATCGCCGCCGGTCTCCGCCAGCCATTCCCGGTGCAGGCGATAGGCTTCGAAGGTGCTGACGATCTTCCCGGTCCAGCGCCCGCGCGGATCGCGCAGGATCTCGTACCAGGCGTTGCTGTCGCCCTTGTAGACCTTGAACACAGTGCCCGACGGGTCCTGGATCGGGATCGGGTTGCCCAGGACATCCAGCATGCGGACGCGCCGGACCGGCTGGCCGCCCCATTTGAAGCTGCCCAGCGCATCGCCAAAACTCCTGCCCGCCGCCGCTTCCGCCGCGACATGGTCTTCCAGCGCTTTCGCCAGCACGCGGTCGCGGATATTGGGGAAGTCCTTGGCCGTCAGCCCCGACAACGGCTTCCGCGTGACGACGGTATGGACGCCGTTCACCGCCTCGACCGGACCATAGGCGGTATCGTTGTGCATGCGGCCCTGCCAGCCGTGCTCCGCCCGGTGCGACACGGTGATGCCGCGTATCTTCTCCCGCACCTGATCGCCGAACGATGTCGCGGCCAAGCCGTCGAACGGATCGGGCAGACCGTCGAACAGCCGTTCCAGCTCGTTCGCCTCCGCCCTGGCCGCCGCCTGCGCCACAAGCTGGACAAGCCGCTGATCGATCATGCCCAGCACGGCGGCGTCGATCGCGTGGTGCCGGTGGTCGCTGCGGTTCTTCAGGTTGCCGTCGGACAGTATCTTGTTCAGGCCCCAGCGGGCACGCAGCATGGCGGTCAGCTTGCCGGGCGCGACCCGGACCTTGTTCAGGTCGACGATGCTGGCAAGGTATTGCCGCGCCACCCTGGACAGATGGCGGGTTTCGACAAGCTGGCGGTCCAGGAAGCCCCGTTCGCCCTCGAACCGGTCCATCGCGTCCGGCAGGAAGCGCCAGCGCTTGTTCTTCGGCAACTCCTCCGCCCGCTGCGCGATGGCGGCCCAATCGTATCCATCGACGGCGGTCACCCCGAAGGCCTCCCAGGGCGACCGGTCGCGCTTGAAGCGGTTGGCCCGCCGGACGCAGACGATCTTGTTGTCGGCGCCATCGCTCAAGGTCCGGCTGAACGGCAGGATATGGTCGATATCCACATCCCCCTCCAGCAGGCGCCTGATGCCGATCGGTTCGCCGGTATAGACGCAGACATGCCCGACACCGACCTTCGGCAGTTCTTCCCATAGGCGGAGACGCAGCATCGAGTCGGGACGCGGATCGATCCCCAGCTCCTTGATCTTGGCGAAACGATCCTCGTTCTTCCGCTGGTTCTGCGCCTGCTCGCGCTGGATCGTGTCGCGCTCGTCGCGGCTGCGCTTAAGGTCGCGGGCCAGTTCCACCACGATGTCGGCCGGCTTGCCCCAGCGCTCGACGATGCGGTTGACCAGCTTCCGCAGTTCGTTAAGCCCGATATGGACGGTCGGGTTGGGAAAGCGCCCAAGATGCTGCTCCGGCGGGTCAGACGGCTCGCCGGAACCGAAGGCGATGAACCGCTCCAGCGGCTCGCCGTAATACGGCAACTCATCCAGCAAGCCCTCGGGGCGGAAATCGGAGTGGTGCAGGTTGAGCGCGAGAACGGCCTCGTCGTAGCGCAGCCGTTGCTCGCGCATCAGCGGCACCAGTTTTACCAGCGCCTTCTCGCTCAGGCGGCAATAGCCGTCGGGCAAACCGGGAGACGCGGCGGTATGTGCGGCGTTTTCGCTTGGCAGCCCATGCACGGATTCCAGCCAGCCGGCCAGTTCGGCTTCGTCCTCGGCCTCGATCAGGCGGCCGACGATATCGCGCCGGTCGTCCGGCGTCAGCGCGTTCCACTTCGGCCCGAAACGCTTCTTGGCCGAAAGCGCGCTGGTCACCGCATCGCCCTTCAGCCGGTCGCGCTTCTCCCCTTCCAGGTTGACCTTCAGGCCGGGGTCGAGCTTCAGCTCCTTCCTGATCTTCTCGAAGGTCAGGTCGGCGCTTCGGCACAGCTTGGCGAAAAGCTGGGCGTGCTGGTCGGCGGACAGTTCGCGCGGTTCCTCACCGGGGCGATAGAGTTTCAGGTTGCCGATCTCCGTCAGGATGCGGAACTCCTGGGCGACCGGCAGCGCCCAGGGCGCGCGTTCCTGATCGGGGAACAGCGTGCATTTGCCGGGACGTACCGGGCGCAGCGGACGCTGGCGGAAGATCACCGATTCGACCCGGTCCCACTGCTCCGCCGTGACGGCGGGATGGTGCAGCGCCTGCGCCGTCCGGATAGCCTGGAACTCGTCATGGACCAGGCCACGTTCGGGATAGAACTCGTACGACGCCTTGGCCCCGGCGCCGTCCAGCCGAGCACGCACGGTCTCGCGCTTGCGGTGCCGCGCGGCCAGCCACGCGCCCAGGGTGGTTTCGCCGCTGGCCTCGATTTCCGCCTTCAGCGCGGAGATGCCGGCCTTGATCTTGCCGGCCTCGTTCTCTTCCCCGGCGGCCTTGCGGTTGCTCTTGAACCCCCGGCGCTGGTTGAGATGGAACAGTGCCCGCCCGACCTGCCCGGCCGTCAAAGGCTCGAACAGCGCCCGCGCCCGCAGTTCGCAAGGATCTTCCGATTCCAGCGCCTTGCGCGTGGCCCGATCGGCCGGCATCAGCCCCGCCGCTACCAGCGCATTCATCAGCGCCGAGCGGCGACGCAGGTAACGGTCGCGGCGGCGGCGCATCGACCGCGCCAGCCGCCGGTCCGCCGCCAGCGACTCCTTCGACTTCGGATCGCGCCCATCGGGAAAGATCCTGACCCCCATGCGCCGGACCCCACAGGGGTCCCCGTTGCCGTTGAGGTCCAGCAGGCACCAGCCGATGCTGTTGGTACCGAGATCGAGAGCGAGGCGATAGGGAACGCGGTTCGACATGGAAAGGCTCGGAAATGGGAGGTTGAGGGATCGGGAGGACGGCAGTGGCTCACAAAACTACCATTACGGGAATTTCAGGAGTAGGATTGCAAGAAAATTTCCCTGCATGCCGAGCACTTAAGCTTTGGAAGCCGGCTATCGTTTACTGATCATTTACTTTGAAATGTAAGTTTTACTGGCGCTAAAAAAGACCAGCAAAGTCACCACTGACTATTGACACGCGAAAATGCATCCCGCATTCTTGCTGCGGAAAGACAATCACCTTTGCGTAGCCGCTGGGGGATCGGGGTCCTTCCGTTAACACGCTCGGGAACGCAAGTTCCTTGCAGCACAAGATGTGCGGCGGGCCTCGGCCCGCCGCGTTTGTTTGTGGTGATGAAACCGCAGCATTGATGCCGCCGAGTTGCTGTCGCAGTCCAAGGCGCAGCATGGCCCTTGGGACAGGTACGCCGCTCCCAAGGGCTCCTCGACTTCCGCATGATGCATCACGAACCAGACTACGAACCGGCCAAGTCACTGATGAAGATATCGAGTGACGGTATCAGGCCGCGACGGCAGCCAGCGTTTTAAGCAGCTTCATCTGCTTGGGTCTATCGGGTTGGACGATGTCCTTGTGGATTTGACTTATGACTGATTTGATCAATTCGGTTTTGCTGAGCGAGGTAGCCTGCATCACAGCCTCGATCTCGCGCGACATGGCTGGTGTAACCTTCATCGACAACCGTTTGCGCATGCTGTTCTTGTCTGCGGTTACGAACATATTCTCCTCCCGCAGGTTCTCGATAAGCTGGGCAAGGAGTTTCCTGTTCGCCGCATAGGTGTGGACGTAGTACAGGAGAAGGCGTTTGCGGAAATCCAACGTCAGGTTCGGATCGATACGGAGAGCTGCAAGGTCAAGCGTGTCGATGTAGATGGCAGGCAAATTGGCCTCTACCGACACGGCGGCCTTTTCGCGAGTTGCCTTGATCGCAAGTGAAGATTGCGGGGGGATTGCGACGACATCGCCGCATTTGTCGCAAACGGCGACAAGGATGTCCTTAACAATGCCCGAGCCGTCACGAAACGGTACGTCGCGGTAGGCAAAGGTCGTAGTGACCAGCCCGTCGTTTTCGCACATAGCCCGGCTTTTGTCGGCTTCGTGGTAGATTTTCATAATCACCCATTAGCGATGCACGCAGATAAAGACCGTATTTGGATCGACAAAATAGAATTTGATGTACCATCGATATCTGGTCTGACGGCAAGCTATCGGACAACCGGCAGCATCAGTACCGTTCGCCGTCCCGCATCCGGCGGATGAATTCGCCGGCGGTTTCCGCCTGCATCGGCATGGAGTCGGTAAGGGTTCGGAGTGTGGCAAGGTCGATAGACCGACGCGGAGCCTGAACCGCCGTCAGCTTGGCAACCGGCTTGCCTCGGCGCGTGATGCAAACGGCCTCTCCTGAATCTGCCCGCGAGACCAGTTCACTGAGATGAGCCTTGGCGTCGGTTAGGCTCACGGTGTTCATGGCGGCGGCTCCTGAGCAGATTGCTGGTCAGATTAGCGGCTCCGGCACCAAAGGGCAATCTCACGCCAAGCAGGAAAAAAGGCTCATATCGGGTTTCGCGGTGACATGCATCGTAGACGCGGCTTCCAGCCGCGTCTACGTACGGACGCTCTCAGGGAAGCTGACACGTCACCCCGAAACATTGACGAGAACCTTCCTCAGCCGATCAGAATCAAGTTGACTAGGAAATAATAACGCTGGTAGTTTCCTAGTCAACATAATGGAGCTACCTATGCCGCCGGCCTCTGACCTGACTGCCCACACCGGCTACTGGTTGCGCATGGTGTCCAACGCGGTCTCGCAAGACTTCGCCCGCAAGGTTGCCGATGAAGGCGTGACGGTGGCGGAGTGGAGTTTCATGCGTGCCCTCTACGACGCCGACGCGATGGCGCCATCGGCGCTCGCCGAGAAGATGGGAATGACGAAAGGCGCCATCAGCAAGCTTGCCGACCGGCTGCTCGGCAAGGGGCTGATCACCCGCGCCGACAATCCGGGTGACAAGCGGGCGCACACCCTGTCCCTGACGGGAGCAGGCCGGAGCAAGGTGCCGATTCTGGCGGCGCTCGCCGATAAGAACGATGCAGAGTATTTCGGCATCTTGCCCACGGAGGAGCGCGAGATGCTCCATCGCCTCTTAAGAACTCTCGCCGACAGGCGTGGGCTGAAGACTATCCCGGTGGACTGACCGCCGGGTCCGTAGCAACTCAAGATCGGATAAGGAAACGCGCCATGGACGCGGAACGGATCTCTATTGCTCAATCATGCCTCGATGCGGCGCACGATGGCAGCCTCGGCTTTCCCGCCATCGTCGGCAAACTGATTGCCGCCCGGTTCGAGGGATACACGGTCGACTACCGCCGCAACACCCAGACCTATTACCTGCCCGACGGCGACAGCGTGGCGCTGGACATGCCGCACTCGGACGGGATCACTGCGGCAACCTTCGATGCGGCAGCCATCGAAGGACTGGTGCGATGGGCACAGCGGGGCGAGCCCGACTACAGTTACAGCGGCTTCTGCGAAAAGGCGAAGGGGGCGGGATGCGCGGGTTATCTCGTCTCGTTCCTCGGCCGCCGCGTCGTCTATTTTGGCCGCACCGCCGAGACCCACATCGAGCGTTTCCCGGAGTAGCGCTACATGCATTGCTCACAAGGCTTGACGAGACGACCTTATGGGTAGGAACTTCGAACGCCTGACCAAGGATGGTCGAACCTTCGTTCTCGTCCCGGAAGACGTCTACGAAGATTTGCAGAAAGACGCTGAAATGCTGACCGATATCCAAGCCTTCGATGCCGCGACGAGCCGAAATGAAGAAGCGTTCCCTGCCGAATTGGGCGTGAAGCTGACCGACGCCCAACGAGCCGGGAAAAGTCTGGTGCCGGTCTGGCGCGAATATCGGGAGATGACACAGACTACCCTTGCCGACGCCAGCGGCGTGAACCGGGTTTATCTCAGGGAAATCGAAAGCGGCAAGAACCCCGGTTCAGTCGAAGCATTGAAGCGGATCGCGGAAGCACTCCGGATCGGCCTCGACGATCTGGTTTGATCCATGCGTGGCGCCTGCGCGAAATGGATTGCCTATGCGGCTCGCGGCGCCACTTCCAACATCAGCCGCTCACCCAGGTCACGGCGCGCGACCTCCAGATCGTACTGAGCCTGCAATCCCATCCAGAAATCGGCGCTGGTACCAAAATGCCTCGACAGCCGGAGCGCCGTGTCGGCAGTGACCGACCGCCGCTCATTGACGATCTCGTTCAGCCGGGTCCGTGGCACGCTCAATGCCCGCGCAAGAGCGTAGACGCTCAGCCCAAGCGGCTCCATGAAATCGACATGCAGGATGTAGCCGGGGTGAATAGGACCAACCGGTTGCGCTTCAGGGTCAATCACATCGGTCAGATCGACCCGGCCAGCGTCCAGGTCCGCACGGGAAATGGTCATTGGGTTGTCTCCCTTAAGTCAGTGATAATCCAGGAACTCTACGTCGTAAACATCGCCCTCTTGCCAGAAAAAGCAAATGCGCCATCGGTCGTTGACACGGATCGAGTATTGACCAGCCCTGCCACCCCGCAACGCCTCCAACCGATTGGCGAGAGGTACTCTGAGATCATCCAGCGCCTGTGCCTGATCCATTGCGATCAGCTTTGCACGCGCCCGCTTTCGAATATCCGCTGGCAAACCCTTTGTCGGAAGGTCGAAGAAAAGAGCGGCAGTGCGCTTATCGGCAAAGGACTTGATCATTGCGATGAACGTAACGTTTAGCGTTACGTTTTGCAAGGGGAGCTCTCCTGGGAAATGAACACGAACAAGCACCAGGACATAATTCCTTAACCGGCTCGTGCTACAAGACCAAAGCGCTACAGCGCCGGATTTTCGACATCGTGAACAGCACACACAGCACCGGCCCGCCGCCGCGCGCGGGCGATAGTGACATTCGATCACTCGCTCGCGTTTTTCCACGGATGACCTGCCCCTGTCATCCCACCGGCCAACCTCGTCACAGCACCGCAGCCCATCACATTTTGCAACAATTGATGACAATTGCGGCCTTGTAGGGGGTGTCTACATCGGCTCTCGGACCAAGCAGCAAGCCCCCTGCCCTCAGGCTTCCTCCAGGTACCGCCGCCGCAGGTGACGTTCATAGACGCTGGCGTCCAGCGGACGCCCGGTCGCCTTGGTCAGCAGTTGGTCGGCTGGCAGCAGGCTGCCCTGGGAATGGATGTTGGTCCGCAGCCAGTTGACCAGGGGGGAGAAGTCGCCGCGCGCCAGCCCCGGCAGCACGTTGTCGTCGGCTCGGGTCGCGGCGTCGAACAGTTGGGCCGCCGTGATGGCTCCCAGCGTATATGTCGGGAAATAGCCCCAGGCGCCGCCCGGCCAGTGGATGTCCTGAAGGCAGCCCAGCCGGTCGGTCGTGACCTTCAGCCCAAGCAGGTCGCGCATTCCCTCGTTCCAGGCGCCGGGCAGGTCGGCCAGGATCATGTCGCCAGCGATCAGCGCCTTTTCCAGGTCGTAGCGGATCAGGATATGGGCGGGGTAGGTCACCTCGTCGGCATCGACCCGGATGAAGCCCGGTTCGACCTTGGTGTACAGCCGGTGAAGGTTGGCCGCGTCCCAGGCCGGTCCCGTCCCGCCGAAGCTGTCGCGCATCACCGGAGCGGCGAACTCCAGGAATGCGCGGCTGCGGCAGGCCTGCATCTCTATGATGAGAGACTGGCTCTCGTGCAGGCTCATGCCGCGTGCCTCGCTGACCGGCTGGCCCAGCCAATCCGCCGGGCGGTTCTGCTCGTACAGGGCATGCCCCGTCTCATGCATCACACCCATCAGCGCCTTGGTGAAGTCGTCCTCGTCGTAGCGGGTGGTCAGCCGCACGTCATGGGTGGCGCCGCCGCAGAACGGGTGGAGGCTGATGTCCAGCCGGCCCTTGTTGAAGTCGAAGCCGGCGGCCTGCATCATCCGGACGCCCAGCGCCCGCTGGGTTTCGATGGGGAACGGCCCCTGGAGGGGCAGGATGTCCGGTCGGCTCTTCTGGCGCTCCAGCACCTCGCCGATGAAGCCCGGCAGGAAGGCCCGGAGGTCGCCGAACACCTTGTCGATATGGTCGGTGTTGCCGCCCGGCTCGTAGCTGTCCAGCAGCGCCTCGTACAGGGAACAGCCCAGCGCCTCGGCCTTTGCGGCAGCGATCTGGCGCTGGAGGTTCAGCACTTCCGACAGGCTGGGCAGCAGCATCGCGAAGTCGCCGGCTGGGCGGGCTTCGCGCCAGACCATCTCGCAGCGGGAAATCGCGCGGGAGCTTGCCTCGACCAGATCGCCCGGCACCGCCGTCGCATGGAGATAGGCGCGGCGCATCTCGTGCAGGTTGGCTTCCTGCCAGTTGGAAAGCTCGCGCTCGTGCTCGGCGTCGGCCAGCAGGTCGGCGTTGTCGTCGTCGGTCAGCAACTCGTGGCTCAGGACCTTCAGGGTCGCAAGCTGCTCCGCCCTGCCGTCGGCGGCGCCGGGAGGCATCAGCGTCTCGGTATCCCAGTGCAGGATGCCGAGCGCGTCGTTGATCGCGGCGAGCCGGGCGAAGCGCCGTTCCAGCGTCTGATAGGCGGACATCCGAGCCTCCCTGAAGTCGTTCGTTGGGGGTGTTCCGGCGGTCAGGGCTCCCTATCCTCGGAGCCGCGCCGCCAGTGGAACACGAAGTAGATCACGATAAGCGTAACCGCCAAGCTGTACCACGTGAAGGCGTATTGCAGGTGGTTGTTGGAGATGTTCACGTTGGTCCGGCCGCCGATCGGGAACCCGCCGGGGTTCGGGGCGTCTCCCGCCTCGACGATGACAGGAAGCGGCTCGCCGACGCCGGCTCCGGGGTCCGCTCCCGCCTGCCCGACCTGGGCGGCCATCCGGGGCACGTCGTACCAGAACCACATGTTGGCCGCTGGATCGTTGTCGGGTTGCATCCAGCCCTGGGGTGCCGGGACACGGGCGACGCCCTCGACGGTGACGGTGCCCTCCGGCAGCCCCTCGGTCCGGGACTCGGGAGCGCGCCTGTCTAGCGGCACCCAACCCCGGTTGACCAGCACCAGCGACCCGTCGTCGCGCTTCAGCGGCGTCACGATCTGGTAGCCGATCTGGCCGTTCATGCTGCGGGCGGCAAGGTTCAGCTCAAAGTCGTGGAGGAACCGGCCGGTGACGGCGACGCGACGGAAGTCCCAGTCGGCGGGGTTCTCGATTTCGGTCGGAAGGGGCGCTGGGGCGGCGCGCAGGCCGCTCTCGATCCGCTCGATCAGCGCGCTCTTCCAGGCCAGCCGCTCGACCTGCCAGGTGCCGAGACCCAGCATGATGGCGACGGCGGCAAGGGTAAAGAGGGTTGCGGCCAGACCGGGACGGAAGCGGCGTCCGTCTTGTTCTTTCTCAACCAGCGCAGGCATGGGTCAGTCCCGCGGGTTCGGGGGAGTTTTACGGGGGAAATCGCCCGGCAGGTCGGGCAGATCGTATTCGCTGGACCGGTGGCGGAACTGCAAGGCCATCAGGTAGGCCTTGGCCGGCCGCAGCATGCCCAGCGACAAGCCCAGGATGACGACGGTCCAGACGACGGCGTGAAGCCAGAGCGGCCAATCGACCGACATCGCGACCCATAGGGCCACCGGGACAACCGTGAAGCCCAGGATGAAGGTCATGAAAACGGCGGGACCGTCGCCGCTGTCGCCCCGCGCCAGTGCGAGGCCGCAGCACTCGCACCGGTCGGCGACGGTCAGGAACCCTTTGTAGAGCCGGCCCTTCCCGCATCGCGGACAGCGGCATTTCAGCGCCGCCGCGACCGGGGAGAACTTGGGGTAAGGGTTCGATGTCAGGGCGTCAGGCTCCCCACCAGTAGATCGAAACGAACAGGAACAGCCAGACCACGTCGACGAAGTGCCAGTACCAGGCGGCTGCTTCGAACCCGAAATGGCTCTTCGGGGTGAAGTGGCCCGACCTTACCCGGAACCAACAGACCGCCAGGAAGATCGTCCCGATCAGGACGTGGAATCCGTGGAAGCCGGTCGCCATGAAGAAGGTCGACGGATAGATCCCATCCGAGAAGCCGAAATGGGCGTGGCTGTATTCGTAGACCTGGAAGCAGCTGAACAGGATGCCCAGGATCACCGTCAGGCCCAAGGCCACGCTCGCCGTCTTCCGGTCGCCCTCGACGATCGCATGGTGCGCCCAGGTGACCGTGGTGCCCGACAGCAGCAGGATCAGGGTCATCATCAGCGGCAGGTGGAAGGCGTTGAACGTCTCGATGTTCTCCGGCGGCCAGACGCCCCCGATCGCTTCCTTCGGATACAGGCTGGCGTCGAAGAAGGCCCAGAAGAACGCCGCGAAGAACATCACCTCAGAGGCGATGAACAGCGACATGCCGTAGCGCAGGCCCAGCTTGACGATGGGAGTATGGGCCTTCTCGTGGACCGACTCGCGGACCACGTCGCGCCACCACCCGGCCATCACGGTCAGGACGCACAGGAAGCCCAGGGCCGCCAGGAGCCAGCCGCTGCCATGCATGTACATGACGCCGCCGACCGCCATCAGGCCGGCGGAGAATGCGCCCAGCAGCGGCCACGGGCTGGGATTGACCAGATGGTATTGGTGCGTGTGACCGCCCTCGGCGCCATGGCCGTCGGCGGCCGAAACGCCTCCGGGGTAGACGCCGGGATTGTGCGCGTTCAACTCGGCCATGCTGTGTAACCCTCGTTCTTTGCTCTTATCGTTGGATGACGTTTGAGTCAGTTGGACGTTTCAGTCAGTTGACTGCATTGGGATTAGGCCCCGCCTTGGACACCAGCCCCGGATCGTCATGTGCCCGGAAGAAGGTGTAGGACAGGGTGATGGTCGAGACGTCGTCCAGCTTGGGATCGTCGGCCATTGCCGGATCGACGAAGAAATAGACGGGCATGTCCACCGTCTGCCCCGGTTCCAGCCGCTGCTCGTCGAAGCAGAAGCACTGGATCTTGTTGAAGTAGATCCCGGCCTTGTCGGGCGTCACGTTGTACGTCGCCATGCCGACGATCGGCTGGTCGGAATGGTTGGTGGCGCGGTAGCTGGTTATGGCGGACTCGCCGATCCGGACTTCCATCTCGTGGGTGTCCGGCCTGAAGCCCCAGGGCAGCGCCCCGTTGACGTCGGCGTTGAACCGCACCTTGACCGTGCGGTCCAGGATCTCGCCCGCCGGACCTTCCGCCACCTGCGTCGTCCCGCCGAAACCGGTAACCTTGCAGAACAGGTTGTAGAGCGGCACCGACGCAAACGACAGCCCAATCATGCCGAACACCAAGCCGACCAGGCTGACCATCACGGTCAGGTTGCGCCGGCGCATGTCCCGCGGGTCGCGGTTTTCGCTCATGCGTTCCCCCCGATCCGGACCAGGGTGATGACGTAGAGCAGCGCCACCAGCGCCAGCAGCGCCACCATCACGGCGATGTTCTTGCCGCGCCGCTTGCGCTTCTGCTCATCGGTCAGCCGGGTGATCTGAATACGGTCGGCGTTCATGGTGGTAGTCCTTGCACTTCTTTGGTCGGGCGGATCAGCCGAACCGGATCAGCGGTCCGTAAAGCTGTTCCCCGATCAGCAGGGAAAGCAGCAGGAACAGGTAGAGGATCGAGAAGCCGAACATCTGCTTGGCCGAACGGTCCGTCTTGTCGCGGCAGACCTGCACCGCGAACACGACGAACAGAACACCCAGCACGGTGGAGCCTGCCAGATACGGCAGTCCGGCAATGCCGACGAAGTACGGCGACACCGCGATCGGCAGAAGCAGCAGCGTGTAGATCAGCATCTGCTTCTTGGTCTCGCGCTCGCCGGCCACGACCGGAAGCATGGGAACGCCGGCGCGGGTATAGTCGCCGTTCCGGAACAGGGCCAGCGCCCAGAAATGCGGCGGCGTCCACATGAAGATCAGCAGGAACAGCAGGACCGATGCGACGCTGACGTCGCCAGTCACCGCCGCCCAGCCGATCATCGGCGGAAAGGCGCCGGAAGCGCCGCCGATCACGATATTCTGCGGCGTGCGGCGCTTCAGCCAGATCGTGTAGACGAAGACATAGACGAATGAGGCCAGTGCCAGCAGCCCGGCCGCCACCCAGTTGACCGCCAGCCCCATCAGGGCGATGGAGCCAATGGTCAGGACGACGCCGAACGACAGCGCCTCGTCCGGATCGACCCGGCCTTCCGGCAGCGGACGGTTCGACGTCCGGTGCATGACGGCGTCGATATCCCGCTCGTACCACATGTTGATGGCGCCGGACGCCCCGGCGGCCACCGCGATGCAGAGGATGGCGGTCAGGGCCAAGACGGGATGGAGGTGGCCGGGAGCCACGATCATCCCGGCAAAGCCGCTGAACACCACCAGCGACATGACACGGGGCTTCAGTAGTTCGAAATAGTCGCGGACGCTGCCTGTAGCGACGCCGCCGACCGACGCCTCGGCGTCGGGCCGCATGGTGATGTCCGTCATGTCTCGTACTTCTTCCCCGGTCTTCTTTTAACTTACTTACTTCACGCGCGGCAGTTCGGTGAACTGGTGGAACGGAGGCGGCGAGCTGACCGTCCATTCCAGCGTGGTCGCCGCATCGCCCCAGTAGCTGGCGCCGACGCGCTGGCCGCGGGTGATCGTGTAGATCGCGATACCGACGAACAGCACGGCCGCCGCGAACGACAGGTACGCACCCAGCGACGACACCATGTTCCAGCCGGCATAGGCGTCCGGATAGTCCGGGATACGGCGCGGCATGCCGGCCAGACCCAGGAAGTGCTGCGGGAAGAACGTGAGGTTCACGCCCGCGAACGTCATCCAGAAGTGGACCTTGCCCCAGAACTCCGGATACTGCCGGCCCGACATCTTGCCGATCCAGTAGTAGAAACCGGCGAAGATCGAGAACAGCGCGCCCAGCGACAGCACGTAGTGGAAGTGGGCGACGACGTAGTAGGTGTCGTGCAGCACGATATCCATGCCGCCGTTCGCCAGCACCACGCCCGTCACGCCGCCAACGGTGAACAGGAAGATGAAGCCGACCGCGAACAGCATCGGCGTCTTCATCTCAATGGAGCCGCCCCACATGGTGGCGATCCACGAGAAGATCTTGATGCCGGTCGGGACCGCGATGATCATCGTCGCTGCCGTGAAGTAGGCGCGGGTATCGACGTCCAGGCCGACCGTGAACATGTGGTGCGCCCACACGACGAAGCCGACCACGCCGATCGCGACCATGGCGTAGGCCATGCCGAGATAGCCGAAGATCGGCTTCTTGGAGAAGGTCGAGATCACGTGGCTGATGATGCCGAAGCCCGGCAGGATCATGATGTAGACTTCGGGGTGGCCGAAGAACCAGAACAGGTGCTGGAACAGCACCGGGTCACCGCCGCCGGCCGGGTCGAAGAAGGTGGTGCCGAAGTTGCGGTCGGTCAGCAGCATGGTGATGGCGCCGCCCAGGACGGGCACGGCCAGCAGCAGCAGGAACGCGGTGACCAGCATCGACCAACCGAACAGCGGCATCTTGTGCAGGGTCATACCCGGCGCGCGCATGTTGAAGATGGTCGTGATGAAGTTGATCGCGCCCAGGATCGACGACGCACCTGCAAGGTGCAGCGCGAAGATCGCCAGATCGACCGACGGCCCCGGATGTCCGACCGCCGAACTCAGCGGCGGATAAATGGTCCAGCCCGTGCCGGCGCCGGTCCCGACGAAGGCGGAGCTCAGCAGCAGGAAGAAGGCCGGCACCAGCAGCCAGAAGCTGATGTTGTTCAGTCGCGGAAACGCCATGTCGGGCGCGCCGATCATCAGCGGCACGAACCAGTTGCCGAAGCCGCCGATCAGCGCCGGCATGACCACGAAGAACACCATGATCAGGCCGTGGGCCGAGATGATGACGTTCCAGAGCTGACCGTCGGTGACGAGTTGGGTGCCGGGGCTCTGAAGCTCCATTCTCATGATGACGGAGAACAGGCCGCCGATCAGGCCGGCGATGATCGAGAAGATGATGTAGAGAGTGCCGATATCTTTATGGTTGGTGGAGAAGAACCACCGCGCCACGAATCCCGGCTTGTGATCGTGGCCGTGGTCGTCGTGGGCGGATGCCCCGGTCGCTCCGTGACCCATGGTGTCAGTCCCTTACCCTCGGGTTGTCATTGGCCCCGGCGATACGCCGCACCCCTCGTCCGGTGCCGCGCAGCCGAGCGCCCCTTTTCATTACTTCGCCGACGGAGTCGCTGCCGCCGGAACCTGATCGCCGACGCTCTGTGCAACCTGTACGGCAGGCGCCTTGCGATCAGAGTTCGACGCGAACTCTTCCTTGGCTTCGACAAGCCACTGAGCGAACCGTTCCTTGGAAACCGCTTCGATCGTGATCGGCATGTACCCATGGTTGGTGCCGCAGATCTCCGAGCACTGGCCATAGTAGACGCCCTCGCGGTCGATCCGCGCCCAGGTCTCGTTCAGGCGGCCCGGAATGGCGTCCTTCTTGACGCCCAGCGCCGGCATCGCCCAGCTATGGAGCACATCGCCGGCCGTGATGATGATCCGGATGTTGCTGTCGACCGGCAGGACGATCCGGTTGTCCGTTTCCAGCAGGCGGTGCTGGCCGGGCTGGATGTCCTCGTCCGGGATCATGTAGCTGCTGAAGGTCAGGTCTTCATGATCCGGGTACTGGTATTCCCAGTACCACTGGTGTCCGATCACCTTCAGGGTCATGTCGGCATTCTCGGTCTTGTCCATGAAGTACAGGACCTTGAACGACGGCACCGCGATTACCACCAGGATGACCACCGGCAGGACCGTCCAAGCCACCTCGAGGATGGTATTATGGGAAGTCCGGGTCGGGGTCGGGTTCTTCTTCGCGTTGAAGCGAACCATCACGTAGACCAGCAGCGCCAGCACCAGCAGGGTGATGGCGGTGATGACCACCAGCAGAAGGTTGTGGAAATCGGTCAGCTGCTCTTTCACCGGAGAAGCCGACTCCTGGAGGCCGAGCTGCCAGGGGTGCGCGACTCCGACGTCGTTACCCTGGGCCAGGGCGGCACCGGCGCTGCCGAATATGGAAAACAATAGGGCCGTCAAGACGGCGCTGATCCTGTGCACTTTCATCCCTAACCACTCTTCCTTGCGGCGGAGCCGCCGCTCCGCGTGTCGTGACGAACGCTTTCCCCCGCTTTGGCGCGGGGTGGTTGTTCTAATGGCCGGGAGCCTCCAAGGCCCACGGCACCGGAGATCGCCATTGCGGTGAACATACCTGTTTGTTCATGACCCAATCAACCGGCGCTCCCGGTTGAACCGGTACATAGTGTCGCAGGCTTATCGGAATTGATCCTGCTCAAAGACTATTGGATTCTACATACGCGGTCAGGAGCCCCGGCGTCAACTTGACGCAGCGAACAGAATAGTCTGATTTAGCTCGATTTTCGCAGGGTTCCAGGCGTTCCGCCGATATCACGATACATGAGCAAATCGACTTTCCGGCGAATTGTTCCGAGCAGACAAGCCCTCAGCCGCCATAGCCCTTCCGACTCAGAAGCAGGCATCCGGACGGGGACCGGCGGAAAACCTCTCTGGCTTGCGACCGCACTCACTCGTGCTCACCGCCGGTCACGACCCGACGTATGCGCTTCACGCCGGACCAGACCAGGAAGAGGACGACCGGCACGGCTAGCCCGACCGCCAGATCGGGCTCTATCGGAAGCCCGGCGCCCTTCAAAGCCTTCGCCACATAGGAGACGATGCCGACCAGGTAGTAGCTGATGGCGACCACCGACAGCCCCTCGACGGTTTCCTGCAACCTCAGTTGCAGGCTGGCGCGCCGGTCCATGCTTTTCAGCAGGTCGCGATTCTGTTCCTCCAGCGCCAGATCGACACGCGTGCGCAGCAGGTTGCTGGCGCGGGCGACGCGGGCGGACAGCGACTCCTGGCGCTTGGCCACCGCCTCGCAGGTGCTGACCGCCGGAGCCAGCCGCCGGGCCATGAACTCCGCGATGGTCTGCATGCCCTCGATGCGGTCCTCCCGCAGCTCGGCGATGCGGCGCGCCACAAGGTCGCTGTACGCGCGGGCGGCGGTGAACCGGTACGTCGTCTCGGCGGAGGTCTGCTCCGACTCGGCCGCCAGTTTCGAGAGTTGCTGAAGAAGCGCCTGCTCGTCCTCCATCCGGGCGATGCGGGTCGCCTGTTCGGTCAACCGCGCCAGTTCCGACTCGATAGCACGCACCCGGGGCAGGACGCCGCGCGCCAGCGGCAGGGCCAGCAGCGCCATCATGCGATAGGTGTCGATCTCGACGAGGCGCTGGACCAGCCGGCCGGTCTGGCGCGGCTTCATGCCATGGTCGGCGACCACGAAGCGGCCGAAGCCGTCGGCATGTATCCGGAAATCAGTCCAGCCGGTTGCCCCGCCGCCGGCCATGCGCGACCCGATGAATCCATCGGAGCCGAACACTCCCTGCAAGCCCTCCGGTGTCGCGACAGGTGAATCTCCCTTCACCAGCGCCAGATGGACCCCCGCCAGCATCTCCCCCGCCATGCCGGCGAGCCAGTCCGGCGGCAGTGCCGCCAGTGCCGTATCGGCGAAGCTGTCGCCGGCGCCGCCGGAACGGAACACGGTATAGCTGCTGAACTCGGTATGCCTCTCCCATTTGATCCGGAAGGTGCCGAGGTCGGCGCTGTGATGGGTGGCGCCGGGCGGCGGCGGCGGCGCTCCTGCTCTTTCGCACAACCGGGCAAAGTGGGCGCGGTCGATCTCCGAGTTGCCCTCCCCGGACAGCATGGCGAGATGGGTCACCCGCAGCGGCGACCGCAGGCCCTCGGCCGGGCGGGCATGCATCTCGTTCGCCAGCGCTTCCCGCAGCGCATGGTCCTTCAGCGGCCGGAAGGCGGCAAGCTTGGCGTTCGCGGCAACTGTCACTGAATCCATGTCATCATCCATCGGCGACGGTTCCGGCGACCGGGCAAGGGGTGCGGCAGATTATCCGGTTTGCCGGCGGAAGGCTCGCGACAACTGGATCTGCCTCATAGCCCGTTCGGCTGACCGCTTAACAATCATATACGGTTGAATATGCCGGGTCGTTCCGGTAATGTTCCGCTCAAGCCAGCGGTCTCGGCCACTGGTGATCCGGAGCGGCGACACGAAGCTTCAACGTGCCAGATCGGTGACCTTCCATGACGCTCCCAACAATGTCCCAGGGCCATTTACCTCAATTTTCCCTTTTGTCGATATTCACCGGCACGGCGCGGAAAACCCGCTCCCCGGCCGGCCGGGCGGAGGCTTCTCCAAACGGTGTCGCGTCGGCGTTATGGCGTGCTATACAGGCGCCAAATCCGTATCTCGTGTGAATGTCGATGATGACCCGTTTGTCTCCTTCCCTGATCCGCCTGATCGCGGGGCCTTGCCTAGCACTGGCCATGGCCGCCGCCCTGTCGGCCTGCGCCTCGACCGAGGAGACTCCCTATGTGGAGCGCCCTGTCGAGACGATCTATTCCGAGGCCGCCGCCGCCATGGACCAGGAGCGCTTCAAGGAGGCGGCGCGGCTGTTCGACGAAGTCGAGCGCCAGCATCCCTATTCCCAATGGGCGACGCGGGCTCAGTTGATGTCCGCCTTCGCGCATTATCAGGCGTTGCAGTACGACGACGCCATCATCGCGCTCGACCGCTTCATCCAGCTCCATCCGGGCAGCGAGGACATCGCCTACGCTTATTACATGAAGGGCCTCTGCTACTACGAGCAGATCACCGATGTGGGGCGTGACCAGCGAGTGACGCAGCAGGCGCTGGACGCACTGGGCGAGCTGACCCGGCGGTTCCCGGAATCGCCATACGCCCGCGATGCGGCGCTTAAAATCGACCTGACCAATGACCACTTGGCAGGCAAGGAAATGGAAATCGGGCGCTACTACCTGCGCCAGGGCTACCAGAATGCGGCGATCGGCCGTTTCCGTACGGTTATCGAGAAATATCAGACCACCAGTCACGTGCCGGAAGCCTTGCACCGCCTGACCGAAGCCTATCTCGCCCTCGGCGTGGTGGACGAGGCGCAGGCTGCGGCGGCCGTGCTGGGGCATAACTTTCCGGGCAGCGAATGGTACGTAGACAGCTACGCCCTGCTGGTGGACGCGAATGTGCGGCCGGAGAGCAGCAGCAAATCATGGATCAGCCGGGCTTGGGCCTCGGTGTTCTAAGGCGGCCCATGCTGGCGGCGCTGACGATCCGGGACGTCGTCCTGATCGAACGTCTGGCGCTGTCGCTTAATGCAGGGCTGTGCGTGCTGACCGGTGAGACCGGCGCCGGCAAGTCCATCCTGCTCGACGCTCTGGGCTTGGCCCTGGGCGGACGCGGCGACAGCACTTTGGTCCGCCACGGCAGCGACCAGGCCTCCGTCACCGCCGAGTTCGACCTGCCCGACGACCATCCAGCACTAGCGCTGGTCCGCGAGCAGGGCCTCGATGTCGAGGATACGCTGGTCCTGCGCCGGGTCGTCACGGCCGACGGCCGCAGCCGCGCCTATGTCAACGATCAGGCTGTCGGCGTCACGCTGCTGCGCCGGCTGGGGGAAACCCTGGTCGAGGTCCACGGCCAATTCGACACCCATGGGTTGCTGAACCCGCAGACCCATCGTTCTGTCCTCGACGCCTATGCCGGGCTGCAAACCTCGCTTGCCCAGGTCGGAGCGGCTTACCGCGCATGGCGGCAGGTCGAGGTGGCCCGCAAAGAAGCCGCTGCTGAGATCGGCCGGGCACGGGCGGAGGAGGAGTATCTTCGCCACTCCGTCGCCGAACTGGACCAGTTGGACCCGCGCGTCGGGGAAGAAGAAGAGCTAGCCGAAACCCGCTCGGTCATGATGCACCGGGAGAAGGTGGTGGAGGCGATGAACGGCGCCTTCGCCGAACTTGCCGGCGAGCGCGGCGCCGAGCGCGGGATGAACGCGGCCCAGCGGTCTCTGATGCGGATCGTCGACAAGGCCGGCGGACGGCTGGAGCCGGTTATCGGCGCGCTCGACCGGGCGCTGGCCGAGGTCGCCGATGCCGTCGCGACCCTCCAGGCGCTTTCCAGCGACGAGGATCTCGACCCACGCGGGCTGGAGAAGTTGGAGGAACGGCTGTTCGCGCTGCGCGCCGCCGCCCGCAAGCACAACATCGAGGTCGATAAGCTGGCGCTTCTGCGGGAGGACATGT
Source organism: Skermanella aerolata KACC 11604 (assembly GCF_000936425.1). Classification (GTDB taxonomy): domain Bacteria; phylum Pseudomonadota; class Alphaproteobacteria; order Azospirillales; family Azospirillaceae; genus Skermanella; species Skermanella aerolata. Next base: position 52,685 of record NZ_AVFK01000025.1, on the reverse strand, counting down.
CCCGCCGGCTCAACCTGATCGAGGACCAGGGCGATGCGCTGGAGCGGCTTGCCCGCGAGGCGGAGATCGCGCGCGAAGCCTATCTGGACGCGGCGAAGCGGCTGAGCGGCTGGCGCCGGGAAGCGGCGGCCAAGCTCGACACCGCCGTGTCGAAGGAACTGCCGCCGCTCAAGCTGGACCGGGCGCGCTTCACGACGACGGTGGAGCCGCTGGAGGAATCGGCCTGGGGAGCGGAGGGTATCGACCGCGTCGCCTTCCTGGTCGCGACCAATCCGGGTTCACCGCCGGGGCAGATCAACAAGATAGCGTCGGGAGGCGAGCTGGCGCGCTTCATGCTGGCGCTGAAGGTGGTGCTGGCCGCCGTCGGAACCGTTCCGACGCTGGTGTTCGACGAGGTCGATACCGGCATCGGCGGGGCGGTCGCCGCCGCCGTCGGTGAGCGTTTGTCGAAACTGGGTCGCGACCGGCAGGTTCTGGTGGTAACACACAGCCCGCAGGTGGCGGCGCGCGGTGCGCACCACCTGAAGGTCCAGAAACAGGCGACGGAGGAACGGGTGACGACCGAAGTGGTGGAATTGAGCGACAGACAGCGGCGGGAAGAGATCGCGCGCATGCTCTCCGGCGCCAAGGTCACCGAGGAAGCGCGCGCTGCCGCCGACAGCCTGATCGCGGGGCGCGCCTGATGACGGCTGCGGCACGCCAGGAAGCGGCGGGAGCGCGGCAGTCGCTGAGGGAACTCTCGGTGGAGGACCTGTCCGCCGAGCAGGCCGGTGAGGAACTGGCGGCGCTGGCAGCGGAGATCGCGCACCATGACGCGCTCTACCACCAGCAGGACACGCCGGAGATCCCGGACGCCGACTACGACGCGCTGAGGCGGCGGAACGATGCGATCGAACTGCGCTTTCCCGAGCTGAAGCGGGGCGATAGCCCGTCGCAGAAGGTCGGCGCGGCTCCGGCAGCCGGGTTCTCAAAGGTCCGGCACGCCGTGCCCATGCTCTCGCTGGGCAATGCCTTCGCCGGCGAGGACGTCGAGGAGTTCGTGCAGCGCATCCGCCGTTTCCTCAACATCAAAGAAGACGAGGCGGTAGAGTTCGTCGCCGAACCCAAGATCGACGGGCTATCCTGCTCGCTCCGTTACGAGCACGGCAAGCTGGTGATGGCCGCCACGCGCGGCGACGGCCAGGAGGGCGAGGACGTCACCGCCAATGTGCAGACGATCGGCGACGTTCCGAAGGAACTGGCCGGCGCCGTCCCGGACGTGCTGGAAGTACGGGGCGAGGTCTATATGGACCGTGTCGAGTTCATGAAGCTGAACGAGCGCAGGGTCGAGAAGGGCCAACCGATCTTCGCCAACCCACGCAATGCTGCGGCGGGCAGCCTGCGGCAGCTCGACCCGAAGGTCACCGCCGGGCGTCCGCTGGGCTTCTTCGGCTATTCCTGGGGCGAAGTATCGGAACCCCTGGGCAAGACCCAGTGGGAGGTCCGGAAGCGGCTGAAGGAATGGGGTTTCCAGCCGAACAAGCCGTCGGAGCTGTGCGACGGCACCGAGGCGCTGCTGCGCTACTACGATCAGGTGCAGGAGCGCCGCTCCGGCCTGCCGTTCGACATCGACGGCGTCGTCTACAAGGTCAACCGGCTGGACTGGCAGGAGCGGCTAGGCTTCGTCAGCCGTGCTCCGCGCTGGGCCATTGCCCACAAATTCCCGGCGGAGCAGGCGCAGACGCGGCTGAAGGCGATCACGATCCAGGTCGGACGGACCGGAGCGATGACTCCGGTCGCGGAGCTTGAGCCGGTGACGGTCGGCGGCGTCGTGGTCAGCCGCGCCACCCTGCACAACGAGGACGAAATCGTCCGCAAGGACGTGCGGGTCGGCGATCTGGTCGTGGTCCAGCGAGCCGGCGACGTGATCCCGCAGATCGTCCAGGCCGTGATGGACAAGCGCTCCGCCGAATCCGAGCCTTACGTCTTCCCTGATCATTGCCCAGTGTGCGGCAGTGCGGCGGTGCGGCCCGAGGGCGAGGTGATCCGGCGCTGCACCGGCGGGTTGATCTGCGACGCCCAGGCGGTCGAGCGGCTGCGACACTTCGTCAGCCGCGATGCCTTCGACATCGAGGGTCTGGGCGAGAAGATCATCCGCGAGTTCTGGGACGAGGGCATGGTCCGCCGTCCCGGCGATATCTTCCGACTGCGCGAGAAGGACGCGGCAAACCTCACCAAGCTGAAGAACCGGCATGGCTGGGGCGCCAAGTCGGCGGAGAAGCTGTTCGACAGCATCGACGCCCGGCGCAACATCGGGCTGGACCGCTTCATCTTCGGACTGGGCATTCCCCAGGTCGGGCATACGACGGCGCGGCTGCTGGCGCGCTGCTACAGGACTTTCGAGAACCTGCGCGAATCGATGGCGGCCGCACAGGTCCATGGATCGGAAGCCTATGGCGAGTTGATCGGGATCGAGCAGATCGGACCGTCGGTGGCCGACGACCTGCTCGGCTTCTTCGCCGAGCCGCACAATCTGGAAGTGCTGGAAGACCTGCTGGCCGCCGGCGTTTCGGTTCAGGAGTTCGTGCCGCCGAAGGTGCAGACCTCCGCCATCGCCGGCAAGACCGTGGTGTTCACCGGCACGCTGGAGACGGTGACCCGCAGCGAAGCGAAGGCCAGGGCCGAGGCGCTGGGGGCGAAGGTGGCGGGGTCCGTTTCCGCCAAGACCGACTATGTCGTCATCGGGGCGGATGCCGGCAGCAAAGCGGCCAAGGCTCAGGCGCTGGGCGTCACAACGTTGACCGAGCAGGAATGGCTGGAGCTGGTTTCGGCCCAATAGCTCAATAAGTTGAGCGCTGCTCGAAGCTCTCGCCATGGGGAGACGATGCCGGCGTGACGGCCACGCCGGCGACCTTGGCGAGAGGTGGTCCCTGGTGGCAGGCCTGAACCATGTCGTCCACCTGCTCGGCCGGACCGGCGAAAACAGCTTCCACCGTACCGTCCTTCCGGTTGCGGACCCACCCGGCCAGCCCGCGCTTTCGCGCCTCGTCCACGGTCCAGGCGCGGTACCAGACCCCCTGGACCTTGCCGGAAATCAAGGCATTGACGGCTTTGGTGTCGTTCATGGATTGCCTCCATGCTTACCGGAAGACGGACGGCGCCAGCCTTCGAACAGGCCCATGGCGAAGGCGGCGTGGATGGCGAGGGGTGCTCCCCAGGCCACCAGGGGGAAGACGAACCACAACCGGTCGGGCGTCAGGAAGAAATTGACCGGAGCCAGCACGATCATCGCCGAGAAGTAGATGATCAGGTGGTTCAGGAAACCGCGAAGACGGTTGCGGGCGGCGCGGCTGGTATCTTCGGGCGGTAGTTCGGTCATGACGGTGTATTCGTTAGATTGCTAATCAATGACTTGCCGCGCGCAAGAAGTCGCGGATCAGGTCCGGGTCCTTGTGGCCGGGGCGGTCTTCGACCCCGGAGCTTACGTCGATCGAGGCGGCTCCGCTGATCGAGATCGCTTCGGCGACGTTGGCGACGGTGAGGCCGCCGGACAGCATCCAAGGCTTCGCCCAGGTGCGGCCGGTTAGGATCGTCCAGTCGAACGGAATGCCGTTGCCGCCGGGAAGCGCTGTAACTTTAGCGGGAGGTTTTGCGTCGAATAGCAACCTGTCGGCGACCTGAGCATAGGCCTCGGCGGCCGCCAGATCCTCGACCGAGGACACCTTGATCGCCTTCATCACCGGCATCGAGAACGCCGCCTTGATCTCCGCGACGCGGGCCGGGGACTCGTCGCCGTGGAGTTGGATCAGGTCGAGCGGGACTTGGCTGACGACATGCTCCAGGTATTCGTTATCCGGATCGACGAACAGACCAACCGTGCGCACGCCGGTCGGGATCATCCGCGCCAGTTCGGCCGCCAGCGGCGGGGCGACGTGGCGGGGGGAGCGCTCGAAGAAGACGAGACCGACGAAGCGCGCTCCGCCCGCAAGGGCGGCGGCGGCCGCGTCGGGATGGTTGATGCCGCAGATCTTGACCTGAACGCTCATGCCAGTTCTTTCACGATGCTCCGCGCCGCCGAGGCCGGGTCGGACGCCTGGGTGATCGGGCGGCCGATGACGAGATAGTCGGCGCCCTGCTCCACCGCGTCGCGCGGGGTCATGACGCGCTTCTGGTCGCCGACGGCTGACCCGGCGGGACGGATGCCGGGCACCATCAGGACGAAGTCGGGACCGCAGTCGGCCCGCAGCGCCGCCACTTCCGCCGGCGAACAGATCACGCCGTCGAGGCCGGAGGACTGCGCCAGCGAAGCCAGCCGCCGCGCCTGATCGAGCACCGGGACGCTCTGGCCGACCGAGACGAGATCGTCGTCGTCCAGGCTGGTCAGGACGGTGACGCCGAGCAGCCGGGGGCGCTGGAGGTCGGTCATCAGGGCCGCCTCGGCGGCGGCCCGCATCATGGCCGGACCGCCGGAGGTGTGGATGGTCAGGAAGGTCGGCTGGAGCGGCAGCATCGCCCGAACAGCCGCCGCGACCGTATTGGGGATGTCGTGCAGCTTGAGGTCGATGAACAGCGGCAGCCCGATACCGGACACGACAGACCTTATTCCGGCGGGTCCCTGCCCCACGAAGAATTCCAGCCCCAGCTTGATGCCGCCGACGGTATCCGCGAGACTTTCGGCCAGCCCGCGCGCGTAGGCGATTTCCGGCGTGTCGATCGAAACGAAGATGCGGGACGCCGGGGATAATGCCTGGGATGATATGGTCATGTCTTTTCCAATACCGACGTGCCCTGCCCGGCCGCCCATGAAGTCAATGTCGGAGCTTCCGCCGGATTTTCCAGGGCCGAAGCGAGCGCTTCGCCCAGCACCGGGCCGAACTTGAAGCCGTGGCCGGAGAACCCGGTCATCACCCAGCCCCGGCTGCCGACGGGTTCGACGATGAACCGCTCCTCCGCCTCGCAGGTATAGAAGCAGGTGGCGGCGCTGGCTATCGAATAACGGTCCGGATCGGCCAGCCGGGCACGGCCGAACGACCAGATCCGTTCCGCCTCCTCCAGTCCGGCGTCGCGGTCGCGGTCGGGATCGCCGGTCAGGGTGAAGCGGTGGTCGCCGATCTTCATGCCGGTCCCGGCGACGGGCGGGACGAGGTAGAAGCCGCAGTCCGGATCGATGTCGAGCACCATCGGGTGCCGTTCCCAGCCGGCGCGGCGATCGTCCGGGATGGCCAGATAGGTGATGACCTGCCGCGACGGCGTGACGCGGGCGGCGGCATCGGGCAGCAGCCGGCTCACCCAAGGCCCCGCCGCGACCACGACGGCGTCGGCCTGGACGGTGCTGCGGTCGGCCAGACGGAGCGTTCCGGATTCTGGATCGACGGCTTCGACCCGCATATGCGGGTGGATCGCGACTTTCCGTCCGGGCAGGTGATGGGCCAGCAGCTCGACGATCCGGCCGGCCAGCAGCACGCCACCGCTTTCCAGGTGGAAGGCCTCGCGGATGCCGTCCGTTGCGATCAGGGGGAACTCGCGGCCGAGTTCCGAAGCATTCAGCCAGCGGACGCCGCGCCCGAGATCGGCCAGGGTGCGGGCGCTGTCGTGCAGCCACGCGGTATCGTCGGTGGAGGCGATGCAGAGCGTGCCGGTCTGGACATAGAGCGTCGCCCCCAAGTCGGCCCACAGCCGGTCCCAGGCGGCATAGGCCTGATCGACCATGCGGGTATAGCCCGCTTCCGCTCCATAGGCATGGCGGATCAGCCGGTGCTGATCGACCGAGGAGCCGAGCGGGTTGGGGACCGCGTACTGGTCGTAGACGGTCACCCGGTGTCCCCGGCGGGCCAGCGCCCAGGCGGTGGACAGGCCCATGATGCCGGCTCCGACGACGGCGACGTTCATGCCCATGGCGCAGGTATCCTCAGGTGACTTCGACGGCGTATTGAGCGGCGGCGAGGTCTTCCAGGGCCGTCCCGACCGACTTGAACAGGGTGATCTGGTTGTAGAACCTCCTGCCCGCCCGGTCGCCGCGCGTCAGGTCGAACAGGTCGCCGGCGACATCCTCCGCCGTGATCAGCCCGGCCGCCAGCGGCTGGGTCAGGTCGCCGGCCTCGCTCAAGGCGCCGTCGCGGGTGTCCACGAAGATGCGGGCGCGGGTGATGGCGTCGTCGTCGGCTTCCCGCATTTCCGGGGTGAAGCCGCCGACGAGATCGACATGGACGCCCTCGGCCAGCCACTCGCCCCGGATCAGAGGCTCGCGCGACAGGGTGGCGCAGGACACGATATCGGCGCCGCGCACCGCCCCTTCCAGGTCGGCGGTGGAGGCGACCTTGAGCCCGCGCCGGTTCAGCACGCGCGCCAGCCGGTCGGCCTTGGCGGCGTCGCGGCCCCAGATCAGAACTTCCCGGATCGGGCGGACGGTGGCGTGCGCCAGGATCAGGTGAGGGGCGAGCGCGCCCGTCCCGACCATCAGCAGCCGGCTGGCGTCGTTCCGCGCCAGATAGGATGCCGCGAGGGCGGAGGCCGCCGCCGTACGCTTCACGGTCAGCGCCGGGCCGTCGATCAATGCTAGCGGCGCGCCGGTCTTGCCGCTCAGCAGCAGATAGGCGCCCATGATCGAGGGCAGGCTGCGCGTTCCGTTGTCGGGGAACACGGTCACCAGCTTGATCCCGATATAGCGCCCGACCTGCCACGCCGGCATCACCAGCAGCGTCGCCGCGTGCTGGTCGAACGTCGGGATCGTGTGGTGATGCCGCACCGGCACGTCGCAGCCGGAGCGGAACATCTTCCGCAGCCGTTCGATCAGCGGCGCGAACTCCAGCGCTGCCTCGACCTCAGCGGCGCTGATCGTCCGCATCAGTATGCTTTGGCCGCTTCGATCCGCGGCAGGGCCGACGTGCTGCGGGCGGCGTCGTTCGACAGGGCCGGCAGGCTGTTGGCGGCGGCAAGCGTCTGCGCCGCTTCGGCCACGCGCTTCTCGGCGACGGTGCGCTGTTCGCGTTCGCGCGCCAGATCGCGTTCGAGCTGCGCCGCCTTGCGGCCTCGGACGCGGGCGGCGACGCGGTAGCGGCGGTCGGCGCCCCAGGCGACGAGGCCGCCGGCCAGGAAGCCCACGACCAGCGTCGTCAGCACGGCGACATAGAGCGGCACCGTGATCTCGAACGGCAGCGGCCACAGGGCGAGATCGATGGGATCCCGGTTGGACACCGCGAAGGACACGATGACCAGGGCGATCGGAATGGTGATGATCCAGGACAGGTAACGCACGGGCTTCCTCGGGCTCTTGGTTCGCGATGGGGCTGGCCTTGGCAAGCCGTCTTGCCAGACTGCCGTGGCCGGTTATGAACCCTTACTCCGTGTTCAGACGTTCGCGCAACTGCTTGCCCGTCTTGAAGAAGGGGATAAACTTTTGCGTCACGTGGACGCTGGCCCCGGTACGTGGATTGCGACCGACGCGGGCGTCGCGCTTCTTGACGGAGAAGGCCCCGAAACCGCGCAGCTCGACCCGGTCGCCGCGCGCCAGCGCCTCGGATATCTCATCGAAGATGGTGGTGACGATCTTCTCGATGTCCCGCTGATAGAGGTGCGGGTTCTGTTCCGAAAGACGCAGGATCAATTCAGACTTGGTCATAGGCCCTGTCTCCCCCCGGTTGCGCGGGTCACCCCTTGACGCGGAGCCGCATTGCCGCGCGCGACCGCCACGGTGCCATGCGGGCAGCGCCACCGTCAAGGTAAGTTGCTCTGAAATAACAGTTTTGCCCGCAACTTTGCCCTGAGCTGGTTGGGTGAGGCGGCGGGTGCGGGCATGGGGACGGGATCGGCGGGCGGATTGAAACCTATGGCTGGGGGTATAGGCCGATAGCCCTGGACAGCCCGGTGATGACACCCCCTTTCCGGCCTTGAATGTCATCATTTGTCATCATCGGGCGTTTGGATCTGTCTTGCGCCGCCGCCTGCAAGCACGTTCCCGGCGGACTGGAGGGTGGATCGGTCCGAGCGTTGCGGCATAGAGACATCCATCGCGTTGGCTCCTCCACATCCGCGCTGTATTGCCGAGGTCACCTGACGTGTGGGTCAGGAGCACCACAAGATCATAGCATAAAATTCCTAGGTTTTCCAGTGGCAGAGGAGTTACGGGAGTAAAGGTAAAGGCGCAGGTTGATTGCGGAGGTGCTGTGGCTGAACGGGACAGGAAAACGGATGGATCGGATAAACGAAAAGGTGGCACGGCCGGCGTTCGCCCCCACACTATCGGCCGGTTCGTGATCCCAAACTGGTCGGCAAAAAGGATCGGCAGCGCCTTCGCGCCATGAGCGATGAAGAGGTCGAAGCGAACGCCGCTTCAGATCCGGACGATCCGAACCGCAGAACCTTCCGGTTGTGCCAAGCCGGGATCGCGAAGCGGTTTGGTCTGAACCTGAAAACTCCACAGGATTGGGAGCAAGGCCGACTGGAGCCGGATCAGGTTGCCCGGCTCTACCTGAAGGTGGTTGCTCATGCTCCCGATGCCGTCAAGGCGGCTCTCGTGAAGAGATAGGGCGGGATCACCTTAACCGATCAGGCAAGCAACCGGCCGGTTTGCCGAGAACCGAGGCTTTGTCTCCATCGTCGCCGCCTAGCGCTGGAGCATGGCGGCGGCCTGGAGGGGAGAGATGCAAACCGGTTCGCGACATGTGAGGCTTTCCGCAATGGCCGAAATTGGGCGATGCGGATGCCGGTTAAATAGGAGGTTCCCTTGCGGCGAACTGACAAGTCAATCCGGCTATAAATATTTATTTTACATTTAGCGAATATCAGATAGATTAAGTTCAATACGGAGGTTAACATGAAAACTATTGCATGCATTGGTATTCTGTTCATAGCTTTGATCTTTACGACTGGCATCGCAGCAAAATCTTATGCAAACGAAGATTTAGGACTCGAAGTGTCATATCAGGGTAATTATCTCGAAATAACAAATAAATCGAATTGCGAGTTGAAGGAACTGTATTTCGCCCTCGCTCATGTCGATACAAAGAACGAGCTTAGCCGACATTGGGATGAGGCAGCCGCTTATACGTCGGTCGTTGGAATGTGCAAAAGTTGCTTCACAGCTTCTCACGGATCTTTACCTCCGAAATATTCTTTGCAATTAGAAAAAAGCGATTTTATCAAGGGTGACGGAGAGAGTTTAACGAGCAAGTACAAGCTAAACTTTCTGGTGGTAAATGCCACTCAGTGCGAGAACAAAAAAGCCGTATCGTCTTTCTACGGTAGTTTTTACTAATTTGTGAATGGATTGGTCTGCTCAAGACTTGGAACAACAATTTTTCTGGATAGATCAAAAAATGAAACTTGGCTTCAATTCGAAAATCGTTCTAGCGATGACGCTCCTTATCATGAACTGCGCACCGGCTTCATCAGCAAAAATGACGCCAAGCAAAGAAGACTCCGACAAGATCTTAGAGGCATTGGGAACTTTTTTGCCCCGCGCTCTAAAATGCTTTCATGAAACTGGAGAGTACGTTGACACAAAGATAGATAGCATCAACGCTGATAAGGCAAATGGGGATTCGATAGATGTAATCATAAACTTCAAAGGCGGATTGACTGGAAATAATTATAAGATGACTCTAAGATTGAGAAAAAAGAATAATATTATGTACGCAGATCCAATTTATGACAATGCCCTTTTCCCACCGAGCCCAACCTGTAAATTCAGGAATGGCGCAGAGTAATGAAACTTCTGGTGACGTGAAGTCCCAACAGGGAGCGGCCTCCCGTTACAATCACCTTGAACAAGGCGCATGCGACAGGCCCGCCATTCACAGGCGGTGCGGGTCCGATCAAAGGAATGCGCGGACGGCGACCTGACTTGTACCAGTGGCATCGAAGCTTGGCCGGTCTGGAGCGTTAAATGTCGGGCTGAAGAGGCCCGACCTACGCGAGCGTGCTCGTGTATAATGGTGTAAGCGCTGGTCGAAAGGATTGCGTGCCGTTGGTATTAGCTGGGGTGCTTCGTGGTGATGAGGAAGATCGGTCAGTCTGCGATCCGCAGGGGCTTTGCTCGCCGGAAGAGGCTGATCTGACCTGTTGATCGGGGCATGGAGGGTGTGCAGGGTCTGCGCAGCCCAGCCGGAGCCGTCGTTTGGCAGCGGCAAGCGGCTGGAAGCCGCTTCTACGGTTGTCGAGGGTTTGGCTGGGATGTCAGGGCGTCGAAGACTGATCGGTGGAGGCCGGTGCGCACGGCGCTTTCAATCGGTCGCCTCCTGACTTTCAATTGGTCGGGCATTGACTTTCAAACGGTCGAGTTCCCGCATTTCCGCGACAAGGACCGGAATGAGGTGGACATCGTCATCGAGAACCGGCGCGGACGACAAGGCCGTACCGTTTGGCGAACGGCTGCTCGCCGTGCCGATCTCGACGCTTTGGCGGTGAGAAGGCAGGTGCTTGTGTCAGTCGCTTGGGGGGAGAATGGTGCCGGTTGTCAGATTTGAACTGACGACCTACCGCTTACGAAGCGGGTGCTCTACCACTGAGCTAAACCGGCGCCTGTCATTCAGGCTCGCCTCATAGCCGGTTCCGTCGGCGCGATCAAGTGCTTTCCGGCCGGCGATTACGGGTACCGGCATTTCGTTGCCAGCCGGGGCCGGCGGCGCGGGTTCCACCGCTGGGGCGGAAGCGTCTTCGGGGAAGTGCCGTGGCGGCAGCGGTGCAGCATTATGGCACTCCGGTCTTTATATTTCCCTTATATCCGTTTAGTTCGCGCTTATAAAACCGGCGAAGATCCGCATCGAGATTTTATGTGGGCCGGGATTAACTTGCCGTCATCAGAACTTTCCGGAGTTTCGGCCCAATGATGGACATCCTGTTCCTGATGACACTTCTGGCTTTCTTTGCCGCCTGCGACCGGCTGACCGGTGCGCTGGAGCGGCTTTGACGCCGCCGGTTCCGATCGGAACCGATAGTCCACCCCGTTCCTGAGAGAACCACCATGACATTCGATTTCGTCCTCGGCGCCGTCGTGGCGGCCGGGCTGCTCGTCTATCTCGGGTTTGCCCTGCTGGCGCCCGAGCGCTTCTGACCGCAAGGACCCCTCACCCATGGATTCCTCCGGTCTCATCCAGATCGTCCTTTATCTCGTCCTGCTCACGGCGCTGACGCCCATCATCGGCGAGTACATGGCGCGCGTCTTCAGCGGCGGGAAAACGGTCGCCTCGCGCGTGATCGGTCCGCTGGAACGCGGGATCTACCGCGTCTGCGGCGTCGATCCCGCCCGCGAGCAGCACTGGACCGGCTATGCCGCCTCACTCCTGGCGTTCAACCTGCTGGGCGTGCTGCTGCTCTACGCGCTCCTGCGGCTCCAGGCTTTCCTGCCGCTCAATCCCGCCGGGATGACGGCCATGACGCCGGATCTCGCCTTCAACACGGCCGTCAGTTTCACCACCAACACCAACTGGCAGTCCTACAGCGGCGAAGCGGCGCTGAGCTATCTGAGCCAGATGGCCGGGCTGACGGTGCAGAACTTCGTGTCCGCCGCGACCGGCATGGCCGTCCTGGTGGCGCTGATCCGGGGCTTCTCCCGCCGCAGCGCCCGGACGGTCGGCAATTTCTGGGTCGATATGGTGCGTGCCACCCTCTACGTGCTGCTGCCGCTGTCGATCGTCACGGCACTGTTCCTGGTCTGGCAGGGCGTGCCGCAGAACCTCAACGCCTATGTAACGGCCGAGACGGTCGAGGGCGCGCAGCAGGTCATCGCCCAGGGTCCTGCGGCTTCGCAGATCGCGATCAAGCAGATCGGGTCCAACGGCGGCGGCTTCTTCGGCATCAACTCGGCCCATCCGTACGAGAACCCGACACCGCTGAGCAACCTGGTGGAAATGCTGCAACTGCTGCTGATCGCGTCGGGCCTAACCTGGACGTTCGGGCGGATGGTCGGCGATCTGCGCCAGGGTGTGGCGCTGTTCGCCGCAATGGGCTTGATGCTGGTGGTCGGCATCGGCGTCACCGCCTGGGCCGAGGGCCGGCCGAACCCGGCCATGGTCGCCGTGGGGGCCGACAGCTTGGGCGGCAGCCTGGGCGGCAACATGGAAGGCAAGGAGGTCCGCTTCGGCATCGCCAACTCGGCTCTATGGGCGGTCGCGACCACGGCCGCGTCGAACGGCTCGGTCAATGCAATGCACGACAGCTTCTCGGCGCTGGGCGGCATGGTGCCGATGGTCAACATGATGCTGGGCGAGGTGGTCTTCGGCGGCGTCGGCGCCGGCCTCTACGGCATGATGGTCTACGTCCTGCTGGCCGTCTTCATCGCCGGGCTGATGGTCGGGCGAACGCCCGAATACCTGGGCAAGAAGATCGAGGCGAAGGAGATCAAGCTGGCGATGTTCGCGGCCTTGACGACCTGCTTCGGCATCCTGGTCTTCTCCGCCTTGGCGCTGGTCGTGCCCGCCGGTCTGGCCGGCATCCAGGAGCCGGGACCGCACGGGTTGTCCGAAGTGCTCTACGCCTACAGCTCGGCCACCGGCAACAACGGCTCGGCGTTCGGCGGCTATACGGCCAACGCGCCCTACCCCAATACGACGATCGCCCTGGCGATCCTGCTCGGCCGGTTCCTGGTGATCCTGCCGGTCCTCGCCATCGCCGGCGCCCTGGCGGCGAAGAAGAGCGTCCCGGCATCCGCCGGCACCTTCCCGACCCATGGCCCGCTGTTCGTCGGGCTGCTGGTCGGCACCGTCGTGATCGTCGGCGGCCTGACCTTCTTCCCGGCGCTCTCCCTGGGTCCGATCGCCGAGCACCTGATGACGGGAGTTGTCCCATGATACACCGCAGTTCGGAAATCTCCCTGCTGGATGCCGGCATCGCGGCGCAGGCGGTCGGAGTCGCGTTCCGCAAGCTCGATCCGCGCGAACTGGTCCGCAACCCGGTGATCTTCGTGACGGCCGCCGCTGCCGTCCTGACCACCGTCCTGTTCGTCCGCGACCTTGTCACGGGTGTGCCGTCCACCGGCAGCGATCCCGCCGTGGTCGGCCAGATCGCGGCCTGGCTGTGGTTCACCGTGCTGTTCGCCAACTTCGCGGAAGCCATCGCCGAAGGCCGGGGCAAGGCGCAGGCCGCCAGCCTGCGCAAGTCCAAGACGGAGACTCCCGCCCGCAAGGTGTCGTCGATCGACGGCGCCGGCGAGCAGCAGGTCCCGGCGGCCAGCCTGCGCGCCAACGACCTCGTCGTGGTCGAAGCGGGCGAGGTGATCCCCGGCGACGGCGACGTGGTCGCCGGCATCGCCACCGTCGATGAGTCCGCCATCACCGGCGAGTCCGCTCCCGTCATCCGCGAGAGCGGCGGCGACCGGTCGGCGGTGACCGGCGGGACGCGGGTGGTATCGGACCGCATCGTCGTACGGATCACGGTCAATCCGGGCGAAAGCTTCCTCGACCGCATGATCGGTCTGGTCGAAGGCGCCAAGCGGCAGAAGACGCCGAACGAGATAGCGCTGAACATCCTGCTGGCCGGCTTGACCATCATCTTCCTGGTCGTCGTCGTGACGCTGGAATCCTTCGCGCAGTATTCCGGCGTCACCCTGCCGGTGGTCTATCTGGCTGCCCTGCTGATCACCCTGATCCCGACCACCATAGGCGGCCTGCTGTCGGCCATCGGCATCGCCGGCATGGACCGGCTGGTCCGCTTCAATGTCATCGCCAAGTCGGGGCGCGCGGTCGAGGCCGCCGGCGACATCGATACCCTGCTGCTGGACAAGACGGGCACGATCACGCTGGGCAACCGGCAGGCGGCGGAGTTCCTGCCGGTCGCGGCCGTCAACGAGCGCGAGCTGGCGGAGGCGGCCTTCCTTGCCTCCCTCGCCGACGACACGCCGGAAGGCAAGTCCATCGTCGTCCTAGCCCGGCAGAAGTTCGGCCTCCATTCGGTCGATCCGGCGACCTCCGGCTTCACCTTCGTCCCGTTCACCGCCCAGACCCGCATGAGCGGCGTCGATATCCCGGCGGCTGCGGGTGCGGGTGCGGCCTCATCTTCCGGTTCGGGTGCCGGCTCGACCTTGACGCTGGACGATCCCACGTCGATCCGTAAAGGCGCCGTCGATGCGATCACCCGCCATGTCGGCGCGGATGGCAGCCCGCGCGACCTGAAGCAGATCGTCGAGCGGGTCGCCAGGGCCGGCGGCACGCCGCTGGTCGTGGCCAAGGGCGGCCGCGTGCTGGGCGTCATCCACCTGAAGGACATCGTCAAGCCGGCCATCCGCGAACGCTTCGCGACGCTACGCGAGATGGGCATCCGCACCGTGATGGTGACGGGCGACAACCCGCTGACCGCCGCTTCCATCGCGGCGGAAGCCGGCGTCGACGACTTCCTGGCGGAGGCGACGCCGGAGCGGAAGCTGGAGCTGATCCGGAGCGAACAGGCCGAGGGCAAGCTGGTCGCGATGTGCGGCGACGGCTCCAACGACGCGCCGGCTCTTGCCCAGGCCGATGTCGGGGTCGCGATGAACACCGGCACCCAGGCGGCGCGCGAGGCCGGCAACATGGTCGATCTGGAAAGCGATCCGACCAAGCTGATCGAGATCGTCATGATCGGCAAGCAACTGCTGATGAGCCGGGGGGCGCTGACGACCTTCTCCATCGCCAACGATGTCGCCAAGTACTTCGCGATCATCCCCGCGCTGTTCGTGGCCGCATATCCCCAGCTGGCCGTGCTCAACGTGATGGGCCTTGGCAGTTCGTCCAGCGCCATCCTGTCCGCGATCATCTTCAACGCGCTGATCATCGTGGCATTGATCCCGCTGGCGCTGAAGGGCGTCCGCTACCGGCCAGCACCTGCGGCCAGCCTGCTCCGCCGCAACCTGCTGGTCTACGGCCTGGGCGGCCTGATCGTCCCCTTCATCGGCATCAAGATCATCGATCTGGCGGTCAACGCCTTCGGTTTGGCCTGAAAAGCGAGATATACATGCTCAAAGAACTGAAGCCGGCGCTGATGATGCTCCTGGTCCTGACCGCGATCACCGGCATCCTTTATCCGCTGGCGGTGACCGGGGCGGCGCAGGCGCTGTTCCCGGCGCAGGCCAACGGCAGCCTGATCGTGCGCGACGGCAAGGTTGCCGGTTCGGCGCTGATCGCCCAGAACTTCGTCGGACCCGGCTGGTTCCAGCCGCGCCCGTCGGCGGTGGACTACAATGCGGCGTCTTCGGGCGCCTCCAACCTCGGCCCGACCAGCGGCGTGCTGATCGAAACAGTCGCCAAGCGGGTCGAGGCCCTGCGCGCCGCCAACCCCGGCGCCGATCCCGCCGCTCCGGTGCCGGTCGAACTGGTCACGGCGTCGGGCAGCGGCCTGGACCCGCATCTGTCGCCGGCGGCGGCGCTGTGGCAGGTTCCCCGTGTCGCCGCCGCGCGGGAAATCCCCGAGAGCGACCTGCGCGCCCTGGTCGCCCGCCATACCGAGGGCCGCACGCTGGGCCTGCTGGGCGAACCGCGCGTTAACGTCCTGCTGCTCAACCTGGAACTGGACCAGCGCACTTCTGGAACGAACTGATGGCCCGGATGGACTGATGCCCGACACCGACCGCGACGACCGCCCTTCCCCCGAAGCGCTCCTGGCCGAGGCCAACCGGGAGCGGCGCGGGCGGCTGAAGATCTTTCTCGGCGCAGCACCGGGCGTCGGCAAGACCTTCGCCATGCTGGAGGCCGCCCATGACCAGCGGCGGGAGAAGACCGACGTCGTGGTCGGCATCGTCGAGACCCACGGGCGGCGCGATACCGAAGCCCTGCTCGATGGGCTGGAGGCCCTGCCCCGCCGGCAGGTCGACTACCGCGGACGGCAGTTCGCCGAGATGGATGTCGATGCCATCCTGCGGCGCCGTCCGGGGCTGGTTCTGGTGGACGAACTGGCCCACACCAACATTCCGGGCAGCCGGCACGTCAAGCGCTTCCAGGACGTGGAAGAGATTCTGGAAGCCGGCATCGACGTCCTGTCCACACTGAACATCCAGCATCTGGAAAGCCTGAACGATGTCGTCGAGCGCATCACCGGCATCAGGGTGCGGGAAACCGTGCCCGACAGCGTGCTTCAGGACGCCGACGAGATCGAGCTGATCGACCTGCCGCCCAGGACGCTGATCAAGCGCCTGCGGGAAGGCAAGGTCTACGTCCCCGATCAGGCCATGCTGGCGATGGAGCGCTTCTTCTCGCCCGGCACCCTGACCGCCCTGCGGGAGATGGCGCTGCGCGCCGCCGCCGAGCGGGTGGACGCGCAGATGGTCACGTATATGCGTGCCCATGCGATCCAAGGGCCGTGGCCGACGCGGGAGCGCATCCTTGTCTGCATCGGCGACGGCAAGGCGGTGTTCCGGCTGGTCCGGACCGCCAGACGGGCGGCGGAGCGCCGTCAGGCGCCGTGGATCGCGGTCCATGTCGAGACTCACCGGCATGCCACGCTGCCGGAGGAAGCCAAGACGCGGATCTCGGACGCCCTGCGGCTGGCAGAACAGCTCGGTGCCGAGACCCATGTCATTCCCGGCGACAAGGTCGCGGCCGAGCTGCTGGCCTTCGCCCGCGAGCGGAACATCAGCCAGATCATCGCCGGCCGGGCTCGCCCCGGACGCTGGCTTCCATCCCTGCACGCTTCCGTCACCGCAGAACTGCTGGCCCGCGCCGACAGCTTCGACGTGACGGTCGTGTCGGGCGAGGACGACGCCGAGCCGGCGCCGGCGTCCCTGGGTGTCCGTCCCCGCGGCTTCGGCTGGGTCGGCAAGTGGACCGGCTACGCGATGGCGGCCGTGGCCACGGGTGCGGCCACGGGGCTGAGCTATGGTCTCAGCCTGTTCATGGAGCTGCCGAACATCTCGCTGGTCTATCTGATGACCGTGTTGCTGGTGGCGATCCGCTATGGGCTGGGGCCGTCGATAGCGGCTTCGATCGCCTGTGCCCTGACCTACAACTTCTTCTTCACCGAACCGCTGTTCACGCTCGACATCTCCGATACGCAGAACATCCTGACGGTAGCGTTCTTCCTGCTGACGGCCTTCATCGCCAGCAACCTTGCCGCCCGCGTCGGCTCCCAGGTCGAGGCGACGCGACTGAGCGCTCGGCGGACCGCCAACCTGTACGGCTTCAGCCGCAAGATCGCGGCGGCGGCCAACCAGGACGACGTGCTGTGGGCGGTCGTCCACCACGTTGCCGCGACCATCCATGGCCGGTCGCTGGTGCTGCTGCCGGAGGCGCCGGTGCCGGGGCTCGATATGGGGCCGGACGGCGGCCAGCTTATGATCCGGGCGGGCTATCCGCCGGAGGACCGGCTGGACGACAAGGCGCGGGCGGCGGCGGAATGGGCGTGGTCGCACGCCGAACCGGCCGGACGCGGCTCCACCACCCTGCCGACCTCTCCCTGGCTGTTCCTGCCCTTGCAGACCGGCCGGGGACCGGTCGGGGTGCTGGGCGTCCAGATCGAGGGACGGGACCGTCCGCTTTCGCCGGAAGACAGCCGGCTGCTCGGCACGCTGGCGGATCAGGCCGCCGTGGCGATCGAGCGCACCAACCTCGTCTCCGACATCGAGAACGCGAGGCTGGCGACGGAGACGGAACGCCTGCGCTCCGCTTTGCTGTCCAGCCTGTCGCACGACCTGCGGACGCCGCTGGCGTCCATCCTGGGCGCGGCATCCAGCCTGATATCGTACGAGGGCTCGCTGAACGCCGCCGACCGGCTCGACCTGACCCAGACTATCCAGGACGAGGCGGAGCGGCTGAACCGATTCGTCCAGAACCTGCTGGACATGACCCGGCTGGGCTCGGGCAAGCTCAAGCCGCGCACCGACTGGGTCGATCTTCGCGACGTGATCGGCTCGGCGGTCGAGCGCGCGGCCAAGCTGCTGCGCCGCCGGCAGGTCCGGGTCGAGATCGACCCCGCCCTGCCACTGCTGCGGCTCGACGCGATGCTGATGGAGCAGGTCATCTTCAACCTGATCGACAACGCCTGCAAATACTCGCCCGCCGGCACGCCTGTCACCGTCTGGACGGCGCTCCGCCACGGCCACGCCGTGGTCGAGGTCTGCGACCAGGGGCCGGGCATCCCGGCGGAAGACCGGGAGCGGGTGTTCGACATGTTCTACCGGGTCGAGGAGGGCGATAGCCGCGCCGCCGGGACCGGGTTGGGGCTGGCGATCTGCCGCGGCATCGTGGAAGCTCATGGCGGCCGCATCGCCGCCCAGCCCGGCCTGAACGGCGCCGGCACCTGCATCGTGATCCGGCTGCCCGTGGCCGACGCCGACCAGCCGGAGGCCCCGCCGATTGAGACGGTCGAATGATCCTTGCCAACCGAACGGCCTCCGGCCAAAGATCGGCCTCATGCTGAAGATCCTGGTCATCGACGACGAGCCGCAGATCCGCAAGTTCCTGCGGATCAGCCTGACCGCGACCGGCTATAAGGTGGTCGAAGCGGAGACAGGCGCGCAGGGCGCCGACGCCGCGAAGGCCGAAAGCCCCGACCTTGTGATCCTCGACCTAGGGCTGCCCGACATCGACGGCCAGGAAGTCATCACCCTGATCCGCGAGCACTCTCAGGTCCCGATCATCGTCCTGTCCGTCCGGGCCGACGAGACCGACAAGGTGGAGGCGCTGGACCGGGGTGCCGACGACTACGTGGTGAAGCCGTTCGGCATCGGAGAGCTGATGGCCAGGGTGCGCGCGGCATCCCGCCAGCGCTCGGCCGCCGCGTCGGACCCGGACAGGCTGCGGATCGGCGGCCTCACCATCGACCTGACCCGCCGGCTGGCCGTCCGCGACGGCGTCGAGCAGCGTCTTTCCCCCAAAGAGCACGCGCTGCTCAGCCTGTTCGTCCATAACCGCGACAAGATCCTGACCCATGCCCAGATCCTGCGCGAGGTCTGGGGACCGGCCCATGCACACGACACCGCCTATCTGCGGGTCTACGTCAACCAGCTTCGCCAGAAGCTGGAAAGCGACTCCGGCCGTCCCGTCCTGATCGTCACCGAACCGGGAGTCGGCTACCGGCTTCGCACTGGGGAGGAGCGCTGAACCGGCGGGTGTCATGCGTGCAGTGCAATACCGCATTTCGTTGCGGATTAAGCATTTTCACAGCAGGCCCATCTCACCATATCAGCGCGCTTGTGGGGAACAGCCGCCGGAACATGTCCTGCGGCCGAGACCGGCTCATCGGGAAAGATCAGGTGGAAATGGGAACTCGGCAGGGGGCTGCTTCCGGCATCGGGTTGGGCAAGCTATACGGCGCCCTGTGGCGCAATGCCGACGGCGCCAGGCATCTGGTCGTCGCCTTCATCTTCCTGCTCGTCGCGGCGCAGACGGCGCGGCTGGCGATCCCGTATTTCTTCGGCAATGCCGTCAACGACCTCCAGCAGGGCGGCAACGACGGCGTGCCGAAGGCCGGCATCGACATGCTGTGGATGCTGGGCTTCTGCATCCTGGGCTGGGCGCTGCACGGTCCCGGCCGGATCATCGAGCGGTTCACGGCGCTCCGCATCCGCGAGCGCTTCGTCGACGTGCTGTACCGCAAGCTGATGTCGCTGCCGATGGGCTGGCACGAGACACACCATACCGGCGAGACGATCCAGCGGATCGGCAAGGCCGACGCGGCGCTGTTCGACTTCTCGCAGAACCAGTTCCTCTATCTCCAGAGCGTCGTCGGCCTGATCGGGCCGGTCGTGGCGTTGTGCGCGATCTCCGGCGTCACCGGCGCCGTCGCCATGGTCGGCTACGCCGTGCTGGGCCTGATCCTCTACCATCTCGACCGCGCCATGGCGCGGCTGGCCGATACCGAGAACCGGGCGGAGCGGCGCTATTCCGCCGAGCTGGTGGACAGCCTGGGCAACGTGTCCACCGTCATGACGCTCCGGCTTCAGGACGCCATGCGCGTGGCCCTGACCCGCCGGCTGCACGAGGTCTTCGCCCCGATCCGGCGCAGCATCCTGGTCAACGAGGCCAAGTGGTGCACGCTCGACCTTGTCGGCAACCTGTTCCGGATCGGTCTGGTGTCGCTGTATGTCTGGCTGCTGTGGCGCCAGGGCGCCGCCGTCATGGTCGGGACCGCCGTCATGGTCTACCAGTATTCCCAGCAGATCGGCGACGTGGTCGGGACGCTGGCCAACCACTGGCAGGGCGTCGTCCGCGCGCACACCGACCTGAACGGCGCCGACGAGATCCTGGACGCCGAGAGCCGCCAGGGCCTGAAGGGCGACGTCGTTCCGGGCTGGCAGGAGATCGAGGTCACCGGACTGACCTTCCGCCACCCCAATCACCGCTCCCAGACGCCGACCCTGGACGACGTCTCCCTCACCGTGCCCCGAGGCGCCCGGATTGCCCTGGTCGGCGAAAGCGGCTCCGGCAAAAGCTCGCTGATGCGGGTGCTCAGCGGCCTTTACGACGCCGACCGCGTTGCCATCGCGGTGGACGGCAGGCCCGACCCCGAGCTTACCGGCCTCGGCACGATCTCCACCCTGATCCCGCAGGACCCGGAGATCTTCGAGAACACGGTGGCGCAGAACATCACGATGGGCCTGGACTATTCGACGGAAGAGGTCGAGCGCGCCTGCGAACTGGCCTGCCTGACACCGATCCTGGACCGGATGCCCCAGGGGCTGGAGACCGTCATCGTCGAGCGCGGCGGCAACCTGTCGGGAGGCCAGAAGCAGCGTCTGGCGCTGGCGCGCGGCATCCTGGCGGCCAAGCGCAGTTCGGTAATCATGCTGGACGAACCGACCAGCAGCCTGGACCCGGCGACCGAGGCGAAGGTCTACGCCAACCTGATGGCCGAGTTCCCCGACGCCAGCATCGTGTCGTCGATCCACCGGCTGCACCTGCTGACCCGGTTCGACATCGTCGTCTTCATGCAGGACGGCCGGGTCGCCGACGCCGGCACCCTGGACCAGTTGATCGCCCGCCAGCCCCGCTTCCGCGAGATGTGGCGGGAGGTCGTCCGGTCCGGAACGCCCGAGCCGGTCGGCTAGCCGACCACCGGTCCGATTACCGGCCCCAAGGCCCCTGCTGCGCGCCGGCCATGAAACCGCCGGCGCCGATCGGGCCGGCGGCGGGGCCGGCCATCGCCCGCAGCCGCCGCACACGCTCCTCGGTCGAGGGATGGGTGCGGAACAGCCCATCGACCGAGCGGGAATGCAGCGGGTTGATGATGAACATGTGCGCGGTCGCGGGATTGTTCTCCGCCTGGACGTTGTCGATCCGCGACGCGCTGACCTGGATGTTCTCCAGCGCGTTCGCCAGCCACAGCGGCCGGCCGCAGATCTCCGCGCCGATACGGTCGGCCTCGTACTCGCGGGTGCGGCTGATCGCCATCTGGACGACCATCGCGGCCAGCGGCGCCAGGAACACCATCAGCAGCGTCCCGATCATGCCCATCGGGTTGTTGCGGTTGCCGTTGCTGCCGCCGAACATGAACGCGAAGTTGGCCAGCATCGACACGGCGCCGGCGATGGTCGCGGTGACGGTCATGATCAGCGTGTCGCGGTTCTTCACATGGGCCAGCTCATGCGCCATCACGCCGGCGACTTCCTCGTGGTTGAGCCGGCGGAGCAGGCCGGAGGTCGCGGCGACGGCGGCGTTCTCCGGGTTGCGGCCGGTGGCGAAGGCGTTGGGCTGGTCGTTCTCGATGATGTAGACCTTTGGCATCGGCAGGCCGGCCCGCGCCGAAAGCTGCTGAATCATGCCGTAGAACTGCGGCGCCGTCGCGGCATCGACCTGCCGCGCGCCGTACATGCGCAGCACCATCTTGTCCGAGTTCCAATAGGCGAACAGGTTGGTGCCGACCGCGAAGAGCAGCGCCATCATCATGCCGCCCTGCCCGCCGATCATGTACCCGATCGCCAGGAACAGCGCCGTCATGCCGGCCAGCAGCATCGCCGTACGCATATAACTCGTCATGATCCCACCCGATTGCCTGAACGCGTCTTTCGATCTCCGGAACTTCGTTCGTCCGGAGGCACCTTCGATATGTGACGCCGTCCCGAACAGCTTCAAGCCTTGGCGCAACCCCGGTGTCGCGCCATATTGTCCGACATGAGCCAGACAGACACAAAGGCCGCCCCGGCGGCCGACCCCGCGGCAAGCGGTCCCAAGGATCCCGCCGCGTCCCCCGAATCGGCATCTGCCACCGCTGCCTCCACTGGCGGCGCCCCCCAGAAGCCCGGCGAGATCGGCGGCCCGCGCGGTCCCGAACCGACGCGCTATGGCGATTGGGAATCCAAGGGACGCTGCACCGATTTTTGACCCTGCGGCTTCAGGACTATAACCCGATAGTTGGAATCATACGGCTGCATGCTAGACTGAGTACACTAGCATGTAGGACAAACAACCTATAACTCTTGAGTAAGTCCTAGCATTCGAGTATCCTTCTGGAAGGTCGGCGATCGTCGCCCACCCTCGGATCGGAACCCGTCCCGTGCGCGCCCTGCTGACCGCCGTCGCCCTCCTCGCAGCCACCTTCCTGGGTACCGTCGCTCCCGCGACGGCGGGCGAAACCGTTTCCGGTCCCTATTTGGGCGTGGTGACCGACGTGATCGACGGCGATACGCTGGAAGTCCGCGTCATGGTCTGGCTCGGGCAGGAAGTCGTCACCCGCGTCCGGATCGACGGGATCGACACGCCGGAGAAGCGCGGCAAGTGCCAGCGCGAGAAGGACATGGCCGATCAGGCCCGCCTCATGACCGAGCAGCTGCTGGCCGACGCCCGGGTAACCCTTTACGACATCCAGCACGATAAGTACGGCGGCCGCGTCCGAGCCCGCGTCGTCACGCGCTCGGGCGAGGATATCGGCCAGATGCTGATCAAGTCCGGTCTCGCTCGCCCCTACAAGGGCGAGGCGCGCCAGCCCTGGTGCTCCGTCGCCCAGCTCCCCTGAACGGCCCTATCCGGCCGCTCCAGGGAACATACCGTGGCATGGTTCGTTTGTCGGGCGTGCGGCGTCTGATCGCTGCCGACCCGAAATCGAGGAGAACACCATGCCAAAGTCCCGCTTCCGGGCCGCAGTGGCCGGACTGACCGGCGCCATGATCGTGTTCGGAGCGAGCGGCGTCATGGCCCAGGGTACTCCCCAGGCCGATCCACAGAAAGAACCCGTCACGGCCCCCGCCCCGCCGGAAAGCGGCTTCGGCGTCATCGTGATCGGCGTCATGAAGGGCAGTTCGCCCCAGGACTTCAGCCAGAAGGTGATCGAAGCCTTGCCCCAGCGCCTGATGGACCCTCACACCAATTTCACCGCCGGCGTCGGCTTCAAGCGTGACAAGGACTACCGTCTGGTCATCGCCTTCCATGGCGAGGACATGATGGACGCCGACACCCTCTGCACCCGCACCAACGATGTGGACACCACACCTCCGCCCGAGCAGACCGACCTGATGGCCGCTACCCGCATCACCGCCGCCTTCTGCGAAGGCGCCAAGCCGCTGAGCACCGCGACCGACCGGATGGTCGGCAGCGTAACCCCCGGCCAGGCCGGCTTCCGCTTCCTGGTCAGCGACATAACGAAGCAGCTCTTCCCCGACGGATTCGGCACCCTTCCCGGAACGATCAGCTCCCAGCAACCGGGAACGATGGTGACGCCGGCGCAGCCGCCGGGCTGATCCCCATTGCGGGTATCCTTCCCGCTACAGCATGCTATAGCGTGCGGATGTATTCCAGGACACACCGCACCGAACCATGACTCGACCTTCCGGGACTACCGCCGGCGATACGGACGCCATCAAAGGTGATCGCCGCCTGATCCGGCGGCATGACCAGTTCGCAAAGCTTTTGCTCGACCTTCCCGGCAACGCCGATGCTTTCCTTCGGGAAAGGCTGCCGGCGGCGGTCGTGGCATGTTTGATGGCCGACCCGGCCACCGACAGGTCCGAATCCTTCGTCGATCCCGCTTTGGCGGAGCATCGCGGCGATAGGGTCTTCAGCCTCGCCACATTGGACGGCGAACCTCTGCTGATCTGGACGATGGTGGAACACAAAAGCTCCCCCGAGGGAGACACCCTGGTCCAGATCCTGGGCTGCTTGAGCGGAGCCGCGACACGCGGCGCCAGACGGCGGCGCAACCCCGACGGTACCGTCTGGATCGTGCCCGCCGCAGTCTTCGCGATCGTCCTGTACCATGGCGCCGACCGCTGGTCACTGCCGACGACCCTGGGTAATGCCTATGGCATGCACGCCGAAATGCGGGCGGCGGGACCGCTCGATTTCGGCTATAGTCTGGTAGACTTGTCCGCGCTTCCCGACGCCGAGCTGTCGCGTCATCCGGAATTGCAGGCAGGACTGCTGATGCTGAAATATGCGACCAGGGACGATGACCCGGATGTCACCCTCGACCGCCTGCTTGGTGCCGCTGCGCTGATCGACTTGACCGTCATCCGTATCGTGGTCAGATATCTTTTCAAATCAGGCGACGCCCATTACAGGGAGCGTCTGCGGGCAGCATTGGGCCGGGTGCTACCAGGGCAGGAGGACAGGATCATGCCGACGATCGGTGAGTGGTACGAGGCCGAGGGTTATGCCAAGGGCAAACATGAGACATTAGCGAAGACGCTGCTGCTGATCATCGAGAACCGCTTCGGAGCGGCTTCCGAGACTGTCGAAGAAAAGGTTAGATCCGCCACTGTGGAAGACCTCGACCGATGGACACGTGCCATCTTCAAGGCGCCCTCTCTTGAAGCCATGTTCTCCGATCCCATGCATTGACGCGCTGAACTCAGCCCGATTGCTATAACTTCTCCGTCACCGGCGGATACGCGTGCCGCACCCCCCGGTAATCCTCCACCACATACCCGGCGTCCGCATCGCCGCTCAAGCAATCCGGCCCGACCGGCGCCTTGCCGTGCCCGCCGGGGATATCCAGCACGTAGGCAGGCTGGCAGAGCCCCGACACCCGGCCGCGCAGGCGCTTGACCAGTTCCCTTCCCTCGTCCAGCCCGGTCCGGAAATGCGCTGTTCCCGGCGCCAGATCACCGTGGTGGAGGTAGTAAGGCTTTACCCGCGCCCGCACCAGCCGTCGGAACAGGGCCTCCAGCACGGCGGCATCGTCGTTGACCCCTCGCAGCAGAACGCTCTGACTGACCAGCGGAATGCCGGCATCGGCCAGTTTCGCCAGTGCCGCCGTGGTCTCCTCCGTCAGTTCGTCCGGATGGTTGCAGTGGACCGCCACCCAGACGGCGCTGTCCGAGACCTTCAGCGCCGACAGCAAATCAGCGCTTATCCGCTCCGGATCGGCCACCGGAACGCGGGTGTGGAAACGGATCACACCGACATGCGGCATCGCATCCAGGGCCGAAACGATTTCCCCCAGGCGGCGCGGCGACAGCATCAGCGGGTCGCCGCCGGTCATGATCACTTCCCAGATGTCGTTACGCTGCCGGATGTAATCCAGCGCTGCCGCCAGTTCATCTGCGTCCAGCGCGTCGCCGCCGGGACCGACCATCTCGCGGCGGAAGCAGAAGCGGCAATAGACCGGGCAGGCATGCAGCGCCTTCAGCAGCACGCGGTCGGGATAGCGGTGGACGATCCCCTTGACCGGCGACCACGCTGCGTCGCCGATGGGATCCGCCCGCTCCTCGGGCGTCACCTCCAGTTCCGCCGAGGACGGCAGGTACTGGCGCGCAAGCGGAGAGTCCGGTTCAGCTCCCTCCAGCCGGTCGAGCAGATAGGGCGTCACGGCGATGGCGTAGCGGTCGGCGACGCGGCCCAGGGCCGCGGCCCGCTCCGGCGCCAGCGCGCCCGCGGCAACCAGGCCGTCCAGGCTGCGCGCCGTAGCAGTTCTCTTCATAAATATGGGACTCGTGATGTGGGCGGTACTCAACTTCGGCGTAGAGGCACTATATGGTGGTCGCACCCGCCAAACCACCCACCCACATAAATCCACGCCGACAGCAGCCGTCACACCAGCAAAGGGACCTCGTCCTCCATCATGATCCGATTTCCCAGAACCATCGGCCACCGCGGCGCCCGAGGGTACGCGCCGGAAAACACGCTGGCCGGCATCCGCACCGCCGCCGAACAGGGCGTCTGCTGGGTCGAGGTGGATGTCAAACTGACCCGCGACGGCGTGCCGATCCTGATGCACGACGACACCGTGGACCGCACCACCGACGGCAGGGGCACAGTGGCATCGATGGACTTCGCCGACCTCCGCCGGTTGGATGCCGGCAAGCCGTTCGGCCCCGAGTTCGCCGGAGAGAAGATCCCGACGCTGGAGGAAACCCTTGCCCTGGTCTTCGAACTGGGTCTCGGCATCAACCTGGAGATCAAGCCCTGCCCCGGCCGGGAGGAGGAAACCGCCTACAAGGCCCTGGACACCGCCCGCGCCCTGTGGCCCGCCGACCGGCCGCCGCCCCTGATTTCCAGCTTCGAACTCCCCAGCCTGGAAGTGGCGCTGGCCCATGCGCCGGAATGGCCGCGTGGCTACCTGATCGACCGGCGTCCCGCCGACTGGGCGGCCATCGCCGACCGTCTCGAGGCCACCACGCTCAACGTCAACGCCCGCCGCGAGGACGAGCGAAGCATCGCGGCCTATCTGGCGACCGGCCGTCCTGTCCTGGTCTATACCGTCAACGATCCGGCCCAGGCCCGGCGCCTGATCGATCTCGGTGTTTCGGCTGTTTTCACCGATTATCCGCGCGATGTCCTGGCGGTGCTCGGCGATTGACGACAGGGGAATACCCCTTGGACTACATACGGTGGTACAGCTTTAGCGAATCGCCGGGGCGTTGCGATAAATATTCTGTCGCCACTCTTCTGCGTCGCAATTTTTTCATATATGGAGGCACTAAGGGCAGGCGTTTGCCGCCGCCGGTGTCGAACCGGCGTGTCGTCGACGTGGTGCCTACCGAACGCAGAAGCAGTTTTTGGAGGGTTCGTTGAAGGCGCTCAAGCCTTTGCTGATCTCGGGTCGTGAGGTCTTGCCGCTGGTCGAAGGCGGTAAAGGCATCTCCGTGTCCAACGGCGAGAGTTCCGGCGCCTGGGCAGCGGCCGGTGGGGTCGGCACATTTTCCGGCGTGAACGCCGACAGCTTCGATGAGAACGGCAATGCCGTCGATCAGGTCTATCACGGCAAGACGCGGCGCGAGCGGCACGAGGAGCTGATCGGCTACTCGATCGCCGGCGGCATCACGCAGGCCCGGATCGCGCATGAAGTTTCCGGCGGCCAGGGCCGCATCCACATGAACGTGCTGTGGGAGATGGCGGCCGCGGAGCGCATCCTCCACGGCATCCTGGAAGGCTCCAAGGGCCTGATCCACGGCGTCACCTGCGGCGCCGGCATGCCTTACAAGGTGGCGGAGATCGCCGTCAGCTACGGCATCCACTATTACCCGATCGTCTCGTCGGCCCGCGCCTTCCGCGCGCTGTGGAAGCGGGCCTACCACAAGTTCTCGGACAATCTCGGCGGCGTGGTCTACGAGGACCCCTGGCTGGCCGGCGGCCATAACGGCCTGTCGAACAGCGAGGACCCGGAGAGCCCGGAGGATCCGTTCCCCCGCGTGCTGGCGCTCCGCCAGATGATGAACAGCTTCGGGCTGACCGACACGCCGATCGTGATGGCCGGCGGCGTCTGGTACCTGCGCGAGTGGGAAGAGTGGATCGACAACCCCGATCTCGGGCCGATCGCCTTCCAGTACGGCACCCGCCCGCTGCTGACCCAGGAAAGCCCGATCTCCGAAGCGTGGAAGCGCAAGCTCCTGACGCTGAAGGAGGGCGACGTCTTCCTGAACAAGTTCTCGCCGACGGGCTTCTACTCCTCGGCGGTCAACAACCCCTTCATCCAGGACCTTCGGGGCCGGAGCGAGCGGCAGGTGGCGTATTCGGTCAAGCCGGTCGGCGAGCACGACACCGAGTTCCGCGTCGGCCCCCGTGGTCGGCCGGTCTACCTGACGGCCCATGACCGCGACCGCGCCTTCGGCTGGGTCGAGGCCGGGTACAAGGAAGCCCTGAAGACCCCGGACAGCACGCTGATCTTCGTGACGACCGAGTCGTCGCATAAGATCCTGCACGACCAGATCGACTGCATGGGGTGCCTGTCGGCCTGCATGTTCTCCAACTGGGCGCAGAACGAGGAAGGCACCACCGGCAAGAAGGCCGACCCGCGCTCCTTCTGCATCCAGAAGACCTTGCAGGCGATCAGCCATTCCGAGGACTGCGAAACCCAGCTCATGTTCGCGGGACACAACGCCTACCGCTTCGCCAGCGATCCCTTCTACGCTGATGGCTTCATCCCGACCGTGAAGCAGCTCGTCGACAGGATCGCATCGGGCGACTGATCTCTGCCCCTTATCAAGTGACCGGATCAAGAGGCCGGTGTCCGCCGTGACTGGCGGCACCGGCTTTTTTCATGCCCTCGCCGACTTATACCGGAAGCCGAAGTGTTCGACCGGCGGTCGGCAAGTGTTGGGCCACGGCCCAACCTACGAAGCAGGAGCCCGTAGGTTGGGCCGTGGCCCAACAAACACTGGCCTCATAGGTCAATGTCTTCAGCCTCTGGCATCAGCCGCTCGTCCTGGCTGTGCTGCGCGGCGGATGACCGCATGGCTTTGGCTTCAGCCTGCTTCATCCTGACGCCCTTATTCGTCGGAGTTAGTCCTTCCGTTGACGTACCGGTCCAACTTGCCTAAAATTCCAGCGACGTCGCATATGCCGTTTCAGATGCCCTGACCGGCTCGGGTGCGGGAACGTCCCAGGGGGTTCGTGACGCGGTCATGTCCGATGTGAATGCCGACTTGCTCAGTCTCGAACTATCCGGCGCGGTCGATGAACGGAGCGTCGATGCCGGCGTCCTGGATGCGGCCGCGCGGACCGAGGATCCATCGCCGTTCCCCGCGATCAGCGTCGCCCATGTCTTCAAGGTCTTCATCCCCGAGATCAACGGCGGCATTCCGGAGATCATGCGGCTTCTGGCCGCCGGCCTGACGCGCCGGTGCCGGAGCGAGGTACTGGTATCGCGCGTGAGCGGTAGCGGTTCCTCTGAAATCGTCGAGGGAATCGAAGTGCATCGGGCCAGCGCTCTCGGAAGCCTGTGGTCGATGCCGATATCGCCGGCGTTTCCTTTCCTTGTCTGGCAGACGGCGCGGCGGGTGGACGTGGTGGATTACCATGCCCCATTCCCGCTCGCGGATCTGGCGGTCAGCCTGTGGTTTCCGAAGCGGACGGCGCTGATCGTCCATTGGCATTCGGAAATCATCGCGCAGCGGCGGCTGCTGCCGGTTGTCGGTCCTTTCATCCGGCGAACCTTGAAACGAGCCGACAGGATCGTCGTATCGACCCCGGCGATGATCGAGCAGTCGCCCTTCCTGAAGCCGTTCGCCGATAAATGCGTCGTCATTCCCTATGGAATCGACGTCGATTACTGGAAGAAGCTCGAGGCGGCGGACCAGAGGCGGATCACCGAGTTGCGGGCACTCCACCCACGGCTGATCCTGGCGACGGGCCGGCTGGTCGCTTACAAGGGCTTCGGCGTGCTGGTCGATGCGATGCGGAGCGTGGACGGCACCCTTGTCATCGTCGGCACCGGCGCCCTCGAAGGCGCCCTTCGCAGGCAGATCGACGACGCAGGACTGGGCGACCGCGTCCATCTCGTCGGATATCTGGAGCGGCGCGAGTTGAAATGCCTGCTCCACGCCTGCCGGGTCTTCACCATGCCGTCGGTGGAGGAAAGCGAAACCTTCGGCATCGCGCAGGTCGAGGCCATGGCTTGCGGCAAGCCTGTGGTCAATACCCGCTTGTTGACCGGGGTCCCATGGGTCGCGCGAGACGGCAGCGAAGCCATGACCGTGCCGCCCCGGAATCCCGATGCACTGGCCGCATCGCTCTCATTTCTGCTCGACCACCCCGGCGATGCCGCCGCCATGGGCGCCCGCAGCCTTCTCCGCGCCGAGACCACCTTCAGCTTCGGCACATTCCTGACCGAAACGCTGAAGGTCTATCAAGACACGGTAAAGGAGAAGATCGCCATCTGATACTATTTTATGGAAGCATGGCTTGCTTTGCTGAGTTACCACTGCGGCAAGGCACGCCGGAGATGCGTTGGCAGCCATGAGTTTTCGCAGTCAATATCAACTTGACGATGCTCCGGAAACACTGGCAAGGTCCATCCGGCGGTTCTGTCCCCATCGGACTCAATCTCTGTCGAAACGCCCGCGCTTTCCTTTGAGCACCCATCATGCAGACGGCTCCAACGCCCGACCCTTGCCATCAAGTGCTGAAGAGATTGCGGACATCAGCGCTTGCAGTGGTTTTGGCAGCCAAGGTCCGGGCGACGAGTGGACGCGGGGCGCCAGGAAGTCGATGACCCTCCCCGTTCCACCGCTTATCCGTCGCGCTGCCGACCAGGATGACCAGATCGGCGCACCGGACACAAGACCGCTCAGGGACGGGAACAAGCCTTCGTGCGCGGTTTCAGCCCAAAGCATGAATGCCGATCCGGTCATCGGGCGTGAAAACCCGATAAAGCTGATCCTGAACGTCGAGTCGATCGTTCCCCCGGTGACGGGCATCGGGCGCTATACGTCCGAAATACTCGGAGGCCTGCTTGCCCGCGGCCTGGGCGGCGACCTGCATTGCTTCTCCCATTTTCATTGGGTGGATGCGAGACGCGTGATCGAAGCGTCGTCCGAACCGCCTCCGCCCAATAACTTCCGCCCCTTCCTGCGGTCGCTGCCCTATGCATACGACCTGCGGTGCATCGCCCGCAACGCGGTGTTCCGGCGCAGCGCCAAGTCGCTTGCCGGAGCCGTCTATCATGAGCCGAACTATATCCTGAAGCCGTATGACGGTCCGACGATCGTCAATTGCCACGACCTGTCGCACCTGCATTTTCCGGAACACCACCCGGCGGAACGCGTTCGCTACCTGGACCGGAACCTGGAAAAGTCCCTGCGCAAAGCGACGCGGATCGTGACGCTCAGCGATTTCGTCCGGCGCGAGGTGTTGGATACCTTCGCCTTCGATCCCGCGACCGTGATCACGATCCCGGTCGGCGTCGACGATCGGTTCAGGCCGCATGCCCGCGATGAAACGCAAGGCATCATGTCGCGCCATGGTCTCGAACACGGCCGCTACGTCCTGTCGGTGGCGACCATCGAGCCGCGCAAGAACCTGCATGGCCTGGTCAGGGCCTTCATGAGGCTGCCCGCCGGGCTGAGGGCGGCCTATCCGCTGGTACTGTGCGGTGCTACGGGATGGCGGGAAAGCCATCTCGAACAATCGCTCGACGCGCTGGTGCGCGAGGGTAGCGTCCGGCGCCTGGGCTATATTCCCGAAGCCGACCTGCCCGGCCTATATGCCGGCGCCGCGGCCTTCGCCTTTCCGTCCTTCTATGAAGGTTTCGGGCTGCCGCCGCTGGAAGCCATGGCCAGCGGCACGCCGGTCCTGGCATCGGCCACCGGCAGCATCCTGGAAGTAGTCGGGGACGCGGGCCTGCTCGTCGATCCCCATGACGATGCGGCACTCGCCGCCGGGCTGGAGCGAATCCTCACCGACCGCCCCCTGCGCGACGACTGCATCGCCAGCGGGCTGGAGCGTGCGGAACGGTTCAGCTGGACGTCCTGCGTCGACCGCACGATCGCGCTTTACCGCCAACTTCAGGGCAGCTGATACCTCGACCGATCGGCGGATGCCGTTTTGCCATTGGACTCGGGAGCGAGATAGTCGTATTCTGAAATCGATTGCTTTTTAGCTATTCTCGTACGTCGTCGCCCGAAGGGCCTGTCATGTCCTCCTCTCCCATCGATGCATCCTTGATGCGGCCCGGCCCAAAGCTGGCTGATCTGGTTCAGCAGATGAAGCAGAACATGCAGAAATCCCAGGCCATGATCGACCAGACCAACAACTCCACCAAGCCCGTTCCCAAGACCGATCAGCTGAACAGTCAGGCCGCTGTCATCAGCCAGGGCTACAAGCAGGCCATCCAGGAAAGCAACCAGGCCGCCAAGCCTCTCCCCAAGACCGAGGCGCTGGTATCGCAGGCCGGCGCCATCAGCCAGGGCTACAAGCGGGCAATCCAGGAAAGCAATCAGGCCGCCAAGCCGATCCCCAAGACGGAAGCACTGGTGTCTCAGGCGGGCGCCATCAGCCAGGGCTACAAGCAGGCGATCCAGGAAAGCAGCCAGGCGATGAAGCCGATCGCCAAGACGGAAGCCCTGGTGTCGCAGGCGGGAGCCATCAGCCAGGGATACAAGCAGGCAATCCAGGAAAGCAGCCAGGCGATGAAACCGATCGCCAAGACGGAAGCCCTGGTGTCGCAGGCGGCGGCCATCAGCCAGAGCTACAAATCGGCCGTCGAGCAGACGAAGAATTCCATGAAGGCCATTCCCAAGACCGAGTCGCTGACACAGCAGACTTCAGCGGCCGTGGATCGTATCCAGTCGCAGGCGAAGCAGAGCGCTCAGGCGGCCGCTGCCGCCGGCAGCAAGGCCAAGCCTGCAGGCGGCAAAGTGGATATGCATGCCTGAGAGAGCCGGCCGCGCCAGCGCCGGGACATGACTGCCTAAGGCAGCATTGTCAGGATGATCGGCACAGTCCGAGGAACCTTGCGGCCATGGGCTCGTTTCAGGACTGTTACGGTATAATCCGGTCCGTCCGACAGGAAGCTCTTCATGCCACTGGTCATTTTTCTGATCCTCGTCGTCCTGATCGCCATGTTCGGCTTCTGGGACACGCTGAGCGCATTGCTGGGCAGCATCATGATGATCATCCTGTTCGCCGCAGCAGCCGCCGGCTTGTTGGTGCTGACCGGCATGTTCATCTACCATCGGGTCAGGAAGCGCACCCAAACCCCGGACCTGCCGTAAAGTCCCGATCACAATGACTTGATCCGGCACGCTTTCCGCCTTTCGAGCACGCCCGGCTGCTTTTCCGGAACGCTCCCCCGTCCCATATGGACCGATAGGACCGGCCCGTCGGTTCGGGAGTGTACCAATGAAACGCAGAGTATTTTTAGGAGGCACCATGGCCATCCTTGGCGCAGGCGGACTGTTCAGATCGCTGACGAGCGGCAATGCAGCCGAAGCCGCCAGCGACGAGCGGTTTCCCGTATCGAAACCGGCTGCGGAGTGGCGCGAGCAACTGACCCCGGAGCAGTACTATGTGCTTCGCGAGCACGGCACCGAACGCGCCTGCACCAGTCCGCTCAACGCCGAAAAACGTTCCGGCACCTTCGTCTGTGCCGGCTGTGAGCAGGACCTGTTTGCATCCGATACCAAGTTCGAGAGCGGAACCGGCTGGCCCAGCTTCTGGAAGCCCTTGGAAGGCGCCGTCGGCACGACTGAGGACCGCTCGTTCTTCATGACGCGCACGGAAGTGCATTGCAGCCGCTGCGGCGGTCATCTGGGCCATGTCTTCGAGGATGGACCGAAGCCCACGGGCCTGCGCTATTGCATGAACGGGGTGGCGATGACGTTCCGCCCCGCGACCAGCTGACGCGGAGCCCCGCCCGGAGCCGGATCTCCCTCGATCCGAAAGGGACTTGAGGCGAATTAACTATAACTAAAGTATATACGCGGTACGAATCCATCCGTTGCGGTCCCAGGAACGGGACCGGTTGGCTGGGTTCGTACCATGCGCACTTGCCTCATTCCGATAGGTTGCCTTGCCGCCCTGGCACTGGCCGGCTGCACCGGCGGAGCTTTCGTCCCACGCGGCGACGTGGGGGCCGTCGTATCGACGGCTCCGTCCCGCGATATCAGCCTTTCCGGCGTCATTACCCAGAAAAGTGCCGACCGGATCATGGATGAGCTGGAATCTCACGCCGGTCCGTCCGTGACCATCCGCCTCGACAGTCCCGGCGGGGACGTATCGGCCGCTCTCCAGATTCACGACCAGCTGAAACGGAGCGGTAAACTTGTGGTGACCCGCGTCGAGGACGAGGCGCGGTGCATGTCGTCGTGCACCCTGATCTTCGCGGCGGGCGACCAGCGGCTGGCGGGCTCCCGGTCGCGCTTCAGGTTCCATGCTCCGCTCTATGTCGGATGGCTGCCGCTGCCGGGACCGGTCGTCGCCTTGATCGAAGCCGCCACCCGACGAGGAATCGCGAACACCTATGCCGAGGCATCGCCGGAATTCGCCCGTTATCTGGCGGAACCCGGCATCCTGGCGCTGGACTCCCGCAAGGGGCTGGCGCTCAGTGGGGAAGAACTGGCGAAACGCGGCGGAAAATTCGTTACCGGGGTACCGTGACGGCCGCTCGCCGGCCGGGGCGGACCGCTGCCGGCGTCAGTCGCCGTCCATCACCCGGGCGGCGTTGACCGCATCGGCGACTGTGACCCCTTTGCGGATGATGTTGTCGATGACCCGCCCCTGGACGAGATGCACGCCCAGACCATGGGCGAACATCAGACCGGATACGGTTCCGCACCGGGCCAGGATGAGCTTGCACTTGGATTGGCTTTCGATCTTCTCCAGCAAGGCATGGTACAGGTCGGCGTCCATCTCCAGCATGTCCTGCGACCAGAACATCTTGGCATAGTCGCAGTCCATGTATTCCAGGTCCATATGCGTGACCCAGAACGGCGTCAGGCCGTCTATGCAGATCGAGTAGCCCCGGTTGCGGGCGAAATCGACGACTTCCTTGTAAATGGTTTCGTTTTCGACCAGATCGACTTTGTTGATCTCAAGCACGACGTTGCTGCGCAGTTCGGCTGTGAGCCGTTCGTCGAACTTCACGAAGGCCGAGGACATGATCGTGGTGAGGTTGAGATTGAGTCCGATCTTGTGGCCCCGGATGAAATCTATGCCGTAGTTGAGCGTCTTGAGGATCGACTGGTCCAGATTGGACGTGAAGTAATTGAACAACCATCGGTTGGCGGTAATGTCGTAACCTGGGCTGATCTTGTCCTCGACGCTCTTCACCGCGATATAAAGCTCGAAATACTCCCGGTGGTTCTGAGCTTCCGGGCGGATATCCATGACCGGCTGGTTCAGCATGAAAGGCGACAGGTCGAAGATCGCCATCTGGCCCTCGATCCGCGCCATCTCCTCCAGGTTCACGGAAGGCTTCGTCTTCAGCTTGCCGCCATCCGAACCGCCGCTGGTGTCGAGTCCCTCGATGAAGCGCATGACGTTCACGAAGTTGAGCGACAACTCCATGATCGAATAAAGGCTTTCCTCCCGGTAGGGGTTCAGCCCCATCATCTTCGTCCGCGCCAGCATCAGCCGTTCGATCATCTGGCAGACGTCCGAGATGGCGGAGAACTTGATGCCTTTGTAAAGGATCAGCACATCGTCGTTGGACAGGTTGAACATCTGAAGAAATGCGGAATTTTCAGATATTTCCTGGACGGCACGGCGGATCGCGGCGATGTCGCCGTAGCTCTTCTCCTTCAGGAGGGACAGGTGCAGATGGACGAGCCGGAGCCCGTTCAACTCGCGCTTGGCGGATTGCAGGAGCGTGAGAAGCTTTGCATCGTCATGCGGCGGTTTTACCGCCGCCGGGGGTTTTCCGCCCGAAGCCGGCCGCGCCTGATCGCGAACGGGCGGTTCAGCCTTGGCGCGGTTCATCATGCCCCGGCTCGCCTTATCGGGAGGATGAAATCCAGCTGAGACCCTTTGAGCAAACCGACCCCCCATCAACCGTCAGGGCAAACGACGAACCGAAATGCCTAACCCATTCGTTGCTTCACCATAACACGAAGGAAGGGGATTTTAACTGGATTCTACCAAACTATCGAGAGTTGACCCTTCATGTCACAGTTCACGCGGGATGCCATAGGGAATCACCGGAGGGCGGCGGTTTCGCCCAGGCCATCGAGCACGACCTTCTCCACGAGGTCCACGCCGAGGTCCTTGAGATCCTGAACCTCCAGGCAAGTGACGTTGGGCCGTTGGATCCCCGTCAGCCGGGCCGCCATGTGACTGCCGAACAAGGCCACCGTCGGCCGGCCCAGATGGGCCGACAGGTGAGTAGGTCCGCTGTCGTTGCCGACAGCGAGCCGGGCGCCGGTCAGAACTCCCGCCAGTTGGAAGAAATTCAGCCAGCGCCCGGCAGTCAGCATGGTGCCGGGGATGGTGCGGCAAAGGTCGAGTTCCTCCGGACCGGGGACGGTGATGACCTTGACACCCCGCGCGACCAGCCGCCCGGCCAGTTCCACATAACCGGGCCAGCGCTTCTGCGGCAGCCGGGCGGAGGAACCGGGAAGCAGGACGACATAGGGTTCCGAGACTCCGGCTTCCTCCAGGATCTCCCGCACGTCGTCGGCAGCCCAAGACAAGTCCGGCGCCGACGTATGCCTGACCGGCACCCCGGCGTCCTTCAGCTGTCCCGCCAGCCGCTCCAGGCTGGGAATGCCCTTCGGGTTCGGCGCCCGGTGCGGATGGCTGCACCCCGGCGCCGTCCCGGACCAGGGAGTATGCGGCAGAAACCAGCGCCGGTAGAAGGCGGTACGGGAGACGTTCTGGAGATCGTAGACCATGGCGTAGGGCTTGGCGGTCAGGCGCCGGCGCAGATCGAACATGCGGTCAAGGCGCCAGCGGGGGGCACGGGGATCGATCTCGACGACATCGATCCACGGACAACGCTCCATCAGCTTGCGGTACGCCGGTCCCGTCAGCAACGTGATCCGGGCGGATGGATGGTGCAGCCTGATGTCGTGAAGGGCGCCTTCGGACTGGAAGAGGTCGCCCAGGGCACCGAGCTTGATGATCAGGATTTCTTCGGTCATGGAAAGTCGAGTCCGGAAAGGCGGCCCCGCCGCGGGCTGCGCACCATAGCCGCACATCCGCCACCGTTCCAGGCTCCTCCTGCCGGGGCCGCTACCTTGCGACCATCCTGCAGGACATGCGGCGCCGCTCAGCCCGCCATGCCGACCGCCATGTCGAGCATCGGGTCTTCCAGGCGATGCAGACGTCCGCTGGCCGCAAGGGCCAAGCGCAGGACCACGGCCTTGCGCCGCGCGGCGTTGAGCCTCGTTACCGGCGCATCGCGCAGCACCACGGCGCCGAACCCGTCGGCCACCATCAGCCCGCACTCGGGCGGGATGAGATCGGCCGGAAAATCGGGGCCGACGGCGAAGAAGAAGGTATCGCAGTACGCCTGATACTCCGGCCATTTCTGATCGGCGCGGAAGTCCGCGACCGAGCTTTTCACCTCCACGATGACGATCTCGCCGGCATCGTTGACCGCCGCCACGTCGGCACGCCGCCCGGAGGCCAGCCGGAACTCCGTCAGGCTGACATAGCCACGTTCGGCCAGCGCCCGCCGGACCCCCCGCGTCAGCAGATCGGCCACGCCGGCGACGCCCGCCGTTCTGAATTCCTCGAGTTCCACACCCGCCCCTCGAATTTCACCCAGTTGATTTGGTCCAATTGAATTGGTCCGGTCGATTTGGCCCAGCCGCGCGGAAGAGGCCGACTGAAAGAGGCCACTATACCCGATTATGACTTAGATGGGTACATATCATGAACGTGTTAAGTCTTTCATCCGGACCTCAATTCACTGCTGGCATCCGCAGCCCGCTGCGCCTAGGCTGGCCTTACCCGTTGGAGTTACCACGCAAACCGCTTGCATGACCGAGACGATGATTACCTTCCCGAATCTTGTGGAGACGGTCGGCATGCTTGCCGGACTGCTTACCACCACCGCCTTTCGGCCTCAGGCCTTCAAGTTCCGGCACGGCAAGCCGGCCAGGGGTGTGTCGTTGATGATGTTCGCGTGTTTCTGCACAGGTATCGCCCTCAATGTGATCAACGGGTTCACGCCGGGCGCATTCCCGGTAATCCTGGCGAATGTTTTAACGCTCTGTATCGCCGCCGCCATTCTGGTCTTCAAAACCCGATATGGCTAACGCCCGTTTATTATTTGGCACGCCCGCGTACTGCGTAAATGCCATTCTTGCCTACTCTTGCCGCTTTTCGTTTCGTATGGAAACGACTAGGCTCTTCCTGTCTCCTACAGGTTGACCATGTCAGATCAGAACCCTACAGTTATCGACTCGAAGGGCCGTTGGCCCGCCCCTGAACCTGAGCCGCGAACCGAGCCCGGTCGCGGTCCGGGAATCGTATCGATCGATCCTCAGGGCCGCATCCTCTCCTGGAACCATGCCGCGGCCTCGATCCTGGCCGATGCCGGCAGTGCGCTGGAGATCGGGCAGCCTTTCGTCCGTCTCGAAGTGGAGGCCGGGCGGCTCTGTTCCGTTGCCTTCAGCCGCAGCGGCATGGCCGACGGCGGCGCGATCTGCCTGTGCGAGCAACCCCCGGCGACATCCCCCCTGCGAGTTCCAGCGGCAGCGGTCGCGCTGCCGTCGATGATCCTGCATCCGGCCCAGATAACGGACGGCGCCCTGAAGGCGATCGCCGGCTCCTTCGCCTTCATCCGCAATCCCCTGCCGCTTTGGATCTTCGATCGCCAGACGCTTACCTTCGTCGCGGTCAACGACGCGGCCCTGGGGCGTTACGGATACTCGCGCGAGCGGTTTCTGAACATGAGGATCAGCGATATCCGTCCGCCCGAGGACATACCGCGGCTGATGGACTCGATGACTGAACGCCTGACTTCGGGCGAATCCGGCCAGTGGCGGCATATCCTGGCCGACGGACGCACGATCGACGTGCTGGTGACGTCGGAATGGTTCACGCTGGACGGCCGTCCGCTGGCGCTGACGGCCGTCCAGGACATCACCGCGCATTGCAGGCTGGAAGACAGTCTTGTCGAGGCGCGCATCGAAGCGGAAAGGGCCAACCGCGCCCGCAGCCGCTTCTTCGCCGTCGCCAACCATGACCTTCGCCAG
The DNA here is from genome assembly GCF_000936425.1 of Skermanella aerolata KACC 11604. Lineage (GTDB taxonomy): Bacteria > Pseudomonadota > Alphaproteobacteria > Azospirillales > Azospirillaceae > Skermanella > Skermanella aerolata. Next base: position 14,017 of record NZ_AVFK01000025.1, on the reverse strand, counting down.
CCGCTCGCGGCGCTGTCGCTGTTCGTCGGAGCGCTGGAGAACCGGCTCAAGGACCCGACCAGCCGCGATATCCTGCGCGCCATGAATACGGCGCTGGCCACGATCAAGAACCTTGTCGACGCTCATCTCGACATCGCCCGCATCGATGCGGGCACGCTGCGGGTGGAGCCGGTCGGCCACTCGGTCAACGGCCTCCTGACGCGCATGGCGCTGGAATTCGCCGGTCCGGCGCGCCAGAAGGGACTGACTCTTCATGTGGCGCCTTGCTCCGCCGTGATCCGGAGCGACCGCGACCTTCTGGAACGCATCCTCCGCAACCTGCTGTCCAATGCGGTCCGCTACACCAGCAAGGGGCGGATCCTGCTCGGCTGCCGCCGTCAAGGCGACCAGCTGCGGATCGAGGTCTGGGATACCGGTCCCGGCATCCCAGGCGACCAGCTCGACATCATCTTCGAGGAATTCTATCGCGGCAACACCTCGAGCACATCGGACGCGGCCGGCTTCGGCCTGGGCCTGTCGATCGTCGACCGGCTGTCGCGCCTGCTCAACCACTCGCTGACCGTCCGGTCGAACGAAGGCAAGGGATCGGTCTTCGCCATCAGCGTCCCGATGGAAGTCGAACCTGAACCGAGGATCGCCGTTCCCGCCATCCCGGTCCGTGCCGACAGCGAAGGACTGCCCCGGGTCCTCGTGATCGAGGACGACGTCATTGTGCTTCAGGCGCTGGAACTTCTGCTGGACCAGTGGGGCTGCGACGTGATCGCGACATCTGGCTACGACGAGGCGATCGCGGGGCTGACGGGACAGAGCCAGGCGCCCGATCTGGTCATCGCCGATTTCCGCCTTTCCGGTCCCGCCAGCGGTATCGTCGCGATCCGCCAGATCGCCAAGATGATGCAGGTCGATCTGCCCGGCCTGATCATCACCGGCGACACCGATCCGCGTCGACTGAAGGAAGCCCGCTTGAGCGGATACCCCCTGCTCCACAAGCCGGTTTCCGCATTGGCCTTGCGGGCCGCCGTGGCAACCCTGCTGGGACGCGACCGCTTGCGCGACGGCGTCGTCTGACGGTACCCGATCCGGGCAAACGAAAAGGCGCGGCCACCGCTGCGGCCGCGCCTTTTCGCCGGTTCAACCGTGATCAGGAGTTGATCGTCAGCGTGCCGATGCTGGTGTTGTCGGAGACGTCGCCGCCCAGGGCGCCGAAAGCCGACGAGCCCGAGGTGGCATCGCCGCCGGTGGCGCCGCCGCCGATCGCGAAACCGCCGCCCATGCCCATCGGAGCCGCGCCACCGGCGCTAGCCGCACCGCCGACCGCACCCGAAGTGCTATCGGAGTGACCGAAGGCATCGCCGCCGCCCTTGCCGCTTTGTTCGACGCCGACCGAGGAGTTGTTGCTGGGGAAACCGCTGACGTTGCTCATTGAAGTTCTCCTGTTATCCGACGTTTCCGGGGTCCGGCTTCCGCCGCGCCACCCCCGCTGCGAATAGTGTTTTGCAACGGGCATGCCACCAATGGATTACCCTGAAAGTCAGGTTTCTCGAGCTTCGAACAGGAGTTCCGTGTCCAGTTATTCGGACAGCGTCAAGCAAAGATGGATGGGAGGCACAAAGACCCTCAGTGCGCCTCCGCCCAGCTATGGCCGGTGCCGGCTTCCGCGACCAGAGGGACACCCAGGCTGGCGGCCGCTTCCATCGTCTGGCGGACCAGATCGGCGGTTTTAGCAGCTTCCGCCTCCGGCACCTCCAGCACCAGTTCGTCGTGGACCTGGAGCAGCATGCGCCCCTTAAGTCCGGCATCGGCAAGGGCCGGCGGGATACGGATCATGGCGCGCTTGATGATATCGGCGGCCGTTCCCTGGATCGGGGCGTTAATCGCCTGCCGCTCGGCGAACTGGCGGCGGGCGGGGTTCTTTTCCGCGATGCCCTGGATGTGGCAGCGGCGGCCGAACAGGGTCGTGACGTAGCCGTTGCGGCGGCAGAACTCCTTGGTGCGGTCCATAAAGGCCGCAAGCTCGGAGAAGCGCTCCAGATACGTCTTGATGAAGGCGTTGGCCTCTCCCGCCGAAATGCCGAGCTGGCGGCCGAGGCCGAAGCCGCTGATGCCGTAGATGATGCCGAAGTTGATCGCCTTGGCCTTGCGCCGGATCTCGCCGGTCATCTGGTCCAGCGGCACGCCGAACACCTGGGACGCCGTCATCGCATGGATGTCGATGCCCTCGCGGAAGGCCAGCTTCAGCGCCTCGATCCCGGCCATCTCGGCGACCAGCCGCAGTTCGATCTGCGAATAGTCGACCGACAGCAGGACATGGCCCGGCTTGGCGATGAAGGCCCGGCGAATCTTGCGGCCCTCCTCCGTCCGGATCGGGATGTTCTGGAGGTTGGGATCGGTCGAGGACAGCCGCCCGGTGCCGGTGATGGCCAGCGCGAACGACGTATGCACCCGGCCCGTCTTCTGGTCGATCTGCTGCTGGAGGCTGTCGGTATAGGTGCTCTTCAGCTTGGCGAGCTGGCGCCAGTCCAGCACCTTCTGGACGATGTCGTGGCCCTGTTCGGCCAGCGGCTCCAGCGTGGCGCTGTCGGTCGAATAGGCCCCTGTCTTGCCCTTCTTGCCGCCCGCCAGACCCATTTCGGCGAACAGCACCTCGCCCAACTGCTTGGGCGAGCCGACGTTGAACGGATGGCCAGCGAGCCGGTGAACCTCCGTCTCCAGCTCGGCCAGCCGGGCACCTAAGTCGCGCGACAGGTCGGACAGCACGGCGCGATCGACCAGGATGCCTTCCGCCTCCATGTCGGCGACGACGGGGATCAGCGGGCGCTCGATCGTCTCGTACAGGGTGATCATGCGCTCGGGCACGAGGCGCGGCTTCAACGCGTGGTGCAGCCGGAGCGTCACGTCGGCGTCCTCGGCGGCGTACTCGGTCGCCTTGTCCAGGGCCACGCGGTCGAAGGTGACGCGCGACTTGCCGGTGCCGGTGACCTGATCGTAGGTGATCGGGGTGTAGCCGCAGTGGAGCTTCGCCAGCTCGTCCATGCCGTGACCGTGCAGGCCCGTTTCCAGCACGTAGCTAAGCAGCATGGTGTCGTCGATCGGGGCCAGCCGGATGCCGTGGCTGCCGAAGACCTGGATGTCGAATTTGAGGTTATGACCGATCTTGAGGACTGTGGGGTCCTCCAGCAGCGGCTTCAGCTTGGCTACGACCTCGTCCACCGGCAACTGCTTCGGCGCGTCCGACGGCACCAGGTCGAGCGAGCCTTCGGCCTTTGCGCCGTCCGGTCCGACGTGGCCGACCGGGATGTAGCAGGCAGCTCCCTGCTCCACCGCCATCGAGATGCCGACCAGCTTGCAACTGCACGCGGTCAGGCTGTCGGTTTCGGTATCGACCGCCAGCGTGCCGGCTTCGTAGGCCGCCGCGATCCAGCGGTCCAGCGCCTCGGCCGTCTGGACCAGCTCGTAGCTGCCCTTACCGTCGAACTGGGCGCGCGGGTTTGCCGTCGGGGATAGTGCCGGTGCTTCTCCGGTGGCGGCTTCGCCGGTGGAAGCAGTGGGCTGTGGGGCCGATGCGCCGTCCACCAGCCTGCCGTCGGCGCGGATCTCGTTCTCGACGCGGGTGATGATCGAACGGAAGCCCTGCTGACGCAGGAAGCCCAGCAGCTTTTCGTGATCCGGTTCGCGGACCTTGAGGTCTTCCAATGGAGTCGGCACCTCGACGTGGTCGTCGAGCTTGACCAGCCGCTTGGAAACCCGCGCCAGTTCGGCATTGTCGATCAGCGCCTGCCGGCGCTTGGGCTGCTTGATCTCGCCGGCTCGTTCCAGCAGCGCTTCCAGGTCGCCGTACTCGCCGATGAGCTGGGCGGCCGTCTTGACGCCGATACCGGGCACGCCCGGTACGTTGTCGATCGGGTCACCGGCCAGAGCCTGTACGTCCACCACCTTGTCGGGCGTGACGCCGAACTTCTCGAAGACCTCTTCCACCCCGATCGTCTTGTTCTTCATCGGGTCCAGCATGCCGACGCCGTCGCCGACCAGCTGCATCAGGTCCTTGTCGGACGATACGATGGTGACCGGCCGGCCCTGCTCGCGGGCGAGCCGGGCATAGGTCGCGATCAGGTCGTCGGCCTCGAACCCTTCCAGCTCGATGCTGGGGACGCAGAAGGCCTCGACCGCTTCCCGGATGATGCCGAACTGGGGCTTCAGCTCTTCGGGCGGTTCCGGCCGGTGGGCCTTGTAGTCGGGATAGAAGTCGTTGCGGAAGGTCAGCCGCTTGCTGTCGAAGATCACCGCCACAGCTTCGGCGTGGTGATCGGCCAGCAGCTTCATCAGCATGTTGGTGAAGCCCATCACCGCGTTGACCGGCGTGCCGTCGCTGCGGGTCAGCGGCGGGATCGCGTGGAAGGCGCGGAAAATGAAGCCGGAGCCGTCCACCAGATACAGGGCATCGGCGGGCTTTGCTGCGGCGGCGGGTTCCACGGATGCCGCCGGTGGGGCGGCCGGGGAAGCGTCTGTCTGGGAGGCGTCGGTCATGGGCAAGCACATAGCACGGTCGGGGGTTCCGGTCGATACGGCGGCGGTTAATTGCGGGTTGCCCCATGGCCGGAAAACGGATAGAGATTGCGCCGGAGATAATGTCCGCGTAGCTCAGCAGGATAGAGCACAGGATTCCTTGTTGCAAAATTGGGCGTTGCGCCGGGAAACCTCGCAACGGAACCGCTCAAAGTCGGGGAAAGCTGGGGTGCCGCTTGGCGCCTTGCCGATCCCGAGCCAAGCCACTCCCGCAGGGCGACCGGCGTGGACTGGAAGGTGTAGAGACTGGACGGGCGGCACCTGTCGGCTTCGGCCTATGGTGAAGGGACAGTCCAGACCACGAACGCCTTTAGGCGGCGGCGAAAGCCGAAGTGGTATGAATCCTGGGGCCGTGGGTTCGAATCCCGCCGCGGACACCATCTCCCTCTTCTTTCCTTCAGCGATGCTCCGCCGGTTTCAGCCGAGCGCCGGCGCCCGCCGGGCTCCGAGCCTCAGCCGCTTGGCGGCGCGCGTGACCGGCGCCTCCAGGCCGGCATAGGCAGCGACGCCGACCGCCGTGCAGACCAGCGTGGCTACGCCGATGAAGGTCACCGCGGCGGGCAGTCCGGGCTTGGTCAGTCCTGCCATGTTCCACAAGGTCCGGAGCGCGCCCAGCGTCACGATATGCGTCAGGTAGATCGAGTAGGACGCGTCGCCCAGCAGTTCCATTAGGCCCTTGCCGCGCAGTTGGCGGCGGCTTTCCAGAGAAAGCGAGCCGATGACGATCATGAGCGCGGGAAGTCCCCAGGCCAGCAGCCGGGTCTGCGGTGCCGCCCAGGGCGTCGCCGCCACCAGCAGGACTCCGCCCGCAACGACGAGGGCGACTGATATAGGGGTGGAAAACGACAGGCGTCCGCCAAGATACAGGCGCCCGACCAGCATGCCGGCCACGAACTCCATCACGATGGACTCGGTCCAGAAGCTCAGCGCCGGGCCATGCGCCAATCCGGCGAAGCCTACCAGCGTCAGGCCCAGGAACACCGCGAAAACCGCCGGCAGCATGAACCGGCGCGGCAGGAGCAGCGCACAGGCGAAAATGCCGTAGAAGAACATCTCGTAATTGAGCGTCCACCCCGTCAGCAGCAGCGGCCACAGCCGCTCCGGTTGCGCCGGGTCCGGATGCGGGATGAACAGGAGCGACCGCGCAAGGTGGCCGGGCGTGGTGTCCACGATCATGATGGCGTTGGGTAGGGCCGACGACAGCGCGAACAGCCCCAGCGTCACGATCCAGTACATCGGGACGATTCGGACGATCCGGTTTCTCATGAAGGCCAGCGGTGCCGTGGGACGTTCCGCCGTCGTCACCCACATGATGAAGCCGCTGATCACAAAGAAGATATCGACGCCGGCTGCCCCGAACCGCCAGAGGCCGCCCTCGAAAAGGCCCTGGTATTCCTTGATCTGGTAGATCGCGTGATAGAAGACGACGAGGAGCGCCGCAACGGCGCGGAGATATTGTATCGAGACGATATTGGCGCCCGTCCGCATCGTCCCGCTCCCCATCGATCGGCCCCGCTCCGGTTTCTTCCAGGTGCGGCCGACCCTGCCAAGCCGGCCGCCGGATTACCAGAGCGAGGAGCGCAGGACCTTCTAATGTCTCGGATATCCCGATATGCTACGCATCCGGCCTGCGGTTCAGCCAATAGGCAGCCAGAGCCGTGACTGCCGTGCCCAGGGCGGCTCCGGCCATGATGTCCGTGGTCCAGTGGCGGTCGGCGATCACGCGGCCTCCGGCCAGTACGCCGGCGGCGGCGAAGGCCGCCGCACCGATCCGGCGGTCGCCGGCGGTACAGGCGATCGCGGTCGCGGTGGCGAAGGCCGTACCGGCATGGCCCGACGGGAACGAGCGGGCGCCCTCCGTCCCCCATTCGCCGGCATCGCCGCAATCGACCGGACGCGACCGGCAAAGCTGACGCTTGATCACTTCGGCCACCAGCGCCGTCGCCACGACGCCGGTCAGGCCGACCTTGCCGGTATGCTCGAGGTCAGCGTCGCCGTTGCGCCGGCCCATGGCCCAGCACAGGGCGAAGGCCGGGATCAGGACGTGGCGCTTGATGCCGTAGCGCCCGGCGATCTTGACCGCGTTGGCCATGGGTCCCGGATCGTCCAGGGAGTATTCCCGGACGACGGTATCAAGCGACGTCAGATCCCACGGAGCGGCGGCGCAGGCTCTGGTGCGCAGGAAGCGGCGCGGAATCGACGCCCTGAGTCTGCGCGGCAGCGGATAGGAGTTTTCCATAGGGATATAACGTATTCTCGCTATCCCGGTTCCTTGAACATCCCAGTCGCTTCGGCCTCGTTCCCTCAGCGCCGTCCGCCGACCTCGTCCAGGTGCTTCAGCATGTCGGCCGGGTCCTCGTAGACGCGGAAGGCGCCCGCCCGCTGGAGTTCATCCTCGCCATAGCCGCCGCACAGCAGGCCGACGCTGAGCGCGCGGGCGCGCTGGGCCGCCAGCGTGTCCCAGATGCTGTCGCCGACGACGATGCAGGACTGGATATCGACGCCCATCCGCTCGGCGGCGGTCAGGAACAGGTCGGGGTCCGGCTTGGCGTACTTGACCTGATCGCGGGTGACCACGGGGACCTTGGCGAAGTCGATGCCCAGCATCTCCAGATTGGGGCCGGCCGTCTCCATCCGACCGCTGGTCGCGATGGTCCAAGGGATGCCGGCGGCGGTCAGGTGCGCCAGAAGCTCACGCGATCCGGGCAAGGCGCGGACCTTGCCGGACTGGCGGCGATAGGCTTCGGCATGGCGGCTGCGCAGGCGGTCCAGCAGGTCCTGGCTGATGTCGAGCTGGGTTTCCCGGATCAGCATGTTGGCGAACAATCCGCCGCTCATGCCGATCTTGCGGTGGATGCGCCACGCCGAAAGCTCGATCTTTTCGGCGTCCAGCGCTTCCTGCCATGCCAGCACGTGCTGGTAGACGCTGTCGATCAGCGTGCCGTCCAGATCGAAGATGAAGGCGGTATCCATGTGAGCCATGAGGATCTCCTTGAATCACGCGTGAAGGGTGAACACGTCCGAATAAGTGACAGTTGCGCCACTCTGAGTAACTAACCTTGGGATTACCAACCCTGCTCGATTGTCCGCTTTACGGGCGAAACATAGGCTTTGTCAGGCGAGCCTTCTCGAAAGGCTGGCGTTCCGGAAGGTTTTCGACATCATGATAAAGCATTTGAAGCTCACGCGCCGTGCAGCTCTGGCGGGTTTGACCGCCGCCGGCGGGATGATGGCCATCCAGCCCCGCGCCCAGGCGTTCACCCTGCCCGAACGGGCCGGCGACCCGCAGCTCGCGGAAACCGCGCTCAGCATGTTCAGCAGCCCTGGCGACGTCCGCCGCGTCGGCATGGCGTGCCGGGGACGCGCGGAGTTGTGCCAGTCGAGGCAGGCGCTGGTGGACAGCATCTTCGGACCGGAGCGCGACCGTCTGGCGGCCGGCGACCCTGCACAGGTCCATGGCTGGCTGCGGACCCGCATCCGGGAAGACTTCAGCGCCGGGCGGACGGTAACCGTCGACGGCTGGGTGCTGGCCGATACCGAAGCCAAGCTCTACGCCCTGGCCGCCCACGCCTGAGCGGAGGCCCGGCGATCACTCGCCGGGCGCCGGATATCCCCGCGCCGGAAGCGGCATGGCGGACCGGCTGACCGCCGGTACGCGGCGCGGCGTCAGGTAGAGCAGCGTGACCATCATGAGCATCCAGGTCAGTTCGCTCTGCTCCAGCAGGAACTTCTCCGTGAAGCTGTAGATCAGCGCGTAGACCATGATCAGGGCGTAGAACAGCCCGACGATGTCGTTGCTCCTGATCAGGCGCGAATAGGCCCGGCCGATGCCGGTCGCGAACATCACGATGAAGATGCCGAGGCCGACGAAGCCCAGTTCCAGCCAGACGTCGAGATAGCCGTTGTGGCCGTTGCCGACCACCGCCCACAGGCGGGCATAGACGTAGCTGGCGCCCTCCGGCGTCCAGAACGCCCGGTATCCCGCCCCCAGCATCGAGTGGTTCATGCCGGCGTGGATCGCGTGGGTCCAGATCGTCGTGCGGCCGGTAAAGGTCAGATCGCGGCCCACGGCTTCGAGGCCGACGACCAGGAACTGGGTAACCGCCATAACGCCGGCGAACCCAACGATCAGCAGGGTGCCGACCCGCAGCGACATCGGCAGGCGGGCGCCGCGCAGGAAGCGCAGCACCGGGATGAAGAGCAGCAGGGCCATCGTGGTGATCCAGGCCGTGCGCGACTGGGACATGGCGAGCATGAAGGCGCAAAGCCCGAACCCGGCCCAGTTGAACCAGTTCTTCTTGCCGTCCTTCTCGATCAGCAGCAGGCAGAAGATCACGACGGCCAGCGACATCATGCGGCCGAGCCGGTTCTTGTGCCCGAAAGAACCCCGCCAGCTGCCGGCCAGCGCATCGTGGTGGATGGTCGAGCCCGGATAAAGGATCACAAGGACCAGCGAGAGCGCCGCCCCCAGGAACAGCGCCCAGGCCACCATCTGGAGCAGTTCGCGCGGGGTGAAGCGAAGCACCAGATAGAAGGCGAAGGTGGTGGTCAGCACCAAAGCGAAGGCGCGGCGGAAGGTGGCGTCCGGATAGTAGGACCAGAAAGAGGAGAGAATGGCAAAGCCGGCCAGGGCCAGCAGCGCCCAGTTGCCGATCAGCAGCTTGGGCATCCGGACGCGTTCGGCCAGGATATAGATGAGCCCGATCGAATAGATCGTGAGCGTGGCGGCCTGGAACTTGATGTTGCCGGACTCGACCTCGTTGGCGAAATCCCGGTTGGTCATCTCGTCGCCCGACGAGAAGGCGAAGAGATAAGGGATAAAAGCACCCGCCAGCGTCATCAACGCCAGAATACCGAATATCCGCTCCATATTGCGGAGCAGGTAGAATTGCAGATTGGTCATTCAGCGAAATTCCATCGATCGACGCTCAACTCTCCGGCGTCGAAATCTTGCTCTAGCTCTTGCAGCACTCTCCCGAGGGATCGTAGCAAGCCGCGGGGGACTACGGCAGCGGTCATTCGGGTAAGCCTGATGCTCTACGGGCGTCTTGCCCGTGGTGCGCCCGATGATCCCCTGCCGTTCCTGCACCGAAGTCCAGGCATGCCGGTTCTTCGTCAGTCGGATGGTTGACGAATGGGGTCAATGGGGGCACCACGCAAACCATCGTGCCTATGTTGCACCCACATGCCAATGTGTAGCCGCGAAGTATCTTTGAATTGTTCGGACGAGCGAGCTGATGAAGGACGACAAGATTGCGTGGGTACAGTGTGCCAAGGGGCTGACTATCTGCCTCGTAGTCTACGGCCACGCCATGTACGGGGTCAATACCGCTGTCGGACTCAATCCGACATTTTTCGATTATTGTAACGATTTTTTCAACATCTTCCGCATGCCGTTGTTTTTCTTTGTTTCCGGCATCTTCGCGGCCCGCAGCATCGCCCGTCCGACCAACCAGTTCATCAACCGGACAGTGCTGCACTTCGTCTACATCTATATCGTCTGGTGCGTCATCCAGTACTCGTTCCGCATGATGACGGGGTCGGTCGCCAATCATGAGATAGACCCCTACGCGATCCTCTATATCGCCTACCAGCCGATCAACGTCCTGTGGTTCGTCTACGTGCTGCTGGCGTTCTTCCTGATCACGCGGCTGCTGCGGCCGGTGCCTTACTTCATCGTGCTGCCCCTGGCCGGCGCGCTGGCGGTGACGCCGATGGATACCGGCAGCTATTCGCTGGATCACTTCTGCGGCACCTACGTCTTCTTCCTGATGGGGTATTACGGGTCGGGGGTGATCCTGGAGCAGGCCAAGCGCTTCAGGCCGATCCATGCCGCCGTGCTGGTGCCGCTCTTTTCGGCGGTGACGCTGGCCGTGATCTATGCCGACCTCAGGCAGGTCCCCATGATCTGGCTGACCTGCGCCATATTCGGCATCTTCGCCATGGCGACGCTCTGCATCTGCCTGTCGGAGCTTCGCCTGGACGGCGTGTTCCGTTACATGGGCAGCTATTCGCTTCCCATCTTCGTGTCGCATACCATTGCGACGGCCGGTACGCGGGTCATCCTGTCGAAGCTGGGTCTGGGCGACCAGCCCGGGCTGCTACTGGTCGGATCGACGCTGGGCGGCGTCTTTCTGCCGATCCTGCTGGCGGAAACCTGCGACAGGCTGAAGTTCCCCTGGCTGTTCCGCAAGCCGGACTGGTTCACCATCAGTCCTTCCGCCGGCGATCCTTCTGCCGACAACCCGTCCGCCGGTCCTCAGGATACGAACCGGCGGCTTGCCGATTCATCGGCTCAACCGTAAGGGCTCGACCATAACGGAGGCCATGACGGCGGCAGATGGTTCGGCCCGGCCTCTAGCCGGGCCGGAGGAAGATCACTTAGCGGTTTCTTCCTTCAGGTAGGCGATCAGGTTCTTCAGATCGTCGTCCTTCTTGACGCCGGCATAGGCCATCTTGTTGCCGGGAACCGCGCCCTTGGGATCCTTCAGGTACTTGGCGAGCTGCTCTTCGTCCCAGGTGATGCCCGAGTTCTTCATCGCGTCGGAATAGGAGAAGCCCTCGACCGAGCCGGCCTTGCGGCCGATCAGGCCCCCAAGATGCGGCCCAACGCGGTTGGTCGTCTGGTCAAGCACGTGGCAGGCGCGGCACTGGTTGAAAACCTTCTTGCCGGCTTCCGCATCCTGAGCCTGGGCGCCGCCGGCCGTCATGATGACCACCGAAGCGGCGGCAACCATCAGGCATCCGGAACAGGCGTCGAGAAATTTTCTCATTGTAGCGTCTCCTCAAGCTTCTGCATGTCGGGCTGACCGCCCCTCGCGGTAGACCCGGCTATGGTCAACCGGGTCAAAACGCATGAGACACTAGGTTGTTGCCGGGAACTTCCAAGTCTCTCTCGAATCGCCGGACGGCTTTCGTTTAGTCGCGGCGCACCCCCATGGAGGGATCCCGGAAGATGAAGAGGTTGCGATCCAGGCTGACGCCGACCTGGGGATTGAGCAATGCCACTTCCGTCGTGAGGCCCTGAGGGTCCAGCACGCGCCACTTGCGCAGCCGCAATGGTCCGTCTTCGAACACCAGGGTCAGGACACCGGTGCCGGGGTCCTTGGTCTGGACCACCGAGACTTCGATCACGTTGGCCTCACGGTGGAAGTCGGTGACGGTGATGTCGCCGCTGAGACGGAGATTGTCACGCAGGATCACGTCGGCCATGGTGCTGCCAATCGGAGCGCTGGTCTGCTGCTTCAACTCGTCGTCCCAGTAGAAGACGAACCAGCCGTCGGCGACGACGAAGTTCTTGATCGGCGGGTCGTATTCCAGCCGCATCTTGTTGGGCCGCGACAGCCAGATCGTGCCCTTGACCAGGGAACCGTCGTTGCCGGCCTGGACGAAATCCGATTTCAGCGTCTTGACGCCGTCGAGATACTGCTCGATCCGGCCGATGTCCTGCCGCTGCTGCTGCGTCAGGTTGGCGGCGGCGGGCGCTGCCTGGGCCATGGTGGTGACGATGGGGACGGATGCCAGCGAGGCCAGGGCAAGACCGGCGGCGAGCACGAAGGGGCGGAGCATGGCTTTCATGCCCCCCAATATGCTCAATCCGTGTGACCGGAAAAGGGCGAATCACCACTTTTCCCCGGGCGGAGTATTTTACTGGTCGTCCATCTCATCGGACCGCCCCAGCACCTCGCGCTTGCCGACGTGGTTGGCCTGGCTGACGACCCCTTCCTGCTCCATCTTCTCGACCAGCTTGGCGGCCTTGTTGTAGCCGATCTGGAGGTGCCGCTGGACGAAGCTGGTCGAGCATTTCCGCTCCCGCAGGACCAAGGCCACCGCCTTGTCGTACAACTCGTCGCCCGAGCCGGGACGGCCGCCGCCGCCTCCTTCGTCGTCGCCATAGCCGCCGCCGGGGAACTCTTCCTCGTCCTCGGTGATCGACTCCATGTAGTTCGGCTCGCCCTGGGTGCGCAGGTAGCCCACGACCTTCTCGACCTCGTCGTCGCGGACGAACGGGCCGTGGACGCGGGTGATCCGGCCGCCGCCGGCCATGTAGAGCATGTCGCCCTGGCCCAGCAGCTGTTCGGCGCCCTGCTCGCCCAGGATGGTGCGGCTGTCGATCTTGCTGGTGACCTGGAAGCTGATGCGGGTCGGGAAGTTCGCCTTGATCGTGCCGGTGATGACGTCGACTGACGGCCGCTGGGTCGCCATGATCAGGTGGATGCCGGCGGCGCGCGCCATCTGCGCCAGCCGCTGGATCGCCGCCTCGATGTCCTTGCCCGCCACCAGCATCAGGTCGGCCATCTCGTCCACCACCACCACGATATAGGGCAGTTCGGTCAGGTCGATCGGCTGGTCCTCGAAGATCGGCTTGCCGGTATCGGGGTCGAAGCCGGTCTGCACCCGGCGGGTCAGCACCTCCGCGTTCTTCCGGGCTTCGCGCAGGCGCGCGTTGTAGCCCTCGATGTTGCGGACACCCAGCTTGGACATGGCGCGGTAACGGTTCTCCATCTCCCGCACCGTCCACTTCAGCGCCACGACGGCCTTCTTGGGGTCGGTCACGACGGGGGTCAGCAGGTGCGGAATGCCTTCGTAGATCGAAAGCTCCAGCATCTTCGGGTCGATCATGATGAAGCGGCACTTGTCCGGCGGCAGCCGGTAGAGCAGCGACAGGATCATCGTGTTGATCGCGACCGACTTGCCGGAACCGGTGGTGCCGGCGACCAGCAGGTGCGGGAAGCGGGCCAGATCGGCGATCACCGGGGCGCCGCCGATATCCTTGCCGAGCACGAGCGCCAGCTTGGCGGCGGAGCGTTCGTAAGTCTCCGCCGACAGCAGCTCGCGCAGAAGGACCACTTCGCGCCGGGCGTTCGGCAGCTCGATGCCGATCACGTTGCGGCCGGGCACCACGGCGACGCGGACCGAAACCGCGCTCATGGAGCGGGCGATATCGTCGGCGAGGCCGATCACGCGCGACGACTTGGTGCCGGGGGCCGGCTCCAGCTCGTACAGGGTGACGACCGGCCCCGGATGGACTTTCTGGATCTCGCCCCGGACGCCGAAATCGGCCAGCACGCCTTCCAGCATGACGGCGTTCTGCTGAAGGGCGTCCTCGTCCAGCATGCTGGGCTTGGCCGAGGGGTCGGGAAGCTGAAGCAGGTCGAGCGGCGGCAGCTCGTAGTCGGTAGGGTTGTGTAGGTCGAGCATCGGCTCGGCGGCCTTGCCGCGAGGCGACGGCGACGGCGACGCGACCGGTTTCGGAGCCGGAGCGACCACCGAGACGTTCCGGATCTTCTCCCGTCCGGCCTCGTCGGCACCGTCATCGCCGTCATCCGGGTCGGCGACGGTAACGGTGCGTCCACCCGGCGCCTTGGCGTCCTGGCCGCCCAGCACCGGGTCGCGCCGCTCGGCGGACCGGCCGGCCCGCGCCCTGGGCTGCACCGGCGCCGGCTCGTCCGTG
>NZ_AVFK01000255.1 GCF_000936425.1 Skermanella aerolata KACC 11604 | reverse complement strand
GGGGATCGTCCATCAGCGACAGCGGCTTGCCGTCCAGGCGAAGCATGACAACGTGCGTGCCGTCGGCCAGGATCGCGATGTCGTCGGCGATGTGCCGGTCGAAGGTCAGGTATTCGTCGGCCGGCTTGTCGCTGAGGGTGAACTGCTCGCGCAGTTGTGCGGCGGCGGTCATTGCATCGTCCTTATCTTGCGCTTGCATGCAGGAAGTGGGCTGCACGACGGGCCACCCCAGGCGCTCTTGTCGCGAAGAAGAAGGCAGGTGCGGCACCACGCGACGACGACGCTGGCGCCGTAGGGGTCGT
>NZ_AVFK01000254.1 GCF_000936425.1 Skermanella aerolata KACC 11604 | reverse complement strand
CATGGCCTGCAGGGCCTGGCGCTGAGCCCGGCGGGCACTCTCCGCCTGCTCCCGCTGCTCGTCGCGTAGACGCTCCGCCTCGAGCAGTCCCTGGCGGAACACCTCGGCCACCCGGACCATGGTGCCGATCTCGTCGCGCCGCTGACCCCCGACGATGAGGTGGCCGTGCTGACCCGTCGACAGCTTCTCCAGATCGCCGGTGAGCCGGCGCAACGGCGTCACGATGGTCCGGCTGAGCACGGCCGTGATGGCCAGGGCCGCCACGACCGACAGGCCGATCGCGATCAGGGTCGAGTGCTGGCT
>NZ_AVFK01000252.1 GCF_000936425.1 Skermanella aerolata KACC 11604 | reverse complement strand
GCGAAGCCGTCGGCGGCGAAGGTCTCGACCACCTGCTCGAACTCGCCGGCGGCAACCTCGAGCAGGGCCGGCACCGCCTCCCGATCGTCGGCCCGGGCGCCGACCCGGGCGATCTGCTCGCGCAGCGCCACCGCTACCTCACGACCCTCCGCCGACATGGCGCGCTCGATCGCGACATCCAGGTCCTCGAGAATGGCCGCCACCCGCTGCCGCACCGCCTCAGGGTCGATCCGTGCCGGCAGGTCCGGCGCAGCGTCGGCCGCCACCCCGGCAGGTGAGCTGACAGGCGCGCTGGTCGACCCGGCCTGAG
>NZ_AVFK01000251.1 GCF_000936425.1 Skermanella aerolata KACC 11604 | reverse complement strand
AAGATCGAGGGCAAGTTCAGCCTGCGCGCCTCGATCACCGGCGGCATCGCGATGGACGACGTGTTCGTGCCCGAGGAAAACCTGCTGCCCAACGTCAAGGGCCTCAAGGGACCGTTCGGCTGCCTGAACAACGCCCGTTACGGCATCTCGTGGGGCGCCATGGGGGCTGCGGAGTTCTGCTGGCATCAGGCGCGCCAGTACACGATGGACAGGAAGATGTTCGGCCGTCCGCTGGCGGCGACCCAGCTGATCCAGAAGAAGCTGGCCGACATGCAGACGGAGATCACGCTGGGTCTGCACGGAGCCTTGCG
>NZ_AVFK01000250.1 GCF_000936425.1 Skermanella aerolata KACC 11604 | reverse complement strand
TGATCTTCCATTCGGATCAAGGCTCGCAATATGCCAGTACCGATTTCCAAGCGACCTTGCGCCGCTACGGCATACGCGGATCGATGAGCCGCAAGGGAAACTGTTGGGATAACTCGGTGACGGAAACGCTTTTCGGCTCGTTGAAGGTTGAACGCCTGCATGGCATGCACTTCGAGACCCGGCGCCAGGCCAAAGATGAGGTTGTTGACTGGCTGACCTTCTACAGCCGCAACAGAATGCATTCTACCCTGGGCTACACAAGCCCGATGGCGTTCGAGGAAAATTGGCGTCGCCAGCAGGAAACGTTGGCGGCAT
>NZ_AVFK01000249.1 GCF_000936425.1 Skermanella aerolata KACC 11604 | reverse complement strand
GCACCTGTCCTCATCATGGTCGGAAGGCGGGTTCATTTTGGCGATTGAGCCCGGCATGTCCTGCTGCTACAGCGGCTGCGGGGCATCGTTCTTCGGATCGGTCACCATGGTGTTCTCCAGTGAGCACGTGCGGGACGTCGGTTGCGCAACAGCCAGTGGTAACATCGGTTCCACCGCGGCTGGTGTCGCCAAGAACGCCTATCGGCTGGGGGCATGAAGTCCGCTGGATGCCTGAAGCCGGCTAAGCCCCCCATTTGGAATGATCGGACAGCGCGGTTTCAGCAGGGATCGACGGGAGGCTGAGCATCACACCCC
>NZ_AVFK01000024.1 GCF_000936425.1 Skermanella aerolata KACC 11604 | reverse complement strand
CGACACGGAGGTATTTGTGCGCGTCCGAGGTCGTCGGCGTGTAGGCGGCTGATGTGGCGCCGGTTATCGCGGTTTCGCCGGTGCCGGCGGCATCGGTCGCGCGGTACCACTGGTAACTATAGGTCACTGTATCGCTGTCGGTGTCGCTCCAAGTGCCGGTCCCAGCCGACAAGCTTCCGCCGACGGCAGCGGTTCCGGTAATCGCCGGGATGACTGAGTTGACGGGAGCGGTATTGGCGACCGTCGTATAAGTGGACTGGGCCGTCTGGGTCGAGCTGCCGTTGGCATCGTTGGCGGTGATGACGACCTTCAGGAACTGGTGCGCATCCGATGTGGTCGGCGTGTAGCTGGCGGCCGTGGCTCCCGAGATCGCCGTGGCTCCCGTGCCGGCGGCGTCGGTGGCGCGGTACCATTGGTAACTGTATGTCACTGTGTCGCTGTCGGCGTCGGACCAGGTGCCGGTAGTGGCCGACAAGCTTCCGCCGACGGCAGCGGTTCCGGTGACGGATGGTGCCGTCGTATTGGCGGGAGCTGTGTTGGCGACGGCCGTCCTGACCGAGGACGCCGTTTCGGTTGTTCTGCCCTGGGAGTTGGAGGCGGTGACCACGACGCGGAGGTTCTTGTGGGCATCGGCCGTGGTCGGCGCGTAGCCCGCCGAGGTGGCGCCCGAGATGGCTGTTTCGTTGGTGCCGGTGCCGTCGTCCGAGCGGTACCACTGATACGTATAGGTGATGTCGCTGTCGGTGTTGGTCCATGAACCGGTGCCGGCGGTAAGCGCCCCGCCGACGGAATTGGTGCCGGTGACTGCCGGCACGGTCGTGTTGACAGGGGCCGAGTTGGCGACCGACGTCCGGGGGGACCCGGCGGTCTGGGTCGAGCTTCCATTGCCGTCGTTGGCGGTGACGACGACGCGGACATACTTGTTGGCGTCGGCGGCAGTCAGCGTGTAGGCGGCGGCGGTCGCCCCAGTGATCGCGGTTTCACCTGTGCCGGCGGCGTCGGTCGCGCGATACCATTGATAACTGTAGCTCGGCGTGTCCGTGTCGGTGTCGCTCCAGGTGCCGGTCGTGGCGGTGAGCGCGTTGCCGACGATGGTGGTGCCGGAAACGGCCGGAACGGCCGAGTTGACCGGGGCGGTGTTGGCGATCGTCGTGTAGGTGGATTCCGCCGTCTGGGTCGAGCTGCCGTTGGCGTCGTTGGCGGTGACGACGACCTTCAGGAACTTGTGCGCGTCGGAAGTCGTCAGCGTGTAGGAGGCCAGGGTGGCTCCGCTGATCGCCGTGGCTCCCGTACCGGCAGCGTCCGTGGCGCGGTACCATTGGTAACTATAGGTCACCGTGTCGTTGTCGGTGTCGCTCCAGGTGCCGCTGGTGACGGTCAGCGCGTTGCCGACCGTTGCGGTTCCGCTGATCGCCGGGACGATCGAGTTGGCGGGGGCGGTGTTGGCGATCGTCGTGTAGGCGGATTCCGCCGTCTGGGTCGAGCTGCCGTTGGCATCGTTGGCGGTGACGATGACCTTCAGGAACTTGTGCGCATCCGATGTCGTCAGCGTATAGGACGCCAGGGTCGCGCCGGTTATTGCCGTGGCCCCCGTGCCGGCGGCATCGGTCGCGCGGTACCATTGGTAGCTGTAGGTCACCGTGTCGCTGTCGGTATCCGACCACGTACCGGTCGTGGTGGTCAGCGCATTGCCGACCGTTGCGGTTCCGCTGATCGCCGGAACAGCCGAGTTGACTGGAGCGGTGTTGGCGATCGACGTCCGGGTGGATTCGGCGGTCTGGGTCGAGCTGCCGTTGGAGTCGTTGGCGGTGACGATGACCTTCACGAACTTGTGGGCGTCCGAGGCCGTCAGCGTATAGGACGCCAGATCAGCGCCGGAGATCGCGGTTTCGCCGGTGCCGGCTGCGTCGGTCGCGCGGTACCACTGGTAACTGTATGTCACCGTGTCGGTGTCGGTGTCGCTCCAGGTTCCTGTGCTGGCCGAGAGCGCATTGCCGACCGTTGCGGTTCCGCTGATCGCCGGAACGACCGAGTTGACCGGGGCGGTGTTGGCGATGGCGGTGTAGGCGGACTGAGTCGTCTGGTCCGAACTGCCGTTGCCGTCGCTGGCGGTGATGACGACCTTCAGGAACTTGTGCGCGTCGGATGCCGTCAGCGTGTAGGACGCCAGTGTGGCACCGCTGATCGCGGTTGCCCCCGTGCCGCTGCTGTCGGTAGCCCTGTACCACTGGTAGCCATAGGTCAGCGTGTTGTTGTCGGCATCGGTCCAGGTGCCGGTCGTGGTGGTCAGCGCATTGCCGACCTTGGCCGTCCCGGTGACCACCGGGATCGCCGTGACGAGGGGGATGTCGTTGACCCCGGTCAGGTTGATGGTCAGCGTCTTCTGATCGCTCAGGCCGCCGTCGGAGGTGGTGAGCGTGAAGGTTTCCGTGGCGTTGGCGGTCAGCGCGTTGATGGCGCCGGCGTTGGGGACGTAGACATAGGCGCCGGTGGTGCTCAGCAGGTACAGGGTGCCGTAGCTGCCGGTCTTCGACACGTCGTAGGTGGTGGCGCCGACGGTGCCGCCTGTGGTCCCGTTGCTGATGCCGTAGGTCAGCGTCGTGCCTTCGACGTCAGAGGCAGCCAGCGTGCCGGTCTGGTTGGTGGAGAAGGCGTCGGTGGCGGACGTGTCGGTCAGGCTGATCGTGGTCGGCGTAGTCAGGACGGGCGTGTCGTTGACGGCGGAGATCGTGATCGAGGCGGTGTCCGTCACCGACGAGTAGGCCGAATTGCCGCCGTTGCCGCTCAAGGTATCGGCGGTGCTTCCGGCCGTGCCGGCCGACTTGTCCCAGGCGCGGAAGGTGATGGTCGCCGAGCCGTTGTAGTTGAGCGTCGGGACGAAGCGGATCTTCTGCGTGTCGCTGCCGGTCAGCGTGCCGTCGAGCAGGCGGGATGTTGCCGCCGTGACGGTGCCGAAGGCGTTCCAGGTCGTCCCGTTGTCGGTCGAGTACTGCCAGGCGCCGTTGGTGTTGTCGACCGCCGTGACGGCGATGGCGCTGATGGCCGTGCCGTCCTGGTCGGTGATGGCGCCGGTCACGAGGCTGGACACGGAAGCACCGGTATTGCCGGCGTCGGCCACGTCCTCGGCGATGCCGGTCAGGGCCGGCGACGGGGTGGCGTCCAGCACCGGCGCGAAGTTGAGCACCGTCAGCGTCAGGTCGTTGCCGGTGCCGCCGGCATAGCTGACCCTGAACGTGTAGATGCCAGACGTGACGGTATCGCCTTCCGCCAGGGTGAAGCCATCCGACGTCTTCAGGGTGCCGACGATCGCGTCGGTGCCGTCGTTGGCGATCAGGACGAATGTGTCGTTGGCCGTGGGCGTATAGCCCAGGCTCAGCGTCAGCTTGGCGCCGGTGATGGTGACCGTGCCGGTCACGTCGATCTGGTCGTAGCTGGTGCCGGCGACGGTGCCGTTCAGTTCGGCCGACAGGAAGCCGCCGGACGAGATCGTCAGCCCGCCGGTCAGCGTCAGCTTGCCGGGGCTGTTGCCGGCCGCGATGATGCCGCCCGAAGCGATCGAGACGGCGCCCGCGATGGTGCCCGTGCCGCCCAGCGTGGCGCCGGAGGAGACGGTCACAGCACCGGTGCCGGTCATCGTGCCGTTGACCGCCAGGGTGCCGCCGCTGATCGCCGTGGTTCCGGTATAGCTGTTGGCGCCGGTGATGGTCACCGTGCCGGTGCCTGACTTGGTCAGGTTGCCGGTGCCGGTGATGCCGCCCGACAGGGTGACGGCCCCTGTTGTGTTCACCGTGCCGTTGGAAGCGCCCAGCGTGATCGGGTTGGTGATGGCGACCGTGGCGCCGGTGACGTCCAGCGTGCCGCCGGAGAGGGTCACGGTGCCGCTCAGCGCCGCCGCCGTGGCGACCGCGACGGTGCCGGCGCTGACCGACATGCCACCGGTGGCGCTCGTCACGGTCAGGGTGCCGGTGCCGACCTTGGTCAGGGCGTGCCCGTTGGCGGCCAGCGTGCCGGACAGCGTGACATCGACGTCGGTCTGGACCGAGGCGTCGCCGGTCAGCGTGACGGCGTTGTCGATCGTGACGGCGCTGGTCACCTTCAGCGAGGTCCCGGCCGCCAGCGTCACGGCGCCGGAGCCCAGGTTGGCGTCGGCGCCGACCGACAGCGTGCCGCCGGCGACCGTCGTCGTCCAGGCCGCGGCGCTGTTGGTGCCGCCGCTCAGCTTGACCACGCCGGTTCCGGTCTTGGTCAGCGACGAGGTGCCGGTGATCGCCCCCGCCAGCGTCAGTTCGTCGGTCGCTCCGGTCAGGCCGTAGCTGATCGTGCCGCCGCCGGTCCCGAGCGTGATGGCCTTGGTGAAGCTTTGCGCGCCGGTGCCGGTGAAGGCCAGCGTGCCGCCGGCCAGGGTCAGCCCGCCGGACCCCAAATTGGTCTGGGCCGCGATGCTGAGCGTACCGGCCGATACGGTGGTGAGGCCGGACCAGGTATTGGTGGCTGACAGCGCCACGGAGCCGGCGCCAAGCTTGGTGAGGGTGCCGGTGCCGCTGAGCACGCCGGCATAGGTGCCGTCGGTGCTTTGGTCGAACACGACGGCCGCGTTGTTGGTGATAGCGCCCTGGAGGCTGGTGGTCGTGCCGGTCAGGGTGCCCGCCGACACCGTGGTGCCGCCGCTATAGGTGTTGGCCCCGGACAGGGTGACGTTGCCGGTACCCGATTTGGTCAGGGAGCCGCTGCCGCTGAGCACGCCGGAATAGGTGCCGTCGGTGCTCTGGTCGAAGACGACGGTGGCGGTGGCGCTGTCGGTGATGTTGCCTTGCAGGCTGGTGGTCGTGCCGGTCAGGGTGCCGGCGGAAGCCGTGGTGCCGCCGGTGTAGGTGTTGGCGCCGGACAGGGTCAGGGTGCCGGTGCCCGATTTGGTCAGGGAGCCGGTGCCGCTGATCACGCCGGCATAGGTGCCGGAGATGCTCTGGTCGAAGACGACGGTGGCGTTGTCGGTGATGTTGCCCTGGAGGCTGGTGGTCGTGCCGGTCAGGATGCCCGCCGAAACCGTGGTGCCGCCGGTGTAGGTGTTGGCGCCGGACAGGGTGACGTTGCCGGTGCCCGTTTTGGTCAGGGAGCCGGTGCCGCTGAGCACGCCGGCATAGGTGCCGGCGGTGCTCTGGTCGAACACGACCGCCGCGTTGTCGGTGATGTTGCCCTTAAGGCTGGCTGTCGTGCCGGTCAGGGTGCCCGCCGAAACCGTGGCGCCGCCGGTGTAGGTGTTGGTGCCCGACAGCGTCAGATTGCCGGTGCCGCTCTTGGTAAATGCGCCAGTGCCGGAGATGACGCCCGACAGGGTGACCGCCGCGCTGTTGTCGATGGTGCTGGCCGAAGATACGGCGATGGCATTGTCGATGGTCGTGGCGCCGGTCACCGACAGCGTGCCGCCGCTCAGGGTCACTATGCCGGCGACCAGATTGGCATCGGCCGCCACCGCCACCGTGCCGCCGGAAACCGTCAGGCCGAGCGTGTAGGTGTTCGAGCCGGAGGTGACGGTGCCGGCGACGGCGTTGCCGCTGTTGCCCAGGGTCAGCGTGCCGGTGCCCGATTTGGTCAGGGTGCGGCTGGCCGAAGCACCGCTGTCCAGCGATACTACGCCAGACAGGGTGACGGCATCACTCACGTTGATGATGTTGGTGCCATTGCCCCGCACGTTGATCGCCGTGGCGAAGGTGCCGGCGCCGGTGATCTTCAGGGTCGGCCCGCTGTTGTTCAGTGTGATGCCGGAGCTGGCCAGGGTGGTGGTGGTGGCCAGTTCGAAGATGCCGCCATTCAGCGCGGTGGTGCCGGTATAGGTGGCGTTGGCGGCGATCACCAGCGTGCCCGAACCGCCCTTGTTCAGCCCGCGGCTGCCGCCGGTCTCGCTGATCACCCCGCTCAATGTCGCCGTCGCCCCGCTGGCGACGCTGATCTGCGCCGGCGCGGCGTTGAGGATGATGCCGTTGTCGATGGTCGCCGTCTGGGTGATGGTCAGTATCGCATTGGTGCCCAGCGTGACGGCGCCGCCGCCCAGATTGCCGTCGGCACTGATATTGACCGTGCCGCCGGCGAAGGACGAGGTGCCGGCGTAGGTGTTGGCGCCCGACAGGGTCAGCGCGCCGGCACCGCTTTTGGTCAAGTTGCCGGTGCCGGAGATCACGCCCGACAAGGTCAGCGCATTGGCATTGCTGATCGTGCCGCCATTCACGCCCAGGGTGACGGTATTGGCCACGGTGACAGCAGACCCCGTGACGCTCAGCGTGCCGCCGTTCAGGGTCAGCGCGGCACCGCTGATATTGCCGGTGTCGGCGATCGTCAAGGTGCCGGTATTTACCTCCGTGGTGCCGGTATGGGTGTTGGTGCCCGATAGGGTCAGCGTGCCCGACCCGGCCTTGGTCAGCGCGCCGGTGCCGGAAACCACGCCCGACAGGGTGACCGCCGCGCTGTTGCTGATCGAACCATCATTGCTGCCCAACACGACCGCGTTGTCGATGGTGGCGGCACTGGTAACGGACAGCGTGCCGCCGTTCAGCGTCACCGCCCCGCTGAGCAGGTTGGCATCGCCGGCCACTGCCAGCGTGCCCGCCGTGACACTCGTCCCGCCCGCGCCGGTCTGGGTGGCCGAGAGGGTCAGCGTGCCGGCTCCGGACTTGGTCAGGGTGCCCGCCCCGGAGATGATACCCGACAGGGTGACGGCGGCGGTGTTGTCGATGGTGGCCGCGGAGGACAGGCTGATCGCCTGGGTGATGGTCGCGGCGCCGGTGATCGACAGATTGCCGCCGCTCAGCGTGATCGCCCCGGACAGCAGATTGCCCGCCGTTGCCACGGACACCGTGCCGGCGGAAACCGTCGTCGCACCCGTGCCGGTCTGCGTGCCGCTCAGGGTCAGCGTACCGGCGCCTGATTTGGTCAGATCACCCGAGCCGGACAGAACCCCCGACAGGGTGACCGCATCGCTGTTGGTAACGGTGCCGCCGCTATTGCTGAAGGAGATGGCATTGTCGACGGTCGTGGCGCCGGTGACCGAAAGATTGCCGCCGCTCAGGATCAGCGCGCCCGACAGCAGGTTGCCGTCGGCGGCGACGGCCAGGGTACCGGCGGAAACCGTCGTCGTGCCCGTGGCGGTCTGCGTTCCGGACAGCGTCAGCGTGCCGGCGCCTGATTTGGTCAAGGCGCCCGCGCCGGAGACGATCCCCGACAGGGTGGCGTCGGCGTCCGTCTTCACCGTGGCGCCGCCCGCCAGGGTGATGGCATTGTCGATGGTGGTCGCGGCGCTGATCACCAGCGTGGTGCTGGCGGACAGGGTCAGCGCGCCGGCGCCCAGATTGGCGTCGGCGGCCACGCTCAGCCGCCCGGTCGACAGGGTGGTGGCGCCGGTATAGGTGTTGGTGCCCGACAGCACCACCAGATTGCCCGCCGGGGTAGTGCCGCCGACGATGGTCAGGTTGCCGCTGCCCGAAACCACGCCGCTGAACGTGATCGTCTCGCCATTGACCGTGTCGGTCGGCTGGCCGGTGTAGAACAAGGCGTTGCCGGCCAGCACGATGTTGCTGGCGATGGAGCGGGTCGAGCCGGCGACGCCCAGATTGGTGCTGGCGGCCATGGTGATCTGGCCCGAGCCGAAGGTCGAGCTGCCGGTCGCGACGATCGAGCCGGCATTGACGGCTATGGCGCCGGTGAAGCCGCTGGCATTGGCGAGATAGACCACATCGGTGCCGGTCTTGGTCAGCGTGCCGGAACCACTCACCGCCCCGCTCAGCGTCAGCCCGTTATTGTTGACGGTATCGACATTGATCGTGCCGCCGTTGCTGCCCACCACCACCGCGTTGCTCAGGGTGAAATTGGTGTCGCCGACATCCAGCGTGCCGCCATTCAGGCTCAGCGTGCCGCCAACCATGTTGGCGGCGGCGCCGATGGCCACCGTGCCACTGTTCACTGTCAGCCCGCCGGTGGCGGTCTGCGTGCCCGACAGGGTCAGCACGCCGGTGCCGGCCTTGGTCAGGGCGCCGGTGCCGGAAATGGCGCCGGACAGGGTGACGGCGGCGTCGTTGCTGATGGTGCCCGGCGAAGAAAGGGCGATGGCTTTAGTGATGGTGGTCGCGGCGGTG
Organism: Skermanella aerolata KACC 11604; assembly: GCF_000936425.1. Classification (GTDB taxonomy): domain Bacteria; phylum Pseudomonadota; class Alphaproteobacteria; order Azospirillales; family Azospirillaceae; genus Skermanella; species Skermanella aerolata. The sequence continues at coordinate 121,399 of NZ_AVFK01000024.1, read as the reverse complement.
ACGCTCAGATTGCCGCCATTCAGGGTCAACGTGCCCGACGTCAGGTTGCCGTCGGCGGCGACGGCCAGGGCGCCGGCGGAAACCGTCGTTCCACCCGTACCGGTTTGCGTGCCGGTCAGGGTCAGCGTGCCCGTGCCCGCCTTGGTCAGGGCGCCGGCGCCGGAAATGACGCCCGACAGGGTGACGGCGGCGTCGTTGCTGATGCTGCTCGCCGAAGAAACGGCGATGGCTTTGCTGATGGTCGTGGCGGCGGTGATGCTCAGATTGCCGCCGGCCAGTGTCAGCGTGCCCGACGACAGGTTGCCGTCGGCGGCGACGGCCAGGGTGCCGGCGGAAACCGTCATCGCACCGGTGGCGGTCTGGGTGCCGCTCAGGGTCAGGGTGCCGGCCCCTGATTTGGTCAGGGTGCCGGAGCCGCCGACGACATTGCTGAGGGTGGCGCTGATGCCGGTGCCGACATTGATCGTGGCGTTGGCGGCCATGTCGATATAGTTGGCGAAGGTACCCGACGCGGTCAGGTCCAGGGTCGTGCCGGTGGAGAACGAGATGCCGCCGGTGCCCAGGGCGCCGACGGCGCCGGCGGCGATGGTGCCCGCCGTCAGGGTTGTACCGCCGACATAGCTGTTGGTGCCCGAGAGGGTGAGGACGCCGGTGCCCATCTTGTTGATGCTGCCGCCGCCGCTGCCGGTGATGGAGCCGCTGAAGGTGGTGCTGGTGTCGTTGCCGCCTGACACCAGCGTGGACGAGCCCAGGGCCACGGTGCCGGCGCCGGCCAGCGAGCCGATCGTGTCGTTGGTCGTCACCGTCAGGGTGGCCCCCGACGCGACCGTGACGGCCGTGGTGTCGGACAGGGCGCCGCCGCTCCTGTTCAGCGTCAACCCGCCGGCCGAAACCGTGGTGCTGCCGGTATAGGTGTTGGCCCCCGTCAGGGTCAGGGTCCCCGCGCCGAGCTTGGTGATGCCGCTGGTGTTGGTCGAGGAGATGACGCCGGAGAAGGTGGAGCTGTTGGCATCGCCGACCGTGAGGGTATAGGACAGACTGACGGCGCCGGCCCCGGCCAGCGACGCGATCGTCTTCGCGCCGCCGCTGGCCAAGCTCAGCGTGGCGCCGGAATCCACCGTGACGCCGCTGCTTGTGCTGATCGAGCCGCCGCCGCCCAGGTCCAGCGTGCCGGCGCTGACGGTGACCGCACCGGTATGCGTGTTGGCGCCGGTAAGGGTCAGGGTGCTCGCCCCGGCCTTGGTCAAGGCCCCGGTGCCCGAGATGATCCCCGACAGGGTCACCGCAGCGCTGTTTTCCAGCTTGCCGCCGCTGCTGCCGACGGTGATGTCCTTGGCGAATGTGGTGGCGCTCGTGATCTTCAGAACGGCGCCGGCGCCGTTCAGGGTGACGGTGCCGCTGCCCAGGTTGGCGGCGCTCGCCACCGACAGGGTGTTGATGTTACCGCCAGAGCTGGCGCCGGTGATGGTGGTGTTGGTGTAGTTGTTGGTCCCCGACAGGATGACGGCGCCGGTTCCCGCACTGCCGGCGATCGTCAGGCTGCCGCTGCTGATCGCGCCGCTGAAGGTGAGGTCGGCATTGATCGAATTGTCGATGGTGCGGTCGGCGTTGCCCAGATTGACGGCGCCGGAGAAGGTGAGCGCATTGGAGCCTGAGAAGGTCAGGGTGCCGCCCAGCGTCACGGCGTTGGTCAGCGTCACGGCTGATGAGCCGGCGCGGATCTTGCCGCCGTTGATGGTCAGCGTGCCGCTGCCCGCGGCGCTGGCGTTGTCCAATAGCAGGATGCCGCTTTGCAGCGTGGTGCCGCCCTGATGGGCGTTGGCGCTGCCGGAAAGGGTGAGGGAAACGCCAGCGTTGGTGCTGGTGACGGTCAGAGCGCCAGTGCCGGTGATATTGCCCGACAGGGTGGTGGCGCCGCCGGAGAAATCGACGGTGCCGCCGCCGGCGCCCAGGGTGATGCCCTTGGCATAGGAGAGGCCCGCCGCCGTGGCGGCCAGCGTGCCGCCGTCCAGCGACAGGCCCGAGGTCGAGGAGATGTTGTCGGTCGCACCGAACGCCAGTGTACCGCCCGTCACACTGAGGGCGCCGGTCAGGGTGTTGGTGCCCGACAAGGTCACCGTGCCCACGCCTGATTTGGTCAGGCCGCCGCTGCCGGCGATGACGCTGCTGATCGTGGCGGTGTCGGCCGACCCGTTGGTCACGGTCAGCACCACGCCCGAGCTCAGGGTGACCGTGTCGCCCGCCAAGATGAAGCCGCTCGCCGCGTCGGCGTCCAGGGTCAGGCTTTCCGCCAGGGTCAGGCCGGCGGTCAGCGTGGTGGTCTGCGCCGCCAGCGCGCCGGTCAGCACCAGCGTCTCCGCTCCCGCCGACTGCGCCGCCGCGATGGCCACCGCCTCGCGCAGGGTCACGCTGTTGCGGTCGGCGTCGCTGGTCTCGCCGGTGGCGTTGACCGTGATGGTGTTGCTGGTGACGGTGACCGTCCCGGTGGCGGCGGAATTGCCGTCGCTCAGGCTGTATGCCAGCGCCATGTTGCCGGTCGGTGTGTCGGTGCGGAAGGTCACGCGCCGCAGCACGTCCTGGACCAGGGCCGTGGTCGCCGCCGTCGCGGCGCTGTTGAAGGTGACGGTCAGGACGCCGTTCGTGCTGGTGAAGGCGGCGAAGATGTTGCCGCCCGCCAGGAGGTTGGAGCCGACGACGGTGAACAGCGGGGTGTTGCCGGTGTCGAACCCGAAGATGTCCGTCGTCACCGCCGTGCCGGACCGCTGGAATGTCAGCGACCCGCCGCTCCAGTTCCCGTTTCCGCTGTTCTGGGCCCCGAGTTCCGTGTCCGCGACGGTGGCATCGGACCCGGCGTCCAGGGTCACCGCGTTGCCGGTGCCGGCCCAGGCGACGCTGTTGGTGTCCAGGTTGCCGGTCGTCGGCGTATCGTTCACTGGCGCCGTGAGGGAGAAGTCGTTGCCGTTGCCTCCGCTCGCCATGTAGGAGGCGGTCAGCACCCTGTTGTTGGCAGTCAGCGTTTCGTTGTTGGCGAGGCTGGCGAAGGTCCCGGTGATGGCGTCGGTGCTGTCGTTGGAAATCAGCAGATAGGTGTCGCCGCTGGCCGGCGTGTAGTTGTGATTGACCGACAGGGTGGCGCCCGTGACGGTCACCGTGCCGTTCACCACCACTTGGTCATGGCCGGTGCCGGCGGTGGCCCCGGCGATGTCCACCGACAGCGTGCCGCCCGCCGAGATGGACAGGTTGCCGTTGATGTTCAGCGTACCGGCGCCGCTGTTGGTGCCCTCCACGCCGGGCGCCAGGAAGGCGCCGCTGCTGATCGTCACGGTGTTGGACGAGCTGGCGGCGAAGATGCTGCCGGTGCCGCCCAGCGTCGCTCCCGTGGCGACGGTGAGGGAGGTGGTGGCGCCCAGCGAGCCGGTGACCAGCAGCGTGCCGACGGTCACCGTGGTGCCGCCCGAATTGGTGTTGGCGCCGCTCAGGGTCAGCGTGCCGGCGCCGACCTTGGTCAGGTTGAAGTTGCCGCCGATCGCACCGCTGACGGTCAGGCTGCCCCCGGTACCGGCGCCGATCATGCTGGCGGCGGTCATGGTCACGGTGCCGCTGAGCGTGGCCGTGCCGGTATCGACCCGGAGCGCGCCGCCGCTGGATATGCCCGTGCCGGCCAGACTGACATTTTCCGCCACCGTCACGCCGCTGCCCAGTTCCAGGACGGCGCCGCTTTGCACGGTGGTGGTGCCGGTGGTGTCGCCCAGCGCGCTGTTGTGACCGGCGACCAGCGTGCCGGCGGTGATCGAGACCGCGCCGCGCCAGGCGTTGTTGTCGCCGGTCAGGGTCAGCGTCCCGGTACCGGCCTTCGTCAAGGTGTAACCGCCCGACACCGCACCGCTGACCGTCAGGCCGCCGCTGGATGCGACCGTGATCCGGGAATTGGCCGTCAATGCCACCGTGCCGCTGACCGTGGCCGTCCCGTTGCCCACCAGGGCGCCGCCGCTGGACACGCCGGTGCCCGCAAGGCTCAGGTTCTCGGCCAGCGTGATGCCGTTTTCCACTTGCAGCGCGGCGCCGCTGGAGACCGTGGTGCCGGCCGCCGTCGTGCCCAGGGCATTGTTGTGCCCGGCGGCCAGGACGCCGACGCCGACGGTGGTGGCGCCCGTATAGTCGTTGTTGCCGGTCAGCGTCAGCGTGCCGACGCCCGCCTTGGCGAACGTGCCCGAGCCGGATATCACGCCCGACAGGGTGACCGTGCTGGCGTTTTCCACCGTGCCGCCGCCGCTGCCCAGCGTGACGGCGTTGTCGATGGTGACGCTGCTGCCGGTCACCGTCAGCGTGCCGCCGTCCAGCGTCACGGCGCCGGAACCCAGGTTGGAGTCAGCCACCACGCCCAGCGCGCCGGCGGAGACGCTGGTCGTGCCGGAATGGGTCTGCGTGCCCGACAGGGTCAGCGTGCCGGCCCCCGTCTTGGTCAGCGCACCCGAGCCGCCGATCGCGCCCGACAGGGTGACCGCGTTGGCGTTGCTCACCGTGCCGCCGCCGCTGCCCAGCGTGATGGCGTTGTCGATGGTGACGCTGCTGCCGGTCACCGTCAGCGTGCCGCCGTTCAGCGTCACGGCGGCGGAGCCCAGGTTGCCGTCGGCGGCGACGCTCAGCGTTCCGGCCAGGACCGACGTCGTGCCGGTATGGGTCTGGGTGCCCGACAGGGTCAGCGTGCCGGCCCCCGTCTTGGTCAGCGCGCCCGAGCCGCCGATCACGCCCGACAGGGTGACCGCGTTGGCGTTGCTCACCGTGCCGCCGCTGCTGCCCATCGCGATGGCGTTGTCGATGGTGACGCCGGTGCCGGTCACCGTCAGCGTGCCGCCGTTCAGCGTCACGGCGGCGGAACCCAGGTTGGCGTCGGCCGCCACGCCCAGCGTTCCGGCCAGGACCGACGTCGCGCCGGTATGGGTCTGGGTGCCTGACAGGGTCAGCACGCCGGCCCCCGTCTTGGTCAGCGTGCCGGAACCGCTGATCACGCCCGACAGGGTGACCGCGTTGGCGTTGCTCACCGTGCCGTCGTTGCTGCCCATCGCGATGGCGTTGTCGATGGTGACGTCGGTGCCGGTCACCGTCAGCGTGCCGCCGTTCAGCGTCACGGCGCCGCCCACCAGCGTGCCGTCGCTCGCCACCGTCACCGTGCCGTCCCTGACCTCCAGCGTGGTGGTCCCGGCCGAGTTGCCGGTGCCGGTCAGCGTCAGGCCGCCGGTCCCCGTCTTGAGCAGGGCGTTGGCGCCGGTGATGTCGCCGGACAGCGTCGCGGTGATGCCCGAGCCGACATCGACCGTGCCGCCGCCCGTGCCCATCGTGACGGCGTTGGCATAGGTATCGGTGGCGGTCAGGCTGAGCGTGCCGCCGGCCAGCGTCAGCGTGCCGCTGGTCAGGGCGCTGTTGGCGCCCACCGACAGCGTTCCGGCGGAGACCGTGATTCCGCCGGACAGACCCGTCCTGTTGGCGCCCGACAGCACCAGCGTGCCGGCCCCGACCTTGGTCACGCTGACGCTGCCGCCGACGGCACCGCTGATGGTCAGCGTGCCGGCCGTCGCACCCAGGTAGGAGTTCCCGGTCAGCGTCACGGCGCCGCTCAGCGTGTTGGTGCCGCTGACATTGACCAGCGCGCCGCCGTTGGAGATGCCGGTGCCCGCCAGCCCGGCGATCGCCTCGGCGATCGTGATACCGCCTGACAGGCCCAGCGCGGCACCACTGGTGACCGTGGTGGTGCCGCCTGTCGTGCCCAGCGCCGTGGCGTTCGCCGCGACCAGCGTGCCGGTCGAGACGGTGGTGGCGCCGGTGTAGGTATTGGCCCCCGACAGGGTCACGGTGCCGCTGCCAACTTTGGTCAGGGCGAAGCCGCCGGACACCACACCGCTCAAGGTCAGCGTATCGCCGGCATTGAAGGCGCCGATGTCGGTGTTGGCCGCGAGCGTGATGTTGCCGGTGACGGTGGCCGAGCCGGTGCCCTCGTTGACCTTGAGCGCGCCGTAGCCGGCATTCACGCCGGTGCCGCTCAGCGTCAGCGCGTCGGCGATGGTGAGTCCGTTTCCGATCCTGAGCGTGGTGCCGTTGGCGACCGTGGTGCCGCCGGCCGAGGTGCCCAGCGCGTTGCTGTGCGTGACGATCAGGACGCCGGTGCTGAGGTTGGTGGCGCCGGTATAGGTGTTGTTACCACTGAGCGTCAGCGCGCTGCTGCCGGTCTTGGTGAGATCGCCCGTGCCGGAGATCACGCCGGACAGGGTGACGGCGCTGCCATTGCTCACCGTGCCGCCGTTGACCCCCAGTTCGAACAGGTTGTCGATCGTGACGGCGCCGGTCACCGTCAGGGTGCCGCCGTTGAGCGTCACGGCGCCGCCGCCCAGGTTGGCGTCGGCGGCGACGCTCAACGCGCCGGCCAACACGGTGGTGGCGCCATAGGTGTTGGTGCCCGACAGGGTGAGCACGCCCGCCCCAGTCTTGGCAAAGGCCCCGGCACCGCCGATCACCCCGGCCAGGGTGGCGTTGCTGGCATAGGTCGCGGTCAGCGTCATGCCGCTGTCGATCGTCACGTCGGTGGCGGCCGAACCGCTGCCGGTCAAGGCGCCGACCGTTTCGTTGCCGCTCGCCTGGAACACGCCGGAGCCGGACAGAGTGACCGCGGCGGCGTTGCCGATAGCACTGCCGCCCGACGCCACCAGCGTCCCGTCGGAAACCGCCCAGTCGCCGGTATGGGTATTGGTCCCGCTCAGGGTCAGCGCCCCCGCCCCCGCCTTTGTGAGCGCGCTCGATCCGGAGATCTCACCCGACAGGGTCACCGCGTTGGCGTTGGTGATCGTGGCGTCGTTGCTGGCGGCGATAGCGTTGGTGATCGTCACGCCGGTGCCGGTGATGGTCAGCCCGGTGCCGCCCGTGTTCAGGGTGACGGCGCCGGCGCCGATGTTGGCCGCGCTGGCGATGCTGATCCCGTTGCTCCCGCCGACCCGGGTTCCGCCGGAATAGGTGTTGGTTCCGCTCAAGGTCAGCAGCGGGCCGCCGGTCTTGGTCAGCGCGCCATTTCCGGTGATGGTGCCGGACATCGTGGCGGCACTGGAGGTGACGCTGATGGTGCCGCCGGATGATCCCAGCGCGATGGCGTTGTCGGTGCCGCCGCCGCCAAAGCCATTGAGGTTTAAGGTGCCTCCGTCAAGGGAGACGGTGCCGCTGGTCAAATTGCTGTCGGCCGAGACGGACACCGTGCCGGCCGTCACCGACAGGCCGCCCGACCAGCCGGTGGAATTGCTCGTGCTGCTGAGCGTCAGCGTAGTGCCGCCGGCCTTGGTCAGGCTGCTGCCGGCCGCGCCGGTGATGGCGGCGGACAGGGTGCCGGCGGTGGACTGATTGACGGTCAGCGCGTTGGCGCCCAGCGCCAGCGTCCCGCTGCCGGACAGGGTGCCGATCGTCTCGGCCGCCGACGACAGGGTCAGCGTGCCGCCCGACAGGGTGACGGTGGCGGTATCCGCCATCGCCGTGCCGCCGCTATGGTTGAGCGTCACGCCGCCGGCGCTGACGGTCAGCGTGCCGGTGAAGGTGCTGGCCCCGGTCAGCGTCATCGTGCCGGACCCGCTCTTGGCGACGCTGCCGCCGGTCCCCTCGATTACGCCGCTGAACGTCGTGGTGGCGTTGTCGCCGCCAGCCGTCAGGGTGTTGGCGCCCAGCGACACCGTGCCGGCCCCGGCCAGCGACCCGATGGTGTCGCCGCCGCTCAGCGACAGGGTGGCGCCGCTGTCCACCGTCACCGCGCTGGAATTGCCGATGCCGCCGCTGCCCGTGGTGGCCAGCGTGCCGGCGCTGATCTGGGTGGCGCCGGAATAGGTGTTGCCGCTGTTGCTCAGCGTCAGCGTGCCGGCGCCGGTCTTGGTGATCCCGCCGCTGCCGGCGAGCGTGCTGGTGATCGTGGCGGTGTCGGCCGACCCGTTGGTCACGGTCAAGATCACGCCCGAATCCAGGGTGACCGAGTCGCCCGCCAGCGTGAAGCCGCTGGCCGCGTCGGCGTCCAGGGTCAGGCTTTCCGCCAGGGTCAGGCCGGCGGTCAGCGTGGTGGTCTGCGCCGCCAGCGCGCCGGTCAGCACCAGCGTCTCCGCTCCCGCCGACTGCGCCGCCGCGATGGCCACCGCCTCGCGCAGGGTCACGCTGTTGCGGTCGGCGTCGCTGGTCTCGCCGGTGGCGTTGACGGTGATGGTGTTGGTGGTGACGGTGACCGTCCCGGTGGCGGCGCTGGTGCCGTCGCTCAGGCTGTAGGCCAGCGCCATGTTGCCGGTCGGGCTGTCGGTGCGGAAGGTCACGCGCCGCAGCACGTCCTGGACCAGGGCCGTGGTCGCGGTCGTCTGGCCGCTGGTGAAGGTGACGGTCAGCACGCCGTTGGTGCTGGTGAAGCCGGCGAAGATCTGGCCGCTCGCCTCGAGGTTGCCGCCATTGACGGAGAACAGCGCGGCGTTGCTGCTGATGGAACCGGTGTTGAACCCGAGGGTGTCGCTCGTCACCGCCGTGCCGGACCGCTGGACGGTTAGCGACCCGCCGTTCCAGTTGCCGTTCCCGCTGTTCAGCGCGCCGAGTTCGGTGTCCGCAACGATCAGGTTGAAGCCGTCGTCCAGGGTCGCCGCGTTGCCCGTGCCGGCCCAGACGACGCTGTTGGTGTCCAGGTTGGTGATCGTCGGCGTGGCGTTGTTGCCCGATGCCGTGATGGCGTTGGTGGTCAGGTCGGCGATGGTCACCGTCCCGTCGGCCCCGCGCGCCCAGTCCTCCGCCGCCGCCAGGTTGTAGGTGACGCTGCCGGTGGAGATGAGGCCGTCCTTGGTCAGCCGTAGCGCCACGGCATTCTTGTCCGTCGTCCCCAGCGTGACCGTGAAACTGGTGGCGCTGGTGATCTCCACGTCGTCGGTGCTGCCGGTCGTCAGCGCATAGCTGCCGACGTCGCCCAGGATGCTCAGCTTGGTGATGTCGATATCGTTGAGGCCGCCCGACTTCGACAGGAAGCCGGTGCCGGTCACCACCAGGACGCCGGACGTTACGTTGTAGGTGGCGGACGTGATCGTGGGAATGGCCACGTTGCTGACGGTCACCGGGCTGGTCGCGTCGACGTCGGTGACGCCAGCATCCGCGCCCGCCGTCCAATCCTCCGCCGCCGCAAGGTTATAAGTGGTGGCGCTGGTCGAGCTGGTGCCGGCCTTGTTGAGGAACAGGGCGACGGCCGCCTGATCGTTCGCGTTCAGCGTGACTTCGAAGCTGGTGCCGCTGGTGATCTCGACATTGGCCGAGGTCAGCGTGCGGGTCGCGGCGCCTTCGCCCTTCAGCGTGAGCTTGGTGACGTCGATGTCGTTGGTGGCGCCCGACAGCTTCAGGAACCCGGTGCCGGTCACCGTCAGGACGCCGGTCGAGACGTCGTAGGCGGAGCCGGTGATGGTGGGCACCGGCACGTTGCTGACGGTCACCGGGTTGGTGGCGTCGGCGATGCTGGTGTCGGCGATCACCGTGTTCCAGTCGTCCGCCGCCGCGAGGTTGAACGTCGTGCCGCCGGTCGAGGTGGTGCCGGCCTTGTTCAGGATCTGGTTGACCGCCGCCTTGTCGGTCGAATCCAGCGTGATCGAGAAGGACGTGGCGTCCGTGACCTCGACATTCCCCGTCGTGGTCAGGGTATGGGTCGCCCCGCCCTCGCCGGTCAACGTCAGGGTGTTGGCCGTGATGTCGTTGGTCACTCCCGACGCCGCCACCAGCCCGGTGCCGGTCACCGCCAGCACGCCCGACGTGGCGTCATAGGTGGCTGACGTGATGGTCGGGGCCGACACGTTGCTGACGGTCACGCCGTTGCCGGTGGCGTCGACGTCGGTGACGCCCGCGGCGGCGCCCGCCGCCCAGTTCTCCGCCGCCGCGAGGTTGTAGGCGGCGCCGCTGACGGGCGACGTGCCGGTCTTGTTCAGCAGCCCGTTGACGGCCAGCTTGTCCGCCGCGCTCAGCGTGACCGAGAACGAGGTGCCGCTGCCGAGCTCGACGCTCGATGTGGTCAGCGTATAGGTGCCGCCGCCCTGTCCGCTCAGCGTGAGCTTGGAAATGTCGATGTCGTTGGTGGCGCCGGACAGCTTGAGGAACCCGGTGCCGGTCACCGCCAGCACGCCGCTGGAGGCGTCGTAGGTGGCCGACGTGATTTCCGGTACCGGGACGTTGGTGACGTCCACGGCGTTGCCGGTCGTGTCGGCGTTGCCCGAGCCGTACCAATCCGCCAAACCGGCGATGTTATAGGTGGTGGCGCTGGTCGAACTGGTTCCGGCCTTGTTCAGGATCTGGTTGACCGCCGCCTTGTCGGTGGCGTTGAGCGTGACGCTGAAGCCGGTGGTGCCGCTGGCGGTGATCGTGTTGACCGAGCCCGGATCGGTCAGGGTATAGGTGCCGCCACCTTCGCCGGTCAGCGTCAGCCTGGTCTCGTCTACGGCATTGCCATTGGTCAGGCCGGTGCCCGTCACCGCCAGCACGCCTGATGTGGCGTTGTACGTCGCGCTGGTGATCGTCGGGCCGGCGGCATCGTCGTTGGTGATCGTGCCGGTGGCGGTGGACGTGCCCAGCGTGGCGCCGTTGGGACCGGACAAGGTCACGGTGAAGGTCTCATCCGATTCGACCGTCGCGTCGCCCGCGATGGTGACGTCGAAGGTCTTGGACGTCTGGCCGGGGGTGAAGGTCAGGAAGCTGCTGACGGTGGTATAATCGACGCCGGCTGTGGCCGTGCCGTTCGTCGTCGCGTAGTCCACCATCACATTCTTGCCCGATGCGGCGCTCAGCGTGACCGTGAAGGTCATGTTGCTGGTGCCGCTGTTGCCTTCGGTCAGGCTGGCATTGGCGATCGAGACGGTCGGGGCCGCGTCGTCGTCGGTGATCGTCACCGTGGACTGCTGGGTGCCGCTTTCGGTGGCGCCGCCGCCGCCGGTGACGTTGGTGATGTCGAGGATTACGGTTTCGTTGTTTTCATTCAGGGTGTCCTGTACCGCCGTGACCGTGGCGGTGCCGGTGAGCTGCCCGGCGGTGATGGTGATGGTGGTCGAGGACAGGGTATAGTCGGTGCCGCTGCCGGTCGCCGTACCGGTCGGGGTGAGGGTGACCACGGTATCGACCGAGGCCGCCGCACTCAGCGTCGCGGTGATGGTGGAGGTGCCGGCGGCCTCGGCGATGGTGGTCGGGCTGGCCGACAGCGTCACGGTCGCGGCCGATGTGGTGACGTCCACCTTGGTCGCCGTGGCCATCGTGTTGCCGGCGGTGTCCTTGCCGACCATGTAGAGGTCGTAGGCGGTGCCGGACTTCAGGCCCGTGATGGCGGAACTGCTGTCGAAGGCACCGGAGCCGGCCGATCCGCTGCCGCTCGCCAAAGCGCCGCCCCCACCCGACGCGGTCCCGGCCACCACTTCCGCCGCCGACGGCGCGGTGGCGTTGTCAGCGACGACGACGTAGTAGACCGTCCCCGACTCGTTGAGGCTGGACGTGGCGGTGAAGCCGGTGGTGGTGACGCTGGTGGTGGCCGGGGCGACATCGAAGGTGGGGGCGGTGGAGTCGCCGGCGGGAGCCTTGACGTCGGTTACCGACAATGAATCTACGCGATAACTCGGATTGGCGTCACCATTTGCGGTGGTTCCAGGAGTCGGAGTGCCATTGTCAGTAAAATCGCGGGCCGTCAGACGAATACCGTAAATGTCATTGAAGCTAGTATTTGATCCGACACTTATGGTAACATACGCCGTATTGGCACTATTGGTTTTTTGAACTTCAACTACAGTTCCGGTAACATTAAAATTTGAATCTAGCGCATAGACTTGTAAATATCCAACGCCACTTGCCGATAAAACTAGCTGAGAAAAATCGAAAGTGTGTCCGCTGAGATTAGTTCGAAACTCAACCGAGCCACCTCTGCCAGTCATGAGCAGGCTGGTGCTACCTGTCGCTCCTGTCGCGTTGGTAATCAGGCGAAGCTGAGCCGCGGCGCCGTTGTTCGTTGCCGTATTGATGACATCCCATCCGGAACCACCAAGATCCGCCTGGGTTTGGACCAATGGCGCCGTGAATCCTAAAGACGCGGTTTGATACGTCGTCGCGGTACCAGTCCAATCCGTTGCATCCGCAGGCTTGACGGCGGCTACCAGCAATCCGTCCCAAATATCTATTGCTTTTTCAGTAAGTATAGAGCCATCGTCCTGAACATTAACTTTAGATTCCAAGATCCAGTTGCCCTTGAGCGAACTTGAACCCGTCAAATCGGTTGACGCAGCAACATCTGCTTCCGTAAGTCTGGCAATTTCCCCGATGAAGACTTCACCCGTACCCGACGCCACAGAGCATCCGTAGAAAAGCAAATCGCCTTCGGCGGTCAGAGCGGCGCCGATCGCCGCGAGATCGGTGGTCCGGGCGCCGGTGGTCGCGGTATCGAGCGTGAGCGTTCCGAGTCGTACTTGCCCCTCTGTACCATGGCTAAGGATGTGGATGGCATCGTAGCCGCTCTTGCCTTCGGCCCAAGCCGCCATCTGGGCGAGCCCGTCGCTGGAGCCATCCAGCAGAACCACTTCCATCCCGGACTTCACACCGTCCGCCAGTGTTTGCCAGTCCTCGATCGACGTGTCGATGAACACGACCTCGCTTCGGCCATCGTTGAGGCTGCCATCCGCCGCGCGGATCACTTGGTACGTCGGCGTGTCAAGAGTTACAGCGGAAGCGTCAGAAGCAATCTCTACCCGTTCTGTTGCAGGAAGTTCTGCAACCTCCCCGGTATGGACAGCAATGGCGGCCTGTGCCGCCGCTGCCAGAAGCGCTTGGTCCACCGAATGGTCGGCGGTATCGAAGAGAGCATCGGCGGCTGGGTCATGCACGACCGCATCGACCGCCGTCGCAACGCCGGCCGCGTCGAACATGAAGCGTTGTTCCAGCGCTATGGCGGATGTGGACATGTGCAGATGATCGCGCATACCCGTCAGGCCATTGCGCTTGTCCCGCCGACCACGTCCCATCACACCCATGATATCCCCCACATACACAAACGAATCCGACCCATGTTTCCGACAAAATGGGTAATCCTTTGGGATGATACCCGAGTTGGAAATTTGTGTATAGGGACGCAATTGTTAGTATCGGTTACAAAGTGAAAATTGAGCTACCGTGCGCATATCAGGATTTTCGGTTTCTGCAACTTTGAAGCTTAATTATTTTTAGTTCTCAATCTCTAGGAGATTTGATCTTTTGGTCAGGGGCACGGAGATTCGGCCGACTGGCGGGGGTGTTGGGCTGCGGTCCAACCTGTGAATTCGCTTCAACACGTTTAGATTGTAGATGAGGATGGGTTCGAAACCGCGATGGGATGGGTGACTGCTGAAATTCGCGGGTATGTCAAAAAAAGAGGTATGAATTAGGGTGAACTGAGTTATTACTGAAGGCGTATGACGCACCCTCGGCAAGCAGGATGCTTTGCTCAAACGGTATCCTGGGCGGCGGAAGGGACATCATATAAGGAAGACGTGATTGGGAAATTACCGTATCCGGCCCAGTCGCCATTCCGGTGGGCCTGTCGCACAGAGTATCGGGTGACAGGTTTGCTCCCGTTGAAAGCACGTGTAGCATTCGGGCGACGCCGCAGAAACCATTTCAGGATTCTGCGGCGTCGTTCGTTTTGGGTGGGCGGCGATGCCGGGATGCGAAAGCAGGGTGGCGTAGGTCGGGCCTCTTCAGCCCGACATCTGACGTTCCGGGCCGGATGAGACGGGCGGTGTCGATGCATCGAAGGTGTCGGGCTGAAGAGGCCCGACCTACAAACGGATGAGATTCAAGGCGTGCGGTGGTATGACGCCCTTGCTTGGGGAACGGCAGCATGCATGATCGCGGGGGTATGCAACTCTTGAAAGCTTGCGTTATGTATTACCGTCGTGATTTTACACCCGGCGGTACATATTTCTTCACTGTCGTCACCTCCGAACGGCGTCCGCTGCTTGCGGGGCCGGGTGCCGTGGAAATCCTGCGTGGATCGTTCCGGACGGTCATGGCGGATTATCCTTTCCGGATCGACGCAATCGTGGTGCTGCCCGATCATCTCCATACGATTTGGACGTTGCCGGAAGGGGATGCCGATTATCCGTTCCGGTGGAACCGGATCAAGGGTCGGTTCACGGAGGTGCTTTCCGCCCGCATTCGGCCAATTTGGCAAAATCGGTATTGGGAGCATCGTATTCGTGACGATGCCGATTTCAACCATCATGTGTCGTACATTCATTGGAACCCGGTGAAGCACGGGCTCGCCCAAACTCCTGAGGAGTGGGCGTATTCCAGTTACCGCTTTCGTTAGCAGGCGGCGATGCCGGGATGCGACAGCACGGTCGCATTGGTGTGGGCGGCGTCGATGCATGGCGGATTTCCCGATTCGCGGGTTGATTTTCGTGGGGCTCCTTCGTTGGTGCCGCTGCGGGGGCGGCCTGCATACCACTGTGCCCGGAATTGTCGGCCAAACCGCTTATGAGTCCTGCTGCGCGCATAAAGCGATATCGAATCTCCTTATCGTGCATTTTATCAATTCAATCCCAACGGGTTTTCGAGTACGCATGGTTTTGGTACTAAGCCTTTCGTATGAGGTGACTTGTTCAGGTCATATGAAATGGCGCTGGGCCAGCGGAGCAAGCGCACGCGATGAGTCTGCCAGGCATCAATCGCATGTGCCCGTTCCGGCGCCGGGTGCCATGGCCGAAGCGGGGACGAACGGTGGATACCCCGCTCCAGTCGGTTTCCGAAAAGATCCTCCAACGCACCAGGAAGAAAGATTAAGAAATGTCCGATCCGTATATGGGTACAGTGATGCCGGTCGCCTTCCAGTTCGCTCCGCAGGATTGGCAGACCTGCCAGGGACAGAACCTTCCGGTCAATCAGAACAGCGCGCTGTATTCGCTGCTTGGGACCACCTTCGGCGGCTCCAACGGCCAGAATTTCAATCTGCCCGACCTTCAGGGTCGCACCATCGTCGGCCAGGGCATCCTGAACCTCAATGGCACGGTATCCCAGTACGTTGCCGGCGCAAAGGGCGGCGCCACTTCCGCGACGCTGTCCACCGCCAACGTTCCGCTGGCTGCGCACGTCCACCCGCTGAGCGGGGCGGGCACCGCCACTGTGAACATCCAGGGGACGACCGGTGCGGCGGACTCGACTGCACCGACCGGTTCGAATGTCCTGGCCTCGGCGGTTGCTGTACCCGACGGCGCCGACGCCGTGACCGTCAAGATCTACGGCCCCCCCGCCCCGGCCAACAGCGGCGTTGCCAAGACGATCGGCAGCGCCTCGGTCGCGCTGACCGGCCTGACCGTCGGCGCCAACACCCCGACCGGCGCGACCCCGTTCAGCATCCGCGAGCCGTACCTCACCATGTATTACATCATCGCGACCAACGGCATCTACCCGACCCGTCCGTGATCCGCGCCGGCGGCGCCGCCGTCCCCTTCCGGGGGCGGCGGTGCTGTCTTCGCGTCAGTTGATGCAGATGTGGTAGCCCATGCCGTTCTCTTCCCGGTCCGGCGTCTGCGTCGGGACGATATGCAGTCTTACCGGCCCGAAACCCTCGGTCTGGATGTCGTAAGCGCCTTCCAGCAGCAGCGGCTCGGCCGGGCCACGAAACAGCAGGGTCAGGGGCTTGCGGAATTTCGGGTGCGATGCGCCCTTGCTGGGGTCGTAGGTGGAGGTCAGCCGCAACGTGAATTCGGCAGGTACCTCCGGGTGGATGATCGAGAATTGCTGGCCGATCAGCGGCGTGAAATTTTCCGTGACGAGTAAATCTGGCGATGCGTCTGTCATGGCCGTAATCCTTCCGGAAGGTCAATGTTCGGGTTGATTATACCAAAAAAGGTTTATGACTTCAGTACATCTTATATCTATTCCGCAAGGTTTTTCGATGATTCGCGACGGTGATCGAATTCTGACGACGAAACCCGGTCTTACACTGCGCCTGGAGCGGCCGGATGACGAGGCGCTGATCTTCCGCATCTTCGTCGCGTCGAAGGCGCTGGAATTCGACGGCATGCCGCTGCCGCAGTTCCAAAAGGATTTCCTGCTGAAGCAGCAGCACGTCTCCCAGCTCTACAACTGGCGGCACACATATCCCAGCCTGGAGCAGTGGATCATCGAGAGCGGCGGAGAACCGGTCGGCCGCCTGATCTTCTCCAACCTGCCGGACCAGATCATCGCCCACGACTTGGCCATGCTGCCCGGACGCCTGGGTGTGGGCGGCGGGAAGACCGTCATCAAGGACGTGATCTTCGCGGAAGCCATCCGCTGCGGCAAGATCGCCCGCGCCTCGGTCACGCCGTACAACCCGGCGCGCCGGCTCTATGCCCGTTTGGGCGTTTCCGAAGTGTTGCTGGAGAATTCACCGATGGTCGGGCTGGAATGGCTTCCGCCGGCGCTGCGGTAGGCCGGGCGCAAGGCAAGCGTGGCCGTCGGACCTGGGCCACGACCGAGCCTGCGATTCTCACGCAATCCCGGTGTATTCAAAAAACGATTGTCGCGCAGGTCTTATTACATTAGTATTATGCTTGCTCGGCCTACCCCTATCGCGCGGTGCTGAATTCAAACCCCGGCTTTGTGTGTTGGACGGTAGGTCAAACACGGAGGGGTAGGCGTGGGAAATTACCGTGTCCTGCCCAAGCCTCTGCGGATCGTGCCGCCGGTGTATCGGCGGTCCGGTTCGCTTCTACAGAGTGTCGTGTAACATTCGGGCGCCCGCCGCGCCATTCCTTAGGGATTGGTGCGGCGGCGTTCGCGCGTGCCGCTCACGGATCGGGCTAGTAGCCCGGCATCCAATACCGACGGCGTTCAGCATTGGCTGGTTTGGAGCGTTAGATGTCGGGCTGAAGAGGCCCGACCTACGTCAGCGTGCTCTTGCCCATGTTACGCCGGCACGCTCTTGCCCGCATTGCGCCAGCGTGCTCTTGCCGAGGCTTGATTTTGTAGGTCGGGCCTCTTCAGCCCGACACCTTTGCCGGAACTTACCGGTCAAGCTTCAATGCCGTTGGTATTATTCACGGGGCTCGCACATCTCCGGAAATCAAATTTTCCAGTCCGGCATTTTACCAGTTCCGCTTTGAAAAAATTCGAGTATATATGTCTCTGGTACTAAGCCTTTCGTGTTGCCGGATCTTTTCAGGTCGTGCGAAAAAATGCTGGGCCAGCGGAACGGGCGTGTGTGATGAGCCTGCCCGGCGTCATATGCATACGTCCGTTCCGTCATCAAGCCTGACGACCGAGCCAGCGGCGAACACGGATAGCTGCACCGGTCGTGGAGCGCCAGCCATAACTTCAATCTGCCCGACCTTCAGGGCCGGACCGCCGCCTTGACCGAGGGCGGGCGGCCCGGAAGCGCCGCCCGCCATATGCCGCCGCTACTTCTTGCCGGCCGCCGAACCCGCTGCCTTCGCGTCCTTCTGCTCCGTCGACACCACGTCGGCGATGGACCACAGGAAGTCGGTCTGGACCGTGCCGTCGAACATCGGATCGTCGAGGGAAACGTAGAAGGTGGCCCCGTAGCCGGTGCCGGCGCCGGTCCCGAACTTGACCGAGGCCATGGAATGGCAGGTCATGCAGTTGGTCTCGACCCCGACCTGTCCGGTCCAGGCGACGCCGGTGTTGGGGTCGGTCACCGCCCGCGAAACGCTGAAGGTGCTGGCGGAGAAGTCCGACTCCAGATACGGGTTGTAGGCGATCATGGGCTTGCCGGTATTGCTGCCTCCCGTTACCGGCTGGTTCGGGCTGATCATCTGGTAGGCGATCGACATGGCGTAATGCGCCGCCGGCTTGCCCAGCTGCTTGGGCTGTGCGCCGGCGATCGCGACGCTGCTGGGCGTCGGCGGGTTCATCGGGGCGGGCGTCCAGAAGAAGGTCTGCCACGTCCATTCCCGGATCTCGCGGCTGGTGACGTGCATCGCCATCAGCAGCAGGTAATCGCCGACCGCGACCTTGTAGCCGTTGGTGGAATCGATGGCGTTGAAAGCCGCGACATTGGCGGCCGTCACGGGATAGGAGATGAAGTCGCCCAGGCCGTAGGTCGACGCCGCCGTCTGCCCGCCGCATGCCCCGTCGATCCCGGTGGCGGTCGAAGCACCCTTGTTGGTCACGTCGACATAGACGCAGCCCGGCCATACCGTTTCCGGGAAACCATCGGCCACGATCGTGTCGTTGGTGACCGGAGTTCCCGGCCAGGCCGGCATGGCGTAGTACTTGCCGTCGATCAGGTCGGCGGCGGAGATGATCTTGTAGACCGGCTTGATAGCGACGGAGGGAGCCGGGAAGTCGGGAACCGCCTTTTTCCCGGATTTGTACAGGCCAGCGATCGTGGTCAGGTCGAACAGCTTGTTCTCGTTGATGAACTTCGCGGCCTCCGGGTCGTAGGCGACGACCTCGAAGATGTTGGTGTCCGGCGATACCCCGGTGGCCGAGGCCGTCGCGGTCCGCGCGGTCCGGGGCTGCGTCTTCGATGCGGTGCTGTCGATGCCGAACTTCTCGAGCTGGGTTACCGGCTTGAGGCTCATCGAGCGGCTGCGGGCCGGAGCCGTGGCGGCGCCCGAGACCTTGGCGCCGGCATCGGCGGACGGCGACTTGCTGAGGGCGACCAGTTCCTGCTTGGTCAGCCAGGTGAGATAGACCGGCGCGTTGGGGATGGCGAAGGCGGTTTCTTGGCTGGGCGTGGTCAGGGAGGTCCAGAGACCCCAGCCATGGAGGGAAATCCCGCTGGCATCGGCCGTATCGACCGCCGCGATGATGATCGGCTCCGGCGTGGGGAACATGTACCCCGGAATCTTCGGGTCCGGCAGTTCGACGCCGTAATCGACGGTATCCGCCGCCGCCGGCGGAGCGGAGAGCACCGAGGCGGAGAGGACGGCGGTGGATGCCAGCAGACAAGCACTCAGATTGTTTAGAAAACGCATGATGACAAATCCCATTGTTAAAGATTTGAAATAAACAGGGGTCAGGTGTTTACAGTTTAAGTGTTCAATCAGTACATAAATAGTAAAAGTGATTTATTTGATTTATGCAAGCCGAGCATACGCGTGTACTCGCATTTATTGCGACATTGAAATGTAACGTCAGTGGCATTGAAGATTGACCGGTGAGGTCCGACAGAGAAGTTCAATATTTTGCCGCTTTCCCATAGCGCCGATGCCGGGAGATACCAGGGTCAAGCCCTGGCAGGACGGACTTTTCAAGCAGGCGCAGGCCAAGCGGGCACAGGTCGGTCCAAGACCGAGAGCCGAAGAAGTGTTGGGCCACGGCCCAACCTACGAAGCAGGAGCCTGTAGGTTGGGCCATTGCCCAACAAACCACTTCGGCCCGACACCCGACTTTCCCAGTACGGCTCCGCCTCAGCTCAGGGCGGCCGCTATCGCGTCGTCCACCCGTTCCAGCCAGACGAAGTTCAGCGCTTCGCGGGCCGCTTCAGGGATGTCCTCGTAGTCGCGGCGGTTGCGGGCGGGGAGCATGACGGTGGTGATGCCGGCGCGCTGGGCCGCCAGCACCTTTTCCTTGATGCCGCCGACCGGCAGCACCAGCCCGCGCAGGCTGATCTCGCCCGTCATCGCCAGATCGCTGCGGATCGTCCGTCCGGTCAGCAGCGACACCAGCGCCATGAACATGGCGACGCCGGCGCTCGGGCCGTCCTTCGGAATCGCTCCGGCGGGGACGTGGACGTGGATGTCGAACTTGTCGAACTCCACCGGGTCGGTCCCCAGCACTTCCGGCCGCGACTTCACCAAACTCAGCGCCGCCTGCGCGCTCTCCTTCATGACATCGCCCAACTGGCCGGTCAGGATCAGCCGGCCGTTGCCTGGCGTGCGCGTCGCCTCGATGAACAGGATGTCGCCGCCGACCGGGGTCCAGGCCAGCCCGGTCGCGACACCGGGGACGCTGGTCCGCATCGCCGTCTCGCTCTCGAACCGGCGGCCTCCCAGGATCTCGGTAACCTCCTCGGGGCCGATCGCCAGATGCTCGATCGTGCCTTCCGCGATCCGCATCGCGACGTTGCGGAAGACGCCGCCGATCAGGCGCTCCAGGTTCCGGTTGCCGGCTTCCCGCGTGTAGTAGCGGATGATTTCCCGGATCGCGTCGTCGGTGATGGCGGCCTGTTCGGGCTTCAGCCCGTTGGCCGTCAACTGGCGGCGGACCAGGTAGCGCTTGGCGATCTCAACCTTTTCCTCCTCGGTGTAGCCGGGCAGGTCGATCACTTCCATGCGGTCGCGCAAGGGGCCGGGGATGTTCTCCAGCACGTTGGCGGTCGCGATGAACATGACCTTGCTGAGATCGAACGGCACGCCCAGGTAGTTGTCCCGGAAGGTGCCGTTCTGCTCCGGGTCGAGCACTTCCAGCAGCGCCGCCGAAGGATCGCCGTGGAAGCCTTGGCCCAGCTTGTCCATCTCGTCCAGCATCATCACCGGGTTGCCGGTGCCCGCCTTGCGCAGCGACTGGATCACCGTGCCGGGCAGGGCGCCGACATAGGTCCGGCGGTGGCCCCGGATCTCCGCCTCGTCATGCAGGCCACCGAGGCTGACGCGGACGAACTTCCGCTCGGTCGCCCGCGCGATGCTCTGGCCGAGCGAGGTCTTGCCGACGCCGGGCGGACCGACGAAGCACAGGATCGGGCTGCGGCCTTCCGGGTTCAGCTTGCGGACCGCCAGGAACTCCAGGATGCGGCGCTTGATCTTCTCCAGGCCATAATGGTCCTCGTCCAGGATGCGCCGGGCCGCCGCGATGTCGATGCTGGTCTCGCTGAAAGCCGACCACGGCAGTTCGATCAGCCAGTCCAGGTAGGTCCGGATCATCGAGTATTCGCCGGCACCCTCCGGCATCCGCTCCAGCCGGCGAAGCTCCTTCAGCGCCTGGGTCTCGACCTCCGGCGGCATCCTGGCCTTGGCGATCGCTTCGGTCAGCTCCTGGATCTCGACTTGGCGTGAGTCGGTCTCCCCCAGTTCCTTCTGGATCGTGCGGAGCTGTTCGCGCAGCACGTATTCGCGCTGGCGTTCGTCCATGGTCTCCTTGGTCTGCTCGCTGATCCGGCGCGACAGGCGCAGCACTTCCAGCCGGTGGCCCAGCAGGTTGCCGACCTTCTCCAGGCGGCGGGTCAGGTCGAAGGTCTCCAAAACCTCCTGCTTCTCGTCCGGCTTGAGGTCCATGTAGCTGGCGACCATGTCGGCCAGCGCCGATGCGGTCGGGATGTTCTGGACGGCGGCCAGCAACTCCTGCGGGGCCTGGGGCAGAAGCTGGACGGCCTCGACCG
Organism: Skermanella aerolata KACC 11604; assembly: GCF_000936425.1. Taxonomy (GTDB): domain Bacteria; phylum Pseudomonadota; class Alphaproteobacteria; order Azospirillales; family Azospirillaceae; genus Skermanella; species Skermanella aerolata. The sequence goes on along the minus strand of NZ_AVFK01000024.1, from coordinate 100,101 downwards.
CCTGCTGGCGCAGGTTGAAGAAACGGGCCTGGATCTCGGTGTCCATCCCTTCCGGTTCCTGCGCCACCTGGATGCGCGCGACCAGGAAGGGATAGCCGTCGATGTATTCCAGGATCCGGAAACGCTGCTGGCCCTGGGTGACGACATGGTGCGTGCCGTCGGGGGCGGTCAGGTAGCGCAGCACGGTACCGACTGTGCCGACCCGGTGAAGGTCCAGCCCGGTCGGTTCTTCGGTGGTTTCGTCGCGCTGGAGGACGAAGCCCAGCGGCTTTTCCGTCCGGATCGCGTTCTGCGCCGCCGCGATCGACTGCTGGCGGCCGACGGTGACGGGGGCGACGACGCCCGGAAACAGGACCATGTTGCGCACTGGCACGATGGCGATGGCGTCGTCCGGCAGGGGCAGGTTGTATTCGGACTGGGTGGGGGAGGCGGTAGTCGTGACCATGTCAGCTCCTTAGCCTACCTTGCGCAGGGCCAGCACAAGGCATCCGTCGGCAAGCTCGCGCCGGCCGAGTTCGAGCGGGCCGGGCGGCAGCTGGATCTGCCGTTCGAACCGGCCGTGGGGGATTTCCATCCGGTGGATCAGGCCCGTCTTGTCGCCGACGGGCAGGGCACGCTCGCCGACCACGATCAGCACGCCGCCGTCGATGACGACCTGCACCTGATCGGGCCGGACGCCGGGCAGCGCCACGACGACCAGATACTCGTCGGCCGTTTCGATCAAATCGACCGGCGGCTGCCACGTCGGACGCCTGCCCTGGGCCGGCGTCGCGGCGGGCTGGAAGAACTGGCGGTGCATGCGCTCCGCCTTGTCCATCATGTCGAGTGCTTCGGCCCACATCCAGATGCGGGGATCACGCGAGGGCATTTTGCCTCTCCCTGCTAAACGTCGGTTCGTCTCTCAAGTGGTCTGTTCTCAAGTGGTCTGCTCAACAGATAAATTCGAGAGTGGGCACGCGGCGTCTCGGATCAAAGCAGACAGCGTGGTATACCCGCCATACGGGGATCAGCTCCCGCAGTGACTTGAAGATTTAAGAACACGCGCCAACGCGCCTGGAGGAACCTGAGTGAAAAGCCTGCTAACGCCTGAAAACACCTTGCCCGAGGATGGCTGCGCCGGAACCCTGGTCGGGCGCGTCCAACTGCCGGAAGGCCCCGCCGTCGTCGCGATCCGGGGAGACGGCGTCTACGACGTGACGGCCGAAGCTCCGACCATGAGCACCCTGCTGGATGCCGCCGATCCGGTGGCCGTGGTCCGCACTGGGCTCGCGACGGCGAACCGGATCGGCGACCTTGCCGACATCCTCGCCAACAGCGCGCACGACGCCAACGACCCGTCGAAGCCGTGGTTCTTGTGTCCCGTCGATTTGCAGGCGGTCAAGGCGAGCGGCGTCACCTTCGTCGCCAGCCTGCTCGAGCGCGTGATCGAGGAACAGGCGCGCGGCGACGCCGGCAAGGCCGAAGCCGTCCGCCAGACCATGATCGACGCGATCGGCACCGACCTGTCGGAGATCGAGCCCGGCTCGGAAAGCTCGGCCCGGCTGAAGGACCTGCTGATCGAGAAAGGCGTCTGGTCGCAGTACCTGGAAGTCGGCATCGGCCCCGACGCCGAGATCTTCACCAAGGGCCAGCCGATGTCGTCGCTGGGAACGGGGGCCGAGATCGGCATCCTGGCGGCATCGACCTGGAACAACCCGGAGCCGGAAATCGTGCTGGCCGTCTCGTCCGAAGGCAAGACCGTCGGCGCCACGCTGGGCAACGACGTCAACCTGCGCGACATGGAAGGCCGCAGCGCCCTGCTTCTGGGCAAGGCCAAGGACAACAACGCGTCCTGCTCGATCGGCCCGTTCATCCGCCTGTTCGACGATACCTTCGGCATCGAGGACGTGCGGAAGGCCGAACTGGCGATGAGCGTCGAAGGCGCCGACGGCTACCGCCTGACCGGCAGCAGCTCCATGTCGAAGATCAGCCGCGACCCGCTGGATCTGGTATCCCAGGCGATCGGCAAGAACCACCAGTATCCCGACGGGCTGGTGCTGTTCCTCGGCACGATGTTCGCACCCGTCGAGGACCGCGAGGAACCCGGCGCCGGCTTCACCCACAAGGTCGGCGACGTGGTGCGGATCGAGACGCCGAAGCTGGGAGCCCTGGTCAACCGGGTGACCACCAGCGACAAGGCGCCGCCCTGGACCTTCGGCACCCGCGCCCTGATCCGCAATCTGGCCGAGCGCGGGCTGGTCAGCAAGATCTGAGGCCGGGGGCCGAAGGGATCGGCCCATGGGGACGGTATTCGTCGGGCCACGGCCCCAACCTACAGGCTCCTGCTTCGTAGGTTGGGGCCGTGGCCCAACGGCGGCCGGCGGGGAGGTATCAGCTTGCGTCGCTGGCCGCAAGACCGTCTAATTTATCGGCTTCGATGCCGATATCTTCACATGGCTATCGAAAACTTCGCGGAGGGTCGGCAGCTTTTCCCTGGCCACGTGCTTTTCGGGGTTCCAGATGTCGCCCAGCACGATGGCGCGCGGACAGTGGACGAAGACTTCCCGCACGGCGATCACGATGACCGAGCGCGGAAGCTTGCCGTCGTCCGCGGCGAAGCGCCGGAGCAGGTCCGGGTGGACGGACAGCCCAGCGTCGCCGTTGACGCGCAGGATGTCGCCGAGGCCCGGGAACAGGAAGATCAGGCCGACCGCCGGGTTGGCCAGGATGTTGCGCAGGCTATCCAGCCGGTTGTTGCCCGGCCAGTCCGGCAGCAGCAGCGTCTTTTCGTCGGCCACCTGGACGAAGCCCGGCGGTCCGCCGCGCGGCGAGCAGTCCGTACCATTGGGGCCGGTGGTCCCCATCACCAGGAAGGGCGACGCCTCGACCAGGGTGCGCGCGTGGGCGTCGAGCAGGTCGATCTGCTTCCTGATGACCAGTTCGTGGGGTGTGGGATAGCGGGCGGTCAGGTCTTCGACGCTGCGGATACCGTGGGTGTCGTCGAACCAGTCCATCGGTTCAGCCATCAATTCGGTCTTTCCTTGTGCTTGCGCTCCAGCAGGGGACAGTAGGAGCAGAGTTTCCGGCCCGGAACGCGGTAGAGCAGGCAGCAGACCTTGCGCCGGGCCTGCCTGGCGTCCGGGCAGTCGGTATAGCGCATCGGCTCGTCCAGCGCGTTCTTCCAGCCGCCGGGCCAGGATGGGCTGTGGATCAGCGCGTCCGCCTCCGTTCCGGCCGGCGTGTCGAGCTGTTCGACCACCCAGTGCAGGTAGCCGGCGGCATTGCCCCACAGCACGCGGGGCGACAGCCGCGCCTGGGCGGCCAGCCCGTCGATCAGCGGTTCCAGGTGGTCGCGGGCGAGGGGGATCAGGCGGTCCGGCACGGGAGTTCCGGGATCGACGGCGCCTTCATGGGGCAGGGCGACGGCGGCGGGCACGCCGTCGCCGTTCAGCACGACGGCGGTTTCGGAAAGCCGGAGCGGCAGGACGCGGGCCTCGTCCAGTCCGCTCAGCACGACCGACGGGATCAGCGAATAGAAGTAGTGGCGCGACCAGAGCGAGAGCAGGGCGCGCCGTTCCGCGTCCGGGTGCCGCCGGATCAGTTCCGCAAGGGCGGTTTCCAGCCCGCCGGCCTCGATCAGGCTGCCGCAGGGGATCGCGCCGGGCGCATCGCCGCGCGGGACGAGCCGGGCGCCGAAGCGGCCGCTGGGACCGTCGAGGAAGGGGAATGCCCGCGGAACCGTCATCGGCCTTGCCGCCCGCCGGGCGGACGCGCCAGCAGCCACATCAGATAGGGACCGCCGATCAGCGTGGCGAACAGCCCGACCGGCAGCTGGTAGGGGAACGCGATGCTGCGCGACAGCCAGTCCGACAGCCCCATCAGCAAGGCGCCGATCAGGACGGCGCCGGCCAGTTGGGGCAGCGGCCGGTGCAGCCCGATCAGCCGCGCCAGATGGGGCGCCATCAGGCCCGCGAAGCTCAAGGGGCCGACGATCAGCGTCGCCGCCGCACTCAGCACGGCGGCCAGCAGGATCAGGCACAGCCGCACCGGCGCTATCGCGATGCCAAGGCCGCGCGCCGCCGTTTCGCCCAGGGGCAGGATCTCCAGCCAGCGGGCCGCCAGCGGCGCCACCAGCAGCAGCGGTATGACCGCGAACCCCGCCGCCAGCAGGGCGTCGGGCGCTTCGACCGAATAGGTCGAGCCGGTCAGCCAGCCCAGCAGCTGGAAGGCGCGCGGGTTGCCGCTGGACATGATGACGGTCAGCGCCGCACCGCAGGTCGCCGCCAGCGCGACGCCGGCCAGCAGCATCCGTTCCGGGGCGAAGCCGCCGCGCCGGGCCAGCAGCAGCATGACGGCCAGCGCCAGCGCCGCACCCAAGGTCGTGGCGCCGAGCTGTTCCAGCCGTCCGGGCGCCGCTACGCTTAGGACCAGCACCGCCAACCCCAGGCCGGCGCCGGAGCTGATGCCCAGCACCTCCGGGCTTGCCATCGGGTTGCCGGTCAGGCGCTGGAGCACCGTTCCCGATGCTCCAAGCATGGCGCCGGCGGCCAGGGCCGCGACCAGACGCGGCCACCGCCACGGCAGCAGTTCCCGGAAATCGTCGCCCGCGCCGGCGGCCAGCACAACCCAGCACAGCAGCGGCAGCACCGCGGCCAGGGCCGCAATCAGCAGCCAGGGACGCGCCGAACGCCTGCCGCCGGCTCCCGAGCCCGTCCCCCGGTCCGCCGGTCCCGACAGCGCGTGCAGGCGCGGCAGCATCCACAGCAGCATCGGGCCGCCGAGCAGGGCCGTCATGGCGCCGGTGGGAACAAGGTCGTCGCCCAGGATCGGCACCGTTCCGGTCAGCGTGTCGGCCAGGAGCAGCAGCGCCGCCCCCATGACCGGCGACCACAGCGGCGAGCGGGCGCCGGCCAGACGGACGAAGGCGGGGGCCGCGAGCCCGACGAAGCCGATGATCCCCACGAGCGACACGACGGACGCCGCCAGCCAGACCGACAGCAGCAGGATGCCCAGCCGCGTCGCGTGCAGCGCCACGCCGAGGCTCCGCGCGGCGGTGTCGTCCAGCCCCAGCACCGTCAGCGGCCGAAGCAGGAGGGCCGCCGCCAGGATGCCCAGGGCCAGACGCGGCGCCAGGGCCAGCACGCTGCCCCAGCCCTGCTGGCTCAGCGATCCGCCGCCCCAAATGAACAGCGAGATCAGGTACTCGCCGTTCAACTGGATCAGCGTGGCGCTCAACGCGCCGCAGGTCAGCCCGACCACCAGCCCCGCCAGCACGACGGAGACGGGGCGAAGCCCCTGCCGCCACGACAGCGCCAGCACCAGCAGCATGGCCGCCAGCCCGCCCGCCAGCGCGACACCCTCACGCGACAGGTCGAGCAGGCCGGGCGCGTAGATCGTCGTGGCCCCCAGAGCCAGCTGCGCGCCGGCGGAAATCCCGAGCGTCGAGGGTTCCGCGATCGGGTTGCGCAGGACCCGCTGGAGCAGCGCGCCGGACAGTCCCAAGGCCGCCCCGCACAGGCACGCCATCGCGATGCGCGGCAGGGTGCTGTAGTAGAACAGCACCTGACTCATGGAATCGGCTTCAGGCACGGGCCAGCAACTCCGCGAAGCGGCGCGCCGCCGGCAAGCCGCCGAACGGGTTGACGGCGTCCAGCCGGACCACCCTGCCGTCGCGCACGCTGGGCAGGGCCTGCCAGATCGCGCTGTCCGCCAATGCCGGCCAGACACCGGGAGGGACGGGATCGAGCACGACAAGAGTCGCGTCGGGCATCTCGGCCAGACGTTCCAGCCCGACGGTGGCCGTGGCGCGGAACCGTGTCGCCGTCCGCCAAGCGTTGACCAGCCCCAGCCGCTCCAGCACCGAGCCGAACAGGCTGTCGCCGCCGAAGGTCCGCACATGGCGCGCGTCGCCCAGGCTGACCAGCAGCACGGACCGGGGACCGAACCGCCCGGCCAGCGCGTCCATCGCGTCCTCGGTCCGCCCGATCAGCTCGCGCGCCGTGTCGGGGGTTCCCAGCCGCTCGCCCAGTTCGGCGGTTTCCTCGAGCGCCCGGCGGTAGGGGTTGCCGCCCGGCATGTTGATGGTCGAATCGACCACCGGCGCTATCCGCGCCAGCCGGTGCCGGATGCCGGCGTAGAAATGCGAACTCAGGATCAGGCCGGGGGCCGACCTTACCAGGACTTCCAGGTTGGGAGCGCCGCGCAGACCCAGGTCGGCGACGCCGTCCGGCATCTCCGGCGTGACGACCCAGCGCCGGTAATGCACAAGCTCCGTCGCGGCGACCGGCACGATCCCCAGCGCCAGCGCGGTTTCCAGCATGGCCCAGTCGACCGCCGCGATCCGGAGCGGAGAGGCCGAAGCGGAAGCGGAAGCCGAAGCCGCGAGCGGCATCGCCGCCAGCGCCGAGGCTCCGGCCAGGAATGCGCGTCGCGAGATCGCGGTCACTGGACGTATCCGATCGGCTCGCCGGTCGTTGGATGGGCGATCACGCCCATCTCGACGCCGTAGATCGCTTCCAGCATCTCCGGCCGCATGATCTGCGCCGGGGTGCCGCGCGCGACCAGCCGCCCGCCGCCCAGTGCCAGCAGCTCGTCGCAGTACCGTGCCGCCATGTTGACGTCGTGCAGCACGACGACGACGCCGAGGTCGCGTTCCCGGCTGAGCTGGCGGACCAGCGCCAGCACCTCGACCTGATGCGCGACATCCAGCGCCGAGGTCGGCTCGTCCAGCAGCAGGCATTCCGTGCCCTGGGCCAGCATCATGGCGAGCCACGCCCGCTGCCGCTCGCCGCCGGACAGGCTGTCGACCAGCCGGCCCGCCATCGGCTCCATGCCGGTGCGGGTAATCGCCTCGTCCACCATCGCGCGGTCGGTGGCGGTCACCCGGCCCAGCGTGCCGTGCCAGGGGAAGCGGCCCAATGCCACCAGTTCCCGCACGGTCATGCCGTCGGCGGCCGGGGTGAACTGCGGCAGATAGGCGACCTTGCGGGCGAAGGCCCGGCTGCCCCAGCCGCCGACCGGTTTCCCCCCGAACCGGACCGTTCCGGTCGACGCCGCCTGCTGGCCGGCCAGCATCTTGATCAGCGTGCTCTTGCCCGACCCGTTGGGGCCGATCAGGCCATGGATGCGGCGCCCGGTCAAGCTCAGGCTCAGCGGATGAAGCAGGTCCCGTCCCGGGACCCTGAACCCCACTTCCTCCAGCTCGAACAGTGCCGGCTCCAACAAAAGGCTACCCTCCAAGACGTCCTACCAGCGGTATGTCAGCGTCGAGATCACGGCCAGCCGGTTGCCGTAGTAGCAGCCGCCGACGCTGCCGCACGAGGTCACGTATTTCTTGTCGAACAGGTTGTTGGCGTTCAGCCCGATCCGGAACTGGTCGATGTCGTAATGGACCGCCGCGTCGAACAGAGTGACGCTGGGCACCTTGATGTCGTTGGCATCGTTGCCGAACCGCGACCCGATATGCCGCACGCCGGCGCCGAAGCCGAAGCCTTCCAGCATGCTGCCTTCCGGGAACGAGTAATCGCCCCACAGGCTCGCCAGATGCTCCGGCACGGTCGCCAGCCGGTTCCCCTCGGTCCCGGAGTTGCTCTCGGTGATCTCCGAGTCCAGGTAGGTGTAGGAGGCGATCAGGTTGAGGCCCTGCATCAGGCTTGCGGTCGCCTCAAGCTCGACGCCGCGCACCCGCGCCTCGCCGGTCTGGAGCTGGAAGGTCGGGAAGTCCGGGTCGGTCGTCGTGACGTTGGTCCGCCTCAGGTCGAACAGCGCCGCCGTGATGAAGCTGTTTGACCCCGGCGGCTGGTACTTGACGCCGACCTCGTACTGCTCGCCCTCGGTCGGATCGAACGTCCCGCCGCCGCGCTGCGGCGCCTGCGACCCGACGACGGGATCGAACGACGTGGTGTAGCTTACATACGGGGCGAACCCGGCGTCGAACAGGTACATCAGCGCCGCCCGGCCGGTGAACGCGCTGTCGTCCTGGCTGGTCTCCGCCCCGGTGACGCGGTTGCGCTGCTCCGTCTCGACCCAGTCGTGCCGCCCGCCGAGCGTCAGCAGCCACTTGTCCAGCTTCACCTGGTCCTGGACATAGACGCCGATCTGGCTGAGGTCGTCGTCGCGGTCGGTCCCGATCGCCGGCAGGGCGATCTGCTGCCCGTAGGAGGGGTTGAACAGGTCGAGCGACGGCGCCGTACCGAACCCCGTCCGGGTATCTCCCCAGAAGCGCCGGTAGTCGATGCCGAACAAGGCGGTATGGCTGAGCGGTCCGGTGCCGAACTTGGCCTGCGCCGTGGTGTCGACGTTGACGGTGTCGGAGCTTTCCCGCTGGACCAGCGAGCCGCGCTGAAGCGTTCGCTGGTCGGCCGCCAGCCCTGACGTGAAGAGGCTGTCGTAGTCGAAGCTCAAGTGCAGGTAGCGGGCGTTCTGCCGGATCGTGAAGGTGTCGTTGAAGCGGTGCTCGAAGTCGTAGCCGATGCTCGACAGCTCCAGTTCCGAGTCCCGGAAGGTCGGCTCGCCCGGATAGAAGCTGGTGGAGATCTCGCCCAGCGGATTGCCGTAGAGGGTGCCGATGGCGGGCAGCCCCGGCGGCGACTGCGCCTCGTCGTGCTGGAAGCGGCCCAGCAGCGTCAGCCGCGTGTCGGAATTGGGTTTCCAGGTCAGGGCGGGCGCAACGAAGATGCGGTCGTCCTCGACATAGTCCATCTGCGTGTCGCTCTTCCGCCCCAGGGCGGTCAGGCGGTAGGTGAACTGCTTCTCCGCGTCGAGCGCGCCGCCCAGATCGAACGAGCCCTGGTAGCGGTCGTGGCTGCCGGCCTGAAGGTTCACCTCGCCGAAGCTCTGGTCGGTCGGGCGCTTGCTGACCAGGTTGACCAGCCCGCCCGGCACCGACTGGCCGTACAGCACGGAAGACGGCCCGCGCAGCACCTCCACCCGCTCGAGGCCGTATTGCTCGATGGCCGGCGCCCCGAATGTCCGCAGGATGCGCAGCCCGTCCAGGTACTGGTTCGGCCCGGCGCTGAAGCCCCGGATGTTGGGATCGTCGAAGCGCGGATCGGCGATGGTGCCGGAGAAGGTGCCGGCGGTGTATCCCAGCGCGTCGGTGATGCTCTGCACCGCGCGGTCATTGAGCTGGTCGCGGGTGATGACGCTGATGGACTGCGGCGTCTCGATCAGCGGAGTATCGGTCTTGGTCGCCGTGCCGGTAACGGGAGCCACGTATCCCTGGACCGAGCTGGTCGCCGTCGGCGCCGCCCCCTCCACCGAGATCGGCGGCAGCACGACGGAGCCGTCTTCGGCAGGCTGCGCATAGGCCGTCGTGCTCATCAGCAGGACGAGGAGGGAGGTCAACCGGGCTTGGGAATGCATGACTGGGAGATTTCCTGGATGGGCAGGCGGTGCGCGTTCGTGTCGGCGCAAGCTACTGATAATGCGAGTCACTTGCAAAATATTTAGTTGGGCTAACCAATCAGTGTGAGTATGCCGGTCGATACCGGGTGCCGGCCCCCGCGTATCCCGCCGCCAACTTCCGTTTCCAGGTGTTACCCCAGGGTCAACGAACCTTCAGAAGAGGGCGCACCATGAGCGATCATATCTACAAGATCATCCAACTCGTCGGCTCATCCCCCACCAGCGTCGAGGACGCCGTCCAGAACGCGGTCGAGCGGGCCTCCAAGAAGCTGAAGCATCTGCGCTGGTTCGAAGTCATAGAAACGCGCGGCCATATCGAGAACGGCAAGGTCTCGCACTATCAGGTTACCCTCAAGGTCGGCTTCACGCTGGACGACACGATCGACGCGTCCGATTGAGGCCGCCACCGGAGGGCGGCCGGGGCATTCCGGCCTTCCCTCCGGCCTGGAAATCATGGGACCCTGATGGCCTGAACATTGCACTCAGCACAGCCTCGACGGCAACCGAGGCGCGCGACGCAAAGCAGAGGCATCAGAAACCATGGCGACAACCATCCATCCCGTAGACGAGCGTCTCCCGCTACCAAGACTGCTTCCCCTGGCCCTGCAACACGTACTGGTGATGTATGCCGGCGCGGTGGCTGTCCCGTTGATCATCGGCCGCGCCCTTGGCTTGCCGCCGGAAGACGTCGCTTTCCTGATCAGCGCCGACCTGTTCGCCTGCGGTCTGGCGACGCTGGTGCAGTGCTTCGGCTTCCCCGGCGTCGGCATCCGGCTTCCGGTCATGATGGGAGTCACCTTCGCCTCGGTCGGTCCGATGCTCTCGATGGCCGCCTCGCCCGAAGTGGGGCTGCTCGGAATCTACGGTTCGGTCATTGCCGCCGGCATTTTCGGCGTAATCGTTGCACCTTTCGTCAGCAGGCTGTTGCCTCTTTTTCCGCCTGTCGTCACCGGGACGATCATCCTCGTGATCGGCATCTCGCTGATGCGGGTCGGCATCAACTGGGCCGGCGGCGGGTTGCCGACGCTGACCAAGATGGTCGACGGCGTTCCGGCGGCCTTCCCCAACCCCAATTACGGTCAGGTCACCGGCCTCGGCATCGCCCTGTTCGTGCTGCTTTTCATCCTGGCGCTGATCAAGTGGGGCAAGGGCTTCCTCGCCAACATCGCGGTGCTGCTCGGCATCGTCGCCGGTTCGGTCCTGGCGGCGGCGCTGGGCCTGATGAGCTTCCACAAGGTCGGGACGGCTCCCTGGGTCGATGTCATCCTGCCGTTCCACTTCGGCATGCCTCAGTTCCATCTGGTCCCGATCGTGACGATGTGCATCGTGATGATGGTCGTCATGATCGAATCGCTGGGCATGTTCCTGGCGCTGGGCGACATCACCGGCAAGCGGGTCGATCAGGATGCCCTGACGCGGGGCCTCCGCGCCGACGGCGTCGGCACGCTGCTGGGCGGCATCTTCAACACCTTCCCCTACACCTCGTTCTCGCAGAATGTCGGGCTGGTCGGCGTCACCGGCGTCCGGTCGCGCTGGGTCACGGTGGCGGGCGGCGTCATCATGCTGGCGCTGGGCCTGATCCCCAAGATGGCGGCGCTGGTCGAGGCCGTTCCCCAGGTGGTCCTAGGGGGAGCCGGCCTTGTGATGTTCGGCATGGTCGCTGCCACGGGTGCCCGCATCCTGACAGCGGTGGACTTCCGCAACAACGCCAACAACCTGTTCATCGTGGCGATCTCGATCGGCTTCGGCATGATCCCGCTGGTCTCGCCGAACTTCTTCAAGAACCTGCCGCACGCGCTTCACCCGCTGCTGGAATCCGGCATCCTGCTCGCCGCCATCGTCTCGGTGGCGCTCAACGCCTTCTTCAACGGCATGAAGAGCGCCGAGCACGCCCGCACCGAAGCCTCGGCCTCGGCCGCCGCTTCCGAGCATGTCTGAGACTGGTACGGCGGTTCAGGGGCTTTGCCGCAAGGGCCGCCGCGCGTCGGTGAAGGCCGCTTTCAAACCGACGGCGGTGACGGTCAGGAGATCGTCGTCGGACCAGCCGAAATGCCGTTTCGCCACGCCGTACTCGTGCCCGATGGAGGTTCCGAAATAGGGCGGATCGTCGCTGTTGAGGGTGACGGCGCAGCCGGCGGCGCGCAGCCGGTCGAGCGGGTGGGCGGCGTAGTCGGGATAGACCGCCGTGCGGATATTGCTGGTCGGGCAGACCTCCAGCACGATGCCTTCCTCGGCGATGCGGCTGACGAGGCCGGCGTCCTCGATGGCGCGGACGCCATGGCCGATCCGGCGGACCGGCAGGTTGTCGAGCGCGTCGCGGATGCTTTCCGGTCCGGCGGTTTCTCCGGCGTGGACGGTGCAAGCCAAACCCGCCTCCTGGTGAGCGATGGCGAAGACTCCGGCGAAGTCAGCGGCGCGCAGGTGGTTTTCGTCGCCGCCCATGCCGAAGCCGGTCAGGACAGGATGACGGTGGCGGGTGCAGGCCCTGGCGACTTCCAGCCCGCGCTCGACGCCGAAATGACGGACGCAGGTGACGATCAGGCGGGCCTGGATGCCGAAATCGGCCTCGGCGTCCTCAATTCCCTGGACGATCCCGTCGAGATGTCCCTGGAAGGACAAGCCGCCCTGTGCCGCGTGGTCGGGAGACGACATGACCTCGACGTAGACGGCGCCCTCGGCGGCGCAGCGGCGGAGATAGTCGTAGGTGACGTCGCGGTAGTCCCGGTCGGTCCGGATGACGGCGGCGGCATCGTCGTAGACCTTCAGGAAATGCAGGAAATCGCTCCAGGCGAACTCGCCCTGCCGGTCGAACAGATCGGGCGGCAGCGACATCCCGTGCCGGGCCGCCAGCGAGCGCACCAGTTCCGGCGTGGCGGTGCCTTCCAGGTGGACGTGCAGTTCGACCTTCGGGATACCAGCGGGAATCTCGGCTGGAGCAGCGGCGGTCAGGGTCATGGCATCGTGGCCTTTGCGGTCGCATCCGTGACGGGCCGAGGCGGCCGGCGCGTCTCCCGGTGGAGAATATAGAGGCCGCTGGCCGACACTATCAGGGCGCCGGTGACGATCGGCGCGGTGGGCAAGTCGGCAAAGACCAGATAGCCGAACAGGACGGCCCAGATCATGGCCGTATACTCGAACGGCGCCAGGGTCGCGGCGGGCGCCGAGCGGAAGGCCTGCGTCATCAGGATCTGGGCGCAGCCGCCCAGCAGGCCGACGGAGACCAGCAGGGCGAGACCCGCCAGGTCGGGCGTCTTCCAGTCCGGCAGCATGCCGATGAAGCCTACTCCCAGTCCGGTCAGGGTGAAGTAGAAGACGATTGCGGCGTTCGTCTCCGTCCGGCTCAGCTTGCGCACGAAGATCATGGCGAAGGCGTAGAACACGGCGCCGACCAGCGGGATCAGCGCTATCGGGGAGAACACCCCCGCACCCGGCTGGATCATGACGACGACGCCGATAAATCCGACGCCGACGGCGCTCCAGCGCCGCCAGCCGACCGGTTCGCCCAGCATCGGGCCGGACAGGGCCGTCAGGAATAGCGGACCGGCGAAGTGGATCGCATAGACGTCGGCCAGCGGCATGTACTTGTAGGAATAGAAGAAGCACAGCAGCGCCGCCGTTCCGATCAGGGAGCGCAGGACATGGCCGCCGGGGCGGGCGGTCCGGATCGCCATGAGTCCGCCGGAGCGCATGACCAGAACGCCGATCGGCAGCAAGGCCAGGGCCGAGCGGAAGAAGACGATCTGGAAGGTCCCGTAGTCGGCGGACAGCAGCTTTATCAACACGTCCATGACCGAGAATAGGACCAGGGCGGACACCAGGAAACCGATGCCGCGAAGACTTTCCGATTGAGGAGGCACTATGACAACTGGAACTCAGTGAGCGAGGCGACGAGCCACGGGGGAGGTGGGGACCGGCGCGGGAGCGCCGATGGTGAAGGCGGCACGGACCGCGTCGGCGGCGGCTTCCGCCTCGTCCTCGCTGCGGGCGTGGACGATGGCCAGGGGTCCGGACTGCGGACTGCCCTGGGGGCCGGCGGCGGCGCCCAGGCCGGCGACGGCGGACAGGCCTACCGCCGGGTCGATCGGGTCCTGGACGCGGGAGCGCCCGCCGCCCAGCGCCACCACGGCGACGCCGAGCGCGCGGGTGTCGATGGCGGCGATGGAGCCGGACGCGTCAGCGTGGACTTCGCGCACGACCGGAGCGGATGCTAGGTAGCGATCAGGGTTCTCCATCAGGTCGGCCGGACCGCCAAGCGCCGACACCATGCGGCCGAAACGTTCGGCTGCGGCTCCGCTGGAGATAACGTCGTCGAAGCGGGTTCGGGCGGCTGCCGTGTCGGGGCAGAGTCCACCGAGGACCAGCAGTTCGGCACTAAGGGCGGCGGTGACCTCATAAAGGCGCGGATCGTGGCCGGCGCCGGTCAGCAGGTCGATCGATTCGCGGACTTCCAGCGCGTTGCCGGCGGTGCGGCCCAGCACCTCGTTCATATCGGTCAGCAGGGCCACGGTCGGCATGCCGGCTCCGGTAGCGACGGTGACGATGCTCTCTGCCAGGGCCACCGCGTCATCGAACTCGGCCATGAACGCGCCTGAGCCGAACTTGACGTCCATGACCAAGGCGTCCAGGCCGGCGGCCAGCTTCTTGGACAGGATCGAGGCCGTAATCAGGTCGAGCGACTCGACCGTGGCGGTGATGTCGCGGACGGCGTAGACGCGCTTGTCGGCGGGAGCGAAGGCGTCGGTGGCGCCGATGATGGCGCAGCCGGCGTCGCGGATCACCCGTTCCAGGGTGGTGCGGTCGGGGAGGGAGACGTAGCCGGGAATGCTGTCGAGCTTGTCCAGCGTACCGCCGGTATGGCCGAGCCCCCGCCCCGAGATCATCGGCACGAAGCCGCCGCAGGCGGCGATGGCGGGGGCCAGGATCAGGCTGACCTTGTCGCCGACGCCCCCGGTCGAGTGCTTGTCGAGAATCGGGCCGGGGAGGTTGAGCGGCTTCCAGTCCAGAACGGTGCCGGAACGGGTCATGGCGAGTGTCAGGGCAACCCGCTCGTCCAGGTCCATGCCGCGAAAGAGCACCGCCATGCAGAAGGCGGCGATCTGGCCTTCGGTCACGGCGCCCGATGTGACGCCCTGGATGAAGCGCTGAATCTGCGCCTCGTTCAAACGGCCGCCGTCGCGTTTGACGCGGATGATTTCCTGGGGGAGCATGGTTCTGGTCGCTCTTCTTGATTGGTTGGCAGGTCTTGATTGGTTAGCGGTCGGTCGGTCCAATACCAGCGGCATTCGCTCGATCGGAAACGTTAGATGTCGGGCTGAAGAGGCCCGACCTACGTCAGCGTGCTTTTGCCAGCATATTTTTTGTAGGTCGGGCCTCTTCAGCCCGACATCTCTGCTAATACCCGCCGGACGGCTTACGGCCTGTCGTAGTCTGGCCCAGATCGGCGAGCAGCGCATCCAGCAAACCGCTGGCGCCGAAGCGGAAAGTTGACGGCGTCGCCCAGCCGGGGCCGAGGAGGACGTTGGAGAGGTAGAGGTACCCGGCGGCTCCCGCCGTGTCGCGGATGCCTCCGGCCGCCTTGAAGCCTACTGGGCGGCCGCAGTCGCGGATCACCGCCATCATGATCGCGGCGGCTTCCAGGGTCGCCGCCGGGTTGAGCTTGCCGGTGGAGGTCTTGATGAAGTCGGCCCCGGCGGAGATGGCGTCGCGGCTCGCCTGCTCGATCAGGCCGGCATCGTCCAGGCCGCCGGTCTCCAGGATCACCTTCATCAGGACGCCGTCGCCGCAAGCGTCGCGGCAGGCGCGGAGGACGTCGTGCGGGATCGTGCGCTCGCCCGACTGGAAGGTGCGCCAGGGCAGGACGACGTCGATCTCGTCGGCGCCGGCCCTGACGGCGGCTTTGGTGTCGGCGGAAACGGCGGCGGCATCGGTACCGCCGGCGGGGAAGTTGATCACCGTAGCGATGGCGACGCCCTTGTTGGAAAGGCGCTGCTTCGCCAGCGGAACGAAGCGGGGGTAGATGCAGACGGCGGCGACGCCGCCCGCTTCCGTGACCGCGCGGTCGCACAGGGCCGCGATCCGCTCGTCCGTGTCGTCGTCGTTGAGGCTTGTCAGGTCGAGCAGGGGCAGGGCGCGGGCGGCGATTTCCGCACTGGCCGGCGCGGTGCGGGCCTCCTCGACGAGGCGGTTCAGGGTCGCGTCCAGTTTGGTCAACGGTCCAGTCCTTCCAGGAATCCTACGATCAGCCTTTCCAGGTCGGCTGCCGCCGCGTTGGCGGCGCGGAGCGTCTGGTCATGGCTGACCTCGCCGTCGCCAAGGCCGACGCCGAGATTGGTGATGACGGCGCAGCCGACGACGTCCAGGCCGCAGTGGCGGGCGACGATGCATTCCGGCACCGTGGACATGCCGACGGCATCGGCGCCCAGAAGCTTCAACATGCGGACTTCGGCGGGAGTTTCAAATGTCGGGCCGAGCCATGCTGCGTAGACGCCGGTCGCAAGGGCGATTCCTAATCCTTCGGCGGTCCAGGCCAGATGCCCGGTCAGGTCGGGATGCCAGGCGTCGGTCAGGCTGGGGAAGCGCGGGCCGAAGGCGTCGTCGTTGGGGCCGACCAGCGGGTTGGTGCCCTGCATGTTGATGTGGTCGGTGATCGCCATCAGGCGGCCGGGACCGACCTCCGTCCGGAGCGAACCGGCGGCGCAGGTCAGGAACAGCGTCTCGCAGCCGACCAGCTTGAGGGTGCGGATGGGGAGCTTGATGGCGGCAGGCCCCGTCCCCTCGTACAGGTGGACGCGGCCCTGCATGCAGGCGACGGGTTCGCCGCCGAGCTTGCCGAGCACCAGCTGTCCGGCGTGACCGTGGACTCCCGGACGCGGGAAGCCGGGCAGGTCGGCGTAGGAAATCGTGACGGCGTCCTCGATCCGGTCCGCCAGCCCGCCGAGGCCGGACCCCAGTACGATGCCGACGCGGGGCTTGAAGCCGGGCGCGCGCTCGGCGATGACTTTGGCGGCGTCTGCCGGGGTGGCGGCTGGGCTGGACATGCGGGTTGGCTCCTCAGAAGCTCAGGTTTTCGGGGCCGAAGGAGAACGGCAGCAGCTCGTCCAGCGTCACGGTCTTGCGCACCCCTTCGGGACCGCAGACGTGGACCTGGACATCGGGCGCGCAGAACTCGCGCAGGCGCTGACGGCAGCCGCCGCAAGGCGTGCAGAGCATGCCGTCGCCCGGCTTGCCGCCCATCACGACGACCTCGACGATCCGGCGGTCTCCCCCTGCGATCATCATGCCGATGGCGCTGGCCTCGGCGCACTGGCCCTGGGGATAGGCCGCGTTCTCCACGTTGGCGGCGGCGTAGAGCGCGCCGCTGTCGGTCCGGAGGCAGGCGCCGACGGGGAAGTTGGAATAGGGCGCGTAGGCGTTCTTCATCGCCGCCGCCGCGTGGCGGATCATGGTGTCGAGTTCGCTGCTCATCGCTCTTTCACATAAGGGATGCCGATGGCCCTGGGGGGTACCGCCCGGCCGACGAAGCCCGCCAGCAGGAACACGGTCAGCACGTAGGGCAGCATCTGGATGAACTGGACGGGAATGATCCCGATACCGGGGATGTCGACGCCCTGGAGCCGGATCTGCACCGCGTCGGCGAAGGCGAACAGCAGGCAGGCCGCCAGCGTCGGGCCGGGCCGCCATTTGCCGAAGATCAGGGCCGCCAGCGCCAGATAGCCCATGCCGGCGGTCATGTCGCGGACGAATCCCGCTCCCTGTGCGGTCGAGAGGTAGGCGCCCGCGGCACCGGTCAGGGCGCCGCAGATCGTCAGCGCCTGATAGCGGAGCTTGGCGACGGAGATGCCGGCGGTGTCGACGGCGCTCGGGTTCTCGCCGACCGCCCGCAGGCGCAGGCCTAAGCGGGAGCGGAAGACGATCCAGCCGGTCAGCGGGACCGCCAGGGCTGCCGCATAGACCAGGATGTTATGGCCGCTGATCACCTCGCGGTAGAGCGGGCCGAGGATCGGCACGGCGTCGCCGATGGCACTCGCGAAGGGCAGGGTGATCGGATCGAAGCGCTCGCCCTGCTGGAGCAGGGGCGTCTGTCCGCCTTGCTGGAACCACGCGAAGGCAAGCGTCGGCGTCAGGCCGGAAACCAGGATGTTGATCGCCATGCCGCTGACCACCTGGTTGCCGTGATGAGTGACCGAGGCATAGGCATGGACCATCGACAGCGCGAAGCCGGCTGCGATGCCGGCGGCAAGGCCGAGCCAGGGGCTCCCGGTGACCGATGCGACGGCAGCGGCGGCGAAGGCACCCGCCAGCATCTTGCCTTCCAGGCCAA
This sequence comes from Skermanella aerolata KACC 11604, assembly GCF_000936425.1. Lineage (GTDB taxonomy): Bacteria > Pseudomonadota > Alphaproteobacteria > Azospirillales > Azospirillaceae > Skermanella > Skermanella aerolata. The sequence goes on along the minus strand of NZ_AVFK01000024.1, from coordinate 82,397 downwards.
TGTCGACCACGCCGGAGCGCTCGGCGAACAGGCCGGCCAATGCTGCCAGGACCAGGGGTGCCGCGGTGCGCAGCGTGCCGTCGAGGACCGAGAGGAGGGTCAGGTAATCCATGGGTCGTCTGGCTCCGGAGGTCAGGCGGCCGGGGCCGGTTGGGAGGCGGTGCGGCGGAACAGCGCTTCGATCCGGGGGCGGAACAGGTTTTCCAGGGCGCCGGCGAACAGGATCACGAGGCCCTGGATCACCACGACCATCTCCCGGTTGATCGACGGGAAGTCGAACGCCAGTTCGGAGCCGCCCTGGTAGAGGGCACCGAAGAGCAATGCCGCCAGGACGATGCCGATGGGATGGTTGCGGCCCATCAGGGCGACCGCGATGCCGACGAAGCCGACACCGCCGGTGAAGCCCAGGATCAGGCGGTGATGCACGCCCAGCACCTCGTTCAGCCCGACGAAGGCGGCGAGCGCCCCGGACAGCGCCATGGCGAGGACGATGTTGCCGGCCGGCGAGATGCCGGCATAGACGGCGGCGCGCTCGTTCTGGCCGACGGTGCGGATCTCGTAGCCCCAGCGGGTGTGCCAGACGAAGACCCAGAACAGGACGCAGCAGACCAGCGCCCAGACGAAGGACAGGTTGAGCGGGGAAGCCGGAATCCGGAGCCCTACCCAGCCCAGCGCCTGATGCATGAAGGGCAGCCAGGCCGTTTCGGCGAACTGGCGGCTTTCCGGCGATTGCTGACCCGGTGCTATCAGCACGTCCACCAGCAGCCAGGTCATGATCGAGGCCGCGATGAAGTTGAACATGATCGTCGTGATGACGATGTGGCTGCCCCGGCTCGCCTGGAGGTATGCCGGGATGAAGGCCCAGGCGGCCCCGCCGGCGGCGCCCGCGACGATGCCGAGCAGCGCCACGACCGGCCAGGGCAGCCAGCCTAGATAAAGGGCGACCAGCCCGATGGCGAGGCCGCCGATATAGGCCTGTCCTTCGCCGCCGATGTTGAACAGCCCGCAGTGGAACGCCACGGCGACCGCCAGACCGGTGAAGATGAAGTTGGTCGCATAGTAGAGCGTGAAACCGATGGCCTCGGGATAGCCGAACGAGCCGTAGAGCAGGACCTGCATCGCGGCGATCGGGTTTTCGCCGATGACGAGGATGACGAGGCTGGACACCAGCAGCGCCGCTACGAGGTTGAGCAGCGGCAGCAGGGCGTAGTTCACCCATCCCGGCACCTCCCCCGGCTGCCCGAACCCTTTAACCTTGCCTGCGGCTGTCGTTCCGGATGTCATGCCGAGCGCCTGTCCCCGATCGTGATCTCTTCAGCGAACTTGTCCGGTTGGAACTTGCCCGGTTGCCGGTGCGGAGGCAAGGCGGATGGGCCGGGCCTCGTGAGTGATTTCTAAACTACTCCTTATGGTATAGAAGTTCCTCGCGGTTGCACGGGGACAAGGAGAGGGCCGATGCCGTCCGATACGGGTTTTGTTCCCAAGGGGCTCGCCGGCCCCGGCGCCGCCACCTTGTTGGAGACCGACATGTTCCGGCCGGTCTACCGGCCGATGCAGGGCGAGCGGTGGCGGCTCGACGTCGTGCCGATGTGCATGGCGCCGGGATACTGGAGCGGACCACGGCTGGTCACCGACATGGCGGCGCTGCTGCGGGTCGAGGACGAGGGCCGAAGCGTTCGGACTTGGATGTCGATGACTCCCATGGAGATCGAGAGCCAGGAACTGGGCTGCCGCGCCGCCGCCGGCCACACCGTGGTGATGGGGCTGGGAATGGGCTGGGCCGCCGCCAACGCGGCTTTACAGCCCGAGGTCACTGCCGTGACTGTGGTCGAGTTCGACCCCGAAGTCATCTCGATGATCGGCGAGATCGGCGTCTTCGGGCAACTGCCGGAGGACGCCCGGTCGAAGATAACCATCGTGCGGGGCGACGCGCTGGCCTATGTGCCGGATACTTCGGCAGATACCCTGCTGGCCGATATCTGGCTGTCGATCAACGGCCCTGGGCGGGCGGGGCAGGTGCAGTCGATGCGCGCGAATACGAGAGCTGCCAGGGTCTATTTCTGGGGCCAGGAGATGGTCATCGCCGGAAGGGCGCGGGCACTTGGGCTGCCGCTGGAACCCGACGATGCGGGACGGGCCAGCGTGGAGCGGATCATCGCGGAACTGGGCTTGCCGCTGATCGGGCCGGAACTGCCGGACTATCCGGAACGGGTGGTGCTGGCCGCCGCCCAGTGGCTGCGTGAAGCCTGAGAGCGCGTTGCGGCGATATCTATGAAGAAATCAGGAGCGTTAAATGTCGGGCTGAAGAGGCCCGACCTACAGGGGCGTGCTTGTGTACGATGGCAGGAGCGCAGGTCAAAAGAATCGTGTGCTTTGTAGGTTGAGCCTCTTCAGCCCGACATCCCGGCCGGAACTCACCGATCAAGCTTCAGCGCCGTTGGTGGAATTCCAAAACGGCCTTAACCGCCGTTTAACGGCATCATGATATCCATATGACCTTGCCAGAGTAATAATCTTCCCGAGGGTGGCGGGCCGACATCAGGACGACGTGTGGGAGATGAGTGAAGAATCGGCGCCGGGAAAGCCCTGGAAGAAAAAGCTCCTTGCGTGGTGGGAAGGCTACGACCTGCCGGAGAACAAGGACGACAAGCATGAGCAGGAACCGCCGGTCGCGGCGGCCCCTGCGGGCACCAAGCCGGTCCTGACCGGTGTCACGTCCCGGTTCGGAAAGCCGCTGTGGTCGGCGACCCGCATCGAGGTGGTCGAGAAGCTTTGGGGCGAGGGTTTCACCACGCCCGGCGGTGACGACTACATCCCCCAGTTGGTCAAGCCGCTTGGGCTGAACCCCGCGATGAGCGTGCTGGATCTGGCGGCGGGTCTTGGGGGCGCCGGGCGCAAGATGGCGGCCCAGTACGGCTGCTGGGTTACCGGGATGGAGGCGTCGCCCGTTCTCGCCAAGGAGGGCATGGAGCGGTCGGTCAAGTCGGGCATGGCCAAGCAGGCGACGATCGTCCATTACGATCCGGAGAACTTCAAGCATCCCAAGCGCTTCGACTGCATCTTCGCCAAGGAATTCTTCTGCTTCGTCAAGAACCGTGAAGGGCTGCATGACGGCATCGAGCTGAGCCTGAAGCCGCGCGGGCAGCTGCTGTTCACCGATTACGTCTTCGACAAGGAGGAGCCGCGCTCGGCGGCGGTCAAGGACTGGATCGCGAAGGAACCGGTCGAGCCGTTCCCGCTGACCATGCAGCAGACTGTCAGTTCGCTCCAGCAGCGCAACCTGGATATCCGGATCAACGAGGACATCACCGACGCCCATCGCACGCTTATACTGGCGGCCATCCAGTCGCTGACCGAGTTCCTGGCGAGCAGGAGCCTGGACCACGATACCAAGCTGGCCGTTGTCGAGGAGGTCGAGCAGTGGGCAAGGCGGGTCGCCGCACTCCAGAGCGGGTTGCGGGCCTACCGGTTCTTCGCGTTGAAGCTGGCCGATGGTTCGGAGGGCTGAGTCCGGAATTCGCTTCGCTCTACACGCCGAAATACAGGCGCTTATTGACATTAGGTGTCCGTATCCATATTTTCCGCCGCTCTTGTGACTTAGCCTCCGACCTAGCCTCTTTAGGACTTGAAACGATGAAGATCGTCAACTCGCTGAAATCCATGAAGACCCGGCACAAAGCCTGCCGCGTGATCCGCCGCAAGGGCCGCGTCTACGTCATCAACAAGCAGAACCCCCGCTTCAAGGCACGCCAGGGCTGAGCGTGCGAAACGGGAGAGCCCGTATCTCCGGGAGGTGACCGCGCCGATGCTTTCGGCGCGGTTTTGCTTTTTGCGGCCGGGGTTTTTCGAGGCAGTTTTTCGACCCGCTTTTTCGAATCGGGGAGCTGCCGGCTTCTCTCCTCCGACAGTGCACTTGTTCCTTAAAGTGGTGATACCACTTTACTTGACGGCCATAATTTTCCACATTGGCTATCGCTTAAGAACAAGAGACGTGACGGCGTCGATTCCGGTTATCGGAATCATGAGCTGTCCGCTGGAGGAGGAACCACGGCATGAAGATGCCCACGCCAGACGCTTCGGTGCTCGCCCGCCGGGTCGAGATCGCAAACGCGCTCAGGGCCATCGTGCCGGGTGAAGGCGTCATCGTCGAACAGGACGAGATGCGCGTCTACGAAACCGACGCCCTGACCGCCTACCGGCAATTGCCGATGATCGTCGTTCTGCCGAAGACGACCGAGCAGGTTTCCCAAGTCCTCAAATATTGCAACGAGATCGGGATCAAGGTCGTCCCGCGCGGAGCCGGCACGTCGCTGTCCGGTGGAGCGCTGCCGCTGGCTGACGGCATCATCCTGGGACTCGGCAAGTTCAACAAGATCATGGACATCGACTACGGCAACCGGACCGTCACGGTCCAGCCGGGCGTCACCAACCTGGGCATCACCAACGCGGTGGCGCATGAGGGCTTCTATTACGCGCCGGACCCCAGCAGCCAGATCGCCTGCACGATCGGCGGCAACATCGCCGAGAACTCCGGCGGGGTCCACTGCCTCAAATACGGGTTGACCACCAACAACGTCCTCGGCATCGAGATGGTGCTGATGAACGGCGACGTCGTGCGGCTGGGCGGCAAGCACCTGGACAGCGACGGCTACGACCTGCTCGGCATCATGACGGGATCGGAAGGGTTGCTGGGCGTCGTCACCGAGGTGACGGTGCGCATCCTGAAGAAGCCAGAGACGCTTCGGGCCGTGCTTATCGGCTTTCCCAGCAGCGAGACCGGCGGGGACTGCGTCGCCGCCATCATCGCGGCCGGCATCATCCCCGGCGGCATGGAGATGATGGACAAGCCGGCGATCCACGCGGCGGAGGAGTTCGTCCACGCCGGCTATCCGCTGGACGTCGAAGCGATCCTGATCGTCGAGTTGGACGGGCCGGAGGCGGAGGTCGACCACTTGATCGGCGAGGTCGAGACGATCGCCCGCAAATGCGGGGCGGTGTCGATCCGCGTCAGTTCGTCAGAGGACGAACGGATGGTGTTCTGGGCCGGGCGCAAGGCGGCTTTCCCCGCCGTCGGGCGGATCAGTCCGGACTACCTGTGCATGGACGGCACGATCCCGCGCAAGGAACTGCCGCTGGTGCTGAACCGGATGGCGGAGATGTCGGAGCGCCACGGATTGCGGGTCGCCAACGTCTTCCACGCGGGCGACGGCAACCTGCACCCGCTGATCCTCTACGATGCCAACAAGCCGGGCGAGTTGCAGGCTGCGGAGGACTTCGGCGCGGATATCCTGAAGCTGTGCGTCGAGGTCGGCGGCGTGCTGACCGGTGAGCACGGAGTCGGTGTCGAGAAACGCGACCTGATGATCCATCAGTTCACTGAAACCGACATGAACCAGCAGCAGCGGGTCAAGTGCGCCTTCGACCCCGACGGCCTGCTGAACCCCGGCAAGGTGTTCCCGCAGCTTCACCGGTGCGCCGAACTGGGCCGCATGCATATCCACCGCGGCCAGTTGCCGTTCCCCGATCTTCCGCGCTTTTAAGGGCTGGCATGACGACTCATTTGAAGCCGGCGGACGCGGCGCAGGCGCTGGAAGCCGTCCGCTGGGCCATTTCCGAGGAAACCCCGCTGGAACTGGTCGGCCATGGCACCAAGCGGACGCTGGGCCGGCCGTTCCAGGCGACCCACACGCTGGACGTATCGGACCTGTCGGGCCTGAAGTTCTATGAACCGGCGGAACTGGTGCTGTCGGCACAGGCCGCGACGCCTTTGGCCGAACTGGAGGCGCTGCTGGACGAGAACCGCCAGCAATTCGCCTTCGAGCCGCCCGACTTCGGGCCACTGCTCGGTGGCGAGGCCGGCAAGCAGACGATCGGCGGCGTGGTGTCGTGCAATCTGGCCGGTCCCCGGCGGGTCAAGGCCGGGGCGGCGCGCGACCACTTCCTAGGGTGCAAGGCGGTCAGCGGTCGCGGCGAGGCCTTCAAGGCCGGTGGTCGCGTCGTGAAGAACGTCACCGGCTATGACCTGCCGAAGCTGCTCGCCGGGTCATACGGCACGCTAGCGCTGCTGACGGAAGTCACGCTGAAGGTGCTGCCGGCGCCGGAGAATACCAGGACGGTCCTGATCCGGGGGCTGGACGATGCGACGGCGATCCGGGTCATGGCGCTGGCGCTTCAGAGTCCCTATGAGGTGGCGGCGGCGGCCCACATTCCGGCAGCCCTGGCGGGCGGCGTCGGGGTCGAGGAGCTTGGCAGCGGTGTTGCGGCGACGGCGATCCGGCTGGAAGGCTTCGGACCGTCGATCGAGTACCGGGCCGGCAAGTTCCGCGACCTGTTCCGGGGCTTCGGCAGCGTCGAGTTCCTGGAGCTAGAACCGTCGCTGGCGTTCTGGGCGGCGGTCAGGGACGTAAAGCCGTTCGTCGCCAACCCGGAACGTCTGGTCTGGCGCCTGTCGGTGCCGCCGGCGGATGGCGCGCGAGTGGCGGCCGACATCGCCTCCAGGCTTCCGGCGGAGGCTTATTTCGACTGGGGCGGCGGGCTGATCTGGCTGGCGGTCGATCCTACGGTCGAGCGCGCGGGTCAGGACGTGATCCGTGAAGCCGTTGGTCTCGGCGGCGGCCACGCGACGCTGATCCGGGCGCCCGATACGGTGCGGGCCTCGGCGGACGTCTTCCATCCCCAGGCAGCGACGCTGGCGGCCTTGTCGGCACGCGTCAAGGAATCCCAGGACCCCAAGCGCATCTTCAATCCCGGCCGTATGTACGCCGGAGTCTGACGCGGAGAACCGCCTTGCAGACCAATTTCTCTCTGGCCCAGCTTGCCGACGCCGATACGCGCGAATCCGAAAAGATCCTGCGCGCCTGCGTCCACTGCGGCTTCTGTACCGCGACTTGTCCGACCTATGCCCTGCTGGGCGACGAGCTGGACAGCCCGCGTGGCCGCATCTACCTGATCAAGGACATGCTGGAGAACGACAAGCCGGCGACCGATCAGGTGGTCAAGCATATCGACCGCTGCCTGTCGTGCCTGTCCTGTATGACCACGTGTCCGTCCGGCGTGCATTACATGCACTTGGTCGACCATGGCCGTGCGCATATCGAGAAGACCTACCGCCGTCCCGCCTCGGAGCGGCTGATGCGCAAGATGCTGGCGACGGTGCTGCCGCGACCGGCTCTGTTCCGGATGGCCCTGATGGCGGCCAAGGCCGGGCGGCCCGTGGCAGGCGTATTGCCGTCCAAGCTCAAGGGCATGCTGGCGCTGGCGCCGAAGAAGATCCCCGGTCCCAGTCCGGTGGACAAGCCGCAGGTGATCCCGGCGGAGGGGACGCGGCGGAAGCGGGTTGCGATCCTGAACGGCTGCGCCCAGCAGGTGCTGAACACGGCGATCAACGAGTCGACGGTGCGGCTGCTGACCCGCCACGGGGTCGAAGTGGTGGTCGCCAAAGGCGCCGGGTGCTGTGGCGCGCTGACCCATCACATGGGACTGACCGACAACGCCCACGGCTATGCCCGCGCCAATATCCTGGCGTGGACCAAGGAGATCGAGAAGGGCGGGCTGGACGCCGTCGTCGTCAACACGTCCGGCTGCGGAACGACCGTCAAGGACTATGGCTTCATGTTCCGCGAGGACAAGGATCTGGCGGACAAGGCGGCCCGCATCTCGGCGTTGGCCAAGGACGTGACCGAGTTCATGGCGGAACTTGGCTTGGGCGAGCCGGTGGTCGAGACGGGGCAGGTGGTGGCCTACCACTCCGCCTGTTCGATGCAGCACGGCCAGAAGATCAAGACGCCGCCGCGCGCGCTGCTGGGCAAGGCCGGCTTCCAGATCCGCGAGGTTCCGGAAGGGCATCTGTGCTGCGGTTCGGCCGGTATCTACAACCTGGTCCAGCCGGAGATCGCGGGGGAGCTGCGCGAGCGCAAGGTCCGCAACATCGAGAGCACCAAGCCGCAGGTGATCGCTGCGGGCAATATCGGCTGCATGACCCAGATCGGCTCGGGCACGTCGATCCCGATCGTCCACACGGTCGAGCTGCTGGACTGGGCGACAGGCGGTCCGCTGCCGGAGGCGTTGAGGGGAAACCCCGACTTCGCCGCCCGCCCGAAGACGGATGCGGCGGAGGTGCAGGCGGCGGAGTAGGATAGGGCTGGTGATCGACTGCTGGAGGGATCAAATCGCCGGTACGCGGAGCAGTCGTTCATCGAAAACGAATGTGCTTGTGCCAATTACTTCAATCTTGTGAGCGTCAGGATGGTCTGGATTGATCAGCACGTTGGTTTCGACCGGTACGATGATCGATGGCACCAGAAGGAGTGCCGAACGTCGTTCCTTGAGCCAGCGCGTGTCGAACTCGCGCGATGAATGTTCATCCGTCAGGATGAGGTCCCTTGCCCGGACCTTTTCAGCCGACAAGGCTATTTCATCAGGGATAGCGATTTCGATCAGTTTGAAGCTGTCGGGAATATCGGCCTGATCGATATCGAGGTGGACCAGGATTTCCAGCAGTGCCGTGGACGCGCTGGCAGCGGCATAGACGATGGAATGCCCTTTACTGTGCCAGCGACCTGCCACATGCAAGCCGCCGATCCCTTGAAGATCGGTGAAGCGACTGAGGCGCCAGACGATCAATTTCAGGCGGCCATGCCATGCTCGATGCGGGTCAGCATGTTTTCGACCTCCCTGCCGCCGTATTCGGTGATGAGCATTTCGACGCAGGTCTTGCCATTGAATGCCTTCTTCGGCTTTCTCAGCCAGCGCCAAGCTTTTTCAGGGTTGCCGAAAACTTCCTTGGCACGGACAGCGGTACGGATCAGCCGAATCGCACGATCGCTTTCATCAAGGCTTAGATTACGGGATGAGGGAAATCCGCAGAGAAAGATAAGATCGAACGTTTCCTCGGTCGTGTAGCCGGTTTCCTTGACTTGGTTAAGCGTACCTATCGGTAAGCCGATGGCTGCGGCGTCAGCCAGATCCAGGCCATCCATCTTGACGATACATGGCGCAGCGCGGTCAGAAACTTCATGGATGGAGGAGCTTTCAATTTGCTCCTGGGTGTCTTGAACGGCCTCGCAGTCCCTGATTTTTGCCTCGACGATAGCTTGAATGAAGGCTGATTGTCTCAGCATTAAACAGACGAAGTCCTTAAAACCTTTATCTAAGGTTCCATTGAGTTTTTCAACAGAAAATTTTTTGGAATTGTTTGATGCTTTTCTGCAATATCTTTTCTTCTAACTCTCTTTCTACGAGAGTGTGTTCGGCGAATATTTCTGTGTCCGTCGTTATTTGACGGGACGCACGTCCCATCACGCCGTAGCGCTTACGCTCGGCGGCTTGTCATGAGCGAAGTTGAGCCATGGGTTATCAAGTCCAGCCGAGCAAGGTGCTTGGGTATCAAATGGCTCGCCTATGACTTTTGAGCAATGAACTTTAACCTATGAAAGTCTCGCTCAAAAATTGAGAAACTTCTAAGGTTAATAAAACTCAGCCAGGGTGGCGGTCACCATGCACAAATACAGATTGCTTTTGGCCGGCTTTACCATGGTTTCGATGGTGACCCTCGACGGGCGGGAACTGAAAGCGGAGGAACCGGTAGGTCAAATTAAGACTATTGCCGGAGTGGGAGCGGTTATTCGGGGCGCACAGTCCGTCCCTGCCGAGGTCGGGCAGGAAATCTACCGGAACGACCGTATACAGACCGGCGCGAACGACAGTCTGGGTATTACGTTCAGGGACGGCACCCAAGTCTCCCTCGGGGCCGGCAGCGATTTTCTGGTTCGAGACTTCGTATTCGAGCCTCAGAAGGGAAAGCTTTCCTTCGTCGTCTCGATCCTGAAAGGCTCGCTGGTTTACATCTCCGGAAGGATCGCCGCCCTGATGCCTCAAGCCGTCGAGATCAAGACGGTCAACGGGACGATAGGGGTGCGGGGTACGCGCTTCGCCGCGCGGGTTCCCCCGGCCGATCGCGGCGACCATGGGGCGATACCATGAGCCGCGCCGCTCGCCGTTCGATTTCCGGTTTGCTTCTGGCCGCCTTGCTGGCGGGGTGTCAGGCCTTGCCGCCCGCCGGACAGGCCGAGGAGGGCGACCGCGAGTTCCTGTCGGCCCTGGCGACCCGCTACGAGGCGCTCGGCGCCAGCGAAGCGGAGCAGTACGACTGGCCGGACAGCTGGTGGTATGCGCGCCGTGCCGTGCGGGCCTCCGCCGGATATCCGGTCGAGCCGGTCGATCCGGCGACGCGAGCCCTGTCCGGCCCGGCACGCGAGAACCTGGGATCGGCGCGCGCCGACCTGCTGGGCGTTCTGGACGGCGGGGGGCGCATCCTTGCCCCGGAGCCTTCGGCCAGGGCTCAGGCGGCCTTCGATTGCTGGGTGGAGCAGCAGGAAGAGGGTTGGCAGACCGCCGATATCGAGCAGTGCCGGAGCGAGTTCGTGCAGGCGCTGGGCGAGGCGAGGCTTGCCGCCCGGAGCGAACTGGTCGTCCTGCTGCCGGGGGAAAACGGCGCGGGAGCGGTCGCCGTCCAGACCCGGGGCGGACGGCAGGCACTCGACCGGCCCTATGCCGCAAGCGCTTCGAGCAGCCCCGACGCCGTTCCGGCCGACCGGGGCGATCTGTCGCCGGCAGCGGTTTCCGGCCTGTTCGGCGATGCGCTGAATGCCGTGCCCCAGGCTCCGGTGAGCTTCATCCTCCAGTTCGAGGCGGGCGGGCAGGATCTCACCGACGCGTCGAAGCAGGTCCTGCTGGACCTGACCGCGGATATCCGGAGGCGCCGGGTTCCCGACCTGACCGTGATCGGCCACACCGACCGCGCCGGGGCCGCACCGTCCAACGAACGTCTGGCGCGGTCGCGGGCCGAAACCGTTGCCCGGCTGATCGAGGCGGAAGGCGTCCCCGCCGGCGCCATCGACGTCAAGTCGTTCGGAGAGACCGATCCGCTGGTCAGGACGGCCGATGGGGTGGCGGAGCCGCGCAATCGCCGCGTCGAGGTGATGGTCCGGTGAGCGGGATGCCGCTCCCCAGGATCGGCGTTCCGGCGGGCATGACCGATCTGTACGACCCGGTGGCGGCCGCCGTCGAAGGGTTCGGCAAAGGACCGGCCGACGGTCGCCGCTCCCGCATGGCGTGGATCGTGGCGCTGGTGCTGGGCCTGCTGGTCCTGCGATGGGCCGATCCGCTGCCGCTGGAACTCATGCGCCTGAAGGCATTCGATCTTGCCGCCACGTTCTGTCCGGCATCCGGGGAGAGCGGGCAGACCGTGGCGGTCGATATCGACGATGCAAGCCTTCAGGCGGTCGGGCAATGGCCCTGGCCGCGCGGGATCATGGCACGTCTGGTCGAACGGCTCGGCGGCATGGGCGTGAGGACTGTGGTCTTCGCCGTCGTCTTCGCGGAGCCCGACCGGTTGTCGCCGCCCCGGTTGGGCTCCTTGCCCGGATTGCCCGCCGGTGTGTCCGGAATCCTGGGATACCTGCCGGATACCGACCAGACCTTCGCCAATTCCCTGCGCCGTGTTCCCGTCGTCCTGGCGCAGATGCTCTCCGAGATGCCGGCGCGAGGCGCGCCCTGGCGGAACGGGCCGGATGGGTCCGCCGGGCCTGACGGCTCCGCCGGTTCGGTCGCCCGGCCGGTCCAGGTCCAGGGGCGGTTCGGCATGGTCGGGCCGGACAAGTCTTTCAAAATGCCCGCACATACGGGATTGGTGGACAATATCCTGGTCCTGCGCGACGCGGCCGCCGGTGCCGGGGTGGCGGCGCTGGTCCAGGACGCCGACGGGATCGTGCGTCGCGTCGTCGCGGTCGCCCAGGCGGATGGCAGGCTGGTGGCCGGTCTGGGACCCGAGGCGGTCAGGGTCGCGGAGAAACGGTCGGGATTTCTGATCGAGGCCAACGGGCTTGGGGTGGAGGCGCTGCGCATCGGGGAACACCGGGTACCGCTGGATGCGAGCGGCTTCTTCCGCCCCAGGCTGTGCGGTCTGGACACTCTGCCGGTCGTCCGGGCGGTGGATGTGCTCGACCGCGGCGGCAACGCCGATCTGCTGCGGAACCGGATCGCCGTCGTCGGAGTTTCGGCACGGGGGGTCGGTACTCTCTGGCGCACCGCGTCCGTGAAATATCCGGTTCCCTCCGCCATCCTCGAAGCCGGTGTGATAAACGACGTTTTGCGGGGTCAATGGCTGCAGCGGCCGGTCTTCGCCGGTTTGCTGGAAATCCTGGCGATGATCGGCGGCGTGACGGCCGTCGGAAGGCTGGGAGGACAAAGGGCACGCTGCATCGCATCGCTCGGCCTGATCCTGGGCTCGGCGGTTCTGGTGCTGCTGACGATGTGGGGCGGCGGCTTGCTGTTCGATTGGACGCTGCCGGTGCTCGGCCTGCTGCTGGCACCATTGGTGGCGGGGCTTGCGGAGCGGCGGCACGAGCGCGGCGCGCAGCGCCGGCGCGACCGGTTCATGAGGCATGTCGTCGATGCCAGTCCCGACCCCATCCTGACGGTATCGGGCGAAGGGGACATCCTTTCCTGCAACAGGCCGGCAGCGGCGCTCGGCATGTGCCCGCAGTCGGGTCTTTACGGAACGGCGGCGCCCCTGTTCGGCCTTGCGCCCGCCGATCTGCGAATCCTGATCCAGAGTTGTCTTGCCGGAGTTCCGGTCCAGCCGGTCGAGGTCACGATGAGAGGGGCTGGAAGCGAGCCGGTGTGGCTCGAATTGGCAGTCGGCGTCCTGGATGTCGATTCGGTCATCCTGATCGGCCGCGACATAACCCGCAGGAAGGAGGCGCAGGCCCGGCTGGCGCATGCGCTGGCGGACAACGAAGCGCTGTTGCGGGAAGTCCATCACCGGGTCAGGAACAACCTGCAAGGCATCTGGGGTGTCATCGCGCTGGAAAAATCCGCCCTGACCGATCATCCGGAGGCGCTGGAGCGATTGTCGGCCATCCAGGATCGCCTGCTGGTGCTGGGACGAATCCATGGGCAACTTGCCCGGACCGGCGATCTGGCGCGGATCGACGTGACGGCCCAGGTCGAACAGTTGTGCCGTTCGTTCACCGACCCGCGCATCGGGGACGGCACGATCGTCATCGAGGTCGGCGCGGCGCCGCTGGGCTGCCACATCGAAACCGCCATGCCGCTTGGGCTGATCATCAACGAACTGGTGAGCGAGCGTCTGAAGGACGCGTTTCCCGACGGGCGTCATGGCAAGATCGCCGTCCGGCTGGGGCGGTCCGGGGAAACGGTCGTGCTGGAGGTCGCGGACGATGGTCCGGTGCCCTGGCCGCAAGGGGCGGAAAGCGTCGGCAACGTTCTGCTGGCGGCGCTGGCGGGGCAGCTGGAGGCTGTCCTGGAAAGCGGCGGGGCGGAGGATCACAGGGTCCGGGTGATCATGCCGGGCCGCTTGTTCGACTGACCGGGCGGTGGGCAACATGGGCCAATCCGACGCGACCGGTTGCGCCGGCCGGTGGCCAACCGTACACAGGAAGCGTAGATATAGGGGATCGCAATTTCGTGAATGCGGCAAGATCCGCCTGGAGACGCTTTGGACGGAGATCATGGACACGAGGTGACGGGCGCTATGGCCGGCGGCCGTACCAAGGCCGACGCGGCGAACCCGGTACAGGCGCTGAGCCGGGCGCTCGACCTGCTGGAATGTATCGCGGCGGCGGAAGCAGGGCTGGGACTCGGCGAACTGGGACAGGCGACCGGTCTGCCGCCCAGCACGGTCCACCGGCTGCTGAAGAGCCTGGAGCAGCGGCATTACGTCGTCCATGACGAGGACCGCGGGCGCTGGTTCATCGGGGTGCAGGCGTTCAGCGTCGGCGGCGCTTTCCTGCGCGGGCGGAACTACGCGGCGCTGGCCCGGCCGATCATGCGGCGGCTGATGGAAGAGGCGGGTGAAACCGTCAATCTGGCGGCGGAGGACCGGGGCGAAGCGGTGTTCCTGGCCCAGGTCGAGTGCCGCCAGATGATGCGGGCGCTGTCGCAGCCCGGCATCCGGGTGCCGCTGCACTGCTCCGGCGTGGGTAAGGCGCTGCTGTCCGCCCTTCCGGCCGAGGAGGCCGGCGAGACGCTGGCGGGAGGGATGGCGGTCGGCCTGACGGACAAGACGATCACCGACCCGGAAAGCCTGCTGCGGGAACTGGCCGTCAGCCGCGAGCGCGGCTACGCGATCGACGACGAGGAACACGCGATCGGGCTGCGCTGCGTCGCGGCCCCCATCCACGACGAGCACGGCCGCCCCCTGGCGGCACTGTCGGTATCGGGTCCGACGGCCCGCATCCCCGACGACCGCATAGCGGCGCTGGGTGCCATGGTCGCGCGGGCGGCCGCCGAGGTGACGGCGACGGTGGGCGGCAGGCCGCCCGGCGGCTGAGTCGTTGGGAATATCGAGTCGTTGGGAATATCGAGTCGTTAGGAATAACGAGTCGTCAGGGAGCCGGGTCGGCAGGCGGCGTCAGGGCCTCGGTTCCGTCTTTCGAGGCGAGGGTGGCTTCGCGGCGTCGGCGAGCGGAGTGGTAGTGCTCCAGCACCCAGTTCAGGTGGGCGGTCATCGCGGCTGCCGCCGCATCGGGTTCGCGGCGGTCGATGGCGCGGTGGATCGCCCTGTGCTGGGCCAGGACGATCCTGTCCTCGCTACGGTCGAACAGCTCATGCCGGTGGAATTCCAGCATCTGGGTCAGGGTGTCGCGGATCACCGATAGGATGTGCATGTAGATCGGGCTGCCGGCGGCCTTGCCGATGGCGATGTGGAAGTCCACGTCGTCGGTGGCCCGCAGCTTGCCGCGCGACGGTTGAGCCATGGCCACGACCGTCCGGCCGATCTCGGCGACCTGCTCGGCGGTCGCGTTGATGGCGGCGCGGCGAGCCGCCCATGATTCCAGGATGACCCGGATTTCCGCCAGATCGTAGAGGTTGTCGAACTTGATCCGGATCATCTCCGTCAAGGCGGGGTCCATGTCGCCGGCGGTGGAGAGCACGCGTGTCCCTCCTCCCTGGACCGCGGTCAGGAACCCTTGCGTCTTCAACTGCTGGAGGGCGGCGCGCACCGATACGCGGCTGACGCCCATCTGTTCGGCAAGCTGGCGCTCACCCGGCAGGCGCTGGCCGGGAGTCAGTTCGCCGTGGGCGATCATGTCGAGGAGTTTAGCCGCGACCCTGTCGGAAACCCGGTCTCCGCCGTACTTGGCTACAGGTTCGGTCGCCTCGGTCGCGTCGGTCAATTACGCCTTCCTCCAGGTCGTTTCTTCTCGATACGGTCGGACATGGTAGTACCAGACGAGTATCCGCGCCAGAGCGTTGCGGAACCCGCTTCGGCATTTTGAATCAATTTGGTGGGAAAGCAACATGGTGCTGGTGCAGCATTCGGCAAAAGAAAGTTTATGTCCGATGCCGGATTCGGCATCGATGCGGGCAATATAATCTATAAGTCTTCTAATTATTCTGTTGCCGAGTATTTCACCGGCTGCCCCGGCGGGCCAGGAAGATGCCGGCGAGGACGATGACGGCACCGGCCGCCTGGAGAAAGCTCAGGGGTTCCGACAGCAGTATCCAGGCGAAGACGGCTGCGGCGGCGGGCTGGAGGAGCAGGCTGACGGAGGAGAAGGCCGGCGGCAGGTGGGCGAGCGCGTAGGCGATCAGGCTTTGGCCTCCGGCATGGCTGATGACTCCGAGGGCGGCCAGGACGGCCCAGCCGTAGAGGGTGGGCGGGGCCAGGCTTTCGCCGGAGAGCAGGGCCAGCGGGAGCAGGGTCAGGCCGCTGACCAGACCGGTCCAGGTCATGATCGTGGCGGTCGAGAACTCGGCCCGCAGGCGTCCGACCGACAGGATGTAGCCGGCGTAGAACATGGCGGTGACGATGCCGAGCGCGTCGCCGAACAGATGGCTGGCGCTGAGGTTCATGCTCTCGCCCATCAGCACGACGGCGCCGCCGATCGCCAGGGCGAGGCCGCCGATGAAGGTGCGGGAGAAGCGCTGCTTGAAGACCGCCCAGGCGACCAGAGTCACGAAGATGGGGGCGAAGTTGGCGAGCAGGGTGGAGTTGGCGACCGAGGTGAACTGGATAGACCAGTGCCACACCGCCAGATCGCCCGCGAAGAACAGCCCGGCCCAGATCAGGCGGAGGTAGTCGCGTCTGGTGGAAGGGCGGCGGGGCGGGTTGGCGCTCCGGCTTTCCAGCACCATCCAGGCGAAGACCACCGGCATCGCGAAGCCGATGCGCCAGAAGGCGGTGGCGACCGGACCGATCTCGCTCAGGCGGACGAAGATCGGCGACAGGGCGATGCCGAGCGCACCGATCAGCAGACCGATCAGGGCGAGGCGGGCCTTGGCCTCGGAGGCGGCGGTGTCGTGATCAGTCGGATCGGCGTTGGCGGCGGGCGGAGTGGTGGGCATCGCTGGTGCTTCTGAGTGAGCTGGTGCTGGCGGTTCAATCCCTCATGGACACCGGATCGGCTGGTTTGGCAAGTGCCTGCGGCATCGGCCGGGGAGGATCGGACCGATTGTGTCTTACGGGGCATTTCGTCGCGGCTCGTTTCAGGTATAGTGCGCGCCATGTCTTCTGCTTCCACGGCTCCCAAGCCGGCGGCGCTGCCGCCTCTGCTCGGTCCCGGCGACCCGCCGCCGGTGACGGTGCTCAACCGCGAGGGCCGCGCGCCGGTCCTGCTGCTGTGCGACCATGCCTCCAACGCCGTGCCGGCGTCGCTTGGTACCCTTGGGCTGGATGACGAGGAGATGTCCCGGCATATCGCCTGGGACATCGGCGCCGCCGACGTCACCAGGGCGCTGATCGGACGGTACGATGCGGCGGCGGTGCTGTCGGGGTATTCGAGGCTGATCGTCGACATCAACCGCGACCTGGAAGACCCGACCTCCATCCCCGTCATCAGCGACGGGACGATCGTCCCGGCCAACCGGACGCTCAGCCCGGCCGAGGCGGCGGTGCGGATCGACGAGCTGTTCTGGCCCTATCAGACGACGGTGAGCGCCGAGATCGACCGGATGATGGAGCGCGGGCAGGTTCCGGCCATCGTGTCGATCCACAGCTTCACCCCCGTCATGCGCGACATCGACCGGCCCTGGCATATCGGCATCCTGTGGGATCAGGACGACAGGATGGCGGCGCCGGTGATCGAGAACCTGAAGCGTGATCCGCACCTCTGCGTCGGCGACAACGAGCCGTATACGGGCCGGAACTGCGAGGGATCGACCCTGGACCGGCACGCGACACAGCGTGGGCTGCCTAACCTTCTGGTCGAGATCCGGCAGGACCTGATCACGACACCGGAGGCCGCCATCGAGTGGGCGGACATCCTGGGGCGCGCCATGGACGAGGTCCTGGCCGATCCCGCTCTTTTCCGTATCCAGCACTTCTGAGGATCATGGCTGCCAAGGCTCCCAGCTTCACGCTCGGCATCGAAGAGGAATACCTGCTGGTCGACCGGCAGACCCGCGATATCGTGCCCGAACCCCCCGATGACATGCTGGCGGCGTGCGAGGCCGTGGCGCCCGATCAGGTCCATCCGGAGTTCCTGCGCTGCCAGATCGAGATCGGCACCCGCGTCTGTTCCGACCTGTCGGAGGCGAAGGGCGAGTTGTCGCGGCTGCGCCTGTCGGTGGCGGACGTCGTCAGCCGCTACGGGATGGCGCCTATCGCGGCCTCTACCCATCCCTTCGCGGTCTGGCTGCCGCAGAAGCACACCAATCGCGATCGCTACAACATGCTGGCCCGGGATATCGGCGCTCCGGCGCGGCGTCTGATGATCTGCGGCATGCATGTCCATGTCGGGATCGAGGACGAGAACCTGCGCATCGACCTGATGAACCAGGTGCGCTATTTCCTGCCGCATTTGCTGGCGCTGTCCACGTCGTCGCCGTTCTGGCAGGGCCAGGACAGCGGGCTGAAGAGCTACCGGCTGGCGGTCTGGAACGAACTGCCCCGGACCGGCATGCCTGAGGAGTATCATAGCTTCGGCGAGTTCCAGCAGCAGGTCGGGGCGCTGATCGAGGCCGGCGTGATCGAGGACGCGACCAAGCTGTGGTGGGACATCCGGCCGTCGAGCCGGTTTCCCACGCTTGAAGTGCGGATCAGCGATATCTGCACCCGGCTGGACGATACGCTGACGGTGGCGGCCTTCTACGTCTGCCTGCTGCGCATGCTGTGGCGGCTGCGGCGGGACAATGTCCAGTGGCGGCGCTACCGGAACCTGCTGATCGAGGAGAACCGCTGGCGGGCTCAGCGCTATGGCTTCGACGGCGGACTGATCGATTTCGGCCGGGGCGAGATCGTGCCCTATGATGAGTTGCTGGACGAGCTGATCGACCTGCTGCGCGAGGATGCGGAAGCGCTGGGCTGCGTCGACGCCATCGCCAATGCCCGCGACATCGTCAGCCGGGGCACCAGCGCACATCGTCAGGTCGCCGTCTACAACGAAGCGGTAGCGGCCGGCGCGGAGCCTCAGGAAGCGCTGAGGCAGGTGGTGGACTGGCTGATCGGCGAGACCCTGTTCGGCTTGGAGCCGGCGCCGTAGCGGACCAATTCGGCGAAACCCGCCGCCCGCTTAGCCACCTGTTCGGCGCGGTCGCGCATGTCGTAAGGAAGATGGGGTATCAGATCGATGACCATGCTCAACATCCCAAGGTTGGGAAACCGGGCCTAAACCAGCACCCTGAAGTTAGCTAAAATTAGCGTCTTTGGGAAACGAAATATGGAGGCGTTGCGCTATCCCTTACCAAATGCCATGTCAGGCAAGGGGTAACCGCGCCGATGGTCATAACGCGAAAATTCGAGGAGTCGAGACGATGACGACGGAACTGGACGAGCGGACGCGCACCGAACTGGAAGCCGCAGCCTTCCGGCAGTTGGTCGAACATCTGCGCAACCGTACCGATGTGCAGAACATCGACCTGATGAACCTTGCCGGTTTCTGCCGCAACTGCCTGTCCAAGTGGTATCGGGCCGCTGCCGAGGACAAGGGCCTGGAGATGAGCTACGACGACGCCCGCGAGATCGTCTACGGCATGCCGTACGAGGAGTGGAAGTCGAAGCATCAGGCGGAAGCGACGGTCGAGCAGCAGCAGTCCTTCGCGGCCGCCCAGGCGCGCGCCGACCACTGACCGGCGGCTACCGGCCTGGGCTTGATTTCGTGCAGGCCAGGGCACGCAGGGCAGGGGCGCACCGAAAAGTTTGCCGGAACGTTCGCCGACAGGTGCCCTTGGCGCTCGGATTGGCTATGGTGCGCCCAACAGGTCGTTTCAGGTGACGAGGAATTCATGACGGACAGTTCAGTTGCGGCTCCGACGAATGACGTCGGGGGCATTGCCGCCGATCGCCTTCGCTCTTTTGTCGAGCGCTTGGAGCGCCTTGAGGAAGAGAAGAAGGGCATTTCCGATGACATCAAGGATGTCTATCTCGAAGCCAAGGGCACCGGGTTCGATGTGAAGATCATCCGTACCATCATTCGGCTGCGGAAGAAGGCCAAGGAAGAGCGTCAGGAAGAGGAAGAGTTGATCGAACTCTACAAAATGGCGCTTGGGATGGAGTGAGAACGAAGTATTCGTCCCTTTTCGTCATGTCTAGACGTGGAGCACACAGGCGCTGACTTACACCAAAGGCGGAAGGTGTTTGACTGGTCAGGAACGTTAAAGTCGGGCTGAAGAGGCCCGACCTACGCCAGCGTGCTCGTGTACAATGGCCGAATCCTCGGTCGAAAGGATTGCGTGCTCCTGTAGGTCGGGCCTCTTCAGCCCGACAAGGCGGCAGGAGCGCCGGTCAAGGTCTTCGGCTCCTGGTATAAGTCAGCGCCTGCGCCCTCCACGTTCGGGTATGATGGAGGAGAGGACGAGGTTTGCGTGTTTCTATGCAAAAATCTGAAAGCGTTTCCGCCAGAACTCCGCGCCGGCGCGGTGAAGCGCTAGATCGGCGACCAAGCGCGTAAGCCAGGGGTCTGACTGGGGAGAACTGGCGCAGGCGGCGCGGCGGCGGGCGATGCCCAGACGCTGATCGGCGGCGAGGCGGGAGGCCAGCGTCCAACCCGCCCGGATGCGCCCCATCGTGTGCGACGAATTCCCATCGAGCAGGGCGGCTTTCAGGGCTGGACGGGGCGGTGGACCGTCATGGGTCCGGTACAGGTCGGTCAGCGAATCGGGCATCATGGTTCATGTGACCACAAACCCAACCCGCTGTAAAGGAATTTATTCCAGAGGACTACCAGCCCAGGGAATCACTGGCTGGCCCAGACGATCCTTGCCATCCAGGCGATTTCACCCGGCGTCAGGGTCCGCAACGGATGGGCCGGGTTGATCGACTGAAGCTCGATCCGGTTGGCGGTCGAGCGCAGGAGCTGTTTCGCCATCACTTCGCCGCCGGTGGTCTTCACCACGACGCGGTCGCCGCGCCGGAGGCTGGTCGAGGGCGAGACGACGACGATGTCGCCGTCGCGGTAGACCGGCTCCATGCTGTCGCCGCTGATTTCCAGGGCATAGGCGTGCGGATCCCCGACATGGGGGAACTGAAGCTCGTCCCATCCGCTGCCCGCCGGATAGCCGGCATCGTCGAAGAAGCCCTGTGCTCCCGCCTGTGCATAGCCGATCACCGGAATGCGCTGCATCGAGCCCTTCGCCTGATCGCTGTCGATCAGGGAGACGAACTCGCTGAACGAACTGGCGGTCGCTTCCAGCACCTTTGAGATGCTTTCGGTCGAGGGCCAGCGCAGCTTGCCTTCGCTGGTGGTCCGCTTGCTCTTGTTGAACGTCGTCGGGTCCAGCCCGGCCCGCCGCGCGAGGCCGGATGCCGACAGCTCGTTCTGGGCTGCGAGGCGATCAATCGCCTGCCAAATATCCGAATGTTTAAGCATGGGAACATCTTCACATATTCCCATCTGCTTGTCCCTAGGAAGGTTTTCATAAAAAGCTTGACGTAGGAATTAAAACGGAACATAAGGGGAACATCAAGGGCGCAGCTCCCGTCACGGGACGCTCTTTTCCCAAAACATATCTCCGCAGGAGGTGCCGCTTGTTCGGTAACCCGTCCCCCAGCCACACCCGGACCCGTCCGGATGGCCAGCCCGTCCACGGCAAAAATCGGCACGAACCCTTGGGTTCCGAGGACGATTCCGTCCCGTTCGTGAGCACCGAGGAAGCTTGGTTCTGGTTCGTCCAGGCCCAGGAGGCCCGCTCGTCCGGCGCCAGGATCGTAGCCGGCCGCGGCACGGTGCCGCGCCCCTGCGAACCGCTCGACATGATGCGGGAGATCGACCGGCTGTACCGGCAGCGGAAGCTGATCCGCGATCACCTTCACGTGCTGGTCCACTACGGCAAACGCCTGATGGCGCCCGACCCGGAACGCCGGCTGGAGTGCAGGGCGTCCAGCCTGTGGCGTGAGGCGCTGGCCTTCCTGGACCCTGTCCTGCGCGAAAAGGGGATCGTGCGATGAGCGGCGCCCTGTTGCCCGTGGCGCCGCCCGGCGCGCCGCCGGGGACGGAGCCGAAGGCCTGGGTAGCCTTCTGCGGCGAGGCGGAAATGTGGTGGCTGCGCCTGCTGCGTCCGGGCTTCCGCCACTGCTTCGTCGTGCTGAACGACGGCGCCAGCTGGATCACCGTCGATCCGCTGTCGCCGCACATGGAAGTCGTGGTCCAGCCGGTAGCCCCCGATTTCGACCTGATAGGCTGGCTGAGGGAGCGCGGCCATGCCGTGGTCACTGCCCCGGTTCGGCGCGATCATCTCCGCCCGGCGCCGCTGATGCCGTTCACCTGCGTCGAGGCGGCCAAGCGCGTCCTGGGGCTGCACGACCGCCGGGTGGTGACGCCCTGGCAGCTTTACCGCCGGCTGTCGGACCCGGACGGACTGGGACATCGGCGGACCACGGCTCGCTCCGGCACTGTTGCCTAATTCGATTTGACCTTTGCCTGAAGGAATTGAGCCGCCATGGCCAAGATGTTTACCCCGCCCAAGGCTCCGGCCGCGATCACCACCACGGCGCCGGTCGTGACCGCTACGCCGGTTACGCCGACACCGGCTACGACGACCGTCACGGCGCCGAAGCCGGCGCCGGTTGCTCCTGTCGTGGAGACCAAGCCTGTCGTGGCCGATCCGGTGCCGGCGACGCCCGATCCGACCCCGGTCCCGCCTCCCGTGACGACGCCGAAGGTGGTCGATACCCCGACCACGACCCCGACGACGACGGTGGTGAAGCCCGAAACCGACCCCGTCGTCGCGGCCGAGCAGGCCTTGGCGAAACGCGACCGCAGCGTCAGCGGAACGGTGCTGACGTCGTGGCGCGGCGTGCTTCAGCCGACGGCCACGGGATCCTCCGCCCCGGCGCGGAAGCGCTTGCTGGGGGAATAGGCGATGGACGTATCGTCGCTGCTTCAACGTTTCGCCAGCGCCAAGGCGAAACGCGGCATCTGGGAGTCCCACTGGCAGGAATGCTACGACTATGCCCTGCCGCATGGCGGCGGCTTTGGCCGGGGCGGCAATCCGGGGGAGAGGAAGACCGACCGGCTGTTCGACGGCACGGCGGCCGATGCGGTCGAACAGCTTGCGGCAAGCCTGCTGGCCCAGCTTACGCCGCCGTGGTCCCGCTGGTTCGGGCTGATGCCCGGCCCCGACCTGTCGGAGGCGGAGCGCGACACCGTGGCGCCCCTGCTGGAGAAGGCCGCGGCCACGCTTCAGTCCCATTTCGACCGGTCCAACTTCGCGGTCGAGATGCACCAGTGCTACCTGGATCTGGTGACGGCGGGCACCGCCTGCCTGCTGTTCGAGGAAGCGCCTCCCGGCGATTACTCCAGCTTCCGGTTCACGGCGGTTCCGCTGGCCGAAGCTGTGCTGGAGGAGGGCGCGGACGGACGGCTGGACGGGACGTTCCGGCGGAGCGAACTGACCTTGGCGCAGCTTCGCCTGCGCTTTCCGGACGCACTGATCGGGCCGTCGATGGAGCGAGAAGCAGCACAGGACCCACAGGCGCGGTTCGGCGTGGTCGAGGCCGTCCTGAAGGACGGGCCGGTCTATCGCTACACCGTGATCCTGGACAGCGGAAACGCCGAGGACGAGGTGCTGGCGGAGGGACGTTTCGCCCGCTCGCCCTTCATCAACTTCCGCTGGCTGAAGGCTCCGGGCGAGACCTATGGCCGGTCGCCGGTCATGAAGACGCTGCCCGACATCAAGACCGCCAACAAGGTGGTCGAGCTGGTGCTGAAGAACGCGTCGATCGCGGTGACCGGCATCTGGCAGGCCGACGACGACGGCGTGCTGAACCCCGGCACGATCCGGCTGGTGCCCGGCACCATCATCCCCAAGGCTGTGGGGTCGGCGGGCTTGACGCCGCTGGCGACGCCCGGCCGGTTCGACGTGTCGCAGCTAGTGTTGGACGACCTGCGGCGGCGCATCCGGCACGCGCTGCTGGTGGACAGGCTGGGGCAGGTGACGGACGGCCGGATGACCGCGACCGAGGTGATGGAGCGGTCCGCCGAGATGTCCCGCCTGCTGGGGGCCACTTACGGGCGCCTTCAGTCGGAGTTGCTGACTCCGCTGATGATGCGCGCGGTCGCCATCCTGCGCCGGCGCGGCGAGATTCCCGACATCGCCGTGGACGGCAGGACGGTCGAGCTTCAGTACCGCTCCCCCCTGGCCCAGGCCCAGGCGCAGCGGGACGTCCAGGCGACGCTCCGCTGGCTGGAGGTGGCCGGGGGCCTTGGCAAGGAAGGCGGGGCGGTGGTCGATCACGCCGCCGCCGCCCGCTGGCTCGCCCGGTCGTTCGGCGTGCCGGGCGAACTGATCCGTACGGCCGTGGCGGAGACGGCGGCGCCTGAAGCCGCCGGCTGAATCTTTCTTTCATCGAACCTTCGAGGAGTATGAAGCATGAGTGAGTCCCTGTTGACCCAGGCCGCCGAGCCAGTTCCCGAGCCTGTTTCCGCCCCGGCTGCGTCCGGCGCCGATGCTGGCGCGCTGGACCGCGCCACCCTGCTGAGCCTGCTGGGCGTGCCCGACGCTCCGGACGGCTACTGCATCGACTGCGGCCATGGCCTGTTCGACGCCGATCCGGTGCTGAACCACAAGCTCCACGCCGCCGGCTTCACGCCCGATCAGGCGCAGCTCGTCTACGATCTGGCGGCCGAGCGGCTGGTGCCGATGATCCAGCAGATCGCCTTCGAGTTCGAGGCCGAACGGGAAGTCGCCCGCCTGATCAACCACTTCGGCGGCGAGGACACTTGGCGGGAAACCTCCCGGCAACTGCTGGCCTGGGGCCGGAAGAACCTTCCCCCGGCGGCGCTTGACGGGTTGACCACCAGCTATGACGGCGTCGTGGCGCTGCACCGGATGATGACCGCGTCGGAACCGTCGGCCCTGCGCGCCGCCGCGTCGTCCGGACCGGTGCCGGGGAACGAGGAGGATCTTCACAAGATGATGCGCGATCCCCGCTACTGGCGCGACCGCGACCCGGCCCTGCTCGCCAAGGTGACGGAAGGCTTCCGCCAGCTTTATCCCGACCGGGGCTGAGGCTGGGGGAAGGGCAGGATTCTGAAACATCACCCTGTGTTTCAGGAACCTGCCCGGCACCGGAGCTTGATACCACTTCCGATGGGGTATACTTTGTGTGGGACCGGCAGGGTGTTTCCTGTCGCCGAGGCACCAGGGAAGCGCCAAGCATGGGTACGATCCTGCCTGTTCCGAGCACCGTACGCATCTTCCATCGGCGCGCCGGGCTCGTGCATATCTTCACTTCCCCGGAGCTTCGCGGCCTCCATGTCGGCCACAGCGATCTCGAACAGGCTTTTGCCTTGATTCCCGATGCCGTGAGCGGACTGGTCGAACTGGAAACCGGCATAGAGGCCATCTATGAGCCTGAAGCGCCTTTCGAGCAGTTCATGTTGAAGGTTTCGGATGACGGAGAACTGGACCTTGCCAGCCCGGTGCTTCTGATGAAAGTCGGAGCTGCGCCGTCGCCGCGTTCCGGATATGCCGCAGCCTGATTCCACCACTGACTTGTTGAGGACCGTGGTGGAAAAACGCGTGGGGTTCACCGTTACCCGGACAAGACTTCTCGACGCGCTTCGGAAGCTTGGTTGCGAAAGCCTGGAATTGCGCAGAAGCAAATGCGACTTCTGGAAAGCGCCGTCAGGGATCTCCTTCCCCATGATGGAGAACTCGTCTCTTCCGAGGGCGAGATCCTTTACGACCTGGACTATGCGAGAGACTTGATCACGCATGTTCTTGCATTGAGTTCGAGTGCCCCGCCGGAGGCCGTACTCGCTCTTAAAGCGCCGTCCTTCAATTTGAACCGCAGGAAAACCGGGTCGCCCGAAGAGCCGAAGTGAACGCTGCTCCCGGCATTTAACGCCTCACAAAACCAGCCAAATCAGGTGCGGTCGAAAAAATCGCGCCAAAGCAAAAAAGCTCTTGACGAACTAGGAATTTAAACCTAATTTTCTCTCGTCAACACCACTACTCCGTCTTCACCGACGGATCGAAGCCGAAACCAAGGGCCGGACCCCGGCGGCGCCTCTCTCCATGAGGCGTCGTCGGGGCCGGCCTCTTTCGTGTCCGAATTTCCTCCCCAATCTCCCGATAGATGCCGGAAAGGGCTCTTCATTCATGTCCACGACCATCGACAAGGCCTTCGTCAAGCAGTTCGAACGCGAAGTTCACGAGAGCTTCCAGCGGATGGGCTCCAAGCTGCGCAACACCGTCCGCAGCAAGGGCGACGTGCGCGGCGCTTCGACCATCTTCCAGAAGGTCGGCAAGGGCGTCGCCTCGACCAAGGCGCGGCACGGCAAGATCCCGACGATGAACGTCGATCACACGCCGGTCGAATGCATCCTGACCGACTATTACGCCGGCGACTGGGTCGACAAGCTTGACGAGCTGAAGACCAACATCGACGAGCGCACCGTCATCACCAATGCCGGCGCCTATGCGCTGGGCCGCAAGACCGACGACCTGATCATCGGCCAGCTCGACACCTCGACCAACTACGCCGGCGCCGCGACCGACGGGCTGACCAAGGCCAAGGTGCTGCTGGCCTTCGAGAAGCTGGGGCAGGCGGACGTGCCGGACGACGGCCAGCGCTACGCCGTGGTCGGCTGGAAGCAGTGGAGCCAGCTGCTCGGCATCGACGAGTTCGCCAAGTCCGACTATGTCGGCCCGGACGAGCTGCCGTGGCGCGGCACCCAGGCCAAGCGCTGGCTCGGCACGCTGTGGGTCCCGCATTCCGGCCTCAGCGCCAGCTCCAACGTCCGGCTGTGCCACTGGTACCACAAGACCGCCGTCGGCCATGCCGCCGGCGCCGACGTCACGACCGACGTGACGTGGCACGGCGACCGCGCCTCGCACTTCGTCAACAACATGATGAGCCAGGGCGCCGCCCTGATCGACGCCAGCGGCGTCGTCACGATGCGCTGCCTGGAAAGCTGACCGCCGCTCAGGCGCGACCGCATCCGTTTCCCGATCTTTCCCGGAGTTTTTCAGTCATGGCCTTCAAGTCCAAGGACCTCAGCGTCCTCGCCTATGCCAACGGGTTCACCCTCTGGCACTACACCACCGCCGATCTCGCGACCGACGTGGATACCGCCGGCTACTTCAGCACGGTCTCCGACATGCTGCGGGTCGGCGACATGATCATGTCGAACATCGACACCGACGGCACTCCCCAGGCCGGCATCCTGCTGGTGGCGAGCAACAGCGGCGGGACGGTTGATGTCGCCAACCTCACCCAGGTCGGCGCTTCCAACAGCGACTGACCGTCCGGGCGCTCCGGGTCCCCGTCATGTGGATGATGGGGACCCGGAGCGCCGCCCACTCCGCGAGGGAGACCGGCGCCATGGCGCTCACACCGATCGGCTTGTGCAGCCGCGCCCTGATCAAGATCGGGGCCGGCTCCATCACCAGCTTCAATGACGGCACCGCCGAGGCGGAGGTCGCCGACGCTCTCTACGGTTCCACCCGCGACGCCCTGCTCTCGGCCAATTCGTGGAGTTTCGCGACCACCCAGGCGACGCTGGCGTTGCTGGCCGATCCGCCGCTGGGCGATTACGACTACGCCCATGCCCTGCCGGTCGATTTCCTGCGGGCGCTGTCCGCCGGATC
This sequence comes from Skermanella aerolata KACC 11604, assembly GCF_000936425.1. Taxonomy (GTDB): domain Bacteria; phylum Pseudomonadota; class Alphaproteobacteria; order Azospirillales; family Azospirillaceae; genus Skermanella; species Skermanella aerolata. The sequence goes on along the minus strand of NZ_AVFK01000024.1, from coordinate 55,340 downwards.
GCCCGGCCATGGCCGCGGGCTGGGCTACCGCATCGTCGGCACGACGCTTCAGACCGATGCCGATCAGGTCACGCTGACCTATGTCTATCGCCCGGCGGAGGCGGCGTTCCCGCCGTTCTTCGACCAGGTGGTGATCGCCCGGCTCGCGGCGGAGTTCTGCCTGCCGCTGACCGAGAACAGCAGCCGGGCGGAAGCTCTAACGAAGCTGGCCGAACTGGAGTTCCGCCGGGCACGGCTGATCGACAACCAGCAGGACAGCCAACTCGGGTTCGAGGACTTCACCCTGATCGAGGCGCGCGCCTGATGACCCGCGTCCGCATCCTGACCACCAACTTCACCAGCGGCGAAATCTCGCGCCTACTGCTGGGGCGCGGCGATCTCCGCGCCTACGACAATGGCGCGCTGACCCTGCGCAACCTGCTGATCCACCCGACCGGCGGGATCACCCGGCGGCCAGGGATGGCGTATTCGGCCAGTGCGCGCGGTCCCGGCCGGCTGGTCGCGTTCGAGTTCAGCATCGAGCAGACCTACCTGCTGGCGTTTTCCGAATACCGGGTCGACGTCCATCACGGCGACGATCTGGTCGCGACGGTGAATACGCCGTGGACGGCGGATCAACTGGGCCAGATCACCTGGACCCAGAGCGGCGACACGCTGCTGGTCTGTCATCCCGACGTCGCGCCGCGCAAGCTCAAGCGGACCGGGGAGACGGCTTGGTCGCTGGAGGAATGGGCGTTCCTGGTCGAGGGCAACGCGATCCGGCAACCCTGGTACCGCTTCGCGCCCGTCGGCGTCACCGTCACACCGAGCGCCGTGACCGGGACCGTCACCTTGACGGCGTCGTCGGCGGTGTTCGTCGCCGGCCATGCCGGCGTCAGGCTGCGGGTGGCGGGGAAGCAATGCACCGTCACCGAATATGTGTCGGGCACTCAGGTCAAGGTCCTGGTCAACGAGGACTTCGCCAATACCGACGCGGCGGCGGTCTGGGACGAGCAGGCGTTCTCGCCGCTGCGGGGCTACCCGGTCTCGGCGGCGTTCCACCAGGACAGGCTGGTGATCGGCGGATCGCGGGAGCTGCCGAACCGGCTTTGGCTGTCGCGGTCCGCCGATATCTGGAACTTCGATCTCGGCACCGGCCAGGACGACGAGGCGATCGAGTTCGGTATCCTGTCGGACCAGATCAATGCGATCCGGGCGGTGTTCTCCGGCCGGCACCTTCAGGTCTTCACGTCGGGCGCCGAGTGGATGGTTACGGGGGAGCCGCTGACGCCTCAGACGATCCAGCTCAACCGGCAGACCCGGATCGGCTCGCCGACGGATCGGTCGGTGGCGCCGCGCGACGTCGATGGCGCCACGTTGTTCGTGTCGCGTAACGGGCGGGAAGTCCGCGAGTTCCTGTATGCCGATACCGAGCAGGCCTATCAGGCGACCGATCTGGCGCTGCTGGCCCGGCATCTGGTGGTGCGGCCGCTCGACCAGGATTACGACCAGGGCCGCCGGCTGATGCTGGTGGTGATGGACGACGGGACCCTCGGGGCGCTGACCGTCTACCGGACCGAGCAGGTCACCGCCTGGACCCGGATCGATACCACCGGGACGATCCACTCGGTCGCCGTGGTCGGCGACGACGTCTATCTGCTGGTCCAGCGGCCGGAAGGCTTTTCGACCCGCTGGAACATCGAGCGGCTGGACGACGCGCTTCATCTGGACGCCGGCCTCTATGGCGAAAGCGAAACGCCGGTCGCCGTCTGGTCCGGTCTGGACCACCTGAACGGCAAGACCATCGCCATCGTCGCCGACGGGGTGCTGCGGCCCGATGTCACCGTATCGGGCGGGTCGATCACGCTCGACCCGCCGGCTTCCACGGTCGAGGCCGGGTTGCCGTTCACCCATGTCGTCGAGCCGCTGCCGCCCAACCCGCTGAATTCCGGCGGCGGCAGGGGGCTGGCGATGCGGCTGGTCGAGGTGGTCTTCCAACTGGAGGATACCGCAGCATTGCGCGCCGATGTCGGGGCCGGACTGACCGACTATCCGCTCCGGCGGCTGGGCGGGCAGGCGCTGGGCGACGGGGCACCGCCGCGAGTCAGCGGCCTGCGGCGGCTGCGCTCGCTCGGCTGGGCGCGGGATCGAACGCAGCCGCTCTGGCGGGTCGAGCAGTCCGCTCCCCTGCCTTTCACGCTGTTATCCGTCACAACTGAATTGAAGGTGAACGACTGATGGGTGGTGTTGCAAACCTGGCCCTACAGGCCATACCGGTGATCGCCAGCGCGCAGAAGACGGTCAGCGGTTTCCAGAGTGCCGGCGATGCCCGGTATGCGGTTCAGCTCGAAGCTCAGCAAAGAGCCGACGCGCTCGCCTTCGAAAAACAGAAGGCGGCCGACGCGCTGGCGCTGGAGCGCGAGAAGATCGCCGCCAGCCAGAAGGAAGCGGCCGACCAGAAGAAGCACGCCGAGGACGTGCTGCGGGAAACCCAGTCCTTGCAGCGGCGCCAGTTGCTGGAGGGGCAGGCGAAGTCCGATCAGGCGCAGCAGGAGGACGTGGCGCTCCGGCGGGCACAGATCGACTCCAGCGCCGCCAGCGACGAGGCCGCCCGCCTGAAGGCCCTGCGCAAGACGGTCGGCCGCACCAGGGCAAGCCTGGGCACGCGAGGCGGCGGAACGTCCGATGGCTCGGGCGAAGCGGTCTTGCTGGGGATGGTGGCGGATACCCACCGAAACCAGCAGGAGGCGGACGCCACCGACCGGCTGCGGACGCAGGCGCTCGCCCAGGAAGTCACCGCGACGCAGAAGAGCAACCTGCTGGAGCGGTCGCAACTGGCGGAGAAGCAACGGCTGGAGCTGTTCAGCAACGCCTACTGAACCGACTGATGAAACAGGAGGCTCGTCCGGGATTGGATACATCATGACCGAACACATCAAGATCGGTGCGGTCCCTCCGCGCCGGCATTACATCGCCGACGGCGCCCAGCGGGCCTTCGCCTATCCGTTCCCGATCTTCGCGTCGGAGGACATGCAGGTCCATCTGGACGCGGCCCTTCAGACCGGCGGTTATACCGTGTCCGGCAGCGGGCAGACGGCGGGCGGAACGGTGACCTTCGATCAGCCGCCCGACGAAGGAGTCCAAATAACGCTGCTTCGACGGCTGCCCTATGAGCGGGTGACCGACTTCCTGGAGAGCGGGGCCTTGCCGGCCCGCTCGCTGAACGACGAGTACGACTACCTGACGGCCTGCGTGCAGCAGCTTGCCGACGACGCGCTGACGGCGCTGCACTACGCCCCGACCGACCTGCCGGCATCGTCCCTGCTGCCCGGAAGGGCGGCGCGGGCGAACCAGTTGCTCGCGTTCGACGGCGGCGGCAACCCGACCGTGACGCCAGCGGTCGACAGCGAGGGGCTGAGCAGCTTCGTCGGACCGGGAGCGGGCGCCGTCAGGCGGTCGATCCGCGACAAGCTGGCGGATGTCGCCTCGGTCAAGGACTTCGGCGCGGTCGGCGACGGCATTGCCGACGACACGCTGGCGATCCAGGCGGCGCTGACCGCCGCGACGGCCGTTTTCGTGCCGCCCGGCATCTACCGGGTCACCGCGACCCTGCCGGTCGGCTACGGCCAGAGCTTCCATGGATCGGGGGCGGGATCGATCATCCGGGCGGATGGTAACGACTTCCCGGTGATCCTGCTGCCGGACAGCTACGCCAGCCTGCATCACCTGCGGATCGAACAGGGAATGGTCGGAATCAAGCTGACCGGGCGGGATGGGCCATGCGTCCAGAACGCCGTCCACGACATCGTCGTCTGGGACACCGCGACCGGCGTCGTGCTGGACGGCGGCGACAACCCCGACCGGCCCTGCTACTGGAACAACTTCGCCCGCGTGCTGGTGGTCCGGCATACCCTGCACGGCGTCCATCTCGTGCGGACCGGAGCGGGGGATACGCCCAACGCCAACAAGTTCCACTGCGTCCGGGTCTATTCGCTGGGGGTGCCCAGCACCGGATCGGGCTTCTACGTCCAGCACGGGCGGTTCAACAACGCCTTCGTCGATTGCGAGGCCAACCTATCGACCACGGCCCATACCTGCTTCCGGATCGGGCCGGACACCGACAAGAACCTGCTGATCAACCTCTACACCGAGTCGGTTGGCGGCGTGCCGAACGTCTACCTGGAGGCCGGCTCGCAGGAGACCTCGATCACCAACCTGTTCTCCGCCAGCGGCGGGCCGGCGATCTGGGACCAGTCGGGCGGCCAGTTCACTGCCTACAACGCCGGCTACCCGGCCAAGAACTACCTGAAGCCTACACGAGTCACCGACCTGACGGTGGAGGCGATGCGGTACGAGACCCGCTTCGTCGATCCCGTGGCCGGTGGCGTGGTCGTGCCCGACATGACCCGGTCGGTCCATCTGGTCAGCGCCTTCAACGGGCCGGTCGAGTTCCGGCTGCCTGCTCCCGGCAATGCCGAGGGCCGGGCGCTGACGATCAAGAAGATGGACCTGAGCGGCAATGCCGTAACCGTCACCGACGCCTCCGGCTCGGGGCCGGACGGCAGGCCGTTCCCGCTGGGCAGCCGCTACGACTTCGTCACCGTCGTTTCCAACGGGGCGTCGTGGTGGATCACGGCCGCCCACATGCTGCCCGGCAATGCCGGCTTCTTCGAGGGCGGCGCCCTCTTCGAGCCGGACCTGAGCCGCACCTTCTATCTGGTCAGCGCCTATGGCGGGGCGACCGAAGTGAGGCTGCCCAGTCCGTCCGCCATGCTGGCGATCGGCCGGACGGTGACGATCAAGAAATCCGATGTCAGCGCCAACGCGGTGACCGTCACCCAGAGCGGTGGCGGCGGTCCCGACGGCGAGGCCATCGTGCTGAGCGAGAAGGGCCACGCGGTCACGGCCCTGTCCAACGGTGCGGCTTGGCACATCCTGGCCCGAAATCCATGACGACCCAACCTACTGCAAAAAGGAATTTACCATGTCTGAATGCGAGCGGGAGGTGTCTGCCGACCTGCTGTCGGTGATCCTGCCGACGGCGGCGCGGCGCGCCATCGGGGCTTACGAAATCTTCTCCAGCATCCCGCCGGACGGGGGAGACGCCAAGGAGTTCGGGGCTTTCCAGACCGCCTGCAAGGCGGCTGTCGGCCATCTGACGGCCCTCTACCAGCTTCAGCGGCTGGTGGCCGCGGCCGTGGCGCCGAAACCGGGGACGGGAGCCACGTCGAAGGCCGACGAGTATGCCGAGATCTACGACCGCGCCCGTGCCCGGATCGCCCTGCTCGACGGCCCCGATCCCCTGGACGAGGCCAATCCTTCGGAAGAGGACTAGGAGGTGGAAGGCGAATTCGGAAGCTTCAGAAACTTCCTCGTTCTCTGGAACACCGTGCAGGACCTGAAGGACCCCGTTCACCATCTGGAAATCGCCGACTGGCTGTCCGCCGGCTGGCTTGGCCGGGACCGGCGGCTCCTGCTGATGGCCTTCCGGAACAGCGGCAAATCGACCGTGGTCGGGCTGTTCGCCGCCTGGCTGCTGAAGACCAACCCCTCGCTCCGGATCATGGTGCTGTCGGCCGATCTGGCATTGGCGAAGAAGATGGTCCGCACCGTCAAGCGGATCATCGAGCGCCACCCGGAAACCCAGGGCCTGAAGCCCGACCGCGCCGACCAGTGGGCTGCCGAGCAGTTCACCGTCAACCGGCAGATGGAACTGCGCGATCCCAGCATGCTGGCGCGCGGGATGGGGGCCAATCTGACCGGCAGCCGCGCCGACGTCGTGATCTGCGACGACGTGGAAGTGCCGAGGACCTGCGATACTGCGCCGAAACGGGAGGACCTTCGGGCACGGCTGAGCGAGATCGACTACATCATCGTGCCCAGCGGCATGCAGCTCTACGTCGGGACGCCGCACACCTACTACACCATCTATGCCGACGAGGCGCGCCGCGAGGTCGGCGAGAGCGCTCCCTTCCTCTCCGGGTTCCAGCGTCTGGTCAAGCCGATCCTGGACGATCAGGGGCGGAGCGCCTGGGGCGAGCGTTTCCCGCTGGACGCCATCGAGCGGATCAGGCGGGCGACGGGGCCGAACAAGTTCAACAGCCAGATGATGCTGCGGCCGGTCAGCATCGCCGACGGCAGGCTCGACCCCGACCGCCTGCGCCCCTACGAGCAGGAGTTGGAATACCGCGAGGCGCGCGGCATGCCGGTGCTGACGCTGGGGGGCCGGCGGATGGTGTCCGCGACCTGCTGGTGGGACCCGGCCTACGGCGTCAATGCCCGACAGGGGCTGGCGTCAGAGGGCAAGACCGGCGACGGTAGCGTCGTGGCCGCCCTGTTCTCCGACGGGGAGGGCGGCTACTGGCTGCACCGGCTGCGCTACCTGTCGGCGATCCAGGGAGAGGACGAGGACGAGGCGTCGCAGCAATGCCGCCAGGTGGCCGAGTTCCTGCGGGACTTCCACCTGCCGGCGGTGACCCTGGAAGTGAATGGTCTTGGCCGCTTCCTGCCGGCACTGCTGCGCCGCGAGCTTGCCCGGACCGGCGTATCCGCGACGGTGCTGGAGGCGCATTCGACCGTACCCAAGGACCGGCGCATCATGGAAGCCTTCGACGCCGTGCTGGCCGCCGGCGCGCTGCACGCCCATCGCAGCGTTTGGGACACCCCCTTCGTCCGCGAAATGCGGGAATGGCGGCCGGAGGGCCGGCACAAGGGCCACGACGACGGCCTCGACGCCGTGGCAGGGTGCCTGAGCGCCGAACCGGTCCGCTTCGGCTCATGGCCGCGAGCGGTGCGGCACACCGACTGGCGCGGCGCGCAGGCAGCGCGGGCAGTCACCGACTTCGCTGTTTAGACCACCTTACGACATCGATCGTTTCGAAGGCCGTCCCAGTATCCGGGGCGGCTTTTTCTTTGCCATTTATTCTAGGAGAAAACCAATGTCTGACGCTTCCGGGATCAATCTTTCCTGGTGGATCACCGTTGTCGAACTGCCGATGCTGGCCGCCCTGTTCTGGCTGATCTGGCATGTCCGCCAGGAATCGGAGGAGGCGCTGGACCGCCTGCACCACCTGTCCGAGACGGCGCTGACCCAGATGCGGGAAAGCCTGTCGGCCTACAAGCTGGAAGTCGCCAAGACCTATGTGTCCGTCGGCTACCTCAAGGATATCGAGCGCCGGCTGACCGATCATCTGCTTCGGATCGACGCCAAGCTGGACGGCGCCGCCCTGATCCAGTCCGAGCGGATGGGGGACCGGCGATGAGCGGGCGCAGGCTGACGCCTCAGCCCGATGCCGAGGCTACGGGCGGTGCCGGACCTGCCGGACCGGGTGCCGACATCGAGCTGTTCGCCCGGACTCTGTGGAGCGAAGCGGCGGGAGAGTCCCTGCGCGGGATCGAAGCCGTGGCCGCCGTCGTGATGAACCGGGCCGCAACGCTGACCGAGGGGGCGATCGACGATGCCTGCCGGAGCTTTGCCTGCTGGAGCCCCGACAATCCCGATCTGGCGCGGATCGCCGATCTGAAGGCCGGTGCCGGTTCGGCGGCGGAACTGCTGTTCACCACCTGCCTGCGCATCGCACGCCGGGCCGTGGCGGGCCTGCTGGAGGACTTGACGGGAGGCGCCACGCATTATCATGACCGCTCGACCCTGCCGGACTGGACGACAGGACGGGAGATGGCGGCGGAGATCGGAAGCCGGCTGTTCTACAAGGGTCTCCCCGACAAGGGGCTCCCCGACGATGAAGGCGGCAAGGATAAGGGCGGCGGGCCGAGGGTGCCGTCATGACCGCGCCGGAGAGAACGTCCGAAGATGCCTATGTCAGCCGGATGAGGCCGACCTTCGGCTATGTCATGGCGCTGACATGGCTGGCTCAGATGGGGGCTATCGCCTGGGTCATCGTGGCCGATCCGGTCCAGGCCAACCTGATCATCACGGCGATGGCATCGCTCGGTACGATCTGGTCGGTCGGGCTCAGCGTGCTCGGCATCTATGTCTACAGGCGCTCTGGGGACAAGCGTACGTCGGCTCGCAGACCGGAGCGCTGACAAGTAAAACCGGACTATAAATAGAAGTTGAGAAAATTTCCCGTCCCCGGCCGTCACGCCGCCGGGGGCGGGAAATACATTCTGCATGTCTTGCGGAGCGAGTAGCCGGCGTGCCCGGCATCGGCCGCTCAGTTCTCCTCGTTGATCATCGCCTGGTAGATCTTCCAGGCAGTCTCGACGCTGACATGGCCGGAGCGCGCGCCGGCGGTCAGCATCGCAGTCGTCGGCTTGATCGGAACCGTAGTCAGTCCCTGTTCGCCCATCGTCTCCACTACCGTCAGCGCATAGTCCATGGCGTTGCTCGTGGGGCGCTTATCTTCGACCGGTAACCTCAGTACTGAATCCATAGTGTCCTCCGTTGGTTTGATATCCAATAGGCAAGATCAATGCCAACTTTCGGGGAAATTTAGTTACCGAGGCTGCGACTGGAAAAAGCCCTGCCGATCAGCCACTTATTGAGACATTCAGCCTTTTGGTTTAGATCGTATGTCATATAAGAAGATGCCGCCGCTAAATTAGCGTCTCGCATCGATTTGCAAATTGCCGATGGCTCGGCACGTTGCTTCTCGCATTCTGCGAAAAATTGCCTTCGCAACGAATTTGGGACGCCCTTCGCGTAACGAATGGCCGCAGGTGCTTCATCAAGCTGTCGCGGCCTTTAATGCGGGAGCGGTTTCGGCTAGTGTCCCGGCCATGATCAGCGACACCGTCATCCATCATATGTGCCGGGAGGAGGAGTGGGCGGCAGCCCGGCTTTCCGGCAGCTATCCCGGCTCCTCACAGGATGCCGCCGACGGCTTCATCCATTTCTCGACAGCGTCCCAGATCGTCGAAAGCGCCGCGAAGCATCGTGCCGGCCAGACCGGCCTCGTGCTGCTGAGCGTCGACGCGGCCCGGCTCGGCGCTGCCCTGAAGTGGGAGCCGTCGCGCGGCGGCGAGCTTTTCCCCCATCTTTACGGACCGCTTGCCGTCGGCGCGGTGACGGCGGTGGACCCGCTGCCGCTCGGCCCCGACGGCAGGCACGTCTTCCCCCCATCAATCCAAGGCCGTCCCGATTGATCGACCTTTACCCGATCGCGGGCCCGCTGCTGCGCCGGCTGGACCCGGAAACCGCCCATGGCGTCACCGTTGCGGCATTGAAGAGCGGCTTGGCGCCGCGTTCCCGGATGCCCGACGACCCGATCCTGCGATCCACGCTCTGGGGGCTGGACTTCGCCAACCCGGTCGGTCTGGCCGCCGGGTTCGACAAGAACGCGGAAGTGGCCGACGCCATGCTGGCGCAGGGCTTCGGCTTTGTCGAGATCGGCAGCGTGACGCCGCGTCCGCAGGCCGGCAATCCGCGTCCGCGCGTCTTCCGCGTGCCGGAAGCGGGAGCGCTGATCAACCGCTACGGTTTCAACAACGACGGACTGGATGCCATCGCCGGACGGCTGGAGGCTCGGCGCGGACGGCCGGGACTGGTCGGCGCCAATGTCGGCAAGAACAAGGAAACGGCGGATGCCGCCGCCGACTACGTCATCGGCATCCGCCGGCTGGCTCCCCTGGCGTCGTATCTGGTGATCAACGTCTCCTCTCCCAATACGCCGGGCTTGCGCACCCTTCAGGGGCGGGAGCCTTTGGCCGAACTGCTCGGCAGGTCGCTGGACGCGCGGGAGGAGGCGGTTCCGGCACCGGCCAAGGCGCCGCCGCTGCTGCTCAAGATAGCGCCCGACCTGACCGAGGAAGACAAGCGCGACATCGCCGAGGTGGCCCTGTCCAGCGGCATCGACGGGCTGATCGTATCCAATACGACCCTTGCCCGCCCGCCCGAACTGCCGGCAGCCGTTGCCGGCCAAGCCGGGGGGCTCAGCGGCATTCCCGTCCGGACCGCATCGACTGCCGTGCTGAAGGACATGTACCGCCTGACCGGCGGCAGGATACCGCTGATCGGCTGCGGCGGAATCTCGTCCGGGCGGGACGCCTATGACAAGGTCCGCGCCGGTGCATCGCTGGTCCAGCTCTATACGGCGCTGGTCTACCATGGTCCGCGCTTGGTCGAGGAGATCAGGCGCGATCTCGCAACACTGCTGCGCGCCGATGGTTTTACCTGCTTGCGGGATGCCGTGGGGGCCGACCACCGCCAGGGATGAGCCCAAGCTTTTCCCCAGATCAAGGGACGACATGACTTCGCAGGACACTCCTAAAACGCTTCCGGTATTCAACGGCATTTCCGGGCTGGCGGATCGCTACGACGGCTACATCCTCGACTTGTGGGGCGTTCTGCATAACGGTGTCGAGCCGTATCCGGGTGTCATTGACTGCCTGGATCGGCTCCGGGCCGCCGGCAAGCGCGTTTGCCTGCTGTCCAATGCGCCGCGCCGCTGCGCCTCGGTCACGGAAAAGCTTTCCGGCATGGGCATCACGCCGGATCACTACGATCACTTGATGACGTCGGGCGAGGCCACCCACGAGGCTCTGATCGATCCGCCGGACGGTTGGCATGCGGCACTGGGCAAGCGATGCCTGCATATCGGGCCGCCGCGCGACAAGGACGTGTTCGAGGATATCGGGCTGGAGATGGTCGAAGACCCCGCCGATGCGACCTTCGTGGTGAACACCGGGATCGACGATTTCGACGAGACGATCGCCGACTACGATCCGGTCCTGAAGGCCTGCGCCGCCCGGTCGCTGCCGATGGTCTGCGCCAATCCAGATCTGGTCGTGGTCGTCGGCACGAAGATGGCGATCTGCGCCGGAATGCTGGCGCAGCGCTACGAGGAATTGGGCGGATCTGTCCGTTACCATGGCAAGCCGCATGCCCCGGTCTACCGGCGCTGCTTCGACCTGCTCGACATCCATGACCGGCAGCGGATCGTCGCCGTCGGCGACAGTTTCCGTACCGATGTCGCGGGGGCAAATGCCGCCGGAATCGACGCTGTGCTGGTCACCAGCGGCATCCACCTGGAAGAACTGGCGACGGCTTGGGGCGAGCATCCGGACCCCCGGAAGCTCGCAGCGGCAGCGGCAGCCAGCGGCCATATCCCAGTCGCGGCGATCCCCCACTTCCGCTGGTAAGTGAGGGGCGCCGGTAAGTGAGGGATGCCGGTAAGTCACGGCCAGCCGGTCATGCCTCCACTTGCATGACCTGCCGGCCCCGAGGCGGTTGCCGGAACGGCAACCTTTCAGCGGCTATTGCTTGAGGGCACCGACGGTGTCCAGAGCGGCGCTCATCAGGGAACTGGGTTCGATCGTCTCCAGGGCCCTCGGCTCGGCCAATGCGTCGAAATCCGACTCCTCGGCAAAACCGCATTTGGCGACGTTGTTCTGCGCTGCGTCGCGATAGTAGCAGATGATGAACACGCGGATGGCTGCGGTCAGGTTGGTGTCCGCCCGCTTTTCGTCAATGATCGTAATGATCTCATTGATCGTATGGTCTTCGCGACGGCAGATGTCCGTCAAGGAAGTCCACATGACCTGTTCCATTCGGATGCTTGTCCGGCGTCCTGACACCGTAACATTGCGGCATATCAATGCCGTATTCAAATTAGCTTCATGCATTGGTACCACCACCGCCTCGTTGACGACTATACATACGGCAACATCGATATTCCTTTGGTACTATGCACACGTCCGTATGGCAATCCGGAAAGTTCTATGCGGAAGCAATATCCCTAAAAATGACACAGGTAGATCGCCATCAGGATAGTTGACGAAGCACGTAAACGGATCTGCCGGGCGACTCACTCTCGGAGTGCCCGGTTCATCTGCTGCTTATTCCGACTTCGGCCGATGCGGGTGCCGGTGACATAGACGGCGGAGCCGGTTCGGACGTCGAGAAGCCGGATCAGGGTTCCAGAACGGGAGAAGGCGATCGGGGATGGATGAAGCCGTTGGTCGCGTAAGGCTTCCCGAAGCTCATGCTCGGCCTGTGCATGACGCGGACGGAGGTCCAATCGTTGTTCGCGGAGATGTCCTCGACCAGATCGGTCGATATGCGCCCTTTCATGCCGTCGCGGGGAGCCCAGTTGGCATGTTCGATCCGAATGGTCCGGCGGTCGACGACATCCCGCACGACGGCGACATGGCCGGCCGGCATCGCCTTGGTCCGCTGGAACACCAGAACGGAACTCCGCTGGGGTCGGTGGCCCATGTTGTAGCGGCCCTTGGCGTTGTTCCACCACATCCAGGCATTGCCTGAAATAGCGATCGAACTGACCTGTTTGACGTACTGAACGCAATTCACATAGCTGGCGAAAGCGGCAGGTGTCGGCAGTACGAACAGAAGCAATAAAGCCGCTGAAACCATGCGTGCAATCCGGCTCATGCGCGTCGTCACTCCGTCCCTTGTCTTCGCGGCGAAGTTAAAATGAAAGCGGGCCGATATCCAATCAAAAAGTCACAGCAGCGACGATTTTCATGTGGATAACTTTAGTTAATTAGAATTTTGGAGATACAAGTAATTTTGCCGCACATATACATACTGATCTGTATATGGATCTACTGATTGTTCGTATTGCTATACTAAGTTTTTCCGATCCAGCTTTGTCTAGTCTGCCGAGAAAATCGGGTTTTGCTATAAACGGCGAATGCGGGAGGATTGCATCGGAACCTTTGCGCACGGCCCCGCGTTGATGCCCCGCCCGCGCCCTTTCGGGTTCAGGTTCCAAGGTGTGAATATCATGACTGTCCTCAAGGTCAACCACGTGACCGTCTACCGCTATGCCAAGCCGGTCCGGCTGGGAGACCACAGGCTCATGTTCAGGCCAAGGGACAGCCACGACATGCGGTTGCTCGATACCCGCATGGTGATCAGTCCGCCGGCGAAGAAGATCCGCTGGATGCACGATGTCTTCGGCAACTCCATCGCGATCTGCTCGTTCGACCGTTCCACTACGGAACTGCGGTTCGAAAGCCGGATACGACTCGACCATTTCGGACTGTCCAACCCGGATTTTCCGATCGAGGAATATGCGCGGACATACCCGTTCTCCTACTCCTCGGACGAAATCCCGGACCTGGGCCGGACGACAGAGCGTCATTTTCCCGATCCCGACCACAAGGTCGACGAATGGGCCAAGCAGTTCATCCGTACCGACGGGCCGACCGAGACCCAGGAAATGCTGGTCGCAATGACCCGCACGATCAAGGACAGCTTCGAGTACAAGGGGAGGACCGCCGCCGGCACCCAGTCGCCGGTCGAGACGCTGGAGAAGAACACCGGGTCGTGCCGCGACTTCGCCCTGCTGATGATGGAGGCCGCCCGCACGCTGGGTTTCGCGGCGCGGTTCGTTTCCGGCTATCTCTACGACCCCGCCGTCGACGGCGATCCGGAAAGCAGGGTTGGCGGCGGCGCCACCCATGCCTGGGTGCAGATCTACCTCCCCGGCGCCGGCTGGGTCGAGTTCGATCCGACCAACGGGATCGTCGGCGGCGCCGGCTTGATCCGAGTCGCCGTCACCCGCGACCCGGCGCAGGCCGTCCCGCTCAGCGGCGACTGGTTCGGCGCCGCCGAGGACTTCCTGGGCATGGACGTCGAGGTGATGGTTACTTCGGAGTGACCTGCGGCTCGACCTGCGGAGCGAGCAGCGGCTGAAACTCCGCGACCACCGCTTCGTAGATCTCGCGCTTGAACGGGACGATCCGTTCGACGAGCTGGCCGGGTTCGACCCATTGCCACGCGTCGAACTCCGGGTGGTCGGTTGCGAGGTCGATATCGGCGTCGGTGCCGGTGAAGCGGGCCAGCACCCATTTCTGTTTCTGGCCGCGGTACTTGCCTTTCCAGACCTTGCCGATCAGGTGGGCCGGCAGGTCGTAGCGCAGCCAGCCCTCCGTCTCGCCGACGATCTCGGCGGAATTGGTGCCGATCTCCTCCAGCAGCTCCCGCAGGGCCGCCTGACGCGGCGATTCGCCGTCGTCGATGCCGCCCTGCGGCATCTGCCACGCGTCCGGCGTGTCCAGCCTGCGGCCGACGAAGACGCGGCCTTGGCCGTCCGTCAGCATGATCCCGACGCAGGGCCGGTAGGGAAGCTTGTCCGCTTTGCTCATTGGTTCTTCCTTACCGGTCCGCCTGCTTGTTGACGAGGGCCGTTATGGGGGCCAGCACGATGCCTTTGGCCTCCAGGGTTGCGATCCATTGGCTCAGTTGATCCAGCGTGACGGGATAGGCCGAGGCGATGCCGACGGCGGCGCCGTCCAGCCTTGCCGCTTCTTCCAGATTGCGAAGCTGAGCCTCGATCGCCGCCTTCGACGGGACTTCGTCGATGAAGCCGTCCCCGATCGCCCTGGGCAGGCCGATCTTGGTCGCTTCGCGCGCCGCCGGGCTGCGGGCTCCGGCTTGGGCGTCCAGGAACATCAGCCCGCGCCGGTTGATCTCATTCAGGATGGGGCGGATGCTGTCGGGCGTTCCGCCGAAGCGCGATCCCGACAGCGAGGTCACGCCGACATACCCGGATACACGGCCCAGCGTGCTCAACAGCCGCTGCTGGTTACGGTCGGGGTCGAGCGATACCAGCATGGTGTTGGGACCGGGGTCGTTGCGTGGGAAGTCCGCCGGTTCCATCGGCAGTTCCAGCATGACCTCGTGTCCAAGCCGGCGCGCCTGATCGACCCAGACGCCGAGCTGGTCCGCCGACGGCGAGAAGGCCAGCGTCACGGCACCGGGAAGCCCTTCTATCGCGCGGGATGTCGCATTGGCGGAAATACCCATGGGGCCGACCACCATGGCGATGCGCGGCCGCTTGTCGTCGTGGAAGAACGGCCGGGCATAGGTCTGCCACGGCGTCCGTCCGTCGGCGCCGATGCGGGGCAGCGGGCCGCGCGGCGAGTCCTCGATCAGGCCGGCCGCCGGGGCCGGGACCATCGGCACCGGATCATAGGGGGAGTTGACGCTGGGCGCCGCCGCCTTCGCCGTATCGTTGTGGACGATGCCGCCGCTGTCGGGAGAGAGCACCGGGACGACGATCCGGGGGATCGCCGCCTCGAGCTCCCGTTCCGTCTCCTCGGCGCCGGTATATAGCCAGGCGGCGATGCCCGCCATGCCGAACAGCGGCAGGACCATGGCCACCGCCATAGCCGCCTTGCGCAGTCGCTGCGATTTCGCTCCGGCCTTGGCCTTTCCCACGGCGGAGCCCATGACGGTCTTGATCCGCCGGGTGACCAGATTGCGCTCGACCCCGGTGTCGATTTCGGTCGACAACGTCCGCTCGCCGTCGATCGGTGCCGCCAGACCTTTCTTCCGCTTGGGCTTCAGCTTTTGGAAAGCCTGCACCACGGAGCGGCGGATGGCGGCGACGTCGATGGCGAACTTGGCTTTCGAAGGAGCCTTCTTTGCGGCTGCGGTTGCCATCGACGCTCTTCGGGCCTCAGTTGGCGGCGCGCGTGTTGAACAGGGAAACGCCCCGGATCAGGTCGAGCGCGCGGGCGAGCTGGTAGTCGAACTGATCGGCTGCCGCCGCCGTCGCGGGATCGCCTTCCTGTCCCTGCGGAGCCTGGGCGCCGGGAGCGGGCGCAGGAGTGGGAGCCGCACCGGGAGCGGCGCCCGGAGCAGGGGCGGGCGGCACGGCCTGCGGGGCAGGACGGGTGGGCTGGCTGTTCACCGTGTCGTTGCGAAGGGCGCCGCGCAGATCGGCTTCGCGGCGCCGTATCCCCTGTGCGATCTCCTCGACCTTGGCCGGCTGGACCTCGATATCCGGGCTGATGCCGAGCGCTTGGATCGAGCGGCCCGACGGCGTGTAGTAGCGCGCCGTCGTCAGGCGCATGGCGCCGTGGCCGGGCAGCGGGATGATGGTCTGGACGGAGCCCTTGCCGAAGCTCTGGGTGCCCAGCACGATGGCGCGGTGGTGGTCCTGGAGCGCTCCGGCGACGATTTCCGAGGCGGAGGCCGAGCCGCCGTTGATCAGCACGACCATCGGCTTGCCCTTGGCGAGGTCGCCGGCCTTGGCGTTGTAGCGCTGGCCGTCTTCCGGCTTGCGGCCGCGGGTGGAGACGATCTCCCCCTTGTCCAGGAAGGTATCGGACACCGAGATCGCCTGATCGAGCAGGCCGCCGGGGTTGTTGCGCAGGTCCAGCACATAGCCGGTCAGCTTATCGCTGCCGATTTCCTTCTGGAGCCGGTCGACCGCCCGTTCCAGGCCGGTCTGGGTCTGTTCGTTGAAGGTGGTGACCCGGATATAGCCGACATCGCCTTCCTGGCGGTAGCGGACGGACTGGATCTTGATGGTGTCGCGGGTGATCGCGACGTCGAACGGCTCAGACGCCTCGCCGCGCCGGATCGTGACCTTGATGTCGCTGCCGACAGGCCCGCGCATCTTCTCGACGGCATCGGCGAGGCTCATGCCGGAGATCGCTTCGCCGTCCAGATGGGTGATCAGGTCGCCGGGCTGGAGACCGGCGCGGAAGGCCGGGGTGTCGTCGATCGGCGACACGACCTTGATCAGGCCGTTTTCCATCGTGACCTCGATCCCCAGGCCGCCGAACTCGCCGCGCGTCTGGACCTGCATGTCCTGGAAGCTCTTGCGGTTCAGGTAGCTGGAATGCGGGTCGAGCGCCGTCAGCATGCCGTTGATGGCGGTTTCGATCAGTTGCTCGTCGGTCACCGGCTCGACATATTCGGACCGGACGCGTTCGAACACATCGCCGAACAGGTTGAGCTGCCGATAGGTTTCCGAAGTGTTGGTTTCGGCAATGGCGCAGGCCGGCGCTAGGAACAGAACGCCCGCGAGGGCGGCAGCACTGATCGTCTTCATCATCTAACCTTGTCCTTTGCCATCGGAAGCGGGGAGACCGCGCTGCGGATTGATGGGCTGACCGTTCCGTCGCAGCTCGAAATAGAGATCCGGGTTACCGTCCGCCGGGGTTCCCATGATTCCAAGGGGCTCCCCCGCCAGTACGCGTTGACCAACCTTGGTGTCGATACGGCCAAGTCCTGCGATAAGACTATGATATCCATTGGGATGTTCAACGATCAAGATCAGCCCGTAGCCGCGGAACGGCCCGGCGAACATGACCGAACCGGCCGATGGCGCCACGACCTGGGCGCCCGGACGTGAGGTGACCGTCAGTCCCCGGCTGGTGACGCCGAACTTGTCGGCCTCGCCGTAGCGGGTGGTGACCTGTCCCGCCACCGGCAGGCGCTGAACCTCGTCCTTGGAGTCGGGTGGGGCTGGAGGACGGGCGGCGGCTGCAAGTTCCCGCTCCCGCGCTTCAGCCGCGGCGGCTTCGCGCGCCGCTTTCTCCCGCTCGGCCTTTTCGGTGGCGGCTTTCTCGCGGGCGAGTGCGGCCGCCTTGGCGGCGGCTTCGGCCTTGCGGCGCTCCTCCGCCTTGCGGCGTTCCTCGGCCTCGCGCTTCTCGCGCTCGATCCGCTCCCGCTCCATCTTTTCCAGCAAGGTGCGCAGGTCCTTGGCCTCGTTGCCGAGGCTTGCCATGCGGTCCGCCACCTGCTCGCGCTCGGCCTGGGTCCGTTCCTGAAGCTCCTGCCGCCGCTCGACCAGCTTGGCGATGTCGCCCTGGCGCGACCCAAGGTCCGCGCGGGCCTTCTCGGCCTGGGCGCGGCGCTCGGCCAGATGGGTACGGAGATCGGCGAACTGCTGGAGCGCGCCGGCCAGCGCTTCGGCGCGGTCGCGCAGGATAGGGACTGCGGAGCGGAGCAGCAGCGCGCTGCGCAGCGTGTCGACCGGCGACTCCGGCCGTGCGATCATCGCTTCGGGGGGAATGCGGGACAGCCGCTGAAGTGCTCCCAGCAGCTCTGAGATCTGCGCCTTGTCGGCGTCCAGCTTGGCGGCCTGAACGCGCTCCTCCGCTTCCATCGCGCGGAGCGTTTCTTCCAGGCCGGACAATTCGTTTTCCAGCCTGGTCGCCTCGTCGGCGGTCTGGACCAGACGGGTACGGAGCGAAACCAGTTCCTGCTCCAGCGCCTCGGACGAGCGGGCCAGTTCCGCGTCGCGCTTGCGGCTGGCTTCGAGCTGGCGCTCGACCTCCGTCAGGGCGTTCTGGGATTGCTGCTGGGCCTGCGGCTGCTTCTGGGATTGAGCCCAGGCCGGCTGAGCCCATGCCGCAGGGGCCGCCAGGGCGCCGAGGAGGGCAGCCGTTGCCAATGCTGCCCTCCTCATGCGCCTATTCCGCGGCGCGCCGCGCGGAATCGCGGCGGATCAGGGTTTGGCCGGTCATTTCCACCGGCTTGGGCAGGCCCATCAGGTCGAGCATGGTCGGTGCTATGTCGGCCAGCTTGCCGTCGTTGATCGCGACCACATCCGCCGGGCCGTTGACGAGCATCAGCGGCACGAGGTTGAGGGTATGGGCGGTGTGCGGGCCGCCGGTGACGGGATCGCGCATCATCTCGCAGTTGCCATGGTCGGCGGTGACCAGCAGCACACCGCCCTGGTGGGTGACCGCCTCGACCAGCCGGCCCAGACATGCGTCCACCGCTTCCACCGCCTTGATCGCGGCGGACAGGATGCCGGAATGGCCGACCATGTCGGGGTTGGCGAAGTTGATCACCAGCATGTCGAACTTGCCGGTCTCGACGGCGGCGACCGCCTTGTCCGCCAGTTCGGGCGCCGACATCTCGGGCTGGAGGTCGTAAGTCGCGACCTTGGGGGAGGGCACCATGATGCGCTCCTCGCCCGGATAGACCTTTTCCTCGCCGCCGTTGAAGAAGAAGGTGACGTGCGGGTACTTCTCCGTCTCCGCCATGCGGAGCTGAGTCAGGCCGGCATCCGACACCACCTTGCCCAGCACGTTGGTCAGTTCCTTGGGCGGGAAGATCGCGGTCAGGTACTCGTTCAGGGCGGTCGAGTATTCGACCATGCCGGTCGCGGCGGCGAAGCGGATCGGGTTGCGCCGGTCGAAGCCCTTGAAGGCGGGATCGAGCAGGGCCGTCAGGATCTCCCGCGCGCGGTCGGCTCGGAAGTTGACCATCAGGAGGCCGTCGCCGTCCTTGGCGCCGGTGTAGGCGCCGATCACGGTCGGCAGGACGAACTCGTCGCCGGTATCGGCCGCATAGGCCTGGTCGATCGCGGCGATCGGGTCGGGCGCTTCCAGGCCCTGGGCGGCCACCATGGCATTGTAGGCGCGTTCAACCCGTTCCCAGCGCTTGTCGCGATCCATCGCGTAGTAGCGGCCGTCGATCGTGCCGAAGCTGACGCCCGGCAACCCTTCGATGTCCTTCAGGAAAGCCGAAACCTGCTCGCGGGCGCTGCGCGGCGGCACATCGCGGCCGTCCAGGAAGCCGTGGATGACGACTGGCACCTGGGCGGCGCTGAGCGCCTTCGCCAATGCTGCGAAATGGGACTGGTGGCTATGGACGCCGCCGGGCGACAGCAGGCCCATCAGGTGCGCCGAGCCGCCGGACTGCTTCAACGCGGCGATGAAGCCGTTCATGGCCGGGTTGTGGTTCAGTTCGCCTTCGGCGAAGGCCCTGTCGATCATCGGCAAGTCCTGGAACACGACCCGGCCGGCGCCCAGGTTCATGTGCCCGACTTCGGAGTTGCCGATCTGACCATGGGGCAGGCCGACATCCTCTTCCGAGGCGTGCAGGAAAGCATGGGGGCCGGCCGCCCAGAGACGATCGAAAACGGGGGTGTTGCCCTGAGCCACGGCGTTGTCGGCCGGGTCCTCGCGATAGCCCCAGCCATCGAGAACGCAGAGAACGACGGGACGGGGGCGTTTTTTATCGATCATGGCGGCCATAGCACTATCCCAGTTTGGTAAACGTTCCGTTTCAGCGGCGGAAGCCCTGGCTAGTTTATGCCCGATGATAGGGGTGTCCCGCCAGAATCTGTTGAGCCCGATATAGTTGTTCCGCGATCATGGCACGGACCATCAGGTGCGGCCATGTCATGGGACCCAGCGCCAGCATCAGGTCGGCCCGCTTGCCGACCGCGTCGCCGTGGCCGTCGGCTCCGCCGATCAGGAAGGCGACGTCGCCCACTCCCTGGTCGCGCCAGACACCCAGGCGTTCGGCAAACCGTTCGCTGGACAGGGTGGTCCCGCGTTCATCGAGCGCCACGATCATGGCAGCATTGGGGACGGCTGCCAGGAGGAGGTCCGCCTCCAGGCGCTTGAGTTCGTCCGGCGGCGCGCGTTTCTTCGATTCGACCTCTTTCAGCGTAAGAGGCCAAGTCATGCGCCGGGCATATTCATCGTAAAGGTCGCGCGCCGCCCCGGCCCGCGCCCGCCCGACGGCGGCGAGCCAGATCTTCATAAGGCTTCGGATCCCGTCAGGCGTACAGGGCAGCCTGTTGGGACGCTGCCGGCGGCTCGACGCCCCACATCTTCTCCAGATTGTAGAAGGTCCGGACCTCCGGGCGGAACAGGTGGATGATGACGTCTCCGGCATCGATCAGCACCCAGTCGGCCTGCGCCATGCCTTCGACCTCGACCGCCGGAGCGCCGGCGACCTTCAGCTTCTCGCGCAGGTGTTCGGCCATGGCGCCGACCTGCCGCGAGGAGCGGCCCGACGCTACGACCATGTAGTCCGCGATGGAGGTTTTACCGGCCAGGTCGATAACGACGATATCTTCGGCCTTATCGTCGTCCAGCGACTTGACGGCGAGTTCGCTGAGTTGCTTCGGCAATTCCTCAGAGAACTGTTTGGAGAGCTTCCCGGCGATTGCAGTTGCTTCGGGAGCGTGTTGGGTTTGCGTGGTTATGGCTCTCACCTCTGTTAAACCGGTTGACCGCCGGAAGCCGCCGCCGCTGCCTGCGCGCGTCGTTTCCGGATTTCCGTCGCCGATGCCGGATGCAGCGGGTTCTGGAAAAATACCCAGGCTGGCGGCTCCATCGCTGGAAGCCCCCGCGCCCGGTTTTGGCCGACCCGGCGACACCTGTAGCGTTGCGCGGCTTTGCCATGCAACGCACTTAAAGAATATGGAGGCCGGCTGAAGACTGCAACGGGTGTGCTGGCAAAGATTCGCGTCCAGTTCTGCCAGCGCGGTATTTGCGTCAGGTTGTCCGCCCCCATCAGCCAGACGAAACGGGTCTGCGGGAAGTGCCCGTGGAGCCCGGCAAGTGTCTGTGCCGTAAAGCGCGTGTCCAGTTCGCACTCGATATCGGTGACGACGATCCGGGGATGACGGGCGACCAGTTGGCCGCTGACCAGCCGCTCTTCCAGCGACGCCATGTCGCGTGTCGATTTGAGCGGATTCTGCGGGCTGACCAGCCACCAGACGTAATCGAGGCCGAGCAGCTTCAGCGCCAGCAGACTGATGTGGCGGTGGCCGTCATGGGCCGGGTTGAAGGAGCCGCCGAGCAGGCCGACCTTGCGGCCGGCCCAGAAACGGCCGCTGTAGAGATGGACCCGCTTCACTCTGCCGCCGTGCTCCCGGCCGCCTGCAAGGCGGGAGTCATGGGCGGATCTGCCCGGAGCCGCGCACCTGATACTTGTAGCTGGTGAGCTGTTCCGCCCCGACTGGGCCGCGCGCGTGCAGCTTGCCGGTGGAAATGCCGATCTCCGCGCCCATGCCGAATTCGCCGCCGTCGGCGAACTGGGTCGAGGCGTTCCACAGCACGATGCCGCTGTCCACGTGGTTGAGGAAGGTTTCCGCCGTGGCGGCGTCCTCTGTCACGATGCTGTCGGTGTGGTGCGAGCCGTG
Source organism: Skermanella aerolata KACC 11604 (assembly GCF_000936425.1). GTDB lineage: Bacteria > Pseudomonadota > Alphaproteobacteria > Azospirillales > Azospirillaceae > Skermanella > Skermanella aerolata. The sequence goes on along the minus strand of NZ_AVFK01000024.1, from coordinate 33,747 downwards.
ACGGTTGATGTGCTCGACGGCGGCGTCGATGCCGTCCACCACGCGTACGGAGATGATGGCGTCGAGGTACTCGGTATCCCAGTCGGCCGGTGTGGCCGGGACGACGCGGTCGTTCAGCGCCCGGACCGTCTGGTCGCCGCGAACCTCGCAGCCGGCCTCGATCAGGGCCTCGACCAGTCCGGGAAGCTGAGCCTGGGCGATGCTACGGTCCACCAGCAGAGTTTCGGCGGCGCCGCAGACGGAGGTCCGGCGCATCTTGGCGTTGAGGACGATGTCGCGCGCCTTCCTGGGATCGGCGGCGGCATCGACATAGACATGGCAGATGCCGTCCAAGTGCTTGATGACCGGGATGCGACTTTCGGCGGCGACGCGCTGGATCAGCGACTTGCCGCCACGCGGGATGATCACGTCGATGTCGTCGGTCATCGTCAGCATGATGCCGACGGCGGCGCGGTCGGTGGTGGGGACCAGCTGGATCGACGCTTCGGGCAATCCTGCGGCCTTCAGGCCGGCCTGCATGCAGGCGGTGATGGCGCGTGAGGATTCGAAGCTGTCGGAACCGCCGCGCAGGATGCAGGCGTTGCCGGACTTCAGGCAAAGTCCGCCGGCGTCGGCGGTCACGTTGGGGCGGCTCTCGTAGATGATGCCGATGACGCCCAGCGGCACGCGGACGCGGGCGATCTTCAGGCCGTTGGGGCGTTCCCACTCCGCCATGACGGCGCCGATTGGGTCGGGCAGGTCCGCCACGTCTTCCAGGCCCTTGGCAATGCCTTCGACACGCGTCTCGTCCAGCTTCAGCCTGTCCATCAGGGAGGCGGCGGTGCCGCGCGCCACGGCTGCGGCGAGATCGCGGGCGTTGGCGGCCAGGATCTCCGGCACGCGGGAGCGCAGTGCGGCTGCCGCCGCGCGCAGCGCTTCGTTCTTCTGGGTCGTCGGCGCCAGGGCAAGCACTGCTGCTGCGGCGCGCGCTGCGCTCCCCAACTGCTGCATCTCCCCCTGCAAGGGATCAACGGTGTGCTTGACGGCGGTCACGGCGGGCGCTCCCAATCGAGTTTTATGTAAGTTGCGGGACCTTATGCGATTTTTCCGGTCCGGAGAAGACCGCAGAACGCGCATCGGCCATCTCCAGACCTGTTTGCCCCGGAGCTATCCGCCGGTCAGCGGAAGAAGGCCGGCCAGTCCAGGTCGTGCAGGTCGGCGATCAGGTGATCGACCGGGTCGAACTCCAGCGTCGCGTGCTGCGGCCAAGCGATCGTGACCATGCCGGCGGCCTTGCCGGAGCGGGCGCCGATCGGGCTGTCCTCCACCACGAGGCAGGCGGAGGGGTGGACGCCCAGCCGCTCGGCGGCGCGCAGATAGGGTTCCGGGTGCGGCTTGCCGTGGGCGACATCGTCGCGCGACAGGGCGAAGCGCAGGGCGTCCGGCATCGCGATCGTATCCTCGATGGCGCTGAAATTGGCTTCGACGACCCGGCGTCCGCTGTTGGAGACGCAGGCCTGAAGGATGCCGCGCTCCGCCAGTTCGGCCACCTTCTCCAAGGCGCCGGCGCGAGCCGGCACGTCGGCGACATTGGCGACGTAATAGTCGGAGCAGGCCGCCGCAAGCTGCGGCAGGTCGAGCGGCATCGGCTGAGCCGCGTTCAGCATGGCGTAGACTTCCGCCATGGAGCGGCCGAGCAGGCGGTCGTAATCGGACTTGGGCACCGTCTGGCCATGGGCCTCGCAGACGGCGACGATCGACTTGAAGTGAAAGGGCTCGCTGTCCAGCAACGTGCCGTCGATGTCCCAGAGGACGGCTTCAATCATAATGTATTCCGGATAAGGCGGGTCAGGATAGGACCAGATCGTCCCGATGGATCATTTCCGCCCGGCCGCGATAGCCTAGGATGTCGGCGGTATCCTGGCTGTGGTGGCCCATGATCCGGCGCGCGTCCTCTACGGCGTATGCCGACAGGCCGCGCGCCAGTTCGCGGCCGTCGCGGGCGCGGACGACCAGCACGTCGCCGCGCTGGAAATCGCCGTCGATCGACACGACGCCGGCCGGCAGCAGGCTGCTGCCCCGGCTGAGGGCGGCGGCGGCGCCGTCGTCCACCACCAGGGTGCCGCGCGCGTTGATGTGGCCGGCGATCCAGCGCTTGCGCGCGGTGCGCGGTTCGGCGCCGGGCAGGAACCATGTGCAGGGAGCGCCGCCGTCGCTGAACGGACGGTCGAGCGCCGACAGCGCGTTCATCCGCTTGCCCTTGGCGATCACCATGCGGCAACCGCCCGACATGGCGATGCGGGCAGCGGCGATCTTGGTCACCATCCCGCCGGAGCTGTAGCCGGGGGGCGGCTCGCCGGCCATGCCCTCGATATCGGGGGTCAGTTCGCGGACCTCCGGGATCAGGGTGGCGCTGGGGTCGCGCTTGGGGTCGGCGGTGTAGAGGCCATCGATGTCGGACAGCAGCACCAGCGTATCGGCGCTGACCATCTGGGCGACGCGCGCGGCCAGCCGGTCGTTGTCGCCGAAGCGGATTTCCGACGTGGCGACCGTGTCGTTCTCGTTGATGACCGGGACGGCGCCCAGCTTCAGCAGGGTGTCGATGGTCGCGCGGGCGTTGAGGTGGCGGCGGCGTTCCTCGGTATCGTCCAGCGTCAGGAGGATCTGCGCCACGGTGACGTCGTGGCGGGCCAGCGTTTCCTGGTAGGCATGGGCGAGGCGGATCTGGCCGGTCGCGGCAGCGGCCTGCTTCTCTTCCAGCCGCAGGGGCCGGCCGATCAGGCCCAGATGCTCCCGCCCGACGGCGATGGCGCCGGACGACACGATGATGACTTCCTGCCCGCGCGAGCGGCAGAGCGCCACGTCGTCGGCCATGGCGTCGAGCCATTCGCGCCGGATCTGGCCGGTGGTCTCGTCCACCAGCAGCGCCGACCCGATCTTGACGATCAGCCGCCGCGCATCGCGCAGGCAGGCGGTTGCGTCTTCCGAACTGCTTTCAGAGCCCGTCGCATCAGCGGGCATTGTCGTCTTCGTCATCTTCGTCGTCCGCGGGGTGGTCCTGGTCGAGATGGTCGTTGCCGAGTTGCAGTTCCTTGCCCGGCTCGGCCATCGTGCGCTCGCCGAGATGCACCGGGACCGGATGGCGGCGGCCGGGGGCGGAATCCTCCGCCTCCTCGACCTTGGCGTCCTTGATGCGGCGGAGCAGTTCGAACAGGACGGGCGGGACGCCGATACCGGTGGCACCGGACAGCACCATGACGGGAGCGTCGGCCAGTTCCTCGAGGATCGCCTTCTTCTCGGCGATTTCCTCGTCGTCCAGGCTGTCGCACTTGTTCAGGCCGATGATTTCCTGCTTCTCGTCCAGGCCGTTGCCGTACGCTTCCAACTCGCCCCGGATGATGGTGTACGCTTCCGCCACGTCTTCCTGGGTGCCGTCGATCAGGTGGAGCAGTACGCGGGTGCGCTCGACATGGCCGAGGAAGCGGTCGCCCAGGCCGGAGCCTTCGTGCGCGCCCTCGATCAGGCCGGGGATATCGGCCAGCACGAATTCCTCTTCGCCGACATAGACGACGCCCAGGTTGGGCTGAAGGGTCGTGAAGGGATAATCGGCGATCTTGGGCTTGGCGCGTGAGGATGCCGCCAGGAAGGTCGATTTGCCGGCGTTGGGCAGGCCCACCAGACCGGCGTCGGCGATCAGCTTCAAGCGCAACCAGACCCAGCGCTCCTCACCCGGCCAGCCCGGATGGGACTGGCGCGGCGCGCGGTTGGTCGCGGATTTGTAGTGGGCGTTGCCGAACCCGCCGTCGCCGCCGCGCAGCAGCACGACGCGCTGGCCGACTTCGACCATGTCGGCAAGCACGGTTTCCTGGTCGTCGTCCAGCACCTGGGTGCCGACGGGGACCTTCAGGACGATGTCCTCGCCCTTGGCGCCCGAGCGGTCCTTGCCCATGCCGTGGCCACCGCGAGGCGCTTTGAAATGCTGCTGGTAGCGGTAGTCGATCAGGGTATTGAGACCGTCCACCGCCTCGATCACCACGTCGCCGCCCTTGCCGCCGTCGCCGCCGTCCGGTCCGCCGAACTCGATGAACTTCTCCCGCCGGAAGGCGACGATGCCGGGGCCGCCGTCACCGCTCTTGAGGAATACCTTGGCCTGATCGAGGAATTTCATGGCTTCAACGTCAACAAATGTCAGCAGATGTCATCATCTGCGGGAGGTGGGGACCAGGATGGAACGCGGGTAGAGGGGGCACGGACGATGGATGCCGAAAACGAAAATCGGGGGGACGGTAGAACCGACCCCCCGATGATCCAAGTCCGGAATGCAGGATGCTGGGGCGCCGTTATTCGGCGGCCGCCGGCACGCTTTCCGCTTCGGTAACCGACACGCCCTGAACCGAGACAAAGGTCCGGCCGAGCATGGACTTGCGGAACTTCACCTGACCCTCGACGAGAGCGAACAGGGTGTGGTCCTTGCCGATGCCGACATTGGCGCCGGGATGGAACTCAGTGCCGCGCTGACGGACGATGATGTTGCCGGGGATGACGTTCTCACCACCGAACTTCTTGACGCCAAGACGACGGCCGGCGCTGTCGCGACCGTTGCGGGAGCTACCGCCTGCCTTTTTATGTGCCATTGCTCTGAACTCCTATTAGCCAGGGTCTACCGGACGGGATTATGGGCGCGTTTGAATTACGCGCTGATCCCGGTGATGCGCAGCACGGTCAGGTCCTGACGGTGCCCGTTCTTACGCCGGTAGTTCTGGCGACGCTTCTTCTTGAAGACGATGATCTTCGGCCCACGATCCTGGGCGATGACTTCGGCGGTAACCGCAGCCCCTGCGACCAGGGGGGTGCCGACCGTCGTGCTGCCTTCGTCGCTGACCATCAGAACTTCATCGAAGTTGATGGAAGCGCCAGCTTCGCCAGCCAGTTTCTCGACCTTGATCACGTCGCCGTTGGCGACTTTGTACTGCTTGCCGCCGGTGCGGATCACTGCGAACATGTTTGCCACTGCCGTATCTGAAAACAAACTACGGGCACGACAAACCCCGTCGGAGATTTGAGCCCGCTGGTAAGGAGCGGCGACTATACTCAGCGGTGTTGGAGAGTCAACAGCATGATTCAAACGATTCTGAGTGCGAGGCCGCATTGTGCCCTTGCGCGCGTCTTTTCCATGAGCTAATTTCCCGCCGCTTCGCCACCGGACGGTGGTTGAAGTCGATAGGACGGACGGGTGGTCGAGTGGTTGAAGGCACCGCACTCGAAATGCGGCGTACCTGCAAGGGTACCGTGAGTTCGAATCTCACCCCGTCCGCCATATCTTTAGCTCATATACTGAGCTTCCTAATATAGCGAAACCTTCCATTCAGCCTTTTTTAAACGCACGGTTGTGCGTTCATGACCTGTGTGAAGCAAGTTAAATATGGGCTTCCGACCCTGTCCACCGGCCTTCAGCACGCTTCCTTGGTGTCGTTGTTATTGTCGTTAAATGCTTAAAGTGTCGTGATGCCGCACCCCCTCCGATCTCAATCCATTTTGGTGCTTCAGGCGTCGGATTTCTGATAAATGCATTAGAGAATGGGAAAATTTAAAATGCGAGCTTTTCAGATATGAAAGGCGGCGCAACTTTAGTGATGAGCTAATGGATACGATTACGACGGCGACGACCGATATCCAGGAGAGGCTCTCCGTAGCTTATATTGCCGCAGTTGCTGCACGAGCAGGGTGCCAAGTAAGTGAGCCGAAAGTTGATAGGAATGGCATTGATGTTACGATCAGGCCAGTTTCGGGTGCTCCCGTACAAATTGATATTCAGTTGAAGGCCGTGTCTTCGAATATCCGTATCAATGACGGATCAGTCTTATCTTTTCAGCTTGATGTCTCGACATATGACAAGCTCCGACGCACCGACGTTCAGTCGCCGCAGCTTCTTGTCATCTATGAAATGCCACCCGATCAGTCGATCTGGCTCGAGGTAGAGCCGCCGATCACGACACTGAGACATGCGGCATACTGGGTAGACCTTCGAGGTAGGGACGCCGTGCAAACAGCAAGTACTGCTGTACACCTCCCTGAAACCCAATTGTTCGATCATAATGCTATCGTGGCCATTCTGGCCCGCGCGCACAGCAGGGCGCTTGAGGGACTCTCGTGGGCCTGACAATGCCATATCGCTATGAAGCCAAATCGATTGCAGCACTGTCCCCGACCCATGTCGCAGGATACTTGCGCAGTCGCGGCTGGAAGGACGAGGGTAGGTTCGGTCCATACGGGCAGCTTTATACGATTGAGCAAGGGGGGCGGACCGAAACGGTCGTACTGCCACGTCTCGCGACGATCGGGGACTTTCCGCGGCGGATGACAGAGGTTCTTGGCGCGCTTTCGAAAGCCGAGGACCGGGATGCATCGGCAGTCCTGTTTGATCTGACGCTTGCACCGTTCGATGTCATCCGTGTCCGCTCGAAGGATGCGGACGATTATGGTTCCATCCGCTTTGATGCTGGACTTCAATTGCACGAAGAGGCCAAGCGGTTAGTGGTTTCAGCCGCTCTTGCTGAGGCTTCGGAAGTTCCCCGGCGGGCATGGAAAGGAAGGCGCCCCGACAGCGTCAGCCAATATCTGGAACGCATCAGGTTGGGGCAGACTGAGAATGCCAGTTTTTCACTGACGGTTCTGTCACCGTATAGCTTCGATCCTGCCGAGCAAGCTTCGCTATTCCAAGACAATGCTTTCGGCCGCCGTGTCACCCTGAAGTTCGGAGCAGCGCTTGCAGCGATCCAGGACGCTCTCGCGGAATCGGTGGCGGACCCACTGCCGGCGTTCGAAAGTATCGTGGATGTTGGGGTGAGCGCTGATATGTGCCAAGCCCTTGCTAAGCTGGCGGACTCTGATGCTGGAGTAGACGTTTCCATTAGCTGGAGTCCCGCGAAACCTGTGCAGGAACCGATACATCTCGGTTTGACCAGGCAAGACGCAGCAGTCCTTCAAGAGGTCGCGCATTCTTTTTCGCGACGGGAGCCGGAACCTGATTTCGTCATTGAAGGACTGGTTGAGGAAATCAAGGAGAAGCCGGAACGTTTTGACGGATCAGTAGTCATCCAAGCTCCTCTACCGAATCAACTTGGCGTGAGGAAGATCAGAGTTCGTTTTGATCAGAGGTATCGCGATATCGTATACGATGCAGCACGCAACAAGAAGTGGGTTAGGGTTATCGGTGATCTTGGGCGTGATGGCAAATCGCTGACGCTGTTTGATCCGCGTGATTTTTCAATTGTTGAACCGGATGATCAGGACTGAATTAGGAAAAATTACTCTCTTTAGTTTAGGGTTGTACGTTTTTGTGTTTTTGCGTCAATCAGGATACGAATTTGTATTTTGGCGGATCTTCTCAGTTTTTGCCTAAGGAGGTGCATTGAGTTAGGGTGAGAAGAAACACCAGCGGCATCTCCTAAGCCGGCGCCACCGCCAGCGGTCGCGCGGTTTCCCGGATTGGCAGGTGGATGAGCGCGCTGAAGGCGCCGATGCCGACGCCGATCCACCATACGCCGTCGTAGCTGCCGTAGGCGTCGTAGAGCCGTCCGCCGAGCCAGACGCCCATGAAGCTTCCCAACTGATGGCTCAGGAAGATGATGCCGTAGAGCGTGCCCATGTAGCGCAGGCCGTAGAGGTGCGCCACTAGGCCCGACGTGAGGGGCACGGTGGCGAGCCATAGGCTGCCCATCAAGGCCGAGAACACCAGCACGGTGGTCGGCGTCATCGGCGTCAGGATGAACCAGGCCGCGATCAGGGTGCGCCCGGTGTAGACCCCTGCCAGCAGGTATTTCTTGGTATAGCGCTTGCCGGCCCAGCCCGCCGCCAGCGTACCCGCGATGTTGCCGAGGCCGATGATCGAGATCGCGACGGCGCCCAGGGCACCGGTCGTCGTGATTCCCATCGAATGCAGCACGCTGCCGAGCATGATCGGTCCACAGACCTCGGCCACGAAAGCCGGAAAGTGCGCCGTGATGAAGGCAAGCTGATAGCCGCAGGAGAAGAAGCCTAAGAAGATCAGCGCGAAGCTGGGGTCGCGCAGCGCGCCAAGCACTACCGTCCCCATGCTTTCCTGAAGCTCCGCCCTGGAAGCGGGGACGGGCGAGCGCATCCAGGGCAGCACCGCAAGCACCGCCAGGATCAGCGCCGCAAAGGCCAGGAACACGCCTTGCCACGGCATGAGCGCCAGCAGCCCTTCGGCCAGCGGCGGCCCCAACACCTGCCCGGCGGACCCGGCGGCGGTCACGATGGCGAGCGACATGGAGCGGTTCTCGTCGGACGAGGCCCTGCCCACGACGGCCAGGACCACGCCGAATCCCGTGCCCGCGATGCCCAGCCCGACCAGCACTTCATACAGGTGGTGCTGGATCGGCAGCGTAGCGCCCGCCGACAGCACGAGGCCCAGCGCATAGGCCACCGCCCCGATGACGATGGCCTTGCGGTCCCCGATCTTCTCGGCGACGGCGCCGAACAGCGGCTGGCCGAAGCCCCAGGCCAGGTTCTGGATCGCGATGGCGAGGGAGAACTCTGCCCGCGGCCAGTTGAACTCCATGGCGATGGGAAGCTGGAAGACGCCGAAGGAGGCGCGGATGGCGAAGCCCACCAGCACCACGAGGCTGCCGGCGAGGAGGACGGGTGTGATGAGGGGGGCGCGCTGGATCATTCAACTTCTCTGCGCCTGGGGAGAAATCCTGTCAACCGACGGAACCGCGCGATCTGCCATGCGCCGGACGAGGCGGCGGCGCCGCTTCGATCCGGCAATTGGTCCGGCAGTCGATCTCCGCTAGTTGGAGCTTGATTTCACCTTAGATACCGATTGCAGGAACGCTTGCAGTTCCTTCGTGTAGAACTTCGCCATTGCCGTCGTGCCGTGGCCGCGCGTGTCTTCGCTGGCGGGGATCAGGAACAGGCGGCCGTTCTTCACGTGCTTCATCGCCGCTTCCGTAACGCCCGTTTCCGGCGGGTTGCGCTCGTCGTCGGCGGCGTTGATGAACAGCAGCGGGGCCTTGATGCGGTCCAGCAGCGGCGTCGGGTTGTATTCGCCCGAGGACTCCCACGCGTAGATGAAGTCGTTGGCGTCGGCGTTAAACTTCACCGCCAAGCGATCTTCGATCATCTTGTCCGCCTTTTCGCGGGTCGGGGCCAGCTTCTGGTACGCCAGCGTGCCGCCGCTGGTGGCCGTGGCGTAGAAGACGTTGGCCAGTCTCATGGCGTTCGGCTGCTCGGTGTAGTCGCCGTCCTTGTAGCCGGGGTCCTGGCGGATCATCTCGACCATCAGGCGGCGCAGCATCCAGTTGCGGGCCGCCATCTCGGTCGGCTGCGAGGCCATCGGAACCAGCGCGTCCATGTAGTCGGGATACTTGCCGCCCCAGATCCAGGTGTGCATGCCGCCCATCGAGTTGCCCATGACGAGATGCACGTGGTTCAGCTTGAGACCTTCGGTGAGAAGCCGATGCTGTGCATCGACCATGTCTTCGGAACTGTATTTGGGGAACTTCGCCCGCAGACCGTCGGACGGCTTGGTCGATTTGCCGTGGCCGAGGGCGTCCGGCAGGATGATGAAATACTTCTTGGCATCCAGGGGCTGACCTTCGCCGAACAGTTCTCCGGCAAAGTCGGGCGTCAGCATGCTGGCCCCGGACCCTCCCGTGCCGTGCAGCATCACGACCGGCTCGCCGGACGGTTCCCCGACCGTCCGGTAGTGCAGGCGCAGTTCCGGCAGGACGTCACCGGTATGGAACCGGAAGTCCTTGGCGACGAAGGTACCTTCCTTCGGCGCGGGATAATCCGCAGCACCGGCATCGGCGGCGAAGACGGCAAGCGACAGCGCCGCTCCGGCGGCGGCATGCATCAACGATCTCAGGACCCGCATGGGGTGTCCTCCCTTATTTTTTTATGATGCGGGGAGGGACATGGCGAAGCCCGTCCCCGCAAGGGAGCATCATCGCTGCATGCGGGAAGCTGCACAAGGCGCGCTCACGATCACGTGATCGACCCTGTCTTGGGCATATTCAGTCATGCAGCGGAAGATCGCGCCGACCCGTTCCTTACGGCGGAGCCGACACGACGTAGCTAATATTTCCCGGCCATCTTCTCCAGCAGGTCCTGTGCTTCCTTGCGGCGGCCCGTATCGGCGAGTTCCCGACCCGGACGGGCGGGTGCCGCCATTGCCTTCTTCAGGTATTGGCGGGCAAGGTCGTACTGGCCCTGTTCGTACTCGTAGTCGCCATAGAAGAAGTTCGGGTCGATACCCTCCGGGTTCACGCTCAGCGCCTTCTTCAGGTAAGCTTCCGCCTTTTCATTGTTGCCGAACCCGATCGGCCAGCCGGGGACCTTGTAATAGAGCGAGGCAAGACTGGTGTAGACTGATCCGTTCAGCACGTCGGGCGCGGCACCCTCCACCTGTTCCAGCAGGGCCTTGGCCTGCTTGGCGTCGCTAAGCGCACCGACGCCGCCGTTTATGCTTGCTCTGGTGGCAATGATGATCGCCTGCCAAACCTTGATCTCGGGCGAGGACGGGTAGGCTTTGGCGGTCTCCGCCGCCCGCTGGCTCAACTGCTCGATCGCACGCTCCTGCGCGGACTGATCGGGCGTCCGGTATTTGATCCGCGCCCATTCGTCCTGAAGGCCGTCCAAGGCCTGCATGTCCGGCGATACGGCGGGCACTGGTGCTGGTGCGGGCGCAGGTGCAGCGGGCATCGCCGCCAGGGTCGCGGGACGCCGCTGGTGATCCTGCGTCTGAGCCTGTGCCTGCACGGCGGTTGAAAGCAGCAGGGCGACGGCGAAATATCCCAGTTTCATGATGCTATTCTCCAGACCGCATGATCATGGGTTGGTAAAGAGGGCGCGCGCCGCCGGGACGTTCTTGCGCAAGGCGCGGTCGACGACGCGCGGCAGCAGGGCGTTGAGACGTACGAACAGCGATTCCGGGAAGCCGATATAGGTTTCGGGTGTCTCCCGCCGCAGGGCTTGAAGGATGTGACCGGCGACGGCCCTGGGGGAGTCCATCCTGGAACCCGACAGCTTCATGATCTCGCGCGCGGCCGTTCCGTTCATCGCCGTGTCCACGCCGCGCGGCGCTATATGGATCACCGGCACCACCTCCGGCGGCAGTTCGCGGCGCAGCGCTTCGGCATAAGCCTGGATGCCGGCCTTGGTCGCGGAATAAGCCGAGAAATGCGGGAAGGGGATTGCGCCGAAGCTGGAACTGACGAACACCAGCGCACCCGTGCTTTTCCTGAAATGCGGCAGGACCGCCTGCGACAGCCGCATCGGCGCGTAGAGGTTGACGTGCAGGAGTGCTGCCAGAGACGCGGCGTCCTGCCCTTCCGCCGGCCCGGCATATTGCAGACCCGCGAGATGGATCAGCACGTCCGGAGCGGCAGCGGCAAGCCGCGACGCGGCATCGTCGCATCCTTCGACGGTCGAAAGATCGCACGGCAGATGAGTGGTGCCCAGCGGCGCCTGCGAACGGCAGAGCGCCAGCACCGAGGCTCCCTGCTCGACCAGCATGGAGCATAGCTCGCGCCCGATACCCCCGGTGGCGCCGGTTATCGCAACGGTGCGGCCCTGGACGTTCATGCCGCCCTCCCCAGCGCGCCGGCATCGTGCGGTATGGAGCGGAAGACATCGGCGAACAGCTTGAACATCATTTTCGCCATGTGGACGATGGCCGCCCGGTCGATCGGATCGTCGACGCGGTTCACCAGCTCCTCGAAGAAGGCCATGTGCTTGACGTCCAGGCTGCCGTGGCTGAGCAGGTAGCTGAAGGCCTCGACCGGCAGGCCTAGCGACTGGCGGATGGCATCGGCCGCCTGGGTCGCCAGGTTGATCGAGGTGCCCTCCAGGACGAACACCATCCCAAGGAACGCGACCGGGTTGCGCCGGCTGACCATGTCGTAGGCGAAGGCGACCATCAGTTCGGTGGCGGCGTTGGGATTGGAAGACGCAGCCGCCTCGGCATCGCCGCCTGATTTGGCGATGTCGCCCAGGATCCATTCCTCGTGGCCGATTTCCTCCTCGATGTACTCGGCATAGGCCTTGCGTATCCAGTTCTTCTCATCCGGCAAGCGGGACGCGGCGGTCATCAGCAGCGGCACGGTGTGCTTGACGTGATGATAGGCCTGGGTGAGGTAGGCGATGTAGGTCTCGCGGCCGATGTTGCCGTGAACGCCGTCCCGGATCAGGGGCACGGCATAAAGCGCCATCCGCTCTTCGGTCGTAGCGGCGGTGAGGTCATCAAAGAACGCCATGCCGACGGTCTCCTGTTTCATTCGTGAGTTTGGCTTCGTTCGGGAAGCGGGATTGGTAGCGGGCGGCGATGGCGTCGCGTTTGGGCCTGCCCGTGCCGGTCAACTGGCCGTTTTGCGGCGTGAAAGGCTCGTCGGCCAGAAGCCAGCGTCCTACGCGCGCATAATCCGGCAAGCGAAGATTGGCCTGTTCGACCGCCCGACCGGCCTCGGCGGCGGACCGGGCGACGATCACGGCCATCAGTGCTGCTTCGCCGTCTCCAAACACCATCGCCTGCGCGATCGCCGGCTCGGCCAGCAGTTCGCTCTCCACCCATTCCGGGAATACGTTGCGGCCGAAGCCGGTGATCAGCACGTTCTTGGCGCGGCCGGTCAGGTACAGGAAACCGTCGCCGTCTATCCGGCCGAGGTCGCCGGTCGGGTAGGGGTTCGGCACGCAACCGGCTTCGCCAGACCCTTCCGCTCCGAGATAGCCGAGCATGCGCGGATGCTCGATCATGATCTCGCCGTCCGAGGCCGGATGGAGCCGCACATGCGGCAGCAGCCGTCCCACGCTGCCACGGCGTGAAGCCTCCGGCGTGTTCACCGCGATGACCGAACCGGCTTCGCTCAGGCCGTAGCCTTCGAACACCGGTATGCCGCGCGCATGCGCTTCCTCCAGCAGGGCAGGCGCCACCTTGGCGCCTCCCACGGCGGCGAAGCGCAGATGCGGCAGAGGCTTCCGGACCGAAAGCAGCCGCTTCAGCATCTCCGGCACCAGGATGCAGGTCGTGGCTTGCGAGGACTCCAGCGCCTGCCAGATGGAGGGGCCGTCCTGCGCCACCGGCGCCACATGGCAGCAGGCTCCGGCCAGCAGCGAGACATGGACGCCGGCGATATTCTCCAGCAGGACGGCCAGGGGCAGCAGCGTGCGGTGCTTGCCCGCCTGGGCGCCCAGCAGTTCGACCAGCGACGACGCCACGGTTTCCAGGTGATCGGCGCCGAGGCAGACTCCCTTGGGCGTGCGCGTGCTGCCGGACGTATAGGTGATCAGGGATGTTCCAGCCGGAAAGGGCCGAGGCGAGATGCCGGTGGCGACAGGTGCGGCTTGTCCATCGTCCAAAAGCCAGGCCGCGCCTGCATCCTGCAGGGCGTGACGGCGCTGCGCTTCCGTGAAGAACGGGGGGATGGGGAGCAGCGGAACCTCGGCTAGCAAACATCCCAGCTGGGTCACGATCCAGGCAGGCGAATCGATCATGGTTATCGCCATGACGCCGCCGGTCCGGGCATGCAGGCCGCGCAGGCTGTCCGCCTTCCGCTTGACCTGCTCGCACAACTCGCCATAGCCCAGCAGCATGCCCATGCCTTCCAGCGCCGGCCTGGACGCGGGATGCGAGCCGATGATGTCGAGCAGGCCGCTCATGCGCGGCACGGAAGGTCGTGCAGCGCCAGGCGAAGGCCATGCACGTCGGTATATTCCGCCTTGAAGTGGTCGAGCAGCGCCTTCAGCCCCTGGGGGATCGTGTTTGCCAGCACGCGTGGGCGCATTTCGTAGTATGTGCCCCATTTGGACGAAGTATCGCCCATGCGGTCGGACGTCGCATCGGCCAGCTTGCGCGTTTCGATTCCGAGCGAATTGAAATAGCGATGCAGGACGGCCGTGGCGGTCACCGCGACCCAGTCATAGTCGCGCGCCGCGGCGACGGCATGGAAAGCCAGGAACAGGAACTTGGCGGCGCCGCTGCTCTGGGAAGCGAGATTGCCGACCTCCAGAATTTTCAGCCGGTCGGCGGTTCGGCCGGCAGCCTGTCCGATGGCGATCTCCAGGGGTTCATCGAGATATCGTTCCAGGAAGAAGCCGCCCCGCAGCACGTCTTGAATGCCCATCGCCGCGAGAAGGCGTCCGTCGGCATCGCGCACGCTCATCAATATGGGATAGCTGACGATGATCTCTGCCCGGTAGGTCTTGGCATAAGTGTCCCGGATGAAGGCTTCCACCCGAAGCCGTTCCTGCATGTCGTGTTCGGTGAAGGTGATCAGCGACGGCACCGCTTCGCCGATCAGGGGAAGCAGTTGTTCGCGGTTGAAATGGAGCCAGCCGAAACAAGGACTGGCGTCATGCCTCAGTTCGATTTGCAGCATGGGCAGTGTCTCCTGTGATGGAGACGATTATGCATGCCAAGCTGACGGCAAGCTGACAGGCACCGGGCGACTGACGGATGACGCGATAGATTTTTCCGGCGGTAGGCGGACAGGGTATTCCGGTCTGAACTGGGCCGGGACTTGCCGCCGCATGGGATCACGAAGGAAGGCCATGACGACGGGAGCTGCGCCGGCGTCCGGGACTGTCATCCCGGTGCTTGCGGTACTTCCAGCAGGTCGAAGAGCATCCCGCGTCCGCGTTAGGGACGGTGCAGGGAAACCACCTCTCCGCCGAAGAAGCGCTGGAGCAGGCCGGTCAGCCGGTCGTGGCCGGCCTGGACGTCGGCCGGCGAGGTGGCGGCGTTGCCCTGGACGATCAGGAAGACGTCGCGGGTGGCGGGGGTGACCTTGGTCTTTTCCGACTGGCGGACCTCCAGCCGGCAGATCACCTCGGGGCTGCCGGTACCGTCACCGTCGATATAGCCGTACTCGCCGGGCCGCACCGGCTCGGGCTCGGCGGCTCCGACCGGGTGGTAGCGCTCGGCTCCCGTGGTCAGGCGGACGGAGATGCCGCCCGCGACGGCAGCCAAATCGTGGGCGCCCAGCGACAGCTTCGTTTCGAGCGAGACGGCATTGTAGACGTCGACCAGCGGGCCGATGCGCGGGATATCGCCGCGCTTCTCGACGTAGCGGATCAGCGTCTCGGAGGCGGAGAACAGCTTGCGGGTCGGCACCTCGAAGGTCTTGTGAAGCTCGCGGAAGCCGGCGTAGACGGGGTCCGACGCGATCAGGTCGCGGACGGCCCTCTGCCGCACTCCCGCCACCACTCCATCGACGAAGGAGGATATCTCCTCCGGCGGCGTCCTGCCCTGGTCGGCGCCCAACAGCAGGGAGTAGGCGCCGGTCACGCCGCGCTTGCGCAGGGCCTCATCGAAATGGAAGTCGAATTCCTTACCCGCCGCCATGCCTGCGTTTCTCCCTTCATCCTTCTTTCCGGCGTATCGCGAGATGCCGTGGAATGCAAGCGCGTCACATGTTGAGCTTTCCGGCTACCCGTTTTGGTCCATTGCCCCGGTCCCCGCTCCATGCTCCAACACCGGGCATGGCAGGTTCCTTCAATCCCAAGGCCTTGATCAAGGCCGCAGCCGACGCCGTTTGCCTGTTGATCGCGGCGGTGCCGGCCGGTCTTTGCCGGGTGGAGGCGCGCTTCAGCGAGCGGGGCGACCTGTTCGTCTTGTTCGGGCAGGCCTTTTCCCTGGTCCCAGGGCTGCCCGGCAACTGGCTGCGGCGGGCATTCGGGCGGCTGACGCTGGATGGCTGCGCGGCCGACTGCGAGATCGGCTTCCTGAGTTGGTTTTCCAGCCGCCACGCCCGGATCGGCGCCCGTGTCTATATCGGGCCGCTGTCGGTGATCGGCGATGCGGTGATCGGCGACGGGTCGCTGATCGCCACCCGCGTCAGCATCCTGAGCGGCAGGAACCAGCATGCCCATAGGCCTGATGGCAGCCTGATCCCGTTCAGCCGGGACCGCGCGGCACTGGTGACGATCGGGCGTAATACCTGGATCGGGGAGGGAGCCATCGTCATGGCCGATGTCGGGGACCGCTGCATCGTCGCGTCCGGAGCGGTAGTGACGGCGCCGGTCGAGAGCGGGTACGTGGTGGGCGGCAATCCCGCGCGAGTCATCCGGCCAATACCGGCACACACTGCCGAACTTGCCGGCAGCGGCAATGCAGCAATCGGCGCGAATGCAATTCACCAGGAAGAAAAAGGCAAATCCATGGCTTAATCAGGGTAACCTGAAGATATTAGTTTCGGTTAAATCTATCAATCAGCCGTATGGCTTTGGGACGTTTTTCCGTGTTATAGAACCCATCGGTATTACTGTAACCAACTTGCGGCACGGATTCCGCCCAGTCAACGGCGGCCTGCCCGAGGGGCATTCGAGAACATGTCGTCTCAGGACACAGTGTCGTCGGTCGTAGCGCAATTCGAGCCGCGTCCGGTCCAGCCCGACCACGGCGCCCGCAAGCTGCTGTCGGTCGTCATTCCCTGCTACAACGAGTCCGCCAACATCGAGCCGCTGTTCGCCCGGCTGTTCCCGGTGCTCGACACCCTGCCGATGGACTGGGAAGTGGTCTGCGTCAATGACGGCAGCAGCGACGATACCTTGGACAAGCTGGTTGCGGTCCATGCGCGGGAGCCGCGCGTGCGGGTGGTCGACCTGTCGCGCAACTTCGGCAAGGAAGCGGCGCTGTCGGCCGGCCTTTCCACAGCCGAGGGCGACGCGGTGATCCCGATGGATGCGGATCTCCAGCATCCGCCGGAACTGCTGCCCGATCTCGTCGCCAGATGGCGGGAAGGCTTCGACGTGGTGATCGCGATCCGGCAGGCGCGGACGGGACAGTCGACCGGCAACCGGCTTGGCGCCAGAATCTTCTACTGGCTGTTCGACCGAATGTCCGAAGTGCCGCTGCCGCGTGAGGCCGGTGACTTCCGGCTGCTCGACCGGATCGTCGTCGACGTCATCAACCGCATGCCGGAACGAACCCGCTTCATGAAGGGCATCTTCGCCTGGGTCGGGTTCCGCCAGACGACCATCCCATATGTCCAGGGCGAACGGGCGAGCGGCGACACCAAGTGGGGCTTCTTCAAGCTGCTGCGCTTCTCGCTGGTCGGACTGACGGCCTTTTCGACCTTCCCGCTGCGGGTCTGGAGCCTGGTCGGCGGCGCCGTGTCGGCATTGGCCTTCTGCTACATCGTCATCCGCCTGATGCGGACCGCCGTCTACGGCGTCGATGTCCCCGGCTATGAATCGATCATCGTCACCGTGCTCTTCCTGGGCGGAGTCCAACTGCTGACCCTCGGCATCATCGGCGATTATCTGGGCCGGGTCTTCGACGAGGTGAAAGGCCGGCCTCTGTTCATCGTGCGCTCCGTCCACGGGGCCTCGGCCCCGGCGGCCGCTCCGGTCAATATGCGACGCGGGACGGATCAGGCCGTCGCGTGGCGCAACGAGGCCTGACGGACGATCCCCGCATGACCGTTATCGACCCAAGATACCCCGACGCCGGTCTGGACAGGCTGGTTGCAGGAGTGCTGCCGCATAGCCTTTTCTACGACCTTTCGCTTAGATTGCTGCTCTCTATCGGCGTCCTGATCGTCCTGTCCTTCCCGGAATACGGAATCATCTGGGACGAGGAGGTGCAGCGGCAGTATGGATTGCTGCTGCTGAATTATTACGCTTCCGGTCTGACCGACCTGTCGGCCTTCGGCTTCGATAACCTGTACCTTTACGGCGGCGGCTTCGACATGGCGGGCGCGCTGCTGGAGCGGGTATCGCCCTATGGTCCTTATGAGACTCGGCATCTGCTGGGGGGGATGATCGGGCTGCTCGGCATGACGGGGGCATGGCGGCTGGCGCGGCTGCTGGGCGGCGAGCGAACCGGGTTCTTCGCGGTGCTGCTGCTGGCGCTGCTGCCGGCCTATTACGGCCATATGTTCTCGAACCCCAAAGACGTTCCTTTCGCCTGCGGAATGATTTGGTGCGTCCACCTGTCCGCCCGGATCATCGGCGAGTTGCCGCGTCCGCGCTGGGGCTTGGTGGCGGGGTACGGCGCCGTCCTGGGCCTGACGCTCGGCACCCGGATCGGCGGTATCCTCGCCGTGTTCTTCCTGGGGCTGGCCGTGCTGGGCTGGCTGTGGAGCGAGGCGGAGGACCGCCGGGACTTCGGCGCGATCGCCCGGCAGACGTTCTCCGTGGCCTTGCGGCTGCTGCCGGCCCTGCCGGTCGCCTGGGCGGTGATGGTCCTGATCTGGCCCTGGGCGCATCTGGACCTGCTGAACCCGGTCCGGGCATTCCTGAAGTTCTCGGCTTTCCCGTGGCCGAACGAGGTGCTTTACGGCGGCCGGTGGATCTCCGCCGACGACCTGCCGGTGACGTATCTGCCGACCATGCTGGCGCTGCAACTGCCGGAACTCGTGCTGGCAGGGCTGGGGCTGGCCGGCTGGTTCGGCGTCCGCGCCGTGATTCGGCCTCCTCTGATGGTGGATCGGGTCCGCCGGGTCCAGGTGGCGCTGGTGGCCCTGGCGGCGCTTTTTCCCGTCGTCTACGTCCTGATCACCCATCCCGTCATCTACAACGGCTTCCGGCACTTCCTGTTCGTGCTGCCGCCGATGGCCGTGCTGGCGGCGGTCGGCTTCGACCGGCTCTGGGCCGCGGTGGCCGACAACCGGTCCAGGATTCGCGCCCGCCTGCTGGCGCTGCCCTTCACCGCCGCCGTCGTGGCGCAGTTCTGGGTCATGGCGATGCTGCATCCGTACGAATACATTTACTACAACCGTCTGGTCGGCGGCATCGCCGGGGCGGAGTGGCACTACGAGCTGGATTACTGGGGGGCGGCGCTGCACAAGGCGGCGGACGAACTGCAAGAGTACGTAGCGAACGAGCGCGGCGGCCGGCTAGGCCCCGATCCCGTCAACATCTTCGTCTGCGGTCACCCGACTTCCGTGATGTATTTCCTGCCCCGTCAGTTCCATCTGGTGAGCGAGCCGGAAAAGGCCGACTTCCTGGTGTCCTGGACCCAGGCGGGCTGCAATTTCACCATGTTCGGTCAGGTCGTTGCGGACGTGCAACGATTCGGCGTCGTGCTTGCGGTGGTCAAGGATCTGCGAGAATAGGTCATCCCTGGTCCAGAACGGCCTTCAGCCCGAGGAAGGCCGGCAGTTCGTGGGTCACGACATAGGTCGGGATCGGGCCTAGATAGTCGCACAGCCGGCCTTTCTCCACGAAACGGTCGCGAAACGCCGAGCGGGCAAAGAAATCGCCCAGACGGGGCACGATGCCGCCCGCGATATAGACGCCGCCCCGGGCACCCAGCGTCAGCGCCAGATTGCCGGCGACCGTGCCGAGCATGGCGCAGAACATCCCCAGCGCCTCGGCGCAGGCCGAATCGCTGCCGTCCACTCCGTGCGTCGCGACATCCGCCGGAGTGACGGACCGGGGCTCGCGGCCTTCCAGCCGGGTCAGCGCGGCGTAGAGGTTCACCAGCCCTTGGCCGGAGATCACGCGTTCGGCCGAGACATGGCTGAACTGCCGGCGGAGCAGCGACAGGACGGCGCTTTCCCGGTCGTCCACTGCCGCCATGGTGGTGTGCCCGCCCTCGCCGGCAAGGGCGGTCCAGCCGGCGGCGCCGTGGACGAGACCCGAGACACCCAGCCCGGTGCCGGGGCCGATCACGCCGATCACTTCACCGGCGACCGACTCACCGTCGCCTACCTTGAGGCGATCGGCTTCGGTCAGCAGCGGGATCGCCATGGCGGCGGCGGTGAAGTCGTTGACCACCACCAGCCGCTCCAGCCCCAGCGAGTCGCGGGTTCCCCTGACCGAAAAGGTCCAGGGATGGTTGGTCATCGTCAGGAGATCGCCGGTGATGGGGCCGGCGATGGCGATGGCGCCTTCGACCGGATGATCGTCGGGTTGCGCCAGCTCCAGATAGGCCCGCGCCGCCTCCTCTAGGGTCGTATGGCCGGTGCAGGGCAGTGTCCTGGTATGGAGCAGGCGGCCCGACGCGTCCAGCAGCCCGAAGCGGGCGTTGGTGGCGCCGATATCCGCCACGAGGGAGCGTGTTCCGGTCATGCTGCCATTCCTTGCGGTTGAGCTTCCTGTTGCGCGGTCCTCAGCTATCGTACGGCGCACCCGCCAGCGCGGTCACGAAATTCTCTCGCCATACCGAGATATCGTTGCGGCGCAGAACCTCCATCATGGCGTTGTATCGCGCCTTGCGCTCGTCCAGCGGCATGGTCAGGGCACGCTGAAGCGCGTCGGCGACCGACTCGATATCGTAAGGATTGACGATCAGGGCATCGCCCAGTTCCTCCGCCGCCCCAGCGAATCGTGACAGCACCAGGACGCCGGGGTCTTCCGGGTCCTGGCAGGCGACGTATTCCTTGGCGACCAGGTTCATGCCGTCGCGCAGCGGCGTCACCAGTCCCACCGCGCTGACGCGGAAGAAACCGGCCAGCGAGCGGCGGGTGAAGCTCTTGTTGAGATAGCGGATCGGCACCCAGTCGAACTCCGCGAAGCGGCCGTTGATATGGCCGCTCAGCGTTTCCAGCTCCTTCCGGATCGCGATGTATTCCGGCACGTCCGAGCGCGACGGCGGCGCTATCTGGAGGAAGGAGACATGGCCCCGGTTGGCCGGGTAGTTCTCCAGCAGGCAGTGGAACGACTCGAACCGCTGGGGCAGACCCTTGGAATAGTCGAGCCGGTCGACGCCGATGATCAGGTCGCGGCCGACCAGGCTTTCCCGCAGCCGTTCGGTCTGCCGGGTCCGCGCCGCCTGCTTGGCCAGGGTCACCAGCGGTTCGGTATCGATGCTGATGGGGAAGGAGCGGGCGACCAGGGTGCGGCCGAAGGCGTTGATGAAATAGCCTTCGCCGTCCGGCCGCTCGGTCACCGTGCCGCGCGCCTCGAATCGGATATAGTTGATGAAGCAGCGCAGGTCGGTCGTCGTGTGGAAGCCGACCACGTCATAGGCGCACAGCGCCCGCACGATGTCGGCGTGGTTGGGCAGCGCCACCAGCAGTTCGGGGGCCGGGAAGGGGGTATGGAGGAAGAAGCCCATCCGGTGGCCCATCCCGATCAGCCGCAACTGCTCGCCGAATGGGATCAGGTGGTAGTCGTGGACCCAGACCATGTCGTCGGGCTGGAGCAGCGGCGCCAGCTTGGAGGCGAACAGGGCGTTGACCCGCTGATATCCCGCATAGTTGCGCCGGTTGAAGTTGGTCAGGCCCAGACGAAAATGGAACAGCGGCCACAATGTCGAGTTGGCGTAGCCGTTGTAGTATTCCTCGTAGTCACGCTTGGCCAGATCCAGCGTCGCGTAGGTCAGCTTGCCGACGGGGGTCAGGCTGGGCGCCGAAGGCGGGGCCGCGACGACATCGCCGCTCCAGCCGAACCAGATCCCGCCTGTCTTCTTGAGGGCCGCCAGGACGGCGACCGCAAGGCCGCCGGCCGACTGCTTGCCCTCGTCGATCGGCGCGACCCGGTTCGACACAACGACCAGTCTGCTCAAAACGCTTCCTCCCAAGGTTTGCTCAGCCTCATGGCCGAGTTGATCAGTCCGACCATCGAGTAGGTCTGGGGGAAGTTGCCCCATAGCTCGCCGGTGGCCGGGTCGATGTCTTCGGACAGCAGTCCGACATGGTTCCGGTAGGTCAGCATCCGCTCGAACAGCGATCTCGCCTCGTCCTTCCGCCCGATCGCGGCGAGCGCGTCGATGTACCAGAAGGTGCAGATCGTGAAGGCGGTCTCGGGATAGCCGAAGTCGTCCTTGTGGACGTAGCGGTACAGCATGGTGCCGCGCTTCAGCGTCTTCTCGATCGCGGCCAGCGTGCCGAGGAAGCGGGGATCGTGCGGCTTGATGAAGCGCAGCTCGTGCATCAGCAGCAGGCTGGCGTCGATCTTGCCGACCGGCTCGCCGCCGGGGTTGTCATCCGTGCGATAGGCATCGACGAAGCTGTTGAGTTCGGGATTCCAGGCGCGCGACAGGACGGTTTCCCGGATCCTTTCAGCATGGCCGCTCCAGTACTCGGCCCGTTCGTCCAGGCGGAGCTGGACCGAGATGCGGGCGAGCCGGTCGCAGGCGGCCCAGCACATCACGGACGAGAAGGTGTGGATGTGCTCGGTCGTGCGCAGTTCCCACAAACCGGCATCGGGCTTGTCGTAAAGCAGGATCGCCTGCTCGCCCAGACGCTCCAGCCGGTGGAACAGGTCGGCCCCGCCGGGACGGACCAGCCGCTGGTCGAAGAAGGCCTGGGCGGAGGCCAGGACCACGGCGCCGTAGCTGTCGTTCTGGATCTGGGCATAGGCTTCGTTGCCGATCCGGACCGGCCCCATGCCCCGATAGCCCGCAAGGCCGGCGGCGACGCGCTCGACCAGCTTCATTTCCTGGGCGATGCCGTAGACCGGCTGTAACGCTCCCTTGCCGGCTCCGGCCACGATGTTGGTGATGTAGTGGAGATAGTCTTCCATCGTGGTCGTGGCGCCGAGGCTGTTGAGCGCCTGGATTACGAAGTAGGCGTCGCGCACCCAGCAGAACCGGTAGTCCCAGTTGCGCGCCGTGCCCGGCGCCTCGGGGATCGAGGTGGTGACCGCCGCGATGACCGCCCCCGTCTCCTCGAAGGTGCACATTTTCAGGGTGATGGCGGCGCGGATCACGGCTTCCTGCCACTCGAACGGCAAGGCGAGCGAGCGCGAGAACTCCCGCCAGTAGTCGCGCGTCAGGTTGAGCAGGTTACGGCCGCTCTCGTCCACCGGAGCACGCAACGGCTCATCGGGACCGAGCAGCAGCGTCACCGGGTCGTCCAGGACGAACGGCGTCTCGTCCAGCACATAGGCGATCGGCGCATCGGTCGTCAGCCGCAGCACCTTGTCGGCGGAGACGTAGCGGATATGGTTGCTGCCGCGCGTGAGGGTCGGCGTGACCGAACCATAGGCGAAACTGGGGCGGACGCGGATGACGATGCGCGGCGTGCCGCGCAGGTTGCGGATCTGGCGGATGATCGTGGTCGGGCGGTACGACCGGCCGTGATGGCGGTGGCGCGGCGCGAAATCGATGATTTCGATGGCGGAACCATTGCCGTCATGAAGGATCGTTTCGACGACGGCCGAATTGGGCAGGTAACGCTGGTCGGCGCCGGCGCAGCCCAGCAGTTCGATCTCGTAGAAGCCGGATTCGGGCTCCGCGTGCCCGTTGCCGCCGTTCAGCAGGCTGCAGAAGACCGGATCGCCGTCCGGGCGGGGCAGGCATGACCAGACGATGCGCGCCCGTTGGTCGAGCAAGGCCGTGAAGCTGCCGTTGCCGATCAGGGCAAGGTTGAGATCGCTCATCGCGTCAGGCACCCGCCTTGCCGTCCAGACCGTCGGCCATTCGGGAGAGCCAGCGGTGGAGATCGCCGACCGAGGCGATGCGGCAGGTGGCATCGGTCGGCAGCCGCGTTCCCACCTGGATGGAGAGTCCGCCGTGCCGGTTGACAACGCGGAAGCCATCCTCGTCGGTCACGTCGTCGCCGATGAAGACGGGCGTGCGGCCGGCGAAGGGCGGTTCGGTCAGGAACTGCTCGACCACGGTCCCCTTGGTCGAGCCCTTCGGCTTCACCTCCAGCACCATCTTGCCTTCCTGGACGTGGAAGCCGGCGCCGTGGCGCTCCATCAGCCTTGCCACGATGGCCCGGGCATCGCCCTCCGCTTCCGGCGCATTCCGGTAGTGGAGAGCCACCGTCATGCCTTTCGGCTCCAGCCGGGTGCCGGGATGGTCCGCCACGAAGGGGCGGAGGCTGCCGACGATCTCGTCGAGAGCGCCGCGGTCGATCGTCGCGGTGATCCGCCGGCCGGTCGGGTCGCGCCGTTCCAGGCCGTGCTGGCCGGCCGCCGCCAATTTCGGCGTTCCCAGCATGCTGTCGATGTCGTCCAGGCCGCGTCCGCTCACCAGCGCCACGGCTCCCCCGAGCGCCTTGTGCAGGCGGAGCAGCAGGCCGGGCAGTTCCGGGGCTACCTCGACACCGTCCGGCTGGTCGGCGATCTCCACCAGCGTGCCGTCGAAATCCAGGAAGAGCGCCCAGTCCGGCGACGGCTGCGGCAGATCGGTCGCTGGGGGAGGGACGTTGATGGTCATGCTGAGGCCTGTACTATCGAACCGGAGAGGACGGACCGGAATGGGCTTGCGGCCCGCCCGATCCATCGACACCAAGCTAAACGCATGAAAAGGCTGGGCGGGCCGCCGCGGGACCTAAGAAAATGCTGAGCCTGTGCCCAGCGGTGGCTTGGCCATGGATCGAGCGAGGTTCGGCAGCCGGAAGGTGAGGCGTCCTGCCGCACCGCAAACAGTCGGATTTTTCGCACCGCACCCTTGAGGACATGCAAAGTGGTCATACCTTTGATTTCCGAATCCTCGGAACACGGCACCCCGGCAAGGGCCTCCTTCTGGCCGGCGCAAAGACCCGGTTTCCGCGCCGGAAGCGGCTTTCCAGCCGCGGGCATGTCACCCAATCCAATGCTGCGATGCAGCATAAATGGTTCAGACTGCTGATAGTTGCTGATGACTACTATTGGCTAAGCGGTTGCGACAATGAGGGATTCTTTTTTCTCTTGATTTCCGATTGCCTCATCGGCATATTGTGCAGTGCGGGATCGGTGGCGTCTCCGATGCGGTCGATCCTGTAACGCACTTCTTGGGCGTTTCCTCCCTAGACTCGGGCCGTGGCTTTCGCCACGGCCTTTTTTTGTCTGAACGGCAGGCCGGTACAGCCGATTACGTCTGGCGGTCAGATTAGGCTGCCAGGTTGGCCGACTATTCGGAGAGGGGAGTGCGGATGCGCGACAGGGCGCCGACAAGCTCTTCCATGTGGCTGGCGAGTTCGCCGATATAGGGCTTCTTCGTGATGGTCCGCTCTTCCATGTAGAGAGCACGGTTGATCTCGATCTGAAGGCACTGGACGCCCATGCGGGGCCGGCCGTAGTGCCGGGTCGTGAAGCCGCCGGCATAGGGCGTGTTGCGGATGACGATATAGCCTTGCTGCCTCAGCGTTCGCTCCGCCGTTTCCATCACGATGGGCGAGCATGCGCTGCCGTAGCAGTCGCCCAGCACGAAATCGACCTTCGACCGCGAGGACGCCGTTTCCGGCGGATTTCCGCTCGACGGCATCGAATGGCAATCGATCAGCAGGCAGTAGCCGAAGCGGTGGCGCGTCTGGTCGACCAGGCGCTTCAGGGCCGCATGGTAGGGGTGGTAGAACCGGTTGACACGCCCCAGGGCTTCGGCGAACCGCAGCTTGCCGCGATAGATCTCCTCCCCATTGGCGACGACCTTGGCGATGGTGCCCAGGCCGGCCGCGACCCTTGGCGAGCGGGTGTTGACATAGGCTGGAAGGGCGTCGGCGAACATGTCGGGGTCCAGTTCGAACGCTTCCCGGTTGGCATCGAGGAAGGCGCGCGGAAACAACGCCCGTATCAGCGGTGCCCCAAGCTTCGGGGCCGCCATGAAGATCTCGTCGACGAAGCTGTCCTCCGACTTGCGGAGCGAGAAGGCGTCCAGCTTGGATGAGGCCAGGAAATCCGGCGGGTATGCCGTGCCGCTATGCGGCGAGGCCAATACCAGCGGCAGCGTCTGTACCGGTGGGGCCAGGATCTCGAAGACCTGGGTCCGGTCGGCTTCGGCGTCGAAATATCGATCCATGGCCAATCTTGTGTAGCCGAATCAGGTCGTTCTGTCATCTGGCGATAGTGAACACGCCACATGGACACAGCGCTCCCTCCATGGAGTGCCAAAAGTTTTTGCTTTTTCGTGAATCTGGGGGTTGCCACCCGCCGCACGGTTTGCTAATCACCCGTCCACCGCAGCGGGGCACCAAGCGCCCCGCAAAATTCTGGGATGGGCGTGTAGCTCAGCGGGAGAGCACTACGTTGACATCGTAGGGGTCACAGGTTCAATCCCTGTCACGCCCACCATCCTTTTTAAAGCAAAATCAAAGACTTGACAGGTCCGCTGCAACGGACCTTCGCGGCAGCGGGTCGGCCTAGCAACTGGCTAGCAACTTATCGGATCGGTCCTCCGGCCGTTGGTGAACCCAAAGAAGGTTCCGCCACTACACACCTAGCCCGTAATTCATGACGGCTTCCGACCATGCGCGTTTTCTGAGCTGCTTTGGCGCTGCCAGTTTCAGACGCCTCCGCTCGCGAGCAGCGTGGCGTGTACGCCACGGAATGCATCCCGCAGCGCCTTGTGGCTATCGAGGCCTTCGAGAGCGTAGCTGTTGAGAAACTGGCGCCCGGCGAACAGCTTGCGGTCGACTGGGCTCAGGTCTGCTTCGTCGCAGACCTGTTGCCAGTGTTCGGCGATGGTCTTGATCTGGTGTTCGATCAGTGCGGCGGCTTCCGCCTCTTTCAGGTGATAATCCGGCGCGGCGGCGAGTACTGTGGCGAGCGTGCTGGCGCGGCCATTGCCCTTGATCAGCATGGCCTGCGTGGCTTCGTTGCCTGGGCGGCTTTGCGGGCAGATGTCATAGGCGGGCGTCAGCGTCAGCATCCTGCCGTCCCAGAAAGCTGCATGGTTGCGGGCATGGTCGTCGGTATTGCCGCACAGCACGTTGAAACAAATCCGCCTATAGAGATCTTTGAGCGTGTTCTTTGAATCGGTGAAGCGGTGGCGGATGAGTTCGGCCAAGTCTTCGTAGGAGGCATAGCGAGCCATCATCTCATCAAGGCCCAGCATGGTCAGGGCTGAGACCATGGCGTGGCGCGTCCAGCCATCCCTTGTGTGCGTGCGGTCGAAGCGTTCGATAAGCAGCACATCCTTATGGGCGGCACGGGTCATCGACACGGACGCTGCGTTGAGTCCGCAGGCGCGTGCCAGCTTCATCGCGATGAATTCGGCCTTCACGACGCTGTAAGAGTCGTTGGTTGCTGTGAATTTGGCGATGAATTTCTTCGCGCCGTCATCGATAAGCGCCTTGGGACGCGCGCCGCCGATCGACGTGCCATGATTGAGAGCCTGATCGAGCGCCGGGGGCAGAGGGACGCCTTTTTCGATAAAGGCGGCTGCTTCCATCAGTTCGTCCAGCGATGCTTGTGCGGCAAGGCGGGGGACATACTCTGTGGCCGATGCCTGAAAATCGAGGGCGCCAATCCGGTCGGACCCTGACTGGAGAAGGAAGGTCAGCTCGCTTATCTCGGGCATGTCGGCAGCGTCGGGCTTTTTGCCCGTCAGCCTGTTGATGATGACCCGGCGACCCCAAGCATCCGGCGAGCCGTCGCGAATGCAACTCGCGATCCGCAGGCCGTCAATAGGCGCGATGACTCCTTTCTGAAGCGGCAGCTCCGGCTCATAGATGGAGATGGCGTTGTTCCGGCGGCGGTAGCTGGCGCCATAGGTAAAGAGCAGGCGCTCCCTATCCTGGTCGAGGCGGCCAGCCACCACCGGTTCCGTTGCCCCCGGCAGCCACGTCCAGACAAAGGCTTTAGTAGCGTCCGCCTTAGAAATTATCATCGACCTCCTTCACCGTGTGGCGGACGCTCTTGGGCAGCAGGGCCAGTTTTTCGTCAAGGTGGGCATTGTGCATCTGGAGAGTGCGCTCGTCATAGTCGAACAGGCGCACGCCGACGATCGAAGCAACCTCGAAGACGATGCCGATCTCAGGGCTCGGCGTGCCCTTTTCGATGCTGGAGAGCGTTGTACGGCTTATGCCGGCGCGGTCCGCCAGTTCCTGCGCAGTCATGCCGCGCTCGGCCCGGCCGACGCGGATCAGCTTGCCGAGCATGGCGAGCGCTTGGTGCGTGACTCTGGAGTAGCTTCTCTGACGGGGCACGGTTATTGCCGGATTTGTTCATTTAAGTGGACATGAAATCTCTTCAAGTCCAGAATTTTGTACATTGTGCCATGAAATTAACGTTTGGTCAAGTTTTGTCCACTGAATTGGTCACAAAAGTGTTTCGTGTACATAATTGTGTACATCATGCCGATATCCGAGTGCTGGACGCGGCAGTTGACGCGATAGAGTGAAAGAGGGATTGAGCTGTTATGAAGGTTGGGCATACAGAATTTTCCTTTGGCCTATGCCTTCACGGAAAATCTGATTCGTGGTTTGGCCCCGGCCCCCGTCGGCGCGCCGATCTTTCCCAACCTCGTGCAGGAGGCGACGCTGGGCTATGACGTTCAGATCAACTTCCCCGCGGTGCCACTTTTCTTTCAGTACAAGCTCCCGGAGATCATGACCCGCGCCAGCGCCTCTGAGATCGCCAACGGCAAGTGTCCCGGTCTGACGCTTGAGTTCTTCAGGATTGCGCTCATGCGCCAGGATGTGTCGGATCAGCATCGGCTGCTCATTGACTGGGAGGGGCGATATCCGGGCCAAGTGTTCTATGCGGCACCATGCCTGCGCGACTCTCCGGCATTCAATAGCGCTTACAACACGGCGAGCGTAGTGAGCCGTTCAATTCTGTTCTCTCCCGCAGAGGATCGGTCCGCTTCCGGATGACGAGGTCCATACGATCGCGTACAAGCCCGGCTTGCCCTACGGGTATTTCTGTTCGGAGCCCCGGCGGATCGAGGCCGAGATGTTTGAGAGTGTGACCAGAAACCTGACTCGCAAGTTCAACGACAAGAACGTCCGGGATTTCGAAGCCACAGCGCAGGAGGTCCGTCAGGCCGTGCTCAAAGCCGCGTCGCCGGTCTGGCGACAGGAGGAGAATGCCGTTGCCAGCAGGTTGCGGCAGGCGCTGCCGCCGCTTGCCGCAGATGGTTTAGGTTTGCAGCCTGTTCGCGAGCAGGCGATTCTCGACGTTCTGGTTGCCCAGGAGATCGCGCGCATCGACATGGGGATTGACCTCGTGATCGCGCAGCCGCATTGACGGGTTTTCAATGTTCGGGCTAGTTCGGCCAGGCTAGGCCAAGCCGGGCTCTAGAGCTTTGAGCCTTTGATCTGACGCATATGCGGCGTGTCTAAGATAATTCCAGCACTCGCCTGGAGTGTACAGGTCGCAGATCGATCCGACGGCCTTCCAGAGTTCCTCGATGGTGCGGGCGCCGATGCGTCGGAGATGAGCCTTGAGCTTGGCAAAGGCCATTTCGATCGGATTGAGGTCTGGACTCAGGATATGGGCACAGCCGACCGGACGAAAAGGCACGCACGTATTGCCTCATCGAACAACGCTCCCTTTCAATCAATGCCTATGGCATTGATTCGTCGGGCTTTCTCGACTGCCAGTCGGGCTGACCCTCCAGGTCGGTTCCGTGGCAAGACATGCAGTTGCCGGCATGGATGGCCTTGCCCAGCGCCAAATGGGCGGCATCGGCCTAATCGCCGCCCGGCATTAGATCCAGGCAGGTGCGCCTCGGACGGCGAGGAGCGCTGGTGCGGCTCTTCCCATCCACATCATAGTTCGATGCCGCATCCCCAGACCACGGATACCTGCGGTTTGCCAGTCTCCGCTCGGCTTGAAACGAGATCTTGCTGAATGCGCCGGCCATTTGACATTATGTCCGCCGATGCAACCAAGTTGGAGAATTCCCGAGCCTGACGGCCGGGATCAAGATGAACGAATGCATCAGCGGCCTTGATTTGCCGCCCAGTCGCCGTCAGGGATTGCGTGCTCTGCAGCATTTGACATCCCGCACGAAGCGTAAGCGCGTCCTGCTCAAAGCCGTCAGTTTGACAGCGATGAGCTGGTCACCAGCATCTCCCACCTGGCATGTTGCAAGCGCTCCTGTTTCAGGCCTTTATCGCCACAGGCACATCACCAGGGTCCAACGCTCCCGGCTGCAGACATCCAGCCGGCGGCATGGAAGGCGCTATTCGCCCATCTGCAAACCCACAGGAACCAGATCCAATGTTTGAGATCGTCATCATCGTCGCGCTGACGTTGCTGAACGGCGTGTTCGCCATGTCGGAACTGGCCGTGGTGTCATCCCGCAAGGCCAGGCTTCAGGGCATGGCCGATCAGGGCGTCCGTGGCGCCCGCGCCGCATTGCGCCTGATCGACGATCCGAGCCGGTTCCTCAGCACGGTTCAGATCGGCATCACCATGGTCGGCGTGATTGCGGGCGCCTATGGCGGCGCCACTCTCGGCCAGCGGTTCGGGACTTGGCTGGACAGCTTCCCTATTTTCGGCGGTTACGGAGAAGCGGGCGGCTACGTCGCCGTGATCGTCGCGATCACCTACCTGTCGATCGTGCTCGGCGAACTCATCCCCAAGCGCATCGCGCTGCGGGCGCCCGAGCGCACCGCCTCGATCGTCGCCGGCCCCATGAAGACCCTGTCGCGCATCACGGCGCCGTTCGTCTGGCTACTCGGAACGACGACCGATCTCCTGCTGCGGCTGCTCGGCCTCCAGGGCGTTCGGGAGGAAACCGTGACCGAGGAGGAGATCCGATCCATGATCAGCGAGGGAACCGAGACCGGCGTCTTCGATCCGCGCGAGAAGGAAATGATCGACGGCGTGCTGCGCCTGGCCGACCGGACGGTTCGGACGATCATGACCCCGCGTCCGGACGTCGTCTGGCTCGACGTCGGCGACAGCCAGGAAGTCGTGATCAATGAGATCCGCACCTCCGGTCACTCGCGCTTTCCGGTCTGCCGGGGCGAACTGGACGAGGTCGTCGGCATCCTCCACAACAAGGACCTGCTCGAACTCGCCTTCCAGGGCAAGGTCATGGATCTCGCCGGAGTGGCGGCCAAGCCGCTGGTGGTCCATGACGGCACGCCGATCCTGAAGCTGCTCGACATGATGAAGAAGTCCGGTCTGCACATGGCGATCGTGGTGGACGAGTATGGCAGCGTCGAAGGTCTCGTCACCATCACCGACATCCTGGAGACAATAGCCGGCGACCTGCCCGAGCCGGGCGAGGATGAGGAAATGGATGCGGTCCAGCGCGACGACGGTTCCTGGCTGGTCAACGGCTCCATGCCGGTCGACGAGTTCGAGGACGTGGTCGGCCTGCGCGGCCTGAATGAGATCGGCGATTACCACACGATCGCCGGCTTCGTTCTCCACGGCATCGGGCATGTCCCCAATGCCGGAGAAGCCTTCGAGCATCAGGGTGTCCGCTTCGAGGTCGTGGACATGGACGGACGCCGGATCGACAAGATCCTGGTCGTGCCGCGTGCGCCGGAGGTCGAGGAAATCGTCGAATGATGAAGGATCTCGGCTAGCCATCTCCATGACCTGCTCCACCGCCGAGTATTGGGCGGCGAGGCCGATCCGGCAATGGGATCGGCCTCCTCGACAAGGTTTGGCCGCAGTGGCCGCAAGTAGAATTATCTACATCAACTTGCCGATCAGGAAGCCGACGCCGAGGGCGATGAGCACGCTGCCGATCGGTTTATCCTCGATCCTGCCGCTGACGTTTTCGACACCCTTCCGACCATGGTGCCGTACCTCCCGGTAGCCATCCCTGACCGCCTCTCTCACTTGACGGCTACCCTCGTCCACCTGACGGGCGATACCGCGCGAGCCGTCTTCCCAGTTCCGGGCAACCGTTTCCTTGACGTCTTCAACGATATGGCGTCCTTGCCTGCTTACGTCGTTGCCGACATCCCTGGCGATCGTGCGCCCGTCCTTGACGGTGTCGGATGCAGCTTCGGCTGCATTTCCAGCTGTATTCTGGAGTTGCCGCGCCAGTTCGTCGAAACGTTCCGTCAGGGCGGCGATGGCTTCCTTCACGGATCGCTCGGATTCGACGCTGAGTGTTCTTTGATCAGCCATGGGACTACTCGGTCCTTTGATATTTTCCGTTGCGGGAGCGTAACGACGGAGTTGCTCATGTCGTTCCTGCCCAATGCTCTCTACATGCGGTCACAGGGCGAGTTTTCGAGGGTATTCGACGGCTGCCGATATCGGCGTTGCCTCAAGCCGACCTCGATATTCCACCCGCATGATGCCGGCCGCAAGTCGAGTCGGGACCGGGTTCCCCAGTCCCGGTGGTGAAGTTCAGCCGCTTGCCGGATCCGACGGTTGGGCCATTGCGGCCTTCTTTCTTTGGCCGGCGCGCCGGGTCAGCATGTTCAACCCTTCGATCAGGGCGGAGAAAGCCATGGCGGCGTAGATGTAGCCTTTGGGCACATGGGCGCCGAACCCCTCGGCGATCAGCGTCATGCCGATCATCAGCAGGAATCCCAGGGCCAGCATGACGATGGTTGGGTTGGCGGAGATGAAATTGGCGAGCGGCGTGGCGGCGAGCAGCATCACGGCCACGGTGACCACGACCGCGATGACCATGATCGGGATGTGCTCGGTCATGCCGACCGCAGTGATGATGCTGTCCACGGAGAAGACCAGGTCGAGCAGCAGGATCTGTCCGATCGCGGCGGCAAAACCAAGCTGCCCCGCACCCTTGTTGTCGAACATATCCGGACCCGGATCGGGATCGACGTTGTGGTGGATCTCCTTGGTCGCTTTCCAGACCAGGAACAGACCACCCGCGATCAGGATCAGGTCGCGCCACGAGAAGCCGTGGCCGAAGGCGGTGAACACCGGATCGGTCAACTGGACGATGATGGCGATCGTTCCCAGCAAGCCGAGGCGCAACAGCATGGCGGCGCCGATGCCGATACGACGGGCTCTTTCGCGCTGATGCTCCGGCAATTTGTTGGTCAGGATCGAGATGAAGATAAGGTTGTCGATGCCGAGCACCACCTCCATCGCGATCAGCGTCGCCAGAGCAACCCAGGCCGCGGGGTCCGCAGCCAGGGATAACAGGTAGTCCGTCACGGGGGTTATCTCCGGTGGTTATTTCCAATGGGCGGCTAGTTGGGCGGATCGTGGCATTGCACCAGTATCAGGCCGCCTTAACTGTTCGCGTTTCCGACAGTGGGCCGCCGCAGGCGCTCGGATCCACCGCCTCATTCAGCAGAAGATCGCCATGTACCAGATCGCAGCCGAAACCGCCGAGCCGGCTTCGGACCAGCCGACATCGACAATCCTCGCGCAATTACTGGCCAACCTGAATGGCGAGAGGGTAACCGTAGGCGAGATCATGGATGCCGCCGGGTCCAGGGCTTATGCGCTGGCGCTTCTCCTGTTCGCGCTGCCCGAGGCGCTGCCGCTGCCGGTCGCCGGAATGTCGGCCATCATCGGTTTGCCGCTCATGCTGATATCGGCGCAGGTAGCCATTCTCGGTACCGAATCCCGGCTGCCGGAATGGGTCCGGCGCCGGTCGGTCAGCGCTTCGGTGTTCAGAATGGTCGTCACCAAGGCGGTTCCCGTCTTCCGCCGGATCGAACGGTTCTCACGCCCGCGCTGGGTGGGGCTGGCCGGAGCCAGCCGGGCGCTCGGCTTGATGTGCCTGATCCTGGCCCTGGTCATCGCGCTGCCGATCCCGCTGGGCAACCTGCCCCCGGCGGTCTGCGTCGTCGCCCTCGCCTTCGGCATGCTCCAGCGCGACGGGTTCATCGTCGCCGGGGCGCTCGCCGCCAGCGCGGCTGTGGTGACCGGCATGGCGGCAGCCATCGTGCTGGCCGCGGACTTCATGGTGGAAACCATCGGCAACCTTGGGGCTGTCTAATCGCGCTTGCTGAAGCTCCGGGCTTTGCCATCGCGGCAAAGGTCTTCAGGCCGCATGAGTTTTTTCCGTTTTCCGGGATTAAAGCGGCCTGTCGCGAAAATATGCAGGGAATGCGATGACCATGACGCACCGCCCTAGAGACAGGATCAAGCGTTTGCCACGCCAATGCCCCGCCACGCGCGCTCCCTGATGGACTCCGGCTTGCACGTTCAATCAGGGCTGAAACAAAGCAGGTAATCAGACATGTTCAACCAGTACCCGGACCGGTCCGGCGCCTTCGGGCGGGCCGTGGACAGCGCGGCCTTCGACGA
>NZ_AVFK01000015.1 GCF_000936425.1 Skermanella aerolata KACC 11604 | reverse complement strand
TCGCAACCAGGCCATGGGCAAAGGTCAATGTTTAATGCCGTTGGTATAAGACATGGGGACACCCGGATGTTGGTTATTGGACCAACGCCACGGCGTGTGACGTCGGTCATAGGCACAGGCATATAGCGAACTTTCCTAAATTTTCGTGAGTTTGCATCGCTGCGGGTGTCCCCTGCGACTTTTCGACGGGTGACGCTGCCGCATCGGGTGCTAAGGTGCGGCCCGACCCTTCAGCCTTTCAGTACCACCATGATTCTGACGCCGATCGACACAGAAGACCTTCCCGCCGTGCTGGACCGGTTCGAACAGCAGCTTGACGGAAAACCGCTGGCGCTTGCCGCGTTCAGGCGAATCGCGAGATCGATCCCGCCGGACGGCAGTCTCGGCGACCCGGCGGCCCAGCGCGCCCAAGCGGTCGAGCTGGCTGGCAGGCTCGGGATCGAGACGCTGGACGAGGATCCCGCCGTCGCCTTCAGCTGGGACGGCCGCTTCATCCGCACCAGGAGCGAACCCTCGGTCGTGATCCATGAGATCGCCCATTGGCAGCTCTGCACGCCGGAGCGCAGGCCGCTCTACGATTTCGGCCTCGGCGCCGGACCCGAGTCCGGGCGGGTCGAGGAGGCCGACCGCGTCATGGCGCTGAGCCAGGAGGAAGGGCAGGACGAGGAAGGCCTGACCTCCCTGCTCGGCATTCTGTGGGAAGCCGACCTGGGGCAGCCGGCGCTGCTGGCTTTCCTGGAGCAGAACTGGCTGGAAGGCTACGACCGCCCGGCCACGGCATCGCATTTCGAGCGGATGCTGAAACGGCTGCACGCCGGCGGCTTCATCGACGACGAGGCTCATCCCCTGCCGGCGGCGCGGCAATCCGGTCAGATTCTTTAAATCGGGCGATAATTTCAAGCGGGCGAGTTCCCATCGGCCGCGAACGAATGTTCCCTGCGCTAATCCGATCACTGGCTAATTGCCGGCGTTTAAGATTCAATGGCCGACGGAAAGCAGTAGCCGCAACGCAACAGGGAGATGGATGCCGATGGAACGGCTGACACCAAGGGTCGGCATTGGCCAGATCGCCCCCTACCGCTCTTCCCGGGTTCCGCCCGACGGACGCCCGTTCATCGATCTCTCGCTGAGCCACAACGCGCTGGGCCCTAGCACAAAGGCTATAGCGGCATACCGCAAGGCGGCGCTGAGCCTGCACCGCTATCCCGACTACGAACACACCCTGCTGCGGGCCGCGATCGGCCGCCGCTACGACATCGCGACCGACCACATCACGTGCTCCAACGGCTCGGACGAGATGATCCAGCTCGTCGCGGAAGCCTATGCCGGCCCCGGCGACGAGGTGCTGTTCCACCAGTACGGCTACCGGGGCTTCCACAAAGCGGCGCGGATGACCGGCGCCACTCCCGTCGTCGCGGCGGAACGGGATCTGGCGGTGGACATCGAGGCCCTGGCCGATCTGGCGAGCGAGCGGACCAAGATCGTCTTCCTCGCCAATCCGAACAACCCGACCGGCTCCTATGTGCCGGCCGAGCAGGTCCAGCGGCTGAGGGCCGACCTTCCCGCGCATACCCTGCTGGTGCTGGACAGCGCCTATGCTGACTATGTCCGGCGCGACAATTACGATCCGGGCTTCGGGCTGGTGGAGGAGCACGACAACGTCCTGATGGTCCGGACCTTCTCCAAGCTGCACGGGCTGGCGGGCCTGCGGGTCGGCTGGGCCTATGGCCCGCCGTCGATCATCGAGACGCTGGACCGCATCAGGGACCCGTACAACGTCGGCCTGCCGGCGCAGGCCGCGGCGGCAGCGGCCCTGGGCGACCCCGAGCACGAGGCCGCGACGCTCGAGCACAACGACGCGTGGATCGCGTGGCTGTCGCATGAGCTGCGGGCCATCGGCGTGCGGGTCTATCCCAGCGTCTGCAATTTCCTGCTGATCCGGGTGCCGCCTGACCCGACCATGAGCGTCGCGGCGGTCTGCACGCATTTGCGGGACCGCGGCATTCTGGTCAAGACGCTGGGCGAGTACGGGCTGGCGGACTGCCTGCGGATCACCGTCGGAACGGAGGAAGAGAACCATGCGCTGGTCGACGCCCTGCGGGAGGTGCTGGAGTAGGGCAGGCGCGGGGACGTCGAAAGAAACGAAGGTTTCAGCGATTTAATGTTGGTGCAAGGCGGGCGTAAGCCTGGACGGGCTACAAACGGCTTCAATGAATTCGTGAAGCCAGGAGCCATCCATGTTGTCCACTTCCTCGATCGCCAGCCCCTCGATCGTCGGCTTTTCGGCCGGACGCCTGCGCAAGGTCGCGGCCGCCGCTCTCCTCGGCACCACCATCCTGACGGGATCCGTCGGACTTCCGGCCAATGCTTTCGCGGCACCCCAGGCGATCTCCCATGAGCTGCCCGGCAGCTTCGCCGATCTGGTCGAGCGCGTCACCCCCGCCGTCGTCAACGTCTCGACCGTCCAGGGCAGTGCCGACTCGGAGCAGCCGCGTGGCATGCCCGGCATGCCGGAATTCCCGCCCGGCTCGCCGTTCGAAGAATTCTTCAAGCAGTTCCAGGAGCAACAGCGCGGCGCCCGTCCGAAGCAGCAGGAGAAGCAGCAGGCGCAGGGCTCCGGCTTCATCGTCGATGCGGCTGGCTACGTCGTCACCAACAACCACGTGATCGACGGGGCGGAAGAGATCACAGTCACGACTCATGACGGCGCCAAGCTGGACGCCAAGCTGGTCGGGCGCGATCCGAAGACCGACCTGGCGCTACTGAAGGTCGAGGCCGGCAAACCCCTGCCCTACCTGGAATTCGGCGACAGCGACACGGCGCGGGTCGGCGACTGGGTGATCGCCATCGGTAACCCCTTCGGCCTGGGCGGCACCGTGACCTCCGGCATCGTCTCGGCCCGCGGCCGCGACATCCAGGCCGGCCCCTACGACGACTTCCTCCAGCTCGACGCGTCGATCAACCGGGGCAACTCGGGCGGTCCGACCTTCGACGTGCAGGGCCGGGTGATCGGTATCAACACGGCGATCTTCTCGCCCAACGGCGGCTCGGTCGGCATCGGCTTCGCAATCCCGTCCAACCTCGCCAAGGGCGTCATCGCCCAGCTTCGCGAGACCGGCACGGTCAGCCGGGGCTGGCTGGGCGTCCAGATCCAGCAGGTCACGCCGGAGATCGCCGAAAGCCTCGGACTGACGCAGCCCAAGGGCGCGCTGGTCGCCGACGTGACGGCCGACAGCCCCGCCGCCAAGTCCAAGGTCCAGGCCGGCGACGTGATCCTGAGCCTGGACGGCCGGCCGGTCGACACGATCAAGGACCTGACCCGGATGGTGGCCGACAGCAAGACCGGATCGGACGTGACGCTGGAGGTCCTGCGCAGGGGCAAGCGGCAGAACATCAGCGTAAGGCTCGACCAGATGCCCGACCAGCCCAAGGTCGCGGCCGCCACGCCGGCTCCAGAGTCCGGCGCCACTGCCAGCCACACGGTCCTGGGCATGCAGCTGTCCAAGCTGAGCGAGCAGTCCCGCCGGAAATACGGGCTGACCGAGGGCATCGAGGGCGTGCTGGTCGTCGGGACCGACGAGTCGCTGGGCGAGGTCAACTTGCGCCCTGGCGACGTGATCACGGAGGTCGGCAGCGAGCCGGTCGCCGCCCCCGATCAGATCGCCGCCAAGATCAAGGAAGCCAAGGAAGCCGGACGGGGAGCCGTGCTGCTGCGGGTCAGCCGTCAGGGGACCGAGCAGTTCGTCGCAGTTTCGATCAAGAAGGCCTGAGTCCAAATGAGCGGTGGCATGGGTGGCAGGGCCGGGGGTGGCGGAGCCGGGGACGCCGATCCGGACGGCGGATTCGGCGACGGGCACCCTCGGGAAGGTTCTGGCGAGAGACCGTTCTTCGGCTATGATGGGGCCATGAAGATACTGGTCATCGAAGACGACGCCCAGGCCGCCGCTTATCTGGTCAAGGGGCTGAAGGAGAGCGGCCACGTGGTGGACCACGCGGCCGACGGCAAGGACGGGCTGTTCATGGCCGGCTCGGAGAACTACGACGTGCTGGTCGTGGACCGGATGCTGCCGGGCCGCGACGGGCTGGCCGTGGTCGAGATCCTGCGCGGGGCGGGGACGGAAACCCCCGTCCTGTTCCTGAGCGCCCTCGGCAGCGTCGACGACCGGGTGCGGGGCCTGCGGGCGGGCGGCGACGACTACCTGACCAAGCCCTACGCCTTTTCCGAACTGCTGGCCCGCGTCGAGGCGCTGGGCCGGCGGAAATCGGCGGCGGCGGTGACGACGACCAGGCTCCATGTCGGCGAGCTCGAGATGGACCTGCTGGCGCGCAAGGTCAAGCGCGCGGGCAAGCAGATCGACCTGCTGCCGCGCGAGTTCCGGCTGCTGGAATACCTGATGCGCCATGAGGGCAACGTGGTGACGCGCACCATGCTGCTGGAAAACGTCTGGGACTACCACTTCGATCCGCAGACCAACGTGATCGACGTCCACGTCGCACGCCTGCGGCAGAAGATCGATCGGGAGTTTCCGACGCCGATGATCCATACCGTGCGCGGGGCGGGATACTGCCTGCGTGCCTGACTTCGCCTTGCTCCGGACGACCACCTTCCGGGTGGCGCTGCTGTACCTGGGGCTGTTCCTCGCCTCGGTGCTGGTGATCCTGGTCCTGATCTACTGGTTCACCGCCGGCTTCATCGAGCGCCAGACCGACGAGACGATCGCCGCCGAGATCGCCGGATTGCGGGAGCAGTACCGGCAGCGCCGGCTTCCGGGCCTGATCGAGGTGGTCAAGGCGCGGAGCGCCGTGCCCCGGACCAGCACGCTCTATCTGGTAGCGACGCCTACCTTCACGCCGCTGGCCGGCAACCTGTCCGACTGGCCGGATGCGCGACCCGATCCGGATGGCTGGATAGAGTTCGAGATCGCCGATGCGCCGGAGGAACCCGACGGCGGCAGCCATGAGGCACGGGCCGTCGTCTTCACCCTGCCCGGCGGCTATCACCTGCTGGTCGGGCGCGACACGATGGAGCGCAGGCACTTCCAGGAACGCGTCCTGATCTCGCTGGCCTGGGCGCTGCTGCTGACGGTCGGACTGGGCGCCGCCGGCGGCGTGCTGATAAGCCGCAACGTCATGCATCGGATCGACGCCATCAACCGCACCACCCGGCAGATCATGTCGGGCGCGCTGCAGGAGCGCATGGCGGTGGCGAACACCGGCGACGAGCTCGACCAGCTTGCCGGCAACCTCAATGCGATGCTCGACCAGATCGAGCATCTGATGGTCGGCATGAGGCAAGTGACCGACAGCGTCGCGCACGACCTGCGGACGCCGCTGACCCGGCTGCGGTCGCGGCTGGAAATCACGCTGGTCGAGGCTGGGACGGAGGACGAATACCGCGCCGCGATCCAGGAAGCGATCAGCGAGGCCGACCGGCTGCTCGGCATCTTCAGTGCCCTGCTGAGCATCGCCGAAGCGGAGGCCGGGACCATGCAGCGGAGCTTCCAGAAGGTTTCGCTGTCCGATCTGGCGCGCCTGATGGCGGATCTCTACGAGCCCGCGGCCGAGGAGGCGGGACTGGGCTTCGTCGGCGATATCGAGGCGGAGCCGATCGTGCTCGGCAATCAGCAGTTGCTGGCACAGGCGATCGCCAACCTGCTGGACAATGCGCTGAAATATACGCCGTCCGAGGGCTGCGTCACCCTGGCCGTCAAGGGACCGGCGGGGGCGCGGGGCGCCTGCATTTCGGTGGCTGACACGGGGCCGGGCATCCCGGCGGCGCAGCGTGAAAGCGTGCTGCGCCGGTTCGTCCGGCTGGAGGCCAGCCGCAGTTCTCCCGGCAACGGTCTGGGCCTCAGTCTTGTCGATGCCGTGGCGCGTCTGCACGGTGCGCGGCTGGAAATGGACGATAACGATCCGGGTCTGGTTGTTTCCCTTGTGTTCCCCCGCATGGGTCCGGAGTGACAAGTTTCAGAAACACCTTGCCAGCGACTCGGCCGGCCTGTTACCCGTATGGGGAACGGGCGATTTCCTGTCGGCGGGGCTTGGCGCAACCACATCCCGACCGCGCCGGCCGGGCCTTGTGCCTGACCGGCGGGGACCGATCGACCGTAAGTTCGTCCGCAGTTTTTCCGACCACCATCCGCTGACCTGGGGCAGCGCATATCGATATGACCGACGAAACCCTCGTCCTTCGCCATCCCAAGCTGATCAGCTTGTACGCCTTCTGGCTGGAACAATGCGCAGGTGCTCCGCTGCCATTGGCTTCGGCGCTGAACCCGGCCGAGCTGAGGCCGTGGCTTGGCAACCTGCTGATCATGGACGTCGTCCGCAATGCCGACTTCGTCTATTCCTATTACGGCCAGTCCTTCTCGGACTCGTTCGGCGAGGACCGGGTCGGCCAGTCGATCGCGCGCCTTCCGGAAGGGCAAAGCGATATCCTGCGGGCGGAATACGACCACGTGCGGTCGGAGGCCAAACCGGTGGTGCGCGTCTATTCGGCCGAGTTCGACGGAGTGCCCTCCACCTGGGAGCGGCTGGTGCTGCCCTTGACGGAAGACGGCGAGACGGTCGGCAAGCTGCTGGTCGGCGCCTATAAGCTGGACCAGCCCTACCCGGTGTCGGTCAGCGCGCCGAGCCTGTCGTAACCCGTGTTTCGTGATCCGGCCTCGTTTTCGCCCAAGGGTCCGACCGTGGGTGCGGCCTGACTCCGGCGGCTCGTCCGGCTTCCACCGGAATCGGTGCTCCCGAACAGGAAACTGACTGAGCCTTTACGAACATTTACCATTGGGAGACGGACCGGCGCTAGGATGCGGCAAGCACGCCGCTCCGCCGGCGTCTCCCCGATTCTCTTTTTCCAGGTGTTTGGACGAGACCATGACTCAACAGGAAAGCCGTCAGCCCATCGATACGGCAATTTCCGACATCACGACCGCCCAGGAGTTCAATCTGGGCTGTGCCTTCAACAGCCAGCCCTTCAAGCTCCGTCCCGACGAATGGCCGGACGGCGCGGTGGAATGGGTCCTGGAAATGAATCCCGGTCGTCCGAACGCGATCATCGCCTATGGCACCGGCCAGCGGGAGGAGCTGTATGCGGTGATCGCCGCCAACGCCTTCCTCGCCGGGGTCGAATGGGGCGAAGCCACCGCCAGGGCGCCGATGATCGGCCCGGACGCCGACGAAGAGGAAGTGACGGCCGCAGTGCTCGGGAACGGCGAGTTCGAGATCGAGGACAACGGCGTTCCTGTCGAGGACCTGATCCGCGATCCGGATGCACCGTACGAATTGCCGCCGGTCGACCTGCTGGAGCCGGCTCCGCAGTCCGAGACGCTGACGATGGACGAGCTGTCGCTTGCCCATAACGCCCGCAACCTTGAAACCGTGCTGAAGAACTTCGGCGTGCGCGGCGAGATCATGGAGGTGCGGCCCGGTCCGGTCGTAACGCTCTACGAACTGGAACCCGCGCCCGGTCTGAAATCGTCGCGCGTTATCAATCTGGCGGAAGACATCGCCCGTTCCATGCGGGCCCTGACCGTCCGTATCGCCGTGGTGCCCGGCCGCAGCGTCATCGGCATCGAACTGCCGAACCCGACGCGCGAAAAGGTCTTCCTGCGGGAGATGCTGGACTGCGACGCCTATCAGCAGACCGCCGCGAAGCTGGCGCTGGTTCTGGGCAAGGATATCGGCGGCACGCCGATCATCGTCGATCTGGCGCGCATGCCGCACCTGCTGATCGCCGGCACGACCGGGTCCGGCAAGTCGGTCTGCATCAACACGATGATCCTGTCGCTGCTCTACCGGCTGCCGCCGGAGAAGTGCCGCTTCATCATGGTCGATCCCAAGATGCTGGAACTGTCCGTCTATGACGGCATCCCGCACCTGCTGGCGCCGGTCGTGACGGAACCGAAGAAAGCGGTCGTCGCCCTGAAATGGGCGGTTCGAGAAATGGAAAACCGCTATCGAGCAATGGCGAAGTTCGGCGTCCGCAATATCGAAGGGTACAATATCCGTATCGAAGAACTGCTGGAAAGCGGCGAGCAAGTCTTCAAACAGGTCCAGGTCGGCTACGATAAGGCGAAGCGACAGCCGATCTTCGAAGAACAGCCGATGGAGCTGAAGTCCCTGCCTTATATCGTGGTGGTGGTGGACGAGATGGCCGACCTGATGCTGGTGGCGGGCAAGGACATCGAGGCGGCGATCCAGCGGCTGGCGCAGATGGCGCGCGCCGCCGGCATCCACCTGATCATGGCGACCCAGCGGCCGTCGGTGGACGTCATCACCGGCACGATCAAGGCCAACTTCCCAACCCGCATCAGCTTTCAGGTCACCAGCAAGATCGACAGCCGCACCATCCTGGGCGAACAGGGCGCCGAACAGCTGCTCGGCCAGGGCGACATGCTCTACATGGCCGGCGGCGGCCGGATCACCCGCGTCCATGGCCCATTCGTCTCCGACGAGGAGGTCGAGGAAGTCGTGCGCCACCTGAAGGAGCAAGGGACGCCCGACTACCTGCATTCCATCACGGAAGACGACGACCACAGCGGCGACGACGAGGCCGAAGCCCCCTCCCCCACCCCGGAAGAAGGTGCGGCACCGTTCACCGGCAGCGACGACGAACTGTACGAACATGCCGTTGCCCTGGTCACCCGCGAGCGCAAGGCATCGGTCAGCTTCATCCAGCGCTGCCTGCAGATCGGCTACAACAGGTCGGCCCGACTGGTGGACCGGATGGAAGCGGAGGGGATAGTCAGCTCGGCAAACCACGTGGGCAAACGTGAAGTACTGGTATCATCACGCAGCGATGCTTTTAACCGTGATGGTGAATGATTAACTTTTGCTGCAGTTGCGAACAAGAGTTCGCTGGTATGACCAATTACGAAGCCCAAGATAGATGGGATTTTTTCGATCTTCGATAAAAGTTATGGGTCAATTATTCTGGCCCAGCCTTGGATTTTACTCTCGAAAACATCATGAACATCAGGTAACATTAACATCACAAAGGTGTAAAGCGCCGGTAAGGTGAGAGCGCTATAACATAATCGACTGCGCCACCAAGGGGAGAGACGCCATGATCGGCAATGAACGTCGGGAGCCTACGCTGGACGATTTGTTGAACGACCCCATCGTCCAGATCCTCATGCGCCGCGATGCGGTAGAGCGTTGGAAGCTTGAAGAGATGATCGCCCGCGTCAGCCGGAACCGGCGCGCCGAGGCCGATCGCCTAGCCGCCTGACCGTCCTGCACTATCGTTTTCGTCCAATCAGGGGCATGGGCCGCTGACCTTCAGGTCAGCGGCCCATTTCAATTCCGATCCCGGCGGCAGGTGCCGGCTGGTGGGCCGGCTTCGGCTCCCGAGGAAATATCTCAAGGCCGGATGGGAGGTCCATGGCTGAAACCTGTCCGCCCGCCAGGAGCAGCGATGCGGCGTCCAAGGTGGCGCGAACGGCGTCGTTGCCATAGGGCTTCACGAGAACGCCCAGGGCGGCGTCCGGCGCCTGTCGAGCCCTTTCCGGATGTTCGGTGACGAACAGGGACGTCAGGCCGTGATGCTTCCTCATGCCGCGCGCCGCGGCGATCCCGCTGCCGCCGAGGCCGAGGTCGATGTCCATCAGCGTCAGGTCCGGCGTATGGGCTCGGGCTAGGTCCATGGCGGCGCGCACGGTGACCGCGTGGCCGACGACTTCGTGTCCGGCGCCCTCCACCATCATGGCCAACCCGGCTGCCAGCATCCGGTCGTCTTCAACGATCAAAATCCGCATTGCGGGCCTCCCCTGCTGTTCGCTCGTGAGCTGTTTGCTCGTGGTCCATGGATTTAGCTGGCCGATCGCCCGTTCCCAGGTCCGTGGACCGTAAGTCTGGCTCCATATGCGGAAGAGTCGCCAGATCGCCCTCCCGGACGTTCGGGCGGACGCTGCCATCGGCCAGCATTACGTCGTATTTGGGCTGGCCCTCGAACGTGCGGCCGACGATCCGGCCGGTCTGCTTCTCGTATTCAACCCACGTGCCCAACTTCAGCATCGCGTTTTTCCCGGCGCGCGCATCGGGACCTCTCCCCGTCTCGACTGGCTGAAAGGGTGCGGGATTACCGGGTGAAAGAGTTGGTCAATAAAGAGGTATGCGGTGCTTAAGGCGGTTGTGTCGGCCCCTCCGGGGCGGTTCGGCCGTCGAGTATATTCAACATGCCTCTGTCAATTATTTTGAACATTGCGCGTGATGGGCGGCAATAGCGGACTGCTCTTATGTCAGACTGATTGGAAAAACGTCAAAAGCAGGCGAACTGACGGAGAAGCGCAGCTATGGCATGGCTCATCGTGAAAAAGTTTCCCTGCCCTTCCATGAAATATCGTCATGATACAGATGCGATGCTGCGATATCGCAATCCATAGAACGCTGCGATATCGCAGCCATGTAGATGCAGGCATTCGCTGTGTCACAGTCTTCAGGAATTTAATCAGTAGCAGTTTTGGTAGGTTAGTTTTCTTTAAATAGGCAAATAAAGCTGTTAACTTGATGTTAAATCAATAACAGCAGTGCGCCGTGGTCTGGTAAGGCTTGTTGCGTCCGCTCACACTTTCCTGGTCTTCCGCCAATCGAGTCGCTATATCGTCGCCTCGTCCGCAGGCTGAATTGCCTGCCAAGGGCAGCGATTTGCGCCAAGGATTTCCCCAATATCTGTGGATAAGTCTGTGGACACTATACGGGAGAAGTGTGTGTCGAACGTCAAGGAAAGGGGTCTCGAGTGATTGCCTATTTTTTGGGCAAACACGATAACCGCATGAAATTGTTTAGCATCGCGAACAGGCGCGCGTCGCCGACGGTGCCGTGGGAGGGGTTTGTAGCCGCTCCGGCAAGGTGTTGCACGCCGCCATCACCTTGTGGAAATTTTTTTCATGCCAGCTATGCGGGGGCGAGACGAAATGTCGCACTGGCCTTTCTTTGGCCAACGACATATTTTCGATACCAAATTTCCTGTATAGGACAGCGCAATGGCGGCGG
Organism: Skermanella aerolata KACC 11604; assembly: GCF_000936425.1. GTDB lineage: Bacteria > Pseudomonadota > Alphaproteobacteria > Azospirillales > Azospirillaceae > Skermanella > Skermanella aerolata. The sequence goes on along the minus strand of NZ_AVFK01000015.1, from coordinate 156,234 downwards.
GTCATCTCGACCCGGCCGCCTGAGCGCGCAACTGCCGCCCCTGCCCGATGGACGGTCGCGGTCGGCGAACTCCAACCCATAAAGCCGGAAACTTCCGAAGGCGCCCCGGCGCTGGAGGAGGCTGGCTCAGGAATAGTACTCATGGCACGCAGAACGCCACTCAAGGATATGCGCAACATCGGCATCATCGCCCACGTCGATGCCGGCAAGACCACCACGACCGAGCGTATCCTTTATTACACGGGCCGCAGCTACAAGATCGGCGAGGTGCACGACGGTGCGGCCACGACCGACTACATGGAGCAGGAGCAGAAGCGGGGCATCACGATCCAGAGCGCGGCCGTGACCGTGTTCTGGAAGGATCACCAGATCAACGTGATCGACACCCCCGGCCACGTGGACTTCACGATCGAAGTCAACCGGTCGCTCCGCGTGCTGGACGGTGCCGTGGTGGTGTTCGACGGCGTTGCCGGCGTCGAGCCGCAGTCCGAGACGAACTGGCGCCTCGCGGATAACTACAACGTCCCGCGCATGTGCTACGTCAACAAGATGGACCGGTCGGGCGCGAACTTCCGCCGCTGCGTCGACATGATCGTCAACCGTCTGGGCGCCCGCCCGATGATCCTGTCGCTGCCGATCGGTTCGGAAGACAACTTCCGCGGCCTGATCGACCTCGTGACCATGAAGGCCCTCGTCTGGTTCTCGGACGAGAAGGACGCCCAGTGGGAAGAGTGGGAGATCACCGACGATCTGGCCGCCAAGCTGAAGATCGAGGTGAAGGAAGACCTCGACATCCTGCGCGACATCCCGAAGTACCGCCAGGAGCTGATCGACACCGCTCTCGAGCAGGACGACGCGGCGATGGAAGCGTATCTTGACTCGGGCGAAGATCCCGCCGTCGAGGTGCTCCGGAAGTGCATCCGCAAGGGCACCGTAACCGGCGCCTTCACCCCCGTCATCGCCGGCAGCTCCTTCAAGAACAAAGGCGTGCCGCAGATGCTGGACGCCGTCGTGTGGTACCTGCCCTCCCCGACCGACGTCGAGGCGATCAAGGTCGTCGACGAGGAAGGCGAAGTGGTCGGCGAGCGTCACTGCGACGACGATGAGCCGTTCGCGGCGCTGGCCTTCAAGGTCATCAACAACCAATTCGGCGCGCTGACCTTCGCCCGCGTCTATTCCGGCGTGGCGCAGAAGGGCATGACCCTGCTGAACTCGACCCGTGGCAAGCGCGAGCGCATCGGCCGCATGGTCGAGGTGTACGCCAAGGACACTAACGCGATCGAGGAATGCCGCGCCGGCGACATCATCGCCTTCGTCTCGCTGGCCGAGACGGAGACCGGTGACACCCTGTGCGATCCGGCCCATCCGGTCATCCTCGAGCGGATGAAGTTCCCCGACCCCGTCATCAGCGTGTCGGTCGAGCCGAAGACCAAGGGCGACCAGGAGAAGCTGGGTGCGGCACTGGGCAAGATGGTCCGCGCCGACCCGTCGCTGCGCCTGGAGCTGGACAAGGAAACCGGCCAGACCATCCTGCGCGGCATGGGCGAGCTTCACCTGGAGATCACCATCGACCGTATCCGCACCGAGTTTGGCGTGGAAGCCGTCGTGGGCCGTCCGCAGGTCGCGTACCGCGAGACGATCACCAGCAAGATCGAGCACATCTACACCCACAAGAAGCAGACCGGCGGTTCGGGCCAGTTCGCCGAAGTGAAGATGATCTTCGAACCGCAGGAACGCGGCGAGGGCTTCAAGTTCGTCGACGCGATCGTCGGCGGCTCGGTCCCGCGCGAATACATCCCGGCTGTCGGCGGCGGCATCGAGGTCCAGAAGGAAGATGGCGTTCTCGCCGGCTTCCCGACCGTGGACTTCAAGGCCACGCTGATCGACGGCAAGTACCACGACGTCGACTCCAGCGCTCTGGCGTTCGAAATCGCTGCCAAGGCCTGCTTCCGTGAAGCGATCCGCCGGGCCAATCCGGTCCTGCTGGAGCCGATCATGAAGGTCGAGGTCGTCACGCCGGAAAACCACCTGGGCGACGTGATCGGCGACTTGAACCGCCGCCGCGGCCTGATCCTGGGCCAGCTGGAGCGTGGCATGAACCTCGCGGTGGAGGCACATGTGCCGCTGTCCGAGATGTTCGGCTTCATCGGTGACCTGCGTAGCATGACCTCCGGTCGGGCGACCTTCACCATGGAGTTCAGCCACTACGATCCGGTTCCGCGCAACGTCGCCGACGAGGTCATCGCCTCCAAGGCCGCCGCGTAATGCTTCGGTCCCGCCGGCTGAATTGCCGGCCGGTTGAGATGGATGACGGCCCGGGAGGAAACTCCCGGGCCGTTTTTCATTTTCCAGGGGTGTTGTCGAGGCGGGAGGAATGCGATGGCTGAACTGTTCGCGAGCGGGCGCATCATCGACCTGATACTGGTCCTGGTCGCAGTCGAGGCGGCGGCGCTGGCCCTATGGCGGCGGTGGTCCGGTTCCGGCCCTGGGCTCAGGGGGATGGCCGCCAATCTGGCGTCCGGAGCCTGCCTGCTGCTGGCGGTGCGGGCGGCGCTGGTTGGGGCCGACTGGGAACTGGTGGCACTGCCCTTGCTAGGCTCGCTGCTGGCGCATGCGGCCGATCTTTACGGCCGGCGCCGGGCGCGGCCTTAACGCTGGCGGAACTCGTCCGGCTTGAGGTGGTGCTTCTTCATCAGCTGGTAGAGCCTTGCGCGGGACAGGTCCAGCGCCGAGCAGACCGCCTTGATGTCGCCGTTGTGGCGTAGGAGAAGCTCGCTCAGGTGGCTGCGCTCCGCCCGGTCGCGGACGACGCGATGGTCGTCGTCGGGATGCGGCGGGGCCGGATCGACATGGGCGCGGGTATAGCGCTGCGGCAGGTCGCCGATCCGGACAGGCCGGCCGTCGTAGATGTGGGCGATGTACATGCCCAGGTTCTTCAATTCCCGGATGTTGCCGGGATAATGGTAGGTCTCGACCAGGAACTGCTTCAGTTCGGCATCCAGCGACGGCACCGGAATGCCGTTGTCGGCGCAGACCTTGCGGATGAAGTATTCCAGCAGGAGCTGGATCTCGTCGCGCCGCTCGCGCAGCGGCGGGATCAGCAGATGGCAGATGTTCAGGCGGAAAAACAGGTCCTCGCGGAACTGCCCGTTGGTGACCATCTGTTCCAGGTTGCGGTTGGTCGCGGCGATCACGCGCACGTCCACCTTGGTCACCCTGTCGGAACCGACGCGCTGGATTTCTCCGACGTCTAGCGTCCTCAGCAGCTTCACCTGGGCCAGCGGTTCCAGTTCGCCGACTTCGTCGAGGAAGATCGTGCCGCCGCTGGCCTCCTCGAACCGGCCCTTGCGGTCGGCGGTGGCGCCGGTGAAGGAGCCCTTGGAGTGGCCGAAGAGTTCCGATTCGATCACTCCGCTGGGCAGGGCTCCGCAGTTCACGGCGACGAACTTGTCGCGCTTGCTGTTCAGGTGGATGATCCGGGCGAACAACTCCTTGCCGGACCCGGTCTCGCCCTCCAGCAGAACGGTCAATTGGGAGGGCGCAATCCGGGCGATACGGTCGAGATTAGCCGCGATCTGGTGGTTTGAGCCGAGGACGCCTTCAAGCTCGAGGTTTTCGCGGCTGCGCGTGGGCGGTGCCGGTTTCACCCGTTCGTGGACGGCGTTCGCTACCGGCGGCGCCAGCGTGCAAAGGTGAAGATAAGCCGCACGCAGGGTGTTCAGCTCGCTGAGAAAATCATGTTGTTCGAAGTCATATATCCGGGAATTTCCCAAGATTTTGAGCTTCAGAGTCTCGATCCGGGCGATGCATTCATTGATATGATCGTTCGTGCTATCCGCGAATATACCGGCCGAATAGGGGCTTGGCTGGCGATAATCATCATCCATGACGGTAAATACATCCGTTCCATTTAATGCACGACGAAAATTGCCGGCCCACTTCCTGCTGCGGCAGTTGGATGTAATCACCCCTCTTACGCGCCGCGAACCTAGATTTACTAACACCTCCGGCAATTTGTCTACCTATAAAGGATTGCGGGATCGTTCCGGAAGTGGCATGAATCGAGGCCTGTAGCTCAGGCCTCTGGCAAAGCCTCTCTTGATGCAACCCATCATTGTTCGTTCGGCAAAAAGTCGACTGAGTGAGTTGAAGGCGATCGGCAGGCTGCTGCTGGTGCTGCCGCTGCTTCTCTGCGTCCCGTCGCCGCTCGACGCCCAGATGCGCAGCTTCGATCCCATGTCCCTGGTGCGGAAGGCGGCCGCGGGTCCGTCTCCCGGCGTGCGTCGCCTGCTCGACAGCATGGTGCTGCGCGAAGTCACGCTGAACATCGTCGCGGACGAAGCCCTGCGCCAGAACTACACCCTTCTCGCCGCGCACGAGGCGCTGGTATCGGCCGGCGCGCTGGTGGCGCAGCGCGACGCTGCCTTCGACGTCAGTCTCAGCGCATCCCTGAACGTCGGGATGTCGAAGACGGGAGATCGCATCGAGATGATCGGGCGGCCGAGAACGCCGGACAGCGACCTGACCGCCGACGAGGATGCCGACGGCATCCCCGACTTCGTCCAGGGCGGCACCAAGACGGTCGAGGAAGTCGATGGCGAAAAGGTCCCCTGCGTGCTCGAGGACGACCAAGTGGTCAATGGCGGTATCGGTCCCGGCCTGTGCGGCCAGATCCCGGTCTATTCGACGGCCAAGGAGGCTGCAAGCCTGAAGAGCCCCTCGACCAAGCGAATCACTGCGTCGGTCGGTGCGTCGAAGGTATTCTCGTTCGGCACCGCCCTGAACGCTTCGCTGAGCACGAGCTACAACCAGAAGAACGGCGTCCAGGCGCCGGCGCTGACCCGCCCGATCTCGGTCGAGGACCCGTTCGGCTGGGGAGAGAAGCTGTACTGGACTGCGGGCGCATCGCTGAGCGCCACGATCTCGCTGCCCTATACCAAGGGCTTCGGCGAGGCAGGGTCGAAGGAAAGCCTGGACCTGGCGAGCGCCCGCAGCGGCGACCGGCGTGCGGCCTTCGTGGAGCAAGCGGTGCGCAACGCCACCCTGGCGGAGGTGCTTCAGACCTACTGGGACATGATCCGCAGCCTTCAGGACATCACGATCCTGAACGAGCAGAAGGTGGTGCTGGACCAGCGGCGCGCCCGCGTCACTCGGCTGCTCGGCTCCGGCACCATCACCAACTACGAGCTGGGCCAGATCGACAGCGAACTGGCGTCGTTCGTCCTGCGGGAAGAGGCGGCCTGGACCCAGTACCTGCTGCGCTCCAGCACGCTGCTGACGCTGATGGCGGGAGATGCAGACACGATCCTGGTGCCGGCCGACGCGGAGGCGCTATTGGCGGATGCCGTGCCGGAGCCGCCGGCCGACGCCTACGACCGCGCCATGATCGGCAACCCCGAGATCATGGCCGCCCAGGAAGACGTCAACGTGGGCAAGTTGAACCTCGCCTACCGCGACAACCAGTCGCTGCCGGACATCGATCTGGTGCTGACCGCCAAGCTGACCCAGAGCGATACGACGTTTGGGTTCAGCGATCCGGGCACGGCGATGCTGAACCTCGGCAAACCGGACCAGACCAACATCTTCGTCGGTGTCCGCTACCTCTACCCGCTGGGCAACCAGGCGGCAAAGGCGGCGCTGAGCCGGGCCAGGATCGACGAGCGCAATGCCTTCGACCGCGCCCAGCAGACGCGGCAGCGCATCATCAATTCGGTCGACCGGGCGCTGGCCGACATGCGCGGCGCCCAGGCGGTGATGCAGGTCAGCCAGGGCGACATGGAACTGGCGTCGTTCGCCTACGAGAGGCTGGTCGAAGAGCGGGAACGCGGGCTGGCGACCGAGTTCGAGGTGATGAACGGCTATCAGGACGTGCTGTCCGCCCGCCTCAACCAGGCCAGCGCCCGCGTCGAGATCCATAAGGCGCGGGTCCGGCTGGGTGCGGCACAGGGAACCCTTGAGGAGGACTTCCTGCGATGAGGAGACTTGGAACGGCGGCCCGCGCGACGGTGTCGGGGCTTGTCCTCGCGGCCGTCCTGGTGCCCGCGGCGCAAGCCCCGCTTCGGGCACAAACCAAGCCGCGCCCTCCGGTCCAGGCTCCGGCGCCCGACGCCCTGGAGGTGCCGCCCGGCATGTTCACCCTGGATGCGGCCCGCATCGCCGACGAACGGACCGGCAACGCGGTGGTGGCGGCGACGCGCGAGGCGCTGGCGCGGACCGGCGTGCTGTTCGCGCCGCTGGAGATCCGCGAGATCGGCCTGCGCGACGCCGTCATGGCGGCCTTGCAGCGGAACCTTGACATCAAGCGGAGCGGTCTGAGCAAGAGCGTGGTCGAACGGGCGCTGACGGAGGCGGAAGCGGTGTTCGACCCCGTCTTCACGGTGTCCGCATCGGGATCGATGTCGCGCAGTTTCGACCGGGTCGAGCGCCCCATGCAGTGGAAGCCGGCGACCCAGGAGTACAAGCGGGGCCAGCAGATCAAGACCAGCGAATCGATCGAGAACGTCTTCCTGTGCGGCGACATGATCGACATCCTGGAGCAGCCGGAGGACATGCAGGTCAGGTTCCTGACCGGGCGTCTGGTCACTCCCGATGCCAACGGCGAGTGCCATGTCCGGGTGCTGCCCGCAACGGCGCCGGTGGCGCTGGTCAGTTTCGACAAGCAGCGGGTCGCCGGATATTATCCGGTCCACAAGCAGGCGAGCACCAAGAGCCCGACGGGCCAGGACGAAAGCTACACCGGCGCCGGCGGCGTTTCCCAGCGGTTGCCATGGGGCGGCAGCATCGACGTCAGCATCGCTTCCACCTATCACGACACCTACTACACCAACAATCCGAACGATCCGCTGACCCGGAGCTACGGTTCCTACAAGCGGCCCTGGACCGCGCGCGCCTCGCTCAACACCGGGCATGCCCTGCCCTACACCAAGAATTTCGGCGACGGCGACGACAGCCGCCTGGCGATCGACGTCGCCAGGATCAGCCTGAACATCGCCGACTTCGCGGTCCGGGGAGTCGTCAACCAGACCTTGCAGACGGTGGACGGGCTATACTGGTCGCTGGTCGGCGCCGTCCACCGTCTCAACGCCGCCGCCGGCTCCGTGGCGCTGGCGGAGGAAACGTCCCGGCGGATGCGGAAGAAGATGGAGCTGGGGCTGGCGACCGAGAGCAACCGCGCCCAGGTCGATGCCCAGCTGGCCCGGCTGCGGGCGACGCAGCAGCAGATCTTCGGCGATTACGTCACCGCGTCGGAAACCCTGCGCGAGGCGCTGAACGAACAGGACGAGGTGCTGATCCTGCCGGTCGGGTACAGCGCCGTCCTGGACAACCCGCCGGAAGCGCCGGCCGGACCCGCCAGCGTCCTGGACAGTCCCGATTACCTGCGGGCGGAGACGGCCGTCAGGATCGCGATGCGGGTGCGCGACACCCGGGTCGCCCAGACCCGTCCGGACCTGTCCATCAGCTCCGGCGTTCAGCTCGGCCAGAGCAACGCCGTCTTCGGCTATTCGAGCATCAGCGAATCCGTCAGGAACCTGATCAGCTACGACACCGCCTCGGCGAGCATCGGCATCCTCTACCGCCGGCCGCTCCTGAACCGGGCGGCGAAGGCGGCGGTCACGATCGCCGAGTCCGAGATCGCGCGCCAGACGCTGCTGCTCCATCAGGTCGAAACCCAGATACGGGGCGAGTACGAGGCGGCGCGGATCCAGATGGTCAGCGCCCGCCAGCGGATCGAGGATTCGCGGAAGCGGCTGGAGATCGTCAGGGGCCTCTACGAGCGGGCGGTCCGGCTGGAGGCGGGCGGGGTGGTGACGGCTTACGAGACGATCGGGCGGCTCGGCACCCTGCTCGACGCGCAGCTGAACCACGTGCTGGCCCGGATCGACGCGCAGACGGCCCAGACCCGCCTGCTGGCCGCCGTCGGTGCCCTGGCCGACCGCTATGGCGAACGCGTGGCGCAGACCGCCGACGACCGCCAGCGGATCGCGCACCTGCGGCAGACCGGTGGCATGGTCACCTTCGGAGGTCCGCTGTGACGCTGTCCCGCCTGATCGCGAAGCTTCCGGCCGCGCTTGCCTGCGGCCTTGCCGCCGGCTGCCCGTCGTGGGCGGCCTCGGCCGGCGAGCCGGCGCGGTTCCCGCTGGAGGACCTGAAGCGGAACAGCGCCGCCGTCACCGAAATCGTCCGACGGCAGATCGTCGAGCAGCCGACCGAGCGGGACGGCAGCCGGTCGGCCCTGATCGGGGACCTGCTGAAACGGCGTCCCGATATCGGCGGCGCCCGGGTGCTGGAGCCGGTCGACCGGCGGTCAGCCATCGCCAGCGGTCTGGGGAACAACCTGACCGTCGCCATCGGTCTGACCTCGCCCGAGCGCACAGCGGCGCTGGCGCGGGAGGCGAGCGCCGTCTTCCTTCCCGTGCTGGACCTGACCATCGGCTACGGGCGCATCGATGCCGAGCACAGGACGCGGATCGGCCAGGCGATCACCAAGGCCGTCAATGCCGACGGCTTCAACATGAACTCGCCGTTCAAGAACCTGCCGCCCGCGGAGAACGCCGGGCAGGCCGTCATCACCGACATGAAGCTGCGGCCGGTCAAGGGCGGCAAGCTGATCGAGCTGCCGATCGAGGCGACCAGCGGACGCGAATTCGGCGCGCCCAAGGAGAGCCTGAACTATACGCTCAACATCACCCAGGAGCTGCCCTGGGGCGGAACCTTCACGATCACCGACAGGACCGTGCAGCGGGAGGTCTATTACCGGGGCGGATACTACTGGGAGGACGGGCAATGGAGCACCGGCCTGTCCGGCAGCCTGAACATGCCCCTGCCCTTCGCAAAGGGCTTCGGCGCCGGCAACGACAAGCTGGCCGCGTCGCGCAGTGCGGCGGCCGTCGCGGAGCGGGCCGACTGGGACCTTCAGGCGCTGGTCAACAAGGTCCTGCTCGACATCGACACCGCCTATTTCGACGTCGTCCGCCGCATGGAGGCGCTGGAGACCACCGTCGGAAACCGCGACATGATCCGGAAGCAGAAGGAGCGGATGGACCGGCTATTCGACCTGCGTCAGGTCACCCGGTTGCAGAAGGCGCAGATCGATGCCGAGGCGGCCAAGGCGGAGGTTCGGGTCGAGCAGGCGCTGAGCGACTACGTCGCGTCGTCGCAATCCCTGTCGCTGCTGATCGGCGACAGCTCCGTCGTGGGCGGTGCCGCCATATACCTGCCGGTGGACTACGACGACGACCTTGCGCGGGCCATGCCGGTGAACTTCGAGGAAGCCCTGGCGACCGCCCATGCCGTCCGCCCCGACTTCAGGATCAACGATATCAACAAGCTGCTGCGCGAGATCGCCGAGGCGCAAGCGCGGACGAATGCCCGGCCCGACATCAGGGTTTCCGCCAGCGCCACCTCCTCCCAGGCCGGAACGACCTATGGCTACGCCGACCCGCTGAACAGCCACACGAAGATCGCGACGCCCGACAAGCTCGACCAGAACTATGGCATGACCTTCACGAGACCGTGGGGGAACCGGGCCGCCTATGCCGATGCGGAAAGGGCGGAGCTTGGCCTCAAGGATCAGGAATACGCTGGCGAGGCGCTTGCCAATCGGGTGCGCCGGGAAATCACGGAGAAGCTGGTGGCGGTCCAGGCGGCACGGTCGCGCCTGAGGAACGCCACGGCCGAAGCCGACAACATGGCCGCCGCGGTCGCCAGCCTGGAGCGCCAGCAGGCGCTGACCGGGACTGTGTCGGAGGACGAACTGATCGTCGCGACGCGCCAGTTGCTGAATGCCCGGCTGAGCCTTACCGGAGCCCGCGTCGATGCCAAGCAGGCGGAGAGCGGGCTGCTCTACGCGCAGGGCACGATCGCCGGGGCATTGGCGTCGCAGTCCGCCAGCAGCCAGCTGGACCGCAACCGCATCGGCATGCTGTCCGATGCCGGCTTCCTGAAGTTCTTCACGCAGCCTTCCTCCACGCAGCCTTCCGGTTCCGGAAACCAGCCACAGGAAAAACCATGAGAATCGGAATAATCGCCCCGGCCGGCTCGCCGCTCGCAAAGCGGCTCCAGGAGAAGCTGATCCTGCTGACCGGCTCTGCCGCCGATCTGTTCGACGCGGACCTGCCGGAAGGCACGCGGGTCAGCCTGGGTGAAGGCGGCGCAAGCTGGGACGGCATTTCGCTGGACGGCTTCGACGGGCTGTTCATCCACGGCTTCCGCTACGAGGACCCGGTGCTGCCGGTGGCAGACCCGGCGGCCGACTGGTCGCTGTGGCAAGCGGGGCATGTTCGGCAGCAGCAGCGCTACAGCCTGTTCTACAGCCTGCTGGCACGCCTGGAGGCAGGACATCAGCGCCTTTACAATGGTCCGTCCGTCCATCTCGAAGGCTTCTCTCGGCTTCACCAGCTGGAGCGGCTGGGTCTGACGGGCGCGCGGGTGGCCGCCGCCATCGTCACCAACGATCCGGCGGAGGCCGAACGGTTCTGTTCGGCCCATACGGCGGCGGGGGCGCCCGTCGTGTGGCGGACCGCGACGGGCCGCTGCGCGTGGCAGATCTTCCGGGACCGCCAGCGCCGGCACCTGATCGCCGCCGACAAGCCGCCGGTGATGCTGGCTCCCGTCGTCCCCGGATTGCTGCGCCGCGCCTTCGTGATCGACGGGCAGGTCGTCCTGACGGTGCAATGGGCGGCGCCCTCGCTGGAGTCGCTGGAGCGGTTCGAGCAATTCCATGTGGTCGAAGCGGCACGGGATGGAAACGGGATCGAGGGCCGCTCGCTGTCGGCGCTCGGAATCCGATGGGGCAGCGCGCTCTACGTCGCGGGACCCGAAGGACCCGTCATCTACGACGTGGATGTCGACCCGCTGATCGCCGATCTGCCTGCTCCTTTGCGCGACCACTTGGCATCGTGCCTCGCGGCGGGCCTGGCCGGGGGGCAGCCGCCCGCCTATGAGGGGCCGGCCGTAATCGAGCGGGACAGTCTGTTCCTGCGCCGGATGCTGCGGATCCAGTTCGAGATGGAGCAGACCAAGTTGGCGGAACCAGCGGCATGATGCGGACCGGGTCGGTATTCCGGCCAAGTCGCACCGGGAGCAGGTTCACGCATTCCGGTTAATTTACATTAACAAATGTCGTCGCAGTTGCTTAAAAATCTATACTTCTGCATATTGCTGGGAGGGTTGAATGGGGTAATTCGAAAGGCTATATCCTTCCGCCGCTCCCTGTTCCCGTGGCCAGGATCTCCCGCCGAGCGATGACCAAATCGAACGAAGATCGAACCGTGATGATGCGCGACGCCGGCCGGAAGGATTCGGCCGGTGCGAACGCGGCAGCCACCAGGCAGGCCGCCAACCCCGATGGGCGCCTGATCTGCCTGGACCCGTCCCAGGTCGATGGCGGCAAGAGCGAGATCGTCGTGCCCCTGAAGGGGAGCAAGGACGTGACGGTCGGCCGTGGCGACACCAGCACCTTCATCGTGGCGTCGCGCAAGCTGTCGCGACAGCACGCGCGGCTGTTCTCCGGCGAAGGTTCCTGGGGAATCGAGGACCTGAACAGCACGAACGGGGTCTATGTCAACGGCCACAAGGTCACCACGATCTGGCTGAAGCACAAGGACGAGGTCCGGCTCGGATCGCTGGCGTTCAGCTTCGAACTCGACCGTCCGCCCGCCGGGGTCCAGCAGGTCGGCAGCCGGCCCGTCCCGGTCAGCCGCGACGACGACATGTCGGAGCGCACCATGATGGTCGGAAGCCTCGGCGCCGGCAAGGCGGTGCTGGAAGCGGTCCGCAAGGTCGACACCCCCGTCCGGCTGAAGGTCGAGGAGGAGGAGGAGGAGGACGGCGCAGAGCATGATTCGTCCGGTCTGCGCCGCAAGCTGATCCTTGGGGCGGTCGTCGCGGTGATCCTGGCCGGCCTTGGTGGCGGTGCCGCCATCTGGTACCCGATCCACAAGAAGCAGCAGATCACGGCCCAGACAATCGAGCGGTCGGCGCATATCCGGAAGCGCGTGATCGACCGGGCGGCCCAGGTCGCGGCCGGCAGCCAGACCGTGAACTTCGACCAGGATCTCAACGAACTGGCGGAGGCCATGGCCGAAAGCGGACGCCTGCTGGCGTCGGAGCCGAATGCCGTGCTGGCGGACAGTACGGCCCGCATGAAGTTCCTCTCGTTCGAGCGGGAGTTCCCGCCGCTGCTTGCCAAGGGCGACATCAAGGGAATGCGCACGCTCGTCGAGCGGTTGGCGACCGATGTCGAGGCCCTCACGGCCGGCGTTCCCGCCAGTGCGGAGCATGGCCAGACCGACGGTCTGCTGGCTGTCCGCGAACTGACCAAGCTGACCCGTATCCTGATCGACTTCCGCGCTTTGTCGCTGGAGTTTCCCCAGGTATCCAAGCTGGCGCCGGCTCAGCCGAAGCGCGACCGTATCCAGTCGCTCGACGCCGCGAAGCTGGATTTCACCCGTATCCGCCGGGAGACAAACCGCTACCTTTCCGTCGACTACGTCGTCTTCAATACGGCGGTGAAGGCGGTCGAGGAGCGGGATCTGGCGCTTCTGAACCAGTGGAAAGAGTTGCTGGGTTCCAATCCTGGATGAGGGCTGAGACGCACGGTCATGGAGATCCGGACCGAAGAGACGATGGCGGTGATGTTCGCGGATGTCTGCGACAGCACGCGTCTCTATGAGGTTCTAGGCGATGCGGCGGCGCTCGCCCTGACCGGCGAGTGCATACGCCAGATCATCGGGATCGCCGGGCGTTACGGCGGAAAGCTCGTCAAGACCATGGGAGACGGGGCACTGTTCACCTTCGTCTCGTCCGACGACGCCTATTGTACCGCCGTCCACGTCCAGGAGACCCTTCGAGGGGCCGACCTGAAGGTAAGGGTCGGCTTCCATGCCGGTCCCGTGATCGTGGCCGACGACGACGTCTTCGGCGCCACGGTCAACATAGCGTCCCGACTGGCAGGCCTGGCAAGCCCCGGCGAAGTCGTGATGAGTCGGGCCTGCGTCAATGCCCTTCATCCGGCGTACAGGTCCAACACCCAGCGGCTGAACTCCGCCGTCGTCAAGGGCAGCGCCGATGCGGTGGAGATCTACCGGACCTTGGGAGATCCCGAGAACATCACGGTCGCGGTCGGGCAGTTCCAGCACACGCTGGAGAAGCGGCTGGGCTTTCTGACCCTGACGTACCAGGGGAAGCAGTCGAGGCTGGACGGATCGTCGGGGTCCATGCTGCTGGGACGCGATTTCGGGTGCGGCCTGATCGTCAACAGCGACTGGGCGTCGCGGCGGCATGCCACGCTGGAAATCCAGAACAGCCGCTTCACTCTGACGGACCACAGCACCAACGGGACCTTCTGCCTCGACGACAATCAGCGCCTTCAGGTCCTGAAGCGGCAGGCGACGTTTCTGCTGACATCCGGCGTGATATCGCTCGGCATCGACCCGAGCCAGAACCAGGACAACCTGATCCGCTACCAGTTCGCCACGGTTGAACGGCTATGCGGGGACGGCTGGTGTCCGCTTCCATTCTAGAGGAAGCGGGCCAGCACCACGGTCACGTTGTCCTTGCCGCCATGGTCGTTGGCTTCCTGGATGAGCTGCCGCCAAGCGGCGTCGAGGCTGGTTTCACCGATATCGGCCAGGATGTCGATGATGGTGTCGTCGGGCACCATGCCGTTCAAACCGTCGGAGCAGAGCAGATAGATGTCGTCCGCCTGGATCGGCTGCACGGAAAAGTCGGCCTCCACATCATCCACGATGCCGAGCGCCCGCATGATGATGTTGCGGTTGGGAGGATCGCCGGACCGGCCGGCATCGACCCATGCCTGATAGAGGCTGTGGTCGTGCGTGACCTGATCGAGCCTGCCCTTGCGGAACCGGTAGAGCCTGCTGTCGCCGACATGGAAGACGACCGCCTGCGACAGCCCGTGGGGGAGCCACAAGCCGACGAGCGTGGTGCCCATACCGCGCCCTTCCGGATTCCCGAGTTCCCGGTTCAGACCGACGATTCGCTGGTTCGCCCGGTAAACGGCAGTGCGGACGATATCGACCGAAACGTCGAGCGGGCCGAGTTCCGGCGAGCCCTGCCCGTCCTCGGGAGGTTCGTATTCAAGTATATAGTCGTTGACGGCTTCGATCGCCGTGCGGCTGGCGATATCGCCTCCGATATGGCCGCCCATGCCGTCGGCGACGAGGACAAGCCGAAGATCATTGTCGATCTGGAACGAGTCTTCGTTCTGCGAGCGGACGCGTCCGACATCGGTGCCGCCGGCGAACTCAACTGAACGTGGGGAACTGCCTGCCATTCAAGATTACATCCGGATCGGGACCGGCTGGAATGCCGGACCATAGTCAATACTACTGTGCGTTAATGTCACCCTAATACCGGTCACTCAAGGTAAATATCACCATGCCGCAATTCCCGAATTCGGAACAGGGACGATATGGTTGACCACTGTGCCGGTCTTGCCATGGATGCCGAATGCGTGGACGGCGAGAGTAATAAATGATACATCTGACGGCAGCATACCCGCTATGGCTTATTCGCGCGGGCAGCAAATTGCCACGGGCCGCGAACACCGGCGGACGATGCCGGCAGGGCTGTCAGGGGAAGGTTTCATGAACAACGATCTGAACGTCCAGCAGAGCGGCAAGGCGGGCGGAGATGGCTTCGGGTGGTCGGCATCAGGTTCGACCGGAACCGGAGGCGCCGGCACGGCGGAGGCTTCGTCCTTCGGCGGCCTTCTCGGCGATGCTCAGGGACAGGCGGCAGGCGGCAACGGCTTTTCGGCGTCCTCTTCCGGCGGCGCCTTCGGCGGCGACGTCAGCGACAACACGGCAATCGGCTCGATCAACATCAGCTTCTAAGCCGGAGATCCTGGAGTCGGCCTCGATTTCCGAGTCCAGGCCCCAGGATCAGGTGCTCCGGCTTCATCGGCTTATTCCAGGCTCGAGGCATTCATGACGGTGAGAGTTGCACTTTTCGCAAACCATGACAGCGCGCAGATCGCCGAAATCGCAGCCCAAATCGCCGAACTCGGCGCCGAACCGGTGCCGCTCGACATCCAGATCGGGCGCGCCGGCAAGCCGACGCTGACGATCGGCCAGACGCGGGCGCCGCGCTGGGGCGATGTCGACTTCACCGATATTGCCGCTATTCACATCCGCTGCACGGCGCCCCGCACCCTGCCCGTCCTGCCGCCGGTGCTGAACGAGGCGACCTATACCGATTACCGGCACGGCTACATCGACGAACAGGCGCTGAACGCGTCGACCTACGGCTTCTTCGAGCACCTCCACCTGACCGGCAGGCTGGTGATCAACCGCCTGACGTCGGCCTATGTCGATCATAACAGCAAGGCGCAATTCTACGAGAAGCTGCGTGCCGCAGGATTCAGCGTGCCGAGATCGCTGAGCACGAGCGATCCGGAAGAGGCTGCGCGTTTCCTCCGCGAAGTCGGCGATGCGGTCGTCAAGCCGGCGATCGGAGTGGGTTCCACCCGGGGCGTCACCGCCGAGGACCGAGCCCGGCTGGACGAGCTGCTGCTGTGCCCGGCGCTGTTCCAGCATCGGGTTCCCGGATCGACCATCCGCATCCATATCGTCGGCGACCGGGTCGTGCTGCCGCTGCGCATCCTGGCCGACGGTATCGATTCGCGGACCGCCACGCGCGGGTTCGAACCGGTGACGCTGGACCCGGCCGAGGAGGCCGCCATCGTCCGGGCCAACCGGTCGCTGGGTCTTCACTATGCCGCCTGGGACGCCATCCTGGGCGACGACGGCCGGCTGACCTATCTAGATTGCAACCCGGGTCCCTTCGTGATGTGGCTGCCGCCGGAAGACCGCCGGACGGTGTTCGGCGCGCTGGCTCGCTATCTGGTGACCTTCGCGCGGACGGGATCGCTGGAGGAGGCTGCCTGAGGCGGGGGATCCGAGCGTCGGCTGGTCGGGAACGTCAGATGTCGGGCTGAAGAGGCTCGACCTACGTCAACGTGATTTTTTAAATCCGTTGGTAAGAAACGGAGGCTTGAAGCGGACGTCAATCAGTCCACTATGGGTTCGAAGAAGCGTGACGACGGGGCGAAGAGGATTTCAAGGAAGCGCTTTTCGCCCGTCTTGATCTGGGCATAGCCTTCGATGCCGATCTCCAGCGCCCGGGTCAAGCCGCTCGGCCCCGTCACCGTTTCCTTCTCCAGCGCCACGTTGACGAGGTAGAGGGAAGGTTTGCCGGGCTCCGCCGCGGCGGGCTTCGCCGAGATTTCGGTGATGCTGCCGGTCTGGACGCCGTAATCCTGCGTCGGGTAGGCGAAGTATTTGATCTGGACCTTCTGGCCGCGCCGGATCTTGCCGATGTCCCGGTTGGGGATCAAGACATGGGCCTCCAGCGGCGCCGTATTGCGGACCATCGTGAACAGCGGCGCTCCCGGATTGATGATCGTGCCCCGCTGGATATGGACGTTGGTCACGACACCGTCGACGATACTGGTGTAGAGCGCCTTGTCGTCATCGTAACGGACACCGGGGACGAGCGTGCGCGACTCCAGGAGACGCCTGTTCAACTCGGCGATCCTGTCCCGGTTCAGCGCCTGATCGCGTTGGCGGGCGCGCTTCAGATTCTCGATCTCGTTCTCCTGGCGGGCCTGCGAGAAGGTCTCGGCGATCTGGGCGCGGTCTCCCTTGGCGCTTTCCAGCGCCAGCCGGACGTTCTGTATCTCCGCATCGGCGTTGTTCAGCGCCCGCTGAAGGTCGCTGACGCGGGTCTGTGCCCGCTGAAGCTCGACCTGCGGGATGTCGCGCATGGCGAAGAGCTGCTGCTTGACGCCGAGGTCGCGACGGGCGCTGCCGAGATCCTCGTCGATGCCGGCCCGGTTGCGCTGGGTGATCTGGAGCTGGATATCGATCTGGCGGATGCGGTTGTCGATCGCCGCCTGCTCGGTAGCCCTGCGCTGCGTCAGGTTAAGACGGTCCAGTTCCATCTGGCTCAGCCGGAACTCCGCTGTTTTGGCCGCTTCACGCTCCTGGTGCTGCAAACCGCCGATTTGGCGTTGCAGCGCCTCCTGCTCCGGCGTGGTCGCGGCACGGATCTTTTCCTGAATGGTGGCAAGTTCGTCGCCGACGGAAACGGGCGAGTTCTCGCCGACCTCGACGCTTTCGATCAGGCCGCCGCCGATCGCCTGGATCACCATGGCCTGACGCTGGAGCTTGAGCGGCGCCTCTACCACCGTGTCCTTGGTCGCGTAGCCGGAATAGATGAGCATCCCGATCAGCGTGAAGAACAGGAAATACACGGCGCCCCGGAAGAAGGCGTTGGGCGAGCTGTAGAGCAGCGTCGCGGCCTTCAGGGGGTGGCGGGTATCGTGGGCGGCGTTCCTGCCGGGCGGCTTTTTCGGAGCTTTCCTGACGGGCTTGGCGGCTGGTTTGGCAACCGGCTTCGCTACCGGCTTGATGATCGGCTTCGCCGAGGTTTTGGCCTTCGGCTTCTCGGTGGACGGCTTTTTTCCGAACAGCTTCATGCCGGCGCGATGCAGACCTGATGGCGAAGCCATTCCTCGAACAGCACGTCCTTGATCTGCTTCACCAGCGCATCGTTCAGCTTGGTGACGGTGCGGGAATAGATCTTATAGATCGTCCATACGCCGTTTTCGGCGAAGGGGCCGATGACGCCGTCGTCGCGGCATGCGAAGGCCCGTTCATCCACCTCGCCCGGAAGCATGCCGCGCTTGAGGTTGCCGATGTAGCCGCCGCTGAAACGGGTGTTTTCGTCCACGGAATACTGCCGGGCGAGTTCCACGAAGTCGGTTACGCTGTCGGTAGCGGCCGACAGCGCCTTCTCCGCGTCGGCCTTGGTGCGGCACGCAATGCGGGCGACCGAGATCGAGGTGAAGCGCGAGCTGTGCTGGCGGTAGTAGTTCTGCACCAGATCTTTCGTCACGATGGCGTCGCGAAGCCGCTCCCGCCGCATTTCGGCGGAGATCGTCGCCAGCCACTGTTCTTTCGTCAGCCCGAAATGCTTCAGGTAGGATGTGAACGCAGCGTCGTCCCAGAGGCCCAGCGTGGTACGACGGGCCTGAACCCGTTCGTCTATTTCCGCCTGCGGCAGGGTGACGGTGTGTTCCCGCAATTTGTACTCGATGACTCGCTGTTCGATGATCTCATAGATGGCGGTACGGAAGGTCCCCTTGGCCTTGAGGTGCAGGATGACGTCGGCAACCGAGATGGCGTCGCCTTTGACAGTGGTTACCGCGGTACCAAGCTCCATGATCCACCAGTGTCTTGTTTTTTCTTGAAATGTCCCGTGCCGGCGCGTCGCTCGAC
Organism: Skermanella aerolata KACC 11604; assembly: GCF_000936425.1. Classification (GTDB taxonomy): domain Bacteria; phylum Pseudomonadota; class Alphaproteobacteria; order Azospirillales; family Azospirillaceae; genus Skermanella; species Skermanella aerolata. Next base: position 137,929 of record NZ_AVFK01000015.1, on the reverse strand, counting down.
GCAGCGATCCCAGGGCAGAGGCAATCGGCTTGAGTTTAAATCAAATTCGTTACTTCATTATGACCGGCTCTCCGCCCGGTCCTACGGCCAATGGTGTTATTACCACCTATGTCACCGTCGCCATGGGCGGTTCGGGATCCAAATGGTGAACCAAGCCGGCAAACCGGCGGGCCGAACGGTTGATTATCCTGATCGTCCAATAATCGCGGGTTCATGATGCAGCAAACCAGATCTCGCTTCCGCCGCCGCCGGTTGCCGTATGCCGCCCTGGTGGCGGTGTGGCTGACCGGGATGGGAGCCTATCCCGGCTGGGCACAGGAGGCACCGTCCGCTCCGGCGGCCGCGCCGGCGACCGCTCCAGCGGCCCCCTCGGCGTCCGGGGTGGAGGAAGCCGCGAAGCCGAGTACCAAGCGGCAGACGCTGACGGTTCCCGGCGGCGATCTGGCATACTCTGCGACGGCGGAGATGATGCCCATCGTGGACGCCAAGGGTGAGACGACGGCACGGCTGTTCGTCGCTTCCTATACGCTGGCGGACAAGGACCCCGCGACGCGGCCCGTCACCTTCCTTTTCAACGGCGGTCCGGGGGCGGCATCCGCCTTCCTGCACCTGGGCGTCGCCGGCCCCCGCGTGCTGGCGACGAACCCCGACGGGTCCCTGCCCCGCCCGCCGGCGGCGCTGATGGACAACCCGGAGACATGGCTGGCCTTTACCGACCTGGTGTTCGTGGATCCCGTCGGCACCGGATTTTCGCGGGCGACGGGGAAGGACGACGACGCGGAAAAGCGCTTCCTCGGCGTCAAGGCCGACGTCGCCAGCCTGTCCGAGATCGTCAGGCTTTGGCTGACCCGGAACGGCCGCTGGGCGTCGCCCAAGTTCCTGGCGGGCGAGAGTTACGGCGGCTTCCGTGCGGTGATGATGGCGCGCGACCTTCAGCGGAACGCCGGGATCGCGCTCAACGGCATGGTGCTGGTCTCGCCGGCCCTGGAGTTCTCGCTGCTGCGCGGCGGCGATTACGACCTGCTGGGCTGGGCGATGGCCCTGCCCTCCATGGCGGCGTCGGCGCGGGACAACGGATTGGGCGTCCCGACCGGCCAGGAGGACGCCGAACGTTTCGCGCTGAACGACTATCTAGTCGGGCTTGCCAACCCGGCCGACCCCGACAGCGATGCCGCCAAGGCCTTCAACACGCGGATATCCCAGCTGACCGGCGTACCGGTCGATGTGGTCGAGCGATTCGCCGGCAAGCTGCCGATCCAGGTCTTCGCCAAGGAACTGCTTCGGGAACCCGGCCGGATCGTCAGCCTGTACGACGGCACGATCAAGTTCCCCGATCCCAGTCCGGAGCGCCAGTCGGTCGGGTCCGACCCGTTGCTGGATGCGCTGATCGCGCCCTATTCCGCCACCTTCAACGATTATGTCAGGCGGGAACTCGGCTTCGAGAGCGAAGTGCCGTTCCGGCTGTTGAACTGGCGGATTTCCGGGGAATGGGACTGGGATGTCGGGCGGCAGCAGGGCTTTGCCGGAGCGACCGAGTCCCTGCAAAGCGCGATGGCGGTAAATCCGGACATGCACGTCCTGATCGCGCATGGTGTCCACGATCTGGTGACACCCTATCTGGCGTCGCGCTGGCTGATCGATCAGCTGCGGTTGCCGCGCGAGGTCAAGGCGAACATGGCGGTGAAGACCTATCAGGGAGGGCACATGATGTATATGCGTCCAGAGGAGCGCCGGTCGATCAACGAGGATGTCCGCCGCCTGTTCGAGGCGGCGCTGGGCGGGCGCCGGTGAGCCGGCCGTGATCGGGCGCCGTGCCTGGATCGGGACGGCGGCAGCCTTGACGCTCGTGCTGCCGGCCGCGGCGGCGGCGGCCGATCTGGCGACGCTGTCGGCGGCGCGCTGGGGCATGGACGCCGGCGAGCTGGACCGGGCGCTGGGCGACTTCGACACTCGCCTGCCGGGACGCTGGGACTTCGGGCGCTATTACGCCGACTCCAGCGTCGAGAACGTCGAGGTCGCGGGTATTCCGTTCCGGGCGTTCCTCCAGATGGACCGGAAGAGCGGCAGGCTGTCTCAGGTCCTGCTGGAACGGCGCGGACACCAAGCCACCCCGATGGTGTTCGAGGATATCGCCAATGCGCTGATCGGGCAGTTCGGCGAGCCGGCCGAGAACACGAACGACGGCAACGCCGCCGTGCCCTCGTCGGTCCGGCTGGTCTGGAAGCTGCCGGACATGACGATCAATGCCAGCTTCTTCGACTTCAGGACATCAGCCATCTTCTCGGAGGATCCCAACGTCGAGCCGAATCCGCTGGTGCCTTACGCGGAACGCCGCCGCAACAATCCGCGCACCTTGCCGCGCCGCGCGCTGATCCGCTTCAACCCTCCCGGATGTGACGGAGCAGGATGCTGACCAGCTTCTCGCAGCCGTCGCGATCCTGGTCGTCGAAGCGGCCGGGGATCGGGCTGTCGAGGTCGAGGACGCCGATCACGCGGCCGTCGGCGAGCAGCGGCGTCACCAGTTCGGAACGGGACGCCGCATCGCAGGCAATGTGCCCGGGAAAGGCGTGGACGTCGGGGACGACCTGGGTAGCGCGGGTCTCGGCGGCGGCGCCGCAGACACCCCGGCCGACCGGGATGCGGATGCAGGCGGGCTTGCCCTGGAACGGACCGAGGACCAGTTCGCCGTCTTTCATCAGGTAGAAGCCGGCCCAGTTGACGTCGGGCAGGCCGTGGTAGATCACGGCCGCCATGTTGGCCATGTTGGCGATCAGGTCGATCTCTCCTGCCAGGATGCCTTCGAGCTGGCTTGCCAGCTCGGCGTAGAGTTCCGGCTTGGGAGTGGAGGATGCCGGGGCGGTGAAGTGTTCAGCGGCCATGGGGGATATCCGTGCTTTGGGGATCTGGGTCCACTACATAGGGTGGATACTGGAAGGGTGGATGTTGGAAAATCGAGGAAACCGATGAGGACGCTCTACGTCGATACCGAGACGAGCGGCGTGGCGCAGGGGCCGGGCGGGCTGGTCGAGATCGCCGTGGTGGACGAAAACGGATCGGTGCTGTTCGAGCAGCTGGTCAATCCGATGCACCCGATCAACCCGTTCTGCGTCCGTATCCACGGGATCACGGACGAGATGGTGGCACAGGCGCCGACCTGGGACGAGATCAGGCCCGAGCTGACCGCGTTGCTGGAAGGATCGCATTTCGTCGCCCATAACGTGAAGTTCGACCGGGGGGTCGTGGGGGAAGCCGGTGACGGCATCCTGGAGACGACCTGCACCGTGGAACTGTGCCGCCGCAAGCTCGGCTATCCGCTGAAGCTGGCGCTGGCGGCGGAGCGCGCTCTCCATGTCGCATCCGGACCATGGCACCGGGCGGCGGCCGATGCGCTGGCGTGCCGCAGTGTGCATGTCTGGCTGTCGGGCTTGCCCGACCTGGCGCCGGAGGAGCGGCGGGCGCTCCAGGCGGCCCGCAAGCGGGAGAAGCACGCGGCGCGCGCCGCATTGAAGGAGATCGACCCCCGGCTGGCCAAGGTGCGCGAACAGAAATGCCCGATGCCGTTGCGCCATGGCCAGCCCTGGACCGAGGAAATGGACGTCCGCCTGGGTCAGATGTGGCGCGAGGGGCGCGAGGTGCTGGATATTCTGGAGCTTTTCCTGCGGACGCCACGCTCGATCTTCGCCCGGCTGGAGCATCTGGGCCTGATTCCGCCGGAGCACAATCCATATGGATCGCGCCCCGGCTGAGATCCGGTTTGAGTGGTCAGCCTTCCGCCATCCGCGCCAGGATGGCGGCGTGAGAGCGGATGCCGTTCCGATAGCACTTCAGCTCGAACTTCTCGTTCGGCGAGTGGATCAGGTCGTCTTCCAGGCCGAAGCCTACCAGGATCGAGTCGAAGCCCAGTATCCGCTGGATGTAGCCGACGACCGGGATCGATCCTCCGGAGCCGACCAGAACAGGCGGCTTGCCGTAGATGTCGGCCAACCCGGCCATGGTACGCTGGAGATGCGGACTGTCGACCGGCACCTTGATGGCGGGCGAGTTGCCGAAGGTCTTGATGTCCCAGCGGGCATCAGGCGGCGTGCGGGCGTCCAGGAACTCCTTGATGCCGGCGAGGATCTTCTTGGGGTCCTGACCGGCCACGAGCCGGCAGCTGAACTTGGCCGAGGCTTCCGCCGCGATCACCGTCTTGGAACCGGCCCCGGTGTAGCCGCCCCAGATGCCGTTGATGTCGCAGGTCGGACGCGCCCAAATCCGCTCCAGCGAGGACCAGCCTTCCTCGCCGCGCGGGGTCTTGAGGCCGACGCCGCCGAGGAAGCCCGCTTCGTCGAAGCCGAGGCCGCGCCACTGCTCACGCTCGGCGTCGGAAAGCGGCTGGACGTCGTCATAGAAACCGGGGAACTGGACCCTGCCCTGGTCGTCGTGGATCTGGGCCAGGATACGGGTCAGCGCGTTGATCGGGTTCAGCACCGCCCCGCCGTACATCCCGGAATGCAGGTCGTGGCTGGGACCGTGCAGCGTCACTTCCAGATAGAGCATGCCGCGCAGCATGTAGGTGATCGCCGGCGTCTCGATGTTCCAGCTGTTGGTGTCGGTCACGACGCAGATGTCGGCGGCCAGTTCTTCCCGGTTTGCTTCCAGGAAGGGGACGAGGTTGGGGCTGCCGGTTTCCTCCTCGCCTTCGAGCAGGACCGTGATGCGGCCCGGCAGGGTGCCGTGAACGGCGTGCCACGCGCGGAACGCCTCGATGAAGGTCATCACCTGACCCTTGTCGTCGACGGCGCCGCGAGCGACGATCCGCTTGCCGTGCCTGGCGTCTACGATGGTCGGCTCGAACGGCGGGCTGTTCCACAGCTCCAACGGCTCCGGCGGCTGGACGTCGTAGTGTCCGTAGTAGAGGACGTGCGGACCGGTCGAGCCGGACGGTCCCGGATGATGAGCCACGACCATGGGATGGCCGGGAGTGTCGCGCAGGCTGGCCTCGAACCCCATGCCGGTGAGCTGGTCGGCGAGCCACTGCGCGGCCTGGCGGGTCTCGCCCTTATAGGCGGGATCGGTGCTGACGCTTCGGATGCGCAGCAGGTCGCGGAGCCGCTCAACCGCCTGATCGAAATCGAGGTCGAGATGGGCCAGCACGGGTTCGACGGGAAGCATGGTCTGTCCGTTTCGGTTATGGCGGCCCGTCACCAAAGCAGATGCCGCAGCGTACGGCAAGCCGCCAAGGGTGGATGAAACCGGGGCAGATCAGGTTGGGTCAGGTCAGCGGGCCGGGCGGGTTGTGGATCGGCGGAACCGGGATCGGCGCCGGAGGTTCGTCGATCGGCGGCGGTTCGTCCGGATCGGCCGGGTTGCCGGGATCGGGCTGGCCGGGCGTCGGCGGGATCGGTCCCGTCAGATGGAAGTCGAACGGCGCCTGTTCGTCTATGGGCATGGCTTACCCTCCATTCGATTTATGTAGTCCTGTTGTTTCCAACAGCGGACGAGGCCCCACCGTTCCGCGCTGTCAGATCTTGACGAGATCGGTCGCGACTTCGTGCAAGAACCGGGCGATGGTGGCGTTGACGAAGTCGATGTCGGCCTGCTACGAACCGCTCGCCATGTGGCCCTGGTCGGAGTCGATCTCGACCAGCGTCGCCCTGGGGATGTGCCGGGCGGCGAAGCGGCTGTCGGCGGGCGGATGCAGGAGGTCTTGGCTGCCGGGCATCAGGAGCGCACGCGCCTGTATTCTGGCGAGGGCTTCGGCGTAATCGCCGCCCTTCGCGATGTCGTGCAGGTCTTCTGCCCTGGTCTGATAGATGAAATCGTTGGCGTCCCAGTTCTTTGCCGCGTCGGCGGTCCGCTCGTTCAGCCAGCCGACGACCTGGCGGTTGTCCGTGAACTCCTTGTCCATCCAGTCCCAGTGGCGGACCCAGGTCTCCAGCGAGGCTGCTGCCGCCCGCAGTCCTTTTTCCGGCTGCTCGGTGTAGGCGCCACCGGCCCAGGCGGCATCGGCCATGATCGCCTGACGCTGGCTTTCCCAGATGGCGGTCACCCAGGGGCTGGTGCGCGCCATGGATACGATGGGTATCACGGCCGCTATCTCGTCCGGGAAGCTGGCGGCCCACTGGTAGGCCTGCATGCCGCCCATGGACAATCCGACGACGGCGAGCAGGCGGTCAAGTTCCAGTCCCTCGGCGACCAGCCGGTGCTGGGCGTCGACCATGTCCCGGATCGAGAACTGCGGGAACTTCGGACCCGGCTGGGTCTCGCTGTTGCTTGGCGAGATCGCGCGGCCGTTGCCCAGCGTGTCGGCGGCGATGATGAAATATTTCCCGGGGTCGAGCGCCTTGCCCGGTCCGATCAGGAAGTCGTGGCGGTGGTGCGTGCCCATCAGGGACGGCAGAACGAGGATGGCGTTGTTGCGCTGCTCGTTGAGCGTGCCATGGGTGACGTAGGTCAGGAAGCCCTTCTCGATCACCTGCCCGCTTTCCAGTCGGAAATCGCCGAGGTCGAATCGCTGGTGCGGAGCCGCGCCGGGAGCGTCGGCATTCGCCGCGCCCGCTGTCATGGCCACGGCAAGACAGGCGCCCAGCGCCGCGTTAAGCAACTTTCTCATCTTGTCGGCCTCCTCGGTTTACGATGGCGGGTTCTCCCGTCATCCGTAGTTCCGAGCGGGATTGAAGCAGGTGAGGGATGCACGGTGCAAGGTTGACCTCCGCCCTGCTTCGGGCCAGCTTCACTCACTCCCGAAGCATCAACCGAGAACCGGCGCCCGCGATGACCACCGACATCTCCACTCCCCTGCTCCCGTACCGCATCACGATCTGCGGCCTGAACGAACTGGCGGGACACGCGCAAAGCGGCTTCAGCCATGTGGTGTCGATCCTCGACCCGGAGCGGGCCGATCCCGAGGACTTCACCGTCTATGCGCCGCACCGCAGGGTGCTGTGGCGGTTCGACGATACCGTGGAGCAGCGGGCGGGCTTCACGCCGCCGGCCGAGCGCGACGTCCGCAAGATCCTGGCGCTGGGCGAGGAGCTGCTGGCGGAAAAGGCGGACCAGCTGCTGATCCATTGCCATGCCGGCGTTTCCCGCTCGACCGCGACGGCGGTCATCCTGATGGCGCAGAACAATCCGGGCCGCGAGGCCGATGTGTTCGGCGAACTGGCGCGGGTCCGGCCCCGGAGCTGGCCGAACAGCCTGATGGTCGGCATCGCCGACACGATCCTGGGCCGCCAGGGCGCCCTGGTGCGCGAGCTGCGCGACCATCACGCCAAGGTTGCGAAGGCGCATCCCGACCTTGCCGAGATGATCCGCCTGCACGGCCGCGCGCACGAGGTGCCGGAGGTCTGAGCCGGCTTAGGAAGGTTTCAGCATGTCCTCGACGGCCCGCCACAACGGGCCTTCGGGGGCTGCGAGGTCGTCCAGGACGGTGAAGTGATTGCGGCCGGCAATGTCGAGGGTTTGGGCCGAGCCGCCGGCTTGGCGCAGGGCTTCGGCATAGGACTCGGTCTGGCGGTGGAACTCGGCGCTCTCCAGGCCGCCGACGGCGGCGAGGACCGGCAGAGGGTCCGCCGGCAGGTGGCGGATCGGGCTTTCGGTCAGAACGTCCTCGGCGGTGAACTGCACGGAGGGCTGGAGCCATGACCAGCGGAGCGGTTCCAGGTCGAACAGCCCGCTGATGGCGCAGGCGCCCTTCAGGAAATCCGGCGGCAGGCCGTAGTCGCGCTGCCACGGCGTCGCGATCAGACGGCCTACCAGATGCCCGCCGGCGGAGTGGCCGGAAACGGCAATCCGGTCGCGGTCCGCTCCGAACGCGGCGGCGTTGTGCCAGACCCAGGCGACGGCCGCGCGCACCTGACGGACGATCTCCGCGATCCTGACCTTGGGGCAAAGCTCGTAGTTGACGACGACGGTGGTGACGTCGCCAGCAAGCCCTGACCCGGCGATGAAGCTGAAGTCCTCCGCGCTGAAGGCGCGCCAGTAGCCGCCGTGGATGAAGACGTGGACCGGGGCGTTCGGGGCGGCGGCCGGGAAGATGTCGAGATATTCGGCGAGGGTCGCTCCGTAGCTCCGGCGCAGCCATCCGGCATTGCCGGCGCGAGTCACGGCGCTGCGCTCCTTCCAGCCGCGGACGATGCCGTCGACATCGTCGACGCCGATGCGGGGATTGTACTCTCGGTCGATTTCTTCCTGGGTGGCGAGATGACGGTACATCGGACCGTTGGTTTCCTGTCCAGTTTGCTCGTTGCCACCCACTGTCGTCGCGAATGCCCGGTTATTCAAGAGGCGGAGACGGTGTGGGCCGCGACACCGTTGCAGCTTCCGCCGGGGTGAAGTCCGGGCGAGTATCGATGTCCTCGCCGCAATGGAGTGTCCTTCCATGGAATGGCCGGACGACAGCTTGCCGCATGATCTGGCGGGATATCACCAGCGCACCAAGCACGCGCCGAACCGCTACGCCCTTGGCCCTGCGTTTCTCGACTGGGAGTCCCAGCCCAACCCGTTTCGCCGATTCGCCGGCGCGCGGCTGGTCGCGTTGCCGCTCGGCTATGACAGGCCAACGCCGGGATTCGACCGCCTGGGCGGCGTTCCGGCACAGCCGCTGGATGCCGGAACGCTGGGGTTGTTCCTGGAACTGGCGCTTGGGCTGAGCGCCTGGAAAGCGGTCGACGGTGCCCGCTGGGCGGTCCGCAACAACCCGTCGAGCGGCAACCTGCACCCGACCGAAGCCTATCTGGTCCTGCCGGGGCTGGAGGGGATCGGAGCCGGGACGGCGCTCTGGCACTATGCCGTGGCGGAACATGCACTGGAGGAGCGCTGCGTCTACCGGACGAACCCGGACCTGCCGGAGGGCTGCTTCCTGGTCGGGCTCGGTTCGATCGTGTGGCGGGAGGCCTGGAAGTATGGCGAGCGGGCGTTCCGGTACGTCCAGCACGATGTCGGCCATGCGGTTGGATCGCTCAGCTATGCCGCCGCTTGCCTCGGCTGGCGGCTCGACGTGCTGGCGGGGCCGGGAGACGAAGAGGTCGCGGCCTGGCTGGGGCTGGACAGGTCGGATGCCAGCCACCCCTATGAGCGGGAGCATCCGGACCTGATGGCGGTGGTCTGCACGGGCACTGCGAATCCGCCGGCCATGACGCTTCCGGAGCGACCCGCCGGGGCCTGGCATGGCGAGGCGAACTGCGTCAGCGAGGACCATGAACCCTGGCCGGTCATCGATCTGGCGCTGAAGGTGACGGCAAAGCCGCCGGGGATGGTGCCGGCCGCACGGCCGGCGATTCAGGTGCCTGCCCTGCCCGCCTCCGGCCGGCCGGCCGCCGAGGTGATTCGCGCGCGGCGCAGCGTGATGCGGATGGACGGCGGGCAGGTCCTGGAATTGGGGGCGCTCCACCGGATGCTGGCGGCGACGCTGCCGGATGCCGACGTGGTGCCGTGGAGTGCTTTCCCCTGGCCGACGCGGCTGGCGCTGTTCGTCTTCGTCCACCGGGTCGAGGGGCTTGAACGGGGTCTTTACGCCCTAATCCGCGATCCCGGTTCCGAACCACGCCTGCGGGCGGCCTGCTCCGCCGGATTCGCGTGGGAAACGGTGCCGGACTGTCCGCTGCCGCTGTTCCGCCTGAGCTCGGGCGACCTGGAGCGGAAGGCGTCGCAGCTGAGCTGCCTTCAGGCGATCGCCGGCAAGGGCGCCTTCAGTCTCGGCATGGTGGCGGATTTCGCCCGCACCTTGGAGGAGGAAGGCGACTGGGCCTACCGCCGCCTGTTCTGGGAGGCAGGGCTGATCGGTCAGGTGCTGTATCTGGAGGCGACGGCGGCCGGGGTTTCGGGGACCGGCATCGGCTGCTTCTTCGACGATGCCGTCCATGAAACCCTCGGCATCGACGGCAAGGCCCTGGGATGGCAGAGCCTTTACCACTTCACCGTCGGCACCGCCGTCGAGGACCCGAGGATCGCGACCGAACCGGCCTATGGTCATTTGGACCGCTGAGCCGGTCATGTCTCCGCCCAGAGCCGCATGAGGTTGGCGGTGCTCTTGGAGATCAGATCGAACTCCGCGGTCTTTCCCTCGCGCTGGAACAGGGAGCGTCTTGCGGTATCGAGGTCGAACAGGATCTCCCGCTTGCCGGCATCGCGCACCATGCTTTGCGCCCAGCCGACCGCCGCCAGACGGGCGCCGGCGGTGACGGGTTCGACCCGATGCAGGGCGCCGGACGGATAGAGGATCATCGAGCCGGCGTCGAGCTTGTAGGACTGCTCGCCGCCGGTCCCCTCCATCACCAGTTCGCCCCCCTCGTAGGAGGAAGGATCCGCCAGGAACAGGGTGAAGGAGATGTCGGTCCTGATCCCGCCCATGACGGCGTCGTCGACATGGGTGCCGTACCGCATCCCCGCCGTGTAGCGGCTGATCATGACCGGCCGCACCGCCTTGGGCCGCGCCGCGATCTGGAACAGCGGGTGTTCTTCGATCGCGGCGTTGATGCGGCGGATCAGGTCGGCGTGGAGAGCGTCCGACGGGGAAAGCTGCTCGTTCGCCTTGACCAGCCGTGCATGCCAGCCGGCGGTCCGGTTGCCGTCGACGAATTTGGCGTCGGCTAGATAGCGTGTCAGGTCGGCCAGAAGATCGGCCGGCAGCACCTGGGCGATGCAAAGGATCATCAGGTTTTCTCCACCGGCCGGCCGTCCTGGTCGGGTCAGTTTAGGTCAGGTCAGGAAGTTCGAGTTGGACGGAGGTCAGCGGAGCCGGGCGGTGGCGAACTCGATCCGGGACACCAGGGCCGAAACCTCGGATGCTGACCGGACGGCCTTCTTGGCGGGAGTCACCGCCGGCCAGGTGGTCAGCAGCGTGTTCATCTGCTCGCGCAGCTGATTGGCGGCGTCCGCGTCCTTGGTCGTCAGGGCCGGAGTCATCAGCTCGACCATCGCGTTGGCGACGCGGGCGAAGCCGAGGCTGTCCTGGTACTCGACCGGATTGGCGATGGTGTCGCCCTCGAAGGCTTCGGTGTACTCGTCGGTGACGGTGCGCAGCACGCCCACGACGACCGGCAGGGCGAAGGCCGGATCGGACAGGGTGTTGGCGGGGATGACGGAGGTGGCTTCGGTCAGGCGGGTCAGCACGACCTCGGTCTGCTCCTGGACCTGCTGGGCCGGCACCTTGCGCTTGACCATGCCCGAAAGCTTGTCCAGATCGGACTTGAAGGCCGGGACCTTCTTTTCGTCCATGACCTCCTTCAGTTCACCGTAGAGTTCCTCCACCGGATGAAGGAAGTGCGGCAGGGCGTCGTTGGTCTTGCCGGCGGCGTAGAGTTCGTTGCCGACATTCAGGTGGCCGCGGATCATCGAGATGTTCGCGAGATAAGCCTGCTCCTTGCTGAGGCCGGCCAGCGCCTGGGATTCACCGGCCTCGCCGCCTTCACCACCCTCGCCGCCTTCGCCACCTTCACCGCCCTCGCCCCCGTGGCCGCCATGGGTGGCCGCCTGGGCCATCTGGACGCCATGCTTGCCATGGAGCGAATAGTCGGCGTCGGAAGTCTGCGCCAATGCGGTCCCCGCACCGCTGGCCAGTACATAGGCACCCAGCCCCACCCAGATCTTCACCTTCGAACCAGCCATTGTCCCCACCGTTTCAGTGTTACTCGCGAATGCGAGCTATTTGCAATGGCTCGCACCATAAGACGTTGGGCATAGCTTTGGCAATCGCGAAACTGAAGCGTCAGAACCAGGTCTTGACGGCCGAGACGATGTCGTACCGATCGTCGACCAGGAACAGGACCTGCCATTTGTCGAAGGTCGTGCACGGATGCGAGATGCTGAAGGCGACCATGTCGCCGACCTTCAGGTCCGCTTCAGGCGGCACCGACAGATGGGCGTGCTGGTCGTTGAGTTCCACAACCGCCGTCCCGGGCGGCATGGCGGCGGGAGCATCGTGCAGGCCGGGCCGGAACCAGAGCGTCGGCACCGGAAGATCGACGTCGTAGGAGATGTCGCGCTTGCCGACGGTGAGGATCGCCTTGTCGGCCTGGGGCCGGCTCTGCACATAGGCCCAGACCTCCAGCGCCGCCGAGGGACCGGGGCCGAAGCCGTCCACCTCCGGCATGCGGGTGCGGATCTGCTGGAACATCGTCTCGTAGGACTTGCTGTCGTGGGTCAAGTAGCAGCCGGAGCGAAGCACGACCAGGGTTTCGCGCGGGAGACCGGCGGTGCCGAGACGGCCGGCGACCATGTCGTAGAACGCGGAGCCGCCGGCGCTGAGGATGACGGGTCCGGCGGCGAACAGGTCTTCGCGGAGGCAGGACGCGGCGACGCCGACCATGCGGTCGAGGAAGGCGCGGATGGCATCGTCCCTGTCGCCCTCTCCTCCCCCGTCTCCCCTGACCATGCCCTCGTAGCCTTCGACGCCGCGCAGCGCCAGCAGCGGTTCGGCCTGCTTGACGGCACGGGCGACGGATAATGCGACCTCCTCGGTCCGGCAGCCGGTCCGGCCGCCCATCGCCCCGACCTCCACCATCACCTGGAACGGCCGGCCGGGCGGATCGGTGCGGAGGCGGTCGGCGAGCTGACGGACGCCGTCGACCGAGTCGACAAGGCAGTAGAAGTCGAAACCGGGATCGCGCGCCATTTCGGCGGCGATATAGCCGATGGCCTGCCGACCGACGAGCTGGTTGGCGAGAACGATGCGGCCGATGCCGCCGGCCCTCGCGACGCGCACCTGCTGAACGGTGGCAAGGGTGATGCCCCAGGCGCCGTCCGCCAGCTGGCGGTCGAACAGGGCCGGGCTCATCGTGGTCTTGCCATGGGGAGCCAGCAAGGTCCCGGTGGCCTCGAGGAAACGCGCCATCCATCGGCCGTTATGGTCGAGAGCGGATCGCTTGAGGACCGCAAGCGGCATCGTCATGTCTTCCCGCAGCACGTTCCATCCCATGCCGCCGACGCTGTTCAGCGGAATCGGCTGGATTCCGGGCGGGATGCCCTTGGTTAGCCCGTCCACCATCAGGCTGTCGTCCATGGCCATCTTTGGCTCCCCTCGCTTCTCGATACGGCCGGCTTTCGCAAAACCGATCTTTCGTCTTAATTGCCCGGAAACCCGCGATGTCGGATTATCCGGGGGTCTTCCGAAGGCGGTACCACGCTGTTCCGAACAGGTGCCGGGTATGGTAATTTCTTAACCAGCAACTGAGGCGGCGGCATAACGTGACGACATCCTTCTCCACATCGACCCGTCGAGACGTTCAGATCGTCATCGGAATGTCGCGAACGCTTGCCGACGATATCACCGCCCTACAGCGCCAGTCCTCATCCAAGGTCATCGAAACTTTCCTGCACTACAAGAAGGTCCGCGAAAACTACCTTGGCATCCAGAGCCTGATCTTCAGCATCGAAGAACGGTTTCCCAAAGTCGAGGAGAGCTTGCCGAAGGGCTTCAATCAATGGGTCATCCGGGCCAAGTTGAAGGCGCTGTCGGCATTCACGCATCTCAGCCACGGGTTCTTCTCCAACCCGCCGCTGACGCTCACCCACTCGCTGGGTGCCTGGGATATCCTTTCCGACGAGATGACCGCCTTCGGTGTCGTCAACGGTTACTTCGACATGATGATCTTCGAAGCCGGCATCGACGACAAGACGGCCGATGCGCTGGAAGCGACCCGGATCGAGATCGAGCAGATCGTCGGCATGCTGGACAACCTGCTGAAGAGCAGTCCGAAGCGCCTGGAGGAGTTCTGACATTCGCCGGTGAGAGGCCAAAATACGAGCGCAAATAGGGAGTATTCGATTGGCATCGATACTCCTTTGTGGTGTGAACGCGCAGGTCCCAAAGGAATTCCGCAACCTCACCGAATTTTTTCAGGGCCTGTGAGGCGGCTCACACTTCGTTAACCATCTTCATATTATAGTCCATTCCACGATGTCCTCTGGACAGCGTTTCCTCCCTGTAAAAACTCGAGCCGCTCGGGACTTTCCCGAGCGGCTTTTTTCTATGCCGGTTCTTTGTGCCCAGCCCGGATCATTTAGACAGGCGCTTGCCTAGGATGTCGGCTGTCTTGAACGACAGGGCGGCGATGGTCAGCGTCGGGTTGGCCGTTCCCGTCGCCGGGAAGGTGCTGCTGCCGACGATGTAGAGGTTGTCGTGGTCCCAGCACCGCTGGTCCGAATCGACGACGGAGTCGGCCCTCGACGAACCCATCACCGTCGTTCCCATGATGTGTCCGGCGCCGAAGTAGTTGAAGCCCTCGCCGTCCACCTCGAAGTAGGTCGGGTCTTCGGTGTTCGTGACGGTGTACTCCGTGGCGCCGACCGCCTTGTAGATCGCCGAATTGACCTTGCGCGCCTTCTTGAATCCTTTCCGGGTGTATTCGCTGAGCCGGTAGTCGATCAGCGGCCGGGGAAGGCCGAGGCGGTCCTGATAGCCCCAGGACAGCGACACGCGGCTGCTCGGGTTGGCTTCCTCCTCCACCAGGTTGGCGATCCGGAACTGGCGGATGAAGAGCTTGTTGAGCCGTTCGACCAAGGCGGTGCCGTGGAGCTTCTCGAGCTTGGGGTTAAGCTGCGAGACGTTGGTGCCGTCGATGTAGTCCTGCGGCGTCTGGTACGGATCGTTAATCGGGAAGTTCCAGCCTTCGTTGCCGATCTCCATCCGGAACGCCGCCCATTTCCGCCGATGCGCGGTGTCGCGCAGCGTCTCGATCCCGGAGGTCGAGATCGGGCCGCGCATCGGGTAGATCGGCTTGTCCTCCGGCATCAGCGCCCAGCTCAGGTAGAGCGGATGGTCCATCAGGTTGCGTCCGACCTGTCCGCTGCTATTGGCGACGCCGTTGGGCATCCGGTCGTCGGCCGACATCAGGAGCAGCCTGGGCGTTTCGATCGCGTGGGCTGCGAGGACATAGAACTTGCCGACGGCCGTCCCATGGCCCGAGGCGCCGCCTCGCGGGTCTGTCCAGGTGATGTAGTCGATTCCGCTGATCTTGCCGTCCAGCGAGTCGACGTTGACGCGCGAGGCGACGGTCCGGTAGAGGATGGTGACCTTGCCGGTGGTCAGCGCCTTGTTGATCGTGACCGTGGCGTCGTACTTCGCCTCGATCGGGCAGATCGGGATGCAGTTGGTATTGCCGGCGCAGACCCTGCGGCCCTGATACGGTCTCGAGTTGCGGGCCGCCGGGGTCGGCGCCAGATTCATCGGCTCGCCATAGATCTGCACGCCCGCAAGCGATCGCTGGAGCGTCTTGTCGAGGTAGGACTGCTTGATACTCGGCATCGGATACTGATAGCCGGGCGGATACAGGCCATCCATGTATTGCTGGGTCTCGACGGTACAGGCGACGCCCATCTCCGTCTCCGCCCGGGCGTAGAGCGGAGCCATGCTGTCGTAGGGGATCGGCCAGTCGCGGCCGTGGCCGAACTTCGACTTCAGTTCGAAGTCGCCGGGCAGCAGCCGGAGCGAGGTCCCCAGCCAGTGCCACAACGTGCCGCCGCCGACCCGCTCGTAGGTGCTGGTGAACGGCGTCTGGTTGTCGCCCAGGTTCTGGACCAGATAGCTCTTGCTTTGGTCCCGGACATTGGCGAGGTCGTTGGTAGTGGCGCGGCCGACGTTGAATTCCGACGGGTCCGCGTTGATCGGATTGGGCGGATACGGCGCTTCCGGCAGCTTGGCGGGAGAGGTGAAGAACCGCTCCATGTAGTCCTGCCGGCTGGCGGGGATCGGCTGGCCGGCCTCAATGATCAGGACGTTGAGGTTTTTGGCGGCGAGTTCGCTGGCGACGATCCCGCCGGACACGCCGGCGCCGACGATGACGACGTCGTAGACTATGCCGTCCGTACCGGGAGCGGCGGTGCTGCTGGTGGGCTGCATGGATGCTGCTCCTGTCAGGACTGGGGCGTCGGCGTGATGTAATCGCCGAGCGGCGGGGGCGGTTCGGCCCAGGAGCCGGGCTCCAGCTCCGAGTAACCCATCGGATGGGCCTGTGCGATCTTCCAGGCCCAGCCCTGGATATACGCGTTGCTGGAGATCACGACGGGGTTCGACTGGCTGCCGAGAGGATACCAGTTCCCGAGCAGCCACAGCTTGGTGAGCGACGCGGCGACGGGGCCGTTGTCGGCGTCGGCGAGGATGCGGCCGGCGATCTCGTCGTCGCCCAATCCCTGATCCCGGAGCGATACGAAGCGCTCCAGGATCACCTGGGCGGCATAAGGGCCGGCATTGTTGACGAACCCGTCATAGATCGTCTGAAGAATATTCATGCTGTCGAACTGAGGCACCAGCAGGCTGCCGGCTATGCCGGTCAGAGCCTGCGACAGACCGATGAAGGCCGTCTTAGACTGTTTGTCATCCATGGGAGTGGACTCCGCGGCGGGAAATCAGGGCTTGGCGGGTGCGGGAGCCGGCGTTGCGAGCGGTTTCGCCATCGACAGCATGTAGGTGAAGTCGGAGAAGTTGCCGGTCATCGCGGCGGCGTTCTTGTGGCAGCCGATGCAGCTCGACGACACGTTCGGCGTTTTGCCCTGGATGTAACTTTCCAGCGTGGTGTTGGCGAGGAACTGCGGGGCCGGATTGCCGAGCGGACTGGCGCCGGCCGCCGGGGTGTTGCAGTCCTTGGAAACGAGCGTCGGCCACTGCGTGCTGACGAGTTCGTAGTTCTGCCAGGGCGAGGTCGGGTTGACCGCCGCAAGCGCCGCCTGCCACGACTTGTTCAGCGCCGTCGTCGACGGGTCGATCGGGGTCACCCGGGCGATCTGGGTCGGCTGGCCCGGCTTGTTGGGGTCCCAGGGGCGCGGCGGCGGCTGGTTGACCGGCGTGCAGCCCTTGCAGTCCTGATTGTAGAAGCTGTAGGGCTGCTTGGCCGGGAGGCCGTCGAGGTCGGGCACGTTGCCCTTGTGCTCGAACGTGGACCAGACCCATTGCGACGTGTTCTTGACCTTGGTCGCGATGTGCAGGCCGATCATGCCGACATCGGAAATCATGCAGGTGGCGGGGGTGACCGGCTTGGCCGGATCGGCCGGGTCGGTCAGGGCCGGCGTCCAGACCAGGGCTTTGCGCGTATAGAAACCCGCGGCGTCGTCGCTCTGCCCCAGGATCTTCCAGGCGGCCTTGACCATGACGGCGCCGGTATCCGAGGTCCCGTTGGCCGTGCACGCGAACGCGACCTTCTTGCCCTGGTCGGCGAATCTCTGCTGTCCCTGCGTATTGTAGAGTTCGTTGCCGACGATGTAGTCGAACATCGACTTGTTGAGCGAGATCTCGAACCGGCCGAACTGGCCGTTCTGGTCGATCAGAGGACCGGACAGGAACGGCTGGGTCGAAGAGAACAGCACGTCCGGTTTCTTGGCGACGTGCGGCAGGAGCTTGTTTCCATCGGAAGCCGCCAGCTTCTTGCAGGCCTCCGGGATATCCCGGTCGGGGTCGCCCCAGGGCGTCGGAGGCGTCCCGTCGTCCTTGAAGACTTCGGTCGATTCCTTCCAGGTTTCCCATACGCCGGGAGGCGTGGTGCCCTGCTGTCCGATCGTGACGGCGGTGTTGGCGTTGCCGTTCTGATCGGCCGGCCAGTTGAGAGCGACGAAGGTCTGCCAGGAGAAAACGTCGAAGTCGGTCTGGAGTTGGCCTAGATCGGGATTCGGCTGCGGTACGGCGACGGTGGCGGGTAGGACCGGGCTTAGCACGATCGCCTGATCGGCTGCGCTCGATGAGCCCGGGAAACCGGCCGTGACAAAAGCACATAATGACCCGAAGACAAATGTCGCCCCTAGGGCCGTAAAGCGTCGCATGGCTGCCTCATCGATTATCAGAATCTGTTTATGATATACCGGCGGAACTGATCGACTGGCGCCTCAACCCAATAATAGTCGACATATGCGCCTGTATGCATTTGCCTACCAATGCAATAGAAGGACGCTAGCTTGAAAACTGCATCCATTCAATTAAGTTTTTATTTCTGTTCTGAAATTCAGGTTTTTTTTGATTCCCGTATCGGGCATATGACCCAGAACATGAAAATCATCGAAGACCCTGTTCGAGTGGAGAAAATCAAAGTATGTTGTGAGATTGTTTCAAATCTGAAATCTGACTCTGGGAATTTACTAGTTCTTATATTGATAACTTATTCACAAATGGTGAAAATATTTAATGTATATTTCAAGTTTCCACAACGCCGAATCAGAGATAAGCGGGCCTATTGTTGACTTTTTGAAGCTTTCATTGCACCTCCTAAGATGCTCTCATCTGTCGAGGAGGATCTTTTTTCGGCATGAAACATAGGTATTGCCCTTCAAACCTGTTGAATGATAACGGACGGGCATGTAAATCTATCAACCAGAGAGTTTCTTTGGACTTAGTGGCTTAATAGGTGATTATAGTAGTTTATTTTCTATCATAGGTTTTAATATTATACTTCAGTGCGATTGCCGGAGATGGCGAAGCGCCCGGCTCCGCCGGTCCGGACACAAGATGAAACACGTTCTTCTTGAATGCCTGCCACTTTTCCGGCCGAAGGGCCTCGAAGCATGCGACCAAAAAGTCTTTCGCCCATATTTCCCGCCCGGCGCGAGTTCATCGGAGCATGTGCGGCCGGTTCGCTTGCCTTGGCGGCGGCGCCGGCCGCCGTCTTCCTCTCCGCCGGCGGCCACGCCGAAAGTCCTGCACGGATCAACTTCCAGATCGGCTGGCTCAACTCCAACAACCAGACTGGCGAGGTCTGCGCCAAGCGGATGGGCTTCTACGAACAGGAAGGCGTCGAGCTGAACATCGTTCAGGGCGGACCGAATATCGACGGTCTTTCCCGGGTGACGGCCGGACGGGCGGAGGTGGGGCAACTCTCGTCCACTCCCTCGCTGATGGTGGCGGTTTCCCAGAACGTGCCGCTCAAATGCTTCGCGGTCGGCGCGCAGCAGCACCCCTTCTGCTTCTTTTCGCGGAAGCGAGCCCCCGTGCGCTCGGCACGCGACCTCCTGGGCAAGCGGATCGGCGTGTCGCCGACGAGCCTGATCCTCGTTCGCGTCTTCCTCGCCAAGAATGCCATAGATCTGCGGGATGTCACCTTGATGACGACCGGATCGGACATGACGCCGCTGGTCACGGGCGAGGTCGACGTCATGGCGGGCTGGCTGACCAATACCGCGGCACTCAAGATCCTGGGAGCAGACCGGGTCGACCTGCGGCTTTGGGACGCCGGTGTCCGGCTCTATGCCCATCCCTATTACGCCACGCTCCAGACCATCGTCGACCGGCCGGATCTCCTGGCCCGCTTCGTCCGGGCAACGAGCAGGGGTTGGGAGTTCGCCTTCAACAATCGTGAGAAGGCGCTGGACCTCCTGATCGCCGAGTTTCCTCACCTGAACGCGGAGGACGAAAGGTCCGCGCTCGACGTGATGCTGTCCTACGCCTTCAACGGCGCCACGAAAAAGGGCGGCTGGGGCATCATGGACAAGGATGTCTGGGCGGACCAGATAGAACTGTTCGCCCGGCTCGGCCAGTTCCCGAAGAAGGTCCCCCGGGTCGACGACCTGGTGACCATGGACATCCTGAACGCGACGCGGGACATACGGCCGCGGATCGGATGAAGCCTGATGACAGGCCGCCGGGGCCGACGATTGCCCATCGGCGCCGTACCTGTGATACAAGCCTGTCCAGCGAACCGGGCCGGAAAGTACCGGCGCCGGTTCCGGGAAAATTGGAGAGACAGGAATGGCGGACGACAGGGAAGGCCCTTCCTCCGACGGTGCGGCCTTCTGGGCCGACGCATTGCGCAGGTTCGACGCCGTACGGCGGTGGCGCGGCAATGCCATGGACAGCATGGGTCTTGGGCGGCAGGAAACGCCGTTCAGGACGGTTCTGGACGAGCCGGACGTGCGGCTCCGACTCTATGGGGAGCAGCCATCCGTTCCAGGAGGCCCTACCCTCCTGATCGTTCCCGCACCGATCAAGCGCGGCTACATCTGGGACCTGCTGCCCCATGTCAGCGTCGTCCGCCGCTACCTGGAGGCGGGCTTCCGCGTCTATATGACGGAGTGGATCGAGCCCGTCGAACCAGCCGACGACGACGGCGGCAAGACCGGCGGCAAGGGCCGGGCCGGATCGCCGCTCGGGCTCGCCGATTATGCCGACCGCCTGATCCTGCGGTGCGCCGACGCCATCGCGGCTGCGGGCGACGGCGACCGCATCTTCATCGCCGGGCATTCGCTGGGCGGTACCCTGGCGACCATCTTCAGCAGCCTGCACGCGGACCGTATCCGCGGCCTGGTCGTGGTCGAGGCGCCCCTGCATTTCGGCCCGGACAGCGGCGTCTTTGCGCCGGTCGTGGCGGGCGCACCGCACGCGGCGGCGTTGCGCGAGCTTTTCGGCAATATCCCCGGCACCTTCCTGAACATGGTTTCGGCAAAGGCATCCCCGCGCGAGTTCAACTGGGACCGGCGGATGGACATGATCGCCAGTCTCGCCGATCCACGGGCGTTCCAAGCCCATCTTGCTGTGGAGCGCTGGACGCTGGACGAGTTTCCGCTGCCCGGAAGGCTGTTCGAGGAACTGATCGAGCAGCTTTACCGGGAGGACAGGTTCGCCCGCGGCACCTTGGAGATCAACGGCAGGACGGCGTCCCCAGCAGGCCTTGCGTCACCCCTGCTGGCGATCCTGGGCAACGACAGCCAGATCATCCCACCGGCGTCGATGCTGCCGGTGATCGAGGCCTCGCCGGCGGCCAACAAGCGGACGGTCACCTATGGCGGCGACGTCGGGGTGTCGCTCCAGCACGTCGGACCCTTGATCGGACGCACCGCCCATCAGGCCGTATGGCCGGAAGTGATCGGCTGGCAGAAGGATATCGCCAGCGCCGGCTGACCGCTGCTGGGGACGGGAGAATGCCGGAATGCCGCACCCATGCCATACCCCTGCCGTCGAACGCGCGGTCATGATAAATCTGTCCGGTGAGGATCGCCCTTATCAGATGTTTCATCATCGGATTGCCGAGCACCGCATGAAGGAGACAGGGGAATGAGCAATTCCTCCACCGACAAGGACGAACCGAACTTCGCCAACGACACGGATACGCCCGAAACTCCGTCGACGGAGACAAGTCCAGGCATCCTGCCGCAGAAGCCGATCGCCGGGGAGGCTCCGTCCCGGGAGCAGGCGGGACGCGGCAAGGGCAAGCCGTCCGGGCGATAGCGGCCATAAAAAGACGGCACTACTGCAAAGCTACGCCTCAACAAGCCGACGCCGGCCAGTCCGGCACCACAAGGGGGGAATACCGCAATGGCCACCATCAAGGGTGAAGACACCCGCCGCCGCCGGCCATCCGCCGGCAAGCGCGCCGAGGAAGCCGCCCCCAGCGGCGGCGCCACGACCGGGGCTCCGGAAGAGCGGTCCGCATCGGAGACCCAGCCGCCGGCCGATGGTCAGGCTGGGATGGGGATACCCACTCCGGAGGCGGCGCTTGGTCTGTGGATGTCCTGGATGAAGCAGAACATGGGGGGCTTCGCCCCTGTCGGCAGCACGGAACAGCCGTGGTGGGTGGCGAGCGCCGACGCCGTATCGGGGTCGCTACTGGCGACCGGGGTGGAACAGTTCCAGCGCTTCGTCGCCGCCGACCCTATGCTGGCATCGATCGACCGCATGTGGAACGCCAACCCCCTGCGCGAAGTGATTCCGGTAGACTGGGCGGAGGCTGTCCGCGCGCTCCGGATAGTCTGGCTGCGGTCGCTCCGCGACCCCGCCAAGGCCTTCACGCGTTCGGCGGAGCTCAACATGCAGATCTGGTCGTCGGCGATGGAGACCTGGAACTCCGCCGGCGCCCGCTGGTGGGGCCTGACCACGGGCACGGCGCCGGAAACCGGCACCGGCAGCGACAAGCGGTTCGACGCCCCGGAGTGGAACGGCAATCCCGTCTACAAGACCCTGAAGGAGATGTATCTGCTGGCCTCCGATTTTCTGCTGAGGCAGGGCATGGAGGACGAAGACATGGACCCGCAGGAGCGTGAGCGCATCACCTTCCACCTGCGCCAGTTCGTCGATGCGATGAGCCCGAGCCTGCTGCTGATGTCAAACCCGGTAGCGTTGCGGCGCGCGGTCGAGACCGGTGGCGCCAGTCTGGCCGACGGTGCCCGCAACCTGCTGCACGACCTGCGCGAAGGCCGGCTGAGCATGGTCGACGCGACCGCCTTCGAGCCGGGCCGCAATCTGGCCGTGACTCCGGGCAAGGTGGTCCTGCGCAACCGCCTGATCGAACTGATCCAGTACTCGCCGTCCACCGAGCAAGTCCGTCAGGTGCCGATCCTGATCATGCCGCCGTGGATCAACAAGTTCTACATCTTGGACATGCAGCCCAAGAACAGCATGGTGAAGTACCTCGTCGACCAGGGCTTCACGGTGTTCATGGTGAGCTGGAAGAACCCCGATGCCTCAATGGAGGACATCACCTTCGAGGACTACATGAATCTCGGCCCGCTGGCCGCCGCCGACGCCGTGCGCGACATCACCGGCAGCGACAGCGTCAATCCGGTCGGGTACTGCATCGGCGGATCGCTGCTGGCGATGACGCTGTCATATCTCGCGGCGGAGGGCGACACCCGGTTCGGATCGGCTACATTCATGGTGTCGATGCAGGACTTTAGCCGGGTCGGCGACAGCGCCTTCTTCATGGACGAACCGCAGATCGACTTCATCGAGCAGCAGATGATGGAGCGGGGCTATCTCGACAGCCGCGAGATGGCGAACATGTTCAACCTGCTGCGCTCCAACGACCTGATCTGGAGCAACGTGGTCAACAACTACCTGCTGGGCGGCAAGCCCCCGGCCTTCGACCTGCTCTACTGGAACAGCGACGGCACCCGGATGGCGCGGGCGGCCCATAGCTGGTACCTGCGCAACACCTATGTCGAGAACAACCTGGTCAAGCCCGGCAAGATCCAGCTGGCCGGCGTGCCGATTGACCTTGGCAAGGTCAAGGTCGACATTTACGCGGTGGGGGCTGAAAAAGACCATATCGTGCCGTGGAACGCCGCATGGAAGATCACCCAGCTGACCGGCGGCGATGTCCGCTTCGTCATGGCGTCGAGCGGCCACATTGCCGGGATCATCAACCACCCCGCCGGCAAGAAGGGCGGCTACAGCGTCCGCGAAGGTGCGCGCGACGTGAGGTCTCCGGAAGCGTGGCTGGAGGGCGCCGACAAGCAGCCCGGAAGCTGGTGGCCCGACTGGGTCAGGTGGCTGAACGCGCATGCGGGCGATATGGTGCCGGCCCCGGCGCTGGGGAGCGACAAGTATCCTGTGGTGTGCAACGCGCCGGGAACTTACGTCCTGGAGAAGTAACGTCTGATCGGGTCCGGCCGGGCAGTCCGAATGGGCGGTCCGGCTCGGGCTATCCGATCGAGCTCCGGCGGCATCGGACTTCTGCCGCCGTAGCCGGGTTTCCTATCTTCAGACTTCTTCCGGGAAGCAGCCTGCCCTTGCCGCCGCGACAGCGACCTGGGTGCGGTTCTTTACGCCCAGTTTCTGCATGATAGCGCGAACATGAACCTTGACCGTGCCTTCCAGCACGCCGAGTGAGCGCGCGATCTCCTTATTGGAATGCCCGGCGAGCAGAAGCTGGAAGACGTCGCGCTGGCGATCAGTCAGCCTGTCCAGCATATGATTGGTAGGCCGTTCCGGTTCCGCCGCGATGGCGCTGACCAGGACGGTCCGCGGCAGCGGAACGTAGGTTTCTCCGGACAGGACGAGCGAAATCGCGTGCTCCAGCAGGGCAGACGATCCCGACTTCAAAATATAGCCCTTCGCACCGGCGCGGACGCTGTCGATCACGTCGGCGCTTTCGTCGGATGCCGATATCACGATCAGCGGCACTCCGTCCAAAGCCTCGATCATCCGGCGGACTCCGGTCAGTCCATCGTCACTGTCCAAATGGAGATCGAATAGAACCAAAGAGAGATCCGGGTTCCTGCGGACCGTGGCCAATGCTCCCTCAAGCGAGTTCGCTTCGAGCACTTCGGCGGTTGGGAAAAGTTCAAGCACGGAAAGAGCAAAGCCGTGCAAGACGAGCGCGTGATCGTCGACGATCAGGACTTTCAATGAGTTACTGGTCATCTGGCGCTATCACATCTGCCATTGGAGGAAACTGGTTGCTTTTGAAACAAACAGCAAGGGTCCAGCGACTTCCCAACAGGCTAGTCTTTGATTGCTCTCCACGGATCGGATCCCCCTCGCAAGAATTCTTTAGCTGCTAAGCCCGCCAACTCCAAAATCTCTCTTTTTGGTTGCCCCTGATGGCTGTCAGCTTAGGAACGTGTGCTTGGTCTTGTAAGTATCCTATAGCATCGGAACATCGATTTCATGTAAGTTTTTATTGTCAAGTCACCCAGCTACCTCTTTCGATGTGAAATCGTAAAGAATTCAATAAAAAGCTAAATGATGCGGATGATACCGCTCAACTGGGAGCCATGCGATGACTAACTGCGATGTAATGTTGGTCGACAGCGATCGACTTTTCTGCGCCGCGCTGGGAGCCTTACTCAGCACGACATCATTCAAAATCTCGGCGGAGTATACATCGCTCGCAGATGCGACCGTGGCTGTCCGGCAGGGCAGCCATCCCGACCTGATCCTGCTGAACCTGCAAAGCGGCAATGCGGACGAGATGGCGCTGCTCAAGCAGCTTCGCGCATCGACAACGGTGTCGCGCATCGTCGTCCTGGCGTCAGAACTGACGTCGCAGATCATGAGCGGGGCGCTTCAGGCCGGCGCCGACGGATGCCTCAACAAGACGATGTCCTGCGAGGCCCTTCAGCGGTCGCTGCATCTCGTCATGCTCGGCGAGGCGGTTTTTCCCCGCAGCATCGCCGACCTCCTGATCAGCAGCGGGATCGAGGAAACGGCGCCAACGCATTCGGCGACACTGCCGTCCCTTGGCAACGAACTGTCCAAGCGGGAGATCGAAATCCTGCGCTGCCTACTGGGCGGCCAATCCAACAAAGCTATCGCACGCAATCTTAACATCACCGAGTCGACCGTTAAGATGCACTTCAAGAACGTCATGCGAAAGATCCGTGCTCAGAATCGGACCCAGGCTGCCGTTTGGGCGATACAACATGGTATTTCCCCCAGACTTACCGCGTAGAGTAAAAGGCTGGTCTTACCAGTACGGACACCCAAAAGCAGGCTTCACCTTCGAAGACGTTGCATGTGCGAAGGGCTTGGTCTCACCATACGGATGAATGTGACGGGACGTTCTGTTTTCTTTCGATGCAGGACGTCCCACTCACGGGTAACCGTTGGGAGATCGGGCGGCATGGATCGACTTCTGGGGTATTTGCGCCAGGATTTTGGAAAGCGTCATGTATGTCTGTCCAAGCAGCCGGACGGGCAGGAAATCCTCAATTTCCAGGCGATGGGCCGAAACGGCAATTGGCCTGTGGCGATCGGGCTCGAACAGGACGACAGCGTCCTGTCGATCTGCTCGACGCTGCCCCTGACGATCTCGCATGGCCGGCGTCAGGCGATCACCGAACTGGTGACCCGGCTGAACGACGCGGCGGAGGAAGGGCATTTCGAGGCGCCGGACGCCGCGGGCCGCATCCGCTACCGCAGCCGCCATGACGTTCCCGCCTCGGCCGGCACGGCCGGGCCGCGTCTCGCCATCGAGCGCCACGTATCCATCGTGGACGGCGACCTGTCGAGCTTCTTCGCGGTTGCCGCCGGCGGGCAGACGCCGGTCGAAGCGGTCGATCAGCTGGAGCGCATGCGCCGCTACGGCTGACGCGGATAGTTGGCCGCACCGACGGTTAACTTGTTCTGACAGACCTTGACGTGTTCAGGGAGTAAGGCTGTATAACCCTGACGGGTTCCTGTGAATGGTTCCCCCGTGAAACCATTGCAAGAGTCCCGTCATATGGACCGACACGACCCGCATCCTCGACCGGCCGACAGTGGCGACCTGCCGGAAGCAGGTCGAACGGTCGCCGTGGCTCCCGGTATCCTGTGGGTGCGGATGCCCCTGCCCTTCGCGCTGAACCACATCAATATCTGGCTGCTGGAGGACGATGCGGGCTGGACCGTCGTCGATACCGGCATCGGCAGCAACAGGACCAGGGACTACTGGGAGCAGGTCTTCGCCTCGGCGCTGGGCGGCAAGCCGATCGTCCGGGTGGTTGCGACCCATTTCCACCCGGATCATATCGGCCTTGCCGCTTGGCTGGTCGAGCGCTGGGACGCCGAGTTCTGCGCCAGCCTGACGGAATGGCTGCTCGGCCGCGCGCTCAGCCAGGAGAACCCGGAAACCATGGTCCGCAACGGCCTTGCCTTCTACCGGCGGGCCGGGCTGGACGATGCGTCGCTCGGCGTGCTGGCGGAGCGCGGGAACGCCTATGCCCGCGGAGTGGAATCCCTGCCGCCGGTGCTGCGCAGGCTGAGGGAAGGCGACAGGATCGCGATAGGCGGCAACGAATGGCGGGTCATCATCGGCGGCGGCCATTCTCCCGAGCATGTCAGCCTTTACAGCCAATCCGCCGGTATCCTGATCGCCGGCGATCAGGTGCTGCCGCGCATCAGCCCCAACATCAGCGTCTGGCCCGCCGAACCGGAGGCCGATCCGCTGACCGATTTCCTGCAAACGCTGGAACGCTTTCGCATCGTGCCGGACGACACGCTGATCCTGCCGTCGCACGATACGCCCTTCCGGGGCCTGCATGCGCGGCTGGACGGACTGGCGGCGCACCACAGGGAACGCCTGTCGGAAACGCTGGCCGCCTGCGAAGCCCCGCGATCCATCGCGGACGTGACGCGGATCATGTTCCGCCGCGAACTCGACCCGCACCAGCTCGTCTTCGCGGTCGGCGAGGCGCTGGCTCACCTGAACCATCTTTTCCGCCGCGGTCTTCTGACCCGCACCACCGACGCGGACGGTGTCCTGCTGTTTCGTAAAGCATGACCACGCTGCTGTACGGCTGAAAACTGTCGGGCCGAAGGTTTTGCCGGTGTATGCTTTGCCAAGCCATGGGAATAGACCGGCCTGTACAGACTAGCCTATACCGGACAGCCTTCTCGGGCCGGTCCCGGGGCCGGCGGAAACAACCCAGGCATCGAAGATAGGGACGGAGACAAGCATGGTTCGGGTCGCCTGCATCGGCGAATGCATGATCGAGCTGTCGGAGCACGCCGATGGCAGCCTGACGCGTAGTTACGGCGGCGATACGCTGAACACGGCGCTCTACATGGCGCGGCTCGGCACGCCGGTCGATTACGTCACGGCGCTGGGCGACGACGGCTGGAGCGACGAGATGCTGGCCGCCTGGAAGGCGGAGGGCATCG
This sequence comes from Skermanella aerolata KACC 11604, assembly GCF_000936425.1. Lineage (GTDB taxonomy): Bacteria > Pseudomonadota > Alphaproteobacteria > Azospirillales > Azospirillaceae > Skermanella > Skermanella aerolata. The sequence continues at coordinate 110,676 of NZ_AVFK01000015.1, read as the reverse complement.
GAACGTCCAAGGTTTTGCGGCTGTCGGGCCGCCTGCCGGGACTCTACGTGATCCAGACGGATGCTAGCGGCGAACGCCGCTTCCAGTACTGGCGGGACAGCGCCGCCGCGCGCGACCTGTTCGCCCTGGAAAAGACGCCGGCCCTGATCGAGGCGCTGGCGCGGGACTACTCGCTGCTTTACCTGTCCGGCATCACGCTGTCGCTCTATGGCGAAAAGGGCCGCGCTGTGCTGTCCGATGCGCTGGACAAGGCACGCGCCGCCGGGGTGCGGATCGCCTTCGACACCAATTTCAGGACGCGCGGCTGGCCGGAACGCGACGTCGCGCGGCAGGCATACCGGGACATCCTGAGCCGTTCGGACATAGCCCTTGCCTCCACCGAGGATCTCGACCTGCTGTTCGGCGAAGGTGGAACGGAGACGTTCCTGGAGGGACAAAGGCCTGCCGAGGTGGTGCTGAAGCTCGCCGAGCCGGCCTGCCGCGTCATGGTCGATGGGTCGGACGATTTGGTCGAGGCGAAACCGGTCGAAAGGGTCGTGGATACGACCGCCGCCGGCGACAGCTTCGCCGCCGCTTACCTGACCGCCCGGCTGTCGGGAGCGAACCCGGTCGACGCGGCACGCGCCGGTCATCGGCTGGCGGGCGCCGTGGTCGGATACAGGGGCGCCATCATTCCACGCTCCGCGATGCCCTCCGACGTCCTGAAGCGGGAGGGGCTGGTATGACGCCTCGCGACGTCTCGATCGCCGCGGATCTGCTGCTGGACGCGCGCCGGAAAGGTGTCAGGCTGACCAGCCTGCCGGCTCCGGCCAATCCCGGTAGCTGGGACGACGCCTACGCCGTTCAGGATCATCTGGTCCGTAAGCTCGGGACCCGGGCTGGATGGAAGGTGGGCGCCATCACTCCCGAGGCGGAACCGTTCCGGGCTGCCCTGACGGCGGACACGGTGTTCGACGGCGCCACCCGCATACCGGCCTCTCGCTTCAACGTGATCGGGGTCGAAGCGGAACTGGTCTATCGCTTCTCGAAGACGCTGATCGCCCGGCAGCAGCTCTACGGGGAGGACGAAGTCTTCGATGCCGTAGGATCGGTGCATGCCGCGATCGAGATCGTGGACACCCGCTTCGCAGCCTGGAATTCGGTGGACCGGCTCGCCCAGGTCGCCGATCAGATGAACCATGGCGCGCTGGTCGTCGGCAGCGGCCGGCCCGACTGGCGGGAGGTCGATCCCGTCAACGAGCCGGTGTCGCTCTCGATCGACGGCAAACCGGTGCTCGAGACGGTGGGAGGAAACTCGGCGGGCGATCCGTTGCGGATGCTGGTCTGGCTTGCCAACACCGGTGCCCGCAGCCTGGGCGGCATCAAGGCCGGCGACCTGATCACGACAGGGTCCTGCACCGGAACGATCTTCGTCGAGGGTCCGTGCCGGATCGCGGCGGAGTTCCCGGCCGTCGGCCGGGCTATGCTGGAGATCGCGTAGACGCCCTGCCGGTCAATTGGGCACCTCCTGCATAGTGCCGTATTCTTGAGCAGAAACGATCCGTCTTGCGGATGATGCGCCTGCCCAATCCTTGAGCGATCAAGGACATCCAATCCCGACCCGCCGCTGGCACCGATCTTGAAGATGCCTTCCGCCAAACCTGACAGGAACGGGCGGAGGCAGAGTTGCATATCAAGAAGATCCAGCGGCTGATGGCTGCGGCATCGATATCGCTATCGGTATCGGCGGCGCTGATGGCGCCGGGTGTCGCCAGTGCCCAGGGTACTTTGCGGATCGGCATGACGCTGGCGGACATTCCGCTGACGACGGGCCAGACCGACCAGGGCGGCGAGGGCCAGCGGTTCATGGGCTATACCGTCTATGATGCGCTGGTGAACTGGGACCTGACGTCGGCGGACAAGGCGTCGGACCTCGTTCCGGGACTGGCGACGGAATGGAAGGTCGACGACGCCGACAAGACCAAGTGGGTCTTCAAGCTGCGGCAGGGCGCCAAGTTCCACGACGGGTCGGAGTTCAAGGCCTCGGCCGTGGTCTGGAACCTCGATAAGCTGCTGAACGACAAGTCGCCGCAATACGATCCCAAGCAGGCGGCCCAGGGCCGCAGCCGCATCCCGGCGGTGGCCTCGTATAAGGCGATCGACGACTATACGCTGGAAGTGACCACGAAGGAGCCGGACGCGTTCGTACCGTATCAGCTCGCCTGGATATTGATTTCCAGCCCGGCGCACTGGGAAGCGGTCGGCAAGGACTGGAACAAGTTCGCGCTTCAGCCTTCGGGCACGGGACCGTGGAAGCTGGTGTCCTGGACCGCGCGCGAGCGGGCCGAGATGGTGCCGTTCAAGGAATACTGGGACGAAACCCGCGTGCCCAAGCTGGACAAGCTGGTGCTGGTGCCGATCCCGGAAGCCGCCACGCGGACTTCGGCGCTGCGCTCCGGTCAGGTCGATTGGATCGAGGCCCCGGCGCCGGATGCGATCCCAAGCCTGAAGCAGGCCGGTTTCCAGATCACGTCCAACGGCTATCCGCATAACTGGACATGGCATCTGAGCCGGGTCGAGGGTTCTCCCTGGAACGACATCCGGGTCAGGAAGGCCGCCAACCTTGCGGTCGACCGCGACGGCTTGAGCGAGCTGCTGGGCGGCATGATGGTTCCGGCCAAGGGCCATGTGCTGCCGTCGAGCCAGTGGTTCGGCAAGCCGCAGTTCGACATCACCTACGATCCGGAGAAGGCGAAGGAGCTGCTGGCGGAGGCCGGCTACGGGCCGGACAAGCCGGTCACCGTCAAGGTGCTGATCTCGGCCAGCGGATCGGGCCAGATGCAGCCGCTGCCGATGAACGAGTACATCCAGCAGACCCTGGGCGAGGTCGGCATCAAGGTCGATTTCGAGGTGGTCGAGTGGAACACGATGGTCAACCTGTGGCGGGCCGGCGCCAAGTCTGATCAGGTCAAGGGCGCCAACGCGATCAACTTCACCTACTTCATCCAGGACCCGTTCACCGGCTTCATCCGGCATCTCGACAGCAAGCTGACGGCCCCCAACGGCACCAACTGGGGCTGGTACAACGACCCCGAGATGGACGCGCTGTTCCAGAAAGCCAAGAACGCCTTCACCCCGGCCGAGCAGACCAAGGCGCTTCAGGAAGTCCACGAGAAGTTCGTCAACGACGCTCTGTTCCTCTACGTCACCCACGACGTCGCTCCGCGCGCCATGACGTCGAAGGTCAAGGGCTTCGTCCAGGCGCAGAACTGGTACCAGAACTTCTCCTCCATCACCGTGGAATGATCGGCCTGTTATGATCTCGTATCTGATACGGCGGCTGCTCTATTCGGTGCCGATCGCCCTCGGCGTCTCGCTGATGATCTTCATGCTGGTCCACCTCGCCCCCGGCGACCCGATCAGTGCGATAGCGCCTGCCGACGCGCCGCCCGATGTGATCGAGCGGCTGAAGGTCGACTACGGCTACGACAAGCCCCTGCCCGTCCAGTTCGCGCTGTGGCTGGGGCGAGCCGTGACCGGCGACCTCGGGCGCTCGGTCGCAACCGGCCAGTCGGTCAGCGGCGAGGTCATGTCTGCGGTCGGCAATACGATCATGCTGTCGCTGTGTGCAGCCCTGGTCGGGTTCACGCTGGGCGCGGGGCTTGGGTTCGTCGCCGGCTACAACCAGGGCCGCGCTCTGGATAAGGCGGCGACGGCCATCGCCATCGCGGGCATCAGCGTGCCGCACTACTGGCTGGGCATGGTGCTGGTCATCGTGTTCTCGGTCCAGTTGAACGTGCTGCCCGCCGTCGGCATGGGGCCGGGCGGCTCGAGCGACTGGGCCTGGGACTGGGCGCATATGCAGCACCTGATCCTGCCGGCGATTACGCTGGCGGTGATCCCGATCGGCATCGTGATGCGGACGACGCGGTCCGCCGTGGCGGAGATCCTGAACCAGGAGTTCGTCCAGGCGCTGCGCGCCAAGGGGCTGTCGGAACGTCACGTGCTGGGCCATGTGGTGCGGAACGTGGCGCCGACCGTGCTGGCGGTGATGGGGCTTCAGCTCGGCTATCTGCTGGGCGGCTCGATCCTGATCGAGACGGTGTTCTCGTGGCCCGGCACCGGGTTCCTGCTGAACACGGCGATCTTCCGGCGCGACATCCCGATGCTCCAGGGGACGATCCTGGTGCTGGCGCTCTTCTTCGTCTTCCTCAACGTCGTCGTGGACCTGATCCAGACGGCGGTCGATCCCCGCATCAAAAGGGCCTGAGCCAATGGCCGAAACCACTCTGCCGGGAATGGTGCCGGATACGCCCGTGGCATCGCGCGGGTACTGGAGCAGCGTGTTCCGCCGGCTGCGGGGCGACTGGGTGACGATCTTCTGCCTCGTCGTGCTGCTTGCCATCATACTATCGGCCATCTTCGCGCCGTGGGTGGCTCCCGTCGATCCGTACAAGACGAGCGTGATACGGCGGTTGAAGGACATCGGAACGCCGGGCTTTCCGCTCGGCACCGACGAGCTTGGCCGCGACATGCTGAGCCGGCTGATTTATGGCGGGCGGCTGTCGCTGCTGATGGGCATTACGCCTGTTATCAACGCGCTGGTGATCGGCAGTCTGCTCGGCATCGTCGCCGGCTTCGTCGGCGGCAAGATCAACATGGTGATCATGCGGACGGTGGACGTGTTCTACGCCTTCCCGTCGGTGCTGCTGGCGATCGCGATCTCCGGCGCGCTGGGGGCCGGGCTGGTCAACAGCATCGTGTCGCTGACCATCGTCTTCGTCCCACCGATCACGCGGGTCGCGGAGAGCGTCACGACCAGCGTCCGCAACCTGGACTTCGTGGAGGCGGCGCGGGCGAGCGGGGCCGGCAGTTGGACCATCATCCGGGTCCATGTGCTGGGCAACGTGCTGGGGCCGGTGTTCGTCTTCGCCACGGGCCTCATCAGCGTATCGATCATCCTGGCGTCGGGCCTGAGCTTCCTGGGGCTGGGGGTGCGTCCGCCGGAACCGGAATGGGGGCTGATGCTGAACACGCTGCGGCAGTCGATCTACGTCAACCCGTGGGTCTGCGCCCTGCCGGGAGTGATGATCTTCATCACCTCGATCTGCTTCAACATGATGAGCGATGGCCTGCGCGCGGCCATGGATGTGAGGGCATGATGGCGTATGCCGCCACGACTACCCCCGCTAAGAACAGGGACCCGCGCGACCGGGGCGGCGAGGCTCAGCCGCTGCTGATGGTCAAGGGGCTGCTGAAATACTTCCCCGTGCTGGGAGGCGTGCTCAACCGCAAGGTCGCCAGCGTGCAGGCGGTGGACGACGTCTCGTTCGATGTCGCCAAGGGCGAGACGCTGGGCGTCGTCGGGGAAAGCGGCTGCGGCAAGTCCACGACGGCGCGCCTGCTGATGCGGCTGATCGAGCCGGATGCCGGGTCGGTCATCTTCGACGGCGAGGGTGTCGGCGAGCAGCATGGCCTGAGCGTGCGCGACATGCGGCGCAGCATGCAGATGGTCTTCCAGGACAGCTACGCCAGCCTGAACCCGCGCCTGACGATCGAAGAAACCATCGCCTTCGGTCCGAAGGTCCATGGCGTGTCGGGCAAGGAAGCCCGCGACCGGGCGCGGGCGTTGCTGGGGAAGGTCGGGCTGGACCCCAACCTGTTCGTCCGCCGCTACCCGCACGAGCTTTCCGGCGGTCAGCGCCAGCGCATCAACATCGCCCGCGCGTTGGCGCTGGAGCCGCGTCTGGTGATCTTCGACGAGGCGGTATCCGCCCTGGACAAGTCGGTCGAGGCGCAGGTGCTGAACCTGCTGAACGACCTGAAGCGGGACATGAGCCTGACCTATATCTTCATCTCCCACGACCTGAACGTCGTCCGCTACATCAGCGACCGGGTGCTGGTGATGTATCTGGGCAAGGTGGTGGAGACGGGCACGGTCGAGGCGATCTACGGCAACCCGCGCCATCCCTATACCCGTGCCCTGCTGTCGTCGATGCCCAGCATGGACCCCGGCAAGCGGACGACAGCCCCTGCCCTGACCGGCGATCCCCCCAATCCCATTAACCCGCCGTCCGGCTGCCGCTTCCGCACCCGTTGCGCCTTCGCCGAGGGCGTCTGCGCCACGGTGGAACCTCGGCTGGAGATCGTCGCAGACGCCGAGCGGCACGCGGCGGCCTGCCATATGGAGATCGCGGGTTCCGGCCACACCAAGGCCATCCCCCAGCTTGCCCCTCAGCTATCAGGAGCCGTAGCATGACAGCAGCGCTTCGTCAGGACGCGGCACCCGTGGCGGCGCCGGCACGGGTGCCGCTGGTCAGCGTCGAGGGCCTGACCGTGAAGTTCAAGGGCGGCGACGGCAGCATCGCCGCCGTCAACGGCGTGGACTTCACGCTGGAACGCGGCAAGGTGCTGACGATCCTGGGCGAGTCCGGATCGGGCAAGAGCGTTACGCTGAAGGCGATGATGCGGCTGCATCCCGCGCGCAAGACGACCTATGGCGGCAAGATCATGATCGGCGGGCGGAACATCCTCGCCCTGTCCGAGCGGGAGCTGGTGCAGGTCCGCGGCTCCGTCGTCAGCATGATCTTCCAGGAACCGATGCTGGCCTTCGACCCGGTCTACACGATCGGCCACCAGATCGCTGAAACCGTCGTCCGGCACGAAGGCGTGTCGAGGCGGGACGCCGACAAGCGCGCGCTCGACCTGCTGGAGATGGTGCAGATCCCGTCGGCCGCCCGTCGGCTCAAGGCCTATCCGCACGAGATGTCCGGCGGCATGCGCCAGCGGGCGATGATAGCACTTGCGCTGTCGTGCCGACCGGACCTGCTGCTGGCGGACGAACCGACGACCGCCCTGGACGCCACGGTCCAGATGCAGGTGCTGGTCCTGCTGCGCCAGCTTCAGCGGGAAATGGGCATGGCGGTGATCTTCGTCACCCATGACATGGGGGTGGCGGCCGAAATCGCAGACGATGTCGCCGTCATGTATGCCGGGCGCTTCATCGAGGCCGGGCCGGTCGGTCCGGTGATCGGCAAGCGGCTACATCCCTATACCGAGGGACTGCTGGCTTCCACCGTCCATGGCGCGTCGCGCGGCGAGCGGCTGGAGACGATCCCCGGTTCTCCGCCCAACCTTGCCAAACTGCCGTCGGGGTGCAGCTTCGCGCCGCGCTGCAAATACGTCGAGCAGCGCTGCCGGGAGACGGAGATCCCGCTGTTCAAGCCCGAGCCGGACCATTCCGCCAGATGCCTGAGAATCGACCGCTGATCCAAACAATAACAAGAAGCGACAGATGCGAATTCTGGTCATCAATCCGAACACGACAGTCGCCGTTACCGATACCATCGTGGCGGAGGCGCGTCGCAGTGCGCCACCACAGGTCGAGATTACAGGCGTGACAGCGCGCTTCGGCAGTCCGTTCATCCAGACTCCGGATGAATCCGAGACGGCGCGACAGGCGGTTCTCGAATTGGTCAGCCGGCTTGCCAGCGGCTTCGATGCCGTCGTGATCGCGGCCTTCTCCGATCCGGGGCTGGCGGAGGCGCGGGAAATGTCGCCGGTCCCGGTCGTCGGGATCGCCGAAAGCGCCATCCTGACGGCGATGATGTGCGGCGGCCGGTTCGCCATCGTGACCCTGGGACCGGCGCTGCGGCCCTTGCTTGAAGGGGCGGCGGTGGCGCTGGGCTGCGCCGGCCGGCTGGACGCCATCCACATCCTCGACACGGGCCCGGGAGGCGATGCCGGGAGCGCCGGGGAAGCCGTCGTTTCCGTCCAGCAGGACCGGGGAGAGGCGCTGGCGGCCCTGTGCGGCAGGGCGGCGGCGGCTCACGGCGTTCGCTCGATCATCCTGGGTGGCGGGCCGCTCGCGGGACTTGCCCGACGGATTCGCGTCCGCGTGCCGGTTCCGCTGCTGGACGGAACCGCCTGCGCCATCAATCACGCGGCGACGCTGGCCCGGCTGGGCCTGCGGATGCCTGAGAAAGCCTAGGGGAGATACTTGGTCGAAAAAAGTTATCGCATCTGATTGAAGTGCTTGTGGTCCATCCGGGTATGTTCGTTGTTACAGTCACCCGACCGGTCACCGGTGAACCAGAGCGAAAGGATGCTCGACCACAATGGACTACCTGCTCACGCTTGCCGCCGATCCCGCAGCCTGGGTCGCCCTTGCCACGCTGATCGCGATGGAAGTGGTTCTTGGCATCGATAACTTGATCTTCATTTCGATCCTGACCAACCGGCTGCCGGAAGACCAGCGCTCACGCGGGCGCCGCATCGGTATCGGACTGGCGCTGATCCTGCGCCTGGGTCTGCTCAGCACGGTCGCCATCATCGTCCAGCTGACCGCCCCCGTGTTCACCGCCTTCGGTCATGGCTTTTCGTGGCGCGACCTGATCCTGATCGCGGGCGGTCTGTTCCTGGTGTGGAAGGCGACCAAGGAGATCCATCACAGCGTAGACCCGGACCCCGGCCCCGACATGTTCGGCAGCAAGGCCGGCAGCATCACCTTCACCGCCGCGATCGGGCAGATCCTGATCCTCGACCTGGTGTTCTCGATCGACAGCATCATCACGGCCGTCGGCATGACCGAGCATATCCCGATCATGGTCATCGCCGTCCTGACCGCCGTCCTCGTCATGCTGCTGGCGGCCGATCCGCTCGCCAACTTCATCAACAAGAACCCGACCATCGTCATGCTGGCTTTGGGCTTCCTGCTGATGATCGGCATGACCCTGATCGCCGAGGGCTTCGGCGCCCATGTGCCGAAGGGCTACATCTATGCCGCCATGGCGTTCTCGGCTCTGATCGAGGGACTGAACATGCTGGCGCGGCGGGCGCGGCAGCGTGCCCAGGGCACCGCCGGGACGACCACTTCGGGCAGCGTGAAGAGCGGCCACTGACATTCAGGTCAGTGGGCCTTCGAGTCAGCGGCGGTGCGGGATGCCGTACCGCCGCAGCTTGTTGGCGATCATGGTATGCGACGTGTTCAGCCGGGCGGCGAGTTTCCGGCTGGACGGGAAATGCGGGAACAGGCGGCCGAGCAGCGAGCGTTCGAACTCGGCTAAGGCTTCTTCCCACGACTGGGCGATCTCGGCGGCATCCGCGCCCGGCCCCATGCGGAAGCTGGCGAGTTCCAGGTCCGGAGCGTCCAGCCACAGGCTGTCGGACATGGTGACGGCCCGGAAGATTACGTTCTCCAACTGCCGGACATTGCCGCGCCACGGGTTGGCGAGCAGCGCGGACCCTGCCGTCGAGGTCAGCCGGCAGGCGGGGCGTTGGGCCTGTGCGCAGGCGCGGGCGATGAAGTGGCGGGCGAGCAGCAGGATGTCTTCGCCCCGATCGCGTAGCGGCGGCACCTGGAGGCTTAGCACGTTGAGCCTGTAGTAGAGGTCTTCGCGGAAGTCGCCCTCGGCCACCATCTGGTCGAGCTTGCGGTGCGTGGCGCTGATGATCCGGACATCGACCTTCTGTTCCCGGTCGCCGCCGACGCGCCGGAAGCTGCCGTCGTTGAGGAAGCGCAGCAGCTTGGCTTGCAGGTAAGGCGACATCTCGCCGATCTCGTCCAGGAAGACGGTACCCTGGTCCGCCAGTTCCAGCAGCCCCGGCTTGCCGCCACGCTGCGCTCCGGTGAAGGAGCCGGGCGCGTAGCCGAACAGCTCGCTTTCCGCCAGGTTCTCGGGCAGCGCCGCGCAGTTGAGCGCCAGGAAGGTCTTGCCCTTGCGGGTACTGGCGCGGTGGCAGGCGTGGGCGATCAACTCCTTGCCGGTACCCGTCTCCCCCAGGATCAGCAGCGGCGCATCGACGGCGGCGACGCGGGCGGCTCGCGCCTTGAGGCCGCGCATGGCGGGGGAGTCGCCGAGGATGGTGTCGAAGCCTCCCTCGTCGAAGTTCTGCAACGCCTGTAGGCGCTCGCCCAGACGGCTGGGGGCATGCAGCGTCAGGACGCCACCGGCCGCTTTCAGAGGGTCGGCTTCGGTGATCGGGCGGACGTCGAGCAGGAACGGCTGTCCTTGGAACATGACTTCCCGCGCCGGGATCTGGAAGCCTTCCGCGATCAGTTCGCCGTGCAGCGCCTCGTCGCCGAAAAGCTCGCCGATCCGCTTGCCGCCGAGTGTTCCGGGCGCTTCCGCCGCCGCGTTGGCGAGGATGACGGTCCCGCTGCCGTCCACCGCCAGGACTGGATCGGGGATGGCGGCGAGCACGGTTGCGAGATGAAGCCGGCGGCGGGTACCCGGCAGCATATCGACCTGTGCGATGTTGGCGACGCCGGAGACTTCGGTCAGGGCGGTGCGCAGTCCTTCCAGCGCGTTGGAAAGGAGGCTGGGCGCGTCGATGTAGATGTGCGGAGGATCGACTTCCACCGCCACGACGTTGAGCTTCCTGGAGGCCAGGACCGCCAGAATCTCGTGTGCGATGCCGACCCGGTCGGCGAAAGTGATGTCGATACGCATCGGAAGATCTTATCGTATCTATTGGTTTACAGTGTACGCGAAAAAGTACAGGCGGCTTAGAGCGCTGTTTTTACATCAATTGTACCGTTGAGTTCAGCTCATCCGAGACGCCTGTAAACATCCGAGTACAGGATGACGACAAGGAAAATCGTTGTGAGGCAATACCTACAGGGATGAGCGCCTCTGGCATGGTGATTGCTTAATGTACGGATGAGGAACTTGGGAGAGGTTCATGCTGAATACCCGCCACGCAAGCGCCGGAGCGCTGCTGACCGTCGATCTCGATGCGATTCGCGCCAATTACAGGCTGTTGCGCGAAAAGCTCGGCGGGACGGCTTGCGCCGCCGTGGTCAAGGCCGATGCCTACGGGCTTGGCGCGGACCGGGTGGCCCCTGCCCTGGCGGCGGACGGATGCACGAATTTCTTCACGGCTCATCTGGACGAAGCGATAGCGCTGCGGCCCCATGTTCCCGCAAAGGCCGAGGTCTTCGTGCTGCATGGTTCGCCCGCCGGGGTCGAAGGCGACTTCGTCGAGCATCGCGTGATCCCGGTCGTCAACAGCCTTGAGCAGATCGATGCATGGACGGCGCTCGCCCGCCGGCTTGGCAGCAAGCTTCCGGCGGTCGTTCAGGTCGATACCGGCATGTCGCGGCTCGGATTGTCGAAGCGTGAACTCGACACGGTCGCGGAAGATCCCGGACGGCTGGACGGCATCGATCTCCGCTACGTCATGAGCCATCTGGCCTGCGCCGAACAGCAGAGCCACGAACTGAATGCTCTACAGCTTGCCAACTTCCAAGCGGCGCGGGCGCGGCTGCCGGCGGCGCCGGCCAGCTTCTCCAACTCCTCGGGCGTGTTCCTGGGACAGGACTATCACTTCGACCTCGCCCGGCCGGGTGCGGCGCTTTACGGCGTGGCGCCGGTGGCGGGGCAGCCCAACCCTTTGCACTCCGTCGTCCGGCTTCAGGCGCGGGTGATCCAGGTGCGGGAGATCGAAGCCGGGGCGCGGGTCGGCTATGGCGGACGGTGGACGGCGCCGGGACCGGCGCGGATCGCCACGGTCTCGACCGGCTACGCCGATGGGTTCCTCCGCAGCCTGGGCAACCGCGCCAAGGCTTATCATGGCGATGCCGCCTTGCCCGTCGTCGGTGTGGTTTCCATGGACACGATCACGCTGGACGCGACCAGCCTTCCGGGACCGGGGATTGAACCCGGCGCTCTGGTCGATCTGATCGGCGAGCACAACCCGGTCGATGCGGTGGCGGAAGCCGCCGGGACGATCGGCTACGAAATCCTCACCAGTCTCGGCGGCCGCTACTTCCGGACCTATCTGGGCGGCTAATTCCGGCGGCTGACAAAAATGCAATCTCTGGACAGGGAGATATCCTCGTGAAGGTTCTGGTTCTCGGCAGCGGCGTCATCGGCGTTACATCGGCCTGGTTTCTGGCCAAGGCGGGCCACGAGGTGACCGTGGTGGACCGGCAACCGGCCGCAGGGCTGGAAACCAGCTACGGCAACGCGGGCGAGGTCTCTCCCGGCTATTCGTCTCCCTGGGCGGCTCCCGGCTTGCCGTTCAAGGCGGTCAAGTGGCTGTTCATGAAGAACCGTCCATTGGTGATCTGGCCGCAGATGGACCCGGCCCAGTGGGCCTGGGGCCTGTCGCTTCTGATGAACTGCACAGAGAAGCGGTACGAGATCAACAAGGCCCGGATGGTGCGCGTCGCGGAATACAGCCGCGATACTCTGCGCGACTTGCGGTCCGAGATCGGTATCCAGTACGACGAGCGCGCACAGGGGACGTTGCAGCTTTTTCGCAAGCAGGAGCAGCTGGACGGCACTGCGGCGGATATCGCCATCCTGAAGCGGTTCGGCGTGCCGTTCGAACTGCTCGACCGCGACGGCTGCGTCGCCGTGGAACCTGCCCTTGGGCAGGTCCGCGAGAAGTTCGCCGGCGGCCTGCGCCTGACCGGGGACGAGACCGGGGACTGCTTCAAGTTCACCCAGGAATTGTCGAGGCAGGCAGAGGCGCTGGGCGTCACCTTCCGCTACGGCGTCAACATTAAGCGGATCGTCAGTGATGGACGCAGGATCACCGGCGTCGAGACGGATGGCGGCGAGTTGAAGGCGGATACCTATGTGCTGGCGCTCGGCAGCTATTCGCCGCTGCTGCTGAAGCCGCTGGGCATCCGCATTCCGGTCTATCCGGTCAAGGGCTACTCGATCACGGTGCCGATCACCGATCCGTCGGGTGCGCCCGAGTCCACGGTGATGGACGAGACCTACAAGGTCGCGGTGACGCGGCTGGGCGACCGCATCCGTGTAGGCGGCACTGCCGAGCTGGTCGGCTACAACACGGCGCTGCGGGCGGCGCGGCGCGGACCGCTGGACCATGTCGTGTCGGACCTGTTCCCGCGTGGCGGCGATCTGTCGCGTGCCGAGTTCTGGACCGGCCTGCGGCCGATGACTCCGGACGGACCGCCGATCATCGGACCGACGCCCCTGTCCAACCTGTACCTGAACACCGGCCACGGTACGCTGGGCTGGACCATGTCGGCCGGTTCGGCGCGGGTGCTGGCCGATATGGTTTCGGGCAAGACCGCCGATATCGACCTGGAGGGGCTGACGATCGAACGCTACGGCGCCACGGCGCCGGCGGCGGTGGCGACCACCAAGGGAGCGCACGCCTGAGCGGCTGAGCCATAACGCCCTATTCACGCCGGTGCGGGGTTCCTGCTAGCCTCCGGGAATGACAGGCTTCAAAGATCATTTCTCGGGGCACGCGGCGCTCTACGCCGACTGCCGCCCGAGCTATCCTCCGGATCTGGCGGAGGCGTTGGCCGAGCTTTCACCGGCGCGAGAACTGGCGCTCGACTGCGGGTGCGGTTCGGGGCAGCTGTCGGTGCTGCTCGCCAAGCCGTTCGACCGTGTCGAAGCGACCGATGCCAGCGCCGCGCAGATCGCGCAGGCGGTGCCGCATTCCAAGGTGACATACAGGGTTGCTCCGGCGGAGGTCAGCGGGCTGGCCGAGGCAAGCTGCGACCTGGTGGTCGCGGCGCAGGCGGCGCACTGGTTCGACCTGCCGCGCTATTGGGCGGAGGTCGCGCGGGTGCTGAAGCCGGGCGGGCTGGCAGCATTGGTCGGATACGGATTGCTGCGGATCGACGCCGATCTGGATGCTGTTGTCGACAACTTCTACACCGACGGGGTGGGGCGGTTCTGGCCGCCCGAGCGGCGGCTTGTTGATGGCGGCTATCAGGAAATCGACTTCCCATTCCGCGAGCAGACGCCTCCGCCGATCGACATGACGGCGCAGTGGAACCGGGCGCAGTTCCTGGGCTATATCGCGACATGGTCGGCGGTGAAGGCGGCGGAGAAGCAAGGGCTCGATCCCCTGCCTGCGTTTGCCGCCGCTATCGCTGCACTATGGCCGGATGAAAGCCAGCTCCGAGCCATCCGATGGCCGTTGCTGTTAAGAACTGGATATAATAGCACTGGATAAGGCAATTACCGGTAGCGCTAGGCAGTCAAAGAACTAAGCATTCGACCTCATGGAATAAATATCCTTCTTGCCTGTTTACTGAAGGGAAGGAGATATCATCATGAAATCTAGATTCTCGATCGGCGCAGTCCTTTCTTTGATCATGCTTGGAGCGTGTTCGACCGGACAAGTTCTTGGGACGGGTGCGGGCGCTGCGGGCGGATATGCCGTGGACGGCAAGCGCGGAGCTGTCATCGGAGGCGTCGGCGGCGGCATCCTTGGCGGTCTGCTCGACTGATTGCGCCGCAACGTCGGGGCCGCAACATCACGAAGGGTTCGAGCGTTTCCGGTCTTTGACTGGAGATATCCCGATATGCCTTACGATGCAGCCGCCGACCGTTACGAACGGCTGGACTATCGCCGCTGCGGCCGAAGCGGCCTTAAGTTGCCCGCGATCTCGCTTGGGCTGTGGCAGAACTTCGGGGGCGGCGACGTGTTCGAAACCGGCCGCGCCGTCCTGCGGCGGGCTTTCGACCGCGGCGTCACCCATTTCGACCTAGCCAACAACTACGGCCCGCCGCCCGGCTCGGCGGAAGAGAACTTCGGCCGGTACATGGCCGCCGACTTCAAGCCATACCGTGACGAGCTGGTGATATCGACCAAGGCCGGTTACGACATGTGGCCCGGTCCCTACGGCAGCTGGGGTTCACGGAAGTATCTGGTATCCAGCCTCGACCAGAGCCTGAAGCGCATGGGGCTCGACTACGTCGATATCTTCTATTCGCACCGGGTCGATCCGGATACTCCGCTGGAAGAGACCATGGGTGCGCTGGATCAGGTCGTCCGGCAGGGCAAGGCGCTGTATGTCGGCATCTCCTCCTACTCGCCAGAGAAGACCCGGCAGGCGGTCGCGATCCTGAACTCGCTCGGCACGCCGTGCCTGATCCATCAGCCGTCCTATTCGATGCTGAACCGCTGGATCGAGGACGGTCTGCTGTCCACGCTGGAAGAGCTGGGCATCGGCTGCATCGCCTTCTCGGCCTTGGCCCAGGGAATGCTGACGTCGAAATACCTGAACGGCATCCCGGAAGGCTCAAGGGCGACGCGCGGCGGTCCGCTGAAGCAGGGTTTCCTGACGGAGGACAACATCGCCCGCATCCGCGAGCTGAACGAGGTCGCGCGGCGGCGAAACCAGAGCCTTGCCCAGATGGCGTTGCTCTGGGTGTTGCGCGACCCGCGCATCACGTCGGCGCTGATCGGCGCCCGGACCGTCGAGCAGTTGGACGACAGCCTGGACGCGCTGGCGGGGCCTGCCCTGTCCGCAGAGGAACTGTCGGAGATCGACCGCCACGCCGGTGACGGCGGGATCGACCTCTGGCGGGCGTCTTCGTCGCGGCAATAGGGCGGAAAAATCAGGGGTCGAAGCGTATGACCGGCGGTCGGCAAGTGTTGGGCCACGGCCCAACCTACAGTCTCCTGCTTCGTAGGTTGGGCCGTGGCCCAACAGCAGGCCATGGTCTTCCGGCCCCTGGGATAAGACGCCGCTACACTATCCCTTGCGGCGCCGGCGGAGCTGGTCGAAGAACACGATCGCGATGATCAGGAAACCGGTGATGATCCGCTGCCAGAACGGGTTGACGTTCAGCAGGTTGGCGCCGTTGTTGATGGTGGTCAGCAGCATCGATCCCAGCAGCGGACCGGTGATGCTGCCGACGGCGCCGAACAGGCTGGTGCCGCCGATCACCGAAGACGCGATCGACTGAAGCTCCCAGCCCTCTCCCGTGGTTGCGACGCCGATAGCGATGCGGCTGGCGGTCAGGATTCCGGCAAGGCAGGCGAGCGTCGCCGACAGGATGTAGGCGAGATAGATCGTGCGGGCGATATGGACGCCGCTGAGCCGCGCCGCTTCGCTGTTGCTGCCGACCGCGTAGATGTACCGGCCCCAGCGGCTATGGTGCAGCAGGATGTAACTGGGTATCGCCACCAGGATCACGACCCAGAACAGCGACGGAATCCCCAGGAACGACAGGCGGGAGAAGCCGGTAAACTCCGGCGGGAAGCCGCTGATGGTGGCGCCGTTGGTCATCAGCAGGCCGATCCCCCTGAAGGCCGTCAGCGTGGCCAGCGTCATGATGAAGGGCGGCAGGCCCAGCTTCAGGATGCCGAAGGCGTGGAAGGCGCCGATGACGGGGCCAAGCATCAGTGTCAGGCCGACGGCGGCCCAGATCGGAAAGTCGGCCTTCAGCAGCAACGCCACCACGGTACTCGACAAGCCGACCACGGCGCCGACGGACAGGTCGATGCCGCCGGTGATGATGACGAAGGTCTGGCCGATCGCGATGACCGCCCAGAGCGACGCCTGACGCAGCAGGTTGACGATGTTGTTGGTGGTCATGAAGCTGTCGGTCGTGACGGACAGCACCAGCCACATCAGCAGAAGCAGCCCCAGCAGTGTCAGGTTGAGGAGGAACGCGAAGCGGAGACGCCCGCGTGGCTTTGCCGCGACTGCCATGTCAGCCATCCTGATCGATTCTCCCCGGTTTTCTTGTTCGTTGCCGCTTATGGTTGTTTGATATTCAGGTGCCGATCGCTTCGGCCAGGATGGTTTCGTGATCGACCTTGCGGTGGCCGAAAGTCGCCGCCAGCCGTCCCTTGCGGAAGACGTGCAGGGTGTCGCCGAGGTCGTAGACTTCCGGCAGGTAGGACGAGATCAGGATGATGCCGGCGCCGTTTCGGAGCAGGATCGCCATCAGCTTGTAGATCTCCGCCTTGGTCCCGACATCGACGCCGACCGTCGGCTCGTCGAAGATGAAGAGGTCGGCGCCGTGGTTCAGCCATTTGCCGATGACGATCTTCTGCTGGTTGCCGCCGGACAGCGTCAGGGCATCGACGTTGCGCGACGCGGCGACGATCCGCAGGTCACGCATCTGCTTGTCCGACCGCGTCTTCTCCTCGCCCGACCGGATCAGCCCGCCGGTGCTGATCTTGTGGAAGACCGGCAGGTTGAGGTTGAAGCCGACGGGAAGGTTGAGGCAAAGCCCCTGGTCGCGTCGGCTTTCCGGCAGCAGCACGATGCCGCTGTCGATCGCGTCGGCTTCGCGGCGGAACTCCACCGCCTTGCCCTTGAGCTTGACGTCGCCCGCTGTCTTGCGCGTCCGGCCGAACAGGCACTGGACGAACTCGCTCCGGCCCGCACCGATCAGCCCGTAGAGCCCAACGATCTCGCCGCGCCTGACAGTCAGCGAGACGTCCTCGAACCCCGGCCCGCTCATGTTCCGGACTTCCAGGAGCGTATCGCCGAGCGGGATCACTTCCTTGTGGTGGACCTGATCGAGCGGGCGGTTGACCATCTCGCGGATCAGGTCCCGTTCGTTGGTTTCGGCCACGACATGGGTCCCGATCAGCTGGCCGTCGCGCAGCACCGAGACGCGGTCGGCGATCTGGAAGATCTCCTCCATCCGGTGGCTAATATAGATGATCGTGACGCCCTGGCCGTGCAGGCGCCGGATCAGCGCGAAGAGCTGGTCGGTCTCGGCGCGGGTCAAGTAGCCGGTCGGCTCGTCGAACACCAGGAACCGGGTGCCCCGGCTGGCAGCGCGGGCGGTCGCGACCAACTGCTGCTGACCAATGGTCAGGTCGCTCAGCATCGCGTCGGCCGGCAGGTGGAAGCCCAGCTCGTCGAGGATCGCCTGGGCGCGCCTGGTCATTTCCCGCTTGCGCAGCAGGCCGAAGCGGGTGGTCTCGTCGCCCAGGAAGATGTTGGCCGCCACCGTCAGGTGAGGACACAGCACGACTTCCTGGTGGACGGCGTTGATGCCGAGCACCAGGGCGTCCTGGGGGCCGGAGAACTCGACCTCCCTGCCCTGCCACAGGATGGAGCCGGAGGTCTTGGGATAGACCCCCGTCAGCAGCTTGATCAGCGTCGATTTGCCGGCCCCGTTCTCGCCGACGATGGCGTGGACCTCCCCCGGCATGAAGCTGAGGCTGACCGCCTTCAGCGCGTGGGTGCCGGCAAACTTCTTGTCGAGCTTGCGCAGTTCCAGGGTCGCGACGCCCGGTTCGGGCGCCTCGACCCTGGCGGTGGCGAACGGCCCGGTCACTTCACCCCAGCCATGGTCAGTTGACCTTCGGGTTGAGGAGCTCCTGCGACCGCTTTTCGTTCATGTTGGCCTTGGTGATGACGTTGACGCCGGTATCGACCTCCGCCGGGACGGGTTCGCCCTTGGATGCGGCCAGGGCGGTCTTTACGCCGTCATAGCCCATGCGGTACGGGTCCTGGACCACCAACGCCGCGATCACGCCTTCGTTGAGGAAGCTGACCAGTCGTTCGTCGTTGTCGAAACCGATCAGCTTGATCTTTTCGCCAAGGTCGTTCTCGGCAATGGCCTGGCCGGCGCCCTGGGCCATGATCAGGTTGCTGGCGAAGACGCCGCGCAGGTTGGGGCTGGCGGTGATCAGGTCGGTCATGATGTTGAGGCCGGTGGTCGGCTGGCCGTCGGCCACCCGGTCGGCGATCAGCTTCAGCTTGGGATACTTGGCGGCCAGCTGCTCCTTGAAGCCCTTGGCGCGCTGGTCGAGCGATCCGACGCCCGGCAGCGACGTGATCAGCGCGATGTCGCCCTCGGCGGCGCCGTATTGCTGGGTGATGGCGGCTGCCAGCGCGTCGGCGGCGGCCCGGCCGCCCTGAACGTTGTCGGTGGTCAGGAAGGAGGTGAAGGACTTGCTGTCGGCGGCGCTGTCGATGCCGATGATCTTGACCTGCTTCGCCGATTCCGTGATCGCCGGCCCGAGGGCCGCGAACTGGGTCGGCGAGATCACCACGGCGGCCGGCTTCCCGGACACGGCGTTCTCAAGGATGCCGATCTGGCCGTTGATGTCGGCTTCCGATTGGGCGCCCAGTTCCTGGACGTTGACGTTGAGGTCCTTGCCGGCCTGACGCGCGCCGGCCAGCACGATCTGCCAGTAGAAGGAGGTCGTATCCTTGACGATGATCGGGATCGTCGGGCGGCTCTGCGCCTGTGCGGGGGTGTGGGTAAAGGCAAGCGCCAGTGCAAGGCCGGTAGCGGCCAACAGACTTTTCATGTGCTTCCTCCCTGATGGATGCGACCCTTTTTGGGCTATTCTTGAGAGCTGGTTCTTGATTCTTGGCCGGGAGCTATCTGCTCCTCGGCTTCCGTCTTTTGTTAGACAGCCAATCAAAACACCGACCGTTCCGTCCCGTCAAGACACGCGTGCGGCGTATTGTCGCGAACTTCGCTTGCAGCGAGGCCAGCCGCCGGCTAGGCCCCAGCGAGCTTGTAAGGCCCGCAATAAAGGGGTATAAGATCAGGGACGAGGTGACGCCATGATCAGTTCAGTCAACACCAACACCGGTTCCTATTCGTCCATCAACAGCTTTGGATTGGCGCAGAACGCGGTTAACTCCGCTCAAAAGCGTATTGGGACCGGCAAGAAGGTCGCGGACGCCTATGACAACGGCGCCGCCTTCGCCGTGGCTGAAAAGCTGCGCGGTGACACGGCCGTCCTCGGCGCCGCTAACGAGCGACTGGCCGTCGGCAAGGGCATGATCGATGTCGCGATGAAGGCATCGCAGTTCATCTCGTCGTCCATGTCGGACGTCAAGGCGACGCTGGTCAAGCTGTCGGACTCGTCACTCAGCGAGCGTGACCGGGCGAATTATCAGGCGCAGTACAACAATCAGGTCAAGGACATCGGCGCCTTCGTCAAAGACGCCAAGTACAACGGCGTCAACCTGCTCCAGCAGGGTGCGCAGAACCAGAACATCGCATCCAATGGCAGCGGCGGGAGCGTGACGGTCCAGGCGCAGGACCTGGAAAGCTCCGTCGCCAGCGTGCTGTCGGGTGCTGATGTTTCGACCGCCGCCGGCGCCGCGGCGCTGCTTCAGCCGGGTGGGACGTTCTCCCAGGCGGAAGACAGCGTCGGGTCGGCGATGAACGGTCTCGCCTCCAACGCGCGTAGCGTGAACAACACGATCAAGGGCAACTCTTCGATCATGGATGCGACCGACGCCGGACTTGGGGAGATCGTCGATGCCGATTTAGCCAAGGAAGCGGCGTCGCTGTCGGCGGCACAGGCCAGGCAGCAACTCGCCGGGCAGTCCCTGTCGATCGCTAATCAGGCGCCGCAGTCGCTGCTGAGCCTGTTCCAGTAGGAGGTGATCTTCCGGCCGTAGAGCGGGGTCACCGCTCCGGCAGGGGGATGAACTCGTCGTCGTCCGGTACCGTGCCGAAGCGGCCGGCCTTCCAGTCGGCCTTGGCCTGCTCGATCCGCTCCTGAGAACTTGAGACGAAGTTCCACCAGATATGGCGCGGGCCGTCCATCGGCTCGCCGCCCAGGAGCATGACCCGGGCTGTTTCCAGCGCCGTTATGGTGATCTCGTCGCCCGGGCGGAAGACGAGAAGCTGGCCTTCCTCGAAGGTATCGCCGGCGATGTCGATCTTCCCCTGCGCCACGTAGACGGCGCGTTCCTCGTGCTCGGCCGGCAGGGGAAGCCGGGCGCCTGCTTCCAGAGCCGCGTCGGCGTAGAAGGTCGCGGTCGGAGTTTCGACCGGGGAGGCTTCCCCGAAAAGCGAGCCGGCGATGACGCGGACCGTCTTGCCTTCCGCCTGGATGATCGGCAATGTCCTGGCGGCATGGTGGACGAAGGCCGGTGCCGTTTCCTCCGACTTTGCCGGCAAGGCGACCCAGGCCTGGATGCCGAACAGGTTGAAGCCCTGGGCGCGGAGTTCCGGAGCCGTTCGTTCGGAATGGGAGATGCCGCTGCCCGCCGTCATCCAATTGACCGCGCCGGGACGGATCGGCTGTATCGTGCCCAAGCTGTCGCGGTGCATGATCTCGCCCTCGAACAGGTAGGTGACGGTCGCCAATCCGATATGCGGATGGGGACGGACATCAAGCCCGTGGCCGATCAGGAACTCCGCCGGTCCCATCTGGTCCAGGAAGACGAAGGGACCGACCATGCGCCGCTTGACCGACGGCAAGGCCCTGCGGACCTGGAAGCCGCCGATATCCCCGGTGCGCGCCACGATCATGGTATCGAGTGTCATGCCCTGCCCCTTTCCCGTTGGCTTGAATAGCCGACTGTTCTTTTCCTCGACATTACACCATGGATGGGGAATGGATCGGAGCGGGAAGTTTCTGGCGGAAGGTAGTTCATGGCGGAATCGCACAAGATCTGGACCATCGGCTACGAACGGGCATCCTCGGACGCCGTGCTCACGGCCCTCAAGGATGCCGGCGTCGAGGTGCTGATGGATGTCCGCGACCTGCCGCTGTCGCGGCGCGCCGGCTTTTCAAAAAGCACTTTGCGGGCGTCGCTGGAGGCGGTCGGAATCGAGTACGTTCATCTGAAGGGGCTGGGTACGCCGAAGGAAGGCAGGCTTGCCGCCCGGCGCGGCGACATGCGCCTGTTCTGGAGCATCGTCGATCAGCGTATGGCGACGCCGGAGGCGGAGTTCGACCTGCTGCGCGCCGTCGAGATCGCGCGCGGGAAGCGGAGCGCCCTGCTCTGCTTCGAGGCCGATCCCCATGTCTGCCACCGTCAGCGAGTTGCGAACGACCTGTCGAAGCGCTTCGGGTTCGGCATCGAGCATATCCATCCTACGACGGCAGCCTGAGCCCCGTCGGCCCTGGCGCGCGCGCCTTCAAGGCCGCATCGGTCAGACAATCGGCTAGCAGCCTGAACTGCGCCGTCCGAGGGTCGCTGCTTCTCCATGACAGCGCTATCATCCGACCGGGCGGATCGGGTGTGAACGGCCGATAGACAATCAGCCCGCCCAGAGTGTCGCCCTCCCCCGCCGCCAGGGCGGGCATCAAGGTATAGCCGGCTCCGGCGGCAACCATATGGCGCAGCGTCTCCAGGCTGGTCGCATGACGGGAGCGGCCGGCGGTCGAACCGCCTGTGCCACACAGCGCAAGGGCCTGATCGCGCAGGCAGTGGCCTTCCTCCAGCAGCATCAAGTCGGCGGCCGGCAGGTCGGCGATGGTGATGGCGGACGAATTGCCCAGCGGGTGCCCGGCGGGATGGGCCAGCACGAAGGGTTCGAAGAACAGCGGTTCCACGGTCAGGCTGCGTTCCTTGACCGGCAGCGCCACGAGTGCGGCATCGATTCTCCCGTCCCGCAAGCTGCCCAGCAACTCGTCGGTGCGGCCTTCGCCCAGCGTCAGGTCCAGCTTGGGAAAGCAGTCGCGCAGCGGACGAAGCACATGGGGAAAAAGGTAAGGACCGAGCGTCTGGATGGCGCTGAGGCCGAGACGGCCGGACAGCGGTTCGTTCAGGTCGCGGGCGAGTTCCATCAGCCGGCGCGCCTCCGTCAGGACGTGGCGAGCCTGCGCCACCAGCGCGTCGCCGCGTGCCGTCATCAGGACCTTCTTGCCCGCCCGCTCGAACACGGGCGTTCTCAGCCGGTCTTCCAGCTTGCGGATCTGACCGCTGAGCGCCGGCTGGCTGACGCCGCACTGCGCGGCGGCATTGCCGAAATGGCGCAGATCGGCGACGGCGACGAGGTATTCAAGGTCGCGTAGTGAGATGCCCGCGAGGCTCATGTCCGTTCAACCCAATGATAGGCGATGGTTATCGATCCAATCCTAACCATCGATTGGTCTTATCACGAAAATGGGGGCATCGTGAACCCCATGAGCAGACCGGAATGGAGATCGGGATCGATGAACGGAGTTCGCAAAAGCCTTCGCCTGCTGATCGAGGAGGTGAACCGTCGCGGCGGGCGCCTTGAGGTACAGGACAGCGTGGTGCGTGTGCGAGGCGACCTGCCGGCCCCCCTGCTCCTGAAGCTCCACCGCAACCGCCGTCACATCGCCAGTGCGATCCGCTGATCCGGCTTCAACAAAACCTTTCGCAATTTTATTTTTCTGGAGGAGTCGAGTTCATGACCACGCTCACGACCACATTCGGCATTCCCGTCGGGGACAATCAGAATTCCCTGACCGCCGGTCCGCGTGGACCTGTCCTGATGCAGGACTTCCACTTGATCGAGAAGCTGGCCCATTTCAACCGTGAGCGTATCCCCGAGCGGGTCGTGCATGCCAAGGGCGCCGGCGCCTATGGCGTCTTCCGCGTGACCCGCGACGTATCGGCCTGGACGACCGCAGCCTTCCTGAACAAGGTCGGCAAGGAGACTGAAACCTTCCTGCGCTTCTCTACGGTTGGCGGAGAAAAGGGCTCGGCCGATGCCGAGCGCGACCCCAGGGGCTTCGCGTTGAAGTTCTACACCGAAGAGGGCAACTACGATCTGGTCGGCAACAACACGCCGGTCTTCTTCGTCCGCGATCCGCTGAAGTTCCCCGATTTCATCCATACGCAGAAGCGCGACCCACTGACAAACCTGAAGAGCCCGACGATGGTCTGGGACTTCTTCTCGCTGTCGCCGGAAACGCTGCACCAGCTGACCATTCTGTTCAGCGACCGCGGCACGCCGCGCAGCTATCGCCACATGGACGGCTTCGGCAGCCATACCTTCTCGTGGATCAACGAAGCGGGCGAGCGGTTCTGGGTCAAGTACCACTTCAAGACCAACCAGGGCATCGAGAACTTCACCGGCGAGCAGGCGGTCAGGATGGCCGGCGTCGATCCGGACCACGCGACCCGCGACCTGTTCGGCTCGATCCAGGACGGCGAGTTTCCGAGCTGGCGCGTCTATGTCCAGATCATGCCGGAGGGGGAGGCAGACCGCTACGCCTTCGACCCATTCGATCTGACCAAGGTCTGGCGTCACGCCGATTACCCGCTGATCGAGATCGGGCATCTGGAATTGAACCGCAACCCGGAGAACTACTTCGCCGAGGTCGAGCAGGCGGCGTTCAGCCCGGCCAATGTCGTCCCCGGCATTTCGTTCAGCCCGGACAAGATGCTCCAGGGCCGGCTGTTCTCCTATGCCGACGCCCATCGCTACCGCCTGGGCGGCAATTACGGTTTGCTGCCGGTCAACAAGCCGCACGCGGCCCCCGTCCACAGCTATCAGCGCGACGGCGCCATGCGGTTCGACGGCAATGGCGGCGGAGCGCCCAACTACCAGCCGAACAGCTTCGGCGGACCGGTGGATAGTCCCCGGTATTCCGAACCCGCGCTGCGCATCCAGGGCGATGCCGACCGCTACGACCATCGGATCGGCAACGACGACTATACCCAGGCCGGCGACCTGTTCCGGCTGATGGACGACGCGGCGCGGGAGCGGCTGATGGACAATATCGCGGCATCGCTGGGACAGGCCCCGGTCATGATCCAGCGCCGCCAACTCGCCCATTTCGAAAAGGCCGACCCGGCTTATGCCGCCGGTGTCGCGAAGCGTCTTCCGGCTGAGGTGACGGCGGTCGCCGCCGAGTAGTCTTTACGGATCAGGGTGCCGGATCGCCGGCGGTCGGGCTCGTGGTCCGGCACCCTGCATCGGTTAGAAGACGTTCGTCAGATCCGAATGCGGATCGACGCCGAGCAGGGTGATCGATTGCGATCCGTGCTGTATCACCAGATCGCCGCCGGTCGTCTGCGCCACCTTCAGGTCCGCCAGCTTGACAGACGAGTCCAGTACGATGTGGTCCTGGCCGATCTGGAACCCCTTGATGAGATCGTGGCCGTGGTTGGCGGTGAAGACGAAGGTGTCCTTGCCGCCGCCCCCCGTCAAGATGTTGTCCAGGCCGTTGTCGATCACCGTGGCGCCGGCCGCCGTCTTGATGACGAGATTCTCGACGTTATCCGGCAAGGTGTATTTGTTGTCCCAGAGAAACACCGTATCCCGTCCCTCGCCCGGCTTCTCGATCACGACATCCAGCTTGGACCCCACGACGTAGATATCGTCGCCCTTGCCGCCCAGCATTCGGTCGATGCCGGAACCGCCGTCGATATAATCGTTGCCGGACGACCCGACGAGGTGGTCGGCACCGGCGCCGCCCTTAAAAACCCTGCCGTAGGCGGCGCTATCCTGCCAATCGTGCACCGACTTGTCGATCGGCATGTAGCCCTTGACGGCGCCGGGGCCGAGTTGAGAATGGTCGAAGTCGCCCGTGAGGCCGTTGCCGGAGAAGACGCTGACGGCACCATCCTTGGTCGTCCAGTAGTTCTTGGAAAGGATGTTGTCAACGAACTGGAGACCCTTGGACACGTAGCCAAGATTGTCTGTGGTCGCGTTGATGACCGAGACCTTGCTGACGTTCGCCAGTGAATTGTTCAGGATGAGGCTGTCCACGGCGCCATAGGCGTTCAGCGCGTGCTTCCACGCATCGACGACCATGTTGCCCTGGACCAGGACGTTCTTGGCTTCGTAGCGGACGCCGGCCGGGAAGACGGATCCCTGATCGCTGCTGAAGCCGCCGACGAGGATGCCGTCGGGGACGTCGTGCAGGTAGTTGTTCAGGATTTTCACGTTCGACGAGCCGGCCTTGACGACGATGCCGCTCAAACCCCGGATATCGTAGACTTCGTTGTTGGCGATGACGCCGTTCCGCATGTAGACGTTGTCGATGCCTTCCTGTCCCTTGATGTCGTAGACGGTATTGCCGACGATCGCTGTGTTGAGCGTCTGCGCCGTCTTGATGCCGTCGATCGACTGGCCGTGAACGATGTTGTTTTCGATCACCACGCTGTTGACGAGCTTGGTCAGGTTGGTGCCGCTCTGCGTCAGCTTGATACCTTCGGTACCGCCGGTCAGTTCAAACCCCTTGATGACAAGATTACTAACCCCATAACCAAGTATTACAGGTTTGCTGGAGTTGGCAGCCACAATGTTCGCGGCGCCTGGGCCATCGGCCGAAACGATCCAGACCGGTTTGTCCGCAGTGCCGCTTTTCCCGAGGAGGTCGACGTTCTCTTTGTAGGTTCCCTCTTTGACCATGACGGCGGTTCCGGGCTTGGCTGCCTTTACCGCCGCCTGAATCGTCTTGTAGGGCGAGCTTTCGTCTCCTGAATTACGATCGTTGCCGCTGTTCGAAACCCAGATGATGTTGGTGGGGACGGCGTTCTCGAAAGTCACGACGTCCGCTGCCAGCGCCGAAATGGCGATGGGGTTGTAGGTCATAAATTGTTCCTTGGGCTGCTCTCTGCCCCAATAATGTCACGGCATTTATTTCCAATTATTTAATGCACAGGAATGATTATTTCGACGTACTTTCAAAAGAAACAAGTACGGAATGCGGCTTGTTATGCGATTTAAAGTAATTCTGTTTTCGTTATTATGAACGATTATTAATGATTAATGGCTTTTAACTTCAGCACGACCAAGCTGGCGCCTTGATCTGGCCGGTGTAGGTTGGCGGGATTGAAGGAAGCGGTCGAGGAAGCCCTGCCGATGGCGTCGCTCAGACTCGCAAAGTTCCTGAAGCAGGACCAGATCGGCTCGGTCGGCTTATGCCTGGATACCGAGCCGATCTGGTCCTGCTGAGCCGCGACCTGACGGTCATGGAAACGTGGGTCGCCGGTTCCAACCTGTCCGGTTCATGAGATCACGCCTTGATGTATTCGTCGGCCCGGCTGCCGGCTGGGTTGGTGACCATGCTCATGCCGACGAACAGAACGACGTTGACGATCAGCCCCAGGATACCGGCGTTGATGTCCAGCGGAGTCGCGGGTTGAACCAGCTGGAAGTAGTAGTTCACCGCAATGCCGGCGACCAAGCCGGCGATGACTCCGGTCGAGGTGCCGCGCCGCCACCAGAGGGCGCCGTAGACCGCAGGAGCGAACTGGACGATCGATCCATAGGCCCCGACCAGCAGTTGGACGAGCCCAGCGGCTCCGAAGATCGAGAGGTAGTAGGCCACCGTCCCGATGGCGATGACCGACAGGCGCATGATCCAGATCTGGGTGCGTTCCGGCAGGTCGGGCTTAAGAGGCTGGATGATGTCGCGCCCGAAAGACACTGATCCGCCATGGGTAATGGCATCCGCCGAAGACATGGCCGCCGCCAGCGCTCCGGCACCGATCAGACCGTAGACGATGCCGCTGGCACCCATTTCGTGGGTCACCAGATGGGGCAGGATCGTGTCAGGGCCGGTGAGCTGGGCCGGGTCGACGACGCCGACGGCCGCGAAGCCGATGAATAGGATCGGCACCAGGAATATCGCGAAGAGCGGATAGACCAAAACCGTCTGCTTGATCTTCTTCTCGGTGGTGGTGAAGGACTTGGTGAACAGGTGCGGCCACATGATGAATCCTATGACCGATACCAGCAGGATCGTGGTGTAGGACATCGGCGACATGCCGGAGCCTTCAGCGCCGACCGTCAGGAAGCCCGGCCTGCTTGCCTCGATCCCCCGGAACATATCAGCCACGCCGTCATGGAAGCTGTAGACGACGGTGTAGCCGACGACCCAGGCGACCAGCAGCATCAGGATGCCTTGCAGTACGTCGCTCCATGCCGCACCCCGTACGCCGCTGGTCGCGACATACACGATGACGATCCCGTAGGAGATCAGCGCACCCAGCCAGATCGGGATCGCATCTTCAGTCAGGACATTGAAGACGTAGGCCATACCCTTGATCTGCAAGGTAAGATACTGGATGAACGCCAGTACCGAGATGACTCCGACCAGCACCTGGATGGCGCGCGAATCGTACCTGTCGCCCAGGAATTCGCCCATGGTGTAGAAGTTCTTCCGGGCGCCGATCCGGGCGACCTTGGGACCAATCAGGTACCAGGGCAGCAAGCCCAAGCATGTGTACGCCAGGATGTAGAAGGACGCGGCGCCCTTGGAATAGGCCCAGCCCGGACCTCCTAGGAATGCGAAGGCGCTAAACACCGTTCCGCCCATCAGGAACCACATCAGCACGAGGCCCAGGCCGCGATCCGCCACGGTGTATTCCGATACCGACCAGAACGACCGGCCCCGGCCGGCCAGTACGCCGACGATGAAGGCGAAGACCAGATAGGCGCTCATCGCCAGCAGGGCGACCACCCATTTTTCCATTACCGCTCCCCCGAAAATTCATAGGCTATGAAGCAAAGCAAGCCGACGAACTCGACGCCGATCCAGGCAACGATCCAGAACAGCGAGAACGGCATGCCCAGGACCATCGGCTCGACCTTATTGGCGAAGCCGTAGATCGGGAAGATCATCACCAGCACCATGACGGCGGTGAAGATCGCGAAGGCTTTGCTGGCGTCGCGCGTGCTTTCACGCGCGACGGCGGGCTGGTCTTCCATTGCCATGTCGATCCTCCTTCAGCCGCGCACGGGCAGGGCACGCTCCACCAGCTCGCCCCAATAGGCGACGCCGGTGGGCAGGATGTCGTCGTTGAAGTCGTAGCGGGGGTTGTGAAGCTGGCGCCCGCCGTCGGTCGGCCCGTTGCCGACCCAGACGTAGCAGCCCGGCCGCTTTTCCAGCATGAAGGCGAAGTCTTCCGCCCCCATGCTGGGCGCCAATGCCGGCTGGACGTTGTCCGCGCCGACCACCTGCCCCGCCACTTCCCGGGCGAACTCCGTCTCGGCGGCGGTGTTGACTGTGACCGGGTAGCCGTAGGTGTAGGTCAGGTCCATGGCGATGCCATGGGCATGCGCCAGACCTTCGCAGATCCGGCGCAACGCCGGCTCCATGCCTTTCTGCACGTTCCGGTCCAGGGTCCGCACCGTCCCGCGGATGTTCACGGTCTCCGGGATCACGTTCCAGGCATCACCTGCATGGAACTGGGTGACGCTGACAACGACCGCGTCGGTCGGAGCGATGCTGCGGCTGGCGATGGTCTGAAGCGTCGAGACGAGGTTGGCCCCGGCGACGATCGGGTCTCGTCCGAGATGCGGCATGGCCGCGTGGGAGCCGAGGCCGGTCACCGCGATCTCGAAGGTGTCCATCGAGGCCATAACGGGACCGATCACCGCACCGATGCTGCCGACCGCCAGACCCGGCCAGTTGTGCATCCCGTAGATGGCCGACATCGGGAATCGCTCCAGCAGCCCCTCCTCCACCATCACCCGGCCGCCGCCGGCGGTCTCTTCGGCAGGCTGGAAGATGAAGTAGGCGGTACCGTCGAACCGTTTGGTTTCCGCCAGATAGCGCGCGGCGCCGAGTAGCATGGTGGTGTGGCCGTCGTGGCCGCAGGCGTGCATCTTGCCCGGCGCGGTCGATTTGTACGGCACATCGTTGGCTTCGTTGATCGGCAATGCGTCCATATCGGCCCGAAGGCCGATCGCCTGATTGCCGCCGTGGCCGGCGCGCAGCACGCCGACCACTCCCGTCTTCGCGATGCCGCGATGGACCTCCAGACCGAACTCCTCGAGCTTGCGGGCGACGAAGTCGCTGGTCCTGTGCTCTTCGAAGCCCAGTTCCGGGTGAGCATGAAGGTCTCTGCGCCAACCGGTCAGCTCGCCATGCATCGCCGTAATGCGGTCGTCGATCTTCATTGGATACCTCGGTCGTTCAACAGGGTGGTGGTTGAAGGATGGTGACTCGTTAATGGATGGCGACGCGGAAAGTGCTGCCGGCTGGCCGGGTTATCAGTTCGCCGGGGTCAGCATGATGCGCTCCTTCGCGGCATCCTCGACCGCCTTGCGGCTGTAGAGCAGCGGGAAATACTGTTCCTGCTGCCAGAGCGGCGCCAGATCGCGGTAGTGCGGGCTGTTCGGGTTGCCCGACTGGCCGGGGGTATTGACGGCGCGGGAGGCATCCCAGTTGCCGACATCGACCACCATCTTGAACGAACCGCCGGCGGTGATCCGGAAGTCGCTGGTGCGGTAGGTGGTGGCATTGGGCGTGAAGCCGCTGCCACCCTTCGGGAACGGTCCGACGTCCAGCAGCTTCTTTTCTTCCGAGCCGACGACGGCGGCCAGTGGGTGCTCGAAATACCCATGGTGCAGGCTGGCCCACTTCCAGGCGGCCATGTCGGTGCCCAGCTTCTTCTGAAGCTCCGAGACTGCCTGCTTGAGCGTGACCAGCAGCAGGTCGTTGCGGGCGGCCGTGGGATCGCTGCCGAAGCGCTGGTCCGGGGATTCCAGCGCCGCGATGATCGCGGCCGGCTCGCCGCTCTGCACGCCGCCCTGATCGATCAGGTCGACTGCCTGCTTGGGGACGGTCGCGCGGACGACGGCGGGACGCAGATGCTTCATGAACCAGACTTCGTACAGAGCGCCGGCGGCGCTGTCGGCGGTCAGAACGTTATTCCATGAAGTCAGCAGGTTGAGAGCGGGAGTTAAAGTCGGATCGTCGCTCTGGATGCCTTTCAGCAGGACCGTGACGCGGCGGGCCTGGATCGACGTCATGTCGGCCTGTAGCGCCATCGAGTCCTCCAGGCCGAACTTGCGGTCGGCGCTGAGCACTTCCTTGATCCGGTTGAAGCGGGACGGGTCAGTCCACTCGAAGCCAATCTTCTTTTCGGCGTCCGGGTAACCCGGCGGCAGGTTCATCTGGTTGGCGCTGCCGACCCATTTGCGGTCCGGATTGTACTCGACCGGCAGTTCGTCCATGTCGCGGTAACCCAGCCACTCGTAGCGCCCGTCGCCCGGCACCGGCATCAGGCCGTCCCAGTTGGGACGGATAGGAGTCAGGCCGCCGGGCTTCCAGCCGATATTGCCCTCGGTGTCGGCATAGACCTGGTTCTCCGACGGCGAGCCCCATCGGTTCATGGCGGCCAGGAACTCGTCCCAATTGCCGGCGCGCATATAGTCGGTGCTGCCGAAATAGGGCGCCATGCCGGGCTCCAGCCAAGCGGCGCGCACCGCATAGGCCTTGTTCCTCGCCTCGTCGACATAGAGGACGGGGCCGTGGCGGGTGTAGCTGAGACTGACCGGCTTGTCGCCCTGGCCCTTCACCGGCACCGACTCGTTCACCACCGTCATCGCTTCCCAGCGTCCCTGGTAGTTGTACTGGGTGCGGTCGGCGGGGTTCAGGTCATAGACGTACAGGTCCTCCTGATCGATCGAGAAGATCGTCAGGCCGAAGGCGATCTTGCCGTTATGGCCGATCGAGATGCCGGGAAGAGAAGGCTCGCCGGCGCCGATCACGCTGAAGCCGGGTGCCGTGATGTGGGCGATGTAGCGAAGCGACGGCGCTCCGTGGGCGCGGTGTGGATCGTTGGCGAGGATAGCCCTGCCGGTCGTGGTCTTGTCCGGCGCTATCGCCCAGTTGTTGCTGCCGAGTGCCGTCGGCTCGATCTCCGGCACCGGGACCGGCTCAAGCTCCGCCCGCTGGGTACCGGCGAGTTTTTCCTTGGTGAACTTGACGTTGCTGGTGCCGAGCGAATAATTCGCCGAAACCTGGGGCGGAATCCCGCATGGATCGAGGCCTTCGGGAATCCGGGTCTGCCAGTCCGGCTCCAAAGTCTTCCGCATCAGGTCGGTCTTGAGATCGGCGGCGCAGGCGACGGCGGCGCGCTCGATCTCGCTGTCGAGGTTGCGGGTCAGGCCATGGCTGCGGATCCGCACGACATCCTCGGGCAGCCAGTAGGACGGCTTATAGCCCAGCAGCTTGAACTCCATCGGGAGAAGTGCTTGGTCCTGCTCTGTCAGGGTGATGAAGGCGTTGACGCCGTCGGTATAGCGCTGGGCGATCTTCTTCGCGTCGCTGCCATAGGCCAGCCACTCCCGGTACATGTCGCCGCGGTAGAGGAACTGGCGAGCCATTCGGTCCTGCTCCAGATAGGAGGAGCCGAAGTCCTTCGACAACTCGCCCAGGCCCCGCTTGCGCCACAGGTCGATCTGCCACAGACGATCACGCGCAGCATTGAAGCCTTGGACGAAGAACGCGTCATAAGTCTCTGATGCGTATATGTGAGGAACGCCCCATCGGTCCACGATGATCTCCGCCGGCGCGGACAGGCCGGCGACGCGGTAGGACTTGGCCGTTTCGGCAGCGGCTGGAGCGGCGAGCATCGCCGCCAGCGAACAGGCTGCGAGCGTGCTCCTTCTGAACATGCGCATGGTACTTTCCTCCCTTTTTTCATGAACTTAGGGTTGCACTTCACTCTATTCGGTTGAGATCGCCAGGGACAAATGGTTGGGGCCGGTTTCGCGGTCATGGCAGGCATTCCAGGCTTGTTCGCCCTTGATCCGGAACATCGGAGCGCAACCTTGCATTACTCACGGATGGTCTGCCGTCCATGGCGGACGGCGGGAAGAATTCGGGGAGCCGGGACAACCGGCGCCATCGGCAAATAGGGAGGAATCACGCGATGACCGATCCAGTGAGTCTTGCAGGGATGAACCGCCGCGCAGTTTTGGGCTCCGCCGCTGCCGCGACGGCAGCGGCCGTGACCCTGCCGCTGGTATCCGGTGCGGCGCATGCCCAGGCCAACGACGTACCGAAGCAGGCGAACGCGCCGTTGCCGGGGGTGTTCCGCTATCGCGTCGGCTCCTACGAACTGACGTCTTTGTTCGATGGGTACGGGACCCGCCCACTCGACGAAAAGTTCGTCCTCAACGCGCCGGTCGATCAGGTGCGGGCAGCAGCGCGGGATGCGTTCCGCCCTGCCGACACGCTCAAGATCAGCTACTCGCCGACCGTCGTCCACACCGGGAGCAACGTGGTTCTGCTCGATTCCGGCACCGGCGGCAAACTGGGAGCCACTACCGGCATGATGAGCCGAGGCCTCGACGCGGCGGGCATCCCTCCCTCGGCAGTCACGGCCATCGTGATCTCGCATTTCCACGGTGACCACATTTCGGGCATCAAGGCCGCCGACAACACGCTGGCATTCCCCAATGCGGAGATCCTGGTTCCGGAAGCCGAGTATGCGTACTGGATGGACGAGGGGGGGGCGAGCCGCGCGCCGGCCGGCCGCAAATCGGCGTTCGACCTGGTGCGGGCGACGTTCGGTGACCTCGGCAGCCGCATAAGGCGCTACCGCGCCGGCGAAGAGGTGTTGCCGGGCATGACGTCGGTGGCGGCTTACGGCCATACTCCCGGCCATACCGCACTCCAGATTTCATCGGGCGGCGAGATGGCGATGGCATTGGCCGACGTCACCAACGTCCCGTTCCTGTTCGTCCGCCATCCGGACTGGTCCGCCGTCTTCGACATGGATGCCGATATGGCTCGCGCGACTCGCCACAAGTTGCTGGACCGGATGGCGGCGGACCGGACGCTGGCATTCGGCTATCATTGGGGCCTGCCCAATGCCGGGTATGTCCGCAAAACCGCTTCGGGGTTCGAGTTCGAACCTCTGGCATACGTGCAGACGCTTTGAAGTCAAAGGTGAAATAAGGGAGACAAGGCTATGGAACTTAAAGGTTCATGCCGATGCGGGGCGGTCCGGTTTAGGCTGAATTCGCCCACTCCCGTTCCCTTTATGCACTGCTACTGCGCGATCTGCCGCAAGAGCGCCGGCGGCGGCGGTTTCGCGATCAATCTGGGCGGCGATGCCGGCAGCCTTGAAGTCGAAGGCCGGGAGGCGGTCGCCACTTGGCAGGCGCCCCTGGAAGATCCGGAGCACCCAGGAGAGACGCATCCCGGCTCTTCTCACCGCCATTTCTGCAAGCATTGCGGCACGGCGCTTTGGGCCGAAGACCCGGCATGGCCGGAACTCGTTCATCCCTTCGCGTCGGCCATCGACACGCCGCTGCCGGCGGCACCGGAGCGGGTGCATATCATGCTGGACTTCAAGGCGCCGTGGGTTCAGGTGCCGACCGGTCCCGGCGAAGTTCACTTCGCCCGGTATCCGGATGACTCTCTCGATGATTGGCACAAGCGGCACGGCCTGCTGGACGGCTAGCTTGGCCGGTGAGCTTCAGCCCTGGGTCCAGGGCAGGCCCAACTGTTTCCAGCCGGCGACGGTGCCACGATGGCCGCTTGCATCCTTGGGACCTTCAAAGCCGTCGGCGATGTTGAAGACTTCGGCGTAGCCGTTTTTCTGGGCAAGCTTGGCCGCCGCCAGACTGCGCACGCCCGAGCGGCACAAGAAGTATACCTTGTCGCCCGGTTCGACCTCCTCAAGCTTGAGCTTGTGCAGGAAATCCTCGTTGACGGACATGCCCGGGTAGACCTGCCACTCGATCTTGATCGGCGCCTTGCCCAGTTCCGTCAGGTCGGGCACGCCGACGAAGTTCCACTCGGGGGTCGTACGGACATCGACCAGTTTGGCCTTGGGGTCGCTTTTCAGCGCCTGCCAAACTTCATCGGGAGGAACGTCGGGGATGGGAGCGCTCATGTCCTGGCTTCCTGAAATCGACTATGACTGCGGCTGGCATGCCGCCGTCATAGTCGATAGCCGAACACGCGCACGGGTCAAGCCCGCATCAAGGCGCGTCCTGCGGCAGATGCACTTTCCAGGCGGCGCGCTTCACGCTCGGCTTGGGCGGGGCTCTTGAAGATGCGGCCGTCGAGCGACTGCGCACGGGGGTTGGAGGCGAAGAAGCGGTAGCCGTCGTCCTGCAATACGACGACGCCGACAGCGGACTCGGTGGTCTCGATGATAAAGGCTGATGCTGTAGTCATTCCGTGCTCCACATGCCCCCTTCGAGGGGGGCAGCGATCTAACAGCGATGTCAGGTTTACGTTCCGTTCCTAAGGCTTCCGAACGAAGCTTCAGGTGAAATTTCCCGCAGGGTCGATGCTGGAACCTTGCCGTCCGGCATTGCTCACGGATACAAGGGCGGCCATGACCCTCTCTCCCAAGCCTATGCGTGCCGGCGTCTCGTTTCCGTCGGTTCTTGCCGAAGGCCGCCTGGTCCAGCGCTACAAGCGCTTCCTGGCCGACGTCGAGTTTCCCGACGGTTCGGTCGTGACCGCGCATGTGCCGAATTCCGGCACGATGCTTGGATTGAACGCTCCCGGATCCCGGGTCTGGCTTTCGCGCTCGGACAACCCGGCGCGCAAGTTGGCCTATACGTTGGAAATGGTCGAAGCGGACGGTCATGCCGTCGGCGTCAACACGGGGCATCCGAACGCGCTGGCAGCCGCCGCGATCAAGGCCGGGGCCATCCCCGAACTCGACGGGTACGAGACGATCAGGCGGGAGGTCAGGTACGGCCGCAACTCCCGGATCGACCTGCTGCTCGAATCCCCGGACCGTCCCCCCGCCTATGTCGAGATCAAGAACGTGCATCTGCGGCGTCTCGACCGCCATGGCGGTAGGGCTGCCGAGTTTCCCGACTGCGTCACCGCGCGCGGCGCCAAGCACCTTGTCGAACTGGCCGATATGGTGGCACTGGGATGCAGGGCGGTCATGCTTTATCTTGTGCAGCGTGCCGATTGCGACCACTTCCGAGTCGCGGAAGACATTGACCCCGTTTACCATAAGGGTCTGCTGAGCGCCCGTAAAGCCGGCGTGGAAACGCTGTGCTACTCTTGTACCGTCACGCCGGAGGCGATCCTGCTGGATCGGCCGCTGCCCGTGATTCTGACCACGCTTGATGAAATTACGGAACCATAATGACCAGAGCTGAATCGGCCCAGACCGACGACCTCGACAGCAACCGCATCCGCCTGCACGGCCCGGAAGATTTCGACGGAATGCGGAAAGCAGGTCGGCTCGCCGCGGCCACGCTCGATTTCATAAGTCCATATGTCGTTCCCGGCGTCACGACCGGTGAACTGGACGTGCTGTGCGAGACCTATATACGCGACCACGGGGCGGTCCCTGCCCCGCTGGGCTATCGCGGGTACCCAAAGGCTACCTGCATCTCGATCAACCATGTCGTTTGCCACGGGATTCCCGGCGACAAGCGCCTGCGCGACGGCGATATCCTGAACATCGATATCACGGTGATCCTGGACGGCTGGTTCGGCGATACCAGCCGGATGTTCCTGTGCGGCGAGAATGTCAGCATCAAGGCGCGCAAGCTGGTCGACGTCACCTATGAGTCGCTGATGCTCGGCATCGCGGCGGTCCGCCCCGGCGCCACGCTCGGCGATATCGGTTATGCGATTCAGCGCTATGCCGAGTCGCATCGTTTCTCCATCGTGCGCGACTTCTGCGGTCACGGCCTTGGCCGGGTCTTCCACGATGCTCCGTCGATCCTTCATTTCGGCCAGCCCGGCCGCGGGCCGGTGCTGCGGGAGGGCATGTTCTTCACGATCGAGCCGATGGTCAACGCCGGGCGCTACGACGTGAAGATCCTGTCGGACGGCTGGACGGCGGTCACCAAGGACAAAAGCCTGTCCGCACAGTTCGAGCACTCGATCGGCGTCACCAAGGACGGCTGCGAGATCTTCACCCTTTCGCCCGCCGGTTACACCAAGCCTCCCTATATCGCGGGCTGATATCGTTTCGACCTGACAACCGCCGCGCGTCGCGGCTATAAGGATGCATGCCGGTGCATGTGCCTGATAGCCGCGAGGAACGCGTTGAGCGACAAGGATTCGATCGAGGAAGACTATGCGGGGCACCGGGACCGCCTTCGCACTCGTTTTCTGACGGCCGGCGCGGATGCGCTTCAGGATTATGAAATGCTGGAGATGCTGCTGTTCACGGCCCTGCCCCGGCGCGACGTGAAGCCGCTGGCCAAGGCCCTGCTGCGCAGCTTCGGCAGTCTATGGTGCGTCTTCAACGCGTCGCCCGAGGCGCTTCGCAAGGCGTTTCCGAAGATGACCGACGGGACCATCGCGGCGCTGACCATCGTGGGGGCCGCGGCGCTCCGGATGACGCGCCAGGAGATCCTGAACAAGCCGGTGCTCAGCACGTGGCAGCGGCTGCTGGACTATTGCCAGGGCGTCATGGCGAACGAGGCGACCGAGCAGTTCCGCCTGCTGTTCCTGGACCGCAAGAACACGCTGATCGCCGACGAGGTGCAGCAACGCGGCACCGTGGACCACACGCCGGTCTATCCACGCGAAGTCATCAAGCGGGCGCTCGAACTGGGCGCTTCCGCAATCATCCTGGTCCACAACCATCCAAGCGGCGATCCGACGCCGAGCCGCGCGGATATCGACATGACCAAGGAAATCGTTACGGCGGCCAAGGCGATGGGCCTGGCTGTTCACGATCACCTTGTGATCGGCAAAGGCAAGCACGCCAGCTTCAAGTCGCTGGGCATCATCTGAACATCGGTCAGGCGGCGTAGTCCGGCTCTTCCCGGTCCAGAATGCGTTTCAGCGCATCGAAATGGCGGTCGGAGTTGTCTTCCCCCGCGATCTGCTGGGCGACCTTGCGGGCGAGACCGTCGGGGACGCGCTTGAGGGGCCTGCCCGTAGACATCGCAAGGACCTGGTTCCGGCAGGCGCGTTCCAGGTAATACATAGAGTCGAAGGCGAAGGCGACGCTGTGACCGATGACGCTGACACCATGGTTGGCCATGAACATGATCTGCCGGTTGCCCAGCGCGGTGCACATCCGGTCGCCCTCCGCCTCGTCCAGCGCCAGACCGTTGTACTCGTCGTCATAGGCAATCTGATCGTAGAACCGCAGCGCATTCTGGTTGACCGGCTCCAGCCTGCCGCCTTCCAGCGTCGTCAGGGCCGTCGCATAGGGCATGTGGGTGTGAAGGATGCAGCGGGCATGCGGCAGCCCGCGGTGGAGGCGGGAATGGATGAAGAATGCCGTCGGCTCCGGAGGCTCGCCGTCGCCCGCGACCGACCCGTCCGGCTCCACCAGCAGCAAGTCGGAGGCCCTGATCTCGGAGAAGTGGCGGCCGTGCGGGTTGACCAGGAAGCGGTCGCCGGAAGGGCTGACCGCGACGCTGAAATGATTGCAGACGCCTTCGTGGAACCCGAGTCGGGCGGCCCAGCGGAAGGCGGCGGCCAGATCGATGCGCTGGCGTGCGATGTCGTCCGTTTCCATGGCCCGGCTTCTCCTCGTGTGGCTCCCGCCGTATGATGATTCCTCGCGGGTGCGGTCTATTCTCGCGGACAGTAGTAAAGGGAAACACCCTGGCGGCAACTCTGCTATAAGGCTGATCCGCATGGCGGATCGCGTTAATCCTGAATATCCCACCAAGGTTCCCGGCATGAACGATCTGGATTTCCGCGACGCTCGCGTCCTGATCATCGACGATCAGGAAATGAACATTGCGATGCTGTCGGGCATGTTGAAGAAGCATGGCTTTCGCCAGCGCTTCTCGGCCAACGATCCCTTTGCGGGGATCGAGATGTTTCAGCGGATAGCGCCCCACCTCGTGCTGCTCGACATCGAGATGCCGGGACTCGACGGCTACGGCGTTCTGGCGCGGATCCGGCAGCTCAGCCCCGATGTGATGATCCCGGTGATCGTGCTGACCGCCCATACCGAACAGGCGGTACGGTTGAAGGCGATCGATGCCGGGGCCAGCGACTTTCTGACGAAGCCGTTCGACGGAATGGAGGTAATCGGCCGTGCCCGCAACATGTCGATCCTGGGCATGATGTCGCGCCGCATCGCCGATGAGAACCGCAGGCTGGACGAGGCGGTCAAGGTCCGGACCGCGAAGCTCGAACAGATGATCGAGATCCTGCGCACCGCGGAACTGGCGCTGTCCGCCAAGGTCAATGCTGCCGACCAGTCCACCAACGTGATGCGGGCCTTGGCGGCACGCGGCGCGCGGAACTTCGCTTCGCTTGCGGAAACGGTGCTGGATACCAGCCTCTCCAATGCGGGCGAGACACCGGAATGGCTTGCCGTCAGCGGCGCCGCCGAGCGTATCAAGGTGACCGCCGAGGAAATCGAGCTGATCGTGGACGCCGAGCGGCGCGAACTGACCCTGTCGCGCCAGCGGATCGAGATCAGAGGCGCCGTCACGACGGCGGTAGCGGCAGTTTCAGGAACCGCGGGGTCGCGCCAAATTACGATCACCGTCCAGTTGGAAGGCGCCCCGACCCATGTCGTGACCGATATGAGCTGGTTCGGCGTGGCTCTTCAGCGGGTGCTGGCGGAAGCTATCGACTGTTCGCCCACTCCCGGCATCGTTAGGGTCGGCTGGGAAGACGGCGTTTCCGGGAGCGGCTGGCTTCTGGTCGCCGACTCAGGGCCGGAGGTGGCGCTCGATCAGCCGCGCGACCTTGCCATTCCGTTCGACGTCCGGCGCGTTCAGCCAGCGGGTCGGGAGGCACGAACCGGGCTTGGGCTCACCATCGCCGGAGCATTGATGCAGATGCTCGGTGGCGACTTGGACATTCAAGGCAGTGCCGAGGGCGCCATCTACAGAATGAAGGTCGCGACCGAATAGCCGCTGGCGCAGGAACGCGACGGGCGCAGCCAGCTAGAAAGCCGACCACGCCCGCAGTAATATCTAGACCGAGAAAAGATCAGATCTTGCTCTTAATGTCTCCGGCGCCCTTCTGGATCTTGCCTTCGGCCTTATCCAAGTTGCCTTCGTCCACGAGCTTCTGATTGCCCGTAGCTTCGCCAATGCCCTTCTTGACGTCGCCTTTGATGTCCTTGGCAGCACCCTTGATCTGATCGCTATTCATGATCTTTTCCTGATTGATTGACTTGTACCTATACAACACACGCCGACGCGCTTTGTTTCATCCATCCGATTGCGCCGCATGACCGTGTCCCGGGCATGCCTATGGCGATTGGGACGCATGCCCGCTATGGTCGGCCCGATCCGCCGATTGCCCCGCCAACCCGCTGTGTTGAGAGATGAACGATGATTCCGCGCTATAGCCGCCCGGAAATGGCCCGTATCTGGGAACCAGAAAACAAGTTCCGCATCTGGTTCGAGATCGAAGCCCATGCCTGCGATGCCCAGGCCGAACTGGGAGTGATCCCGCGTTCCGCCGCAGAAACGGTCTGGAAGAAGGGCAAGTTCGACATCGACCGGATCGATGAGATCGAGCGCGAGACGAAACACGACGTGATCGCCTTCCTGACCAACCTGGCCGAATATGTCGGTCCCGATGCCCGCTTCGTCCACCAGGGCATGACGTCGTCGGACGTCCTGGATACGACGCTCGCCGTCCAGATGGCCCAGGCGGCCGACCTGCTGCTGGCCGATATCGACGCGCTGCTGGCCGCCTTGAAGCGCCGCGCGATCGAGCACAAGAATACGCCGACCATCGGCCGCAGCCACGGCATCCATGCCGAACCGACGACCTTCGGCCTCAAGCTGGCCGGCCACTATGCCGCGTTCGCCCGCAACCGGGAGCGTCTGGTCGCGGCCCGCGCGGAGATCGCCACCTGTGCCATCTCCGGCGCCGTCGGCACCTTCGCCAATATCGACCCCTATGTCGAACAGCACGTCGCCGACAAGCTGGGACTGAAGATCGAGCCGGTCTCGACCCAGGTCATCCCGCGCGACCGGCATGCGATGTTCTTCGCCACGCTGGGCGTGATCGCGTCGTCGATCGAGAACCTTGCGGTCGAGATCCGCCACCTTCAGCGGACCGAGGTCCGGGAGGCCGAGGAATTTTTCTCGCCCGGCCAGAAGGGCTCGTCGGCGATGCCGCACAAGCGCAATCCGGTCCTATCGGAAAACCTGACCGGCCTTGCCCGTCTGGTCCGCGCGGCGGTCACTCCGGCGCTGGAGAACGTGGCGCTGTGGCACGAGAGGGATATCTCGCACTCCTCCGTCGAGCGCGTCATGGCGCCCGACGCCACCATCGCCCTGGACTTCGCCCTGGCGCGGACCATCGGCATGATGGAAAAGCTGGTGGTCTATCCCGAGCGGATGCAGAAGAACCTGGACGATCTGGGCGGGCTGGTATTCTCCCAGCGGGTGCTGCTGGCGCTGACCCAGGCCGGCATGAGCCGCGAGGGCGCCTATGTCGCCGTTCAGCGAAATGCTATGGCCGTGTGGCGCGAAGGCGGCAGCTTCCTGCATAACCTTCAGAACGATCCGGAGGTGACCCAGCACCTGGACGCCGACGCCCTGGCGGCGCTGTTCAACATGGCTTACCACACCAAGCATGTCGATACGGTGTTCAAGCGCGTCTTCGGCGAGTGACGGCCTGAACACAACCCGGCCGGGCGGGGCAACACCGAGCCGCCCGGCCGGGGAACGTTCATTCCTTCACGATCTGGTCGTGGGCTACGGCCAGCAGCAGTTCGGCTTCCTTCTCCACGCGGTGGCGGCTGATATCGATGCCGTGTTGCTCCAGGTCGGCGCAGACGCGGCGGACGATGTCGGCGGTGCCGGCCTCTTCGAAGTCGGCATCGACGATCGAGCGTGCATAAGCCATCGCCTCCGCTTCCCCGAACTTCATCTGCTCGGCGGCCCACAATCCCAGCAGCCTCGCCCGGCGGACCTGGATCTTGAACAGGACCTCCTGTTCATGGCTGAACTTGTTTTCAAATGCTCTCTCGCGCTCTTCAAAGGTGGTCATTCGACCTTCTCCTCCGGTGGGCCTGGAACCAGCAGGCGGTCCATCGATTATGAGAACCATATCGCTATGGCCGCTCTATAGACTACATAATGACAAAGCGAGGGGACGACCATGTGCTCAATCGTCATTCTACGCCAGCCGGGCGCGACATATCCGCTGATCCTGGGCGGCAACCGCGACGAAATGGCAGGCCGGCCCTGGAAGCCGCCAGCACGTCATTGGGAAGACCGGCCCGACGTGATCGGCGGCATCGACGAACTCGCCGGCGGAAGCTGGCTGGCGCTCAACGATACCGGCGTGGTCGCCGTCGTGCTGAACCGCATGGGAACGCTTGGGCCGGAGGACGGCAAGCGCAGCCGGGGCGAACTTGTGCTTGACGCGCTCGACTATCCCGACGCGGCGGATGCGGCGCGGGCGATGGTCCACCTGGACCCCGCCGCCTACCGTCCGTTCAACCTCGTCGTCGCCGACAACCGCGACGCCTTCTGGCTGACACTGCGCGAGGGCGCCAAGCGGATCGAGGCTCACCCCATTCCCATGGGCCTGTCGATGGTGACGGCCAACGACCTGAACGACGACTCGAGCGCCCGCATCAGGTTCTACCGGCCGCTGTTCGCCCATGCGCCGGCTCCCGATCCGGAAAAAGGTGACTGGAGCGCTTGGGAAAAGCTGCTGGGCAGCAGGATCTGGGATGGCGACGCCGGACCGCGCGGCGCCATGTGCGTGGTGACGGCGACCGGATTCGGCACCAGCAGCAGCACAGCGCTGGCGCTGCCCTGCGCGGAGTTTCCGGAAACGAAGCCGGTATTCCGATTCTGTCCGGGGCGGCCGGACGAAACTCCATGGATGGAAGTCGATCTGGAGTGAGCCACTATTGCTTTCAGCCGCAGCACGCAAGGGCCTGCGCAAGCCGGCTCCATTGTGCTAAACATAGTTGCTTGCTATATCAGCAACCATATTACCTGGACCGGTTCGTATAATCCGGTCCTGCCACTTCGGAAGCCCACCATGACGCGACGCAGGCGGATCTACGAGGGCAAGGCCAAGGTCCTGTTCGAAGGGCCGGAACCTGGCACTCTGGTTCAGTATTTCAAGGACGACGCGACCGCCTTCCATAACCAGAAGCATGGCATCATCACGGGCAAGGGAGTCCTCAACAACCGGATCTCCGAATACCTGATGACCAAGCTGGGTGAAATTGGCGTCCCGACGCATTTCGTGCGCCGCCTCAACATGCGCGAGCAGCTCGTCCGCGAGGTCGAGATCATTCCGATCGAACTGGTCGTCCGCAACGTGGCTGCCGGATCGCTGTCGAAGCGGTTCGGCATCCCGGAAGGCACCCAGCTTCCTCGCTCCATCATGGAATATTATTACAAGTCCGACGAGTTGAACGATCCCATCGTCTCAGAGGAGCACATCACGGCGTTCGGCTGGGCCACCCCCCAGGATCTGGACGACATGATGGCCCTGTCGCTGCGGATCAACGACTACCTTTCGGGCCTGTTCCTGGGCATCGGGCTGAAGCTGGTGGACTTCAAGGTTGAGTTCGGCCGGCTTTGGGAAAACGACGAGATGCGGATCGTGCTGGCCGACGAGATCAGCCCGGACAATTGCCGGCTCTGGGACGTCAAGACGAACCAGAAGCTGGACAAGGACCGCTTCCGCGAAGACCTTGGGAGGGTCGAGGAAGCCTATCAGGAAGTGGCCCGCCGCCTCGGCATCCTGCCCGAGGGTGGCGTCGACACGTTCAACACCCCGAAGCCGGCGCCCTGACGGTTCAATCCAGGCGGTCGGCTTTCGCAGCAGTTCCAACCTAAGCAGTTCCAACCTAAGCAGTTCCAAGGGCGATCCCATCATGAAGGCAAAGGTTCACGTCACCCTGAAGCGCGGCGTTCTCGATCCTCAGGGCAAGGCGATCGGGCACGCCCTGCAGTCGCTCGGGTTCGACGGCGTCGACGATGTCCGTCAGGGAAAATTCATCGAGCTGGATCTGGCCGAAACCGACCGCGCCGCAGCACAGAAGGCGGTGGAATCCATGTGCCAGAAGCTGCTCGCCAATACCGTGATCGAGGACTACCGCATCGAGCTGGCCGACTGACCGTCCCGGCACCCCGCTCAGTTTCGGTGACGCCCCACGAAACCGCTGTACAGGCTCTG
The DNA here is from genome assembly GCF_000936425.1 of Skermanella aerolata KACC 11604. GTDB lineage: Bacteria > Pseudomonadota > Alphaproteobacteria > Azospirillales > Azospirillaceae > Skermanella > Skermanella aerolata. Next base: position 67,485 of record NZ_AVFK01000015.1, on the reverse strand, counting down.
CTGACGCGTGATCCGCTGTTCGGGAACTGCCTGAACGTCGCGGGAGCTCTTCCGGAGCCTGTTTTACGTGCGCCGGCCGGGTTTCCGGGATTGCTGCGGATCATCCTGGAGCAGCAGGTATCGACCAAGGCCGCCGAGGCGATGTGGCGCAGGCTGTGCGGCGATAGCGACCGGATCTCTCCAGAAGCCGTGCTGGCGCTGGACGACGATACCCTCCGGCAGTGCGGCTTCAGCCGTCAGAAGATGGCTTACGCCAGAGGGCTGGCCGAAGATGTCGTGTCGGGCCGGCTCGACATCGAAGCCGTTGACCGCATGCCCGACGACGAGGCGCTGGAGTCGCTGGTCCGCATCAAGGGAATAGGACGCTGGAGCGCCGAGATCTACCTGCTGCTGGTGCTGGGACGCGCGGATGTCTGGCCGGTGGACGATCTTGCGGTTGCCGTCGGGCTGCAATGGTTGCTGGGCCGGGACGAACGCCCTCCCCGTGACGAACTGGTGGCCTTGGGCGAGCCCTGGCGGCCGTACAGGAGCACAGCGGCGCGGCTAGTCTGGCACTATTACCTTCAGGTGGCGCCTGAACGCCGACGAGCGAAGCCGGCGCGATAACTCCATGCCGCAACCCTGGCAGCTTTGCCGTACGCTCCTAAATGGAAGGAACAAGCGACGGATAAAGCCGCAAGGGAGGTATGTGATGACGAACTCTATCGAGCAGGCTTACGGTAGCCGGCATGAAAGGAATTTTGCCGCATCGGCGTTGCCCGGCTTGGTGCTGGGATTGCTGATGCTGGCGTGGTCGTCCATGTCGGCTCAAGCGGCGCCGCGCGAGTACAAGATCGATCCCGAACACACGTCGGTCGGCTTCCTGGTATCGCATATAGGCTACCAGAACGTGCTGGGCATGTTCCGCGAGGTGGCGGGCAGCTTCCGGTTCGACGAGGAGACGAAGACGATCTCCGACGTGACGGTGACGATCAAGACCGCCAGCGTCTTCACCAACCATGAAAAGCGTGACGAGCATCTGCGGAAAGAGGAGTTCCTCTGGACGGAGAAGTACCCGGAGATGACCTTCGCGATGACAACGGCTCAGAAGACCGGGGAACGCACCGGCAAGCTGACCGGCAACCTGACTTTGCGGGGCGTGACCAAGCCGGTCACCCTTGACGTCACGCTGAACAAGGTCGGCGAGTACCCCTTCGGCGGCGGTCTGTTCGCCAAGCCGAACTATGTCGCGGGCATGTCCGCGCGCGGAACCTTCCGCCGCAGCGAATGGGGTGTGATGTACGGCACCGACAACGGCTGGGTCGGCGACGAGGTGCAGCTGATCATCGAGCTTGAAGGCATCCGTCAGGGCTGAGGCGGGAACGCCGGGCCGGGTATCAGCCATGCGGGCACCGGCGGCGGTGCCCGCATGGCTGACACCCGGGCCAATCGGGAAATAGCCTATCCCGAATGGTCAGCCCGGACTTGCATTGAACAGGCCGGCTCTTTAGTGTCTGCGGCAATTGCCGCTGGGGCACAATCTCCAAGGAAGTTGTCGAAGCGCCTCATGAAGGCTGCCGTCATTGTTTTTCCCGGCTCCAATTGCGACCGCGACGTCTGCGTTGCCTTGGAGCATGCCACGGGCGAAAAGCCCGCCACAGTCTGGCATCGTGACAGCGACCTTCCCAAGGTCGATCTGATCGTCGTTCCAGGCGGATTCTCATACGGCGACTATCTGCGCAGCGGCGCCATGGCCGCGCAGTCCCCGGTCATGCGCGAGGTCGTGGCGCGAGCCAAGGCCGGCGTGCGGGTGATGGGAGTCTGCAACGGCTTCCAGATCCTGACCGAGGCGCGGCTGCTGCCCGGCGTCCTGATGCGCAACGCCGGCCTGAAGTTCATCTGTCGCACGGTGGACCTTCGGGTCGAGAATACCGACAGCGCCTTCACCTCGGCCTATGACAAGGATCAGGTCGTCCGCTTCCCGGTCGCCCATCACGACGGCAACTACTTCGCCGACGCCGATACGCTGGCGCGGGTCGAGGACACGGGCATGGTGGCGTTCCGCTACGTGACGCCCGACGGGATCGTCGATGCCTCGGGCAACCCCAACGGCTCCGCCAACTCCATCGCCGGCCTGTTCAACGAGAAGCGCACGGTGCTGGGGCTGATGCCGCATCCGGAACGCGCGTTCGAGCCGCTGCACGGCAATACCGACGGTCGCGCGATGTTCACCGGCCTTGTGGAGGCTCTGTCGTGAGCAAGCAGTCACTGGAACCCGCCGTCACCGTCGAACTGGCCGCCGAATACGGCCTGTCGGCTGACGAATATCAGCGGATGCTGGAGATCACCGGGCGGACGCCGTCGTTCACCGAACTCGGCATCTTCTCCGTCATGTGGTCGGAGCACTGCTCGTACAAGTCGTCCAAGGTCTGGCTGAAGCAGTTGCCGACGACGGCGCCGCATGTCATCTGCGGTCCAGGCGAGAATGCCGGCGTGATCGACATCGGCGACGGGCAAGCCGCCATCTTCAAGATGGAAAGCCACAACCACCCGTCCTTCATCGAGCCCTACCAGGGTGCGGCGACCGGAGTGGGCGGCATCCTGCGCGACGTCTTCACGATGGGCGCGCGGCCGATCGCCAACATGAACGCGCTGCGCTTCGGCAGCCCCGAGCACCCCAAGACCCGGCATTTGATCTCAGGCGTGGTGGCGGGTATCGGCGGCTACGGCAATTGCGTCGGCGTGCCGACGGTCGGCGGCGAGACGAACTTCCATCCCTCATTCAACGGCAATATCCTGGTCAACGCGATGACCGTGGGTCTGGCCGATGCCGACAAGATCTTCTATTCGGCGGCAGCCGGCATCGGGAACCCCGTCGTCTATGTCGGGTCGAAGACCGGCCGCGACGGTATCCACGGCGCCACCATGGCCTCGACCGAGTTCACCGAGGACTCGGAGGAGAAGCGGCCTACCGTTCAGGTCGGCGACCCGTTCACCGAAAAGCTGCTGATCGAAGCCTGCCTCGAGCTGATGGCGACCGACGCCATCGTCGCGATCCAGGACATGGGCGCTGCGGGCTTGACCTCCTCCTCGGTCGAGATGGCCGGCAAGGGCGAACTGGGCATCGAGTTGACCCTGGACGACGTGCCGCAGCGCGAGACGGGCATGAGCCCGTACGAGATCATGCTGTCGGAGAGCCAGGAGCGCATGCTGATCGTGCTGAAGCCGGGCCGCGAGGAACTGGCGAAGGCGATCTTCGACAAGTGGGAACTGGACTTCGCCGTCATCGGCCGCGTCACCGACACCGGCCGGCTGGTGCTGAAGATGCACGGATACACCTACTGCGACCTGGAAGTGGCGCCGCTGGTCGATCGCGCACCGCTGTATGAGCGTCCATGGGAGCCGACCCCGCCGCAGGCCGACATCGACGCGGCATCGGTCCCCCTGCCCGGCCCGGCGACCGAGATCCTGCACCGCCTGATCGGCTGCCCCGATCTGGCGTCGCGCCGGTGGATCTGGGAGCAGTACGACAGTCAGGTCGGCGCCGACACCATCGCACTGTCCGGCGGCGACTCAGGCGTCGTCCGCGTCCATGGGACCAACAAGGCGCTGGCCATCACGACGGACTGCACGCCGCGCTACTGCTTCGCCGACCCGGTCCGAGGCGGCGCCCAGGCGGTCGCCGAGGCATGGCGCAACCTGACGGCGGTGGGCGCCAAGCCGCTCGCCATCACCGACAACATGAACTTCGGCAACCCGCAGAAGCCCCGGATCATGGGCCAGTTCGCCGGCTGCATCCAGGGCATGGTCGATGCCTGCACCGTGCTGGAGTTCCCCGTCGTGTCGGGCAACGTCAGCCTCTACAACGAGACCAACGGCGTCGGCATTCTTCCGACGCCGGCAATCGGTGGCGTCGGGCTGCTGAGTGATGCGTCGTTGGCGGTCAACATCGCCTTCAAGGCGGCGGGTCAAGCGATCCTGCTGATCGGCGAAACCAAGGGCCATATCGGACAGTCGCTGTATCTACGCGAGATCCACGGCCGCGAGGAAGGCGCGCCGCCGCCGGTCGATCTGGCTGCCGAGAAGCGGAACGGTGATTTCGTCCGCGACCTGATCGGCAAGCGGGCGGTTACCGCCTGCCACGACTTGTCGGACGGCGGTCTGCTGGTGGCGCTGGCGGAAATGGCGATGGCCGGCAAGCTGGGCGCGGTGATCGACGTGCCGGCGGGAACCGACGAGGCTGGATTCCTGTTCGGCGAGGATCAGGGACGTTACGTCGTCACGACTTCGGATGCCGACGCCGTCGTGGCCGGAGCCAAGGCCGCCGGAGTGCCGGTTCTGCGACTTGGCACCACGGGGGGCGACGCGTTGAAACTGAACGGCGGCGATGCCATATCGGTGGGTGGTCTCAGGACGGCCCATGAAGCTTGGTTACCCGAATACATGGCGGGTAGTCTGGAATAATGAATTCACGAGCTGAGCGGGAAGGCTGAAAATGGCGATGGACGCTGCTCTCATCGAGAGCCTGATCAAGGAAGGCATCCCCGATGCCGACGTGCGGATCGAAGATCTGCGTGGTGATGGCGACCATTACGCCGCTTATGTCGAGTCCGCTACCTTCAAAGGTAAGACGCGCGTTCAGCAGCACAAAATGGTCTATGATGCTTTGCAGGGACGCATGGGTGGTGAGCTTCACGCCCTTGCCTTGCAAACATCTGTTCCGAAAGACGCTTGACCGGGCCACGGCGCCGGTCATTTTGACGAGGATATCGAGATATGGATAACTCCGTAGCAGAGCGGATCAAGAGCGAAATCGAGTCGAACGACGTCGTCCTCTACATGAAGGGGACACCCGTGTTCCCTCAGTGCGGCTTCTCGTCCACCGTGGTTCAGGTGCTGACCCATCTGGGCGTGAAGTTCAAGGGTATCGACGTGCTCTCCGACCCGAGCATCCGCGACGGCATCAAGCAGTTCAGCAACTGGCCGACCATCCCCCAGCTCTACGTCAAGGGCGAGTTCCTGGGCGGCTGCGACATCGTCCGGGAAATGTACCAGTCGGGCGAGCTTCAGGAACTGCTCAGCACCAACGGTATCGACGTACAGGTCAAGGCCTGAGGATTTCTTCTGGTCCTTTGATTGACGTCCGGAAAGGGCTCCGCTTGCGGAGCCCTTTTTGCATGCCACATCATCCCGCCTATTACTTAAGTTATTGAACTGTTAAGCGGTCGGTAATGCTTAGTGAGCAAAGTCAAGGCCTTCGGTGATATAAGCAATAAAGGGTTCCGTTATGTCGGACGGATCGGGCACGGCAAGGGTCGGCAATTTCACCAGCCGGCTTACCTTGCGTTTTCTAGGCTCGGCTGTAGCTTTCGCGTTGCTGGGGATCGGCGTCGTCGGCGCGTCCATGTCGGTCCTGGTGCTGCTTGGAATGCATCGCTTCTCGAACGACTGGGAAGCGCTGATGACCAGCAACCGGATCGAGGGGGCCGAGGCCTTGACCTCCACCGTCTCGCTGATGTCCTTCCTGGTCACCTGGGGAAGCGTCGCGACGATCGCCACCCTGATCTCGGTCGGGCTGTTCTTCCTGTGGTTCACCCGAAGCCGGGTCGTCAACCCGCTGATGAACCTGACCGGCGCCATCGACCAGTTGGCCGGCGGCAAGCAGTCCGTCACGATCCCCTACGCCGACCATATCGACGAGATCGGCACCATGGCGCGTGCCGTGCTGGTGCTCAAGCAGAACACCATCGAGAAGCTTCGGCTGGAGGCTGAGCAGGCGGCGCTGAAGCAGCAGTCCGAACTGGAGCGCCGCCGGGTCCTGGGGGATCTGGCCAACCGGCTCGACGAGAGCGTCGGCCATGTCGTCGAGACCCTGTCCGGTGCCGCCACCGACCTTCAGCAGAACGCGGCCGTCATGCTGACATCCTGCTCCGACGCGCAGCAGCGGTCGGCGGCCATTGCCTCGACGTCGCGCACGTCTTCGGCCAGCGTCGAGAGCCTGGCTTCCGCCGCCAAGGCCTTGTCCGACAGCATCGAGGAGATCGAGCATCAGACGAGTCAGGCGACGACCGTCACCCGCGCCGGCATGCAGCAGGTCGCCACCACCAACGAGGTCGTCGCGGGCCTGAGCGACACGGTGCGGGAGATCGGTCAGGTGGTCGGCATGATCGGCGAGATCGCCGAGCAGACAAACCTGCTGGCGCTCAACGCGACCATCGAGTCGGCGCGGGCCGGCGTCGCCGGCAAAGGATTCGCCGTGGTCGCGGGCGAGGTCAAGAATCTGGCCGGTCAGGCCAGCCGCGCCACCGAGGAAGTGACGCGGAAGATCCAGCAGATCGAAGAGGTCACCGGTCGCGCGGTCGCCACCATGACCAACATCGCGCAGACCATCCAGCAGATCGGCGGCATCGTCACCGGCATCGCATCCGCGGTCGAGCGGCAGAGCGGCGCCGCCCGGACCATCGCCCATAACGTCGACACCGCGTCCGACGGCACCCGCAGGGTCAACAGCGATATCGAGCGCGTCGCGTCCTCCGCCGAGAGCACGGGCAGGACAGCCGACGAAGTGATGCGCTCGGCCAGTGCCGTGAACCAGAAGGCGACCGACCTGCGCAGCACGGTGGACAGCTTCCTTCAGAAGCTTCGCAGCGCCTGAGACGGCGTTGGCATGCCACGCCCCGGCGCCGCAGGACAGTCATGACCTGGGCGCAGGCGTGCGGATGGACAGCTTTGTCCGCTGGCGTGTTAATCAGCGGATATGTCCCAATCGCCGCACATGCCTTCAGGGAAAACGTCCGACGCAGCCGTCGCACGGACGCCCGTCGATCCCACCGTCGTCGGCATCCTCTATGCCTTGGGCGCCTTCTTCATGTGGGGGCTGGCGCCGCTGTTCTTCAGGGCCTTGCGACCGGCCACGTCGCTCGAGATCCTGTCTCACCGGGTGATCTGGTCGCTCCTGCTCATGGTGGCGCTGGTCGCGATCCTGCGGGACCTGCGCGACGTCCCCCGGGCCTTGTCCAGCCTGCGCAGTGTCGGCCTCTACATCGTGACGACCGCCCTGGTGACGACGAACTGGGGATTGTTCATCTGGGCCGTCAACAACGACCATATCGTGCAGACCAGCCTTGGCTACTACATCAATCCGCTGGTCAACGTCCTGCTCGGCATGCTGTTCCTGGGAGAACGGCTGAACCGCAAGCAGCTGTTTTCCGTGGCGTTGGCGACGCTGGGCGTGTCCAGCCTGCTTGTCAGCCTGGGTGAGTTGCCGTGGATTTCTTTGACCCTGGCGACGTCGTTCGGTTTCTATGCCCTGATCCGCAAGAAGGCCGCTATCGATCCGCTGGTCGGCCTGCTGGTCGAGACGGCGCTGCTGACGCCGTTGGCGGCTGCCTACCTGCTCTGGCTGTGGAGCGACGGCACCGCGACGTTCTCGCTTGAGGCTCCCGGCATGGCGTCCTTGCTGGTCATCTCGGGCGTCATCACGGCCCTGCCCCTGATCTTCTTCAATATGGGCGCTCAACGCCTGAAGCTGTCCACCGTGGGCCTGATGCAGTATCTGTCCCCGACGCTTCAACTGGCGATCGGCGTGATGATCTTCGGCGAGGAGTTCAGCGGCGCCCATGCCGTCGCCTTCGGCCTGATCTGGCTTGCGCTGGCGATCTACAGCACCGACGCCTTTCTGAGCCACCGCGCCCGGCACTGAGTTCTGGCCGTCGAGCACAGCCGGGCATCGAGCGCATAAAGAAAGGGCCGCCTGTTCGCACAGGCGGCCCTTTTAAAGTTTGTATCAGCCGGTAATCAGCGGCTGTAGAACTCGACCACGAGGTTCGGTTCCATCTGGACCGGATACGGCACGTCGGCGAAAGCCGGGGCACGGACGAAGGTGCCCTTGAGGGAGCCGGTATCGACGTCCAGGTAATCGGGGATGTCGCGCTCACCCGAAGCGATCGCCTCGAGGACCAGCGCCATCTGCTTGGACTTCTGCTTGACCTCGATGACGTCGCCGTCCTTGACCTGGTAGGACGGGATGTTGACCCGCTTGCCGTTGACGCGGACATGGCCGTGGTTGACGAACTGACGGGCCGCGAACGGGGTCGGGACGAACTTCATGCGGTAGACGACCGCATCGAGACGACGCTCGAGCAGCTGAATCAGGTTCTCGCCGGTGTCGCCACGGCGGCGGACGGCTTCGGCGTAGAGACGGCGGAACTGCTTCTCGCCGATGTTGCCGTAGTAGCCCTTCAGCTTCTGCTTGGCCATCAGCTGCAAGCCGAAGTCGGACGGCTTCTTGCGGCGCTGACCATGCTGGCCGGGACCGTACTCACGGCGGTTGATCGGGCTCTTGGGGCGGCCCCAGAGGTTGACGCCCAGACGGCGGTCGATCTTGTACTTGGACTCTTGACGCTTGCTCATACGATTATCGCTTTCAGCACTGTTTGTTGTCCCAATAGGTCCTGCCGGAAGCGAACGTCCGCGGACGGGGCGTTACCATAAGCACGCCCACCTTCTTGGGAGGAAGCGCCGCACTATACGGATGCGGAAGGCAAAGTCAAATACCGATGCACCGGGGCGGCAGGGAAAGCGCCGAGAAGCGGCATCTTTTCGAGTCCGATCACTTGCCGACGCAATGACCATACGGGAATGTCCATTGCATCGGCATACTGGGCATGAGTCGGAAAGCGATCGATCACTGTGCGAAGATCGCTGTCCGTATCCGCTTCTACGCCAGTCGCCGATGGACGCCGGTGAGTAGCTGGAGTGCCTCCTGGATCAGCGCCGTGGCTTCATGCAGGTCGGCCCTGACAACGTCATCGATTGCGGACCGCTCGATCTCCTCGATGACGGCTTCGATCTCGATCGTCGCGTCGTTGAGCAGAATGCCTGCTTCCGCCACTCTGGCCCGGGGTTTTGCAGGTTGACCCGCAATTTGCAAATGGCGGATTGCACGAGTGAGGCTTTCGCCAAATTTCCTTAAGTCCATGGTGACCTCCGATATACGAACTATCGGAGTATCAGCAAGGAACATGCCACTAAATTGTAGTTAGAGAAGTATCCATTCCACCTATTCTTTGGGATAAACTCGCTTCCGGCCGGTCAAGGCTGACACTATGCCATGGAAAGTCCGGACCTCCTGTTCCGTCAAGTCCATCCTCTGGAAACAATTTCTTATCGATCTAATCATTGAGGGCTTCTTTTCCGGCGACGAGAAGAAGCCGCTGCCGCTCAGCTCCTGCTCCAGGTGATCGAAGAAGTTTACCAGCTCTTCTTTATTGGCGGGGCGGGTAGCGCCGGTATGGAGATAGCGGCCGGGCGTGACGTCGCCGGTCTGGTACCATTCATAGCCGATCAGAAGCACCGCCTGCGCTAGATTGAGCGAGCTGAAGGAGGGATTGAGCGGGACCGTCAGGCTGGTGTCGGCCAGCGCCAGATCGTCGTTGAACAGGCCGGTGCGTTCCGGCCCGAAGAGCACGCCGGTCGAGAGGCCGGCGGACGACTGTGCCCGCATCTCCACCGCCGCTTCGCGCGGGGTCATGATGCGCTTGATCATTCCCCTGTTGCGGGCCGTGGTGGCGAAGACGTGGGAAAGGTCGGCGATCGCCTCCTCCGTCGTGTCGCACAGGCGGGCATTGTCGAGCACGATGTCGGCGCCGGAGGCAGCGGCCTTGGCGCTGCCGCTCGGCCAGCCGTCGCGCGGACGGACCAGACGAAGGTCGGTCAGTCCGCAGTTCAACATCGCTCTGGCACAGGTGCCGATATTCTCGCCAAGCTGCGGTTCGATCAGAATGATCGCGGGGCCGCCCAGGACGGACTCCCGCATCGGGTTGGTTCCTGCCATGTCTCTATCTGTCATCGGATGATGCGTCCGGCGTCCCGGTGCCCAAGGCACGGAACAGCCGGTATGTAATGCTGTCATGCAGCGCGTTGTAGGAGGCGTCGATCACGTTGGCCGAAACCCCGACCGTGGTCCAGCGGTTGCCGTAGCCGTCGGTGCTCTCGATCATGACCCGCGTCACGGCCTTGGTCCCGTCGTTGGGGGTCAGGATGCGGACCTTGTAGTCGACCAGCCGCAGGCCTTCCAGGGCAGGATAGACCGGCAGCAGCGCTTTGCGCAGAGCTGTGTCCAGGGCGTTGACCGGGCCGTTCCCTTCCGCCACCGTCATGACGGACTGGGTGCCGACGTCGAGCTTGATGGTCGCTTCCGACAGGGTGATCAGCTCGTTCCGCGCGTTCCAGCGCCGCTCGTCGATCACGCGGAAGGACTGGAGGCGGAAGAAGTCGGGTACTTCGCCAAGGCCGCGCCGGGCCAGAAGCTCGAAGCTGGCCTCCGCCCCGTCATAGGCGTAGCCGTCGTATTCGCGGCGCTTGACCAGATCGACCAGGGTGTTGATCCGCTCGTCTTTCGCGTCGATCTCGATCCCGATCTCGCGGAAGCGGGCGAGCAGGTTGGAGCGGCCAGCCTGATCGGACACGACGATGGTCCGGCGGTTGCCGACGGTCGATGGCTCGACATGCTCGTAGCTGGCGGGGTCCTTCTCGACCGCCGAGACATGCAGGCCGCCCTTGTGGGCGAAGGCGCTTTCCCCGACATAGGGAGCGTGCCGGTTGGGCGCACGGTTCAGCCGCTCGTCCAAGGTGCGGGAGACGTGCGAGAGACGGCGCAGCCCGTCGGCGGTGATGCCCGTCTCGTAGCCCATCTTCAGCATGAGCGTCGGTATCAGGGAAACGAGGTTGGCGTTGCCGCAGCGCTCGCCCAACCCGTTCAGCGTCCCCTGCACCATCCGGGCGCCCGCACGGATCGCCGCCAGCGAGTTGGCGACGGCATTGTCGGTGTCGTTGTGCGTGTGGATCCCAAGGCTGGTGCCGGGAATCCGCTCTGCCACCGCGCGGACGATGCTTTCGACTTCGTCAGGCAGCGTGCCGCCGTTGGTGTCGCATAGCACGATCCAGCGTGCGCCCGCCTCGTAGGCGGCCAGTAGGCACCGCATCGCGTAATCGGGATTGGCCTTGAAGCCGTCGAAGAAGTGCTCGGCGTCGAACAGCGCTTCGCCCTTGCGCTCGACGATCAGGGCGATGCTGTCGCGGATCAGCTCCAGGTTCTCTTCACGGGGAATGTTCAGCGCGACATCGACATGGAAGTCCCAGGTCTTGCCGACCATGCAGACGGCGTCGCATTTCGCACTGGTCAAGCCGACGAGGCCCGGATCGTTGGCGGCGCTGCGTCCGGGGCGGCGGGTCATGCCGAATGCCGTGAAGGTGGCGTTGCGGAGTTCCGGCGGGTCGGCGAAGAAGGCGTCGTCGGTCGGATTGGCGCCGGGCCAGCCGCCTTCGACATAGTCGATGCCGAGCAGGTCCAGTTCCCGCGCTATCGCCACCTTGTCGGCAACCGAAAAATCGACGCCCTGTGTCTGGGCGCCGTCGCGGAGGGTCGTGTCGAACAGGTATATCCGGTCGCCCATGGTCATGCCCGCTTCCAGGTGGTGCCGCCGGGGCCGTCCTCGAGCACGATGCCCATGTCGGTCAGTTCCTTGCGGATGCGGTCGGCTTCGGCGAAGTTCTTCGACTTGCGGGCTTCCTTGCGCCGCTCGATCAGGTCTTCGATCATGGCGGCGTCGTCAGTGGCGGCGTCGCCGGCTTCGCCCTGGAACCACGCGACCGGGTCCTGCTGGAGGATACCGAGCAGGCATCCCGCCGCCAGCAAGCCGCCCTTCAACCGCGCCTTCTCGGCCGGATCGGTTGCCTTGTTGAGTGCCGTCGCCAGCGCGTGGACGTGGCCGATCGCCATCGGCGTGTTCAGGTCGTCCTCCAAGGCGGCCAGGACTTCGAACGGGACATCGGCCTTGGACGGAGCCTCATCGGCGCAGCGGAGCGCGTTGTACCAGCGGTCCAGGTTGCCCTTGGACTGGCGAAGCAGGTCGCGGGTGAAATCGAGCGGCTGGCGGTAATGGGCACCGAGCAGGGTCAGGCGGATCGCTTCGCCCGGGAACTCGCCCAGCAGGTCGCGGACGGTGAAGAAGTTGCCCAGGCTCTTGGACATCTTCTCGCCTTCCACGGTCAGGAAGCCGTTATGCACCCAATAGCGCGCCAGCGGCGCACCGCCGTGGGAGCAGACCGACTGCGCGATCTCGTTCTCATGGTGCGGGAAGATCAGGTCCAGCCCGCCGCCATGGATGTCGAACGTCTCCCCGAGATGCTCGGCGGCCATGGCCGAGCACTCGATATGCCAACCGGGCCGCCCGCGCCCCCAGGGGCTCGGCCAGCCGGGGCAATCGTCCACGGACGGTTTCCACAGTACGAAGTCGGCGGGATCGCGCTTGTAGGGCGCTACTTCCACACGCGCCCCGGCGATCAGTTCGTCGCGCGAGCGACGGGAGAGCATGCCATAGTCGGCCATGGAGGGGACGCTGAACAGGACATGGCCATCGGCCTCGTAGGCGTTGCCTTGATCGATCAGCTTCCCGATCATTCGGACCATCTGGGCGATGTGGCGGGTCGCGCGCGGCTCGATATCGGGCGGCAGCGCGTTCAGCGCCGCCATGTCCTGATGGTAGGCGTCGGTCGTGCGGGTCGTCACGCTGTCGATCGGTTCGCCGCTCAGCCTTGCCCGGTCGATGATCTTATCATCGACGTCGGTAATGTTGCGGACGTAGCGGACCTCCGGGTAGAGGTGCTTGAGCAGCCGGTACAGCACGTCGAACACGACCACCGGCCGCGCATTTCCAATATGGGCATAATCATAGACGGTCGGGCCGCAGACATAGAGGCCCACCTTCCCCGCCACCAGCGGTTCAAAATGTTCTTTCCGGCGGGTGAGCGTATTGAAAAGATCGAGCGGCACCGGTTTTATCCTTAAGAGACCTGTCCGGCGAGCCGGGCGCCTGCCCGTTCGCGGCCTATCAGAGGTAACAAATTCTTGAGTTCCGGTCCATGATCCAGGCCTGTGAGAGCCTGACGCAGGGGCATGAACAAAGCCTTGCCCTTGCGGCCGGTAGCCGTCTTGACGGCACCGGTCCAGGCGCTCCATGTCGTATCGTCCCACGGCTCCGCCGGCAGCAGCGAAGCGGCGGCGGCGGCGAATTCGGCGTCTTCGATAACGGGCTGGATCGGCTCGCGCGCGACATGCCACCACTCGGCGATGTCGTCCAGGCGGGACAGGTTTGCCCGGACGGCGTTCCAGAAGACCTCGTCCACGCCGGCATAGCCCTTGGCTTCGAGCCGGGTCGCGATCGACTGGAATGGGGTCGCGTGGAGCACGCGGGCATTGAGGCGCTTCAGTTCTTCCGGGTCGAACTTGGGAGCGCCGCGCGAAACCTTCGCCATGTCGAACTCGGCCACCAGTTCGGCCAGCGTCAGCCGGGCTTCAATCGCGTCCGACGTGCCGAGCTTGGCGAGAAGGCTGTTGATCGCCATCGGCTCGACGCCCTCCTCGTCGCGCAGATGGGAGATCCCGATGCTGCCGAGCCGCTTGGACAGGGCGGCGCCGGTGGCGTCGCTCAGCAGCGGCAGATGGGCAAAGGTCGGCACCGGTCCGTCCAGCGCCTGCCAGAGCTGGATCTGAACGGCTGTGTTGGCGACGTGGTCTTCACCCCGGATGACGTGGGTGATGCCAAGCTCGATATCGTCTACGATGGACGACAGGGTATAGAGAATGCGGCCGTCTTCCCGGATCAGGACGGGATCGCTGAGGTCGCGGCCATGGAAGTGCTGCGGGCCGCGCACCAGATCGTCCCATTCGACCGGATCGTGCCGGAGAAGGAAGCGCCAATGCGGCCTGCGGCCTTCCCCTTCCAGCCGCGCGCGATCCTCGTCGGTCAGCTTGAGGGCGGACCGGTCGTAGATCGGCGGCAGGCTGCGTCCAAGCAGACTCTTGCGCTTCAGGGACAGTTCCTCGGCCGTCTCGTAGCAGGGATAAAGCCGGCCGGAGCGTTTCAGCGCTTCCATGGCCAGATGGTAGCGGTCGAGGCGGTCGGACTGGCGGGCGAAGCGGTCCCAATCCAGGCCGAGCCAGCCAAGGTCGCGCTCTATCCCGGCGGCGAATTCAGCCGTCGAACGTTCCAGGTCAGTATCGTCCAGGCGCAGCAGGAAACTGCCGCCGTGCGAACGGGCGAACAGCCAGTTGATCAGCGCCAGACGGATGTTGCCGACGTGGAGCATACCGGTCGGACTGGGAGCGAAACGGACGGCGACGCTCATGGGGCTCGGCTCATTGAGAATGCTGTTTAAATCCGGAAACCAGGGCCGGACCGATAGCACACCATGAGCCTGTGTGAAATGACGGAAACTTCCGGGCTGAACTACTTCACGTCCACCTGGAGCTTCATCTTGGGGTGGATGCCGCAGAAGACGTGATAGGTGCCGGCCTGGGTGAAGGGCAGGCTGACATGTTCGCCGGGTTCCTGATAGCCGCTGTTGAACTCCAGGTTCTCGCTGAACACCTGGATGTTGTGCGCCCGGGTGTCGTGGTTCTCGATCGTGAGCGCCTGACCGGCGCTAATGTGGACATGCCGCTCGCTGAACTGCTTGTTCTTCTGCACGATGGTCAGGGTATCCGACGCGTCGGTAGCGCTTGGCGCCGATGCCGTCAGGCTGTCGGCCGCCGTTGCGGGATCGGGGCTGAGGGAGTGCAGGAAAGCGACGAGGTCCTTGATATCGCGGTCGCTCAGCGCGTCGATCCTGGGAAGGTCGGGCGACAGCGTCGGGCGCTGGACGATGCCGCTGCGATAATGCTCCACCACCCCCTCCAGCGTATCGATGGAGCCGTCATGCATGTAGGGCGCCCGGTCGGCGACGTTGCGCAGCGTCGGCGTCTTGAACGCGTGGTTCAGTTCCGGAACCTTGATGATGGCGCCCCGGCCGAGGTCGTCGCTCGGCAGGCCGATATCGTGGAAGGCATGGTCGGTGAACTGCCAGCCGGAGTGGCAGGATACGCACCCGGCCTGTCCCGTGAAGACGTCGAAGCCCCGCTTCGCCTCCCGGCTGATTGCCTTGTCGTCGCCGGCAACCCAGCGGTCGAACGGGGTGATGCCCGATACCAGACTGCGCTCGAACGTGGCGATGGCCTTGGCGACCGTGTCCGGCGTGATCTTCGGATTCTCGGGGAAGGCGCCCGCGAAGAGACCGGAATATTCCGGCTTGGCTTCCAGGGTCCTGACCATGCCGTCCAGAGTCTGGTTCATTTCCAGGACGCTCTGGACGGGACCGAGCGCCTGCTCTTCCAGGCTGGCCGCCCTGCCGTCCCAGAAGAACAGCTCACCCCAAGCACCGTCCTGAGCCGACGGGGTGCGGCGGCCTAGCATGGTGCCGTCGAGGGCCTGGTGCCGGGCGACGCCGTCCTGCCAGCCGGAAACGGGCGCATGGCATGTCGCACAGGAACGGGTGCCGTCGCCGGACAGGGCGGTGTCGAAGAACAGCTTCCGACCGAGTTCGACCTTCGCCTTGCTGTAGGGGTTGCTGTCGGGGTACGGGACCGTGGTCGGGCGGACGAAGTCGGCGAGCACGGAGGCTGTTGCGCGATCGAGCGGCTTTCCGGCAGATGCCGGCAAGGGAGCCAGGGCGGTCAACAGGATGAGGACGGCAAGGGGACGCATCGGCTTCTCGGTCACGCGGCAGGGCAGTTGGGCGTGATCCGAAACATAGTGCAAGTCAGTCGCATTTGCGATGCGGCGGAATAGCCTCGCCGTAATTTTCAGGTCCGCAGCTTTTCAAACCCAGTGCATCTTCAGGAAAGCGCCGCGAAGCCGTTGGTGATCGGGAAGCGTTTTGCCTTGCCGAGGCCTAGACTGACGCCGGGAGGCGCTTGGCGGCGCTTGTATTCGGCACGGACGACCATGCGCCAGACCCGTTCCAGCGTGATGAGATCATGGCCGCGCTCCAGTATGGCGGCGGTTCCCAGGTCCTGATCGATCAGGCAGCGAAGAATATCGTCGAGAATGTCATAGGGCGGCAGGTTGTCCACGTCGGTCCGGTCGGGCTTCAACTCGGCGCAGGGCGGGCGGTTGATGACGTATTCCGGGACGACCCTGCCGGCGGGGCCGTGGACGCCCTCGGGCAGAGCGCCGTTACGCCATTGAGCCAGTGCCACGATATCGGTCTTGTAGAGATCGCGCAGGATCGCGAAGCCGTTGGAAACGTCGCCGCTCAGGGTGAAGAATCCGGCGTATAGGTCCGACCTGTTGAGCGATGACAGCACCAGCGCGCCGAACTTGTTGGACAACTGCAACAGGGTCACGGCGCGGACCCGCGGCTGGACGTTTTCTTCGGTGACGTCGGGGTCCCGGCCCGCGACAAGCGGCGCCAGCATCGTCTCGAAAGCCTTGAGAGCCGGATCGATGACGATTTTCTCAAGCGTACAGCCGAGCAGTTCCGCAACCTCATGGGCGTCCTGGAGGCTCTGCCGCGTCGTGACGGGGGACGGAAGAAATACCGGGCGCACCCGATCGGGGCCGAGGGCATCCACCGCCACCGCCGCGGCCACTGCGCTGTCGAGTCCGCCGGACAGGCCGAGAACGACCGTCGCGAAGCCGTTCTTGTTGACGTAGTCCCGCAGCCCTGATGTGAGCGCCTGCCAGACGGCTTCATTACCGGACGGAGGCGGCGCCAATTCGCCCTCCCTGGCCGTCCAGCTCTCGCCGCCACGCTCCCAGCGGGTCACCAGGAGAGCTTCCCGGAAGGCGGGGGCATGCGCTTTCAGCGCACGGTCCGCACCCAGCGCGAAGGACGAGCCGTCAAATACCAGATCGTCCTGACCGCCGATCAGGTTCACCGTGAGGAGAGGTAGGCCCGTCTCGGTCACGCGCGCGACCGCAACGCCGACCCGCCGGTCCAGGGTGTCCGGAGCGAAGGGCACGGCGGACAGGTGGACCAGCAGCTCGGCGCCGCATTCGCTCAGCGCCTCCGCGACGTCGGGGGTCGAGATGTCGTCGCCGACGAGCACGCCGAAACGCACACCCCGGAAGTTCAGCGGTCCCGGCACCGGTCCGACCGAATATGACGCGGTCCGCTCCGCCGGCGCGACATGGCGGAATCGCACCGTCGCGATGGCGCCGGCTTCGAGCAGCAGCGCTGCGTCATGAACCTTGCCGTCCGACCGCCAGGGCGCCCCCAGCAACACGGCGGGACCGCCATCCGAGGTTTCAGCCGCGAACTCGCGGACGGCGGCCTCGACCGCATCCAGGAAGAAGGAGCTTGTCGCGAGATCGCCCAAAGGGCAACCGGTTACCGATAGCTGCGGGCATACCACCAGATCGGATGATCGAGCCGCCGCTTCGGCCCGCGCGGCTCGGATCCGGCCGATATTCGCCGCTATCGCACCGACTGTCGGGTTGATCTGGGCCAAGGCGATGGCGATGCGGTCTGTCATGGCGCGCGGGCTCCCGGGGTATCGTCGCCGGCGAAGGTATCAGTCATCCCCGCCCTGTCAATCCTCGCTACCGGCCTTCCCGACATGCCGACGGCAGGTGGCGAGGGAAGCCGTCAGGCAGCGGCCGATCCTGTCGCCCGCAGGACGCCGGCCACCTCGGCGGGAGTGAGCACGCGCTCGAATTTCAGGTGCGTAGCACTCTGGTCGGCCGAGAGGATCTGTCCCCGCAATCCTCCGGCAAGGCCCGGCAGGTTCAGGTCGAGCCGTCCACCGCTCGTTCCTTCGACGAAGCCGACCAGGGCGGCGCCACCGGCCGACAGGTTGATCATCTGGACATTGCGGTTGGCGCCGCCACTGGAGACGGAAACCTGGAAGCTGACCGGCCTGCGCTGATGGATGCGCCGGTCGAACACCTTGTGGGTCCGCATCGTGCTCATCAGACGATCGATCTCGTTCTGAAGGCTGCCGACCTGGGTCGTCATCGTTCCGGTAACGCTGTGCACCTCGTGCATCAGGTCCGACGCCTGACCCGTGTCATGCGCGACTTCCGTGATGTTGCTGGCGACCTGCCGCGTACCGGCTGCCGCTTCCAGCACGCTCCGGCTGATCTCTCCGGTCGAGGCCGTCTGTTCCTCGATCGCGGCGGCGATCCCGGCGGAAATCCCCTCGACCTCGTGGATGACGCCGACGATGGTCTGGATACCGGTGACCGCCTTCTCGGTTTCCGCCTGGATGCGGGAAATCTGGGCGGAAATCTGTTCGGTCGCACGGGCCGTCTGGTTCGCCAGCGCCTTGACTTCGTTGGCGACGACGGCGAAGCCCTTGCCGGCTTCGCCGGCACGAGCGGCCTCGATCGTCGCATTGAGCGCCAGCAGGTTGGTCTGGCTGGCGATCTCGTTGATGACGCGGACGATCTGGCCGATTTCACCGGCTGCCTGGGCAAGGCCGTTGACGCTGTCGTTGGCGGCGGCTGCCTGATCGACCGCCTGCCGCGTGACGGTGCGCGACTCGTTGACCTGGCGGCTGATCTCGGACACTGAGGCGGACAGTTCCTCACCGGCGGCGGCGACCGTCTCGAAGCTGGCGGTCGCTTGCTCGGCGGCGGATGCGACGGCGACGGCGTTGCCGGCGACACGGTCGATCGCGGCCGAGGTCCGGCGCGTTACGTCGGCGACATGGCCGCCGCTTTCGGCGACATGGCTGACGACGGAGTGTACCTCCGTCTCGAGGGTATCCGCGAGTTGCCAGAGTTCCTTCTGGCGGTTCTCGTCACCGGACTCGATGTAGCAGGAGATCGCTAGGTCCATGTCCAGACAAACGGTCTGGACGATGGCGCGCAGGACGTTTTTCAGCTTGGCCGGCTGCCAACGGTACTTGTCCACCGCTGCCGCCATCAGATCAGTCATCGCAAGGGCGTAGCCGCCGATATACCAGCGCGGTTCCAGCCCGATCCGCTGGTGCGTCGTACCGATCGCGACGGTATCTTCGAGCTGCGCTTCATCGAAGGTACCCGCGAACAGGGCGGTCCAATGCTTGCTCTGCGCACTCTTCAGATGATCGACAGATACGCCGGACAGCATGGCGCGGGTATCGGGATTGGCTGCCATGTGGGCGTAAAATCGCTCCAGGAGCTTTGGCAGCGTCGCTTCCAGAATGGGAGTGAAGTTCCTGAGAGCCTCGCGGGTGTCGTCGTCGATGCCCAGAAAGTTCAGCCGTACTTCACGATCCAGTTTATTCGCCATCCTGTTCCCGCTCCCCAAAGTCGACCGCGCTAGATCATGCAATCCTGAGCGGGTTCTATAACCAAAGGATTACAGCGGAAAGAGAAAATACGACCTTCGGATGGAAAATTTCTGTTCCGCCGCCTGCATGCGATCGGTCGGCGGAACAGAAATGACGTCGAAGCTTCCTGGGTATACGGCTACTTCCTGAACAGGAACTCGCGGCCTACCTTGACGCGCTTCTCACCGTCATATTCGATGATGTCGGCGGTGGCGTAGGTTTCGGTCCAGCGCTCCGGCAGATAGCTGCCGGTGCCGATCACATCGATCGGCGCCTGCGCTTCCGCCATGATACGGCACTTGGCCGGGCTGAAACCGCTGCTGGCAACAATCTTGACCTTGTCGAAGCCGGCCGCGTCCAACGCATCGCGCAGATGGAAGATCGCGGCGGCGGAAACGCCGGTTCCGATCAAGTAGCGAAGCTGGGTCTCGTCCCGGTAGCCACGGATCGCCGAGGGAACGTGCTTTTCCAGCACGGCATAGGAGCCTGGCGGGTCAAGCCCTTCGATGAAGCGTCCGCCCGGCGTATCGATCCGCATGCTGAGGCGGCCGGAGGCCGCAAGCTCCGGCAGGCGGCGGCAGACCTCCAGGCTATCGGTCACTTCCCGGCCGAAGTAGTCGACCAGAACGGTCAGATCCTGATCGGGGAAGGTTTCGTGGAACATCTCGGCGGCGCGCGCGGTCGACCCGGCATAGCCGATCAGCGCGTGGGGCATTGTGCCCATGCCGGCGGTGCGGCCGAAGTAATGAGCGGTGGCATCCGTGGCGTTGCCGATGAAGCCGACCGCACCGACTTTTCGTGCCGCCCGCGCCGAACCGACACTGGCCGCATAGGCCATGATCTCCGCCATGTCGGTGCCGGCGCAGTGCCGGGCGTCCATGGCGAGGAAGGCGACCTTGGGTAGGTCCGCGCACATCGTGAAGGCGTTGTAGGCCGACACGCAGGCGGGACCCAACTTCATCAGAAGCAATGTCTCCAGGTCGACGAGATGGTAGAGCGGACCGGAGATATACAGGATCGGCTCGCCGGCACCGACCCACCGGCCCTCCCGATGGATCAGGTCGATTTCGACTTCGAACCCACGTTCACGGGCAACACCCTCGAGCCACTCCACCGCAAGCCGAGGGGCCGATACCACCGGCCGGCGCATGAAGATCGCGTATGTGACCCGCTTGTCGCCAAACCGGCCCACTGTGGCCTTGGTCCGCAGAAAGTAGGTGTCCGTCCAGCGGGCGATCTCGGCGACCGATGGATTGAGGCGTTGCGGCTTGCTGTCTTCCTGACTGTCCAAGGTCTTGGTGCTCTTGTTGGTCCCGTTGCCGGGCTGGTTTTGATCAGGTCACTCCGCCGCGGCGGTCCGGCGATCCCGGTCCTGCTGCATGCGGCTTCCCTTCAGACCTTCGGCGATAAGGAAAGCCAGTTCAAGAGCCTGACTGGCATTGAGCCGTGGATCACAGTGGGTATGGTAGCGCTTGGCCAGCGCATGGTCGGTGATCGCCTGGGCACCGCCGGTGCATTCGGTCACGTCCTGGCCGGTCAGTTCGAAATGGACACCGCCGGGGTGCGTGCCTTCGGCCTGATGGACCGCGAAGAAGTCCTTCACTTCCGACAGGATGCGGTCGAACGGACGGGTCTTGTAGCCGGTCGAGGACTTGATCGTGTTGCCGTGCATAGGGTCGCAGGCCCACACGACCACCCTGCCCTCTTTCTGGACCTTTCGGATCAGGGCCGGAAGCTTGTCCTGGACCTTCTCGAAACCCATGCGGGCGATCAGGGTCAGCCGGCCCGGCTCGTTCGCCGGGTTCAGCATGTCGATCAGGCGGATCAGCTCGTCCGGGTCGCTTGTCGGGCCGCATTTCAGGCCGATCGGGTTCTTCACACCGCGCAGGAACTCAACATGGGCATGGTCTGGCTGGCGGGTGCGGTCGCCGATCCACAGCATATGCGCCGACACGTCGTACCAGTCGCCAGTGGTGCTGTCGATCCGGGTCAGCGCTTCCTCGTACGGCAGCAGCAGCGCTTCGTGGCTGGTGAAGAAGTCGGTCTCGCGCAGTTGCGGCGTGGTTTCGCCGGTGATGCCGCAGGCCGCCATGAAGTTCAGCGTCTCGTCAAGCCGGTCGGCGAGGTCGCGGTAGCGCTCGCCCGCCGGGCTGCGCTCGACGAAGCCGAGATTCCACTGGTGGACCTTGTGCAGGTCGGCATAGCCGCCCTGGGCGAAGGCGCGCAGCAGGTTGAGCGTGGCGGCGGACTGGTTGTACGCCTGGACCATGCGGTCGGGGTCCGGCTCCCGCGAGACGGACTCGAAGTCGAAGCCATTGATGATGTCGCCGCGATATGCCGGCAGTTCGACGCCGTCGATCGTCTCGGTATCGGCCGAGCGCGGCTTGGCGAACTGGCCGGCCATGCGGCCGACCTTGACCACCGGCGTCGCTCCACCGAACGTCAGCACGACGGCCATCTGGAGCAGGACGCGGAAGGTATCGCGGATGTTGTTGGGATGGAACTCGGCAAAGCTCTCGGCGCAGTCGCCGCCCTGGAGCAGGAACGCCTTGCCGCCCGCGACGTCGGCCAGGGCCGACTTCAGTCGGCGCGCCTCGCCGGCGAACACCAGCGGCGGATAGTTGGACAGACGCTGCTCGGCCGCGGCCAGTTTGGCCTGATCGGCATAGAACGGCATCTGCTTGACAGGCTTCGAGCGCCAGGTGTTGGGAGTCCAGCGTTCGGCCATTGTACCATACCTCCACAGGGACCGGACGGCTTTGCCAAAGGCCCGGTCAATTATCGTTTATCCAAGACGTCTGGCTATACTTGGTTCAGCCAGCGTTTTCCACACTAAACAACCTCCGGCGACTCGAGGGCGGGCATGTCCTCCGCACACGGGTTGGACATGGGGGTTGGACATGCCGGAAGACCCGTTATTCGGCCGCCTGCTGCTGTGTGGGATCGGGAGCCTTGTCGCGCATCGTGACGAATTCTTCCGCCGCAGACGGATGAAGCCCGATAGTGCGGTCGAACTGCCGCTTGGTGGCACCGCAGTTCATGGCGATGGCAAGGCCCTGGACGATTTCCGGAGAGTCCGGACCCAGCATGTGGGCACCCATGACCCGGTCGCTCTTGCGATCCACCACAAGCTTCATCAGCGTCCGTTCGTCCCGGCCGCTGATGGTATTCTTCATTGGCCTGAACGCACTCTTGTAGACATCGATCTCGCCGCAGATCTGACGGGCCTGGGCCTCGGTCAGACCGACCGTCCCGATCGGCGGGCTGCTGAACACGGCGGTCGGGATGTTGGAGTAGTCGACTTCCATCGGGTTGTCGTTGTACATCGTCTCGACGAACGACCTACCCTCGGCGATGGCGACAGGCGTCAGGGCCACCCGGTTGGTGACGTCGCCGACCGCATAGATGTTGTCGATATTGGTCCGCGACCAGGAATCGACCTTCACGCCGCCCTTGGCATCCATGACGATGCCGACTTCCTCCAAGCCCAGGTTGCGGGTATTGGGCACCCGCCCGGTCGCGGCGAATACCAGTTCCGTCGGGTACCGCTCGCCGGACCTGGTGACGACGCAATAGCCATCGTCCAGTTTCTCCAGGCGGTCGAGTTTGACGCCGGTCAGGATCGTGATGCCGCGCTTCGTCATTTCCTGTGCCAGGGCCTGACGGATGTCGTCGTCGAAGCCGTTGAGCAGGTCGCCGCTCCGGATCATCATCGTTACGTTGACACCGAGCGCGTTGAAGATGCCGGCGAACTCGACGGCGATATAGCCGCCGCCGACGATCACCATGCGCTTCGGCAGTTCCTTGAGGTCGAGCGCCTCGTTGGAGCTGATCGCGTGTTCGAAGCCTGGCAGGTCGGGACCTACCGGATGGCCGCCCACCGCTATCAGGATCGTCCTGGCGGTGTAGCGGCGCCCGGCGACTTCTACGGTATGGCGATCGATCAGGCGGCCGAACCCTTCGAACAGGGTGACGCCGGCCTTCTCCAGCATACCGATATAGATCCGGTTCAGCCGGTCGATCTCGCGGTCCTTGGCGTCGAGCAGCTTGCCCCAGTGGAATTCGGGGATCGTGGCATCCCAGCCGTAGCCGACCGCGTCTTCGAAGGCGTCGCGGAACTGGCCGCCGTAGACCAGCAGCTTCTTCGGTACGCAGCCCCGGATGACGCAGGTGCCGCCGACCTTGCTCCCTTCACAGATCGCCACGCGGGCGCCATAGGCCGCCGCGCGCCGGCTGGCGGCAACGCCGCCCGACCCTGCGCCGATGGTGAACAGATCAAAATCATAGGAAGCCATCGTCTATTCCCTTCCCCCAACAACCATATCAGAAGATGCCTTAGCCTAACGCAGATGGCGATGGAAGGCACAAGACGGAAGCGGCCGCATCCGCATAGCTCCCGCGCCCGGCATGGATGGAGACTTCCGGCCACGCCCGGCCATGACGTATGATGCGCCGCGGTAGCCTTATGCACAGGGCGGCGCCGGCCATTATTTTCCCGGCCGCCGTTCCGGGGGGATCGGACGATGGACCACCGTGACGCCTTGGCGCCCCTGATCGAGCTCGTCGGCGTGTTCGCCGGATCGGCCGCCAGTCCGCTTACGGCTGCCGCCATCCTGATCCTGGCGCTGTGTCTGAGCCGGTACAGCTTGTACCTGATGCTCGCGGCGGCGGTCGGCATGTCCGATGGCGCCTTCGGCGAGGTAACCGGGGTCACGACCGTAGGGCTGATATTCGGAACGCTGATCGGAGCGGCGGCCACCCTGCTTCAGGCATGGTGCGTCTGGCCGGTCGTATCCGCGATGAAGAGCATCGGGGGAGCCATCGTCCGGAGGTTCGGCCCGGACTGAAAGGCAGTGGCTGAAGTTTCGCGGCCGTAGAAATGAAACGGGCCGCCCCACTGGGGCGGCCCGCCTCAAACATGGTGCAGCCGGTGTCAGCCGCGTGATTCGGTCGGTGCCTTCTGTCCCTGTTCAGCGGACGTGCCGCCGGCAGGGGCTTGGGCGGAGTGGGTCGTGTGCGAAGGGCAGGCACTGGCGACCCCAGCCGTCAGAAGAGCCGCGATACCGAACAGAGCGGCAGTCACAGGCTTTGCTCCATGAGACATTGGATCACCTCCTTTCCGTTGTTTGCATATGGGGAGATGGTCGCACATCCGGAGGCGCCGTCAAGACCCATAATGCTCTGCCGATCTGCAAAAAATCCGCAACAGTCGTCGGACTATCATTGTGGGAACAATCAAGTGACATTACCTGTTCGCATCGACACAATCATAAGCAGGGACGAAGGTTTGTCACAGCAGCCTTCGATCTCATCAATAAATGGCTCAAATATTGCCCAGCTCGAAGCTGGAAATGTGCCAAATTGTCGGATATGCACAATCGTAACCTTAATGATCAATACTGGATTCTATCAGCATTGTTAAAAAATTTTAAACGCAAGCTTTGGGAACATGTGAAACTTTTTTGCAATGCAGTCAACAACATCAGCAAGAACCGCGAGACGGAGCCGGTACGGTGATTCTAACTTTCAGCCTTTGGCGGGCATCCAAGCCACTGAGGGATATCTTTCTGAAGGCGCTCGTCTGCTGTGCAGTCCTGCTGCTGATCTCGATGGCGGGAGCTGTCCTGTTGGTCAATCACCTTCTCGTCGCCGCCGGCGTCATCGCCGAGAAGAGGCCGGCCACCCGTGACAGGTTCGGCTGACGCGGAGGCCGGCCCAGGGGCGTCGCCAAGGGCAGCGACGCTCAGCCGAAGCGGCCAGTGATGTATTCTTCGGTGCGCTTCTGCTTGGGCGTCGTGAAGAGGTCCTCGGTGACGCCGTGTTCGATCAGTTCGCCCATATACATGAAGGCGGTGAAATCTGAAGCGCGGGCCGCCTGCTGCATGTTGTGGGTGACGATGCAGATGCAGTACTCGCTCTTCAACTCGTCGATCAGTTCCTCGATCTTCGAGGTCGAGATGGGGTCGAGCGCCGAGGCAGGCTCGTCCATCAACAGTACAGACGGATTGACCGCGATGGCGCGCGCGATGCACAGGCGCTGCTGCTGGCCGCCCGACAGGCTCAACCCGCTCTGGTTCAACTTGTCCTTGACCTCGTTCCACAAGGCGGCCCGACGCAGGGCTTGCTCGACCCGGCCATCCATCTCGTCGCGCGGCAACCGCTCGTAGAGGCGGATGCCGAACGCGATGTTGTCGTAGATGGTCAGCGGGAACGGCGTGGGCTTCTGGAAAACCATGCCGACCTTGGCCCGCAGCAGATTGAGGTCGATGCCGGGTTCCAGGATATTCTGGCCGTCGAGCAGGACTTCACCACTCGCGCGCTGCTTCGGGTAAAGGTCGTAGATCCTGTTCAGGATGCGCAGCAGGGTGGACTTGCCGCACCCGCTCGGCCCGATGAAAGCCGTGACCTTGCGGTCGTACAGCGGGACCGAAATGCTCTTGAGCGCTTCGAACTGACCGTAGAAGAAGCTGACGTTCCGGATCGACATCTTCTCCGTCAGTTCGCCGGCCTGGACGGCGCTGCCGGGCAGCGCGCCGGCCGTAGCACCCGTGGTCACGTAGGAGCGGACATTCTTCTGCATTTTCGTCAGCGTCCTTTGGAGCCGAGCCCCGCCAGCATGCGGGCGGTGATGTTGATGATGAGGATCGTGACGGTGATCAGCAGGGCACCGGCCCAGGCCAGATCCTGCCAGTCCTGGTAGGGGCTGAGCGCGAAGCGGAAGATGACGACCGGAAGGTTCGCCATCGGCGCGTTCATGTCGGTGCTCCAGAACTGGTTGCTGAGCGAGGTGAACAGCAGCGGCGCCGTCTCGCCGCTGATGCGGGCCACGGCCAGCAGGACGCCGGTGATCATGCCGCTGCGCGCGGCGCGGTAGGCGATCAGCACGATTACCTTCCACCGGGGCGCTCCCAGGGCGGCGGCCGCTTCGCGAAGGCTGGCCGGCACGAGGTTGAGCATGTCCTCCGTCGTCCGAACCACCACCGGGATGACGATGACCGACAAGGCGACGGCGCCGGCCCAGGCCGAGAAATGGCCCATCGGAACGACCATCACGCCGTAGATGAACAGGCCGATGATGATCGACGGGGCGCTCAGCAGGATGTCGTTGATGAATCGGATCGTCTGGCCCAGCACGTTGCCGCGCGAGTATTCCGCCAGATACGTGCCCGCCATGATGCCGATAGGCGTGCCGATCAGCGTCGCCAGCAGGGTCATGATGAAGCTGCCGTAGATCGCGTTGAGCAGACCGCCGGCAATGCCGGGCGGCGGCGTGCTGAGCGTGAAGATGTCGGCGCCCAGCGCCGTCAGGCCGTTGTAGAACAGCGTCCACAGGATGGCGACGAGCCAGAACAGGCCGAAGGCCGCCGCTGCCATGGAAAATCCCAGGGCGATGCGGCTGGTGAGGCGGCGGCGTGCGTAGAGGTTCATGATGGTCAGCCCCCTGCCCGCTTCTGCATCCGCATCAGCATGATCTTGGCGATCGCCAAGACGGCGAAGGTGATGAAGAACAGGATCAGACCCAGCGCTATCAGCGACGATATGTACAGCTCGCCCACGGCCTCGTTGAACTCGTTGGCGATCGCCGCCGAGATCGTCGTCCCCGGAGCCATCAGCGTCTTGCCTATCCTGTGGGCGTTGCCGATGACGAACGTGACGGCCATGGTCTCGCCCAGCGCGCGGCCGAGGCCGAGCATGATGCCGCCGATGACGCCGACGCGGGTATAGGGCAGCACCACCTTCCAGACGACTTCCCAGGTCGTGGCGCCCAGCCCATAGGCGGATTCCTTGACCATCGGCGGCACCGTCTCGAACACGTCGCGCATGATCGCGGTGATGAAGGGCAGCACCATGATCCCGAGGATCAGGCCGGCGGTGAAGATGCCGATGCCGTAGGGTGGTCCGGCGAAGATGTGGCCGATCAGGGGAAGCTGGCCGACGGTGTCGATCAGGAAGGGCTGGAGCGTCTGCTGGAAGATCGGTGCGAAGACGAACAGGCCCCAGATGCCGTAGATGATGCTGGGGATGCCGGCAAGCAGTTCGATGCCGGTGCTGACCGGCCCCTTGAGCCAGGGCGGAGCGAGTTCCGTCAGGAACACGGCGATGCCGAAACTGATCGGGATGCCGACCGCCATCGCGATCAGTGCCGTCATGACGGTTCCATAGATCGGAGCCAGCGCGCCGAACTTCTCGGTGACCGGGTTCCAGACCTGCATATAGGCGAAGCTGAACCCGAACGTGCTGAGCGCCGGGAGCGCTCCCATGACCAGCGAGACGAAGACGCCGCCAAGGATCACCAGCACCAGGAACGCGAAGAAGGCGGTCGCCGACTGGAAGGCCCGGTCCATGACGATCTGGCGTTTAGCCTGGGAGCCGCCTGATGCACGGCTTCCGGCTTGAAGGGCGGTATCGGTCATTGTTACTCGGTTCCCGGCGATCTGTTCCCGACCATAGGTTCCCAGCGCGGGACTATTGGCTGCTTCCGCTCCACAGAGCCTCGCCGTCGACCTTGGCGAAATCCTTGGACCATGTCTGCTCAACCAGTTCCACGACGTTCGGCGGCATAGGCACGTAATCGAGCTGTTCCGCCATGGGAGCACCGTTCTTATAGGCCCAGTCGAAGAATTTCAAAGCCGAAGCGGCGGCGGCGGGATCGCGGGGCTCACGATGCATCAGGATGAAGCTGGCGCCGGTGATCGGCCAGCTCCGTGCACCCGCCTGATTTGTCAGGATGATGTAGTAGCCGGGAGCATTCCCCCAGTCGGCCGAAGCAGCCGCTGCCTGGAACGCCTCGGTTTCCGGCTCGACCCACTGCCCGTCGGCGTTCTTCAGGATCACGTGGGGCATCTTGTTCTGCTTGGCGTAGGCGGATTCGACGTAGCCGATGGCGCCGCGCGTGCGCGTGGTCATGGCGGCGACGCCTTCGTTGCCGCGAGCCCCCAGACCGGCCGGCCACTGGACCGACGTGTTGCTGCCGACCTGGTCGAGGAAGCTCTGGCTGACCTTGCTCAGATAATTCGTGAACAGGAAGTTCGTGCCCGAACCGTCAGACCGGTAGATCGGTGCGATCGCCAGCTTGGGGAGCGGCAGATCCGGGTTCAGCGCCTTGATCGCCGGATCGTCCCAGTTCTCGATCTCGCCTAAGTAGATGCGGGCCATGGTCGGACCGTCCAGGTGCAACTGGCCGGGCTTGATGCCGACAATGTTCACGACCGGGACCACGCCGCCCATGATCAGAGGGAACTGGACAAGGCCGGCCTTGGCGAGGTCGTCCGGCTTGAGCGGGCTGTCGGAGGCGCCGAAGGTGACCGTGCGCTCCTTGATCTGGCGGATACCGCCACCCGAGCCGATCGCCTGGTAATTTATTTTGGTGCCGGTTTCCTGCTGATATGCCAGCGCCCAGCGGGCATAAACCGGATAGGGGAAGGTGGCGCCGGCTCCCGAGATGTCCTGCGCCTGCGCGGAGGTCGCGAGCACGATGCCGGCGATACCGGCAAGGGCCGCGCGCATGATGCCCTTGGCAACAAAGCTCATAAAGTCCCCTCATTCATACGGAAGTCACCGGCAGCCGCTTTCTTCAACAAATCCAGCCGGAGGAGCGGCAGTTTTCAATTAACATTCAACAAAACATTCATAAGGCATTTTAGTTTACCGGCTTCGCCCGCAGATATGATTGAGATGCGGCTTCCTTGAAGATCGTCTCAAGCTGTCACGACTGGAAGTTTTCCTGCGCCGGATCATGAAACAGCGGGAAGCTATCAGATATAATCCAGCCCGCCACCCTCCGCTGGTATTAAGTCACTCGCGATGGGTAATTCATATGTGGCACAACGCCCGCTGGCTAAGGCCTCTGCGGGACGGGTTTCCTTGATGAGGATGCCGGCTCCCCTGAGCCGAGCGCACAAATAGACCATTCCGTCTGAAACCAATATCGAAAAAGGATCGAACCTCCGTCGAGTCGAAACGACCGATCGCATGATGGCTGGAAAGATAATCCTGGAATAGCGCACCTTAAGCCAAAATTTGCAGGTGCGGGAGGATTCCACTTTGTTCTGGAAACTCTCTCCGCACGTAAAAGGTAAATTCACGGCATCAATTCGATACTGTATCATTCCTGCGGATGAAGACGTCAGGATAGAAAATGAGGGTCCGGGTCGGGGCGGATAATCCGGCATCGACATGTGCCGATATCCAGAGTGAACAGGTGTCGCTGGTAGTCCGCCAGCTTCCGCTTGTATTTACCGCGAATGTGGTGAACTCGATCCTGATCGCCGCCGTTCTCACGGCGGTCGTTCCAGTTGTGCAAGTGGCGGTCTGGTCGGGTTTACTGGTCGTACTGACCGCGATCCGTTTTTTCCATCAGGGTCTGGCGGGACGATTATTGACCGGAAGCATCGGGGATCCCGCGCAATCCGTCCGGCGTCTGACCCTGGCTTCAGGAATTTCCGGCTGCATCTGGGGTATCGGGCTCGCGCTTCTGTTGCCCGAGCCGCCGATCTACCGGCTGTTCGTCGCATTCGTCCTGGGCGGGATGGCGGCGGGATCGGTCGTCACCCTGTCGCCGCTGCTTCCCGTGGTGACGGCTTTCCTGATCCCCTGCATGCTGCCCCTGGCGATCCGGTTCGCTCTTGAGGGAAGCCCGGTCTGGCTCGGCATGGCGGCCCTGAGTTTCATGTTCACCGTCTTCCTGTGGATCGCGGCCCGGAAGCTGAACCGCTGGAGTTCCACGATGCTCCGGCTGAAGATGGAGAAGAGCCGGCTCGCCGACGAGCTGTCCTCTGTCCTGGCCGACCTCGAGCGCAAGGTGGAACGGCGGACTACCGACTTGAGGATGGCACGCGACGAGGCCAACCGGGCGAACCAGATGAAGTCGAGGTTCCTGGCCGCCGCCAGTCACGACCTGGGCCAGCCATTCCAGGCGATGCGGCTGTTCATCGATCTTCTGGACAGCCGGCTGAAGGACACGCCCCATCATGAACTGCTGCAAGCGCTGGAGCGAGCGCATGAGAGCGGGCAGCGGATGCTGTCGAGCCTGCTCGACCTGTCGCGGCTGGAAAGCGGAACGGTGGAGTTGCGCATCGAGAGGTTTCCGGCCGGGAACCTCATCGACAGGCTGGAAATGGAGTTCAGGCCGCTTGCCGAGAGCCGGGGGCTTCGCCTGCGCATCCGGTGTCATGACTGTGAAATCCTCAGCGATCCGGATTTGCTGCACCGGATCGTCGCGAACCTGCTCGGCAACGCGCTCCGCTACACGGCCAGCGGCGGAATCCTCCTTGCCTGCCGCCGGCGGAACACGATGCTGCGGCTGGAGGTGTGGGACACCGGCGTCGGCATCGCCGCCGATCGGCTGGAAGAGATCTTCGAGGAGTTCCACCGGATCGATCCGGTGGATCCGGGAGCATCCCAGGGCGTCGGCTTAGGCCTGTCCATCGTCCGCCGGACCGCGGAGCTGCTTAACCATAAGGTCTCGGTGTGTTCCATCGTGGGGCATGGGTCGAGGTTTTCGATCACGGTGCCGTGCCGCTCCGCTCAAGATCCGGCACCGCCGGACGAGGAAGAGCGGCCCGGATTGCTGCCAGCAGGGTCCGCGCGCCCGGCGACAGAGGGTGATTCTGCATAAGGACGAGGCCGTAGGGCTCGACGCTGAACCGCTTCTCGAACTTCAGGATCGAGAAGCGGTTGGTCGAACAGTACAGCTCGGCTAGCGCGCGGGCCGTAACCGACAGCGCGTCCGTCTTGTCGATCATCGCCATCGACATGACGACGGAAGCGCTTTCGATCACTTGTGCCGGAATCGGCAGCCTCCTGCTCCGGAACATCTGGTGGACCAGCCGGCGCAGCAAGGATCCGTGCGGCTGCAAAACCCAGGTCTGCCCGACGAGGTCCTCCAGAGTGACGAGGTCCATCCCCGCCAGCGGATGTCCGCTGCGGCAGACGAAGCAGAGTTCCTCGTCGCCGATCTCCTCATAGATGAAGGGAGTGGGATCGGCATCCGCCGGAATCCGGGCGATCGCGAAGTCGAGCTGGCCCTGCCGCAAGCGGTCTACCAGGACAGGGCTAGTATCGACGTCGACGAAGATCTGAAGGCCGGGATGTCCCTGCCTGACCGCATCGACCGCCGGAACGACCAGTTCCACCGCCGGCGCCATCACCGTCCCGACCGTGACCTTGCCGCTGTGCCCGGCCTGGAGCGCCGTCAGTTCCGATCCGGCGACCGCCAGCTCGGACAGGATGACCCTGGCATGGCGAATCATCAACTCGCCGTACCAATTGGGTTCGATGCCGCGCGCATGCCGCTCGAACAAGGGGAACCCCAAAGCATCCTCTAAATCGCCGAGCAGCTTGGACGCGGCCGGCTGTGAAAGGTTGAGGCTGGCGGCGGCGCGGTGGAGGTTCCTGTGCTCGTCGAGCGCAAGGAAAAGCTGAAGATGCCGGAACTTCAGTCGCGCGCGGAGGAACCAGTTCGGCGGCAGGGATTGAGGCAGCATAGAATTTTCCGGCTTTGATCCGCACGTAGAGACATACAGATTGTTATATCATAGTCGTCCGATTTTCGATTGGACGGTTATCCCAGGCGCCCCGTACCTTGGCGCATTCAACCAATAAGAAGGGCCGGCGGCTCAAGACGCGCCGACCCGTTTCCGGGATGGGAGAGAATCGTGTCTTTCGATGCAAAGCATGGCACCCAGGTAAAACTCAGGTCGCAGATCTGGTTCGACAATCCTGACGATCCCGACATGACGGCGCTCTACATCGAGCGCTACATGAACTGGGGCATCACCCGCGAGGAACTGCAATCCGGCAAGCCGATCATCGGCATCGCGCAGACCGGTTCGGACCTGTCGCCTTGCAATCGCCAGCACATCGTCCTGGCGGAACGTATCCGGGAAGGCATCCGCGAAGCCGGCGGCATCGCCTTCGAGTTTCCGGTCCATCCGATCCAGGAAACCGGCAAGCGGCCGACCGCCGGCCTCGACCGCAACCTTGCCTATCTGGGACTGGTCGAGACCCTGTTCGGCTATCCGCTGGACGCCGTGGTGCTGACGACCGGCTGCGACAAGACCACCCCTGCCCTGCTGATGGCGGCGGCGACCGTGAACATTCCGGCGATAGCGCTGTCGGTCGGCCCGATGCTGAACGGCTGGTACAAGGGCCAGCGGACCGGGTCGGGCACGATCAAGTGGCACGCCAAGAAGCTCAAGACGGCAGGCGAGATCGGCTGGAAGGAATACGTCGATCTGGTAGCGTCCTCCGCTCCGTCGCCGGGGTTCTGCAACACGATGGGCACGGCCACGACGATGAACTCGCTGGCCGAGGCGTTGGGCATGATGCTGCCGGGTTCGGCCGCGATCCCCGCCGTCCACAAGGAACGCGCGGCGGCGGCCTACCTGACCGGCAAGCGCATCGTGGAGATGGTGTGGGAGGACCTGAAGCCGTCCGACATCATGACGCGCGAGTCCTTTGAGAACGCCATCGCGGTCTGCTCGGCGATCGGCGGCTCGACCAACGCTCCGATCCACCTCAACGGCATCGCGCGGCATCTCGGGCTGGAACTGAATAACGATGACTGGGAAAAGGTCGGCCACAGCATCCCGCTGCTGGTCGACATGCAGCCGGCGGGCCGGTTCCTGGGCGAGGATTTCTTCCGCGCCGGCAGCGTCCCGGCCGTCGTGGCCGAACTGATCGCCGCCGGACGCCTGCCGCACCCGGATGCCAAGACCGTCAACGGCAAGACGATGGGCGAGAACTGTACGGGCAAGTTCACGGAAGACCGTGAGGTCATCCGCGCCTTTGATCAGCCGATGCTGGCCGACGCCGGCTTCCTGAACCTGAAGGGCAACCTGTTCGACAGCGCGATCATGAAGACCAGCGTGATCTCCAAGGAGTTCCGCGAGCGTTACCTGTCGAACCCGAGCGACCCCGAGGCCTTCGAAGGCAAGGCAGTCGTGTTCGACGGGCGCGAGGACTACCATGCCCGGATCAACGATCCGTCGCTGGAGATCGACGAGCACTCGATCCTGTTCATCCGGGGCGCCGGCCCGATCGGGCACCCCGGCGCCGCAGAGGTCGTCAACATGGACCCGCCGGCAGCCTTGCTCAAGCGCGGCATCACCGAACTGCCCTGCATCGGTGACGGACGCCAGTCGGGAACGTCGGGATCTCCCTCGATCCTGAACGCATCGCCGGAAGCGGCGGCGGGTGGCGGTCTGGCGCTGGTGCAGACCGGCGACCGCGTGCGGATCGACCTGAACAAGCGCGAAGCCAATATCCTGATCTCCGACGAGGAACTAACGAGGCGCCGGCAGGACGTAACGGCGAAGCTGGCCAACGGCGGGCTGTCCTATGTGCCCGCAAGCCAGACGCCCTGGCAGGAGATCCAGCGTAATCTGGTCGACCAGTACGACCAGGGAATGGTGCTGAAGCCTGCGGTCAAGTACCAGGACGTCGCGCACAAGTTCCGTCCGCGCGACAATCACTGAAGACCGAATACGGCACTGATAACAAAATGCGCTTGCCGGAGTGCCGTCCGGCAAGCGCCTCTTCCAAAACAACAAATATGAGTTCAGGGGAAACAATGAGTAGAGTGCTGAGTCGCGTCCAGACTGGATCGATGCTTGCCGGAATGCTGCTGACCGGGTTCACGATGTCCGCAGGGACTGCCCAAGCCGCCGACATCAAGGAACGCACGATCAAGTTCGCCTTTGTCCAGAACATGGACAACCATTGGGGCGCCGGCGCTCAGAAGTTCGCCGAGATCGTCAACCAGAAAAGCGACGGCAAGATCAAGGTCAAGCTGTTTGCCGGCGGCACGCTGGGCGGCGACATCCAGACCGTCTCGTCGCTCCAGGGCGGCACGATCGAGATGGTCATGATGGGCTCCGGCGTCCTGGTCGGCCAGATCAAGGAATACGTGCTGTTCGACCTGCCGTTCCTGTTCAAGACCCCGCAGGAAGTGGACGCGGCGCTGGACGGTCCGCTCGGCCAAAAGCTGATGGACCGCCTGCCCGAGAAAGGCTTGATCGGCCTGTCGTATTGGGAACACGGTTTCCGCAGCCTGACCAACAGCCGTCGCCCGGTGGAGAAGTGGGAAGACATCCAAGGCCTCAAGATCCGCGTGATCCAGGCGCCGCTGTATCTAGACGCCTTCAACGCCCTGGGGGCCAACGCCGTCCCGCTGCCCCTGCCCGAGCTGTACACGGCGCTGGAGACCAAGACCGTGGACGGCCAGGAAAATCCGCTGGTGTCGATCGAGTCCTCGAAGTTCTACGAGGAGCAGAAATACCTCTCCACCACCCGGCACGTCTATAACCCGCTGCTCGTGATGTTCAGCAAGAAGATCTGGGATAAGCTGACCCCGGACGAGCAGAAATTGCTGAAGGACGCCGCCGAGGAAGTGAAGCCCTATCAGCGCCAGGTATCCCGCGAAATGGACGCCAAAGTGCTTGAGCAATTGAAGGGCCATGGTATGACCGTCACCGAAGTCTCGGAGGAAGAGCGGGCACGCATGGCCGAAAAGCTGAAGCCGGTGACGCAGAAATACACCGATGTCGCAGGCCCCGAACTTGTCGGCGAACTGAACGCCCAGCTCGCCAAACTCCGCGGTTCGAACTGATCCGGCACGAATTGCCGGTTCACAACTAGAAATACAGGGAAGAGACATGAAGCTGCTACGCCACGGCCCGTCGGGCCAGGAACGTCCCGGAATTCTCGATGCCGAGGGCAAGATCCGCGACCTTTCCGGCAAGATCGACGACATCGACGGCGACAAGCTGTCGCCCGCCAAGCTGAAGGAACTGGCGGCGATCGACACCTCCTCGCTTCCCGTCGTCGAGGGCAATCCCCGTCTCGGCGTTCCGGTCGCGCGGATCGGCAAATTCATCGCTGTCGGCCTCAACTTCTCCGACCACGCCGCCGAATCAGGCCTGCCGGTACCGGCCGAGCCCGTCGTCTTCACCAAGGCGATCAGCAGCATCACCGGCCCCAACGACAACGTCATCATTCCGCGCGGCTCGAAGAAGACCGACTGGGAAGTCGAGCTTGGCGTCGTGATCGGCACCCGCGCCAGCTACGTCACCAAGGACGAAGCGCTGGCCCATGTCGCCGGTTACGTCGTCATCAACGACGTGTCGGAGCGCGAGTACCAGATCGAGCGCGGCGGCACCTGGGACAAGGGCAAGGGCTGCGACACCTTTGGGCCGATCGGCCCGTGGCTGGTGACCTCCGACGAGGTCGGCGACGTGCAGAACCTGTCGATGTGGCTGGACGTCAACGGCGAGCGCAAGCAGACCGGCACGACCGCGACGATGATCTTCGACGTGGCGACGCTGGTCAGCTACATCAGCGAGTTCATGACCCTGATGCCCGGCGACGTCATCACGACCGGCACCCCTCCCGGCGTCGGCATGGGCATCAAGCCGGAACCGCAATACCTGAAGGCCGGCGACGTCGTCCGCCTGGGCATTGAGAAGCTGGGCGAGCAGCAGCAGACCTTCGTCGCGTGGGGTGAAAACCGATGAGCTTCGCCGACCGCTTCGCCGGCAAGCGCGCCGTCGTCACCGGCGGAGCGTCCGGCATCGGGTTCGGAGTCGCCAGCCGGCTCATCGCCGAGGGCGCTTCGGTGGCCCTTTGGGACCGCGATCAGGCGGCGCTCGACCGCGCCGTCGCCGAACTGGGGTCCCGCCGTTCCGCGTTCCAAGTCGATATCACGTCCTGGGATGCGGTCGCGGCCGCGGCGAAGTCCACGGTGGAGAACCTGGGCGGCATCGACGTGCTGGTCGCCAGCGCCGGCATCACCGGACCGAACACGACGCTGTGGGAATACCCGGTCGAGGCTTGGCATCAGGTGATCGACGTCAACCTGAACGGGCTGTTCCACTGCAACCGCGCGGTGGTTCCCCATATGCTCGAGGGCGGCTACGGCCGGATCGTCAATCTGGCCTCCGTCGCCGGCAAGGAAGGCAACCCGAACGCTTCGGCCTACAGCACGTCGAAGGCGGCGGTGATCGGGCTGACCAAGTCGCTGGGCAAGGAGTTGGCGAAGAAGAACATTACCGTCAACGCCGTCACCCCAGCGGCGGTCAAGACGGCGATTTTCGACCAGATGACCCAGGAACACATCGACTTCATGCTGTCGAAGATCCCGATGGGCCGCTTCGGCAAGGTCGAGGAAATCACGTCGCTGATCTGCTGGCTGGCGAGCGAGGAATGCTCGTTCACCACGGGCAGCGTGTTCGACGCCTCGGGCGGACGGGCGACGTACTGAGCTTGCAGTAAGCTGCGGCTTGGCAGGTGAGCAGTTTCCGACCAACGTAAAAAGGCGCTGGAGATACGTTCCAGCGCCTTTTCCGCGTCGAATGTCTGGACGACAGGCGTCGACTCAGAACGGGATTTCGTCGTCCAGGTCCTGGTCGAAGGTCGGCTTGCCGCCGCCCCGGCCGGCGCCACCGCCGCCCGAGCCGCCCCGGCTGCCGCTGTCACGGTCGTTGCCGTAACCACCGCCACCACCGCCGCCACCGTAGCCGCCGCCACCGCCGGCCTCGTAGTCGCGGCCACTGCCGCCGCCACCGCCGCCGGCGCCTTCGCTACGGGCGGCGAGGTCGAGATCGTTGACGCGGACGGCCAGCTTGGAGCCCGGCGTGCCGTCGCGGCGCTGGAACTCTTCCAGCTTCACTTCGCCGCTGACGGTGATCTTGTCGCCCTTGCGGACGTAGCTGGAGACGGCCTCGGCGCGCTTGCCCCAGTAGGAGCAATCGACCCACTGCGTGGTCTTGCGGTCACCGAACCCGATATCGTTCGCCACCCGGAAGCTCAGCACCTTCTCGCCGCTCTGGGTGGTCCTCAGTTCCGCATCGGCACCGACACGGCCGCTGAAAGTCCATACGTTCATCTAATCCTACTCCTGATCCGCCGGTGGCGCGTATTCGTCCCTACCGTAAGCGGGCGTCGCGACAAACGCAACGGCGCCCCGATAGCGCAGCCCGACATGAATTACGAGCGAAGATGTAGCAATTTCATCCCGCGTCGCACATATGTCTGGGGTTTGCGGCTTCACACGGCCACACCTTCCTGATATAGAACATCTCATGAACAAATCTATCATCGTCCGCGGCGCGCGGGAACATAATTTGAAGAATGTCGATGTCGATTTGCCGCGCGATAAGCTGGTGGTCATCACCGGCTTGAGCGGATCGGGCAAGTCCTCGCTGGCGTTCGACACGATCTACGCCGAAGGGCAGCGCCGCTACGTCGAGAGCCTGTCGGCCTATGCGCGCCAGTTCCTTGAACTGATGCAGAAGCCCGACGTCGATTCGATCGAGGGGCTGTCGCCCGCGATCTCGATCGAGCAGAAGACCACGTCGCGCAATCCGCGCTCGACCGTCGGGACGGTGACGGAGATCTACGACTACATGCGCCTGCTCTACGCGCGCGTAGGTGTTCCCTATTCCCCCGCCACCGGCCTGCCGATCGAAAGCCAGACGGTCAGCCAGATGGTGGACCGGATCATGGAGTTGCCGGAAGGCACCCGCCTGCTGCTGCTGGCACCCATCGTGCGCGGACGTAAGGGCGAGTACCGGAAGGAGCTTCAGGACCTCTCCAAGCGCGGCTACCAGCGCGTCAAGATCGATGGAGAGATGTACGAGATCGACGAGGCCCCTGCCCTCAACAAGAAGCTCAAGCACGATATCGAGGTCGTCGTCGACCGGATCGTCGTGCGCGAGGGCTTGGGCAACCGGATCGCCGATTCGCTGGAGCAGGCGCTTGGGCTGGCCGACGGTCTGGCCTTCGCCGAGAACGCCGATAATGGCGAGCGCACCACCTTCTCGGCCAAGTTCGCCTGCCCGGTCAGCGGCTTCACGATCCCGGAGATCGAGCCGCGCCTGTTCTCGTTCAACAATCCGTTCGGCGCTTGCCCGTCCTGCGACGGGCTGGGCGAGAAGCTATATTTCGACCCGATGATGGTGGTGCCGAACGAGGCGCTGTCGCTTGAGAAGGGCGCCGTCGCCCCCTGGGCCAATTCCACGTCGCAATATTACGCGCAGACGCTGGAAAGCCTGGCGCGGCACTACAAGGTCAGCATGAAGACGCCGTGGGAGGGGCTTCCGGAGGAGGCGAAGCAGGGCATCCTGTACGGCTCCGGCGGCAAGCCCGTGACCATGCGCTACGACGACGGCCTGCGCAGCTACGAGACGCACAAGGCATTCGAAGGCATCGTCAACAACCTTGAGCGGCGCTGGAAGGAAACCGAAAGCTCCTGGGTCAAGGAAGAATTGAGCAAGTACCAGTCCAGCCAGCCCTGCGAGGCCTGCAAGGGCGCTCGCCTGAAGCCGGAGGCGCTGGCGGTCAAGATCCGTGGCCTGCACATCAGCCAAGTCACGGAGATGTCGATCCTGGAAGCCGGCAGCTGGTTCGGCGAGTTGAACGGGCATCTGCGCCCGAAGGATCAGGAGATCGCCTACCGCATCCTGAAGGAGATAAACGAGCGGCTGGGCTTCCTCAACAATGTCGGGCTGGAATACCTGACGCTTAGCCGCAATTCCGGCTCGCTGTCGGGCGGCGAGAGCCAGCGCATCAGGCTCGCGTCACAGATCGGATCGGGCCTGACCGGCGTGCTCTATGTGCTGGACGAGCCGTCGATCGGGCTGCACCAGCGCGACAACGACCGCCTGCTGATAACGCTGCGCCGGTTGCGCGACATCGGCAACACCGTGATCGTGGTCGAGCACGACGAGGACGCCATCCGCGCCGCCGATTATCTGGTCGATATGGGACCGGCCGCCGGCGTCCATGGCGGGCAAGTCATCGCCGCCGGAACCCCGGAAGAGGTGATGGCCAACCCGAACAGCATCACCGCCGATTACCTGACCGGACGGAGGTCAGTGCCGGTGCCGGCCGAGCGGCGCAAGGGTCACAAGGGCCAGTTCGTCGAGATCGTCGGCGCCCGGTCCAACAACCTCCAGGACGTCTCCACCAAGATTCCACTGGGCACCTTCACCTGCATCACCGGCGTTTCCGGCGGCGGCAAATCGACCCTCGTGATCGAGACGCTCTACAAGGCGCTGGCGCGGCGGCTGAACGGCGCGCGGGAGCACCCGGCGGAGCATGACGCGATCAATGGTATCGAGCACCTCGACAAGGTGATCGACATCGACCAGTCGCCGATCGGCCGAACGCCACGTTCCAACCCGGCGACCTACACCGGCGCCTTCACCCCGATCCGCGACTGGTTCTCCGGCCTGCCGGAGGCGAAGGCGCGCGGCTACGGTCCGGGCCGCTTCTCGTTCAACGTCAAGGGCGGGCGGTGCGAGGCGTGCCAGGGTGACGGCGTCCTGAAGATCGAGATGCATTTCCTGCCCGACGTCTACGTCACCTGCGACGTCTGCCACGGCAAGCGGTACAACCGCGAGACGCTGGAGATCCTGTACCGAGACAAGAGCATCGCCGACGTGCTCGACATGACCGTGGAAGAGGGTGCCGAGTTCTTCAAGGCCGTGCCGTCGATCCGCGACAAGATGCAGACGCTGGAGCGGGTCGGCCTCGGCTACATCCATGTCGGTCAGGCCGCCACGACGCTGTCCGGCGGCGAGGCCCAGCGCGTCAAGCTCGCGAAGGAGTTGAGCCGGCGGGCGACCGGACGGACGCTCTATATCCTGGACGAGCCGACCACCGGCCTGCATTTCGAGGATGTCCGCAAGCTGCTGGAAGTGCTCCACGCGCTGGTCGATCAGGGCAATACCGTCGTCGTGATCGAGCATAACCTGGAAGTCATCAAGACAGCCGACTGGATCATCGACCTCGGGCCGGAAGGCGGCACCGGCGGCGGCGAGATCGTCGCGGAGGGACCGCCAGAGCGCGTGGTCGAGGAGCCGCGAAGCTACACCGGCCGCTATCTGGCGCCGTACCTGCCGGCAGTGGTGGCGGCGCCCAAGCGGAAGACGCGCAAGTCAGCGTGAGGCAGCCTTGGATTCCAGGGCCGCCATCCAGTCCTCCACCCGCTTGCGATTGACGCCCAGATCGGAATAGCCAAAGCGGGAACGGCTGTAGATGGCGATCGTCGAACCGTCGCCATTTCCGCCGGGCGTGGGCTGGATCCACACGTCGATATAGTCGGGGAACCGCAGGAGCGCGGTGCGCTGGACCAGTGTCAGGTGCAGGCCGTCCGCCGACCGGTTCAGCAGCGTCGTGCGCGGCGCTTCGGC
Source organism: Skermanella aerolata KACC 11604 (assembly GCF_000936425.1). GTDB lineage: Bacteria > Pseudomonadota > Alphaproteobacteria > Azospirillales > Azospirillaceae > Skermanella > Skermanella aerolata. The sequence continues at coordinate 27,174 of NZ_AVFK01000015.1, read as the reverse complement.
GACGACGGCGAGGAAGGCGTCGCGCAGACGGTCGGGCGGCATGGAGAAGACGGGGCTTTCCGCATCGGGCTTGGCGCGCGTAGTCACCCCGTCCGGGGCGACGAGGTACTGGTTGGGTGACGCTTTCCGTTCAAGGCTAGCGAAATCGACCGGTACGCCGTACTCGCCCGTCGCCGCGTCGGCCCAGGGGCCGAGCTGCCAGCCGTACCAGCCTGCGGCAGCCAGCAGGACCAATGCCAGGACGGCGGTTGCGAGGCGTTTTACCATAGGGGAACTCCGGTCTTGAAAGCCGCGCATCCGTACGCGGATCGGGCAGGCACCTTGATCGGGAAGTACTGCGATCCGCAAGCGCTCTTTGATGGGTGCCGCCTCTATCGCGCCTTGCCTTTCCGCGCCGAATGGCCCATCTGCACGGTCTGATTTTCCGAAGGCAAGCGTTCCCATGAGCACATCACTCCTGCCCATCCATGTCATCGGCGGCGGCCTCGCCGGCAGCGAAGCCGCTTGGCAGATCGCTTCGGCCGGCGTGCCGGTCGTCCTGCACGAGATGCGCCCCGTCCGCAAGACGGAGGCGCATCAGACCGAAGGTCTGGCGGAGATGGTGTGCTCGAACTCGTTCCGCTCCGACGATGCCGAGTACAATGCGGTAGGATTGCTGCACGAGGAGATGCGCCGCTGCGACAGCCTGATCCTGCGCTGTGCCGATGCCCATAAGGTGCCGGCGGGCGGAGCGCTGGCGGTCGATCGAGACGCCTTCTCCGCCGCCGTTTCCGATACCATAGCCCGGCACCCGCTGGTGACCCTGGTGCGGGAGGAAGTCGCGGGGCTGCCGCCGGAGGACTGGGACAGCGTCATCGTCGCGACCGGCCCGCTGACATCGCCGGCCCTGGCGGAAGCGGTGCGCGAGCTGACCGGTGAGGAAAGCCTTGCCTTTTTCGACGCCATCGCGCCGATCGTCTACACGGAAAGCATCGACCTGTCCAAGGCGTGGTTCCAATCTCGCTACGACAAACCGGGTCCGGGCGGTACGGGCAAGGACTACATCAACTGCGCGATGGATCGGGACCAGTACACCGCCTTCATCCAGGCGCTGATCGACGCGCCCAAGACCGACTTCAAGGAGTGGGAGAAGAACACCCCCTACTTCGAAGGCTGCCTGCCGATCGAGGTCATGGCGTCGCGCGGCATCGATACCTTGCGGTACGGCCCGATGAAGCCGGTCGGCCTGACCAACCCGCACACCGGCGGCCGCTCTCATGCCATCGTCCAGTTGCGCCAGGATAATGCGCTGGGCACGCTCTACAATTTGGTCGGGTTCCAGACCAAGATGAAATACGCGGACCAGACGCGGGTGTTCCGCATGATTCCCGGCCTGGAGAACGCCGAGTTCGCGAGGCTCGGCGGCATGCACCGCAATACCTTCCTGAACAGCCCGAAGCTGCTGGACCGGGAAATGCGGCTCAAGGCGATGCCGCGCCTGCGCTTCGCCGGTCAGGTGACCGGCGTGGAGGGTTATGTCGAGTCCGCCGCCATCGGCCTGCTGACGGGCCGGTTCGCGGCGGCCGAGCGGATGGGGCAGCCCTCATTCAGCCCTCCCCCCACGACGGCGCTGGGTGCCCTGCTGAACCACATCACTGGCGGGGCGGAGGCGGAGACGTTCCAGCCGATGAACGTCAACTTCGGCCTGTTCCCCGATCTGGAGGGAAAGATCAAGGGACGCGACCGCAAGCTGGCCTATACCCGGAGGGCGCTGGCCGACCTCGACGGCTGGCTGGGCAGGCAGTCGCAAGCCGCCTGACAGCCCGCCGTTTAGTAGCGCCCGGTCATTGCCCGCAGTCCCAGCCGGACCTGCCTGAACGGGTTGGGCATCAGCACCTTCGGCGCGAACACATCATTTCCCTGCTTCGCGATCACGCCCAGGTATGTATCGGCGATGGAGGCGATCAGCAGCGCCGGGTTGGCGGCGCGCGGCACGTCGCGGCGCAAGGCCCGCGCTTCGCGCAGGTGGCCCCTCGCCAGATCGGCGACTTCGCCGACGACGGCCTTCAGGCCCTCCGGCGGCTTCAGGTCGAACAGACGGCCCTCGGCGACGTCGTGCCGCGCCAGGGCGTCCTTCGGCATGTAGAGCCGGTGGCTGCGCGCGTGGAACGGGATCGCCCGCAACAGCCCGGCCAGAGCCCAAGCGATGCCGACGTGCCGCGCCGCCTTATCGGCGGCGGCATTGCCGGAAACACCCAGGATTTCCAGCGCCAGAAGCACCAGCGGGACACCGGTGACCTCCGCGTAGCTGATCAGGCAGGTCGCATCGGCCGGTGGCTCGTCGGTCAGGTCGGCCTCGCGCGCGTCGATCAGCTTTTCGAAGTGACCGCGCGTCAGGCCGAATTGCCGGATCGCCTCCGCCAGCGGCAGCAGGACCTCATGGCGGCGTGGCGTTCCGTCATAAGCTTCGCCTATCGCGTCGTGCCACCATTGCAGCCGGATCTGGCCAAGGACCGGTTCGGTCACCACTTCCCTGGTCTTGGCGATTTCCAGGTTGAAGGCGTAAAGCGCAAACAGCGCCTCGCGCCGCTCGGCTGGAGCGAACAGCGCCGTAAGAAACCGGTCTTTGTCATATTTTCGGACTTCCTGCCCGCAGTAGGACAGGGCCGCTTCGGAGTTAGTCATGAAATTTCGGGGGACGCCGCATAGTGACGAGAGAAACCAGTGCCAACATGCTCTATAGTGGACCTCTGGCGCCATGACATATTGGCCTCGCGTGGCTGATCGGCCAGACCTTTAAGCCTGACCTCGCTTTTCGCGGAAACCAATGGCCGAGTTCAACATCGCACCGCCCGACACAGGCAACGCCGAACCCGCCGCACGGAAGGACTCCAGTGGCGAGAACTTCCCGGTAGCGTCCCGGCTGCTTCCGAAACGGCTGCGTCCGCACGTGATGGCGTACTACAAGTTCGTTCGCCTCGCCGACGACATCGCGGATGACCCCGATCTGGAACCGGAGCTGAAGCTGAGCCATCTGGACGCGCTGGAGCGCGCCCTGATGAAAGGCGAGGCTCATAGCGCCTATCTTCAGCCGGCGCTCGACCTCCATGCCAGCCTTCGGCTGACCGGCCTGCCCGACACCCATGCTCGGCAAGTCCTCCAGGCCTTCCGGCGCGATGCCAAGAACACGCCGTGCCGGACCTGGAGCGACCTGATGCTCTACTGCCGCTATTCGGCGGCGCCGGTGGGACGCTACCTGCTGGCGCTCCACGGCGAGGGGCACAAGGCGGTCGGACCGTCCGATGCGCTGTGCGCGGCGCTCCAGATCCTCAACCACCTCCAGGATTGCCGCGAAGATTGGGTGGATCTGGGCCGCTGCTACATCCCGCGGATCTGGTTCGAACAGTCCAAGGTCAGCGTCGAACGGCTGGTCGAGCGAAGCTCGAACGAGCAGTTGCGCGCCATCCTGGACCGCACGCTGGATCAGGTCGATGCACTGCTGGAGCGTGCGGCTCCCCTGCCCAGCATGGTCAAGCACAGGGGACTGAGGCTGGAGTCGGCGGTGATCCTCAGCCTCGCTCGCGCACTGTCGCGGCGGCTGCGACGGCAGGACCCCCTGGCACGCCGGGTCCGCCTGTCGGCGACGGCGCGCGTCATGGCTACCGTTCAGGGCATCGCAGCGGGACTCAGCATAAGATGACTTCCGCGCCTGCCGCCTCCGCCGCCGGTCCCGGTGAAATCACCGGCCGGTCCGGAAGCACCTTCTTCTGGCCCATGCTGCTGTTGCCAAAGCCGAAGCGTACCGCCATGTTCGCCATCTACGCGTTCTGCCGACAGGTGGACGACATCGTGGACGAACCCGGCACGATCGAGGACAAGCGCGCCGCCCTCGTGGGCTGGCGGGAGCAGATCCGGTCGCTCTACATGGGCGGCGCTCCGTCCACTCCGGTCGCCGCCGGGCTGGCCGACGCGATTGCCCGCTACCACCTGCCGCGGGCCGAGCTGGAAGCCGTGATCGACGGCATGGCGATGGACCTGGGCACGCCCTTGCGGGCGCCGCCGCTGGACACCTTCAAGGTCTATTGCAGACGTGTGGCCGGAGCGGTCGGGCTGCTGGCCATCCGGGTGTTCGACCGCGCCGACGACGAGACGGAGGCGCTGGCGCTGGCGCTGGGCGATGCCTTGCAGATGACCAACATCCTGCGCGACCTGGAGGAAGACGCTGAGCTTGGCCGGCTTTATCTGCCTCGGGAGCTGCTGGTGCGGGCCGGTATCGTCGCCAGCGACCCTGCCGAGGTGCTTCGCCACCCTGCCCTGCCCAAGGTCTGCGACGCGCTGGCCGATATGGCGGAAGCCCGCTTCGCCGATGCGGAACGCCTGCTGGCGCGCTGGCCGCGCCGTCGGCTTTGGACAGCCCGCGCCATGATGCTGCTATACCGCCGCACCTTGAAGCATCTGCGCGCACGCGGCTGGGCGGACCTTGGCAGGCGTCCGCGCCTGCCTAAATCCGAAAAGGCGTGGGTGACTCTGCGCTGCCTTGTCGGACGTCCTCCGCAGAGTTGAGTGCCGCCATGAGAACGGTTCATATCGTCGGCGCCGGCATGGCCGGTCTGGCCGCCGCCGTCCGGCTGGCGGATGCCGGCCGCCGGGTCGTCGTTTACGAATCGGCCGGGCAGGCCGGCGGCCGCTGCCGGTCGCTCCACGACGCCGTTCTGGACCGCCCGATCGACAACGGCAATCACCTGCTGCTGGGCGGCAACACCGACGTATTCGGTCTGCTCGACCGGATCGGTGCCAGGGACAGGCTGATCGGAGCAGACCCGGTCGCCTTCCCCTTCATGGATCTGTCGACCGGCGAAAGCTGGACCCTGCGGCCCAACCTCGGCCCTGTCCCTTGGTGGATGCTGGTGCCGTCGCGGCGGGTACCCGGTACGGGATGGCGCGATTATCTCGGGCTGCTGAAGCTGCTGCGGACACGTCCCGGCGCCACGGTGGCGGAGTGCCTGGATACACGCTCCGTGCTCTACAAGCGCCTGTGGGAACCGCTGGCGGTGGCGGCACTCAACATCGATCCCGCTCTGGGTTCCGCGCGGCTGATGGGAGCGGTCGTCGCGGAGACCTTCATGAAGGGCGGCGCCGCCTGCCGGCCCTTCATCGCGGCGCGCGGCCTGTCCGACACCTTCGTCGATCCATCGGTCCGCTTCGTGGAGGAGCACGGAGGAACGATCCGCCTGAAGGCGCGCCTGCGGGAATTGCGGGTTCAGAACGCCCGCGTCACCGCACTGGAGTTCGCCGGAGAGACGGTGGATGTAGGACATGATGACGACGTGGTGCTGGCCCTCCCCCCGGTGGCCGCTTCCGAACTGCTTCCCGGCCTTCCCGTCCCCGGCGACAGCACGGCGATTCTCAATGCCCATTACCGCCTGGACCGCCCGGCGGTGCTGCCCGGCGGGCAGATGTTCCTGGGGCTCGTCGGCGGAACGGCCGAATGGCTGTTCGCCCGCGACGACGTAATTTCGGTGACCGTCAGCGCTGCCGACCGGCTGATCGACTGGAGTGCCGACGATCTGGCCAACCTGATCTGGCGCGACGTGGCACGGACCTGCGGCCTGCCCGGCCCGATGCCGCCCGCCCGGATCATCAAGGAGAAACGCGCCACCTTCCGCCAGACTCCAGCCGAATCGGAGAAGCGTCCGGAGGCGCGGACGGCGTTCAGGAACCTCCATCTGGCAGGCGACTGGACGGCCACCGGCCTTCCCGCCACGATAGAAGGTGCGATTAGATCAGGAAACAAGGCGGCGGATTTGCTGTTATTATCAGGATCGGCCGAAACGCCGAGCCGGGATGAGATGCGGGCTTCACAACGAAGCTCGCTCGACATATCTCAACAGGCGTAGCCTCACGCCGGAGTGTCGCGCATTTTCTGTCGCGGCGCCTGTACCGATAACAAAAGCGAGGAACCGATGGCCTTCGAACTTCCCCCCCTGCCGTATGCGTACGATGCTCTCAATCCGTACATGTCCGAGCAGACGTTGCAGTTCCACCATGACAAGCACCATCAGGCCTATGTGACGGCCCTGAACAACCTGACCAAGGACACTCCGCTGGCGGACAAGTCGCTTGAGGAGATCGTCAAGGCCACCTACGGCGACGCTTCCAAGCAGACCATCTTCAACAACGCGGGCCAGCACTGGAACCACATCCTGTTCTGGCAGGTCATGCGCAAGAATGGCGGCGGGGCAATCCCGGGCGAACTGGAAGCCAAGATCAAGGAAGATCTGGGCGGCGTCGATCAGTTCAAGGAGGCCTTTACCCAGGCCGGCATCACGCAGTTCGGCAGTGGCTGGGCCTGGCTGGTGGTCGACGGCGGCAAGCTGAAGGTCACTAAGACCCCCAACGGCGAAAACCCCCTCGTCCACAACCAGACCCCGATCCTGGGCGTCGACGTGTGGGAGCACTCCTATTACCTGGACTACCAGAACCGCCGTCCGGACTACCTGAAGGCGTTCCTGGAGAACATGGTGAACTGGGAATACGTAGCCGAGCTGTACAGCAAGGCTTCCTGACCGGTCCTCCGGCCATGGAAAAAGGGGTCCTTCGGGACCCCTTTTTTATCGAGCAATCAGCGGCGCGCCTGCGCTCAGACGGGAAGCAGCGCCGCGGCGACGCGGCGTTCTTCCGACAGCAGGACGTTGTAGGTCCGGCATGCGGCGCCTGTTGCCATCACGTCGACCACGATGCCGGCCTCCCGCAATTCACGGCGGAGTTTCGAGGGCAGCAGTCCCATCTTGGGGCCGGAACCGAGCAGTAGGATCTCCACCGCCGGTTCGGCGGCGCGGACGAAGTCGAAGCTCTGGAGGGTCAGTTCAGTGAAGGTATTGGCCTTCCACGACTGCGTCCGGTCGGGGAATACCAGGAGCGGGCCTTCGTATAAAGTCCCGCTGACCCGGAAGATACCTGGGCCGTAGGAGTCGATCACCTGCCTGTCGGCGGGGATCAGCGGCGTTACGTCCATGATAGCCTTCGAATTAGATCAGAGCTGGCAGGAACGTCCGGAAGACCGGCCGCCCCTGCCCGACTGTCACTACTTGCGGCCGAACATCTTGCCGATGCCGCGCGAGGGCGCTGCGGCATTGTCCTGCGCCGGATCGACCACGGCGTCGGTTGCCGGAGCGTCCTTGTCGTCCGCCGTCGTCACCGTCCGGCCGCCCTTGGCGGGCTCGGTCTTCGCCAGCACCAGATTGATGGTGGAGCGGAGCACGCGGACCCGGACGCCTTCGGCGATCTCGACCACAAGTTCGTCATCGGCGTTGATCTTCACGATCGTGCCGATGATGCCGCCGCCGGTGACGACGCGGTCACCACGGCGCAATGCCTCGAGCATGCCCTTGTGTTCTTTGAGCTTCTTTTGCTGCGGACGGATCAGCAGGAAATAGAAGACGACGAAGATCAGGACAAGCGGCAGAAACGACATCAGACCTGCCGCTCCCCCCGCACCGTCCGCGGCCTGCGCGTAGGCCGTTGATACGAACATCCGGTGCTCCTCTCACTTTGTTCTTAGCGGACCGCGGGACTATAACGGCCCGCGCCGGTGTTGCAATCGAAACCGGCACAATCGAACGGCTGGCCGGTGGTCCGCCGGAGCCCTACGCCCGTCTTGTGCTGCGCCCGAGCTATGCTAGGGTCTACGGCCCGTGCGGCCCGATCTCGCTGATGACCGGGTTCCGCTTCTACCGCATATGTAGTCAGGTTCCCGGTCCGTGCAAACAGCTTCCGACAATACCGATCAATCTCTCCCCATCCTGCTCGCCAGAATCGCCGATGCGCTGGACCGTCTGGCGCCGCCGCCGGCTCCGGTTCCGGACTTCGCAGCGGCCGACGCCTTCACTTGGCATGCCGAGGGGAGCCGGCTGATCCCGGTGCCGAACGTCAACAGGGTCGACTTGCCGCTGCTTCAGGGCGTTGTTCAGCAGCGCGACACCCTGCTGGAGAATACCCGGCGCTTTGCCGAAGGCCTGCCGGCGAACAATGCCCTGCTGTGGGGCGCCCGCGGCATGGGCAAGAGTTCGCTAGTCAAGGCGATCCATGCGGAGGTGGCGGCGAAGCTGCCCGGCGTGCTGGTGCTGGTGGAAATCCACCGCGAAGACATCCCGTCGTTGCCGGAGTTGCTGAACCTGCTGCGGACGACCACCCGTCGCTTCGTTCTGTTCTGCGACGACCTGTCGTTCGACAACGACGATGCCGCCTATAAATCGCTGAAGGCGGTGCTGGACGGCGGGATCGAGGGACGTCCGGACAACGTCGTCTTTTACGCCACATCGAACCGGCGGCACCTGATGTCCCGCGACATGATCGAGAACGAACGCTCGACCGCGATCAATCCCCACGAATCGGTCGAGGAGAAGGTGTCGCTGTCCGACCGCTTCGGCCTATGGCTTGGGTTCCATAATTGCGACCAGCAGATTTTCTTCGCGATGATCGAGGGCTATGCCGCCCGCTTCGGACTCGATATCCCGCAGGCGCAGTTGAGGGCCGAAGCGATCGAGTGGTCAATGACGCGCGGCAGCCGGTCGGGCCGCGTCGCATGGCAATTCATCCAGGACTTGGCCGGCCGTCTTGGGAAGCGTCTCGACTGACGCGCTTCCCCGAACCGAGGTGATCGCGCGGATCGATCGCGCGATTGCCCCGGCGGACCTCGAAATGGAGCTGCGGGGAGGAGACGTTGCCGGTGCTGCCTACGGTGCCGATCTTCTGCCCGCGCGAGACCTTGGCGCCGCGCTCCACCAGCATGTCGTCCAGATGGGCATAGGCCGTCATCCAGCCGTCGGCGTGCCGGATCAGGAGCAGGTTGCCGAAGCCGCGCAACTCATTGCCCGCATAGGCGACGACACCGTTATCGGCCGCCACGACGGATGCACCGCGCGAGGCGCTGATGTTGATGCCGTCGTTGTGCAAGCCGCCGGGCTTCGGACCGTAATCGGACAGGATCGCCCCGCGAACCGGCCATTGAAAACGGCTGCCGCTGCGTGGCTCAGGAGCTTCGATCACGGGAGGCTTCGCGGCAGCCACTTCCGCCGAAGCAGGCGGAGGAGGAGTGGGTACGGGAACCGGCGCTGCAGCAGGGACCGGTGCAGGTGCAGCTTGTGTTGCTTGGGTGGCCGGGGCCGGACGCGGCGGAACTTTTGGAATGGGATGCGGAACCGGCGGGGTGCTGACCGGAGGTTGCGGCAGTGCGGCCACTTGGCTGCTGGCCGAAGGACTGACGGGCGGCGGAGCGGATGGCTGCGGCGCACGCGCGGCTTCGACAGGTGCGGCGGATGGAACCGGCGCCGGCTCATAGACCGGGGCCGGCGTGGGCGGAGGTCCGGACTGTACCATCCCAAAGCCGGGACGGGGCTGGTAAGCCGGGATCGACGGGTTCGGCTGGGTCGGAGCTGAAGCGGCTGTCTGCGGAGCAGCGGACGGTGATGACTGCGACTGCGGTTGCGCCAATCCAGGCAAGGCTTCGGCAATCACCGCCGGCCTCCCGGCGGCCGGATGGGCTGGCAAAGCCGCCTTGGAGTTCTCGGCCAGCTGCGTGTCGGGCAAGTTCGCGCCGGGAAGCTGAAGCTGCTGACCGACCCGAATTGCATAAGGCTCCTGAAGCCCGTTGGTGCGCGCCAGCTCGCTCATGCCGACCTGATACATCCGCGAGATGCCGTACATCGTGTCGCCACGCTGCACCGTGTAGAATCGCGCGGTCGGAAGTTTCAGGCGCTGTCCGACCGTCAGCCCGTAAGGCGGCGCCAGCCGGTTCAGTTCGATCACTTCCCGCATTGGGACGTTGTAGCGCTTCGCCAGCTCATAGACGGTATCGCCGCGCCCGACGGTGATCATGCCCGGAGCCGACGGAGTCGGCTGCTCGGTGTAGACGGAAACCGGAGCCGGCGCGTTGGTGCGGGTGCACGACGTCGCCGCCGCCACTGCCAGTACCAGCAGCGCGCACCGGCCGACCGTGGCCTTGGGTTTCATAATGAGCGCGCCCGAGCTACCGGAACCACGACCGGCTCGGGTAGCAGAGGAACGAATCGGACGGGCCACAGTTCTTCCCTTTCCAGACCGGTTTCGGTACGGCGTATTCGATAAACACGCTGATCGCGCCGGTCATTCCCCAGGGGAGCGACCATGACTCCTCCCAGGGCGAGCTGGTCGGTCAAGGTCTTCGGGATGTCGCCGTCAGCCGCCGCCGTGACCAGGATGCGGTCGAAGGGCGCTTGTTCCGGCCACCCCTTGGTGCCGTCCCCCGCCCGAGTCGTGATGTTGTGGAAGCCGAGCTGGGCGAAGCGGCCTTCGGCCTCGTGCAGCAGCGCACGATGGCGCTCGATTGTATAGACGCGACGGACCAGCCTGGACAGCACGGCCGCCTGATATCCAGAGCCCGTGCCGATCTCCAGCACCTTCTGACGGTCGTGAAGTCCGAGCGCCTGGGTCATCATCGCGACAACCAGCGGCTGGCTGATCGTCTGGCCGGAGCCGATCGGCAGGGCCATGTCCTCGTAGGCTTGGTCGAGGAAAGAGCGCGGGACGAACAGTTCGCGCGGAAGCCGCTCGATCACGGCCAGCACGGCCGTATCGGTCACTCCGGACCGCCGGAGCTGCATGATGAGGCGGATCTTGCGCGCGTCGATGGTCAAGCGAACACCGTCCGCAGGGTCTCCAGCGTTGGGGTATGGGTCAGGTCGAGGAACAGCGGGGTCACGGCTATCCCCTTTTCCAGCACCACGCCGATATCGGTATCCGGCAGGGTGTCGGCCTCGCCCCGCAGGGTGCCGATCCAGAAATAGGACCGGCCGCGCGGGTCGGTCCGCTCGATCAGGTCGTCGCCGACCTTGCGCTGGCCGTGACGGACGACGTGGATGCCCTGTGCCTGATCCGGCTCCACGCTGGGAAAGTTGACGTTCATCAGGACATTGCGCGGCCAGCCGACGGAAACCGCCTTGCGGACGACTTCCGGCCCCCAGTGCAGCGCCGTCTGCCACAGCGCCGGCTGGGCAGGGTCGAGATGCTGGCTCATCGCGATGGCCGGAACGCCGAGCAGGGTGGCTTCCATCGCGGCGGCGATGGTGCCGGAATAAGTCACGTCCTCGCCCAGGTTGCTGCCATGGTTGACGCCGGAAAGCACGAGGTCGGGCTTGCGGTCTTTCAAGATATGGTTGATCGCGAGAAGCACGCAGTCGGTCGGGGTGCCATCCACCGCGAACCGGCGTTCACCCATCTGCCGCATCCGCAGCGGCCGATGGAGCGTCAGCGAATGGCTAGCCCCGGACTGTTCCGTCTCCGGCGCCACCACCCAGACGTCGTCCGACAGAGTCCGGGCGATCTTCTCCAGCACTTCCAACCCCGGAGCGTGGATTCCATCGTCGTTCGACAGCAGGATTCGCGCCTTCGATACGTCCAGGGGAGCTTTAAGCATCCAGAGAAATCCTGTCGAGACCACCCATGTAAGGCCGTAGAGCCTCCGGCACGATTATGGACCCATCAGGTTGCTGAAAGTTTTCCATGATCGCGATCAGGCAGCGTCCGACGGCGACACCCGAGCCGTTTAGCGTATGGACGAACTGTGTGTTCTTTTCGCCACGGGGCCGGCAGCGCGCCTTCATCCGGCGGGCCTGGAAGTCGCCGCAGTTGGAGACGCTGGAAATCTCCCGGTAGGTGTTCTGCCCCGGCAACCAGACCTCGATGTCGTAGGTCTTGCGGGCCGAGAAACCCATGTCTCCGGTACACAGAACGATGGTCCGGAACGGAAGGCCTAGCCGCTTCAGAACAGTCTCGGCGCATTCCGTCATACGCTCGTGCTCCGCCTGCGACTGGTCCGGGCCGGTCACGCTGACCATCTCGACTTTCCAGAACTGGTGCTGGCGGATCATGCCGCGGGTATCCTTGCCCGCCGCACCCGCTTCCGAACGGAAGCAAGGCGTCAGCGCGGTCATGCGAAGCGGCAGGTCCTCCAGGTCGAGGATGCGGTCGGCGACGAGGTTGGTCAGCGGTACTTCCGCGGTCGGGATCAGCCAGTGACCGGTATTGGTCTTGAACAGATCCTCGGAGAATTTCGGCAACTGGCCGGTGCCGAATGCCGCTTCGTCGCGGACCAGGAACGGCGGCATGACTTCGGTGAAGCCGTGCTCGTTGACGTGCAGGTCCAGCATGAATTGGCCTAGCGCCCGCTCCAGCCGGGCCAGCTTGCCGCGCAGCACGGTGAACCGGGCACCGGACAGCTTGGTGCCGGCGGTGAAGTCCATCATCCCGAGCTTCTCGCCGAGATCGAAATGCTCCAGCGCCTTGTCGATCCTGGGCGGTTCGCCGACGCGGCGGAGTTCCACGTTGGCGGTTTCGTCCGGACCATCGGGAACGTCGTCGGCAGGGAGATTGGGCAAGCTGACGAGATAGCCTTCGAGCGTCGCACCTACCGCGCGCTCTTCGTCCTCCGTCTCCTGCATGCGGTCCTTCAGCCCGGCGACTTCCGCCATCAGGGCGTCGGCGTCGCGGCCTTCCCGCTTGGCCTTGCCGATCTCCTTGGATGCCTCGTTACGGCGGGCCTGGAGTTCCTGCAAGGTCGTCTGGGCAGCACGGCGGCGCGTGTCGAGTTCGAGGATTTCGCCCGCCATGGGCGATACCCCGCGCCTCGCCAGACCACGGTCGAAAGCCTCGGGGTTATCGCGAATCAGGCGTAAGTCGTGCATAGGACCACTGGATCGGAGACGTTACGGGAAGTCCGTTTATAAAGCTCCTCGCGTCTCCGGTCCAGGGGAGCAGGACCGGCAGTTACAGGCTGTGGTTATTCCGCCGCACCCTGTGACCGATCGGACTCAGCCCGGTCGGCCGCTTCCTGTTCCGCCTCACGCTTGGCACGTTGCTTCTCCATCACGCGGCCGATCTGGATCGAGACTTCGTAGAGCATGTAAAGCGGTATGGCGAGGCCGATCTGACTGATGACGTCGGGCGGAGTCATGATGGCCGCCGCGACCAGGATCCCGACGATCGCGTATTTGCGCTTGGCCGCCAGATCGGCGGACGAGATGATCCCCGCGCGGATCAGCAGCGTCAGCAGCACCGGCAACTGGAAGGCGATGCCGAAGGCGAAGATCAGCGTCATGACCAGCGACAGATACTCGCCGACGCGGGCTTCGAACTGGATCGGCAGCCCTTCGGGGCCGGGGGTCAACTGCTCGAAGCTGAGGAAGAACTGCCAGGCGAGCGGGAAGATCGCGTAGTAGACCAGGGCGCCGCCCAAGAAGAACAGGATCGGCGTCGCGATCAGGAACGGCAGGAAGGCATTGCGTTCGTGCTTGTACAGGCCCGGCGCCACGAACATCCAGAGCTGGGTCGCGATGATCGGGAACGACAGGAACGTACCGGCCCAGAACGCCACCTTGACATAGGTGAAGAACGCTTCCGTCAAGCCCGTGTAGATCATCCTGCGGCCTTCGTTGCCGAGCAGGTTGGCAAGCGGGCGGACCAGGAAGGCGTAGATCTGCGGGCTGAAATAGTAACAGACCAGGAAAGCGGCGAAGATCGCCAGGATTGAGTACATCAGCCGGGTGCGCAACTCGATCAGGTGATCGAGCAGCGGCATCTTGCTGTCGTCGAGGCCGTCGTCGCTCACGATGGTAACGCCCGTTTGTCAGGTGATTCGGCCGGTGCAGGTGTATGTGCCGGTGCGGGTTCGGGAATCTTCAAGTCGGTGGCGGTCGCGGGCAACTGCGGTTCGGCTGCCGGAACGGGCAACTGGGCGCCGTTCGATCCGGTCGCGGCATGCTGGGCGGGAGTTTTGGTGCCCTCATGGGCCAGCCGGTCCGCCTCTTCCTCCGCGTCGACGTCCTTGGGCGGTCCGTCGTCGCGCGGACGCGACGTGATGTTCGGGTCGAAGGCGTCACGCAGAGATCCGGACGGGTCGATGGTCTTTTCGACCTCGCGGCCAATGTTGATATTCCGCAATTCGGTAGCCTGCCGCCGGACATCGTCCATGTCGGCTTCGCGGATCATCTCGTCCACGCTGTTCTGGAAGTCGCGAGTCAGCATACGCGCTTTGCGAACCCAGATACCGATGGTCTTCAAAACCTTCGGCAGGTCCTTCGGCCCTATGACGATCAACGCCACGACGACGATGACGGCAATTTCGGACCAGCCAATATCAAGCATTATGGGTCATCCAAGGACTGCGGTGGATGCCGCCTGGAATGTCCAGGCCGGTGATCTGCACGGCGCTGACGGGGATCAGGTCTTCGCCGTCTCGTCCTTCTTCACGGTGGTCGTGTGGTCCACGGTCGGCGAACCTGTCGGAACGGGCTGCGTGGCAACCGGCGATGCCGGCGGCGCCGTATGGGTCTGAACGACACGCGGCGGCTCGGCCGTCGTTTCGTCCTCGTCGTCCTTCAGCCCAGATTTAAAGCTTTTCACACCCTTGGCGACGTCGCCCATCACCTTGGGCAGCTTACCGGCTCCGAAGATGATCAGGACGATCAGAAGGATAAGGACGACCTGCCAAATACCGATACTCATTGAGGAATCTCCAAAGTCCGCTCACGGGCGCGCGTTGCGGCGGGATATTGGCAGAAAGCCAATCCAACCGCAACGCTACGGGGGCAGACACAGACCTGCCCCCCGGGGCCGAACAGTTTCAGGAGCCTTTATGTCGGATCTTTGGCGGGGAATACAAAGGCTTGACGGGCATCCAGCGTAATTGCCACGTGCGTCTCCTCCTGGGGGAGGAACTGCCCCGGCATCCGGGAGTGCAGATGGCATCCGCTCCGCCCGTCCGGAATCGAAAGGTGGACCAGGCTTGTCCGTCCCAGCAGCCGGGATGCCATGACACGGGCGATATTGGGAACGGCGGCGCCCCCTGCACTATCCAGCGGCGCGAGGCTGAGCGCCTCCGGCCTGATCATGACCTGTGCGGCACTTCCTTCCGGAAGATCTGTTGCGACCCGTCCGACCGGCGTATCGACGGCGCCCCCGCGGACGGTGCCGTCGATCCGGTTGACCTCCCCGAAGAAGCTGGCGGCGAAGCCGTCGGCGGGACGGTTGTAGAGATCGACCGGGCTGCCGAGCTGGACCAGCTTGCCATTGCGCATCAGGGCGATGCGGTCGGCCAGGAACATGGCCTCTTCCGGGTCGTGCGTGACCAGCATGGTGGCGGCGCCGGTCCGCTTCAGCACATGCAGCGTTTCGTCCCGCACCTGCTCGCGCAGTCGGGCGTCCAGTCCGGAGAACGGCTCGTCGAGCAGCAGCACCGCCGGATCTGGGGCCAGGGCACGCGCCAGGGCGACGCGCTGCTGCTGGCCGCCCGACAGGGCATGGGGAAAATGATCGGCGTAGCCGCCCATGCCGACCTGCTCCAGCGTTTCCATCGCCCGGCGGCGCTGATGGGCGGCAGGCCTGCCGGACAAGCCGAATCGGACATTGTCGATCACGGACAGATGGGGGAAAAGGGCATAGTCCTGGAAGACCAGACCGACGCCGCGCCGTTCCGGCGGGATGCATCCGCTATCGTCGGCCACGACCTGCCCGTTGATCCTGACCGTGCCGCGCTGAAGCGCCTCCAGGCCGGCGGCGATTCGCAGCAGCGTGGACTTGCCGCAGCCGCTGGGGCCGACCAGACACAGGATCTCGCCATGGGCGATGTTCAGGCTTACGTCGTCGACGGCGGTCATGCCGGCATAGCGGTGGCGGATATGGTCGAGCGTCAGGGCCTCGGACGGGGCCGATGCGCTACGGTGCCCTGGGCCGGCAGCGTCGAGCGAAGCTTTCGGGTCGATATGCGCTTGGCGTCTGGCCGACCGCTGAGTGGATGGCGCCGAACGGACCGGTGCTCTCCCCAGCAGGGCCGCCGCGCGCTCCCGAAGGGCGGTACGAAGGCTCCAGGGGCGTTGGGCGAGGCTGGGTTCGTCGAAGTAGGAATGATCCATCGGTCCCGGTCGCTGCTCGTGGTGGGCGCTCACAAGCGGCTATTAAGTCACGTCGGGGATAATTTGCAATTGGTTCTTAATACCAGTCGCAAGCCGGAGCACCTTTGTCGCAGTCCGGGCGGTCTGTGTCGGCGCGAACCGCTCTGATCACATCGCTGACTGCGAAGCTGGCGACGGCCAGGAGCATCGGCATGATGGTGAAGAGGAACCGCGCCTCTTCTCCCTGCTCGCCCAAAGTCACCACCAGGGCGATCGACAAGGTGGATGCGGCCAGCCACCAGTGCGGATCGAGCCACGGCCACCGGCGGCGGCGAAGAAGCGAGACCGCCGATACCGCGACATATATCGGCAGCAGAAGGACCAGGGCGGAGACCAGTTTCCGGTATATCTCGATATCGATGCCCTTGGGATCGTGACCGTACATCCCAACCGGCGAACTGACGAAGGTTGCCAGCCGGTTCGTCACATGGACTGCGGCGCCGGACGGGTCGTCGAGGATCTTGCCGACGATCATCCGCTTCAAGTCTTCGCTCTTCCGGTAGATTTCGGTCGTATTCAGGTTCGCCCAAAGCTCGCCGTTGCGCGGCAACTGATCGAGGTGCTGCACCGCCCCGATCTCCGGATCGAAGTCCTCCCAGGCACGCTGGAGATTGTAGCCCGATATGTTGGTCCAGGCGATCTGGCGATCGTGCGCCGCGTACAGGTGCAAATGCCAGCCTCCGGACAGGACGACTACCGGCAGCAGGAAAGCCGCCAGGGCGGTCCGAATTCCGCCGACCCGAAGCGGCGCGGTTTGGCGGCGCGATGCAGTCAGGTAGATCCGGTGTCCGTCCACCAGCAGGAAAAGCGGCAGGAGGAAGATCATGAAAGGCCGTGTCAGTTCCAGCAGCGACAGGCAAAGGCCGGCCGCGGCCAGCCAGACCGGATGGCGTTTCCGCTGCCAGGTGTCGATCAGCACGAAATAACCGAGCAGCAGGAGCGCGAACAGCGGGTCGTAGTTGGCTGGGTTGCCGGCATGAACCTCGGCGCCCCGGTTCGCCAAGAAGACGCCCATCGCGACAAGGACGATGCGGTGCATCGGCCGCGCGGACTGCAACGCCACCGCCAGCGTGAAGGCCAGCGCTATGGTGATGGGATAGAGGATCTCGGTGAACAGCGTCAGGTCACGGAACCGAACCCACCAGAGCAGTTCGAGCGCGGAGAGCACGGGTGGAATTCCGGTGCGGAGTTCCAGCAGATAGGATCCGACGTCGGCAGCCGACCGGAAACCGTCGAGGTCGAGCATCCGCATCCACGTGACCGAGGCGGTCGCTGTATAGCCCCACACCGGAATGAAAAAGGCCGCGAAGATAAGGACGAACGCGATCCGTCCTTTGGCTGGGATATCCATCGCGGAAGGCTTGCTGTGGTTTCACCCGATGCAGTGCAACACGGCATGCCCTCCCCTGTTCCGACGATGCCGGACCGGATGTGCCTCAGGGCGATGGAAGCTCCGCTATCTCCTTGAGCAGCTTGGAGATGATCGCGTCGGCGAAATTGTTGTAGTCCTTGACCACTACCACGAAGGCTCCGGGACCGCCGATCACGCTGTCACGGTAATAGGCGTCCAGGTTGCGTCGGTGATCGCGGTCCTCGGCCCAGGGCAGCAGCCCCTCCCTCACGATCGGGAGACCGTTGATGGTGACGCCGGCCTTTACGGCGTCGTCGCGCGCCAGCGTTATCGACCGGCCCACGTTGTTCTCTCCATCGCCGGACACGTCGATCACGTGGCGGGCACCGTCGAACCCATTCTCGTTGAAGAGTGGTACGCAATAGTCGATCAGGGCGCTGATCGAAGTCCGTGCCTCGGTGACGGTCGGAGCGCCGCCGAGCTCCTTGGCGAAGTCCTTGGCGCTGGACGGACCGTCGATCACCCGCCAGCCGACCACGGTGCGCTGAAGGCTGTCGTCCGCCCATTCCACATAGGTCAGCGCGATACGGCCGAAGGAGCCGGACTGGATCGCGTCGATCACACGCCGGTCGGTCAGTGCGCGGGCATACCCGCTGCGCTGGAGGTGGGCATGCTCGGTATCGATCGACCCCGAGACGTCGACCGCGAGAACAAGTTCCAGGTCTACCGGGAGGTCGGCCGCGACGACGCCCCCAGGAGAAGGCGCCAGCAGGAGCGTTGCGAACATCAGCAGGTTTCGAAACCCGATGCCATTCTTCCTGGCGATTGCGCCATTGCCCCAGATTTGCAACGCTTTCTCCGGCATCGGGTTTAAGTGCCATCGGATTAAATAGATTGAGTCAATTGGCGAAAAGGAAAGCCGTATGGTCAGTTTGGGACCGGAGAATGTGCGTATTGCCGCACACGCCATGGACAAGGCGGACGCGATCCATCAGGCGGGAGTCATTCTGGTCGAAGGCGGCTACATACACCCCGGTTACATACAGAGCATGATGAAGCGGGAACAGGTGACCGCGACATATCTCGGCAATGGCATCGCGATCCCCCACGGGCTTCCCCAGGACCGTCAATTGATCCAGCGAACAGGCCTTTCCGTGCTTCAGGTGCCGCACGGAGTCGAGTGGAACCCCGGCGAGGTCGTCTACTTGGTCGTGGGCATCGCCGCCCGGTCGGATGAGCATATCGGCGTACTGGCAAAGCTGACGGACGTCCTGGAAGACGAGGCGACCGTGATGCGGCTAGCCCGGACACGCCGCGTCGAGGACATCGTCGCGGCTCTCGACCCTTCCCGGCAGACCGTGCCCGTCCCGGCTGCGGTCCAGGCCCAACCTCCCGCCTCCATGCTGAGCGCCGGCTACCGGGCGGATGTGGAGGTTATCGGCGGCACTGGACTGCATGCGCGTCCGGCTTCGGTCTTCGTGGCGCTTGCCAAACAGTTCCGCAGCGACATCCGGGTGTACCACGACGGCAAGACGGCAAACGGCAAGAGCATGGTATCGATGCTCCGGCTTGGCGTGGAGCGCGGCGGGGTCATCACCATCACCGCCGACGGCCCCGATGCGGCCAAGGCGCTCGAGTCTCTCCAGATCGCCGTCGCAGAAGGACTAGGCGAGGAAGCGCCCGCATCCGACACCGTCGCCGAGGTTTCCGCCTTGCCCGGCCAGACCGCTCCGGCCGCACCGGAGACTCCCGAGGCACCGGATGAACCCGGACTGATCCGGGGCATCGCCGCGGCGCCGGGCATCGCCATAGCGCCAATTCACCAGTTGCGGAAAGAAGCCCAGGCCGCCATCGAACAGCATGCGGTCGATTCTAAAGCGGAGCGCTCCGACCTGGACCATGCCATCGACCGGGCCGGCGCCGAGTTGGAGGAGCTTCACCGGACGATCAACCAGCGCGCCGGCGAAGCGGAGGCCCGCATCTTCCTGGCCCACCGGGAGTTCCTGGAAGATCCCGACCTGATCGAAGCCGCCCGCTTCCGGATCGACCACAGCGAGGAAAGCGCCGCTTTCGCGTGGCGCGCGGCGGTGGAGGAAAGGGCCGGCGAGCTGGCGGCCCTGAACGACCCCCTCCTGGCAGCGCGGGCGGACGACCTGCGCGATGTCGGGGCGCGGGTCATGCGCCTGCTGGTCCGCACCAACGAGGGAATGGCCCCCTTGCCCGACCATCAGATCATCCTGGTGGCCGAAGACCTCAGCCCGTCGGATACGGCCTCCCTCAACCCGGATCTGGTCAAGGGCATCTGCACGGCGCTCGGCGGCCCGAACTCCCACACCGCGATCCTTGCCCGCTCGCTCGACATACCGGCGGTGGTCGGATGCGGCCGTGGGGTGCTGGAACTGGCCACGGGTATGACGGCGGTGCTCGACGGCTCGACGGGCACGGTCCTGCCCGATCCGAACCCCGAACGGCTGGACTCGGCACAGCAGGCCCAGGGCGTCGCCGGCTCCCGCCGGGCAGCCGTGGTGGAGGCAGCCTACCGTCCCGCCATCACCGTCGATGGCCACCGGGTCGAGGTGGCGGCCAATATCGGCGCGGTTCCGGAAGCTGGCCGTACAGTGGAGGCCGGCGGCGAAGCGGTCGGGCTGCTGCGCACCGAGTTCCTGTTCCAGGACCGGACCGACCCTCCCGGGGAGGACGAGCAGTTCGAAGCCTACAAGTCCATGGCGGAAGCCCTCGGCGGGCTGCCGCTGATCGTCCGCACGCTGGATGCCGGCGGCGACAAGCCGCTGCCCTATATCTCCATGGCGCACGAGGACAACCCGTTCCTCGGCCAGCGCGGAATACGGCTATCATTTGCGATGCCGGACCTGTTCCGCAGTCAGCTCAGGGCGATCCTGCGGGCGGCATCCCACGGCGAAATCAAGATCATGTTCCCGATGATCACGTCGGTCCACGAGTTCCGCCGGGCACGCCGGCTGGTCGAGGAGATCCGCGTTGAACTGGATGCGCCGGAGATCGATGTCGGCATCATGGTCGAGGTGCCGTCCTCCGCCGTGCTGGCCGACATGCTGGCGCGGGAGGTCGATTTCTTTTCGATCGGGACCAACGACCTGACGCAGTACACGCTGGCGATGGACCGGGGAAACCCCGCGCTTGCCAAGGATGCCGACGGCCTGCATCCTGCCGTGCTGCGGATGGTCGACCAGACCGTCCGAGCGGCCCATGGTGAGGGCAAATGGGTCGGGGTATGCGGCAACCTAGCCGCCGATCCCGCCGCCGCCGCCATCCTGATCGGCCTGGACGTCGACGAACTGAGCGTCGGCATACCCAACATTCCCGGATTGAAGGCGCAGATCCGCGACATGGCGTACGAGGACGCCAAGGATCTGGCGAGACGCGCACTGATGTGCGAAGCCGCGGACGAGGTCCGCGCCCTGACGGCGGAGGTTGCCTGATGCCGGTCCGCGTAGCCACGGTGACGCTGAACCCCGCCATCGACCAGACCATCTCGATACCAAACTTCGCGGTAGGACAAGTCAACCGGGTGGAATGGGAGCAGGCGGACCCCGGCGGCAAGGGCGTCAACGTCGCGGCTTTCCTGGCGGATTTCGGCAGCCCGGTCAGCGTCACCGGATTCCTGGGGGCCGGCAATACGGAGATCTTCCGGAGCTTCTTCGCGGCCAAGGGCATCGACGACCACTTCGTGACGGTGCCGGGCAGGACCCGGGCGAACGTCAAGATCCTGGACCAGCCGAACAAGCGGATCACCGATATCAACCTGCCGGGCCTTCCCTTCTCTCCGGAAAACCTCGCCAGTCTGCAAACCGTGATTGACCGGCTAGCGGCGAACCATGACTGGTTCGTCCTGTCGGGCAGCACGCCGGCCGGCACCCCCGACACCGTCTATGCCGATCTGGTCGCCGGCCTGCGCCGACGCGGCAAGCGGGTCGTACTCGACGCCAGCGGTCCGGCATTCGCCAACGGGGTGGAGGCGCTTCCCTATGCGGTCAAGCCCAACCTGGAGGAACTGGAGGAGCTGACGGGCCGCACGCTGCCCGATGAAGCCGCCATCCTCGCAGCCGTTCAGGACTTGATCGACCGGGGGATCGGCTGCATTGCCGTATCCCTGGGTCCTGACGGTGCCATCTTCGCGGAAGGGGCGGAGCGGATCGCGACACGCCCACCGGCCGTGGTCGTACGCAGCACCGTCGGAGCGGGAGACGCGATGGTCGCCGGCTTCGTCTTGGGGAAGCTGCGCGGCCTGGACCTCGAAGGCTGCGCCCGGCTGGCGAGCGCGTTTTCGCTCGGCACGCTGGCGACGGTCGGTCCGCATCTTCCGCCGCCGGAGAGCGTGGAACAATCGATGAGCGAGATCGATGTCCGGGTCATCGCCCGCTGAGACCGCCCCTGCCAAACTATCCCTGCCGAACCCATTCCTGCCGCCGTCCGGGAGTTGAGTGAACCATGAAGAAAGTCGTCGCAGTGACGGGGTCGATGACCTCCGCCGCACATACGGCCATGGCGGCCGAGGCGCTGGAAGCGACCGCCGACATGCTGGGCTATGATATCCGGGTCGAACGGCGAGGACCGTCCGGCACATCCGACCTGCTGTCGGAGGGCGAGATCCGCAACGCCGACGTGGTGATCCTGGCGACCGATCAGCCCGACGACCAGGGCCGCTTCCGGGGCAAGACGATCCACCGCGCCACTCCGGGCGAAGCGATCCGCCACACGGCAAAGCTTCTGCGCGACGCGGTCGGCGACAAGGGCATAGGACCGGTCGCGGAACTGGCGCCGCGCCGGTCCGTTCAGCCGGACAGCTTGCCGCCGCGTGAAGAACGGAGAGTGGCGGCAGTCCAGGCGCCGGCTCCCGCAGCGCCGGCCGCCTTGCCTTCGGAGCCGACGCTTCCGGCGGCGGCACCTGCGGCGAAACGGATCGTCGCTGTCACCTCCTGCCCGACCGGCATCGCCCATACCTTCATGGCGGCCGAAGCGCTGACCAAGGCAGCCCGAGCGCTGGGGCACGAGATTAGGGTGGAAACCCAGGGATCGGTCGGCTCTGGCAATACTCTGACCCCCGCGGAGATCGATGCCGCCGACATCGTCATCATCGCCGCGGATACCAACGTGGCGCTCGACCGGTTCCGCCACAAGCGGATCTACTCGACCTCCACCGGCAAAGCACTCAAGGGCGGAAAGCAGGTCGTCGCGGCCGCCTTCGACGAAGCGTCGGCTCTCGATGCCGGCGCTGCCGCCGAACCGGGAACGGGCAGGAACCTGGCTGGCGAGGTCGAACGGTTGAAGGCCGAGCGCTCGGCACAGAGAACGGGACCGTACAAGCATCTGATGACCGGCGTGTCGTACACGATCCCGGTCGTCGTGGCCGGCGGACTGGCCATAGCCCTGTCCTTCATGTTCGGCATCGACGCCGCGAAGGAACCGGGGTCGCTGGCCGCGGCGCTGATGCAGATCGGCGGTCAGTCCGCCTTCGCACTGATGGTCCCCGTGCTCTCCGGCTTCATCGCCTTCTCCATCGCCGACCGGCCGGGGCTGGCTCCCGGCCTGATCGGCGGCATGCTGGCCAACCAGATCGGCGCCGGTTTCCTGGGCGGTCTTGCTTCGGGCTTCCTGGCCGGATACATCGCCCTCTACCTCCGAAACTGGATCAGGCTGCCGCAGAACCTGGAAGGGCTGAAGCCCGTGCTCATCATCCCGCTGCTCGCCAGCGTGGCGGTCGGCTTGCTGATGATCTACGTGGTCGGGACGCCGATCGCAGCCGTCCTGTCGGCCCTGACCGGTTGGCTCAGCGGCATGACCTCGGCCAATGCGGTGCTGCTTGGGCTGCTGCTGGGTGGAATGATGGCGGTTGATATGGGCGGTCCGGTCAACAAGTCGGCCTATACCTTCGCAGTGGGACTGCTTGCGTCGGAGGCCTACCTGCCGATGGCGGCCGTGATGGCCGCGGGGATGACCCCGCCGCTCGGGCTGGCCCTTGCGACGGTGATCGCGAAGAACCGCTTCACCCGGGATGAGCGCGACGCCGGCAAGGCGGCCGCCGTCCTCGGCCTGTCGTTCATCACGGAGGGCGCCATCCCCTTCGCCGCCAAGGACCCTCTGCGGGTGATCCCGCCCGGCATCGCCGGATCGGCCGTGGCCGGTGGCCTGTCCATGCTGTTCGGCTGCATGCTTCGCGCGCCGCACGGCGGCGTCTTCGTCCTGGGCATCCCCAACGCCGTCACCAATGTCGGCCTCTATGCCCTGGCGATCGCGGCGGGAACGCTCGTGACGACGGTACTGGTGATCGTCATGAAGCGGCCGGTGGCGGCCGAGACTGCATTGGAAGCGGGAGCTTCCTGACTCAGCCCTCCTCCTCCGACGCCGCCGCTCCCCCCGCTCCGCCCTGGATAGAGGTCAGCACCGGCCGCGAATCGAGCAGGCCGGACGCCTTCAGGTCTTCGAGGTTGGGGAGGTCACGCAGGCTTTCCAGGCCGAAATGGTCGAGGAAGCCGTCCGTCGTGATCCAAGTCAGCGGCCGGCCCGGCGTCTCCCGGCGCTTGCCCGGCCGGACCCAGCCCGCTTCCATCAGGATATCCAGCGTGCCCTTGCTGGTGGCGACGCCGCGTATGCTTTCGATCTCGGCGCGGGTCACGGGCTGGTGATAGGCGATGATCGCCAGGGTCTCGACCGTGGCCCGCGACAGCTTCCGCTGCACCTCGGCATCGACGCGCAGCTTCTCCGCCAGGTCGGGGGCCGTGCGGAACGACCAGCGGCCCGCCGTGCTGACAAGGTCGATACCGCGTCCAGCGTAGTCCTGCTTCAGCTCGGCCAACAGCCGGACGATGTCGACACCGTTCCCCAGGCGATCCGCCAGGGTGCGTTCGTCCAGCGGTTCGGCCGAAGCGAAGATCAGCGCTTCGAGCAGGCGGAGTTCGGGGTTCATGACTGCTGCGACCTGACGCGGCGAAGATAGATGGGCGAAAAGACGCCTTCCTGCCTGAGTTCCAGCTTGCCTGCCTTGGTCAGTTCGAGGCTGGCCACGAAATGCGCCGCGAGGGCCGAGCGGCTGAGCAGCGAGTCACCGGCGGCGCCGGGGACGAAGCTTGCAAGGGAGGTCCAATCCGGCAACCGGCCCAGCATTTCGGAGAGGTGCTGGAGCGCGTCCTCCATCGAGTACAGTTCGGTTGGCTGAATGCGCCACGTGCCGTACTCTTCCTTGCGCTTGTGCTCGGTATAGGCCTTCAG
The DNA here is from genome assembly GCF_000936425.1 of Skermanella aerolata KACC 11604. Lineage (GTDB taxonomy): Bacteria > Pseudomonadota > Alphaproteobacteria > Azospirillales > Azospirillaceae > Skermanella > Skermanella aerolata. The sequence goes on along the minus strand of NZ_AVFK01000015.1, from coordinate 2,616 downwards.
GAGATCGTAGAGCGACAGGTCGAAGATCGACCGCGAAATGACCTGGATGCCCTCAGGCGCTCCGCGCGCGAAGACGTCGCGGCCAAGGCGCGGACGGTCGACGAGCTTGGCCCCGACTTCCTGCATGGCCTCGAGCCGCTGAAGCTGGAAAGCCAGGGCCTGCGCCAGATCCTCCCCGCTCGGCTCCTCCTCGTCCTGCTCGGGCAGTAGCAGGCGGGACTTCAGGTATGCCAGCCACGCGGCCATCACGAGATAATCGGCGGCCAATTCCAGCCTGATGCGCCGCGCTTCCGCGACGAAGGCTAAGTACTGGTTGGCAAGCTGAAGGATGGAGATCCGCGTCAGATCGACCTTCTGATCGCGCGCCAGCGTCAGCAGGACGTCGATCGGCCCCTCGTAGCCGTCGAGATCGAGGACAAGCTGGCCCTCGGCAGTTTCGCCGTTCGACTTTTCCGTAGTCATCGAAGGTCAGCCGTGACCGGTCGCGAAGCCGAGCAGGCGGATGACGTACTCGACCGGCGGGCCGAGCAGCCAAGGCAGCACGCTCAGGTTCATGCCGATCTGCTGGCCGATCAACGGCAGGATGAACAGCACGCCCATCAGGATGAACAGGCCGTAGTTCTCGAGCCGGGCCAGCGGCATCGCGAGCTGGCGCGGCAGCAGGCCGACCGCCACCCTGCCGCCGTCCAGCGGCGGCAGCGGGATCATGTTGAACACCGCCAGGATGACGTTGATCTGTACCGCGATCACCAAGCTCTGCTGGACCCAAAGCAACGCGGTTTCCGGCAAGAAATCGATCCAGCGCAGCGTCCAGGCGGCGAAGAACGCCAGAACGATATTGATCACGGGTCCGGCCAGCGCCACCAGCACCATCCCGTAGCGCGGGTTGCGCAGCCGGTTGAAGTTGACCGGCACCGGCTTTGCCCAGCCGAACATGAACGACGTGGTGAAATACATCACCGCCGGTAGGATCACCGTGCCGATGGGATCGACATGGCGCAACGGGTTGAAGGTCACCCGCCCAAGTCTTTTCGCCGTGTCGTCGCCCAGCTTCCAAGCGGCGAAGCCGTGTGCCGCCTCGTGGAACGTGATCGCCATGATGACGGGGACCACCCAGACGGAGGCGTCGAACAGGAACTGTTCGATCGAGGTCATCATGCGATGATGTCCGATCCCTCTAGCAAGGCGTCCAGCCGCTCCCGCATGCGTTCCGGATCTCCCTTGCCCGGCGGTTTCAGGAACGTCAGCGCATGCACCCAGCGGGCGGCGGCGGCGTCCGTCAGCGGCGGCACGATCGGCGCCAGCGCCTGCATCTCGTCAAGCTTGCCGTTGCAGTGAAGGACCACGTCGCAGCCGGCCTCCAGCACGGCGACCGCGCGTTCCGCCACGGTGCCGGCCAGCGCTTCCATCGACAGGTCGTCGCAGAACAGCAGCCCGTCGAATCCGAGCTGGTCGCGGATGACCGACTGGATGACGACCGCCGAGGTGCTGGCGGGATGGACCGGGTCGAGTTCCTGGTAGACGACATGGGCGACCATGCCGAGCGGCATGTCGGCGACGACTTCGAACGGCAGGAAGTCGGTCCGCGCCAGTTCGGCCCTGCCCGCCTCGACCCTCGGTTGCTCCAGATGGCTGTCGCACAGTGCCCGGCCATGCCCAGGCAGATGCTTGATGACCGGCAGGACGCCGCCGTCCAGGAACCCTGTGCAGGAAATCCGCGCGAGGCTCGCCACCAGTTCCGGATCGTCGGAATAGGCACGGTCGCCGATCACGTCATGGGAGCCGTCGACCGGAACGTCGCAGACCGGTGCGCAGTCGACGGTGATGCCGGCATCGTGAAGCATCGACGCGATCAGTCGCGCGGTCAGCCATGCCGCCTCGGCTCCGGCTTCGGGGTCGCCGGCGGCAAGATCGCCGATCCGGCGGGCCGGCGGGAAGGACGGCCATTCCGGCGGGCGCATCCGGGCGACGCGTCCGCCTTCCTGGTCGATCAGCACCGGAGCGTCGGAGCGCCCGACCGATGCCCGCAGGTCGGCGACGAGCGTCCTGACCTGATCGGGGGTCTGGCAGTTCCGGCGGAATAGGATGAAACCGAAGGGATTCGACGCCCGGAAGAACTCGCGCTCTTCCGGGGACAGGGTGGTACCGGCGCAGCCGTAAACGATCGCGGCGGGAAGCTTCGCGGTGGAAGCCTTACTACTGACGGACAAGAATGCACCCGACGCTCTGTGACTTGAGAGAGGAGCAGATGGAGGTCGCGCGTGCTTCGTCCACCGGCCCTGCCTGGACGCGATAATAGATGCCCTTGTCGCCGAGATCGACCCGGACGTAAGCGACACCCAACCCGCCCAGGGCCTCCGGGTAGCGTTTCTGCAACCGCTGGAACTCCGCTCGTGCGGCGTCCTCGGACTTCACGGACGCGATCTGAAGGCGGAAGTTTCCGCCACCGGACGATGCAGCCGGTGGAGCCGGCGGTGGCGGCAAGGCCGCCGTCTGTGCTGGTGCCGGAGGCGGCGTCAGCGAGCGTGGCGGGGCCGCAGGCGCGGCTTGCGGCGGCGGAGGCGTTGGGCGGGCCGCCACAGCGGGCGGTGGAGCGGCAGGGGGCGGGGCCGGAGC
>NZ_AVFK01000274.1 GCF_000936425.1 Skermanella aerolata KACC 11604 | reverse complement strand
GGTCCGTCCGCGACATCGGCGGTATTGTCGTTGGTTTCCTGCTCGGCCATGGCCGAAGCTGCCGCGCTGCGAGCGGCTTCGGCCAGATGACGGTGATGGTGTTCGAGAACGCCGCGCAGGGCATCACCGCTGTTCCGGAGGAGATGAAAGCGATCCGCGACCTGGATTGCCTGCGGAGCTCCCTGGCGGGCTCCGTCGGCGTA
>NZ_AVFK01000248.1 GCF_000936425.1 Skermanella aerolata KACC 11604 | reverse complement strand
CGCAGATCGTCAGACCCAGCTTCGACAACCCGGAAGCCGACCGAGATGCCGGAGCCGGTGAAGCTGAGCATTCCGGTGTTACCGTCGTGCAGGCCCGGATTGCCCGAGAGCCGGGCTCCGGTCGCCGAGAGGTCGACAACCCGCACGGCGCCACCGGCGTTCGATCCAGAGATCGTGGCGGCGAGATCGACGGGATGGCGCTCGCTGAGGCGGCGGTCGACGTCGGGTGTCGCGGTGCGGACGACCCGGACCAGCACCTGGCGCAGCTCCTGAATGGCCGCGGCGACCTCGGTCGTCTCGCCGCGCACCCGCCCCGC
>NZ_AVFK01000269.1 GCF_000936425.1 Skermanella aerolata KACC 11604 | reverse complement strand
ACCGGTCGTCTGCTGGAATCCGGATCCGGCGACCTTGCCGGCGCCGCAACTCACCGCGATCGGCACCTTCTGGAGTGACCTTGTCGCCCAAGAGGGCCAGCCCGATCCGGCGGCGTTCGTCCCGGCCCTGGGCTACCTGATGCTGCTCGAGCCCGTCGACGGCGGCCGGGATTTTCGTTACCGCCTGTACGGCACTCAGATCGCGCGCTGGTCCGGTCTGGATCTGA
>NZ_AVFK01000247.1 GCF_000936425.1 Skermanella aerolata KACC 11604 | reverse complement strand
GGGCGGAACCGACCAGTTCGATGGTGTCGGCCGGGCCGCAGAGCGGCATCGATTCCGGCCGGAGTTCGAAGGATGCGGACATGGGATACTCCTCATATCTCTCTGGTCATATCTCTCTGGCGGGATTGCCGCGCCATGTCGAGTTGGCGGCCAGATGCTCGCCCTTCATCAGGAAGCTGTCGGGTCCGAGCGCCACGTTGTCTTCCATTTCGATGCCGTAGTGGACGAAGGCGTTGCAGCCGATGGTGCAGCCGTCGCCGATGCGGATGTAGTCGGACTTGAAGGCGCCATCCTCCAGCGAGTGGCCCTGGATCGTGACCATCTGGTTGAT
>NZ_AVFK01000246.1 GCF_000936425.1 Skermanella aerolata KACC 11604 | reverse complement strand
GGCATTGTCACGTTAACTTGGATCGGACGTGCGAAGACGTTGAAGGGCCGTAAGCCGACCTTTTATGCGGCCCTCCGGACGCACGTCTCCTGCTTCCAGACCTCGAACGCGTGGGCGCAATGGGCGCGGTACTCGGCGGCGGTCATGAGATGCCGACGGGGATGGCTATGCTGGTGAATGGGGCCATGAGCGGACAGGAACTGCTGGGCCTGGCGGGGCGACTTGAACCGCTTCATGCGCCGTTCGCGCTGGCGGGTCGGCTGATGCGAATTCTCCGCCCGGTTGTTCAGGTAGCGGCTTTGGCGATGTTCGACATGCGGGATGATCTGGCGC
>NZ_AVFK01000245.1 GCF_000936425.1 Skermanella aerolata KACC 11604 | reverse complement strand
ACGTTAGCACCCGCCGTGTGTCTCCCGTGATAACATTCTTCGGTATTCGGAGTTTGCATCGGTTTGGTAAGCCGGGATGGCCCCCTAGCCGAAACAGTGCTCTACCCCCGAAGATGAGTTCACGAGGCGCTACCTAAATAGCTTTCGGGGAGAACCAGCTATCTCCCGGTTTGATTGGCCTTTCACCCCCAGCCACAAGTCATCCGCTAATTTTTCAACATTAGTCGGTTCGGTCCTCCAGTTAGTGTTACCCAACCTTCAACCTGCCCATGGCTAGATCACCGGGTTTCGGGTCTATACCTTGCAACTAATCGCCCAGTTAAGACTCGGTTTCCCTA
>NZ_AVFK01000023.1 GCF_000936425.1 Skermanella aerolata KACC 11604 | reverse complement strand
GACGTGTAGACACGGCCGTCATTGCCGCAGATGAACAGGTCGAGATTGTCCGGCGTCCGGGCGACCGCCGCCACAGGCGCCCCCGCTGGGAAGACGCCGCCAATGGAGCGCCAATTGTCATTGATGCCGGACCAGTCCTGACCTTGCGACCACCACGACGTGTAGACACGGCCATCGTTGCCGCAGATGAACAGGTCGAGATTATCCGGCGTCCGGGCGACCGCGGCTACTTTTGCCCCCGCCGGGAAGAAACCACCAATCGCCCGCCAGTTGTCATTGATGCCGGACCAATCCTGACCTTGCGACCACCACGACGTATAGACACGGCCATCATTGCCGCAAACGAACAAGTCGAGCTGACCGGGCTTTCTTGAAACCGCGGTCACGGGCGCGCCGACAGGAAACATCCCACCCAGCGAACGCCAATTGTCCGCGACACCCGACCATCTGCTAGCCTGAAAATTGCGGCCTTCGAATAAGAGCTCGTAGCGACCGCCATCACCTTCTATGTTGATCGACTTCTGGATGGTCTGGCCTGCCTCGGCACGCACCAGTTCGTCCGCCGAGAACCTTAGTTCCGCAATGCCGATCTTATCGTCGAAGTTTGGCGCACCCGTTGGAGTGCCCATCGCGGAGTTAATATCGCGCAGAAGCGCCGCGACCTTGGTGCCTCGATCAGCAGTCAGGCTGCCCAAAATCGATCCACCGACAATGCCTTTAATGACTCCACGCAAAGCCTCGGGGTCGCCATCGTCATTTTCCATGAGACTCACGATGAAAATGGCATTGTCCGGATCACTCAAGGGAGATGGTTGCCCATTAATGCCCCAAAACGACTGGGATGAGCCGGGCGCTGGGTGCGTCTCTTCATCATCAACATCGTCAAATCCGTATCGAACGACATCAAATGCCGGCAGAGGAACGGGAAAGCCTTGTACAGGTATGGAAGATGCGAGGTTTACGGCGGTCACTAGCACATAAGGCTCATCGGCTCCAACCTCATCCGTTTCCTCATGGCAATGTATGTTTCGGAGATATAACTGAACCATGATGTTCTCCATTCATTGGTTTGTCGGGATAGTGAACAAGTTCATCTTGAAGTTTTCGCTTTCCAAACTAGAAGACGCTATTGCAGGCTCCTCAGGTTTTTGAGGATTTACCATCGTCAAAACGGCGGTATATCAACATACAGCGTACGGACTTAGATCCCGTTTGATAAATGCCTGAATAAACAACCTATTGTTTGCCACAAGACATCTGGTCGTAACAGGATGTATGTTTTGTAAATTATCAGAAGATCTCTTAGATATTTAAAAGTTCATTGCTTTTGCAAGGGCATGCAACACGATGGTTACTAAAACAGGCCAGCTACCGTCAGCTGAGGAAATCCTACTCAGCCGGAAGCAAAGGGGAAACTACAGGTCTTTGGCGACAGGACTATAATGCGACTTTGTCGTCGGCACTGTCGAGATGTCGCCAATCGGATCGGCCGGCTGTATCGTCGATCCACAGCCAGATGTCAGCGTCTGATCCTGCGTCAGGTATATCGCCAGTGTATACGGCGACTTGGTACACGACCGCGTCTGTCGTCTCGGGTTCAGCTCCAACTGATATTCGGTACCCTCTTGTTAGTATTTCTTCAGTCGGGCCTAATACCTCATCAACGTTCTTGGCTCCAGATGCCATAGTCAGTTCTCTCCTATACAACTTGAATTGAACCTACGCGTGCAGAGAGCCGATGAGGCTAAAAAAACCGTATCTCACTAGGACAATCTGGTCTGACTGTTGACCCAGCAAATCAGCACCTGACATCTACAAACAGACATTGATTTGAAATGAGAACTGTTTTTTACTATTGAATGGCGCCAGGACTGTTCTTCAATCAATATACCATTTTATAAAGCTATTTGGTGATCCTATTAGAGACATTTTTGAAAGATCAGCCCACTTGCCAAACCTATTTTCGATGTGTGCTTCCACTCGATGTCCCGTGTCTTTTTCTCACAAGCAATGAACGCATGATGTGACAATGGTCACTCATTAACTTCATGGCAGAATAATTTTTACTGTGCATAAAGTATTGACTGTAACTATAGCGTTGGTGTAGCAAGGCAGAATGGATGGGTTGGCAGGCGAAGGCTGGCCCTGGGGTTAGAGCTGGCTCGGGAAACTTGGACATCGGGGTAAGTGGAGTTTTTGCCTGAAAGCGGCCAGTATGCGTGCCGCACCAGTATGCGTGCCGCACAAGAGAAGCAATGACCACACGACCACATCGGAACCACACACCGGCTTTCAAGGCGAAGGTGGCCTTGGCCGCCGGCAAGGTCAGTCATACCCTGTTCAGCCCAGCTCCCCCAACCTCGCGGCTGTCCCCAAATCAACGCGCGTTTATGTTGAATTAAAGCTATTATGGCTAATTTTCGATAATTGCCTGTATGGGGTTTTTGGTGTCAAGCTGGTAACCGTTGTCGAGCTCCTTCAGTTCGATTGCGCTTGCAGGGCTGGTGGCCGGATCAAGAGCGGCGCGACAGTGTCGAGTGGTGCGGCGCGCCCTTGAGGCGGGCGCCGGCCCAAAACACGCTGCTGTCTGCTCCGAAAGCATAGCGGCTTTCGGAGCTGCCTCGCGGCGAGCGATTTTCTACCGTCTGTCGGCGTGATGAAATGGACGGCATCCCGCATCTGGCACGTCATTGCCATGTGACGGGGCGAGGATTTGTCCGACATATGCGCGGAAGATCTCTCAGTTCAGGGCGCCATCGAGCACACTGTAAGGCATGAAGACCATCCCCTGCCGAGAAGGTGTCGGCAAAGCGGAACATTTTTGCACTCGCGTGTACTGTGTAGCGAATGCTCTATTCTGCGGTTTGAGCATAAGGACAGGTCGGTGGCTATACTCTACCGCACCGATTGCCGCAGCCGCAGCAGGGTGCCATCGTCGTATGCAGCCACAGTCAAGCCTTGAGAGCGTTCGCCATGACCGTCGCTGCCCTGAACAGGTCACGCTGTCCGGATCAGTAAGTCGGTGTGGCCGATCCGGCCATCTGGTTCATTTGGTCAGCATTTCAGGTTTCGGACATTGGCCGGCGGAGCGGAACCGTAGACTTCAACAACCGATCTGCCTGGAGGAGGGAGGACGACGACCATGGCGACGACGCGGGTCGAGCGACGACTCACTGCCATCCTGGCGGCCGACGTAGTCGGCTACAGCCGACTTATGGGATGCGACGAGCAGGGCACGCTCGAACGCCTCAAGGCACACCGCAGGGAGCTCTTCGAGCCGCTCCTGGCCGAGCACCGGGGCCGCATTGTCAAGCTCATGGGCGACGGCGCGCTCTGCGAGTTCGCCAGCGTTGTTGACGCGGTCGCCTGTGCCGTCGCCATTCAGCAGAGCATGGCCGGTCTGGAGCAGGATCTGCCCGAGGCGGAGCGCATCCGGCTCCGCATCGGCATCAACACCGGCGACGTCATTATCGAAGGTGACGACATCTACGGTGACGGCGTCAACGTCGCCGCCCGACTGGAAGGTCTGGCCGAGCCGGGCGGGATCTGCGTCTCGGGCTGGGTCCACGAGGAGATCGCGCGCAAGCTCGCGGTCAGCTTCGTCCCGATGGGTGCACAGCGGGTCAAGAACATCGCCACGCCGGTCGAGGTCTGGCGCGTCGTGCCGGGTGGTGGGGCGGCACGTGCCGAACCTATGCGACAGCGCCGTGCATTCAAGCCCGCGCTGGCAGCGCTCGCCCTGATCCTCGCCTTCGGGGTCAGCGCCGGCGGCTGGTGGTGGTGGAACCAGAACCGCGAGTCGTCTCGGGCCAGCGGGGCATCTTTGCCCACTCAGCCTTCCATTGCCGTCCTGCCGTTCTCCAACCTCTCGGGCGATCCCCGGTGGGAGCGGTTTGCCGACGGGACCACCGAGGATATCATCACAAACCTCGTCCGCAGCCCCGACCTGGTTGTGATCGCCCGCAACTCAACGATGCCCTACAAGGGCAAGCCGGTCGACGTGCGCCAGATCGGAAAAGAACTGGGCGTCCGTTACATGCTCGAGGGCAGCATCCAGGCCGAGGCGGGGCGTGTACGGGTGACGGCGCAGCTCATCGACGCCACGAGCGGCAGCCACCTGTGGGCGGAGCGCTTCGACCGTCCCGAGGCAGAACTGTTTGCAGTCCAGGACGAGGTCGGTCGGAACGTCGCAACCGCGCTCGGCGGCTGGTACGGCAAGCTCCACGAGGTACGACGCATGGAGGCCAGGAGGCGGCCGGCAAGTTTGGAGGCCTATGATCTCTTCCTGCTCGGCCTGGAGCAGAAGCACCAGTACACCAAGGCCTCCACGCAGGAGGCCATCCGGCTGCTCTCACGTGCAGTCGAGATCGATCCCGGCTTCGCGAGAGCGTGGCTCATGCTGGGTATAGCCTACAGCCTGTCAGCGGCGAGCGGCTTCGTCGACGATCCGCTCGCCGCCGTGCAGGCCTATGTCGAGTGTGTGAGGAAGGCCGCGGCGCTCGATCCTTACGACGCCCATCTGATGACCCACGTCGGATGGGTAAGCGCGCTGGAGGGCGATCAGAAGGGAGCGGAACAGGCGTTCGACCGGGCGTTGGCGATGGGCACAAGTGACGCCAACGCACTGTCGTCCGCAGCCTGGGCTCTGCCGCTCCTGTTCGGGAAGGCGGACGAGGCCGTGCCGATCGCCCGTCGCGCCATGGAACTGGATCCGGCAGGGGTGGCGGGGCATACGCCTGCGCTCGTGATCGCGCAGTATATCGCCGGACGATATGAGGAAGCGGTAGAAGCGTCGCGGCTGGCCCCTCTGGATGGGGGTGAGATGCTGATGTTCTATGCCATGGCGCAGGAACAGGTTGGGCAGGTTGAGGAGGCTCGCAAGGCTGCCGAACGGATCCGGACCGAGTTCCCGAGCTTCACGGTAGAGAACTACATCCGCGACTGCCCGGTGACCTCGCCGAAGGCGCAGGCCGCTATCCGCGAGGGCGCAACCAAGGCGGGCTTGATGCCTGTAGTGACACAGTAACAGTCGGGAGCATGGCAAAGTGTGGGAGGCGATGGAGTCGAAGGTGTTTGCGCCGGATAAGGTAGCGCTTCCCAAGGTAGTTTTGGGGCAGGACTGCATCTTCAAGCCCAGTGCTGCCGGTCGCCAACAACACCATCTCCTACGCTTTCCAATGCTCCCGTCTTTGTTCAGGCTGACAAGGTTTGGGCAGCAGCTGATGGATGCGGCAGCGTTGGGTCAGGTTGGAGCGGACAAGCCAGGCGAAGGTGAGTGGGCTTTAGATGGTGTTCTGAGAGGCCTTGGCGAGCCACAGCAGCACGAAGGCGATCAGCGCCCCGGTGATCTGGATCCGTATGGCGTTCTCGCTAGTGTTATGGCCGAAATGGCTGACTCCCGCTAGCAATGGCAAGCTGTTGTTGGGCCACGGCCCAACCTACAGGCTCCTGCTTCGAAGGTTGGGCCGTGGCACAACAACGGCCCGAGTGTGAACGGGAATCATTCTTTTGGATCAGAACACTAGTGCCCAGGAAGTGGCGCAGTTTCAGCGTCTGCTTGACCCAGCGGAAGAACAGTTAGATCGGCCGGAGCCAGCCCCGTCGCAGCCGCACCGGCGGTGCCGAGAAAACCGCATCGGTCGATCTTGGACTAGCCCATGAGAGGTCTCCCGTTTCCCAGATTTCGGCGTCAAAACTGCCAGTTTGCGGGGACCCAGGCGTAGCCGCCATCGGTTCTCAGCATCCGGCCGAGACCCGGAAATGGAAAATGGAAACCAAGCACCGGAATGCGATCGGCGGCCGCCCTGTCGAAGATGCGACGGCGGGAGGCGAGTGCGGTTTCCTTGTCGCGATCGGGGCCGGGACGCCAGGGATTGTCGACGTTAACGACCGGGTGATAGGCGAGATCGGCCGTCAACAACAACTGATCGTTTCCGGAATGGATGAGGAAGGCGGCCATGCCGGGCGTGTGGCCGGATGCGACGATCGTCGTGAGGCCCGGCACGATCTCAGCGCCCGCTTCATAGAGCTCGACATCGTTCGTGACGGGTTCGAGGCTGCTCTTGATCGCGGCGGCGAAGCGTACGCGAAAATCCGCCGGCACGGGCATGTAGGATAGATCTGGATCGGTGCGGAAGAAAAAATCCCAGTCCGCCTTCGGCAGGAAGACGGCGGCGCGGGGGAAAGCCTTGCCGCCGTCAGCGGTTCTGAGGTTGCCGACATGGTCGGGGTGGGTGTGAGAAATCACGATCGCATCGATATCCGCCGGAACGAGCCCGATCGCCGCCAGGTTCTGGAAAATCCGACCGCCACTCGGACCCATGGTCGTGCCCGCGCCGGCCTCGATGAGAATCCGCCGTCCGCCGGTTTCGATCAGAAGCGTATTCAGGTTCAGCGTCATGTGATCGGCCGGCAGGAATGCGCGCCGCAAAATCTCCCGAAGCTCCGTCTCGGGGGCGTCGCTCGCATAAACCCTGGGCGGGCCGCCGATCACGCCGTCGCTCAAGACCGTCGCGCCGATCTCGCCGACACGGAAACGGTAATGGCCAGCGTTGCCGCTTATCGGTGGCGTCGCCTGTGCGCTTGCAAGGCCGCCACCGCCGGCAACGAACATGGTCGATGCGCCGACGACGGCGGACAGCATGACAGCGCGTCTGTTCAGAGTGAACGCGTTCATCGAGGTTCCCTTCACGATTGCCCGCCTGCTCGCCGCATCCAGCCGCGGGACCGTGAAAGTAACCGGTGAAAGGACAGCGACCAGAGGGCGACGGTTGACTACCGATCAAGCATGACACGACATCATTGCGCGGATAAGATGGGTAGAATTGATCACCATGATTAGATCAGCTTCGCAATGAACCCAATTCGTCTGGACAGTTTGGATGTGTTCGCGGCGATCGTCCGCTGTGGTGGCTTTCGCGCAGCGGCGCTTAAGCGGGGCGTTTCATCATCAGCCTTGAGCCAAACGATCAATGCCTTGGAAGAGGCGCTTGGGATTCGGCTCCTCAATCGGACGACAAGGAGCGTATCGCCGACGGAAGCAGGACAGCGCCTCCTCGACCGGCTGGCTCCGGCGTTAAGCGATATCCAACTCGCGATAGCCGAGGTCGATGAACTGAGGGACAGTCCGTCGGGAACGTTGCGGATCAATGCCCCGGCTCCCGCCGTCGATCATCTTCTATGCCCCCTCGCGTTCGACTTCATGGAGGCCTACCCAGCGGTCAAAATCGAACTGATCAGTGACGCCGCGGTGATCGATATCGTGGAGCACGCTTTCGACGCCGGTGTGCGGTTCGGCAAGCAGTTGGCTAAAGACATGATTGCAATTCCACTGGGTCTACCGCTGCGATACGTGATCGTGGCTTCACCGGATTATATCGGACGGCATGGACGACCGCTGACGCCGCATGATTTGGTCCACCACGACTGCATACGGCGCAGGTTTCCGGGTGGGACACTCGTGTCATGGAAGTTCCGCAAAGGAAGTGAAGAGTTGGACATCAACCCGGAGGGGCGTCTTACGCTCAGTTCGGCGCATAACGAATTGCAAGCGGCCCTGGCGGGCGCGGGAGTCGCGCATGTTTTCGAAGAATATGCAAAGCCGCATCTCGATGCCGGGAGGTTGATCGAGGTTCTTGCGGACTGGAGTCCGATCTTACCCAGCTGGTTCCTGTATTATCCGAGTCGTCGTCTTCCAAGCGCCGCGATGCGAGCGTTCCTCACTTATGTGAGGACTTACGAGTGGCACACGGGGACTTGATCCGAAGAACTCTGGAGTGACTTTCAGGGAACAGCGGTCGCTCCGGATGCCTTCGCGGCAACCCGGTCGGAACCCTCAGCCGCCCTCTGCGGAGCCGTCAGGGGCCGTGACTTTCATGACGAGAAGATTGGGTTTCTCATCGGGTCCAAAGGGTCCCGGAACTTTCTGGCTGATCGGTGGCAGGCTAATCAGGTAGTCGGCAATGGCCCCGGCATCCGACTTGGTCAGTTCAGCGAAAGCGCGCCACGGCATGATCGGCGCCAGGATGCGTCCATCAGGCCTGACGCCGGTCTGAACAGCGGTCATGATGTCTTCCCTGGTCCAGTTGCCCAGCCCGGTATCCCGGTCGGGTGTCAGGTTGGAGCCGACGAAGATCCCCGTGCCTGGGATCTCGAAGCCTACGTCAGAACCGGCCAGCCGGCGGGAGGGATCGGGCTTTCCGAGAAAGTAACCCGGTGTGTGGCAGTCGTTGCATCCTCCCAGATTTACGAGATACCGGCCCCGTTCGATCTGATCCGCCGCATTCGGCTCGCCTGCTGATGGCATCGACTGGGCCTGCTCCTCCGCATGACCTGTTGCGGTCGACTGGAATGCCCACGCCGCCACTCCGGCGCTTGTCGAAACGGCCAGCAGCATTGCCAGCATCCGTAGTGCTCCGCGCCCGCGTTTCGGCTGAATATCGGGCGCGTGTCGATTTGTCATGGCTCGGTGCTCCTGTCGGTTTGACAGTCCCGAGAATGCGGCGGAAACGCTGCGCTGTTGTTTCAGGAAGCGGGAGTTGCGTTGCGTCTGTAATCTGGCCTGCCGAGGGACATCCGCGCGACGCCCGCCTCCGCTCCTTACGTTTCGCTGCTCGGCACGTCCAGGATAAGGCTCGACCGGACCTCTTCAGGCGCGTTCTCGGCCCAGAGCAGCAGGGCGTCCAGCGCCGGGCATAGAGATTGGCCCCATTCCGTCAGGTGATACTCCACCTTTGGCGGGACTTGGTGGTGGACGATGCGCCCGACCACACCGTCGCTCTCGAGCTGGCGGAGCTGCTGGATCAGCATCTTCTGGGAAATGCCGGGGATGGACCGCTCCAGATCGGAGAAGCGGCGCACCTGGCCGCCGAACAGCTGGAACAGGATGATGAGCTTCCAGCGGCCTTCCAGGACCCGGAGCACGTTCTGCACGCTCTGAGCCGCGGAGTGAGGCGAGTAGGAGGCTCGCTTACCTTCAGGTGAGTACCTTACTTTTTTGTCCGTACTTGTCATCCGAAAAGCTTAATAGCAACTTCTCTCCAACGCAACGCATTCCCGGAGAGAACCCATGGACGCGAATTTGCCGGCCCCTATCGCCGCCTATGTCGACGCGAACGCCCGCCTCGACGCCGAGGCCATGCTCGCGGCCTTCTCGCCGAACGCGGTCGTCCGAGACGACGGCGGACGGCACGAGGGACGCGAGGAGATCAAGGCCTGGATTCAGGGGGCGACAATCGACAACCGGGCGGTCTTCAGTCCCGACGCCTGGAGCGAACAGGACGGCTGCGTCGTGGTGAATGGCCTGACCACGGGCGAATTCAGCGGCAGCCCCATCCGCTTCACCGTCCGGTTCAAGCTCGACGACGGAGCGATCGCCGCCCTGGAGATCGCGTGATGTCCGCCCTTATCGATCCAGTCGAGTTCCAGGGGCGTCGCGTCGTCGTTACCGGCGGTACCAAGGGTGCAGGCCGGGCGACCGTCCAAAGGTTCGTGGCGGGCGGTGCCCAGGTCGTGACCGCCGCGCGCAAGGGTGTCGACGGTCCGGCGGGAGCCCGGCTCGTCGAGGCGGATCTGACCACCCCTGACGGAACCCTGAGACTTGCCGAGGCTGCCCTGGAGCACCTCGGCGGCGTGGACGTGCTGGTGCATGTGCTGGGGGGCTCCGCTTCGCCGGGTGGGGGCTTTGCGGCTCTGACGGACGATCACTGGCACGCCGAACTCGCCCTGAATCTGCTTTCGGCCGTGAGGCTCGACAGAGCCCTGGTGCCGGGAATGATCGCACGCGGCCAGGGCGTCGTCGTTCACGTCTCGTCCATCCAGCGGCAACTGCCGCTGTACGACAGCACGACAGCCTATGCTGCGGCCAAGGCCTCCTTGACGACCTACAGCAAGGCATTGTCGAAGGAGGTCGGGCCAAAAGGCGTGCGGGTCAATGTCGTTTCGCCGGGCTGGATCTACACGGAAGCCTCCGACGCCCTGATTAACCGGATCGCCGCGAGCACCGGCGGGACGCTGGAAGCCGCGCGCCAAAGCATCCTGGACGCCCTTGGAGGCATCCCCCTGGGACGCCCGGCCCAGCCCGAGGAAGTAGCGGAACTGATCGCCTTCCTGGCTTCGGACCGGGCCTCGGCCATCCACGGCGCGGAACACGTCATCGATGGAGGGACGGTGCCGACGGTCTAGTCTCGCCGGAGAGCCTCCCGCAACTGGCGCTCGGTGCCGCGGAGGCGGACCTCGGTGGAGCCGAGAGCCGCCAGGGCCGACAGCGTCCGCGTCTCCCGCTCGTTCAAGGTGCGGGGCCTGTTGTCGATGACGCACAGGGTGCCCATGGCGAAGCCTTCCCTGTCGAGGATGGGAGCGCCGGCGTAGAAGCGGAAGCCCTCGTCGCCAGCCACCGCGGGATTGGCGGCGAAGCGGGGGTCGGCCGACAGGTCTTCCACCCAGAAAACGCCCTGTTGCAGAATCGTGTGATTGCAGAACGCCCAGCTGCGCGGGGTTTCCACAAGATCGAGGCCCAGGCGTGACTTGAACCATTGCCGTGTCGGCGTGAGCATCGCCATCAGCGATATCGGCGCATCGAGGGTCTGGGCGGCCAGCCAGGTCAGCCGGTCGAATGCCTCTTCAGGCGGCGTGTCCAGCAGCCCCGAACGGTCCAGGGCGGCCAGCCTCTGGCTCTCGTTAGGTGCTATCGGGAAGGCGCCCCCGGCGTCGGAGTAAGTCACCTCATCCGACCCGCCGATGACGTTCGCCGAAGGCAGGTTCGGATCGATTGCGGGACCTTCGATCAAAGCCTCGATGTCGGCGCGATAGACCCGGCGGTGCCCGCCCGGTGTCTTCCAGGACCGCACGGTTCCACCCTCGATCAACAGCTGCGCAGTCCGGACCGAGACTCCCAGCAGCTTGGCCGCTTCGGTGGTGGTGAGGATGTCCCTGTCAGTCTTGACCATGATGTCCCGCCGGCTGTCCGCAGGCAGGTCGAGACCCTGCTGCGGAATGAAACAATGTAGTAGCGCGATCGTAATATGGCAGTAATTGGATCACAAATTGTTGATTTTGGCAAATCTGATAAATTTGATAGCTAGAGCGTCATCTCGGGGGGATGGGTGACTCCATAGCTCCGGGGTGCAGGCATCCTTTCCCTGCCCTGCGAGAGCTGCACCGTGCACAGCCCGACGCGCCATCGCCCACGCTTCCTTCGAACAATCTTCGTTCACTGCCACAAGGAAATTCCACATGACGCCCCAGACCTCCTTTCGCGAGGAAAGAGATTTCGCCATTGCCGCCCATGAGAACCAGGTGCGGCTGACGGCTTCGCTGAAGCAGAGCTACGATTTCATCGTCTGCGGTGCGGGTGCCTCGGGCTCGGTGATTGCCCGGCGACTGGCGGAGAACCCGCATGCCGAAGTACTGCTGGTCGAAGCCGGCGGCAGCGATGAGGCCGAGACCGTGCTCGATCCGGCGCAATGGCCGCTCAATCTTGGCAGTGAGCGCGACTGGGGATTCCAGGCGCAGCCGAACCCTCACCTGAACGACCGCGCCCTGTCCATGTCGATGGGAAAGGGACTTGGCGGCGGGTCGAGCGTCAATGTGACGGTCTGGGCGCGCGGGCACCGCAGTGACTGGGATTTCTTTGCGTCCGAAGCCGGCGACCCGGCGTGGGGATACGACAATGTCCTCGGCATCTACCGGTCCATCGAGAACTGGCAGGGAGTGCCCGATCCTCGCTTCCGCGGCACGTCAGGGCCGGTGTGGGTCCAGCCGGCGGCCAACCCGAACCCGATCGCGCATGCGGTGCTGGATGCAGCCCGGGAACTTGGTATTCCCACCTTCGACCATCCGAACGGCGAGATGATGGAGGGGCCGGGCGGTGCTGCCATCACGGATACGCTGGTCCGGGACGGCCGTCGGCACTCGCTCTATCGCGCCTATGTGCGGCCGTGGCTCGACCGGCCCAACCTGACCGTGCTGACGGACACCTTGGTACGGCGCGTGGTGCTTGACGGCCGCCGAGCCGTGGGCGTCGAGGTGATGCGCGGCGATCAAGTCCTGACGATCGGCGCGCGCCTGGAGGTCGTGCTGTCTCTGGGCGCCATGCATACGCCCAAGGTGCTCATGCATTCGGGCATCGGCGACCGCGAGGAACTGACGCGCGTCGGGATCTCCGTGGCGCAGCACCTGCCCGGCGTGGGACGTAATCTCCAGGACCATGTGTCCTTCGGCTGCATCTGGGATTACGCCGAGCCCATAGCACCCCGCAACAGCGGCAGCGAGGCGACGCTCTACTGGAAGAGCCGTCCCGATCTGGATGCGCCGGACCTGCTGTTCTGCCAGGTCGAGTTCCCGGTACCCAGCGACCGAACGATACAGCGCGGCGTGCCGCTGCACGGATGGACGATGTTTGCCGGCCTCGCGCACCCGGCCAGTCGCGGGCGGCTGCGCCTGGGAAGTGCCGATCCACTGGCCCCGATCACGATCGACGCGAACATGATGTCCGACCCTGCGGACATGCAGACCGCCGTCGCCTGCGTCGAGCTTTGTCGCGAACTGGGCAATGCGCAGGCATTCCGGCCCTTCGTCCGTGGCGAGGCGATGCCGGGTAACCTGAAAGGAGCTGATATGGAGGCGTTCATCCGCGACGCCGCCGTCACGTACTGGCACCAGAGCTGCACCGCCAAGATGGGGCGCGACGACATGTCGGTAGTGGACGCTTCACTGAAGGTCTACGGGATCGATGCCCTGCGCGTCGCCGACGGCTCCATCATGCCGCGTGTGACCACGGGCAACACACAGGCACCTTGCGCGATCATCGGCGAGCGCGCGGCGCAGATGCTCCGCGATACGCACGGCCTTTGATGATCAAGTCCCTGGGCGCTCCTACACCACGCCCAGGGACTTGATCGCCGGCGCGCGCGCCTTGATCCGATGCTCGGAAAGTCAGAGGCCCGTTACCAACTACCCTTCAGCTCCCTCAGGCCGCGTATCGCGAAGTTGGGCTGCCAGGAGGGGGAGTCGACGTCGTGCAGGTGCAGGCCGGGAAGGCGGTCGATCAGGCCAGCCAGGGTTTCCTGTCCCTCGATCCGCGTCAACTGCGCTCCCAGGCAAAAATGAATGCCGCCGCCGAACGACAGCGGCCTGACGTCGGGCCTGCCGATGTCGAGGCGGTCGGGATCGGCGAACATTCCGGGGTCGCGGTTGCCCGCACCGACCAGACAAAGCACGAGCTGGCCCTTGCATATGGTCACGCCGTCGAGCGTGACATCCTCGTACGCGGTGCGTCCGACATATTGCACGGGCGAGTCATAGCGCAGCAACTCGTTGACCGCACCAGGGATCAGGCCGGGATCGGCGCGCAGGCGGCGAAGTTCATCCGGATGGCGATGGAGCGCCAGCAATCCGTTGCCGATCAGGTTGCGCGTCGTCTCGTGTCCAGCGGCGAACAGCAGCCACACATTGGCGAGCATTTCGTCCTGCGTCAGCCCTCCCTCGTCCCCGCCCTCCAGCAGCGCCGTGATCAGATCGTCGCCGGGGGACCGGCGGCGCCGTTCGAACAGATCGGTGAAATATGAGCCCTGCTCGTCGAACATGGCGTTGGCCTCGTCGAGTTCCAGGCGGTTCATCGGCACCGGGTCCAGCATCCGGGTGGTGATGGTCGCCGTGTCGATGAAGAGCCACCGGTCGTCCTCGGGAATGCCCAGCATGTCGCAGATGACGACGACCGGCAGCACATGGGCGAAATCGCGGATCACGTCCATGGAACCGCGCGGCTCCAGCCTGTCCAGCAATTCCGCCACCAGCGCCCGGACACGAGGACGCAGCCGCTCGACACGGGCAGCGGAGAATGCTTTGGTCACGAGGCCGCGCAATCGCGTGTGGTCGGGCGGCTCGCTCATCAGCATGGTGGCGCGCATCTGGCGGAATGCCGTCTCGCCCATCATGTCCCGGCCGTACATCATCTCGATCATCGCCTCGTAGCGCCGACCGAACCTCTTGTCCTTCAGGATATTGGCGCAGGCATCGTAGTTGGTCGCCAGCCAGTATTTGCCGGCGGCATCCCACTGGAGATCTGCGTGCCGGCGCAGCCGATGGTAGGCCGGGTATGGGTCGCGGATGAAATCGAGGTCCCTCGGGTTGAACAAAGGCTCGGCTCCGACGGGAGCCGGGCGGCTGATCGTATCGGTCATGGCGGCGATATCTCCTGAATGGCAGGCGCTGATCCGCAGGTGCCAACGGCACCGGATCGCCTGCCGATGGAGTTCACCAGCTTGGAATTACAGCGTCATGACCGGTCCGGCCAAATGTATTACGACTGTAATCCGAGTTTTCCCGGCTGAAATCATGGCGCAATCGGCGCCTGGGAAAGTGGCGTGGTGAATGCGGGAACCATCCGGCTTTCATTGTCAGTCAAAGGAGAATTCGAATGCTTGAAGAAGACACCCTCGTTTCAAAAACGCTACATTCAAAAACGATCGTCAATTCACCCGAAAAACGGGAGTGGTTTGACACTATTCCCGGTGAGCGCATGGCTATCCATGTCCAAAGCTCCGATGTCGGCGGAAACTTGGCTATCATAGAGACGGTCGCCGAGCCGGGTTGTAGCTCCCCTCTCCACTTCCATCGGGAAAGTGAGATCTTTCACATCCTTGAAGGCACGATGACCTTCGTGTGCGGTGGTGAGAAGCGCGAGGCGAGCTTGGGCACCACGATCGTCGTTCCGCCCGGCGTCCATCACGCCTGGGCCAATCTATCCCAGTCGCAGGTGCGGATGCTGGTCCTGTTCACTCCGGGCGGGATCGAAAACCTTTTCCCCCGGGCGAACGGCCTAGCGCCCCTCGAACTGGTTGAACTGGTCGAAAGCTATGGGACGCGCATCGTCGGCCCGCTGGTCCTAGACTGACGCCACCAGTGAAGTTCGCTTCCGCTCCAAATAGTGATTGAGGCCCCGGAGGGCCTCAATTTTCGCCCTGTGGGCCGCAGGCCGCTCAGCCGACATCAATCGCGGCCATGCCTGATCAGCGATTCGATCTGGCTCTTATGTTCGATGCCGACATCGCGCAGCATCTCGTCGTCGAGCTGTTCCAGGGATGCTGTCAGCCGAGCGATCTCGCGCTCGCGGCGCCAGTGGGACCACAGCTTCGTGATAAGCGCTCCTGCCTTGGCGCCCCAACTCCTGGAACCGGGAAAATCGACGCCACGCCGTGATCCACGGTACTCGATTTGATAAAGATTGGTGGGATGGAGGGACGCGCCGTACAGGCCGAAACCTTCGACGATGTATTGGAACCGCGTGTTCAGCATTTATCAAGATCCTCTTCGCTACTGGAAGGGACATCTTGCTGGCCGCATGTTACGGGGTGATCACAACCCGAAGCGACCTCGTTACAGCCGTAGCGCCGCTAGCCCTGACCGTCAGCTCTCAATCGTCAGTTCTCATTCACCTCGAAGTATCTGCAAACAGGTTCTCAGGTACGGTCGAGGTTCCAGCGCCCGATGCGGCTGTAGATCCCATCGCGCAGCCTCCTTACCTTCACATTGAGGTCATCCAGTTCCACGGGGGATTGGCCGGACGCTTCGAGCAAGGCTTCGCCGAGGCATCCAGCCCTTTCCTCCAATGCACGCCCCTGGTCCGTCAGCGCCACGATCACCTGCCGTTCGTTGTCGGGATTGCGAACTCGCTGCACCAGCTTGGCTAGTTCCAGGCGCTTCAGGAGGGGGGTGAGGGTGCTCGCTTCCAGCGCAAGCTGCTCGGCCAACCTGCCGACGGTCTGCCGATCCTCGTGCCATAGGAGGTTGAGGACGAGATATTGGGGATATGTAAGCCCCAGTGCGTCGAGCAACGGCTTGTAAGCTCGCTGGATGGCCATGCCCGCCGAATAGATGGCATAGCAGAGCTGATCCTCGAGGAGCGGCGGGCGTTTGGATTTGGCGGACATGATGGACTCCTTGCCACCTATATAGCACGTCTCGTAAAGATTCTTATCACGATAAATATTATGCTGGACGACACTCGCTGACTGAGCTACAAGGTTACTTATCGCGATAACATTTATTGCATAAGAAGGAGGTCCCGATGATCATCAGAACGCGCAACCTCATTGCCGCCCTCGCGGTCGCTGCCAGCGTCGCTGGCGCCAGCGCCGTGCAGGCCCAGCCCGCCCTTCCGTCCGCCTCGGCACAACCTGTCAGGAACATCGTGCTGGTGCATGGCGCCTTCGCCGACGGCTCGGGATGGCGGGGCGTATACGACGAACTCACCGCTCGCGGATACAGGGTCAACATCGTCCAGAACCCGCTGACGTCGCTCGCCGACGATGTCGCGGCGACCCGCCGCGTGCTCGATCGGCAGGATGGTCCGGTTATCCTCGTCGGCCATTCCTACGGCGGCACGGTCATCACCGAAGCAGGGGCAGATCCCCGTGTGGCAGGCTTGGTCTATGTCGCCGCCCTTGCGCCGGACGCCGGCGAGTCGACGCTCGACCAGTTCGCCGAGATCCCGCCGCCGCCGGACTTCGTCATCGAGGAGCAGTCGGACGGGTTCGGCTTTGTGAACGGTCCGAAGTTCAAGGCCGGCTTCGCCGGCGACACGAGCGATGCCGACGCGGCATTCATGCGCGACTCCCAGGTGCCGATCGCGATGTCCGCCTTCAAGGCCAAGGTCACTCAGGCGGCGTGGCGGATCAAACCCAGTTGGTTCGTCGTGGCGACCGAAGATGGCGCGATCGATCCGAAGCTCCTGCGTAAGACGGCGCACCGCATGGGAGCGGACACCGAGGAGGTGAAGGGCAGCCATGTCGTCTTTCTGACGCAGCCCAAGGCCGTCGCCGACGTGATCGACCGTGCCGCCAAGCACACCGCACACCCGGCGCGTTGAGACGACGGAAGCCTCTTCCGTAACTGCCTCACGCCGTCAGGGAGAAACCCGGCTTTCCAGGCACTGTGCCAGTGCCCCAGCAAGCTCCGTGGTGACCAGGGGACAATGCACAACCTCCGTCACGCCGGCAGCCGCCAAGGCCGGGGCGTCTACACTGCGCGCCGACCCTGTCGCCAGGATGATCGGCAGGCCCGGCGCCGCCTCATGAACAACTGCCGCTCCTTCGATCGCGATTCCGAGGGGGTGGCAGACCAGGGCGGCGTCGAACCGCATTCGCGTCGAACGGCAGGCATCCGCCGCGTCGCCCGGTTCGGTGAAGCCTACCGGTTCATAGCCGAGTGCCGCCAGGATCTCCTCGTTCCGGAGCAGCCGTTCACGCTCGACATCCAGGATCAGAATTGTCTCACCGCTGCCATACCGCGTCGCGGTGACGCGGGGTCGGCTCGGGATGTGTCCGGTCTGGTCTCGATCCGGTTCGCGAGCCGGTGCGGCGCAGGGCAGCAGAATCTCGAAGCGGGTTCCCTTTCCGGCAGCACTCCGCACGGCTATGGCTCCGCCGAGTTCCCGGACGATCTGGCGCGCCGTCGCAAGACCCAGCCCGTTTCCTTCCAGGCGGGTCGTGAAGAACGGCTCGAAGATGCGCTCCTGCGTGGCTTCGTCCATGCCACGTCCGGCGTCGCTTATCAAAACCGACATGTATTGGCCGGGGCCAAGTTCGTCCGGCCCGTGCCGGAACGCGGTTTTCGAAGCACGGACATCCAGATCGATGTCGATGGTTCCGGTGCCCTCCATCGCCTGTGCGGCGTTGTTGCAGAGGTTGAGGAAGACCTGCTGCAACCGGGCCGGGTCCGCCAGGACGACCATCTCCTGCGGAGCCTCCCGAACCTTCACCTCGACTTCGCCCGGAAGCCCTGGAAGCGAGGCATGAAACATCGATACCGTTTCCTCGATCAGGGCTTGGACACGGACCCGTTCCCGCTTGTCCGCTCCGGCACGGCCGAATGTGAGGATCTGATCGACAAGGTCGCGTGCCCGTTCGCCCGCGCGCCGGATCTCGTCGAGACTGGCGGCGGTCCTGCTTTCCGGTCTGACATGGGCTTGCGCTATCTCCGTGTATCCCAGGATGGCGCCGGCGATATTGTTGAAGTTATGGGCGACCCCGCTGGCAAGTGCTCCGACGGTTTCCATCCGGCGCGCCTGCTGAAGTTTCGCCTCCAGCCGCTGCTTTTCGCGGCTGAGGGTTTCCCGGTCGAGGGCGCTGGCGATGGCATCGAACGCCGAGCGGAACATGCCGTATCCATCGCCTCGGGCCAGGGGGCCTTGCCGCAAGGCATCGAAACCGAGAACGGCACCGGGACATTCGTCGCTGAAGGATGGGATGCACAGCCAACTGCGCAGGCCGACGGCTGCCAGGAGATCCATGTTGCCGCCCCGGGACAGGTGATCGACCCGCGGGATGTGGATGATCCCATCCTCTTCCGGCATCGACTGCCGTGCGAGTTTCAAGGCGCCGGCGGGCCAACCGCTGGGCAGGGTGTCCGAGCTGCCGGACCACTGGTAGACCTGTACCGGATCGCCCTCGATGACGAAGTAGGCCCGATCCGCCGATATGATCGCCGCAAGTTCCTCCAGCGCACGCTCGATGTGGTACCGGACTTCATCCGGCCGGGAGGTGATGAAACGCGTCGAGATGCCTGCGATCACATGCTCGAAATCGGCCCGCAGGCGCAGCGCCCGTGCCCTCGACTGAAGCTGGACGCCGAGATAGACCAGCAGGCAGACCAGCACTACCGACATCCCATACAGGATGTTTCGGAACATTTCGGCCGCACTCTCCGAAGCGTCCGCACGCGCGACGACAAGGTCGCGGACGCGATCCTGGTGACGCCCGCCGGCCGACGAAAACATCTCCTTCAGGATGCCGTCCGTTTCCGGCAGCAGGTTCCGAAGCATCCGGGCATGCTCGATCAATGGTTTGGAGGCGGGGGAATCCCAGCCTGGCGAGCCGCCGGCGGGTGCGCCGTCCAAGGACATCGCCCTGAGCCGCGCATCGACATCCGCAACGATCGGAGCGGAGGAGTCGAGCGTCAGATGCAGGATGGCGGCTGCCAGACCGCTGACCTGGGCGGCCCGGTTGCGGTCCTGCTCCTCCTTGATCAAGCGCTCGCCGAACACGATGAAGTAAGCAAGCGAGTTTTGCAGCAGCGCGTTCCGGCTCTTGAACCGTTCCGTCAATCCCTCGGTCTTGTCAACCGACCTCATCACCTCGTCGATCGCGGAGGCGATCTCGGGTTCGTAGCCAGCGGTTTCGCGCAGGCGGGTCACCGCTCCGCGCATCTCGTCAATTTCCCTGACCAGGGGATCGTAGTTGCGCAGCAAGCCCGAGCGCGCGCTGAGCACGTCGCGATGGAGCGCGCTTTCCGCCTTCTCCAGACGGTCGATCGCCAGAAGGGCGTCCTGGGAGGTTCCCACCTCGGCGCTCATTCCACGCATGGCTATCCAAGTCAGCAGGATCAGCAGCGTCGCGGCGGCGGCGACGGTCAAGCCGGTTCTCACCGCGATCCTCCGACCCGCGATTCCTCAACCTGGCGGTCCCGAAACTCGCCGGTAAGCGTCCGCAGGAACGCTACGATCACCTCCGCCTGCCGATCGGTCAGCTCCGAATTGAGCTGTGCCCGAGCCATCTTCCGGACCGCGACATCGAGTGTCGAAGCGCTGCCGTCGTGAAAATAAGGCGGGGTCGTCGCGACATTGCGCAAGCTGGGGACGCGCAGGACCGCTGGTTCCGGCGACGCCAGCGGATGAAAGATCCCATGCCGCTGGAACAGGTTGCCGCCGACATTGACGCCCTGGTGGCAGGATGCGCACCCAAGCGATTTGAACTGCCGGTATCCGTCGATCTCCTCGTCGGACAGGGCTGCCGTGTCGCCGCCGAGCCAGCGGTCGAACCGGCTGCCGGGCGTCAGCAGGGACCGCTGGAATGCGGCAAGGGCTTCAAGCAGTCCGGCAGCGTCCGGGTCGCGTCCGAACGCTGCCCGAAACCGGCCAACCATCTCAGGGTCCAGCTTCAGCTTACCGACCGCGTCGTCGATGCTGCCGCCCATGATCCGGGGGTTCTCGATCAACGCCTGCGCCTGGTCCTCAAGGGTGCGGAAGCCGCCCTCCCAGTTGAGCCGGAAGCTGAGCGCCGCATTGAAGACGGTGCTGGTATTAAGCGGGAGGTCGGACCCGTCGAGCGCCTTGTCGCGAGCGCTCCCGGTCGCACCGTTGGAGCCAAGATCATGGCACGAGGAACAGCTTCGCGAATTGCCGAGCGAAAGACGGGTGTCCCCAAACAGGCGTTCGCCGAGCAAGACTTTGAGCGGGTCCTCCAGCCGTGGCTCCGGGACCGGCGACACCGGCTCTTCGGCGGCGGCATGCCGCTCCAGCGGCAGCACCTGGGCCGGCAGGAGCGATCCGACTGCAAAGACGGCCACAAAGACGCCGGTCGCGCGACAGAGCAGCGCCCGCCGGAATGAAGTCGTCGCGTTGGTTCTGGTTGCTGCCGGGGGTCCGTCTTTCACCTTCGAAAACATTGCTTCTCCGACAAGAGGCGTTTCCCAGGAGACTGAAGGCAACCGGTTACGCGATCGTCACGGCTAGGAACTATCCTGTTACAATTGTAACCCGGCAGGGCATTCGCTGCCCGTACATCATGCTTGCGAGCAGGCATGACGGCGCAGTTTCCTCAAGAATCGCTGCGGCTTCGTCCGGCCGGATTTAACCGTTCGGGTTTAAAATGGCTCGACGGCGAGCGTGAAGACGTACCCGACGCCGCGCTCCGTCCTGATCACGCGCGGCGCGCTCGCGTCGATCTCGAGCTTCCGGCGCAGCCGCAGAACCTGGACATCTATGCTGCGGTCGAAGATGTCTTCATGGACCCGCGTGGCCTGAAGCAGATGCTCGCGCGTCAATGGTCGGCGCGGCGCGTCGAGGAACGCAAGCAGCAGCGCATACTCACCCTTAGTCAGCGAAACCGCATTGCCGGCAGGATCGAGAAGCTGCCGGGCACGGCGTTCGAGTTGCCAGCCGCCGAACCGGTATCCACCACGCTCCGGATCGCGGGACCGCGCCGCCCGTCCCATCTCCTGGCGCCTCAACACCGCCCGGACCCGTGCCAGCAGTTCCCGCAGGCTGAAGGGCTTGGTCACGTAGTCGTCCGCGCCAAGTTCCAGACCGATCACGCGATCGATCTCGTCGCGGCGATGACCGGTCATGATGATGATGGGAACGTCGGAACTGGATCTGATCTGCCTGAGCAGGTCCAATCCGTTTTCCTGGCCGAGCCGCAGGTCCAGAATGATCGCGCTGGGATGTATGCCTTTGAAATAACGGCACATGTCCTGTCCGTTGGCCACCGCGCTGGCCGGAACGTCATGATCCTGGAAATAACCGGTGACCATGCGCCGCATCGCCGGGTCGTCGTCTACGACAAGGATGTAGCCTGCCTTGGGTTCGCCTCCGCCCGACCTGTCGCCACCATAAGCCCGATCGTCGGAAGCCGATTCCGAATCCTCGGTACTTCCTGGCATTCGTCGCTGGGATTCCATCAAGTCTCCACTTTGCTGCCGGACAGGTTCCAGGCCGCTCCTGGACAGGGGGACGGCGCTGCCTGTCGGAAGCACGAGCGGGCCTGTCCGAATACCGCGACGGCCGGATGCAGGTTATGTCCGTACGACCTACGCTCCGCAGTGAATAGCAGCCCGGAAGGACAGGCGTCAAAGTCTAGAAAGTACATGCCCGTGTTCGACATATTTTCCGCAGAATCGTACTATACTTGACTTGACACTGAAAAGCCCTGTTCAGCAGGACAGTGAGAACCAAATAATGGTTCGGCAATATTCTACTTTGACCGATTTTACGACGATTTCCAATGTAATGGCGTGAGCGTTAAGTCCCCGGCATCGCTCTCAACCGGACGGCGGCCCAGCCATGTGGTCCAGCCAAGCCGCCCCTGGCGGCCAAGTTTCAGGTGCGGAACCTGATCGGCGCGGAGGACGAGCGCGAGCGTCCAGTCCAGTTCGTCGCCGACATAGTTACGCACCAACGGCACCGTCAGCCCGACGCTCTCGCCACCGGGCAGCAGCCGCTCATACTCTTCCAGGGTCAGCGGACCCATGACGATGCAGAAGCGGTGATAGAACAACCTGATGCGCCGGCCCACCGTGGCGGTGACGCCGAGCGTTCCGTTCTCAGGGTCCGAGCCGAGAGCCAGGCGCTGGCCCGGTGCGATCTCGACCCATTTCGGATCGAACTCCTGAATATCGACCGGCATCGCGAAGAAGCCGCTCAGGATTGCCCGGAGCCCTTCGGCATTGCGGGTGTGGGAACCGATGCGCCCAGCGAAGTGCAGTTTGGCCAGATCGGGCATCCCGTCCCGGCCCCGAAGCTCCTGCATGCCATAGCCGGCCAGGGCGCCGATCTGGGCCGCGAAGGCATCGTCGCCGGGGCGGTCGTGGGACACCGTCGGCTCGCTCGCCGCCCAGGCGCGGAACAGCAGGGAGGCCATGCGGTGATGGAAGATGTCGCCGAAGCTAGCGAACGCTTCGTCGCCGGCGTTGTGGAGACGCTGATGGGCATATTCGGTCAGGTGCAACGGCAGCGGACCGTTGGGACCGAACAGGCCGAAGAAGAAGGTCATGATCCGGGTACGGCCGCCGTCCGCCCTGACGCTGTCCAGAGCGCGGGGCGGGAAGATCGTGCTCGGGGACTGGCCAAGCCGAACCGGGTCCTCCTCCGGATGCCGCGACGCCCCGATCCTCGGACTGGTTGGCGAGCCGGCATCGATACGGCGCAGCAGCGCGAAGAAATCGAATTTCTCGGGTGCCCGGCTCGCCTCCCCGAGGATTTCGGACAGGGCGTCGTGAACCGGCGGGACGGCGGCGTCGGGCATCAGGCCAGACGCCGCCGTCCCGGTTTCATCGGCCATCGCATGATCTCCCCGCGCTGCGTCGTCCGCAGGACGCTCTCCGTAAAGGCGTTGATCGAGACGTACTGGGCAAAGAAGTGGTTCAGCACCGCGGCGAAGGGAAAACAACCGATGCCCTCGAAGGCGGCTTCATCAAGCGCCATCTCGATCTCCAGTCCGCGCGCCACCGCCGCAAGCCCGCCCGAAGGAAGACGGCGGACAATGGGACGCGAGTGGATGTTGCGCGTGCCCGCGACCTGCTGCATGGCACTGGCGTCGCTGGGATCGGCGTATAGCCGGAGCAGCGCCCGCAAGGCATCGGCTCCCCCTTCGTCGCTATCGGTGAGCGACAGATGGTTAAGCGACAGATGACTGATCAAATGCCAGGCGACCTCTCCTTCGGCCGGGGATGGGCGCGGTCTGGTGGGACCGGCGATGCAACGGATTCGGGCGACCGGTGCTCCGATTTCCAGGGTGAAATCGGTTTCGCCGCGACCGAGAGGCATCAGCAGCGGCAGGTCCCGGTTGGTACACAGGCATCGGACAGCCAGTTGCCGCAGGCTGGGACGGTAGGGTGCCGCGTGTGCATCGACGATGGAGACGAAGACGTCGCTCCCCCCATACGATGTCCGCTGCCCTTCCCTTTGCTCACGGCTGGAGATGAGCCGAGGTGCCCGCCGGATCGTATAATAGGAGCCGCCGGCCGCTTTCGGTTCGAGGTCCTCGATGGCGTAAAAGGGACGGAAGACCGTGGCAGCCGATCCGTCGTCGTGTTCACCCTGGACATCGAGCACGGAATGCACCTCGACATCGAGCGGACGGACCCGGTCGACGGGAAGATGGTGCTCGAAGGTCCGTTCGCTGACGACGATACGATCCGCCTGCCGTTCGAACAGGTTGGTGATCGGGCTGGCGAACAGGACCACCGAGTCCCGGCTGAGGCCCCGTTGCAACCGCGGCTCGATCCGGCGGAGCAGGAAGACGAGTTCGAGTTCCTCGTCGCTCGACGACCGAACGGCATCCGCCAGCCCTCCGATTTCCACGAACAAGGCCCGTTCCGGCAGGGCGAAGTATTCCTGCAAAGCCCGGTAGCCGGTGAAGGACCGTGCCGGGAAGGGCAGCAGCGCCTCGTCGTCGCCGAGCCCGACATGCAGGATATGGGCGGCGGCGATCACTTCCTGCCAGGGCGAGGGCCGGACAGTGGGCCGGGCGACGACGGCCGTGACATCGGCCAGGAGTTGTTCGGCGAGCGCCCCGCCGGTACCGCCCGCCGGCGGCAGGTAGAGCCGAAGCGACTTCAGCTTCAGGCGGTCGAAGGGCATGCCGTTGGTCGTGCGAAGCCGCACCCGCAGGGCGGCCGCCATCCGATGCCGCCTGTCGATCGCCAGTCCCGATAGCTCGGATGCCGCCGCGAAATAATCGACGGCGGCGACCGTGATCGGCCACAGATGGACATCCTGGGCGGTCCTGAACTCGCACTGGGTAACGGCATCGGCGGCCAGTTGCCCCACCAGCGACGTCCCGCGCGGTATGACGTAGCCGTTCTCCAGTCGGCCGCCCTCGCGATCCGGATCGAAACGCGCAATGCCCAGCGACGGCGTCGGCGCCAGGAAATGAGGATAGACCATTTCCAGCAGGTGCTGGGTGAATGCGGGAAAACGGGCGTCTAGCTTGAGCTGGACGCGCGCGGCCAGGAAGGCGAAGCCTTCGAGCAGGCGTTCGACATAGGGGTCGGAGACTTCGGCCGTGTCCATGCCGAGCCGGCCGGCGATCTTGGGAAAGGTGCGGGCGAACTCGCCTCCCATCTCCCTGATGTGGCGAAGCTCCTGATTGTAGAAGCGCAGGAACGTTTCGTTCATCTACTCCGCCTCGGTAAGTTGCTCGGCTATCCTGACGGTGTTGCGGTCCCGGTCCACTTCCGTCCGGAGCCTCAGGCGAAGCGGCACCGGCTCCGCCCACAGATCGGCCTCGATGATGAAGACCAGCGTGGTGTCGCTGGAGCCGGCCGGAAGCAGCTTGACCTGAACGCCGCTCATCAGGCGGGGTTCGAACACGGTCAGCGCTTCCTGGATCGCCCGTTCGAAGTGGCTGCGGTCCATGGCGCCGCCGCCCTGCCCGGCCAGCGGCCGCACGCCGTAGTTCAACACACCGGCCGCGACGTCAGGATAGGCAGTGAGATCGACGGAGGAGCCCAGCGGGGTCGCGTTCAACAGCCAGGAAACGTCACGCAGGATGACGGCGCGCAACTGCGAGAGCGAAAAGGTGCGCCCGCCATCCTCGGACACTCCCTCCCCGCCATCGGTGAGACGGTCCAGGAGCGAGGGCTGGACGAGATCGCGATAGCTGGCCTTGGGCATATGAGATGACCGGAGCAGGGGGAGGGGTTTCGAACCGGCGCGGCTATTAGGTCACCTTATCGGTGGCGCTGTTGGCGATCTGGCTCCAGGCGCTTTCGCCGGCATCGGCCAGTTGGCCGGTCTTGTCCTGCTTCTTGTAGGCGATCTTGCAGGCGCCAAAGCGGAAGACGATCGATTCGTCAGGGGCGGGATCGCCGTAGCTCCACTCGATGCGTTCGACCGCCAGCATGGAGAAGGTCCAGGTCAGGAACACGTTGGACTGCGCCTGGGTGCCCGCTCCCTTGTCGCCGGTCGATTTCAGCAACACCAACTGCACATTGTCGAAATGCGCGCCGCTGCCGCAGGCGACGAAGAGATCGGCGGACGCGGTATCCACCTGCTTCTTGATTGTAAACGCCTCGAACTCGGCCTTGCCGGCGCCGGCGCCGGCGGTGTGCGAGGTGATGTTCAACTTGTTCTCGAGCGAGAAGCTCCATTCGTCGCCAAGCGTGATCGCGTTGGTCTTCAGCTTCGACTCACCCTTGGGATGAATGCCGCTCTTCGAGGCTTGGGTGAAGAGAAGATAAGCATCGAAAGACATGATGAACTCCGGTGGAGAGGGATAACTCTTGAACTCATACCAACGGCATTAAACATTGACCGGTCTGGAGCGTTAGATGTCGGGCTGAAGAGGCCCGACCTACGCCAGAGTGTACTTGTAGGTCGGGCCTCTTCAGCCCGACATCTTTGCCGAAACTCACCTATCAAGCTTCAATGCCGTTGGTATCACGCCAGCTTGGCGGAAGGCAGCCGGGAGACGAGACGAAGCGAAACCGTCAGCCCTTCGAGCTGAAAATGCGGTCTCAGGTAGAAGCGGGCCTGGTAGTAGCCTGGATTGTCCTGGACTTCCTCGACGATGACCTCGGCGGCGGCCAGGGGTTTCTTCGCCTTGTCCTCCTCGCTCGCGAGGTTGGGCGACGAGTGGACGTAGTTCTGTATCCAGCGATTGAGCCAGGCCTCGACATCCGACCGGTCCTTGAAGGAACCGATCTTGTCGCGCACCAGGCACTTCAGGTAATGGGCGAAGCGCGACGTCGCGAACATGTAAGGCAGCCTGGCACTCAGTTCGGCATTGGCCGAGGCGTCCGGATCGTCGTACTTGACCGGCTTGTTGAGGGTCTGCGCCCCGATGAAGACCGCCATGTCGGTGTTCTTCCGGTGAAGCATCGGCAGCAGCCCGCTCTTGGAAAGCTCCGCCTCGCGCCGGTCGCTGATCGCGATCTCGGTCGGGCATTTCAAGTCCACGCCGCCGTCGTCGCTCGGAAAGGTATGGGCGGGGAGTCCCTCGACCAAACCACCGGACTCGACCCCGCGGATCTGCGACATCCAGCCATACAGTTTATAGGAGCGCGTGATGTTGACGCCCATCGCGTAGGCGGCGTTGCACCAGAGGTATTTGCCGCTGTCGCCGCCATCGACGTCCTCTTCGAAGGCGAATTCCGCGACCGGGTCGGTCTTGCTGCCATAGGGCAGGCGTCCGAGCGTGCGAGGCAATGTCAGCGCGATATAGCGCGAGTCCTCGGAGTCCCGCAGCGATCGCCAGGCCGCGTATTCCGGCGTCTGGAAGATCTTGGTGAGGTCGCGCGGATTGGCGAGTTCCTGCCAGGACTCCATGTTGAGGAGCTGAGGGGCCGCCGCCGCGATGAAGGGGGCATGCGCCGCCGCAGCGATTTGCCCCAAGGACGCGAGCAGCTCGACGTCGGGCGGCGTGTGGTCGAAGTGGAAGTCGCCGATCAGGCAGCCATAAGGCTCGCCGCCGATCTGGCCGAACTCCTCTTCGTAGATCTTCTTGAACAGCGGGCTTTGATCCCAGGCGATCCCCCGGTACTTCCGCGCGGAACGCGCCAGCTCCTTCTTGCTGGTGTTCAGCACCCGGATCTTCAAGGTTTCGTCGGTTTCGGTGTTGGAGACGAGCTGGTGAAGCCCGCGCCATGCCGCTTCCAACTGCTGGAAATCGGGATGATGGATGATCAGGTTCAACTGTTCGGTCAGCTTGCGGTCGAGTTCCGCGACGATCGCCTGGATCGTGGCGACGGCGTCGTCGCCGATCAGCTGGGTTTCGGCCAGCGCCTGCCCTGCCAGGGTGCCGACCGCGCGCTCGATCGCGTCGCGGTACTGTTCGGTGCGCGGCTTGAACTCGCGCTGAAGGAGCTGGGCAAAGCCATCGTCGGTCAGGGTGGCTTCCGCGACAGGCAATGCTGCCTGCTGCATCCGGGCCTGCTGCATCCGGTCCGGGCTCATGACTGTGCTTCTCCCTCGTCCGATGCGGCGCTTTCTTCAGGGCTGGCGAAAGTGCCGGCCTTGGCCGAGACGGCCTTCAGCAACTCGGGGTCGGCGAGAAGCTGGCCCAGCAGGCGTTCGGCGCCGCTTTTGCCGTCCATGTATGTCAGCAGGTTGCCAAGTTCCGTCCGGGCATCCAGGAGCTTCCGGAGGGCATCGACCCGGCGCGCCACGGCGGCCGGCGAGAAGTCGTCCATCTGTTCGAATGTCAGATCGACCGGCAGGCTTCCTTCACCGGTCAGGGAGTTTTTGACGCTGATCGCCACCCGTGGCTTCATCGAGCGAAGCCGGGCGTCGAAGTTGTCAATATCGATCTCGACCATCTTGCGATCGGCCAGATCCGGCAGCGGCTCGACGCGCTTTCCGGAAAGATCGGCCATCACCCCCACGACGAAAGGCAACTGGACCTTCCGCTCGCTGCCGTAGAGTTCGACGTCGTACTCGATCTGGACACGGGGCGCCCGGTTGCGGCGGATGAACTTCTGACTGCTTGCTTTCAACATGATTTAATCTTCGTCCTCTTCGATCGGTCCGGGACTGCGAAGCCCGGCCACGTTGCGGAACTGAGGAGCGCCATCGGGCGCCAGCTCCATCAGCAGCGCCAGAAAATCCCGCGACACCATCTGCTTGGCCCGCTCCAGCAGAATGGGGACGGGGCTCGACGGCTCGTTTGTGCGGTACCACTGGCAGATGCGGTCAAGCAGGCCGATCACGTCGGCGCGGCTGGCGATGCCGCCGGTCATGGATTGCGGCGGATCGTCTTCCCGCCCGGTCTCGATATCGGCCGGATCGACGGTGCGCCTGGGCCGGTGATCGTCGATCACCGACTTGACCTGCGCCAGCAAGTCCTTCAGCGGGTCCAGCCGGATCGTGTCGCCCGGTCCGACATGGGTCCGGATGCTGCCTTCGATGGCGGCCAGCGAGGCGAGGCACGATGCGATCGCGGCGCTCGCCTCGTCGAGCGCCGCCGGACCGGTCTCGCCGAACGCTCCCTCGACCTGAGCCAGCGTCGGACCTTCGCCATCCGGGTTGCCATGCCGGACCGCCTGCCAGTCGTTGAAGGCGAAGCTGCCGACACCACGGGCGGCCACAAGCGGAATACGCCGGATTTCGGCCAGCAATCCGGCAGCATCACGGAGATTGGCCAGCGCGTTCAGGCGTATCGTCTGATCGCCCCCGTCGTCGGCGTCGGGAGCCGGGTGCAGTTCGTCCCAGTAGCCGTCCAGATAACCGGCAATCAGCGAAAGGCCGCCGGCAAGCCCGGTAAACCCCTCGGTAGCGAGCCAGGCACGAGCCAGGGCGACCGCTATGCGGATATCCTTGCTGCGCCCTGCAAGTTCGACCCCTAGTTCGGCGACATGCCGCCAGTCCTGCGTTTCCCCGGCCACGGTCTGGTCGCCGGCCTGCCGCTCGGGGCCGGCACGGGTGGCGCGTTCGAACTCCAGGAAACCCGGATCGTAGTCCAGGGGCTCACCGCACGGGAATGCTCCGTCGATGGGCTCAAGCAATTCCGCATAATCAGCGCTTCGCATCTTTCGCCTTCCGGGCTTGCGATACTCCAGCGATGTCGATCCAATCGATCCGATGTTCGTTCGACACTGCATGCCGGGATTATTAAGTCATCACCTGGGATAAGTCGTCATACGGTATTGGCATATCGATATGCCGGCAATGAAATCCCCCTGAATTACATGGATGAATATCGTTATTACTTCAACGCATGGAAGAACAAGCCTGGACCTGTCTATGTTGAGGCCATCAAATCCAGCTTCCAACAAATCCACAATAGGCGGGCCGCGCGAATGTCGTGGAACAACAAGGTCATCTGGTCGGAGGGATTGTTCCTGCGGCCGCAGCACCTTCAGCAAGCCGATCGCTACATGGAGAAGTTCGTACGCGGCCGGACCCAGGCGCTCCGTGGTTACGGCTGGGGGTTCACCGAACTCCGGATCAACCGTGAACTCCTGAGCCTCGGCAAGATCGCCATCGAGTATGCAGCCGGCGTCATGGAGGACGGCACGCCTTTCGCCATCCCCGACGAAGCCGACCAGCCGGCCCCCTTCGCTCCCCCCGGCAACCTGCGCAACGCGGTCATCCATCTCGCGCTGCCGGCCTATCAGCCGGGCGCCGCCGAAGCGGATGCGAGGACCGGAGATGAAGTCGTCACCCGCTACACGATCGCCGAACAGGATCTCGCCGACGGCAATGCCGGAGAACGGGAGCAGGTCGCGATCGACATCGGCCGCCTGCGCTTCCGGCTGATCGCCGAAGGCGCCGAACGGACGGGTTTCATCTCCATGCCGATCCTCCGCCTGATCGAGGTCCGCGCCGACCATCAGGTCGTTCTCGACGAAAGCTTCGTTCCTCCGGCACTGGACTGCGCCTGCTCATTGGTACTGGCGAGCTACGTGACCGAGATCGAGGGCCTGCTCCATCACCGTGGCGAAGCCCTGGCGGCGCGGGTCTCGCAATCCGGGACCAAGGGCGTCGCGGAAATCACGGATTTCCTGATGCTCCAGATGATCAACCGTCACGAACCGTCCTTCGCTCATCTGAGCCGGAGTTCAACGGTACATCCCGAGACGCTGTACGGCCTGATGGTTCAGCTTGCCGGCGAGCTTGCGACATATGCCCGCTCGGACAAGCGGACGCCCTCCTATCCGACATACCGGCACGAGGATCTGACGGCGACGTTCCAGCCCGTCATCCAGTCGGTCCGCCAGTCGCTGAACACCGTTCTGGAGCAGACGGCGATCCAGGTTCCGCTCCGAGAGCACAGGTATGGGATTCACTTGGCCGAAGTGAACGACCGGACCCTGTTCCGGACCTCGGCCTTCGTGCTGGCGGTACGCGCCGATGTCGAAGCGGAGCGGTTGCGCCGCGCCTTCCCGTCCCAGGTGAAGATCGGCCCGGTCGAAAGGATCAAGGAACTGGTCAATGTGGCTTTGCCGGGAATGGTCGTCGATCCGCTTCCGGTGGCGCCGCGCCAGATCCCGTTCCATGTCGGCGTGACCTATTTCGAGATCGACCGGAACAGCGCCTTCTGGAAGGAGATGCAAACCTCCGGCGGTCTGGCCCTGCATGTCGCGGGTGATTTTCCCAACCTTGAAATGACCCTCTGGGCGATCCGCGGCGATTGAGCGCCGCGACCGGTCCATTTGCCCCGCCCATCCGTCTCATCGTGGAGGCACGAACCCATGCCATTGGTCCTGCGCGTCGAGGGGCCGGGAACGATCCGGTACCGTGGATCGGACCTGCCCGAACTGATCGAGATCGACGACCGGCTGACGGTCGGCCGCGACGAGAACAACGACCTCGTCCTGAGCGACGAACAGCGGGGCATTTCGACCGAGCACTGCCGCATCGAACGGATCGACCGGGGATACACAGTGTCCGACCGCAGCCGCAACGGCACCTTCCTCAATGACGACACCGTTGCGATCGGACCTGACAAGAATCCTCCGCTGGATGCCGGCGACCTGATCCGGATCGGCACATTCGCCCTTCATGTCGTCTCGGTACAGGCGCCGATACCGCTGTCAGCCCTGGATGAACCGGACCTTCCGCCCGTAGCCGCGGACGTCGAGGCTGTTTCCAATCCGACATTCCCCGGCCCGGCGCAATCGATGTGGCCGCTCGACGACGACGAAGAGCCGGCCGAAGACATGACCTTCCCGGATGCCGCCGCCAGGAACGCCTTCGCGGACCACCTACGGCCGGAAGCTTCGGCCTTCATCGCACCCGTCGTCGGGCACGAGCGGATTCCGGACGACTGGGAGTTTTCAGCCGAAACGCCGCCCCGCGACACCGGAAGGATCGACCAGCCTCCGCCGGC
Source organism: Skermanella aerolata KACC 11604 (assembly GCF_000936425.1). Taxonomy (GTDB): domain Bacteria; phylum Pseudomonadota; class Alphaproteobacteria; order Azospirillales; family Azospirillaceae; genus Skermanella; species Skermanella aerolata. The sequence continues at coordinate 98,917 of NZ_AVFK01000023.1, read as the reverse complement.
TGCCGGTTCCGAGCCAATCCTCATCGACAATCCCGTCCTCATCGACAAGCCGGCCGGGGACCCGGCGTCCAAAGCGGTCGATGCGATGCTCAACATCTGCGGGTTGACCCGAGGCGACGTGCCGGACGACCGCCTTGTCGAAGTGATGAGCCGCATGGCTCACGCCTTCCGCATAGCGGTCGGCAATCTCCACGACATGCTGGTCGCACGTTCGGAAGCCAAGCAGGAATTCGGGGCCGAGCGGACGATGATCGCGCGGCTGGACAACAATGCGCTGAAGTTTCCCATGGACCTGAACGCAGCCCTGCGGACGCTGATGATGAACGACGTTGCCGGCTTCCTGCCAGCCGAGCGGGCGGTCGGCCAGGCATTCGACGATATCAAGGCACATCAGGTAAGCCTGCTGGCCGCCACCCAGGCGACACTTCAGATGCTGGTGCGCCAGTTGGCGCCCGGATCGGTCACCGCCGGCATGAAACGCGGCCCCATGGCCGGATGGGTGCCGGTCCTTGGCAAGGCGCGCGCCTGGGACCGTTATGTCCAGTTGCACGGCAGGATCGACGACGATCTCGCGGCCGGCGACATGAAGATGCCGGGCGAGATTTCCTCCCGTGTCTTCGCGCCGCGCGCGACGGGCGGCGGGCCATTCCGCCGAAGGGCGAAGACCGCAACTCCCGCAACCGGGAGGCCGACGCCATGACCGCTGACCACACTGCCGACCAGACCGTAATCGTTCCCGCCGATGTTTTCCTGGGTCTCCAGCGGGGCTACGACACGCCAGACCCGTCAGGGCAGGATTCGTCAAGGCCGTGGGAGCGGATCAGCCTCGGCCGTACCAGTCTGCTCGTCATGGCGGCGGCGCCGCTGCTCAGCCTGTGCGGGCGCATCAAGGGTCAGGCATCCCATGCCGACGTCGATACCCTGCGCCTGCATGTCCTTGGCGAGATCGACCGTTTCGAGCGCAGGATCACGCCGCTCGGCCTGTCGGCGCGATCGATCCGGGCAGGCAAATACGCTCTCTGCGCGACGATCGACGACATCGTTCTCAATACTCCCTGGGGCGGCAACAGCATCTGGACGACCCGAAGCATGGTCGGCACGCTGTTCAGCGAAACCTGGGGCGGCGATCGTTTCTTCGATCTGCTGGCCCAACTGAAGCGGGACCCCGGAAACAACATCGACCTTATCGAGCTGCTCTATTACTGCATCAGCCTCGGGTTCGAGGGAAAGTACCGGATAGCGCCGCGTGGCGCATCGGAACTCGTCACGGTCCGCGAAGACCTGTATCGCCTGATCCGAAACGTCCGGGGCGACTTCGAGCGCGACATCTCTCCGCACTGGCGCGGTACCGGCCTTGGACATCGCAGCCTTGATGCCGTCGTGCCGCCCTGGGTTGCCGCATCCGTGGCTGCGGCCCTGCTGCTCCTGCTGTTCTCCGGGCTCGTCCTTGCGATCAACCAGCACTCCGATGCCGCATTTTCAGAGTTGGCGGCCCTGCCGCCGGCCGGCGCCGTCAGCCTGATCCGTGCGGCTCCCGCTCCTCCGCCCCCACCGCCGGAGGTCGCCGCCGGCCAGACGGAAGCGTTGCGGAAGTTCCTGGAACCCGAGATCCGTCAGGGGCTGGTATCGGTGCGGGAGGATGCCCAGACGATCGGCGTACGGATCGTGGGCGACGGGATGTTCCCCTCCGGCCGCGCCGAAGTAATTGAGCAATTCAAGCCGCTGCTGGCCCGCATCGGTCAGGCGCTGAACGACCAGCCGGGCGATATCCTGGTCACCGGCCATACCGATAGCCAGCCGATCCGTTCCCTCAAGTTCCCGTCCAACTGGGACCTCTCGCTGGCGCGAGCCAAGGCGGCGGCTGCGCTGATCGGCGGCGCCATGACGGAACCGGCACGGCTGACCTCGGAGGGAAGAGACTCAAGCCAGCCGGTCGCTTCGAACGACACGGATCAAGGGCGCAAATTGAACCGGCGGATCGAGCTGGTCATCTCCAAGGCCAAGTGAGGGAAAATTCCATGATCGATGCTCTGAAGCTGCCGATCTCCCTGCGGACGGGACTCATTCTCTGCGGCCTCGCCGTTGTATCCAGCGCAGCCTTCGTCGTCGGGCCGCTGATTTCGATCGGTGGTGCTGCCCCTTTCTCCAGCCTGGCCGGCAGCGTCGGTTTGGCCGCCTTGGCACCGGCGATCTACGGGGTAACGAGGCTGGCCGAGAGTTGGAGAACGTTCCGGCAGAATGCGGCCATGCTCGATGCGGCGGTCCGGCCGGACGCCGTTTCCCTTGGCGGAGCCGAAGACGCCCAGGAGAGTGCTGAGATCGCGCAACGCCTGCGGGAAGCCCTGTCGGTGCTCAGGAAGCGCCGTTTCCAGGGAGCCGCAGGCAAACGCTGGCTGTACCAGATACCGTGGTACGTCATCATCGGACCGCCGGGTTCCGGAAAGACGACGGCGCTGGTCAATGCCGGCCTCAACTTCCCGCTTGCCGACCGGTTCGGCCGGAATGCCATGCGCGGCGTCGGTGGAACGCGAAGCTGCGACTGGTGGTTCACCGACGAGGCCGTGCTGATCGATACCGCCGGCCGCTACACGACCCAGGACAGCGATGCCGGCAAGGACCATGCCGCCTGGCTGAGCTTTCTGCGCCTGCTGAGACGATACCGCCGCCGCCAGCCACTGAACGGGTTGCTGGTGGCAATCGCGGTCAACGAGGTAACTGAAGGCGGGGAGGAGGCGCGTCTGGCGCATGCCCGGCTGATCCGCCGGCGCATTCAGGAAGTGCAGGCCGAGTTGCAGATCCAGTTGCCGGTCTACCTGCTCCTGACCAAGGCGGACCTGATCTCCGGCTTTACGGAGTTCTTCGACGATCTCGGCCGCGAAGGCCGGCAGTCCGTCTGGGGCTTCACCTTTGATCGGGATGGTGACCACAAGAACGACCTGGACGTCACGCCGGTAGACCACTTCGGCAGTGAATTCGACGCGCTGGTCGGCCGGCTGGACGAAAGACTGATCGACCGGCTGAATCAGGAAAGCGATAGCGTCCGGCGCAGCGCCGTCTACAGCTTCCCGCATCAGGTCGCCAGCATCAAGGACGCGATGACCCAGTTCGTCGAGGAGGCGTTCCGGCCGAATTCCTTCGAGCAGGGGATCATGCTGCGCGGCGCCTATTTCGTCAGCGGCACCCAGGTCGGCACGCCGATCGACCGCGTCCTGGCCGCCATGAGAAGAAGTTTCGGAATCGGTCCTCAGCCGAAAGCGGCCGGTATCCAGCAGAAGCGAAGCTATTTCCTGAACCGCCTGCTGCGCGAGGTGGTGTTCGGTGAAGCCGGGCTGGCGGATGCCGATCCCCGAATCGAGCGACACCGGCGCCGTATCGCCTGGAGCCTTCATGGCGCGATCGCGGTCCTGTGCGTCGCGGCGGTCGGAGTGGCGGGAACCGGCTATATGCTCAATCGGACGCTGATCACGAAGGTCGAAGCCGCCGCTGGCGACTACACCGCGAAGGCGCGGGAGATGGACCTGGACCAAGTTGGCGATATCGACCTCGCCCGTGTCCTGCCCCTGCTCAACGATGTGCGCGACTTGCCCACCGGCTATGCGGAACGCGGATTTCCCCGCTCGTGGCTGGCGAGTATGGGTCTGGGCTTGGGCCTGGACCAGACCGAAAAGCTCGGATCGCAGACGGTCGGCGCCTATCGGCGCATCCTCGGCTCCGTGCTGCTGCCGCGCCTGATCCTGAGATTGGAGGATCAGCTCCGCAAGCGACGCGACGATCCGAACTTCCTTTATCAGGCTTTGAAGGCTTATCTCATGCTCGGCGGACAGGGACCGATGGACCGCGCCTTCGTCGAGCGCTGGTTCGAGTTCGAGATCAGGGCATCCTTTCCCGACCAGCAGGATGCCCCGCTGCGGCAGGATCTCGGCGGCCATATCAAGGCCCTGCTCGAGCGTCCGCTGCCGCAAGTAGGATTGGACGGCGATCTGGTGAGCCAGCTCCGCGCTGTCCTGAAACAGACTTCGCTCGCCAAGCAGACGCTCGACGCGATTGCCGCCAGTCCGGAGGCCGCCGCACTTCCCGGCTGGACCATAGCCGATCATGCCGGCCCGGCGGGTACCTGGGTCTTCCACCGCGCCAGCGGCCTGCCGCTGGCCGACGGCATTCCCGGTCTGTATACCCGCGACGGCTTCTTCAGGACCTTCCTGCCGCTGCTGCCCCATTACGCCGAAACGACGCGGCGGGAGGCATGGGTCCTCGGCGCCAAGCTGGCTAAGATGAGCCCGGAAGCCGAGGCGGAGCACGAACGCGATACCGTCGGTCTCTATCTCCAGGCGTTCGCGCTCCAATGGGACAAGCTGCTGGGCGATGTCGCCGTCAATTCGGCCAAATCCTATGACGATGCCCTGCGCACGCTCAGCATCCTGTCCTCGCCGACCTCTCCGATCCGCCTTCTGGTGGTCTCGGCCGGCACCGAAACAGCGCTGACACAGCCGACGGGCGATGCGGCGTCCCCCGACCGTCAGGCGATGGCCGACGAGAAACTCGCCAAGCTCCTGCTTCAGCAGCGGAACCCCGACAGCATCGCTGCCCTGGCCGAGCGCTTCAGCGGCGAGCATTTCCGGGAACTGCATGCGCTGAGCACGGTTCCGCCCGGCAGTTCGGCCAGCGCGCGACCGCAGATCGACGAGGTGATCGCCAATCTCGGCAACCTCTACCGCTCGCTCAACCAGGCCCGCTTCGGGGGCGCACGCTCCGGGGACGCGGGAGGTAGCCCGCTGCAAGGCAGCGCCGAAGGTGCCGCTGCCCTGGCCGAGATCGACACGCAGGCCGCCAGCCTGCCCGCTCCGGTCCGCCAGTGGATCACCGGCATCAGCAGGACCAGTTCCTCCATGTCGGCGGATGGCGTGCGCCAACGGCTCACCGATGCCTGGCTGGGAAGCGGCGGGCAGTTCTGTGCCCAGGCGACGGCTGGCCGATATCCCTTCGACAAGAACGGCGCCAGCGAAATCTCGCTCGAAGACTTCGCCCGGCTCTTTGCGAAGGGCGGGCTGATCGACAGCTTCTTCGAACAGAATCTCGCTTCTTTCGTCGACAAGTCCGGCAAACCGTGGCGATGGCGTAAATTCGGCTCGGTCGATCTGAAGCTGTCGCGGGAGTCCCTTGCCCAGTTCGAGCGGGCGGCACTGATCCGCGACAGCATGTTTCCGCCCGGCAGCGCCAGACCGGAAGCCGGCTTCCGCCTGACACTGGTGCGGACCAGCTTCGAGACCAGCGGGATCGACGTCTCCGTCGGCGGCAGGACGGCCAGCCTTGCTCCAGGGAGCGCTCAGTCGGCGCAACTGAGCTGGCCCGGAAACGATCCTGCCGCCGGTACCAGCGTGATCTTCAAGTCCGGTCTTCCCAATTCCCGTCCGTCCGCGATCGTCATCGACGGTCCCTGGTCGCTGTTCCGCCTGCTCGACCGCAGCGTGCTCCAGTCTGCCGCCGCGACGCGCGATCGTCTTTCCGTCCGGATCGCCAGCGGTCCCGCCGAGGCCGACCTCGTCCTTCAGGAAAGCAGCCTTGCAAACCCGTTCGGGGCGAATCCCGTCAGCGCATTCCGCTGCCCCAGAACGCTATAACTTGGGAGCCGTATCATGACCGTTTCACGCATCGGCTATTACGGCAAGCTTCCCGCCCGAGCCGACTTCGTCAGCCGCCGTCTGCCCGAGGATTTCATCAAGCCCTGGGATGCCTGGATTCAGTCGGCTCTCGCGGCCGGCGAATCCTGGGGCGGCGATTCCTGGAGGCAGCGCTTCCTGGCATCACCCACTTGGCGTTTCGCCCTGCCGGCCGGCACATGCGGCCGTGCCGGCTGGACCGGGGTTCTGCGCCCGAGCACGGATGCCGTCGGGCGCTGCTTTCCATTCGTGCTGGCGGCGGAACTGCCGGGCGCTGCCGACATCTTCACCGTCATGGATGCCGGGACCGGATGGTTCGAGACATTGGAAGCGATGGCCGGCGCGACCGACCGGCCCGATTTCGATCTCGGATGGCTGGACCGGCCCCTGCCGTCCCTCCGGTCCGCCGCCGGCGGACCAACCCGATGGCCGTCGCTCAGCGCCGCGCACTCCGGCGGGTTCTGGCACGAACTTCCCAGCATCCTTGCCGTGACGGCGGCACTGCGCCGACAGGCGGTATCCGGGCGGGATGCTGCGATCTGGTGGACCGCCGGCACGCCGGCGTTCGGCTCCGGCGTCGCCCTCACTTTGGGACTGGTCCCTCCCGCCGCCTTCCCTGCCCTGATCGACGGTTCCTGGGGCGACCATGGCTGGACGGTGACGGACGGCGCTACGCAGGCCGACGATCCGGACCCGGCCCCGCTGGAATGGGACCGGACGGCATGACGCCGATCATAGGGAGGTCGCCATGCGGCTGATCGTAAAATTCAACCTCGTGATCACGCTGGCTTTCGTCGCCGGCCTGATCGTGTCTGCCCTGCTGATGCGGGAGAGGTTCGTTGCCGATGCCCGCACCGCAGTCCTCGCAAATGCCCGGATCATGATGCAGTCCAGCGACTCGATCATGCGCTACACCAAGCAGGAGGTCACTCCCCTGCCGCAGGCGCTCGGACATGACAAGTTCGTCAGGGCGGCGGTACCGTTCTTCGCCGCCGGTTCGATCTTCGAAGACCTGCGCCAGCACTACCCGGATTATTCGGTCCGCAATGTGGCGCTCAACCCGACCAATCTGCGGGATCGTCCGACCGAATCCGAAGCCGACATCGTCAACGGTTTCCGGTCCTTTCCCGACCGAACCGAAATGGTGACCGAGCGGCAGACGCCGAACGGTCCGATCATGAGCCTGTCGCGCCCGCTGGTCGCGGCACCGGAATGCCTCGTTTGCCACAGCACGCCGGCCAATGCGCCGAGTGCCATGATCGACACCTACGGCAGCGCCAACGGGTTCGGCTGGCAACCCAACGAGACTGTCGGGGCACAGATCGTTTCGGTACCCCTCAGCCTGCCGCTCGCACGGGCCGAGAAGGCCGTCGTTCACCTGCTGCTCACCTGCGGAACGGTCTTCCTGTCGGTCCTGGCCGTGCTCAACCTCTTTCTCTATTACCTTGTCGTCAAGCCGATCCAGGACATGGCGAAGATCGCCAGCGATGTCAGCCTGGGCAAACCGGACACGCCGGAATACGAGTGCCGGGGCAGCGACGAGATCGCGACCCTCAGCCTGTCGTTCAATCGAATGCGTCGCAGCCTGGAAGGTGCCCTTCGATTGATCGAAGGCACATGACCGCTTTGCCGGAGAACCCGCACGGCGGGGGGAGTATCGTCAATGGAACTGCCCTATGAATTGGGTCGCTATGTCCTGCTGGAGCGTATCGGTTCCGGTGCGATGGGGTCCGTCTTCCGGGGCGAAGACCCGGTGATCGGACGTCCGGTGGCGATCAAGGCGATCCACGCGAACTTGCTGAACCCCGACGACCGCGCCCAGCATCTGGCGCGCTTCAAGGTCGAGGTGAAGTCGGCCGGACGCTGCCAGCATACCAACATCGTCGCGATCTACGACTACCTGGAGCAGGACGGCGACCCCCATATCGTGATGGAACTGGCGCCGGGCAGGTCGCTCCAGCATCTGATGACCGGGCAGCGCCGGTTCCCGGCAGCACTCGCGGCCGATCTGATCGGGCAGTTGCTGGCAGCGCTCGGCCACGCGCACGGGCGCGGCGTGATCCACCGCGACATAAAGCCGGCCAATCTGATCGTCGGCGCAGACCGGCGGCTGAAGGTCACCGATTTCGGCATCGCCCGCATTGGCGGCGGCGATATCACGGTCAACGGGATGATGCTCGGCACCCCAGCCTTCATGGCCCCCGAGCAACTCAAGGGCGACGATCTGGATCACAGGGCCGATCTGTTCGCCGCCGGCATGGTGCTGCTCCATCTGGTCACCGGGCGCTCACCCTATCAAGGGGCGAGCTTGGCCGGAATGCTGGTCGAACTTGCCTCGGATCGCCCCATCGATCCGCACCGTGCCGGCGATTTCGATCCGCGCCTGACGCCCGTGCTGAAACGCGCCCTCGCAAAGCAACGGGATGACCGCTTCGAGACGGCAGACGCCTTTGCGGAGGCCCTTGCATCGGCCGTGTCGCGGCCGGACGACAGCGAACTCTGGCCTGCCGAGGCGTCGACGGCGACAGGCGGCTTGCAATCCGACTTTATCGAGCGCGTCGAGCGCGAGTTGATGGAAGTGACCGGACCGATAGCCCGCATCCTGGTGCGCGAAGCGGGGAGACGCGCCGCGTCGGAGGAGCAAATCGTCTCCCAGTTGGCGGCCGGTATTCCCGATGCGCGAAACCGCGACCGGTTCCTGCATGCGTTCGCGACGCGCAGGCCGAAGGTGCCCTCCCCCTCCCCCTCTCCCCCTCCCTCCTCGCCCGAACTTGACAGCGGCGCCGGACTGTCGATGTCGCCCGAGGCGCTGGAGGCGGTACAAACGCTGCTGGTCAGCTTCATCGGACCCTTCGGTCGTATCCTGGTCCGCCAAGGCTCGTTGCGAGCGGCATCGGTCAGCCAATTCTACGACCAGTTGGCGGTTCACATAAAACACGAGAAGGACCGGGAAGCATTCCGCAGGAAGTTCCTGGAAGAATTCCCGTCGAAGTCTTGATGTTGTTTCGGACCGTTCAGCACCTGAATATCGATAGACCGGCTTTGCATGAAGCCTTTCCCTCACCGACTGGTAACTGTGACGCGACAGTCCCCAACCGCCGGCATCCGGCATTTCGGGCATGCAAGTTAAAGAAAGATCGCTGCGATGACGATCATTACCCGCAACACCGTATTCGGCCGGCTCGGCGAGTTCTCGATGAAAAGCCTCCAGGGTGCCTTCGAGTTCGCGACCCTGCGCGGCGATACTTATATCGAACCGGTACACTGGCTCGATCGCTGGCTGCGTTCCGAGGACAGCGATGCTTCGCTGATCCTCGATCGGCTTCAGGTTCCGCGCGACGCCTTGCTGAAGGACATCGAAGCCGCGCTGTCGAGCATGGTCCGAGAACGCTCCTCCAGGCTCGACTTCTCCCGTGAGCTTGAACTCGTCATGGAGCGAGGCTGGATCAGCGCAAGCCTGCTGTTCAGCCAATCCAGAATCCGCACCGGCCACCTGCTGCATGGCATGCTCGAGGACACGCGGCTGCGCCGGCTGGCCTGTGACATCTCACCGCTTCTCAAGCGTGTCGAGGCGGCCGCCATCGCGGAGCGCTTGGGCGACCTGACCCGGGGTTCCTCCGAGGGGGGATCGTCCGAAGAAGGCATCGATCTTACCGGCGACGCCGCTCCGGTGGCAGCCGTACAGCTCGCCGGTCACGAGACGGCTTTGGGCCGATACGTCACCGACATGACCGCGGAAGCGGAGGCCGAACGGATCGACCCGGCAGCCGGCCGTGAACGCGAAATCCGGCTGATCGTCGATATCTTGATGCGGCGTCGGCAGAACAACCCGATCGTCGTCGGCGAAGCCGGCGTCGGCAAGACCGCCGTCGTGGAAGCCCTGGCCGCACGGATCGCGAAAGGCGACGTACCGCCAGCCCTGCGCGATGTAAGGCTGCTGTCGCTCGATCTCGCCGCTCTCCAGGCCGGGGCCTCGGCCAAGGGCGAGTTCGAGAACCGTCTGAAACAGGTGATCGCCGAGATCGGCAAATCGGCAAAGCCGATCGTCCTGTTCATCGACGAGGCGCATTCCCTGATCGGCGCGGGTGGGACCGCCGGAACGGGCGACGCCGCCAACCTGCTCAAACCGGCATTGGCGCGCGGGACGCTGCGCACGATCGCCGCCACGACCTGGGCGGAATACAAGAAGCATATCGAAAAGGACCCGGCGTTGACCCGCCGGTTCCAGGTCGTCCAGATCGACGAGCCGGACGAGGAGCGCGCCGTCGCCATGCTGCGCGGGATGGTCCCGGTCTTTGCCGAACACCACGGGATCGCCGTGCTGGACGAGGCGGTCGTGGCTGCGGTCCGCTTTTCGCATCGCTATATCCAGGGCCGCCAACTGCCGGACAAGGCCGTTTCGGTGCTGGACACGGCATGCGCAAGGGTGGCGTTGAGCCAGAATGCGGTGCCGGCGGCGATCGAAGAGGCGATGCGGCGGATCGAGGTTCTCGATACCGAACTGACAGCCCTGGCGGCGGAGCGGCAAGTCGGCCGTCTGGACGAAGCGCGAGAGGACCTGCTGTTCACCCAGCTGGCGGCGGAACGGTCGGCGCTGGCCGGGCTCCAAGCGCGCCATGCCGAGGAGTCCGCCCTGGTCTCGCAAATCGTCGGGCTGGAAGCCCGTCTGCGCGACCGGGAATCGCCGGATGAACTCGATGATCTCCGGGGGCTGCGCGTCGATCTCGCGGCACTTCAGGGTGGGCGTCCCCTGGTGCTGCCCGCGGTCGACGAACAGGCCGTGGCAACCATAATAGAAAGCTGGACTGGTATCCCCGTCGGCCGGATGCTGTCCGACGAGATCGACGCGGTCCTGACTTTGGCCGATACGCTGAAGCGCCGCGTGATCGGCCAGGACCATGCGCTCGACGCCATCGCAAGACGGTTGGAGACCGCGCGCGCCGGCCTAGGCGACCCATCCAAGCCAAAGGGCGTGTTCCTGCTAGTCGGTCCGTCCGGCGTCGGCAAGACGGAGACCGCCCTGGCGCTGGCGGAGAGCCTGTTCGGCAGCGACGACAACGTCGTCACGATCAACATGTCGGAGTTCCAGGAGGCGCACACGGTTTCGACATTGAAAGGCTCGCCGCCGGGCTATGTCGGATATGGCGAAGGCGGGCGCCTGACCGAAGCGGTGCGCCGCAAGCCCTACAGCGTCGTCCTGCTCGACGAGATCGAAAAGGCGCATCCCGATGTCCACGAGCTTTTCTTCCAGGTCTTCGACAAAGGCTGGATGGAAGACGGCGAAGGCCGGCGGATCGACTTCCGCAATACGATCATCCTGCTGACGTCGAATGTCGGGTCCGACCTCATCCTGCGGCTGTGCGAGGATGCCATGCGGCTGCCGGCGCCCGAGGACATTTCCCGCGCCCTGCGCGATCCCCTGCTGGAGGTATTCCCGGCGGCACTGCTCGGCCGCATCTCAGTCGTCCCGTATTATCCGCTGACGGACGCAATGCTCGATCGCATAATCGGCCTGCGTTTGAGTGCCATCCGAAACCGCATCGAAGCGAGCCAGGATGCGCCGTTCACCTATGCCGATGCGCTGGTCGCCCATATCCGCGCACGTTGCGACGAGGTGGAAAGCGGAGGAAGGATGATCGACGCCATCCTGACCGGAACGCTTCTGCCGGATATCAGCCGGGAGATCTTGAGACGGCTGCGCGACCGGCAGCCGCTCACCGGCATCCATGTCGGCGTGGACCGGGGGGAACTGCGCTACGAGTTCACATGAGGCTTCCCTACGGCAGAATCGGGGGCGGCAGAATCGGGGGCGGCAGAATCGGGGGCGGTAGGATCGGGACTGGCTATGTTACCGGCGTAACCGTCTTTCGCCATGCTGACATGCGACGGTAGCTTGAAGTAACGATGATCCGAAGTCACACGAGGCAAGCGGATGGCCCCACGACCGGGCCGCCGTGAAAGATGCAAGGTGACAGAAGATCATGCAAACCGGTTTCGGAACGAGCGTCGAACGTCCCCGTCTGCGGTCGGTCGGCACCCCTCCCCGGCAGGATGCCCGGCAGGATGGTGGACGGCATCCATCCCCACACCGGCGGGTCAATCTCGCGGGTGTCGATCTCAATCTGCTGGTGGCGCTCGAGGCGCTGCTGGCGGAGCGCAACGTAACGCACGCGGCCGACCGGGTCGGTCTAAGCCAGCCGGCGATGAGCCGCGCATTGGGCCGGCTGCGAGGCTTGTTCGATGACGAGTTGCTGGTGCGATCGTCCGCCGGCCTCGTGCCGACCGTGCGCTCCGAACAACTGGCGGTAGAACTGCCCGAAGCCTTGAATATGCTGCGCAACCTGCTGACATCGCGGGAAACGGCGCCGGGATCGTGGGAAGCCACGGTCAACATCGACCTGCCCGATCATCAGGCGCTGGATCTGTTGCCACGGCTGCTCCCCCGGTTGCGGGACGTGGCGCCGGGCGTCACCGTCGTCACCGCCCCTCTCGGCACCCGGACGCTGCGCGGCCTTGAAAGCGGGGCCGTCGATCTCGCCGTCGGTCAGCTCACGACCACTCCGTTCGGCTTCTACCGCCGCACCATCCTGACCGATCAGTTCGTCTGCCTGCTGCGTGCGGATCACCCGGCACTTCATCCGGCACTTCGGGGCGGGACTCCGGAGGCGGAACGCTTGGCCGGCCTCCGCCATGTCGTGATAGCACCTCCGGCCCTGGAAGAGCCCGGCCTCGTCTACGATGCCGTCGCCATGCTGGAAGTACCCGATCCCAGTCCGGTCGCGGTGCAGAATACGATGGCGGCGGCGATGCTGGTAGCCGAAACCGACATGGTCCTGACCATCCCGCGCCGGACCGCGACCCGCATCGCGCGGATGCTGCCGCTGGCCGTCACGGCACCTCCGGCACCCCTGCCCGCTTACGAGCTGTCGCTGGTGTGGCACGAGCGTCTTCACCGCGATTCAAACTATGCGTGGCTGCGCGGCGAGTTGGCGGCCTGCCTGGCTCCAGCGGCCGGCCCGTCCGCTGGGAATGCCGACGCTCGCCCCCTCGCCGGAGCCGCGTGAAGCCGCCTCCCTTTGACCTTGAACCATACCGATCCTCAATCCGAAACGGGAGCATACGCCATGCCCTACCCGGCCGCATCTGGCAACCTTCTGGCCGACAACCGCTATGCGGAATTGACCTCGCCGGCACTCGACGCACGGAAAATCAAGCTGAGGTGGATGAAGGGTGAGGAACGGATCGGCGAACCGTTCCTGTTCGAAGCCAAGATCATCAGCAGCGACCCGATCAGGGAGTTGTCCCCCCTGATCGGCCAGCCCGCCACGACGGCCCTGAAGCTGGAAGGAGGAAAGACGCGCTACTTCAACGGCCTGATCACGCGATGCCGCTACGTCGGCATCGACGATACCCAGCGGACGAACTACCTGCTGGAAATCCGGCCCTGGCTGTGGCTGCTCGACCAGCGGCGAAACTCGCGCATATTCCAGAACAAGTCGACGATGGAAATCGTCAGGACCATCTTCGCCGATCATCCGCAAGCGGCCTTCATCGACCGCACGAAGCCGAGCGGCCTGCCGCCGCTGGAATATTGCGTGCAGCATGAAGAGTCGGACCTTGCCTTCGTCAGCCGGCTGCTGGAACGCGACGGCATCTATTACTACTTCGATCATTCCGCGGACCGGCACGAACTCGTCCTGGTCAACGACACGTCGACGCACAAGCCCTGCGATCCGGAAGAGATCGACACCCACCTGAACCTGAAGAACCCAGGCATCCGCGACGACATCATCTGGGAATGGCAGGAGGAAGCGGCCCTTGTCCCGACCCAGGTGATGCTGAACGACTACGACTTCGAGAAGCCGAATGCCGATCTCAAGCGGATCTGTCCGGTCGCCGAGACGGCTCCGGGTAAACGGGAGACTTACCATTATCCGGGCACTTACCGTTCGCTGTCCGAGGGACAGGTGCTGGCACGGCTTCGCGCCGAGGAAATCGCCTGCCAGGAATCCCGCGTCACGGTTTCGGGAAATCTTCGGCCGCTCAAGCCCGGCTATGTCTTCAAGGCGGCCAACCCCTTCGACGTGACCGAAGGCGCCGGCACCCGCCAGACCAGGAAACGCTATCTAGTGGTCGGCGTGACCTTCGAAATCCAGGGAGAGGGCGGCACCCGCGAGGACGGCGACCACGATCGCTGGTTCCTGTACCGGAGCCGGGTCGAAGCCCTGACGGCGACCACTCCCTACCGGCCGCCCCTGCGGACCCCCGCACCGGTGATCGCTGGGCCGGAGACGGCACTCGTCGTCGGTCATCCCGGCGAGGAGATCACGACCGACCGCTTCGGCCGCATCAAGGTGCAGTTCTACTGGGACCGCTACGGCAAAAAGGACGGCAACAGTTCGTGCTGGGTCCGTGTCGCGCAGAGCATGGCGGGACAAGGATGGGGCGGACTGGTGACGCCGCGCGTCGGGCAGGAAGTCGTCGTCGCCTTCGAAGGCGGCTGCCCGGACCGTCCGCTGGTGATCGGTGCGGTTCATAACCAGACCAACATGCCGGCCGCCAACCTGCCGCGCGATGCGACGCGCTCCACCTTCAAAACCCGGACGTCACCCGACGGGCTCGGCGCCGGCAACGAACTGAGGTTCGAGGATCGTCGTGGAGCGGAGCACGTCTATCTCAAGGCGCAGCGCAACCATGTGGTCGATGTGACGAACCTGTACGCGGTGGATGCCGGCGGAAGCGCTACGATCACCTCGAAGACCCGCACCGTTCTGGAAGGGGCCATGGTTTCGGGCGGCGCCATGGGCAGCAGGATCGAGGTGACGCCCCAGGGCATCGCTCTGCGCGTGAGTGGCCCGACAGGCGTTCAAAGCCTCGTGCTGGGGCCGGACGGGGTCACCCTGGAAGGTCTGGCGATCAAGCTGATTTCCAAGGGAATGATCTTCACGAAACCCGTGCCGCTGCCCCTGCCCCCGCCAGTCGCGGCGGCGTTCGAAGCAACCCAGCTCCCTCTCATAGCGAAAGCCCGGACGGACGCCCAACTGGATGCCGCCGAGGCGGAGCGTGACCGGACCTGAGAACCGCACCGGTTGTGAAGGCGGCATGGGGACCCATGCCGCCTTCACAACCGGCTAATATGCGTCGACCGGGTAGCAGGTTACGATCTTGTAGCCACCCTTGCCGTCCGTCTCGATGATCGCGGTCAGTGATCGGAGTTTGCCGTTCCGGCATTCCGCATAGGCGCCTTGAACACCCATCGTCCCTTCCGCGATCCGGACTGTGATGGATGACGACCCGACGGATACATCCGCCAGAGAAATCCGTTCCTTCTTCTTCGAGGATTTGATCCGTTCGAGATCGCGTTTGCCGTTCGACGTCTTGAAATAAGCGGAGAGTGCCGCATTCTGATCGCCGGGTGATTTGAAAGTCGAGAACTTCGCCCCAACCCGGAAATTATTGTTGAAGCGGGCGATCAGTTCGGCATCGGTCTTGTCGACGTGCCGTTCGCGCGAATGCATCGGCGCCCCGTGTTGCGATAGAGCGCCTTCCGACTTGTCGAGTATCCGCTTGGCATCTTTGTTCTTGAAAGTGGTGGAGGGTGGCATTCCAGTCTTCCTCTCGTTACGATCGCCGTCATCGGGTTTGCAGGCGTATAACCGCAGGCAGGTCGAGGAAAAGCATCGCCAAAGTCATCACGCCCGATGCGATGCCCGGACTTGACGATCATGCTCTCCCCTCCTGCGTTGTTACACGCAGACAGGATCGGGGAAGCTGGCTACCGGTTGATTTCAGTTTTTAACAACAATACTGCAAACGTAACCATTCTACGGCCCATCGAGGCGGATCCAAGGGTTCCGTCAGATCGCAGGGCAGCTTGTCGAGAGCGACCGCGAGGGATAGTTCCCGGTTTTGTTGCTATCTTCGCCCGACGAGCGGCTCTGGCGCTTCTCCGAGCTGCGTCAAGTCAAGTACCTCAACACCATAGTGGAACAAGATCACTAGCGGTAAAGCGGTTGATCCGGCCCAGCCTCGGCTTCAAAAGGTTGCGAACCGCGTGGCGCACCCTGGTTGGTCATGAAACTCTGGCGATGATGAGAAAAGGACAGGAAAAAGCGATCGGCGGGCACGACATTTTTGCCCAGGCCGCCTTCGTGAACGCGCTGCTCGACGTTGCCGCCTGAGGGTGATCTGTACCTGCGACAGCGCTGTCTCCATCAAGACTTTGCAACAGAACCCCAGCGAGGTCACTTCCTGACGTCTACGAACAGCTTCTGAGTTACGATTTCGCAGCAATGGTATCGTTACGAACTTTTGTCGGTGGGACTGTATCATGCTTTGCCCACCAAGCCTCGATGGCAGGCCATCCGATATCGCGGCGCACATCCGTACCAACAGTCTGGTCCGCTCGTCCAAACCTGTTCCAGTAGGCATAGTGCAGCGAACCAATGTACCAACCGGGCAGGATGTAGGCGTTCCAGGCAATCAGGCGGTCGAGAGCGCGCGTAGCGGCAACCAGATCCTCCCGGGTTGAGGCTTGCCTGATTCTACGAACCAGGTCGTCAACTGCCGGATCCTGAACGCCCGGGATGTTCAAGGTGTATTTCGTATTCGCGAACTCGGAAGCCCAATACCGCTCCCTGTCAGCTCCGGGAAATTCGGTGGACCTGAAGTAGTGGAAAGTCATGTCAAAATCGAAATCCGCCCTGGACCGCTGCTCGAATTGAGCCGCGTCCACCAGCCTCAGCCTAGCATCGATACCGACCCTGCGCAGACTGGCGACGAACGTCAGGATGATATTCTGAGCGTCGGCGTTGGCTGTTATGATCTCGATGGAAAGCTGTCGGCCCTCACCATTCACCAGCCGGCCATTCCTGATGGTATAACCCGCCTCACTGAACAGCTTCAGCGCTCTGCGCCGACGCTCGCGCTGAAATCCGCTGCCATCGCTGGCTGGCGGAACATAGGCATCGTCAAGGATCTCCTTTCTGATCCGATCCCGCCACGGCAGCAGAAGGGCAAGTTCCGCCTGTGTCGGCGGGCCTGCAGCGGCAAGTTCGGAGTTCGGGAACTGGGTGTGATTGCGATCAGCCCACCCGGAAAGCAGGACCTTGTCGATCCATTCGTAATCAAAAAGTTCTGTAACTGCTTCACGGACCACCCTGTCATCGAAGGGAGGACGGCGCAAATTGAAAGCGAAGTTCATGCTGCCCAGCGCGCCGCGCATTTGTGAAACCTGCTTCACCATGGGAACGCCGGTTTTTCCCGACGCCTCATCGTAAAGCAGCCATCGTCCCGGATCGAACTCAAACATCACGTCGATCAAGCCGGCCATGAAGGCCTGCGCTCTGACGTTGGCGTCACGATAGTAGTCAACGACCCACGTATCGAAGTTGTACAGACCTTTACGAACAGGGAGATCCCGCGCCCAGTAATCCGTTACCCTCTGGTACTGGATCCTGCGGCCGGGCAGGACTTGGGTGACGGAGTAGGGGCCGCTGCCCAGCGGAGCCTCCAAACTGTCCGTGCCAAAGCTTCTTGCTTCGTAGTAGTGGCGCGGGAGGATGTGCATACTGCCGATCAGAAAAATCAGGCTTGTGGCGTCCTTGGCCGACAAAGCAAATTTGACCTTGTAAGGGCCAAGAGCCCCGACGTCGGTGACATCCTTGTAAGCTGTGCGGAAGAATGGAATCGCTTGGTCATTTCTGGTCAGAAGATTGAAGGTGAAGACGACATCGTCGGAGGTAATGGGGCTGTCATCCTGCCATTTGGCGCTGGGATTCAAATTGAATACGACGAAGGAATGGTCATCCGCGATCATGGCACTTTCTGCAATGAGCGGATAAGCGGTCAGAGGATCGTCACGGGGTGATACGAAGAGCTGGTCGTACAGCAGATCAATATCAATTCCAGATTTCCTGAGCGAAAACGGCTCGAGATTGTTGAACGATCCAATCTCCGACAGTTTGATCATCCCTCCCTTGGGAGCTTCAGGATTGGCATAATCGAAGTGGTTGAAGCTTTCGGCGTATTGCCCCTCATTGCCGTGACCAATGGCGTAAAGCCTAAAGACGGTGATACCTTTAACGTTCTCCAGTGTCTGACTTTCGGTAGGTGCGACTTGAATCGAATTTAGTGCTAGAGCTGTGGAGGAACTTAGGATCAAGGCACAAGATGCACCCAAAAGAGACAAGATCCTACTCTTCGGTGAGAGCTGCAAGTACATCGCGTTTCCTCTATCCCATGAGCAATCCATTGCTTCATAAACATGCCTGCCTCATTTTAGTCACAGGTTAAATTATGGAAAAACAGCTTTTGGGGAACATCAGCCTAAAGAGCTGAGTTTAATCAGCCCAGCCGCCATGCTCGGTACGCTCGTTGTCATGCCAAGATTTCCGGCTTTGACAAGATCAACAGGCCCGCGCATTCAGCCAAGTTAAGTGCCACATAACCGATACAATCTTTCCATGCCGATCAGAACTTCTACTGGGTGCAGAGGCGTGTCGGGCAGATAAAGAAATACCAGTCCGTCAAGCGACGAGATCAGGCCATAGTCCATGCGATCGAAACAGGCCCCCATCAGGATGGGCAGACCTGATGCCAGCGCCGCGGCGAACGGCATCTGCCACGGCCGGTCAATGGGATGGATCGTCGTCAAATGGAGCAATTCCGCCCGCATCATCGCCTGGAACCTGAGATGGACCCGGAAGGTGCGCAGGGTGCGGCGGGAAATCAGATGGCGCTGGAGGTTGACGATGTCGTAGGTGGCAGCATGCATCGAAACGAAGCGCTGGGCAGATCCCAGCGACTTGAACCGCTGCATTCTGCGCTCCCGTCGCCGAAGCGGTTGGTGGGAAAGCTATCTGTACCTGTCGATGCGCGGCTTCAAGATCCACGTGCGGCGCGTGGCCGCGCTGGAGCGGGATCGCCGAACCGCATTGTCTTCAGCAGGAAATTAGCCGTGACGCCATGGGCGACGACACTGAGCAGCACGGTAAGGGCGATCACCGCCATCACCGTGTCGTTGCCGGACAACTGGGCATCGAAGACGATGATGGCGA
Organism: Skermanella aerolata KACC 11604; assembly: GCF_000936425.1. Taxonomy (GTDB): domain Bacteria; phylum Pseudomonadota; class Alphaproteobacteria; order Azospirillales; family Azospirillaceae; genus Skermanella; species Skermanella aerolata. The sequence goes on along the minus strand of NZ_AVFK01000023.1, from coordinate 80,202 downwards.
ATACGATACTGGCAAGTCCGCGCGGCCCGAACCAGCCCACGAACAGCTTTTCGGCCATGCTCATCCCGGTGCCGGTCAAGCAGAGATATACGGGAACCATCCGAATGACCGTCAAGCTGAGCACCGCATAGAGCAGCGCCGACCATGTGAACAGGTCGATCATGCGGGTAATCACGGCTGCTCCGAAGACGACCCATGTCAGCAGCGCCAATGTCTCGCCAATGCTTTCAGCGCCTTCCATCAACTTGTCCTCGACCGACTTGTCCTCGACGCTTTCGCGAAGCTTATTCAACATAAGCCCGCCCACGAAACACGCGATGAACCCGCTGCCTCCCAGCGCCTGCGCCGCAGCGAAGCAGGCGGCCGCCAAGGCCACGACCGGCACTTCCTGCCAATTTGGGCTTGTCCAGCCATGCTTGCCCGTCAGGCGCAGCATCAGCGCAGCACCGCCCGTCAACGTTAGGCCGACGACCAGACCGATACCGATCTCCTCCGTTACCACGCGGGCCATATGCATCGTGGAGCCGCCCTCGAGCTGGCTGCCGACCGCCAATCCGAGAAGGATCACCACCACCGGCACGCAGAGGCCATCGTTGAGACCACTCTCCAGGTTGAGCGCTTCGCGTATCGGCGCCGGCACCTCCCGGTTCGTCATGACAGGCTTGCCGAGCGCCGCATCCGTGGGGGCGAGTATCGCCGCCAGCAGCGCCATCTCGAGAACACTCAGCCAGGGGAACATCAGGGCGGCGAGCAGGTAGCCGAGCGCGATCGTCATCGGCAACCCGACCAGCAGAAGGCGCCCAGGCAAGTTGACGTGATATCTGACGGTGCCGAGATCCGCATTGGCGGCATCGGTGAAGAGGACCATGGCAAGTGTAAGCTCGGCCAGGACCCGTAGCCCCTCGGCGGTCACGTTGAGGTGCAGGATGTTCAGACCCACTGGCCCGAGCAGCAGCCCGACGCCTGTGAAGACGATCGGTCCGCTGATCCAGGACCGTTCGACCCGACCGGCGATGGCGCTGTAAATGAGCAAAAACAGGGCCAGGAGCGTGGCATTCTGGTACATACTGATCCCGATGGAGATCCAGCCAGCTCTGATAAACCGCGGGGCAGGCCGAAGGCGTCGATCGTGCTAAAACTTCGTCGCCGCCTGTTGGCGCGGAAAGATCGGCCGGGCAGCGACGAAGCGATTTCAATTATTTCAAGGCGACTTCCACGCCTCCAACGCCTAGGTTCAGGCGGGCACCTTTGGTGCTGGAGGTGACCTTTACGATGACACCTTTGGAATTCTCGAGATACCCTATCCCGCCGCCTCCAACCAGAGCGGCACCGGACGAGGCGGCCGAGTAGTTGCCTGCGAAATCATCCACATTGCTGAGCTTGTAAACATCCGCCCTCACGACGTTCGAACCGCCGCCGATGTCAGCCAAAGTCAAACCGGAAGCGGAAAACGGATAATCCTTGCCTTTGAAATGAAGCGTCCCGCTTCCCCAGGTATAACCCACACCAACAGCGGCGGAACCGCCGGTGAAGTCGACGGTCGCGTCCGGTAGGGGCTTGTTTTCCTGAGCAACGACCGGCGACGCTCCGATGGCCGTTATCATCGGTGCTGCCATGATAGAGCAGGCAAGCGCTGCGATCACACCATATCTGATCATATTCACCTCCAGCTACTGATTGATTTATTAAGCGACATCTCAACCATGTTTGATGAAGAAGACCAAGCCAGCGTGGGCGAGTCTTTGTTGAGAGTTTCATGACGTCTTAAGGAGACATTCGAATATTTATACGAGCGCCTTACGTATTACGAAATGATGATACCGTAACACCTGCGCTTCACCTCGAACGAGGCGCTGTTCGATTATCGACTGTTGTGGGCATCAGCACGAACCGCGTCCTGAATCGACGGACCCGTACAGGCGGGCAAGCACACGTACGGGCGGCCTCTTCTCAGGGTTCGGGCAGGTAACAGCCGATGCATGCAACGGTAACAGGCTAGGTAACAGCGACTTCCATCCACTATGATCCGTCGTGCGGTCAGTCATGACTATGACCTGCCATGACTATGACCTGCGCCGAAAAGAGCGGCGCCACGAAGACCGAGAAAGGCGCCGCCAAGTGATCTTTCCGGAGATAGGCCCTTTGCCGCCAATCTGGTGGCCAAGCTCTCAGGAGTGATGATAATGAAGGCCAATCCCACGCTCATGTTCAGCGGTGCGCTAACCTTGGTGGCGTTCACAGTGCCGTCAGCTTCTGCTGAGGCTCAGTTTCAAATTTAGAAACAAGGGACGAGCTTCGTCCTTATTATCGAAATCCACTCTTTTATGAATAATGCCGGAAATGACTCGACGCCCGTGATCGAGGATGAACGTGATCGAGGATGAACGCCAGGGAGTTCTAGATGCCTCAACGCCCGACAAGATTGACAAGCCTTTCAAGGTCTCCAGGGCCCGCGATGCCGGACAGATCGGCGAAACCGGTATTCGAGCTCTTTTTTCCGCTTAACCCTTTCAGCAGCATCCTCGAATACTGGACAGACTCTTTTCAACGGACCGTCCTGTTTTGGGACGTCATGCGTAAACGCGGCAACCAGGCGATCGAACATGCCGAAGCTGGAGAACCCCCGGTCCTGTCGTTCCGCAATGAAGTCGTGATCGATGGAAGAACGCTGGAGCGGCCCTGCAACTACATGCTGCTGCGCATCCTTCCCAACCCGGAATCCGGTGTACGGATCGATCCGGCGAAGCGCCCCTTCGTCGTCGTCGATCCTCGGGCGGGCCACGGTCCCGGCATCGGTGGCTTCAAGCCGGACAGCCAGATCGGCAATGCCCTGGAGGCGGGCCATCCCTGCTACTTCATAAGCTTCCTGCCCGAGCCGGTTCCCGGCCAGACGCTGGGCGATGTAGCGTCCGCCGAAGCTGCCTTCATCGAGCGGGTGCATGCGATGCACCTCGACGCCGAGGGCAAGCCCTGCGTCATCGCCAACTGCCAGGCGGGCTGGGCCATGATGGCGATGGGCGCCCTCCATCCCGATCTGATGGGGCCGATGATCATCGCCGGCTCGCCCCTGTCGTATTGGGCCGGGGTCAAGGGGCAGAACCCGATGCGCTACACAGGGGGACTGTCCGGCGGCACTTGGATGACCGCGCTTTCCAGCGATCTGGGGAATGGCCGCTTCGACGGCTCCCTTCTGGTATCCAACTTTGAGCGTCTCAATCCCAGCCATACCTACTGGAGCAAGCCGTACAACCTTTATTCAAAGATCGACACCGAAGAACAGCGCTACCTGGAATTCGAGAAATGGTGGAGCGGCTTCTTCCTGTTGAATGGGGAGGAGATACAGGCGATCACCGACGAGTTGTTCGTCGGAAACAAGCTGTCCACCGGCCAGATCGTGACCAAGGAAGGGCAGCGGGTGGATCTCCGCAACATCCGGTCGCCGATCCTGGTATTCGCCTCGTTCGGCGACAACATCACGCCGCCGCAGCAGGCGCTCGGCTGGATCCTCGATCTGTACGACAGCGTCGACGATATCCGCTCCCGCGAGCAGACCATCATCTACAATTTGCATCACGACATCGGGCATCTCGGCATTTTCGTGTCCGGCAAGATCGCCCGGAAGGAAACAGCGGAGTTTGTCGAGAACATCGATCTGGTCGACCTGCTGCCGCCCGGCCTCTATGAATTGATCATCGAGCCCAAGGGGCCGGACACCGTCGAGGGCGATCTGATCGTCGGCAACTACGTCACCCGTTTCGAGCCCCGTACGCTTGACGACATCCGCGCGTTCGGGGTCAACGACACGCAGGATGACCTGCGTTTTGCCACCGTAGCCCGGATATCTGACATCAGTCTCGGTCTGTACGACCTGTTCCTGCGGCCCTGGGTCCGCGCCATGACCACGGAAGCCGGCGCTCAGGCCATGCGGCGCATGAGCTCTCACCGGTCCAAGTACTACATGCTGTCCGACCTCAATCCGGCCATGCAGGTGGTCAAGGCGATGGCCGAGAGCGTACGGCAAACCCGGCGTCCGGCCCCGGATGACAATCCATACCTGAAGGGCCAGAACCAGGCTTCCGAACGGATCGTCCAGGCCCTGGATACCTGGCGCGATATGCGCGACGCCACGTACGAGGCGTTCTTCATGAACACCTACGGATCGCCGGTGCTGCAAGCGCTCGTCGGCCTGCACAGGCCGGGTGCGGAGGCGCGCCCACGGCGGGTCAGGGACGAAGCCTTCGAGGCGCTGGTGCGGAGGCGGCTTGAAGAGATCACGTCGCGGGTCGCGGAGGGCGGCAGCGTGGAAGCGCTGGTCCGCATCTTGATCCAGGTCCGCGAGAGTGGGGGTCCGATCGACGAGCGCGGTTTTCAGATGCTTCGCAGGATCGGCAAGGAGCGCCGGGATGAGAAGCGGATATCGTTGGACCGGTTCCGCCAAATTCTGAAGGAACAGGTCTTCCTGATGGAACTGGACCGGGAACGCGCCGTGGCGGCCCTGCCCAAGCTGGTGCCGGCGGAGCAGGACCGCCGATCCGTGGTCGAGGCGGCGCAGCAGCTTCTTGACGTGCACGGCACGCCGCATCCGGACGAACTCGCCCGGCTCCATCAGATCAAGCTGCTGCTGAACTTGGAAACGGAGCCGGCCGGCCGGGCCACTCACCGCCAAGCCGGCTGATTTCATCAAACTGGGAGTGAATCCATGACCGAAGCCAGCTCAGAAAAATTCGAAGGACTGATCACGCCCGACGAATTGCGCAAGATCACCGAAGACAAGGAAATGGCCGAGCTGCGCAAGGCGCTCGAGCACCAGAAGAAAGTCGAATCGGAGCAGAAGGATGTCTACCAGGCCTTCATGAACCAGCATGTCCACCCGGAAGCCAAGGCGCGGGTCACCGCAGCGGTACGCAGGGCGGCCGAGCGCGGTGAGAAGGAAATCCAGGTCATGCGTTTCTCCAGCGAGTTCTGTACGGACAGCGGACGGGCGATCAACAACTTCGAACCGAACTGGCCCGAAACGCTGACCGGTTTCGCCAAGGAAGCCTACGATGCCTGGGACCAAAATCTGCGTCCGCTCGGATATAAGCTGAGGGCTCAGATCCTGAACTACCCCAACGGCATGCCCGGCGATGTCGGCATGATCCTGTACTGGTAACGCTGGCGGCGGCAGCCGGTCCTGGCCGCCGCCGTCCGCCAAGGAAGGCCCCGAGGAATGAAACAGAGCGACGACGCATCGCCGGCCAGCGTGAACACGCCGGTCAACGTGAACATTCACGCCAGCTTACCAGCCCGCCGCCATGACAAGTACGAACGCCTGATCGCCCTGACCCGCGAAAACCCGGCGATCCCAACCGCGGTTGCGCATCCCTGCGACGATGCCTCGCTCCGCGCCGCGGTCGAGGCGGCCGAGGCCGGCATCATCGTACCGATCCTGACCGGTCCTGCCGTAAAGATCCGGGCCACGGCCGAAAAGGCCGGGCTGAACATCGCCCGCTACGAGATCGTCGATGCGCCGCACAGTCATGGCGCCGCCGAGGAGGCGGTGTTTCTGGTGCGAACCGGACGGGCCGAGCTGCTGATGAAGGGCAGCCTGCACACCGACGAGCTAATGAGCGAGGTCATGAAGCGGGACACCGGCTTGCGCACCGGTCGGCGGGTCAGCCACGCCTTCATCATGGACGTGCCGACATATCCCAAGCCGCTCGTCATCACCGACGCGGCGATCAATATCCAGCCGACGCTGGAAGACAAGGTCGATATAATTCAGAACGCCATCGACCTTGCCCGGGCGCTCGGCATCGAGAACCCCAAGGTGGCTATCCTGTCGGCCGTCGAGACGGTCAACCCGAAGATCCCTTCGACCATCGAGGCGGCGGCGCTGTGCAAGATGGCCGAACGCGGCCAGATCACGGGCGGGGTGCTGGACGGGCCGCTGGCGCTCGACAACGCCATCAGCGAGGAGGCGGCGCGGATCAAGGGTATCGACTCTCCCGTGGCGGGTCATGCCGACATCCTGGTGGTTCCCAACCTGGAAGCCGGCAACATGCTGGCGAAGAACCTGACCTTCCTGGCCAACGCCGATGCCGCCGGCATCGTCCTGGGGGCGCGCGTGCCGATAATCCTGACGAGCCGGGCCGACAGTGTAATGACACGCATGGCGTCCTGCGCCGTTGCCGCCCTCTACGCCCATCGCAGCCGCCTTGAAAACCCGATAAAGGGCTGATGCGATGCCGGACACCATCCTCGTCATCAATGCCGGCTCATCGAGCATCAAGTTCCAGCTCTTCGAGATCGCCGATGGCGCCGGCGAACTCACTCTGAGCCTGAAAGGACAGATCGAGGGCATCGGCTCCCACCCCAGCCTGATCGCCAGGAACAAGCAAGGGGAGATCGTCACGCACAGGATCTTCGCCGTCGCCGACCTACCAGACGCGCGGGCGGCACTCGGCCAATTGGCAAGCTGGCTGCGGGCTTGGCACGACGGGGCATTCCCGGTCGCCATCGGACACCGTGTCGTTCATGGCGGTCCCGACTACGACACGCATGTGGCCGTCGATGATGACGTGCTTGCCAAGCTGGAGGTCCTGGTACCGCTGGCGCCGCTGCACCAGCCGAACAACCTTCTGCCGATCCGGGCGATCCGTGCGACGCAGCCGGGTGTCTTGCAGGTCGCCTGCTTCGACACCGCCTTTCACCGGGGACACCCGGACGTAGCCGATCGCTACGCCATTCCCGAACAGCTCTACCTGGAAGGCATCCGCCGGTATGGCTTCCACGGCCTGAGCTACGAGTACATCACGCGATCGCTGCCCATCGTGGCGTCCGAGGTCGCCGGTGGCCGCATCGTGGTGGCGCATCTGGGCAGCGGCGCCAGCATGTGCGCGATCCGCGACGGCCGGAGCCTCGACAGCACGATGGGCTTCACGGCGCTGGACGGCCTGCCCATGGGCACTCGCCCCGGCCAGCTCGATGCCGGCGTCATCCTCCACCTGATCACGCACAAGGGCATGACTGCCGATGCCGTCCAGCACCTGCTCTATCACGACTGCGGGCTCAAGGGACTGTCCGGCATCAGCAACGACGTCCGTGACCTGCTCGCCAGCGACGATCCGCGCGCCAAGCTGGCTCTGGATTACTTTGTCTATCGGGCCGGCCTTGCCCTCGGCTCGCTGACCGCCGCGATCGAGGGCCTGGACGCCATCGTTTTCACGGCCGGCATCGGAGAAAACTCCCCCGTGATCCGGGCGCGGATCTGTCGGCAAGCCCGCTGGCTTGGCATCGACCTGGATAAGACGGCAAACGCGGCGACGGATGCGGCAGGCGCACGCCTGATTTCGTCTCCGGCCAGCCGGGTCAGGGTTTATGTCATCCCGACCGACGAGGAGCGCATGATCGCGCACCATACCCTGGAAATCTTCAGAAGGCAGCGCCGCTGAGCAAGTCCGTTGAGCTGGTTCCAAGAAGGACTCCGACAGATGTCATGGACGAAGAGAACAGCGATCATGGGCACCTTGGTGCTTCTGGGTTGCGAGCAACCGGCACCTCCGCCCGCCGAGTCGACGCTCGTCCGTGCCTTGGCGGTGCAGATGACGCAGTTCGACCGGACGACTGCCCTAACGGGCGAAATCCGGGCGCGCCGTGAAAGCAATCTGGGATTCCGCGTGGGAGGCAAGGTCACCGAACGCCCCGTGGACGTTGGAGATAAGGTTGCCGAGGGCGATCTGCTCGCCCGGCTGGACAACCAGGACCAGCTGAATGCCCTGCAAGCCGCCCAGTCCGATCTTGCGGCGGCACAAGCATCGATCGAGCAGAGCCGGACGCAGGCGGAGCGCCAGCGCAAACTTCTCGCCGATGGCTATACGACAAGGATCCAGTACGACAATGCCCAGCGGCGCTATGCCCAGGCACAGGCCGAACTGGCCGGAGCCGAGGCAAAGCTGAATTCGGCCCAGGACACGTTGTCCTACACCGAGCTGCGTGCCGACCGCGCCGGGGTCATCACGGCCAAGGCGGCGGAGCCGGGGCAAGTGGTGGCGTCCGGCCAGATGGTGGTGCGGCTGGCCGACCCGAACGAGCGGGAAGCCGTGTTCCAGGTTCCGGGAGCCGGTCTCCGGATCGACGGGAGACAGGCGGACCTGCCGCAAGTGGAAGTCCGCCTTGTCAGCGACCAGAACCTTATCGCCGACGGTACCATTCGCGAGGTTTCGCCAGGGGTCGATCCGGTTACCAGGACCTACACGGTCAAGGTCGCACTGACCGATCCGCCTCCGGCTTTCCTGCTGGGATCGTCGGTCGTCGGGCGGGCCAAACTGCCGACGCAGTCGGTCATCAATCTCCCGTCCTCCGCCCTGTTCCAGACGGCGGCGGGCGAGCCGGCGGTCTGGGTCGTCGATCAGCCGCAGGATACGGTCAGCCTGCGGCCGGTGTCCGTCCTTCAGTACGATACGGGAACGGTTACCGTAACAAGCGGGCTCGATACCGGCGAAACGGTCGTGATCGGCGGCAGCCAGAAGCTCAGGCCGGGACAGAAGGTCACGATCAGGCAGGGGAGCGGGGCATGATGAACAGGCGAGTTCCGACTTCGGGCACACGGCTGCTGCCGGCCGCATTTCTCATTATGGCCGCGACGGGAGCCATGACGCTCACAGGCTGCGAAGAGCGGAACGCGCATCAAGCCGACGCGGCTCCCGTGATCCGTCCGGTCCAGACCCTTACGGTCCAACCCGTGACCTTCAGCATGTCCGGCTCCGTGACCGGGACGATCGAGGCGCGGGCCGAAGCGGACCTGGGTTTCCGCATCGCCGGCAAGCTGATCGAGCGGAAGGTCGATGTCGGCGATCGTGTCCGGGCAGGCGACCTGCTCGCCCGGCTGGACGATCAGGACCAGCGAAACGCCTTGCGCACAGCCGAGGCCGATCTCGCCATCGCCCAGGCGGAACAGGTGCAGGCCAACAACGAGGAAGCGCGCAAGCGCGAGCTTCTCAAGAACGGCAATACTACCCAGGTGCTCTACGATGCGGCATTGCTGTCCAAGCGCACGGCGGATGCCAAGGTGGTGGCCGCCCAAGCCGCCCGGCAGACGTCCAGGGACCGGGTCGGCTACACCGAACTGGTGGCGGATCGGGACGGGGTCGTGACCGGCGTCGGTCCCGATGCGGGTCAGGTCGTCGAGGTCGGCGAAATGGTCGCGCGGATCGCCCAGCCGGAGGAGCGGGAAGCCGTGTTCAATGTCGCCGAGGCCGGTGTCCGATCGGCGCCGAAGGAGCCGGTGATCGAAGTGGCCCTGGCCGGCGCGCCGGACATAACATCGGTGGGCCACGTTCGGGAAGTCTCGCCCCAGGCGGATCCCGTCACCCGGACCCATACCGTCCGGATAGCGCTCGAGAGCCCGCCCGACGCGCTGCGCCTCGGAGCCACCGTGACCGGAAGGCTCAAGCAGCCGCCGGCTCCCGTGGTCGAGCTGCCGGCCCCGGCGGTGGTCCATGAGGCGGAACAGACCTTCGTCTGGGTCGTCGATCCGAAGCAGCAGACGGTCAAGCGCCGTACGGTCTCGACCCGGCCCGGACAAGCCGGCGGGCCGGTCGTCGTCACCGACGGCCTAGCCCAGGGAGACATCGTCGTCACCGCCGGCGCGCACAGCCTTGCGGAAGGCCAGCGGGTCCGGCTTGGAAAGCAAATCGAAACGGCGGCGGCACCATGACCGGCTTTAATCTCTCCGAGTGGGCGCTTCGGCACCGCTCCTTCACCTGGTACCTGATCCTTGCCCTGACGCTGGCCGGCGGCATCGCCTACACACGGCTCGGCCGGGAGGAAGACCCGGCCTTCGCCATCAAGACCATGGTGGTCCAGACCGCATGGCCCGGCGCCACCATCGACGACATGATCAATCTGGTGACCGACCCGATCGAGAAGAAGCTCGAGGAGGTGCCCTATCTCGACTACGTCAAGAGCTACACCCGGCCAGGATTTTCGGTCGTCTATGTCAACTTGAAGGACTATACGCCCGCCGAGGAAATCCCGGACCTGTGGTATCAGGTGCGCAAGAAGATCGCCGACATGAGGGGCTCCCTGCCGCAGGGTATTCAGGGACCGGTCTTCAACGACGAGTTCGGCGATACCTTCGGTACGGTCTACGCCTTCACGGCCGATGGTTTCAGCTACCGTGAACTGAAGGACTTTGCCGAAACGGCGCGGGCCGAACTGATGCGCGTGCCGGATGTCGGCAAGATCCAGTTCGTCGGCATCCAGAACGAAAAGATCTACCTGGACTTCTCGACCCGGCAGCTTGCGGCGCTGGGGATCGACCGCAATCAGATCGTCGCCGAACTTCAGGCGCAGAACGCGGTGGCTCCAGCCGGTGTCGTCCAGGCCGGCGATGAGAAGGTCACGGTCCGGGTCAGCGGCGAACTCGCCTCAGAGGAGAGTCTTCGAAGCATCAACCTGCGAGCCGACGGCAAGTTCTACCGGCTTGCCGATCTTGCGGAGGTCCGGCGCGGCTATGCCGATCCGCCGGCGCCGATCTTCCGCTACAACGGTGAACCCGCCATCGGCATGATCATCTCGATGGCCGCTGGCGGCAACGTCCTGGATTTCGGCGAGGGCATCCACGAGCGGATGCGTCAGGTCGAAGCGAACCTGCCGATCGGCATCAACACTCATCTGGTCGCCAATCAGTCCGTCGTCGTCGAGGAGTCGGTCGCCGGCTTCACCAAGGCGCTGAAGGAAGCGGTCATCATCGTCCTGGCGGTCAGCTTCGTCAGCTTGGGACTGCGCGCCGGGATCGTGGTGGCCTGCTCGATCCCGCTGGTGCTGGCGATGACCTTCATCGGCATGGAATACTTCGGCATCGCACTCCAGCGGATCTCGCTCGGAGCCTTGATCATCGCATTGGGCCTGCTGGTGGACGATGCCATGATCACCGTCGAGATGATGATCACCAAGCTGGAGGAAGGGCTCAGCCTGGATAAGGCGGCGACCTTCGCCTACACCTCGACGGCCTTTCCGATGCTCACCGGCACGCTGATCACTGTGGCGGGCTTCATTCCGATCGGATTTGCGCAAGGCGGTGCGGCGGAATACTGCTTCTCGCTGTTCGCCGTGGTGGCGATGGCGCTGCTGTTTTCCTGGATCGTGGCCGTCATGTTCGCCCCGCTGATCGGGGTCAAGGTGCTGCGGCCGCCCGATCCGAAAAAGCAGCATGCCGGGCATGGGGAGCCGGGCCGCCTGATGCGCGCGTTCCGGTGGAGCCTGCGTCTCGCCATGCGGGCAAGATATGTCGTGATCATTGTCACGGTGGCGCTGTTCGGCCTTTCCGTGTTCGGCCTGCGCTTCGTTCAGCAGCAGTTCTTTCCGGCATCCGATCGGTCGGAGCTGCTGGTCAACCTGACGCTGCCCCAGACCTCCTCGATCAAGGCGACGCAGGAAGTGGTGGACCGATTCGAGAAGGTGCTGGCCGCCGATCCGGAAATTGCCAGCTGGAGCTTCTACATAGGCCAGGGTGCCATCCGGTTCTATCTGCCCTTGGACGTCCAGCTCGCCAACGACTACTTCGCTCAGGCGGTGGTGGTGACCAAGGGATACGATCTCCGCGACGGTGTCCGGGCGCGGCTGGAAAAGGTGCTGAACGAGGATTTCTCGGACCTGAGTACCCGTGTCAGCCCGCTGGAGATGGGACCGCCGGTCGGCTGGCCGATCCAGTACCGGGTTTCCGGACCCGATGTCGGGCAGGTGCGGGAAGCCGCCTACCGGCTGGCCGATACGATCGGCACGAACCCGTATACGCTGCTGATCAATTACGACTGGAACGAACCGTCGAAGGTGGTGCGGGTCGATGTCGATCAGGATAAGGCGCGCCAGTTGGGGATCAGCTCCAAGTCCCTGAGCGAGGCGCTGAACGCCACGGTATCGGGCGCGATCTTCACCCAGGTGCGTGACGGCATCTACCTGATCGACGTGGTGGCCCAGGCCAGCAATGCGGAGCGCAGTTCGATCGAAACCCTGCGCAACCTCCAGGTCGCCCTTCCGGACGGCCGCACCGTGCCGCTGAGAGAGGTTGCAACGCTGCGCTACGACCTTGAGCAGCCGCTGATCTGGCGGCGCGAGCGCCTGCCTACGATCACCGTCCAGGCCGACCTGGTTCCACCACTCCAGGCGCCGACGATCGTAAATCAGCTCGCACCAGCGGTGGACCAGCTGCGGCAAAGCCTGCCTCCGGGATACTCCATCGAGGTCGGCGGCACGGTCGAGAACAGCGCCAAGGGCATGACGTCGATCACGGCGGTATTCCCGATCATGATCTTCGTGATGCTGACCATCCTGATGATCCAGCTCCAGAGTTTCCAGAAGCTGTTTCTGGTTATCAGCGTCGCCCCTCTTGGCCTGATCGGCGTGGTCGCGGCGCTCGTGCCGACCGGCACGCCGCTGGGCTTCGTCGCCATCCTCGGCGTGGTGGCACTGATCGGGATGATCGTCCGCAACTCGGTCATCATGATCGCACAGATCGACGAACATCTGGAGGCGGGGGAGCATCCCTGGGATGCCGTGATCAATGCCACGATGCATCGCGTGCGGCCGATCATGCTGACGGCGGCCGCTGCCAGCCTCGGCATGATCCCGATAGCACCTGAAGTCTTCTGGGGACCCATGGCCTACGCGATCATCGGCGGCCTGATCGTGGCCACGGTGCTGACCCTGCTGTTCCTGCCCGCCCTCTACGTCACCTGGTTCCGCATCAAGGAACCCGGCCGGGAGAAAGCGACGGAAGATACCACGGGACCCTTGCATGCCGGGGCGGCCGGGGAATGACGCGGGCTCGTCAATCGCAGGTCGGCTGGAGCGAAGCGGCAGCCGACATGGACGCGGCACAGGGAGGACACGCTATGGGCAGCGACGGGATAGCAGTCGACACTCCGGACATGAGCAAGCTTCTCCAGCAGTACGGGTGCGGGCCGATCCGGTTCACCGGGACGAGCGATGCGCTTTACGAGCGGCACCTCATGTTCGACAACGTTGCCGATCTGTCGACACTGGGGCCGCGGGAGCGCTTCGAGGCCGTCGCCCGCTCCGTCCGGGATGTCCTCTCGCAACGATGGGTGCTCACGGAGCAGACATACGCGCGACAAAACCCCAAGCGCGTCTACTATCTGTCCATGGAGTTCCTGGTCGGGCGCTCCCTGACCAACAACCTTCTGAATCTCCTTTTGGATCCTGTCGTAAAGCGGGCCACCGCCGACAAGGGCCTCGACTGGATCGCGGTGCTGGAGCAGGAGCCCGATGCCGGCTTGGGCAACGGCGGGCTTGGCCGCCTCGCCGCATGTTTCATCGACTCCATGGCCACGATGCAGCTTCCGGCAATGGGCTACGGGCTGCGGTACGAGTACGGCATCTTCAAGCAGACGATCCGGGACGGCTGGCAGGTCGAGCAGCCGGACAACTGGTTGCGGCGTCCCGACCCGTGGGAAGTCGTCCGGCCCGAGGAGAAGGTGGAGGTCAAGCTCGGCTGCTCGTTCGAGGTGCGCGGCGGGACCCTGGGGGTGATCGTCGGCAGGCCCTCGAGCCTGCTCGGCATCCCTTACGACCGCCCGGTCGTGGGCTATGGCGGAAAGACCGTCAACACGCTCCGGCTCTGGGCCGCCGCGGCACCCGACACCTTCGACTTCCAGGCCTTCAGCGCCGGCGACTTCGTGGGCGCGCTGGCCGAGCGGCTGACGGCGGAGTCCCTGACACGGGTGCTCTATCCCGACGATTCCACGAGCATGGGCCAGGGACTGCGTTTCGTGCAGGAGTATTTCCTCGTCGCCTGCTCGCTGGCGGACCTCGTGCGGCGCTTCCGCCTGCACAATTCCGACCAGGGGATTCCGAACTGGAGCAAGCTGCCGGCCAAGGCCGCCATCCAGCTCAACGACACGCACCCGAGCTTGGCCGTGCCCGAGCTGATGCGGCTCTTGCTCGACGAGGCGCGGCTTGGATGGGACGAGGCGTGGAACCTTACCCGTCAGACGCTGGCCTACACGAACCACACACTCCTTCCCGAAGCCCTGGAGAAGTGGCCGCTGCCCTGGTTCGCACTGCTGCTGCCGCGTCATCTGGAGATCATCCTGGAAATCGACCGTCGCCTCACGGAGGAGGTGCAGGCCCGCTTTCCGGGCGATGACGGCCGTGTCGAGCGCGTGAGCCTGATCGAGGAAGGCGCCGAGCGCAAGATCCGGATGGCCAACCTCGCCATCGTCGGCTCGCACAGCACCAACGGCGTCGCCGCCATCCATTCCGACCTGCTGCGAACGGTCACGGTCAAGGATCTGGCCGAGATGTTCCCCGAGAGCTTCAGCAACAAGACCAACGGCGTGACGCCCCGGCGCTGGCTTCTGCTGGCCAACCCGCATCTGGCCCGCAGCATCACCAACGCCATCGGCGACGGCTGGGTCACCGACCTTGGCGAACTGGAAAGGCTCAAGCCGCTCGCCGAAGACAAGGGATTTCGCGATGCCGTCCGTACCGCGAAGCGCGAAGCCAAGTCGCGGTTCGCCGATTGGCTCCAATCCACGTCCGGCGTAACCGTGGACCCGGATACGATCTTCGACTGTCAGATCAAGCGCATCCATGAGTACAAGCGGCAATTGCTGAATGCTTTGCGGGTGGTGGTGCTCTACAACCGCCTGCGCGAGAACCCGGATCTTGAGATGGCGCCGCGCACGTTCTTTTTCGCGGGCAAGGCAGCACCCGCCTATCACCTGGCCAAGATCATCATCAAGTTCCTGAACAATCTGGCCGGCGCCATCGATGGCGATCCGGCGGTGCGCGGACGCCTCAAGGTCGTGTTCCTGCCCGAGTACTCCGTGTCCCTGGCGGAGCGGCTGATTCCGGCCAGCGACGTATCCAACCAGATCTCGACGGCGGGATATGAGGCGAGCGGTACGAGCAACATGAAGTTCATGATGAACGGGGCCTTGACCATCGGAACGCGGGACGGCGCCACGATCGAGATGGCCGAAGCCGCCGGCGAAGACAACTTCTTCATGTTCGGCCTGACGGCGGAGCAGGTGGCCGGCAGCCGAAGCTGGTACAGCCCGCACTGGCATTATGACAACGAACCGGAAACCCGCGCGGCACTCGACCTGATCTTTTCCGACCACTTCAGCCGCTTCGAACCGGGCATCTTCGAGCCGCTGCGCCAGACCCTGCTGACCGGCGGCGACCACTACATGCACTTGGCGGACCTCAAGGCCTACCTCGAGGCGGACAATCGGCTGCTTGAGCTGTATCGCGATCCGGATGAGTGGGCTCGCAAGGTCATCGTGAACGTCGCCAGCTCCGGAAAGTTCTCCAGCGACCGTACGATCGCGGAATACGCGGCCGAGATCTGGGATGCGAAACCATGCCCAGTGCCCTGAGGTAATCCTGGGACGCAATCCTGGAGAACGCTCGCTTTACCGACCACTCGGTGAGGACAATGCTCGAAATCGACTCAAGGGTCGCGCGCCCGGACTTGGCAGACGGTCCGCTGCAAGGAACCAGCTCCCCGCTGGGAGCTTCGCCGTGCCGCGATGGGGTGAACTTCAGCGTGTTCTCCAAGCATGCCTCTGCGATCGAGCTGCTGCTTTTCGACGATGTCGATGACGCATGCCCCAAGCATGTGATCCGCATCGATCCCGCATCCGGCCGTACCGGACACTACTGGCACGTGTTCGTCCCTGGCATCAAGGCAGGCCAGATCTACGGCTATCGCGCCGATGGACCTCGGGACCTGGCGAAAGGCATGCGCTTCGATCCCACCAAGCTCCTTCTAGATCCGTATGGACGAGGCGTGATCGTTCCGGATCGATACAGCCGCGATGCAGCCAAGGGAGCCGGCGCCAATATCGCAACCGCGATGAAGAGCGTCATGGTCGACCCGAGCGACTACGACTGGGAAGGCGACGAGCCGCTGAGGCGGTCATCGGCGCAAACCATCATCTACGAAATGCATGTCAAGGGGTTCACCCGCCATCCCAGCTCCGGTCTCGGCGAAAAGACCCGTGGCACCTATGCAGGCCTGATCGAAAAGATCCCTTATCTCCGGCAGTTGGGGATCACCGCGGTAGAACTGCTGCCCGTTTTCCAGTTCGACGCGCAGGATTGCCCACCGGGGAAGGTCAACTACTGGGGCTATGCGCCGGTGTCGTTCTTCGCCCCGCATCAGGCCTACAGCTCGCGCCGGGACCCGCTCGGTCCCGTGAACGAGTTCCGCGACATGGTCAAGGCGCTGCACCGGGCGGGCATCGAAGTGATCCTCGACGTCGTGTTCAACCACACCGCGGAAGGTGGCCACGACGGACCGACGCTGTGTTTTCGCGGGTTGGACAATGCCGCCTATTACATTCTTGAAGAGGACCGCGAACGCTACGCCAACTACACCGGCACCGGCAATACCTTGAATGCCAACCACCCCGTCGTCCGCCGGATGATCGTGGACAGTCTCCGGTACTGGGTGAAGGAAATGCATGTGGACGGATTCCGGTTCGATCTCGCGTCGATCCTGGCGCGGGACCCGTCGGGACAGCCGATCCCGAACCCGCCGGTTCTGTGGGACATCGACACGGACCCGGCGCTCGCGGGCACCAAGCTCTTCGCGGAGGCCTGGGACGCGGCGGGCCTCTACCAGGTCGGCAGCTTCATCGGAGACAGTTGGAAGGAGTGGAACGGCAGGTTCCGCGATGACATCAGGGCCTTCTTTCGCGGCGAGCCTGGATCGGCGGCGCGGGCCGCCGACCGGTTGGTCGGTAGTCCCAACATCTACGGGCACGAGGAACGCGAGGCGGAGCAGAGCGTCAATTTCGTCACCTGTCACGACGGCTTCACCCTCAACGACCTCGTGTCCTACAATGCGAAGCACAATGAGGCCAATGGGGAGGGCAACCGCGACGGTGCTGACGACAACCGCAGTTGGAACTGCGGCGTCGAGGGGCCGTCCGAAGACCGGAGCATCGAGAGGCTGCGGAACCGGCAGGTGAGGAACTTCCTGACCGTTACGTTGCTCTCGCTCGGCATGCCCATGATCCTGATGGGTGACGAGGTGCTGCGCACCCAGTACGGCAACAACAACGCCTATTGCCAGGACAACGAGGTCAGTTGGTTCGATTGGAACCTGGTCGAGAAGCATGCCGATCTGCATCGGTTCGTAACCCTGCTCAATGCATGGCGGCGCCTGCGCGACATGACGCACGAGCGCCGGCGCTGGAGCTTGAACGAACTGATCCGCCACGCGAGCAAGACCTGGCACGGCGTAAACATCGGGCAGCCGGATTGGGGGGAGCATTCCCATGCCTTTGCTTTCGAGGCACGGCTTTACCAGGCCGGACCCAGCATTTACCTGATCCTGAACGCGTACTGGGAGGCGCTGGAATTCGAATTGCCGCCGGTATGCGGCACCGGATGCTGGCGTCGATGGATCGACACCTCGCTTGAACCGCCACAGGAGATCAACCCATGGGAGTCGGCGGTCCCGCTGTCCGGTCTCACCTATCATGCGGCGGCACGCTCCGTCGTCGTCCTGTTCGAAGGATCGGGCGAACTGCACGTCGATCCCCAACCGTTACACTCCCGCCGGTAAGCCAAACGGCACCAGCTCAGAAACCTTGACCCTGAGGCCAACAGGAGGATCACGCCATGAAGATCGGAATCGTCGGAGCCGGCTTCGTCGGCAGCGCTGCGGCATATGCCATGGTGATGCGTGGCGTAGGTACGGAAATCGTGCTGGTGGACCGCAACGACGACCTCGCGGTGGCCCAGGCCGAAGATATCCATCACGCGACCCCCTTCGCCTATCCCATGCCCGTCAACGCGGGCGGTTACGACGCGCTGGCCAACTCCGGCGTCGTCGTGCTGGCGGCGGGAGCCAACCAGAAGCCGGGCGAAACGCGGCTGGAACTTCTGGAGCGCAACGCCGCCGTGTTCGGCGACATCATCCCTCATGTGCTGGAAGCGGCGCCGCAGGCTATCCTGCTGGTGGCGACCAACCCGGTCGACGTCATGACCCAGGTCTCGCTGGGGATCGCGCGCAGGATCACCCCGGATTTCCCGGCTGGTCGCGTAATCGGGTCGGGGACCGTCCTGGACACCGCCCGGTTCCGGGCGTTGCTGGCCAAGCATCTCGGCATCTCGCCCAAATCGGTCCACGCCCATGTGCTGGGCGAGCATGGCGACAGCGAAGTGCTGCACTGGTCGGGCGCCGATGCTGGAGCGATGCCGGTTTCCGCCTTCGCCGACGAGATCCGCCGCCCGCTGACCGAAGCCGTCCGGGCGGAGATCGACCAAGGCGTGCGCGGGGCCGCCGGCAAGATCATCAAGGGCAAGGGCGCCACGTGGTACGGCATCGGCGGCGCGCTGGCGCGGATCGTCCAGGCGATTTCCGACGACGAGCGGGCGGTGATGACCTGCTCGATCGTCAACCCGGAAGTGGCGGGCGTAGAGAATATCGCGCTGTCGCTGCCCAGGATCGTCGGTGTGGACGGTGTGATCGGCACCATTCATCCGCACATGGATGAGCAGGAGACTGCGGCTCTGGCCCTCAGTGCCGGTATCTTGAAGGAGGCGGTGATGTCGCTGGGAGTTGGATAGAAGTTGGGGGTTATGGCCGGCAGGCCAGCCGTCGGGGGGCATCGATACTTTATCGAGAACAGGCAAAGTCGAGCTAAGGACCGATCATGCCGTTACTGTCGCCGTGCCGCTTCGGTATCGCCGCTGCCCTGCTGGCGTTTCTGTCGGGGTGTGACCTGCTCCACTCCGCCCTGTTCATCCCCAGAGACTTTCCTCCGCCCCAGGTCACTCAGACGGACAGGTGGCTGGTCATCGACGGGATTGTCGTTTCGGATCTGGTGCTCCTCGTCAGAAGCATGCCGGACAGCGTCAAGCTGGTGATCCTCGATAGCCCAGGCGGGCTCGCGGGAGCGGGTGACGCGGTCGCCCAGGAATTCCGTCGCCGCGGCATAACGGCATACGTGCCAGCCGACAGCATCTGTTACAGCGCCTGTGCGCTCATGCTGGCCGGAGCGATCACCCGCATCGTCCATCCCACGGCCAGGCTGATGATCCACGCCGGCATGGTTTCCGACGATGTGCCAACATCCCAGATATACGATCTGCTGGTTGGCGCCAATGCCCGGATGGTGCGCCGGTTCATCGAGTACGGGGTCGATGCGAACTTCGTCAGGGAAACCGTGCGGTTACCCCGCAAGAAGCCCGAACGAATACTGATGGCCGAGGAGGCCGTCGCGGTCGGGCTGGCGACAGGTATCGGCATTTTGCCGGAAGGCGACGCCGCTATCGAATAATACCAACGGCATTGAAGCTTGACCGGTGAGTTCCGGCAAAGATGTCGGGCTGAAGAGGCCCGACCTACAAAAACAAGCGCGGGCAAAAGCACGCTGACGTAGGTCGGGCCTCTTCAGCCCGACACCTAACGCTCCAGACCGGTTAATGTTTAATCTCGATGCCCTGATCATTGGCGGCGCCATGGTTGTCCGCCTTTCTTCACGCTGGTTCAGCGTCTATCCCTGTACCAGGGTCTCATAAAGCGCTTCGACAACCTGCCGCCGACAGAGTTCCGTGCCAACCGTCGTTACGGTCGCCGTCCCCGCCGCAACTCCAAGGGTGAAGGCCTCGCCGAGCGGACGACCGAGCGCCAAGCCCAGCGTCATGGCGCCGACAAAGCTGTCGCCAGCACCGACCGCGCTTTTGACCTCTACCTCGGGCGCGCGCAGCCACTTCACCCTGTCACCCGAGACAAGCAGCGCTCCTTCGTGCCCCATCGTCACCACCAAGTGTTCGACGGTCCCGGACACTACAAGGTCCCGAGCCGCCGAAACGAGGGTATCGGGATCCTTAAGATCCTTCCCAGTCAAACTTTCGAGTTCGCTGCGGCTAGGTTTGGCGAGATGGATGCCGAATCCGAAAGCGGACTTCAGGGCCGGGCCGGAAGTATCGAGGACGAACTTCGCGCCTTTCGTTGCGGCGATCTTGGCGACGTCCCGATAGAAATCCTCCGGCACGCCGCGTGGCAAACTACCGCTTGCGACGAGATAGTCGAAGTCCAGCATGGTTAGCTGCTCAAGGCAGGTGCGCCATTCCTCCTCCAGGATCTCCGGACCTTCGGGGGTGAAGCGGAACTCCTTGCCCGTGGAAATTTCATGGACGACATGACTGACCCGCGTCAGGCCCGCGATCGGCACCGTCCAATGCCGGACACCGATCCTCTTCACCATGGTGTCGAGGACACCGCCGGTCAGGCCACCCGCCAGGTAGACGGCCAATGATCGGCCCCCCAGTTCGTTGATCACGCGGGCGACGTTGATGCCGCCTCCGCCCGGATCATAGCGCTCGTCAAAGGTACGCACCTTGTGGGTCGGTCGGACGATCTCGGTGTTCGACGCAGCGTCGATGCTGGGATTCAAAGTCAAAGTCACGATGGGTTTCATCTTCTCCCAAACTCCTCCGCATGGTCTCAAGGCGATCAGCAAACCAGGAGCATGTCGGCTCCAGGCTTTTTCGGATGTATGTCATAGGAGTGACAGGACGATATTGACGAACAGCACCTTCACGATCGTCATGGCCGGAAAGATCATGGCGTATCCGATATCCGGCCGATCCGTCGGCGCCAGCCGGTTCGAGTAGGCCAGGATCGCCGGGTTGCCGGTGGCGCCGGCGACGATTCCCACCACGTCGTCGAACGGCATCCGAAAGACGAACAGGCCCAGCACGAGAACCGGCAGGACCAGTGCCGCCAGCACGACCACACCCATGCCCAGCATCAGGAACCCGGTCTCCGTTATGGTCGCCGCGAACGTGGGTCCGGAGGCCATTCCGACCTGCGCCAGGAACAAGGTCAGTCCGAGGTTGCGGAGCACCAGGTTGGCGGACAGCGGGACGGTCCAGTTCAGGCCGGCGGTGCGACGCTGGTTGCCCACGATCAGCGCCACGATCAAGACGCCCGCCAGCCCAAGCGCGATCGTGCCGATGCCCGGCAGCGGTATGGCGATCGCCCCGAGCAGGAAGCCCAGCGCCATGCCCAAACCGATGGAAATGTAACTGAATTCGGCGGTGCCCTTGATCGAGTCACCGAAGAACTTGCGCAAGGTCGGGAAGTCTTTGCGATTGGCGAGCAGCCCGACGCGATCGCCGAACTCGAGTACGAGATCGGGTCGCGCCTCGAGGTCGGTGTCGCCCCGGCGAACATGGACTACGACCGAGGTCTTCTCGCCCGGCAGGTCGAGATCTCCCAGCAACCGGCCCACCAAAGCCGGCCGGGATGCGAACACTCGGAGATAATCGAGATCCCGGCGATCTCCGGAGATACGGCCTGGGGCCGCCTCGCCCAGGACGTTGCGCATCTGATCGAGCAACGATCTGTTGGGGCAGACGGCCAGCAGAACATCGTTCTCGGCGACGAGGGTGTCAGGCGTCGCAGGCTGATTGTGGTGCTCGCGGCGCAGCGCCACGATCCGGACCTGTGCGGGAAGTGCTGCAGCCAGTTCGCTCAATCTCCTGCCGAAGAACGCAGGGTTCAGCAACACGATCTCGAGAAACTCCATGCCGGATTCCGAGGGCACCTTAATCTTCGGCTTCAGGAAAACGAGGGTGAGATACAGGAACAGAATGGGTCCGGCCACGCCGAACGGGTAAGAGACCGAATAGCCCACCGCCGGATCGTTGCCGAGCTTCGCGATGGCCGGCTGCAGCGCCGCCGTGCTGGTCCCTGATCCCGCAAACAGCCCGAGCGCATGTCCGGGGTTGAGTCCCGCCAGTTTTACGAACATCAGACTGACGACGCCCGACAGCAATACCCCGGCCATCGCCATCATGTTCGCCCGGATCCCGGCAGCACTTGTCAATCCGAGGAAGAACTGCTTGCCGTACTGAATGCCTACGGCGTAGAGGAAGAGCGAAAGCCCGAGAGTTCCGACCATCCGGGCCGGCGCCGCCTTAGGTGCAAACCAGCCCATAGCCAGCGCCACGAAGAGAACCGAGCCGACGCCAAGGGAAAATCCCTTGATGCTGAGTTCTCCCACGACATAACCTGCCGCGATCGTGAGGAACAGCGTCATCAACGGCTGTTGTTCGAGCATTGCCCGAATGAGTTCCATCAATCATCCCTTCATCGAGCGGCCGGGCATCTCTTCATTGAGTGACTGGGCCGTGGAACTTAAGGCGGACCGGATATCTGATAGGTAAATGGCACGTAGGTGTACGGCATCTGAAAGTAGTTGAAAACGGGGGTATCCACATAAGGCCGAAGCAGCTTCGACAGGTTCAAGCCGATGCCAACATAAAGATACTGTTTCCGCATATCGACATCAGGCCGTTCGCTGTAGGCGTCGTAGTTTCGAGCTCGAAAGCCGATGTGCAATTCAAGGGACTTCAGGTACGGGTTTTCAATGAAGTCAAATCCTTCGGCCTTGATCGCCATCAGGTAGCTAAGGCGCTCGTAGTCCGTGGTGATGTCCGACTGGTAGCCACCGCTCGTAAATGGATTGTATTCGACCCGAAGGTCGATCTTGCGCGACAACTCGGGGACCGACCAGAGCAGATACCCAGCCGCCACTCCCAAGGTGTTGAAGAGCATGTCCTGGTAGGAAAACCCGTACCGGTCGCTGAATGCGTCTCCCACCTCGATCAATCCCGTGACGCCAAGGCTGGACAGCGCACCCCACCGAATTGCCTGGTCCTTGTCAAAGTCCCATCGCTCGTACTGTCCGGCGAACAGGTGGCTGAACAGATAGGCCGTGTAGAGGTGCCCCAGCTTGTCGGCTCCACCCTCCTTCGTTTCCCGATCGAACCAGCCTTCATCCTGAAAGCGGGGGCCGCCCGAACCGTAATCCCAGTTGGCGAAGCCCCACCCGAGCACTGCCGCGCCGACCCCGAGATTTAGGGCCAATGCCTTGTCCTCCTTGGACCAATCCGAAAACCATCCGGGTTTGCCGTCAGTCTGAGTAATGGTTCGAGTGTCGGCCTGAGCGAGCACCCCGGTGCTGATATGGCTAATCAGTGCGACGAACAAGAAGCAATCCCGCAACACGATCATCAATGATACCCCTGCAGGGATACAATAATTGCTCTTCCTCCATAACAAGACAGCCTCGAAGGCATCTTATCCTGGATCAAGTCGGTCTTAGCCTGAGGAACTGTTCTTTGGTATTAAAGCCAGCAGAGATTGCGGTGGCTGTTTTGGCGAAGGGCGATCATGCAAGCTGCGTAGGGGTTGGGAGTAAACGGGCGAACAAAGCTATTCACGTTCAAGTCGCTGATCTTCTTTACCCAGTGGGCCACGCTTTCTCCGGTATGAACTTGAACGGGAAGTGAGAATCTTTATAGCCGTCCGGCCCCTGTCGTTTCGGCAGCTTTACTTTTTCTCTATGCAATTCCTCATAAGAAATATTGTCAAGCAAGTGACTGATGATGTTCAAACGCGCACGTTTTTTATCGTCCGATCGCGCAACGAACCACGGCGCCCATGAAGTGTCGGTCGCAACGAACATGTCGTCCCGAGCACGGGAGTAGTCATACCAGCGGCTATAGGATTTCAAGTCCATCGGTGACAGCTTCCAGATCTTCCGCCCGTCATTGATGCGCGCTTCCAGACGCCTCGTCTGCTCTTCGGGACTCACCTCAAGCCAGTATTTGAGCAAAATGACACCCGACTCAACGATCGCCTTCTCGACGCTCGGCACAGCGGTGAGGAATTTCCTTGTCTGTTCTTCAGTACAGAAGCCCATGACCCTCTCGACACCGCTGCGGTTGTACCAACTCCGGTCGAATATCACCACTTCTCCGGCAGCCGGGAGGTGTGGAATATAGCGTTGCAGGTACATTTGAGATTTTTCGCGCTCGGTCGGAGCCGACAGGGCGACGACGCGGAACACGCGCGGGCTTACACGCTCCGTGATGGCCTTGATTGTCCCGCCCTTGCCAGCGCCGTCGCGACCTTCGAAAACAATGCAGACTTTCAAGCCTTTATGGATGACCCACTGCTGCAGCTTGACCAGCTCGACATGCAGCAGGGCGAGCTCGTCGTTGTAGACCTTCGTCTTGAGCTTTCCGCCTGGCTGCGGGGACTCCATCCGGTTGGCATCCTTCTTGTTTTTCGCCATGTTCAATGTCCTCCCTGGTGTTGTTCGGATGGGCTGGACGCCGCATCGCGGTCAAACGGCCTGTCGGAGCCATCGAGCCTCAATCGGCCTTGGACTTATCGTCAAGCACGCCACGGATTGCCTGCGAGGCGGCGAAGCCGACCGCACGCTCGCCGGCATGGGAATCGTCTACCCGGACGACCACGCCACGGCCGACCAAGTCGATCCCGTTCTCCTTGAAAGCCTTGAGGATGCGCTGATAGGCTTCCCGCCGGATGACGAACTGCTCGCCGGGCTTGGTAACGTACTTGATGCCGATGATCACGGCGTCATCCTCCACGCGGCGCACGCCCTGCGACTTCAACGGTTCGATAAAGCTGGGACCCATTTCCGGATCGGCCTGAAGTTCCTTGCTGATCTGCTTGATGATGCGCTTGACCAGGGACAGGTCGGTATTCGGCGGAACGCGGAATTCCAGCCGCATCAGCGACCAATCGCGTGTCTGATTGGTTAAAGCCTTGATCTGGCCGAACGGCAGAGTATGGACCGCACCGCGGTGGTGGCGCAGCTTGAGCGAGCGCAGTGAGATTCCCTCGACCGTTCCGTGC
Organism: Skermanella aerolata KACC 11604; assembly: GCF_000936425.1. Lineage (GTDB taxonomy): Bacteria > Pseudomonadota > Alphaproteobacteria > Azospirillales > Azospirillaceae > Skermanella > Skermanella aerolata. The sequence continues at coordinate 55,499 of NZ_AVFK01000023.1, read as the reverse complement.
AGATTGCCGACTTCCACGTAGTCGCCGATGTGAAATGCGTCCTCCAGCAGGAAAAACACTCCGGACAGCACATCTGCGATGGTCGATTGCGCGCCCAGCCCAACCGCTAGACCGACCACGCCGGCTCCCGCCAGCAACGGGCCGATGGCGATTCCCATCGAGGACAGGACGATCATCACGACGATTGCGATCAGCACGACCTGGAGGAACTTCCTGACCAGCGGCAGCAGGGTCGCCATGCGCTGGGCAGTGCGCTGGTCACCCACGCTATTGGGCGTCATCACGCGATCGAACGACCGGCCAAGCACCTCCCACCCGACATAGCCGAGCAGCAGGATGACTCCAATGTCGAACAGCAGGCGCAGGACGATAGCCCCTGGTCTGCCACGGTCGCTCGGGTCGAAGCCCCAGATGAAGGCTGTTCCCACCACTCCCAGAACCATCAGGGCCGCCCATACCGCGCGCATCAGCCGGAGGGCCGTTTTGCTGTCCGGTTGTTCGCCAACTGACTGGTAGAACCGGATGACAGGTGGCCGAAGCATCAACGCCAGCAATGGGACAGCTGCCGACAGGAACAGGCTCAGCAACAACCGCAGCCCTATCCCGGTTTCCAGCCGCAGGCAAGCGGCGGCGGCGGTAAGCCACAGTCCGACAAGATAGAGAGTTGCCAGGGCCAGGCCCAAGACGAGGGTCGGAACATCCCGAGGCCCGAGTCCGAGCTGGCCCCCAAGCGTTTGGACCATCGCGGACCGGCTGCTCCAGAGCCGATAGATCAAGTAGATGAACGGCGCCGTGCTGATCGGAAGAACCAGGGCGATCAGCGGATCATAGGCCATACCCAGCGCGCCGAGCAGATCCGCGAGACCCAGCGTCGTTGCAGTGAGTACGGCGGTGACAACAGCTGTCCGGTGGATGGATCGGGCGCCCTCGTCGCCTATCGGCAGCAGCCGCCTGTCCGGGTGGTCCGGCGCGCACAGGAACCGGCTTACCAGATCGGCGATGAATACGGTGACCGCCCCTTGCAACACCGCGATCAGGATTGCCGGGGCCGTGGGGTGCGATGGCCGCAGGATTGCGTAGCCCAGCAGCAGACCGATCAGGAATGCAGAGGCCCGCACCGCATGAATTCCGAGACTGCGGGCCGAGCGGGACAGGGCTGTGCCGCCGGACATTGCTGCGGGTTCGGGCAATAGCCGCCGGGTAATCAGCAAAGCCGCAGTCCCGACGGCAAACAGGAATAGGATCGACAGACCGAGTTTTGCAGGACTCGTTGCGGCATTCCGCCCGTTCGGCCGGGCAAAGGCATCCGCTATTGCCCCAGGCACCTGCGGGAGGGCAGCAGCCACGGCATCGATCCGGTGTGCATAGGCTGCTAATGGGGCTGCTAACGGTGCTGCTTCCGGCGGGAAGGGCTTGGCCCCTTCCGGGCCGGCCAGCAGGCGCGGCCGCAAGGCGCGGCGCAGTTCAGCCTCGTCCATCACGCCGAGCACGGCATCTGCCTGCTCCGGCGTCAGTCCATTGGGGAATGCTCGCAGCAGGGTATCGACTTGATTGCCGGGTGCGCCCTCCACCGGCTGCGCCGAGGCGGATGGCGACACCGGTGAAAACAGCAGAACAAGCATGGCCAAGGCGATAGCCAGGGGCTGACTCGGCCCGTTCCTACCCGACAATATGATAACCACCGTCGATATAGAGCGTGAGCCCGGTCAACTGCCTCGCGGCATCGCTCGCCAGGAATGCGGCACACGGGCCGATATCGTCGACGGTGACAAGGTGGTGGGTCGGCGCCCGCTCCGCAGTGCGCGCAAGCAACTCGTCGAACCGGTCGATGCCCGACGCTGCGCGCGTCGCCATGGCACCGGGTGACAAGGCATGAACGCGAATGCCCTTGCCGCCAAGTTCGGCCGCCATGTAGCGGACGGAACTCTCCAGGGCGGCTTTCACCGGTCCCATCATGTTGTAGTGTTCGACCACCTTTTCAGCGCCGAAGAACGTGACCGTCATCAGACAGCCGCCCTCGACCATCAGCGGCTCGGCCAGCTTCGTCATGCGGATGAACGAATGGCAGGAAACGTCCATGGCCAGGGCAAACCCCTCGGCCGAGCAGTCGACGACCCGTGCATGAAGGTCCTCGCGGGGGGCGAACGCGACGGAATGGAGAAGGAAATCGAGCTTGCCCCAGCGCTCGCGAATGACGTCGAACACAGCCTCAAGCTCACCCGGCTTCCTGAGATCGCAGGGCATGATCAGATCCGAGCCCAGCCTGATCGCCAACGGCCGCACATGGGGCTCCGCCTTTTCGTTGAGGTAAGTGACGGCAAGATCGGCGCCCACTTCCTTGAACGCTTTTGCGCAGCCATAGGCGATGCTGTGCTCGTTGGCTATGCCAACGACGAGCCCGCGCTTGCCTTGAAGATCAAGCATTGTCATGGAGTGCCTCCGTCGAGTAGCCGCAAGCGTCAACGCGCGACCTCCGGCTTTTGAAATGACGCCCGGACCGCAGCGGACTCTCAAGCAGAGGGCGCTGTGCCGCAACCCCGCAACGGTAACAGGTAACGGTATCCTGCTGGCCCGGCCGCCATGCGGCGCCTCGTTACGGTAAGCTACTTCCATCGGCGTACGGAGTCGCCGATCCTGAGACCTGCATCCTCATCCCAGCCATAACAGCCTCTTATCTCGAACGATGTTCGCCTTGCGACGTTGGTGGCTTCGTTTGCTTTGTCAGGGAACCGCCGAACATGATGAGCAGACACTTGGGACGCGAGGTCCACGCCGCCAGCCTTGGCAGCCGCCCTCGGAACAATCCAAGTAGCCATTTGATCGAGCGCGCGGTAGCGCTGGTTTGCCTGCTGATCCTGGCGGTCGGGGTCTTCCTGGTGATGCAGCCGTTCCTGTCGGCGCTGCTTTGGGGCACCATTCTCACCATCTCGACCTGGCCGCTGCACGTCCGGCTCACGCGCGCGCTCGGCGGGCGTACGGGTGCGTCGGCGGCTATCCTGACGCTGGCCGCTTGCGCTGTTTTCCTGATCCCGCTTGCTTTGCTTGGCCATAACTTGGCTGAGAACGTGGCGCAACTGGCCAGCAATCTTCAGGAGTGGCGAAGCAAGGGTCTTCCGGAGCCGCCATCCTGGGTGGCGCCACTGCTGCTGGTGGGGTCGCGGATACACGAATTCTGGTCGGACCTGGCCGGCGGCACTGTCGAGGCGACCGCCAAGCTGGAACCCTACATCCAGTATGCACGCACCCGGATCCTGGGCTTCGGCGCCTTGATCGGCTTCGGTGCGATGCAGATCTTCATCAGCCTGCTCATCGCCTTCTTCCTGTATCGTGACGGCCGCCGTGCCGCGGCGGCCCTCGACTCCGTGCTGCAAAGGCTTGCCGGACGGCGCGGCCCGCGTCTGCTGGGCGTCGCGGCGGGCACCCTGAAGGGCGTGGTGTACGGCATCATCGGAACGAACCTCACAGAGGCCATTCTGGCGGCCGTCGGCTTTCGGATCGCCGGAGTTCCCGGCGCATTTCTGCTCGGGTTCTTCTGCTTTTTCCTGACGCTGGTTCCCGTCGGGCCGGTCTTGATCTGGCTTCCGGCGACGATCTGGCTGTTTACCATCGGCGAGACCGGATGGGCCATATTCCTGATCGTCTGGAGCATCATGATATTCAGCGTGCTGGAGGCACTGCTCCGAACATTCCTGGTCAGCCGTGGCAGCGACCTCCCGATGCTCATGATCCTCCTGGGCCTGTTCGGTGGCCTGCTCACCTTCGGCTTTATCGGCCTGTTCCTGGGACCATGCCTTCTTGCCCTGGGATATGCGCTGATCAAGGAATGGATCGGAATGGAAAGAGAGAAAATGGCGTCGTCCGGCGATAGCGGCGTGTAGGTGTCGGGCAGCGTTTCCAATCGCACTATCGGTCCCTGGAGAGCAAAACGCTCCAGCAAAAGTCTTCAAGACGCTACTCTCAATCCAGGGACCGAAGTCATCCGCTCAAGGCATCATCGGCATTTGTGAAGCGATTTGAAGATCGACGATTTTCAGCAAGGGCATCTCGACCTGATAGAACTGTGCGGCACGTCTGTTGGTCAAGGCTTTCTGGAATTTCGGAAGGTATTGCTGTAGGAGGCTGGTTCGCAGAATATCCAGTTCGATGGCCTTGCTGGTCAGTTCGCCTGCCTTGTCTTCAGTCATGGTCTTGTAGTTGTCGGCGTAATCTTTGATCAAGGCGAGCTTTTCGTCGCCCAAACGGTTCAAATCGGCTTCATAGCGCTCGTAAACCGGCCAGAACTTCTCAGCTTCGTCCTGTTTGAACGTCATTTGCTGTCCGATTATCTCGCGTGCGTCCTGACGCACATCCCGTCGCACCAACTCGATATAGTGTTCGGAATTCAACTTCTCGGCCTCGCTGCTCTGGGTTGCCGCAGTGCTGGAGGAGATGGTGAAGCCCCCGATGACCAGACCGAGGACGGTGCCGGCCCTGATGATCAGAGATGACGTGGTGCGGCTCATGGCTTAGCTCCCGGAATGTGATTTTGTTTTTTGGAGAATATGCTCACGCATTGGGGACCGCGGAGTGGGCCACATACATGCGTTGAGGACCACAGGATGGGACTGGGCGCGGATCGGCGAAAGTGTGATACGGTAACAGATGTCAGGTCGGACTGGCGGTTGATCAGACGTGTGGGCGGCCCGCGCTCCGGTCACAAACCAAGCCTGCATGATCGGACCATCATCCGTTCCACTGATGCAGTTCAAGCAGGATTTCGCGTTCGAGGTCGAGGATGAGGGCGCGGCAGGCGTCGGCACGTTCGAAGGCTATCGAACTGTCCAAGTTCTGGCATTGATGCAGTGCTTCGACCGCCTCTCCGTAGTCCTCGCACAGCCCATGGAAAAAACGGTTGTCTGAACTGTACTGTTTGACGGCGTCCGCCAAATCCGGAAACCGCTCAACGACGTACCTTGCCCTCTCCGACATGGGTTCTCCCGCCGGCTGTAGAGTAAACCGATCAAGTCGATAGCATATGTAGAGTCCAATGAGCGGCAAGTCGCGATCCTTGCAAACACTCACTATGAGGACTTCAACATCGACACCATTGCCGCATTTCGGATCAGGACTGCTCTTTTCGCCGCCTCCACCGGCTTGATGTTTACATTGTATTCGAGAGTCCAGCCGTCCCAAGGGTCGAACTGGCTGGGAGTTCGATATGATGTGCGGACTGGTGCGCCGTCAATATATCGAGCCGGCCGCCTGCCACAAAGGCCGCAACTGTAACCTTGATACCGTAAACAAGCCTTACACGCTGTCGTCGTATAAAAGAAGATTGCCGCTGCCAATCGCTTCCGGTCCGCAGGCGTCAGGCTTCTTTGGATTTGGTCGGTTTCGGCTCAAGGGTAGCCATACGATCCAGCAACGCCAGGATCAGCGTGTCCTTGCCTCCCAAGTCCAGATGCGACAGGTCGAGCGTGTCAGACCGATGCTGATTCACATCCACACCGTCAAAGAACCCGTTCCTTCGCGTTCCCGACAGGCAGGTCCCGCCTGTAACCCGTCCTCCCCGGGGCAGCGGTCAACCATCTCCGGAAGTAATTATCATCCAAACATACGAGTGAGGATAACTCCAAAGGTTATGTCATGCATCAAGAATGCGTATGTTAACCGTATCAAAAGGCTTATTCTCAAAAGACTATAGAAACAAGCACACAATCAATAAATTTCAATAATACAATGGGATATCAATTAAGTTTATAATGTTACTATTTTCGTTATGTACATCATTTAGTTATCGTAGCGTAATCACTAATAAGAGGTATGCGGTGTAATTGCTAAATGTGAAGGTTCATGATAAAATTGGCTGGCGATTTGCCATTAACATACAGCCGACGCCGTACGATTCTTTGAAGATAATTGATTTCGATCAATCACACTCTTCGATTATCTTATAAAACTTAGGATCAGATGAACGCTGCCGTACCTGCAAAGCGCGATGTATGTCTTCCTGTTCGAGCATGACCAAACGGCTGGGCAAGACCAATGATACACGATACCAACGACGCGATCCCACATCAGCTTATTCATGACGCGCTTGAGCGTGTCATCAGCAGCCGGGAAATCGTCAATTCCGATCGGAAGAAGCGCTTTCTGCAGTTCATCGTGAAGGAAACGCTTGCCGGAAACGCCGACAGGATCAAGGCCTACACCATCGCTATAGACGTCTTTAACCGTGATTCGAGTTTCGACCCCATTTCCGACCCTGTCGTCCGGATCGAGGCTGGCCGGCTGCGCCGTTGCCTCGAGCATTACTATCTGGCCGAGGGGGCCGCAGACCGGCTTCAGATCATTATCCCGAAGGGCAGCTACGTGCCGCAGTTCGTCATGAGGGAAGTAGCCGCCCCTACCCTTCTCCGAGCCCTGGACGATGACAAACAATCGACCTCGGAGCGATTGCCGGAGATCGTTCCAGCCGAAGCAGAGTTCAGTCAAGCACCTGTAGCGGCGACCTCTTCCTATCAGCCTCCTGGCACGGCACCGTCACGCGTCCCCCTTCTGAAGCGTCCACGGCTCCTGGCGGGCCTTTGTTCTCTTTTGGCGATACTGACTATTGCTTTAGCGGGAACAACTCTTTTCCAGCGATACCAGGTTTCCGTGAGTAGCCGGGCAGTTCCCAGCCAAGTTCCGACCCTCATGGTTCTACCATTTGAAAATGACAGCAGCGATCCGGCGCAGAACATGTTTGCCAAGGGCGTCACCGAGGAAGTGATCGGTGCCCTGATCCTCTTCAAGAACATTCTAGTCCTCGGTGCCGACACCAGCTTCCAATTTCGGACGGAGACGGCTCTGCGCGACGCCGTTCCAAACGTGCCGATAGACTATGTGCTGAAGGGCAGCATCGACCGGACGGAGGGCCAGATACAGGTCAACGCCGCCCTGCTTCGGGCGGCGGATCATCAGTATCTCTGGTCCGGCAGCTTTCGCAAGGACTTCACATCTAAAAGCATGCTCGATCTCCGACGCGATATCGCTACGCAGGTCGCCCTCATCCTGGTGCAACCGCATGGCGTTATCGACAAGGCGGAACTGCAAAACACCGTCGGGCGCCCTTCGGAGTCGCTCACGTCATATGAATGCGTCCTGCGGACCCGTGAGTACTGGCGCCAGCCGAACGCGGAGATGCACAAGCAGGTCCGGACCTGCTTGGAACGGGCAGTCCGGATCGATCCCGACTACGCGGATGCCTGGGCAGCCCTCGCGTTCATTTACACCGATGAGGCGCGGATCGATTTCAACCCAAGTGCCGAGCGCCCCGATCCCACCCTTACGGCCCTGGAAATAGCCCGACGCGCCGTAGCACTGGCGCCAGACAGCCCCCTGCCCCTCCAGGCCCTGGGGATTGCCCACTGGCTCAGGCGCGAACCGGCCCTCAGCATTGCGGCGTACGAACAAGCGCGGGTCCTCAACCCGCATGACAGCGACATCCTCGCCGATCTCGGGAGGGCTTACAGCCTGACCGGTGACTGGGAAAAAGGCATTCCTCTCATAAGGGAAGCCTTTGATCGCAACCCGGCGCAACCCACCTGGTACCGGCTGTTCATCGCCCTGTATCATTATGTGAATGGGCAATACGCCGAGGCCTTGGCGCAGGCCCAGAAGATCGGAACGCCGAATCTCGTCTACACCCATGTCGTGCTGGCGATGATCTACGGCCAGACCGGGGACAGGGATAACGCCGACTACGAAGTCGATGAAATCCTGCGGCTCTACCCGAATTTCGGCGACAAAGCCGTGTTCGAGTTCGAGCGCCGGAACATCGATCCCGCCATCATCTCCAGGATGCTCGATGGGCTGAGGAAGGCCGGGCTCGATATGGACCCGGATCGGGAGGTGGCCAACGAGAAAGACTGAACGAGGCTGATTGAACGCCCACCAGTTCCTCAATCGCTTCGATGATACGGTTCATGTTACGGTATCACTGTTAAAATTGCCCGGATGTTACTTCTATTTTCAGTCCCGATTTGGTTAAATATTCCCGTGGCTTAGTAAAGCCATACGGTTTGCAAAGCAGGACAAAAGGTCCTCAAGTGCTTTGCCGTCAAGATCGCGAAGATCAATCAAATCTATAATTCATGAGATGCGCTGCCGACTGAGCAGGAGCCACATGAATACTGGCTACGCGCTCACAAAAGGCGGCCCGCTGAACCGCGACGCTTCGTCGCCGATGGTTGCTACAAAGGAGCGTACGATGAAACGCCGACAAAAGCCTTTTCTGCTGGCGGTCATGGCAGCCTTGGCGGTCATGACGATTATTCCTGCTGTACGCGCACAGCCGGTGGCCGATCCTACCGAAACCGATTTCCAAGTCATGACCACGGGCGATCTCGTACGGCTGTGCGAGGCCACGCCGGCCGATGCTACGGGAATCGCCGCGCTGCACTTCTGCCACGGCTTCGCTGTTGGGGCTTACCAGTACCATCAGATCGCTGCGGCGGCCGAAGCGAAACCGCCCCTGTTCTGTGAGCCCAGGCCGAGACCGATGCGCAACGAGGCCGTCGCCGGCTTCGTCTCCTGGGCTAAGCAGAACCCCCAAGCCATGAACACGCTGCCGGTCGAAGGAATCTTCCGCTATCTGGCTCAACGCTATCCGTGCCGTCGCTGACCGCTGCTTTCGGATCGGGAAGACCTATGGAGATGGACATGGCTTTTCAAGATACAACTAAACGGTTGAGCTGCGTCGCGGCGGTTGCGCTCTCCCTCGCTGCCTGCAGCGACATGTCGGCGACGCAGCAACGTGCGCTGACCGGCACGACCGGCGGGGCCGCCGGCGGAGCGCTGATCGGAGCCATCGCCGGCAACGCCGCCATGGGGGCGGCCATCGGCGCCGGCGCCGGCTTGGCCGGCGGCATGCTTTACGACTACCACAAGAAAGGCGAGGAATCGGCTTACCAGCGCGGTGTGCAGGAGGGACAGCGATGAAAGGTGCCAGGTGGCTGGTATGGCCCGCGCTCCTCCTTTCCTTGATGGCCGAGCCTGCGGTGAGCGCCGATCAACAGTCGCCCGAACAGCAGTCGTCCGAACAACAACCCGCCGATCAGCAGTTTTCCGATGAGGAGCAATCGGGCGATGACGCGCCGATGGACAGTGAGGCGCTGGACGCCCTGCATCTCATGGCCGAGACGCTCGCCCAGGCCCAGGGATTCAGCGTAACCATCCGGGCCGGCTTCGACGTCGTGCAGGACAACGGCCAGAAGATCACGTTCGGCGAGCGGCGCAAGGTCACGCTGATCCGCCCCGACCGGCTGCGGATCGACGCGGAGGAAAGCGACGGCAAGCGGAGCCTGGTGACCTACGACGGCAAGGTGATCACCGTGTTCAATGCGAATGACAATGTCTACGGACAGGTCGAGAAGATCGGCAGCGTGGACGATGTGGTGCGCTACGTGGTCCAGGATTTGGACATCAGGCTTCCACTGGCGCTGCTGCTGGTCAGCACCCTGCCGGCTGAACTGGATCAGCGGCTTGAATCCATCGATTTTGTCGAGCGGGATGTGCTGACCGAGGTTCCATCCGACCATCTGGCGGGGCGGAGTGCCGGTGTGGACTTCGAGGTCTGGCTGGATAGCGGCGGCACGCACCTGCCACAACGGGTGGCAATCACTTACAGGGATGAGGAGGGCGCGCCGCAGTACCGGGCCGAATTCTCGGAATGGAAACTGAATCCGGAGGTTCTGCCGGTGGATCTGGCCTTCAACCCGCCTGCTGGAGCCGAGCGCATCCCGTTCCTGGTTCGAGTTCGCCAGCACGCGGCCGACCAGCCGGCCACAGCCGGTGAAACCCCTGCCGGTGAAGCCCCCGCAATTGACGCGCCCGCAACATCGGCGCAATCCGGCAGCATGGAAGGATTGCCGAAATGAAATCGCGATCAGCAAGACTCACCATCTCGATCGCTTCGTCGCTGCTCCTGGTCGTCGCCATGGTGGCTGACGCCAACGCGCGTGGAGGCGCGCGGGCCGGCGGCGGCGGTGGCGGTGGGCGCGGTGGCGGTGGCGGTGGCGGCGGTGGTTACTCCCGTTCGGGCGCCGCGGCCAGCGGCAGCTTTTCGGCGCAAAGACCTGCCTCGGGGGGAGGAGCCGCACGCCAGGCCGGAGCCACCGACCGGTCGGGCCAGCGTGCCCAGACGCAGCAGACCGCAACGCGCCAAGCCGGAGCCAGCGAGCGATCGGGCCAGCGCGCCCAGACGCAGCAGACGGCGACTCGTCAGGCAGGGGCCACCGAGCGGTCGGGCCAGCGCGCCGATACGCAGCAGACCCGCACCGAGACAAGGGCAGAGACACGCACATCGGGCCAGGCGGAGCGGACCGAGCGGTCGGACCAGCGGCAGACTGCTTCCACCGAGCGGACCGACGCCCGCCAACAAGGGTCCACTGAGCGGACCGACGCCCGCCAGCAAGGCCAGACCGAGCGTACCGAAGCCCGCAGCAATGCCGCGCAGAACATGTCCGACGACTGGGATCATCATCATGACTATGATGATGACGATGACTGGGGATGGGCGGTGGCCGGATTGGCGGTCGGCGCGACCGTGGGCTATGTCGCCGGCGCCGCGTCGTCGCCGACCTATGTCACGGTGCTCCCCTGCTCGCCCACAGTCGTGGCGACTGGCGGGGTAAGCTACTATGGGTGCGGCGGCACCTGGTATAACCAAGCCTATGTCAACGGAAGCGTTACCTATGTGACCGTCGGCGCCCCTCCTGGGTACTAGAGCCTATGTTTCATCGGGTTGCCGACAGGAGTGTCCTCCGCATGACGTGGCCGATCTTCCGATATTCCGTTAAAGGCACGATTTTGCTGGCAGGAGTGCTTCTGGCTATTGGCTGCGCCGGTCCGATCAGCGTCGAACGCGTGGACCATGCCACGGTTCATCAGGAACTCACCCGCAATGTCCTGTCGGCTCATACGCTCAGCGATCAGACCCGGAACGTGCTGCGGCAGCGGTCCTTGACGGATCTCTACCAGGAGAAGCCTGAATACGCCATTGTCGACCTCCATACGGCGGTCGTCGAGGGACAAGGCGGTGCCAACGAGGTGTTCGCCCTCGCGGAGATGTCGTTCCTGCACGCGGAGGAGCGTGGTGGACGCCCCTATTATCTGGCATCCGCGCTATACGCCTACGCCTTCCTGTTTCCTGGGACAGCCAGCCAACCGCCCGATCCCTACGATCCCCGGCTTCGGCTCGCCAGCGACATGTACAATCGTGGTCTGACCTCGGGACTGGCTACTGAGGAAGGCGACGAGATAGCCATCCGGCCGGCAAGCTATCAGCTACCGTTCGGCCAGCTCGACGTCGCCTTCGATCCGCGCGACCTCGCTTGGGGAGGGCGCCAGCTGACCGGTTTCTTTCCAGCCGCCGAACTGGAAATCAGCGGCCTAGACAATCGTTACCGTCAGTCGGGGATCGGCGCGCCCTTGGCGGCGGGAACGACCCAGGGTCAACTGGCCAAGGGCTTTCAGGTCGCCGTGCGTGTCAAGACGCCGGTGACCGCCCTACTGCGCATCGACGATCCCTGGCGCCAGCTTGGCGGCGGGATCGTTCGTGGGCAGCTCGAGCTGCATCCTTCCTCCGACGTCAAGACGATCCTGATCGATCAGCGGCAGGTTCCGCTGGAAGTGGAGTATACCGCCTCGCTCGCCTACATGCTGAGCGGCGTGCCGGCCTGGGAGTTCGAGTACGGCGGCTTCCTGAGGGGCAATCTGCTGGATAAGAACGTGCCGTCGCGGCTGGTGGCCCTGGAGCCGTATCAGTCCGGGCGCATTCCCGTCGTTTTCGTCCACGGGACGGCGTCAAGCCCCGTGCGCTGGGCCGAGATGCTGAACGATCTGAGGGGCGACCCGCGCATCCGCGACCATTTCCAGTTCTGGTTCTTCTCATATGAAACGGGCAATCCGGTTCCCTACTCCGCCATGCTGCTGCGCGATGCCCTTCGGGAGGCGGTTGCCGCCCTGGACCCGTCCGGAGAGGACCCGTCGCTGCACGAGATGGTCGTCATCGGCCACAGCCAGGGCGGGCTACTCACCAAAATGGCGGCGATCGATGTGGGTGACAGGTTGTGGAATTCGGCATTCAAGAAGCCGCCCGAGGAACTGGACGTCAGCCCGCAGAGCCGCGAGATACTCAAACAGGCGCTTTTCATCAAGCCGGTTCCCTCCGTCCGGCGCCTCATCTTTATCGCCACGCCCCATGGCGGCAGCTATGTTGCCGGTGACCGGATCAGCCATTTTGTCGCAAGCTTGGTACGATTGCCGGGAAATCTCCTGAGGGCGACGTCGGAAATCAGCAAGCTGGACAGGGAGAGCACTGTCTTGGTAGGCCAACCTGGTTTCGGCAGCATTTACGCCATGACGCCGGGCAGCCTACTGGTAAGGACGCTGGCGCGCACCCCCATTGTCAAGGGCGTCAAGGCGCATTCGATCATCGCCGTGCGCGGAGACGGCCCGGCCGAAACCGGCGACGATGGCGTCGTCGAATACAAGAGTGCTCATATCCAAGGCGTCGACTCCGAGTTCGTCGTCCGCTCCGGTCATTCGACGCAATCGGATCCCCATACGATCGAGGAGGTCCGGCGTATTCTACTTCTTCACTGGGCGGAGTCCTGCACCAAGAGCCGAAACTGCGGGCTGATGCCGGATAGTCCTTCGATGATGGCGAGCAAGACGCGATGAGTTCCGCCCCGCATCGCGTGGTCGTGCTTTTAACCCTGCTCCTGACCGGCATGCTGATGTGCCGGGCGCCGCTGTCGGCAAACGAGGCATCCTGGCTGCCCGTGTCACAGGTTATGTCCGAGCTGTCCCAAAACCCGGACTTCGTGGAGGCGCTGTACACGCGCCTGGGCCGAAATCCGAAAGCCGGCGGGATTCTTGGACCCGACGAAATCAAGCGGCTCCGAGAGCTGATCCTCGGCAAAAACTTCGAGGCTTTGGACCGCTTTCCAGGCATGACCGTAACCGGAATGGGCCGGGCCGTCCGGCTTGCGGCGGCGGCGATGGACAAGTCCACTGATACAGCCATTCCGCAGCCGGACGCGGTCGAGGGGACTGATAGGGCACCCATCGAAGAGGAGCTCGGCATCCCCGCTGCCGGCAGGTCTCCGGCACCGGATGCCTATCTACGATCCCTGGGCTTCGGACTGGAAGTCGGCGATCGGATCGACCCGGAGCTGGCCGGCCGCTATGCCGATAGTCTGCGGCTCGCCGAGGTGCTGAACCGCCTCTCCTTGGACTCCCGGGATGACGCTTCAGGGTATCACGTCGTCATAGGTGGACAGCCTGTTGACACGCCAAGCGCTCTCATGAACGCCCTGACGGAGGCCGGCCACGACCTGGAGGTCAGGGATTCCAGGTATTTCGCCAATTTCGGCGACCTGATCTATCAGGGACGCGACGTCTTAACGCCGTTCTGGATCGATACCGGGATCACTGTCCCTGGAACTGACCGTCTCCTGTTGGTTCCGGTCAGCCATTCACAGCACGAATTCATCGTCCGCGGCCCTGTGGTCAATGCCGCCCTGTCGTTCTACTTCGGGATCGACGGAGAAGCCGTGTTCCGCCCGAGTGTGACGCGGGATCAGGCCTGGGTCATGGGCAATGTCGCACATCGTTACCAAGGTGCGGAGGCCCTGGAAGTCACCCGGCTTGCCAGCGGCATCGTACGTGCCTACAGCATGATCAAGCAGCACCATCCGGAGCTTCCGTTCGGCGGCTACTATGCCTTGGGCGTCTGCAACGACGTCAACGCAATGATCGAGCTTAAGATGCAGGGCGAGACATCCCTATTCCCATTGACGCTTGACCCGCAATTCTTCGCAGGCGATGGCGAAGTGGAGCGACTGGCCCGGCGTCTACCGCTGGACAACGGGCGGGACGCCAAACCGGACCCCCGGCGCATTCTAGGATCGATCCCGGTCGCTGAGCTTTCCATGCTGCCGCTGCCGCTCCTGAGGCAGGATTTGGAAGAGGTCCGTGCGGCCTGGGGAAACGGCAGCTTGGCCTTCAGCAGTTCGCGTGGTGCGTTGATCTGGGTTCTTACAGCCATAGCGTGTTTGTTAGCTTTTCTTTTGCTCGTTCGAAGCCGGCAGGCTAGCGGAAAATAAAAGTCGGTTTGTAGACGCCAAGCGCTGATTTCCTGGGTCACGAGGCGGACGAGGTGACCTTCTGCCAGCTTGATAACCGCAGGCGCTGCCAGCGAATCAAATCCCATAATACCTGGAGCCTAAGAGTTTGACCGGTCTGGAGCATTAGATGTCGGGCTGAAGAGGCCCGATATCTTTGCCGGATTTCACCAGGAGCGGTCCCCGACGTTCGATGTCTTACAGCCGGAGAGGTGCGCTCCGATGCGCCACGCTTGGTCCAGCCTCCGGAGTTGCAAGTGTCATCGCACGGCCCGTCCAAGTGGATTGGCAAAGTCGCCTGTGCGGTTCCGCACACGACTACCGGCTTCCCCCTGCCCTACCGTTTCAGTATCCGATCGATACGCTCCCGCAGAGTCTCCAGCTGCAAGCGATGGTCTTCATCGATCCGGTCGCCGGTGCCGTCCAGGTGCCCTATCGTAAGTGACAAATGCTCGATCATATCCAGTAACTTCTTGCCCATCTTCAGCGGGCGTGCGGAGCGGTCGCGCGACGGGGACGGCCCCCTCGAAGGTGCCTCGCCCTGCCCGGCTTCGGCGCCGGCCGCCGTCTCATTCCCGGCTGCGCTACGCTTGGCCTCGCGCAGCTCGCGCTCCGTCAAACCGGCCTTGGCCAGCGTCCAGAGAACGCGCTGGCGCTCGTCCGATCCGCCGGAGGCTACTTCGAACAACCGTGTCGCCGAGATCTCGTCGACCCTGTCCCTGTAGTCGTCCAGGATGTCCTGCGGCATGCGGAGAACGCCGAGGAAGCGGCTGATCCGCGAGCGCTCCATGCCCACGAGGTCGGCGATCTGACTTTGATCCTCGACGCCCATCTGCTCCATCATGTCGCGGATCGCCAAAGCGGTTTCCACGACGTCCAGGTCCTCGCGCAGCAGGTTCTCCGCTATGGCGACAGCCGGATCCGACGTCAGGAAGACGCGGGCGAGAATCGTGGTCTCGCCAAGGTGCTGATGGGCGAGCAGCCGGCGCTGACCGGCCCGGAGTTCGTACTCGCCACCATCGCGATAAACGACGGTAACCGGATTGATCAGCCCGACCCGGCGGATGTTCTCGGCCAGCGCGACGATCTTCGACTGATCGACGTTCTTCCGGGGCTGGTTGGGGTTCGGTCTGATACTGGCTATGGGAATCCGCTGCTGACGCCCGTTGGGGTCCGCTTCCCCCACCTTGGCCACAAGCGCCTTGGCCTGCCGTTGCATGCTGGTCGGCTCACGCCGTGCGAGAAGATTTGCCATGGATCAGTCCGCCTGCTTGCTGGAGGTTCGTGCCGCCTTCATCTTGGACAGGATCATCTTCACGTAATTCCGATAGGTTCCAACCGCTTTGGAACGCCCGCTGGCGCGCAGGGCAGGGTGCCCGGATGCCGAGGCCTTGGAGAACACGGTGGCGCGCGGGACCGGATCGAAGATGGGCACGATGTCGGAAACGAGTTGGCGCAGTTCACCCAAAGTCGCCTGCTCCTGGCTGTTCCGCTCGCTGAACATCGTGGGCAGGATCGGCAGGATGGTCAGGCCGGGATTGTAGTTGTCGCGGACCTGGGAGACTGTGTCGAGCAGGCTCAGCGTGCCATGCGCCGCCAGATATTCGGTTTGTACGGGGATGATCAGGAAGTCCGCCATGCTAAGCGCGTTGATCGTCAGCAGGTTGAGGTTGGGGCCGCAGTCGAAGATGACGACGTCGAAACGGCCGCTGACGCTGCTGACCTTCTGGAACAGCCTTTTCTCGCCGCCGATCTCCGTGCTGAGTTGGCGCTCGACGTCTGTCAGGGCCTTGGCGCTGGGCGCTACCCAGAGGTTGGTATCGCTGTACTGGAGCAGGATATCGTCCATGTCATGCTGGCCGCGAAGAACCGCTGCCATGCTGAGCCCGCTCTCCTGGATCTGGGATATGTCGAAGCCGAGATCCGAGGTGGCATTTGCCTGCATGTCGAGATCGACGATCAGGCAGCTGAGGCCTGAGTCGGTCAGACCCCATCCGACATTGCAGGCTGTTGTCGTCTTGGCGACCCCGCCCTTCAGGTTCGTGACCGCCAGGACGAACGCCCGCTTCGGAGCGGATGCTTTGGTGGATTTGCCAACGGACTTTGCCAATGGCTTGGCGGCTGCCTTCGTTGATGTATCGACGGACTGCTCGGCGGTAAAATCCTCGATTGGAACAGCGTCCGCCGCCTCCGCCTTTTTCTTCGCTGCACGCGCCATCACCGCTTCTCCGCCCAGGTCGATCGATCTGCGTCGATGTTTCTAGTGCGTGATCTGATCTGTCAATCGCTGCCTGATTGGCCCCGTCGATTATTCATGAACCTGTGTGCGGAACCGCACACTGCATTTGGCCCGGTCATGAGAACCGATGTCAGGCGGGATCGCCCCATACTTCCACAGCCATGAAAACCCTGTGCGGTTCCGCACAAGGCCGATCGGACGGCATTGAATACCTTCGACAAGGGAAACCGATGTCATTGCATGATCGCCCTCCTGGCTGAGGACGCTAATATTATGGTAGCGCAAAGGTTGCTTCCTGTCTCCAAACGGTTCATGCGCATGAATTATCCTAGCTGCAAGTCCCCGAAACATTTGGAGTACATATTCTTTAAGGAGGCGGAGAGAGGAACCCTCACAACGAGTTCGTTGTTCCATTATGGAAACTGGCGTCTTGAATGGCATGTGGGAGTGTTTCTAAATGCAGTTCGTCCATTGGCGTGATCTTGGTTCTCCTACCCGGCCGGGAAGCGCTAACGTTCCTGAAGGAGTCGTACAGGTGACTGAGCTTCACATTGCTATTGCTGCCAAACACAGTGGACAATGCAGCTTCAGGATCGATGATGCGGTAGGAAACGAAGGTCGTGGACGTGAATATGATTTAGGGAGGCTGGCATATCCCGACTGAGTGAGGTCAAAGGGGGGAGGGCGCCAACTGCTTGTCCCCTGACCGAGGCCGCCGGAGTCGAGAGACCAGCTCTCGATTCCGCATTCGGCAACAAGGAAGCGCTCTCCACGTGGCCTGCCGGCAAGTTCACCGTGTCCTCCCGCCAAAGCAGGTAGTGGGGCGGTGCAGGGGAGGCGGCGAGGTTCCATGTACTTTGGGGGCGTAGCGTCCTCAATCCTTGAAGAAGGCCAGCCCTTGAAGAAGGCCAGGGGGTCGGCGTTGATGGCTTCCACGCGGATGGCCGCTAAGCGGCTCCGTTCCGTTCTGTCCGAATCGCAGCCAGTTGCCTGTCGATTTCGTCAATGCGTTTCAACAGCCGTACACGCTCCGTCTCGAGGCTCAAGGCTCTATCCTCGGCAGCTCGTCTCATCCGCCTGCGAAACTCGGTCACGTCCTTGCGCTGCATATCCGGACGTACGATGCCTTCCTCGACTGCCTGCCGGCGCTCGCTTTCCGAAAGCGTCAGGAGTTCGTAGATAGTCGCGTAGCTCGGGGGGAGTTGATCGGCGGGCAGGGCACCGGCGTCGAGAGCGGCCGCGACCTTCATCAACCGGTTCGCCGTGCTGTAGCGGAACGGAAGGTCGGTTTCGATCATTCCCATGAATTCGCCATGGTTGAGCACCGATTTGGCATGGTTCATGTAGCGGCCGATCGCGATGAAGTTGTCTTCGGCTTCGGTCCAGATGCCCCGTATAGCTTCCGCGAAGTTCGCACGTGTGCGAAGTTCTGAAAGCTCCGGCCGGAGCTTGCGGCGCGGCGGCATGATCTCGGCTTCCCGGGCACTCTGGCTGGGAAGCAGATTGGCCAGCGGCGCCACCTCGCGCCTGATCTGCTCCGGATCGAGCAGACGCATCGCGGTCTTGGGCTTGCGGGGGCTGGGATCGGGCGTACCATTGCCGCCTTCCGCTGAGCTCTTCCGGGTAGCCATCAAGTACTTTCCATCAGTTCGGTAACGGCAAGGGCGATGGCGTTTATGTCCTCGCGCACGAAGGAGTCGTTCAAGGGCGAGCCGGTGTAGCTGGCCTGTTGATAAGCGGTGCGGGCGGGTATGTCATGTGAAAGATACGGCACCCCCAAGGCGTCGAGTTGAGCACGCGTCTGCGTCGTGACGACAGCCTTGCGGTTGACTTGGCTCAAGATGGCCGCGTGGGGGATCTTGCGGCGGATCATGGCTTCGGCTTGGCGGATGACCTCCTGAGTTCGCACCGCCTCGACAACGTCGTTCCGGTCGGGCCGGCATGGAATCAGAACGATGTCGGCTGCCGACACAGCATAGAGCAGACCTCGCGCCAGCGTGCCTGCGACATCCACGATGACGAGGCCGGCTCGTTGCGACGCTTCGCCGATGGTCGGCAGGATGGCCTCTTCGTCAACCGACACGCAGGGAATGCCGGTTCCGCTCAATCGGGCGAGTAGATTACGGTTCGGGTCGGTATCGAGGGCCTCGACGCTGCCCGGGTCATTCGCCCAATAGGCGGCCAGGCAGGCGGCCAGGGTGCTCTTGCCTGAACCGCCCTTGGTGGTGGCGACGACAATTATGGCCATGAGGATATTCCACCCATCGGAGTTCGCAGTCACCCTGCTGTTTCTTCAAGTCGGCTGTCAAGGTTTTGGAAGGAGCCAACCGACGGACACGTGCGCCTCTTCGGCGCAGAACTCGGTTCGACCCGCCTGCTGGAGCAGGTGTGTCATCCACAGCGCCCACGCCGGCAAAGTGCTGGCGGTCGATCTGCGAGCGATGCGCGGTCGGGTCGCGGACTCCGGGAATCTCAAGACTGACCGTTGCATCTCTCGATAGTCGGCCTCGATCGGCACTCATGCCCAAGCGATCGTTTCGGCAGGTCGGCGGCGGGCTCTTTCCTGGGCGGTGTCTTCTTTCCGCCTTGTTGTTCGGCAGGATTGCCGATCCTCCACCGCCCGCCTTGACGACTGCCAAGGGGCTCGATCTGGATCGGTCACTTCGGAGCCTGTAAGGGAAGGCTTGAGTTCGGCTTGCGTGCTTGTCCGATGAAACTGAAGAATTTTCGCCGACATCGGCACCGTGCTCTTCCGGCAGAACGGGTTGTTCCGCTGCAGAACAGGACGCTTGTCCGGCAGCCGAATCGTCAATCCCGGATCGATTTTCCTGTGGTTCCACCATAGCCGGGCTGGGGTGAACCGGGTCTTCGGCCTCAGGACCGGAGCCGGTATGGGAAGCTGCCCGCCCTGCCGCAGCCCGCAGCGTCTCCAGTTCGCGCTCGCGGCGCGCGGCGTGGCGTTGCCTGGCTTCCTGATCGAGCCTCTCCCGCATCCTTACCGTCTCCAGCTTCAGCTTGAGGGACTGAAGCCTGGCGAGCCGTTCCCGCCGCTCGGTCATGGCCATCTTGATGGGTTCGTAGAAATCGGCGACTTCCGGCAACCGCCTGTAGGCAAAGCGCTCCCAGACAATGCGGAAGGCCCTGACGAAGAGGTCCCTCGGCCATGATGCCAGGACTTCGACGTCCATCTCGAGGGCGATCCCGTCCGGCAGGTCGAAACCGCGCCGGGTGGCGAGCGCCTGGAGCGCTTCGATAACCTCGACCGCCTGGCCGGGAGCCAATGCGGCAGTCGCTTGGGCGATTGCTGCCGGCAACTGCGATTCGAGATCTCCAAGCCGTTCAGGAAGAAAGATGCTCGGTTCGTCGTGCCAGGATACGGCGTAGGCAATCGTCGGCGGCCGCGCGGTTCCGCTGTGCGATGCCTCGATGATCGTGGATCCTGGTGCTGGCGCGGGTGGCGCCGTCCCGGTGGGATCCAGTATTGCGGTTCCGGGCGTCATGGACATCGGATTTGATCTCTCTCTTGATCCAGGAACGGAAGATTGACGAGGGGTCGGGAAGCCGCTGGCCGCCGTATCGGTCAACGAACTTTGCGGTCACGGCGGCCACGTCTGAGGCCGTCAGGTCGCTTCGAGCGGTGCCGGCGAATGCCAGATCGGCATCGGTCGGGGTCCATCCGGGAGACAGCGGAGCAGGGTAGTCCGGAACAGCCGATTTGCTCGGCTCCGATCCTGTCCCGGCATTGATGCCCGGCTCTCTCCCCGCGCGCTCCGTCGCGCGAGAGAGAGAATCTTCTGTAAGGTGTTCAAGGTGTTCGTGTTCGTCGTGCCGTTCGTCATCGGCGTAAACCCGCTCACCAGCAGGGTTCCGCGAGAGTCCGGCCTTTGGACCGGTATCTTCTCCAAGCAGTCCGTCGACGAGACGGGCATGCCCGGTCAACCGGTACATCCAGCACCGTATTGCAGGGTCCGGATGAGGCAGCCGCTCGACGAAACCCAATGCCGTCATCTTCTCCAGACGTCGGCGGACCTTGCCGCGGTCCAGTTTAACGGCTTCGGCAATGGTCGCGAGACCCAGCCACAGATAGCCGCGTCGGCAAGCATGCGTGGACATGAACCCATAGATGCCCTGCTCCTCGCAGCCGCAGTCCGGGTGCTGGAAGATTGCAATGGGCACAAGGCCGACTCTCTGCCTGGATTGCTCCTCCATGCAGTCATTCCTTTCCAAAAACGGCGTCGAGCCGTGACGTGTCATCCGCGGTATCGGCTGACCCTGCCGCTCGATCCGGCGCTCGCACGGGTACCGTTCCGTGGAGGGCGACGAAACCGGAGGCCGCCGGGTCAAATTGGTCGCTGATGGTTCTCCGTGGTGTTATGCAGGGTTCATTCAAGGCATGGCTTCAGCATCATTCATCGCCATTACGGCCCCCGTGGCGTCACAGTGACGTTCCGGAGGGAATACTGGCATCCGTGACCGTGCCTCGATGCCCCTTGTGCCGACATCGTGACATCGAGTGGAGCATGATGGCGCCATCGGCCCAGGTGCCTGCATGCCCCATGGCGCGTCACTGTGTGCGAATCCCATGAGGTGGAGACCTGCCGTGACGATCCGGGCCGGTCGACCGCTCACTGCCGAGCCTTCATGTCCCCTGAGTCGTCACGGAAGGCGCAGCGTCCCACTTATCGGTAGGTGCGGCGGACGCGTCTCCAGCCATGATGACCTCCGATCCGTCACGGTGACGCACCGGAGGCCATAAAGGCGGGACGATGGGATTGGATCATCGGCACTGCGGCGACCTGTGTCCTTCACCGACTTCGGTCAAAGGCGCTCGGGTGCCGTCATGCCCCCTGATAAGTCACCGTGACGGAGTCGGGACCATGGATGCGCGGGTGCGGTGCGCCGATGCCGTGCCGGCGCCATGCCGGTGCCGTTACTCCCTCCGGTGCGTCACGATGACGTTGCAGAGGGCATGACGGCATCTGTCCGCAGATGGAATGGGGCAGCTGGGCGTGTGGCCGATCTATGATCGGCCGGATTCCGTTCGACGTTGGATGCGGTACGGGGCCATGATGCCTTTATGGCCCCCGCTGCGTCATCCTGATGCTTTTTCGCGTGTGTGCCGGGTTGCCAGCATGGACCCCAACGAGTCACCATGACGGAACGGGGGCCATGGCGGAAACCGGGAGCGGGTGGGGCTTTCTTGCAGGACATCGACGACGAGGCAGTGTCTGACCCGGAACCGCTCCGGAAAGCGCGGGCCGTGCAGGCTGACCCCTCCCCGCGGACCAGCCCCTTGGCCGTTTCCAACTGGATTCACGGCGATCCGAGTTTTCTCAAGGTCAGGGAGCTGATCGAGGTCGTCGATCCCGAGCTTTCCGTGACCGACCGCAAGCTGCTTGACGCAATGCTGGCGCATGCGACCGACTCGGTCGTCAACGTGGTTGCCAGCGGCAGGTCCCAGCCCGGCACGATCCTCTATTCGGCGCTTGCCACCGACATCAAGCGGGCAATGGGCTGGGAGGGCCACAAGAGCAACAAAAGCCTGCTGGCCGCGGCCAAGAAGCTCCAGGGCTCGGTGATCACCATCGGCTATTTCGCGCCGGGCGACGACAACCTGCGCCACATGAACATCAGCCTCGTGACGCTGTCCGACGTACCCGAAAACCAGGGTATCGTGTACTGGCGCTTCAGTCCCGAGCTTGAGAAGCTGATGTCGGTGCGCGGCGAGCGCTTCCTGGTTCAGCTCAAGGTCCTGGCCAAACTCACCTCCGGCTACAGCCACCGCCTGTATCAGCTGCTGTGCGCCAATGCCGATCGTGAAACCTTTTCCTGGACCGTGTCCGTCGGAGACCTTCGCCAGGTGCTGAACGCGGCGGCGTCGAGCTACGATTCATGGGGCGCGTTCGAGCGCCGCGTCCTCAGGGTCGCCGTCGAGGAGATAAACAGGTACGCGTCGTTCCATGTGCGGTATGAGCTGATCGCCGACGAAAGAACGCGCCGACGGACCCACGTTACCTTCGTCGTCGAAGGGCCGGCCGGCATTCTGCCGCCGCCCAAGATGGAGGCCGTGTTCCAGGATGCCGCCACCCAATTGGCACTCGATCTGCCGCCGGTCGGTACAGGGCCGGAGATCAGCCCGGCCCTGCTGGGGCGCAGGCTGACCAGACAGGCGCGGGATCGGCTGCGGGCGGAATTTCCGGGCGCTCCCATCGACGCCCTGGTCGACGTATGGTCCGTGTGGTGCGGCCGGCACAGGGTCAAGGTCGACCGCCCGGCGCGCGTCTTCGAACGCTGGCTCACCACGATGTTCGGCGATCTCGTTCTTCTGGGTCGTAGTGGTCAGCCGGCCGATTGGTCCGCTGGCATGACCCGCGATCTCGATCGGCCTGCATGCCGCGCCATGTATCTGCTGAGTACCATGGTAGCGCAGCAGCGGCAGAGATGGCTCAACCTTGCCAGAAGCAAGGCGATGGACCGGCCGCTCAGGTCGCGGCCGTTGGGCACGTCGGTGGATGCCGTACATTTCCACCAGTGGGTCGACTTCATTCTCGACGAGTTCGCCATGGCCAATCCGCTCTGATCGGCCGGCTTGGTTGCGTTCCAGTCTCCAAGACCGATCCTCCTGTCTCGGCACGATCAGAATGTGGACGTTCCTGGTTCTTCTGTTTCGCCATTCCGAAGGACGGGCTTGTAGCCGCGGGCGATCCGGTCGAGCAGGCGGCGAACGTTGCGGGTCCGCTCGTCGGCGGCGGCAACCAGCCGATCCAGGGCGTCGAAGTCAAAGCTCGCGGGCGCCAGGCGCGCCGGCTCGGCGGGTTCGACATCCGGCGTCGCTTCCGCCATGCTGGGGCTGTCGGTCAGTTCGGCAAAGGGTGCGGTCAGGACCCGCTTCGGCCGTCCCCGCTGCCCGATCGTCGTCCGGCGCTGGGGTGCCGTGGTCACGGCACGGATCGGCAGCAGGCGCTTGAGGCCGTAGAGCCGACGCGCCCCCCGCCCGGTCCGGCCGGTTACCTCGGCGGCGACCTCGAGCTGGACCAAGGCATCCAGCATCCGCGAGGCGCCTTCGATCGAGCAGTCCAGCGCCTCGGCGAGGGCGGAGATTGACAGCAGCGGCGCAGCGGCCAGGAGATCGACCGCGGCAGGCAGCCGGGAAGTCGACCGGGCGCCGGTGCGCCGACCGACCTTCGTCCGCGCGTCGCGCCATTCCCGCTCCATCGTCAGCAGCATGTCGCGGCTGTCCGCAGCCTCGCGCCGGACAGCGTCGAGGAAGCGCACCGCGAAGCCGTCGGGATCGTCCGACCCGGATCGCAGGGCATCGCCGCCGGTGACGGCGGCCAGCGCGTGGATCGTGACCCCGCGCTCGCGCAGGAAGAGCGGCACGGCGGTCCGGATGGCAGGCCGGCTACCCTGTCCCGCCAGCCAGTCGAGCATGCCCCGGGCGGCGGCGACCAGCGCCGGCTGGCCGCTACCGCAGTTCCGCAGGCTGTCGACGGCGATGTCGCGCAGGCGTACCTGTTCGGGATCGGGGGCCGCCATCCAGGAGCGCAGCTCGATCGCGTAGTTCAGGCCAGCGATCTCGCGGCCGCGCTCGGGCGCGGAGGTGGTGTCGCCAAGCCGAAGCGGCAGGCCGTGGAGGTGCGCGGCGAGGCGGAACAGGTCGACCTTCCGGCCGTCGGCCTCGGCGTGGCGCCGGGCGGCGTCGAGTTCGCTCCAGAAGGTCCAGGCGCGCCGGAGCGGGTTGCCGGCCAGGGCGGCATCAAGCCGTCCAACGGCGATGGCGGCGTGCTCCAGCGCGGCGACGGTTTCGCCGGAGACGAACAAGTCAGCCATCCTTCTGCCCACAGCGGCATGCCGTCACTCTCCAAGCACTCCCGATTCTGATATTTATCGAATTAATACAATGGTTTGAAGCTGTCTATCAAATCAAAAGCACTTTGACTTGAGACATGTACCTTTTTCTTAATGTCGATGTCCAGGATCCGACAACGCCTTTCGCCAACGAACAGGTGCAATGTCCGACAATTCATCTTTTCGGACATTGCGCACGGGTGAAACTTACGTTACAGCTACCTCGAGGAGAAATTGAGGCTATTGGCACGGCGCGGCGGCGGGGCAGGGGGGGACATGGCGGAGGACACGGTGCCCGGGCCGGCGGGCTACGCGGAGTGGGTGGCGGACCTGAAGGACCGCATCCGCCATGCCCGCCTGCGGGCCGGCCTGGCCGTCAATCGCGAGCTGGTCCTGCTGTACTGGCAGGTCGGCACCGAGATCCTCGAGCGGCAGAACCGCCTCGGCTGGGGCGCCCGGGTGATCGACCGTCTGGCTGCTGATCTTCGGCGCGAGTTTCCCGGCGTTGCCGGCTGGTCTGCCCGGAACCTCAAATACATGAGGGCCTTCGCTGCGGCCTGGCCGGACCGCGACTTCGTGCAAGACGTCCTTGCACAATTGCCCTGGTGGCACCAGATCGCCCTGCTCGAGAAGGCCGGCGATGACGGGACCCGCCGCTGGTACGCCCAGGCCGCCATCCAGCACGGCTGGAGCCGCAACGTCCTGGTTCACCAGATCGAGAGCCGTCTGCATCTGCGTCAGGGCAGGGCGGCGACGAATTTCCGACGGACCCTGCCGGCTGCCCAGTCCGATCTGGCCGAGCAGATCTTCAAGGATCCCTACCAGTTCGATTTTCTCGGGCTGGGCGAGGCGGTACGCGAGCGTGACCTTGAAAGAGGTCTGCTCGAACATCTCAGGAAGTTTCTGATCGAACTCGGCATGGGCTTCGCCTTTGTCGGCAGCCAGCATCCCCTGGAGATCGGCGGGCAGCCGTTCTACCTCGACCTGCTGTTCTACCACCTCGATCTCCGTCGCTTCATCGTGATCGACCTCAAGATGGGTGACTTCATCCCGGAATATGCCGGCAAGATGAATTTCTATCTGGCCGCCGTCGACGACCTGCTGCGGCGCGACTACATGGCCCCGAGCATCGGCCTGATCCTGTGCAAGGCGCGCAACGGCCTGGTCGTCGAGTACGCGCTGCGGGACATCGCCAGCCCGATCGGCGTCGCCGAGTATCGGCTGGCGGAGGCTCTGCCTCCCGACCTTGCCGGTCGGTTGCCGACACCCGAACAGATCCTGGCCGAGTTCAGGCCCGGAGAGCGGCCATCCGAACAAGCCCCTGATCCCGCGGAAACCTCTGGTGAGGAGAACGGTGATGACGGTGCCGCCGCGCCCGAACACCCCTGATCCCGACCCGCTGGCTGACGTGGCGGATCGGGGAGACCTGATCATCGCCACCGGCATTCTCGGCGATCTCGTGCTGCCCGCCGGCGGCTTTGATCCGGGGCGCGCCGACGAAATCCGCGACCTCGCCGCCCAGGCCGCGATCTACGCCACCCAGGCCCGTGGACCCGGCACACTGCGCGCCTACCGCTCGGCCTGGCGCCAGTACGACGCCTGGTGCGTCCGCCTCGGCCTGCCGGCGCTGAGCGGCGACCCCGGGATCGTCGGCATGTACCTGACATCCGCAGCCGAACGCCTCGCCGTCGCGACGCTCCAGGTCCACCTCGCCGCGATCGTCACCGCCCACCGCCTGGTCGGGCTGTCGCTCGACCCCGGTCACCCGAGCATCGCCCTGCTGATGGACGGCATCCGCCGGCGCCGGGGCACCCGGCCCGTGCGCCAGGCGACGCCGATTACGCCGGCGATGCTGGCCCGCATGGTCCGGGCCCAGCCCGACACGCCGCTCGGCCTGCGCAACCGCGCCATCCTGCTCGCCGGCTTCGGCGGCGCCCTGCGGCGCTCCGAGATCGTCGCTCTCGATGCCGGCGATCTCGAGTTCGTCGACGGCCGGGGTGTCGTGCTGACCGTTCGGCGCTCGAAGACCGACCAGTATGGGGCTGGGCAGGCGGTCGCGGTCTGGCGCTCCGACGATCCCGACCTGTGCGCCCCCACCGCGCTGCGTCGCTGGCTCGACCACCGGGCCGCCCGCCACGCCGACGATCCCCTGTTCGTCGGCCTGCGCGCCGGCGGCGTCATGACCGTCACCCGGCTGTCGGACAAGGCGGTGGTCCGGCTGGTCAAAAGTACCGCCGAGGCAGTCGGCGACGGCGATCCGGGGCTAATGGAAAGCACCTTCGGCAGCCTCGTTGTTGGCGCCACCCGCAGCTACTCCGGCCACAGCCTGCGCGCCGGCCTCGCCACCGCGGCGGCCGAGGCGGAGGCCCAGCTCCACGACGTCATGCGTCAGACCCGCCACAAGAGTGTCGAGGTCGCCCGCCGCTACATGCGCTCATCCGACCTGTGGCGCAACAACGTCACCGAGAAGGTCATGCGCCGAACCTGAGGACGGGTACAGCGGTGCGGCCGCCAAAGCAAAGCTGGGATCGCAGGGAGCCATCGGCAAAACAGCCTGTCGGGCTGTCAGGCAGTTGTAGGGGTGGACCCAAGTCAGGCCTCCCACAAGGAATGGCAGGTTCCGATTAATCGAGCGGGGACATCAGGGGCGCTGACATGCGCTGCCCGGCGACAGAGAACCCGGACCAAAGTACTCAAACCTTCCGAGTGTCCCGCCAGATCGCCTGACCTATGTGGAAAAAGACGAAAGTCACCAACTCCTTGATTTCTGCACTAAAGTTTCTTTTCATCTCTTCACTGCTGGGGCGGGGCGCCGAGGGCGCGGAATTGAAGGGTCTGCTTCCCACGACAAACCGTTTACGAGAGGCGTCCGAAGGCGCTAAGAGATCAAACCGGAACGGGTTTTACCCCCGATTCGGATCGGGCCGATGGCGGCGGATCAACGCCACAGTCTGCTGAGACAACGGTGAAGTCAGAGAACGTGGATTGAACAAGATGAGCGGTACCAGGGAAAAAGGTTTTAACGAGCGGCTGAACGCCGCCGCGGAAGCCCGAAAGGTCCAGCTGGACAAGTTCCGCGCGAAGCCGGGGCCGGATGACCCTGCAGTTGTCGAACGGCAGGCAGCCCGCCGAGCCGCAGTCATTGCCCGGGACGTCCGGGCCGCCGAGCGGAAGATCGCCAAGGCCCAGCTGGCCGCCAAAGAGGCCGAACGGTATGCCGCTGAGCAGGCTGAAAAAGCCATGCAGGAAGCGGATGCTTTGCAAAAGGCCGCAGACCAGGCCGCGCGCGACGTCACCTCCCTGATGGAGCAAAAAGCCGCCCGTGACGCCCGCTATGCCGCCCGCAAGGCGCGGCAACGGTAACCGTACAACGTTGTATGGACCGACGACGTCCAACGCCGGGGACAGGGCTCCAGCACGCGGACACAAAAAACTCAGAAGAAATCCTGGGCGGTTCAAACGTGCCAGATCCGTCAGTTCTGATTCCGCCCCCTTATCAGAAGTAATGAAAGGGCGGCAGGAATGGACGGTGGTGGTACGGCGCTGCCGCTGTTATCGGTTGCGGGACCAGGGAAGCGGGGTCGGCGAGCCGCTGGAAGCGCGCAGCCGCGAGCGCTCCCGCTCAACCTGGTAGGGGCCGCCGGGTTGTGAGCAGTGAGAGGGGCAGGGTGCCGTCAGGCAAGTTCAGGGCTATCGCCGTTCAGTCCAGCCGACCACCGGGTTCCAGCTCGGGTGCGGGTGATTTTCTCCGTCGCGTCCTCGAATGGGCAGGAGCGGGCTGTTCGACGTCACTCCGGCGCCGGGATTGGGGAGCACCAAGAACCGTGGGAGGTTAGCCAGCTTGGATCAGTGCGGTGCAGATCTGCTGGCCAAATTACTTGGAAAATCGGAACGCTTGAGCGTGCAGGCGTCCCCGCTGCTGGAGCATCTCCCACGGTTCTTGGTGCTCTCGCCGGCACGTCCTGTCTGCGAACAGCTTCTCAATACGCATCGTCGTCCCAAGGGTTGCCGCTGCTGCAGCGGCCAGCCTATCCGCCGCAAACGTCGCCTACTACCCTGATCTCCCATACTTTGACATGCTCTCCAGGCCGACATGGTTCTGCTTGTCACGCAGGAATGCGAGTGTACACTCGTTAGCCGATCTGGGCCTTGAGACGATTTTGGCCTTATCCCGACGAAACAAGCGGGGACGGTTCAATGAAACTTATGAAAATGCATCTCGCCGTATGCTTCGTACTCTTGGCCGTAGTGACCTTCGGTCCACGGCGAGTGGAGGCGGGTCCTATTTTGAGGGACATTGACATCACTTCCATTCTCAGCCGACACCCAGCAGGAAACTCCCTTGGCCTAGCGTACAATCCTGTCTCCGACGTTCTTCATCTTGCTCACGGGTCCGGCTCCGGAGGAGGCTTCATTTACACTCTGGATCTTGATGGAAACGCAATAAAAGAATTGGATTTCGAAGAAGCCTACCGAGCAGGATCCTATCCAACGTCCCTAAGCTTTGACCGGGTTACAGGTCATCTATTTGTGTTTGCTTTTGGTGTTGGCGATGGAGTAGGTAATATTGTTGAGATGCGCACGGACGGGTCTGCTATTTTCAGGGAGTTTACAGTGCCGATTGGCGGCGGTGGCGGTATTCTAGTCAGGGGCGATAGCATTTGGCAGGCAATGTTTGCGAGTGACGTTATTCGCCAGTACGCCCGGGATGGGAATGTCGTCAGAGATGTGTCGGTCTCCAATAGTTTTCCGGGATTTCCGGGGCCAGAAGACATAACTTCATCGTTTACAAACGGGTTTTTCCTTAATGATTTTTTTGGCGAGAGAATCGTCGAGGTTGATGCCGGAGGAAGGGAAATCGCCGCAATATCGACTGCCGCATTGGGTCGTGGATTGGGCATTGACGCTGATGCAAGTACTCAACGGATTTTCTTGCAGGTAAACAACAGTGATATTTATGTCCTGTCATCCGATTTTATAGGGCAAATCCCTGAGCCGAGTACATTTACGGTGTTCGGGAGCGGCGTCTTGGGCCTGATAGGTTGCTATCTCTCGCGAAGGCGCTGCTATTGAGGATGTATGTTGGCGTGTTGCAGGGATATGCGGGATCGCGTAAGGGACAACCTGTTTCGATGCTCCGGATCCCGCCTTCATGCCGCATAAAGCCAACGCTGCCCGCCGCCACCACATTCCGCGGCCGAAGCGACGCGTGACGAACTGGTCCGATTATAACGAGGCTCTGCGGCAGCGTGGCAGTCTCACCGTGTGGTTCACGGATGAGGCGATCGTCGCGTGGAAAGCGGCGCCGCGGACTACGCCGGGCGGTCAACCTCACTACTCGGACCTCGCAATTACGACAGCTCTGATCCTGCGAGCTGTGTTCCGCCTGGCGCTGCGCCAGACCGAGGGACTGATCGGCTCGATCCTCCAGTTGCTCGGCCTCGACCTGCCGGTGCCAAACTTCTCCACCCTCAGCCGACGGGCCCAGACGCTGGATTTGCCGGCGCAGGCCCGCATCACCGGTGGTGCGATCCACCTGCTGGTCGACAGTTCCGGGCTGAAGCTGAGCGGTCCGGGTGAATGGCTGGTCGAGAAACACGGCACCAGCAGGCGGCGCTCGTGGCGCAAACTGCATATCGGCTTTGACGCGGTGACCGGCCGGATTGTCGCCTCCATCCTGACCGACCGCGACGTCGATGATGCGTCGCAGGTCGAACCCTTGCTCGACCAGATCGCCGAGCCGGTCGAGCTTTTCCTCGGTGACGGCGGCTATGACAGAACCGGCGTGTACACCACCCTGGACGAGCGCCATCCGGACGCGAAGGTGATCGTCCCACCCCGCGCTGATGCCGTGTTCAGCGCCACAGCCGACACCGAGCCCAACCAGCGCGACCGTCACATCCAGGCGATTGCCGGGAAAGGGCGGATGGCCTGGCAGCGCGACAGCGGCTATAACGAAAGAGCCCGCGTCGAGGGCCAGTTCGCGCGCTGGAAGCAGGTCATCGGTGATCAGTTGCGTTTCCACAGCGACGGGGCCCGCGCCACCGAAGTCGCCATCGCCGCCCAGGTCCTCAACCGAATGCTCGATCTTGGATGCCCGAACTCCGTCCGCGTCGCCTGATCAACGATGGGGAATGGGGGCTCGTTTGCCTCTTCCCCCTCCGCGCAACACGCTGGCCTGCGCGCCGGGCTCGCCACCGCGGCGGCCGAGGCGGAGGCCCAGATCCACGACGTCATGCGCCAGACCCGCCACAAGTCGGTCGAGGTCGCCCGCCGCTACATGCGCTCATCCGACCTCTGGCGCAACAACGTCACCGAGAAGGTCATGCGTCGGACCTGAATGCGGGGCAGGAGGTGCAGCCGCCATGAGCAAAGCTGGGATCGCAGGGAAACGAAAACACACCTGCGTCCGCCGAAATCGGTTCGACCCACCGGCTGGTCGATTGGACGGGTCCAGCAATCCGAGTGTTCAGGAGCGAGCGTCATCGGCTGTTCCCTAAGATCCTCTCGAGGCCTCGATCCCAGTACGGTTGGCCCCCAAATCTCTCGACGAGCCAGTCGATGAAGACCCTCACCTTCGGTGCCAGTTCGCGCGAACTTGGGTAAAGCACCCAAAGCGTCTGTGTCGAGACGAGCGGGTACTCGGGAAGGGCTGGTACGAGGGCGCCGGATCGAAGCTCGTCCGCGGCGCACCAAGTGGCCATCAGAGCGATGCCGAGCCCCGCACAGGCCGCATCGCGCACGGCACCGCCGTCATTGATTCGTAGGCCGGGGGAGACACGCCGCTCTATCAGCTCTCCACCCTTTCCTCGGAATGTCCAGAGATCGAGCGTACCGACAACGAGGCAGGCGTGTTCCGCGAGGTCGTCGGGCGTATTCGGCCGCCCGCGCCGCTCGATGTACTCGGGCGACGCGACCAGCACCCGTTTATCTGGAGCGAGCCGCCGCGCGACGAAGGACGAGTCGCTGAGATCGGTATAGCGAACCGCCACATCGAAGGCACCTTCGACGAGATCGGCAACGCTGTCCGAAATGCGCAAGTCGAGGGCCAAGTCGGGATATTGTCTGCAAAAGCCGGGCAGACCTGGCACGATATGCATGCGCGTGAACGAGGCCGGAGCCGCCACCCGCAGGGTGCCGCGCGGAGCGGCTTGCTCCCGCCCGAGCGCCGCTCGGGCGGCCTCTGCTGCGATCACAACGTGCTCCGCATGCGGCAGGAAGGCGAGGCCGTCCTCGGTCAAGGTCGCCTGTCGCGTCGTTCGGTGGAGAAGCCTGGCCCCGAGCTTTCTCTCGAGCGCCGCCAGTCTGGCGCTCGCTCCCGCCGGAGTGACACCCAAGTCGCGGGCCGCGGAACTGATGCTCCGGAGTTGAGCGATGCGCACGAACAGATTCAAGTCGTTCACGTCCATGGCGCCGCTTTCAAAGTATCGTTGAAACTGATCCTAAGTCAGACCCGCTACCGAGGGCAATCACGACAAGTCAAATAGGAACTGTCCCCACGGGACCATGGGCCACGGAGCCCGCCTCTGCCTCTCCTACCGAAAGGACAGCGTTATGACCAAGACCATGAAGGCAGCCGTTCTCACCCGCTTCGGCGGGCCGGACGTGTTCGAACTGCGCGAGGTGCCGGTGCCGGAGGTCGGTCCGCGCCAAGTGCGGGTGCGGGTGCACGCCACTGCCGTCAATCCGCTCGATTACCAGATCCGCCGCGGCGACTACACGGACTACGTGCCGTTGCCCGCGATCATCGGCCATGACATCTCGGGCGTTGTCGAGGAGTTGGGCTCGGACGTTCGCGAGTTCGCAGTCGGCGACGAGGTCTACTACACACCGAAGATCTTCGGCGACGCCGGCTCCTATGCCGAGCAGCACGTCGCCGACGTCGAACTCGTCGGCCGCAAGCCCCGGAACCTCACGCATCTTGAGGCGGCGAGCTTGACGCTCGTTGGCGGCACGGTTTGGGAGGCGTTCGTCCAGCGCGCGGAGCTGAAGGTCGGCGAGACGATCCTCATCCACGGCGGCGCGGGCGGCGTCGGCACGATCGCGGTTCAGGTTGCGAAGGCGATCGGCGCGCGGGTGATCACGACGGCGCGCGCCCGCGATCACGACTTCGTGCGCTCGCTCGGCGCCGACGAAGCGATCGACTTCACCACCGAAGACTATGTGGAGGCGGTTGCCCGACTGACTGGGGGAGAGGGCGTGAACGTCGTCTTCGACACGATCGGCGGTGACACGCTCACGCGAAGCCCACTCACGCTTGCGGCATTCGGGCGCGTGGTCAGTCTCGTCGACATCGCGCAGCCGCAGAACCTCGTCAACGCCTGGGGCAAGAACGCGGCCTACCACTTCGTGTTCACCCGTCAGAACCGAGGCAAGCTCGACGCGCTCACAAGCGTCGTCGAGCGCGGCCTGGTCAAGCCCGTGATCGGCGCGACGCTGCCGCTCGCCCGCATGTCTGAAGCGCATGAACTGCTGGAGAACGGCACCGCACGGGGACTGCGCGGCAAGGTCGTGATCGACGTGTCCGGCGAGGCGGCTGCTCCGCCCTCAGCCCAGCGAGCCGCCTGACACGTCGCGTGGACGGTCGGGGAGGGCTTGCCCAGACCGTCCGCCCCGAGAGGAGAGAACGAATGATCACCGAACTTGCGCTTCTGCGCCTTCTGCCTGGTTCCGCCCCTGCGTTCGAGCGCGCATTCGCCAGCGTCGCGCCGCTGCTCGCCGGAGCGGACGGCTGCTTGCGGTACCGCCTCGTGCCGACGCTCGACGACCCCGACGTCTACCTGCTCGAGGTGATCTGGCGTGACCTCGCGGCCCACACGCAAGGCTTCGAGCCGAGCGACGCGCACGCGCGCTTCATGGCGCCGCTCGAGCCGATGCTCCTGAGCGAGCCCATTGTCATGCACTTACCGGCGGGAGAGCCGTCGTGACGTGGGCGGCTGCGCCCGCCCAAGTCGTTTTGGCCTGTCGTTCGATTGATCGTATGGTTCATGACCGCGCAAGGGACTTTTCCCATCCCCGGAGGATGTCGCCGGTGACGGAGCTTCCGTAGGATCGCCGTCTAGTTCCCTGAAGGGAGATCGCGGGTTCCGTTCATCACGTGGTATGTGCGGATCACCTGGCTGTCATCGGCAGCCCCGTCGCCGCGTCCGGAAGTGGCGAGGAAGAGCTGGTGGGCGACGGCGGCCAGCGGCAGCGCCACCTTTGCGTCACGGCCAGCTTCGAGTACGATCCCGAGATCCTTCACGAAAATATCCACCGCACTCGTGATTTCGGGATCGGCCATGAGCATGCGCGGTCCACGGTCCTTCAGCATCCAGCTCGACGCCGAGGAACCGCTCATGATCTCAAGCAGGATGCCCAAGTCCACGCCCTTCCTGACAGCGAGCGCGAAGGCTTCGGCTACCACCGCAATGTGAACCCCGCAGAGCAGCTGATTGACGGTCTTGACCGTGGCGCCCTGTCCCGGCTCCTCCCCTACGTGGTAGACCTTGTCGCCCATGGCCTCAAGGATGGGCTTGGCCGCTTCGAACACCGACCGGCGCGCCGCCGCCATGATCGTGAGCGTGGCGCCAACGGCACCGACGACGCCGCCCGAGACGGGGCAGTCCACGAACCCTCGGCCCGTGGCCTCTACCCGCGCGGCGAGATCCGTCACAACTCCCGGCGGGCAGGTTGCCATCAACGCCACGATCCCTCCGGGTGCCAGCTGGTCCAGGGCTCCGTCCGTGAACAGCACCGTTTCGGCCTGGGCCGCGTTCACCACCATGAGCACCAGCGCGTCGGTTCCGCGTGCCGCATCGACGGCTGTGCCGGCGCCTGTCCCTCCGGCATCTTCGAGCAGCCCGACGGCGTCGGTCCGCAGGTCGAATCCCCGCACGCCGAAGCCCGCCTTCAGCAGGTTGAAGGCCATGGGCAGACCCATGGAGCCAAGGCCGATGAAGCCGATCGTCGTCATGTCATTCCTCCACTCGTTATTTATGATTGATCAAGTGCGGTGCGTGGCAGCAAGTGTTGGGACAACTTACCGGGAAGCGTTGTTCCCGGACACGTGACCAGCGTTCCGGATGGTGTCGGACAAGGCCGTAACCCGCCCCCGCAAGGCACACCGCTCCTTCTGGTGCGATCTTCATGAGCGGTTCCCTTCGGGAGCGGTGATCTGCTTAGTCCAGGAAGCCGATCGAGATCCAAGGCACGGCAGCGACCACGATCAGGCCGGCGATCAGTGCCAGCATGTATCCGACGATCGGCTTCATCCCCTCGTCGGGATGGATCCGGCTGATCGCGCAGGCGGCATAGTAGCCGACACCGAACGGCGGCGCGAACAGGCCGATGCCCATGGCGAGCACCACGACCATGGCGTAGTGGACCTCATGCACCCCGATCTGTCGGGCGATCGGGAAGAGAAGCGGTCCGAACAGCACGATCGCGGGAATACCCTCCAGCACGCTGCCCAGGATGATGAAGGCGACGATGGAAACCGCCAGGAAGGACACGGTGCCGCCCGGCAGGGAGGTCATCGCGGTCGCCAGCATGCTCGAAAAGCCCGACTGGGTCAGCGCCCAGGCCATGCCGGTCGCGGCTCCGATGATCAGCAGGATAGCACCCGACAATGCCGCGGTTTCAATCAGCATCGGCATCAGCCGGCGCCAGTCGAACTGCCGGTAGACCAGCAGGCCTGCCAGGATCGAGTAGACGATGCCGATCGTGGAAACTTCCGTTGCGGTAGCCACGCCCTCGACGACTGCGGCACGGATCACGAACGGCAGGGCTATCGCCGGCAAGGCGATCACCAGCGACCGGCCGATCTCGCCGGCGCCGGCGCGCCGGACATGCGACAGGTCCTCGCCCCGGTAGCGCCACCATACCATTATGCAGAGTGCTGCACCGAGCACGACGGCCGGCAGCATGCCGCCGGTGAAGAGGGCGGTGATGGAGACACCGGTGACCGACCCGATGGTGATGAGCACGAGGCTCGGGGGAATGGTCTCCGTCTGGGCGCCGGTGGCGGACAGCAGGGCAACGAGATCGCCGGGCTTGGCGCCGCGCTGCTTCATCTCCGGGAAGAGCACCGGGGCGATGGCTGCCATGTCGGCCGCCTTGGAGCCCGAAATACCCGACACCAGGTACATCGCCCCGATCAGCACGTATGACAGCCCGCCCTTGACGTGGCCGAGCAGGCTGGCGAGAAAGGCGACCATGGCCCTGGCCATTCCCGTCATCTCGATCAGCAATCCCAGGAAGACGAACAGCGGCACCGCCAGCAGGATGAGGTGCGACATGCCCTCGTCCATGCGGCCGATCACCACCATCATGGGCATGTGGGTGGTGGTCGCGAGATAGCCGAAGGTCGCCAGTCCGAAGGAGAAGGCGATCGGTACACCGGCGAACACCATGGCCGCGACCAGACCCACGAAGAAGATGAGCAGGTTGTAGTTGCCGAGCGGGCGCAGAACAGGTGACAGCGCCAGAAGCAGCGCGCCGATC
The DNA here is from genome assembly GCF_000936425.1 of Skermanella aerolata KACC 11604. Classification (GTDB taxonomy): domain Bacteria; phylum Pseudomonadota; class Alphaproteobacteria; order Azospirillales; family Azospirillaceae; genus Skermanella; species Skermanella aerolata. The sequence goes on along the minus strand of NZ_AVFK01000023.1, from coordinate 19,778 downwards.
GCCAACACCAGCACCAGTGCTCCCGTCACCAGCCGCCAGTTTCCCACCTGGGCGAGCCTGAGCAGGCCCATCGCGATCATCAGCGCCGTACCCACGGGAATCGCAGCGGCCCGCCAGGCGTTCTGGATTTCCAGCGCCGGGGTCGTGATGTAGGTTTCCTCGTAGGCGAACTCAACGCCGGGGTACATAATCAGCAGCAGGAATGCGAGCGGGAGGGCAATCGCAATCACTTCGAGGAACGCCCGCACCTTCGGAGACGCCATCCCGATGAGCGCCGTCATCCGCATGTGCTCACCGCGCTGGAACGCTACGACGGATCCCAGCATGGCAAGCCACAGGAACAGGATCGAGGCCAACTCGTCCGACCAGATGAGCGGTTCGTGGAAGACATAGCGCGAGATCACGCCGGCAAGCAGGACGCAGATCTCCACCACGACCAGCAGTGCGGTCGGGATCTCGACCAGGATTCCCAGCGTCTCCTCCAGCCTGCCCGCCAGGGTGCGTTGTCGGGGATCGGGCGTATGGCCCGTCACGGAATGCACGGAAGCCGGGCTATCGCCCGCTGCCGGGAGCATCGTACTTTCAAACTTTGTCATGTCGATCACACCAGGCTTCCGGTTGTCTTTTCGAGGATGCGCCAGGCTTCGTCGCCGAACTTGGCCTTCCAGTCCCGATAGAAGCTGGTCTTGCCCAGCGCCGTCCGGAACGCGTCGGTATCGACGTCGTTGAACTGAAGTCCCTTGGCGGACAAATTCGTACGCAGCGTCTCGGTGAGCTTCGCGATGTCGGCACGCTCATCACCCGCGGAGTGGTCGAGCTCGGCCGATACGATGTCGCGAAGGTTCTCCGGCAAGGCCTGCCAGGCGCGTCGGTTAGCCAGGATCCAGTAGCCGTCCCAGACATGGCCGGTCAGGCTGCAATATTTCTGCACCTCGTAGAGTCGGGTCGTCGCGATGATGGCGAGCGGGTTTTCCTGAGCTTCCACCACCCCGGTCTGGAGCGACGAGTAGAGTTCGTTGAAGTTGATGGGAGACGGTCCCGCATTGAGGGCTCTGAACACCGAGGTCAGCATGGCCGCCGGCGGGACGCGGATCTTCAATCCACGCAGATCCTCCGGCGTCTGGATCGGCCGTGTCGAGGTCGTGACGTGGCGGAAGCCGTTGTCCCAGACGCGCGATGCGGTCATGATCCCGCGCTTGGCGATCTCGGCACGGACATAGGCGCCGAGGTCGCCATCCAGCGCATGCCACACCGCATCATAATCCGGGAAAACGAAGCCGGTGTTGACGATGCTGGCTTGGGGCACAAGCGTCGCGACGATGGACGAGGACAGGTTGAAGAACTCGACGGCCCCCATGCGCACCTGGGACAGCAGGTCGGTGTCCGATCCGAGCTGGTTGCCTGGGAACAGCCTGATGTCGAGTTGGCCGCCGGTCGCCTCACGGATACGGTCAAGCGCTTCCTGCGCGCGGATGTTGAGCGGGTGCGTCGGGTCCTGGCCGGTTGCCAGCTTGTAGCTGAATTCGGCAGCCGAGGCTCGGCGCGTTATGATGCTGCACAGCGGCAGCGCGGCGCCGGCTGCCAGCAGGGTCCGACGGGTGATGCCCCGCCTTTGTGGGCTGCACTTGATCACGGTTTTCCTACCTATGTTTGCGTTGTGCAAATAAAGCTGTAACGGCATGAATAGTTTTTACGAGGGTCCGAAGACATTGACTTGTATGGTCAATGTTTGTTGGGCCACGGCCCAACCTACAGGCTCCTGCTTCGTAGGTTGGGCCGTGGCCCAACACTCGCCGACCGTCGGTAAAACTCTTCGGCTCATGGAATTACTGGACTTGATGTCCTCCCTAATAAATGGAGGCGAATTTTTTATTTTTTGAAAGGCTTGTTAGTCTTGATCATCCGCACGACGCGGTGCGGGCACGGGATGGCGCAGGGGCCACGGCTCGTCGCCGACCAGCGGCCGCCTGTCGCTGAACGCGGGTACCGGCCTCACCACCGCCAAGGTGCCGGTCGATGGCGGGTGACCCTGGCACCTACCGGCACATCGATGAGCTTACCCGAGCCAGCCCTTGATGGTCGTCGTCATGGCCTCGGCCGAGATGCCGTAGCGGTCGTGAAGTGTCGGCAGGGCGCCGGCGAGCAGGAACTCGTCCGGCAGGCCGATGTGCCGGAACTTCGGTGTCACCCCGGAGCGGAGCAGCAGGCCGGCAACCGCCTCGCCCAGGCCGCCGACGACGGTGTGGTTCTCGGCGACCACCACCATGCGGCCACTGCGCGCGGCTTCCCGCAGGATCGTCTCGCCGTCCAGCGGCTTGATCGTTCCGACGTGCAGCACCGCCACGTCCACCTTGTCTGCTTCCAGCGACTTGGCGACTTCCAGGGCTCGCATGGTCATGATGCCGGAGGAGATGACGAGCACGTCGGCGCCGTCGCGCAGCATCTTCGCCTTGCCGATCTCGAACTGGTAGCCGTACTCGTCGAGCACCAGCGGCACGTGGCCACGCAGCAGGCGCATGTAGACCGGACCCTGATGGTCGACCATGGCGGGCACCATCTGCTCGGTCTCCAGCGCGTCGCATGGATCGAGTACGGTCATGTTCGGCATGGCGCGGAACAGCGCCAGGTCCTCGGCCGCCTGGTGGCTCGGTCCGTAGCCGGAGGTCAGGCCCGGCAGGGCGCAGGCCAGTTTGACGTTGAGGTTCTCCTCGGCAATGGTCTGGTGGATGAAGTCGTAGGCTCGGCGCGAGGCGAACACCGCGTAGGTCGTGGCGAAAGGTATGAAGCCCTCATGCGCCATGCCCGCCGCCGATCCCATCAGCAGCTGCTCGGCCATGCCCATCTGGTAGTAGCGGTCAGGGAACTCCTTGGCGAAGATGTGGAGATCGGTGTACTTGCCGAGATCGGCGGTCATGCCGACGATTTCCGGCCGGCTCTTCGCCAGCTCGACCAGGGCGTGGCCAAACGGCGCCGGCTTGGTGCGCTGGCCCTCGGCGGCGATCGAGGCGATCATCGCCGACGTCTTCAGGCGCGGCTTGGGACTGGCGCCTTCGTTGGTGTCAACGTTCGGGTGGGTGTCGGTGGTGCGGGTCATGCCTTCCTCCCGGCATCGAGGGCCTCCAGGGCCATCTGCCATTCGTGCTCATCGACGCGGATGAAGTGGTTCTTCTCGCGGGCTTCCAGGAACGGCACGCCCTTGCACATCCTGGTATCGCAGACGATCATGCGGGGTTTCGGCTCGGCATGGTCGCGGGCGGCGTCGAACGCCGAGCGCACGGCCTCGATGTCGTTGCCGTCGATGCGCTGGACGAACCAGCCGAAGGCTTGCAGTTTTTCCACCAGCGGCTCGAAGGCCATGACCTGGCTCGAGGGTCCGTCGGCCTGCTGGTTGTTGACGTCGATGATCCCGATCAGGTTGTCCAGCTTCCAGTGGGCGGCCGACATGATGGCTTCCCAGACGGAGCCCTCGTCCAGCTCGCCGTCGGAGAACAGGGTGTAGACGCGGGACGACGAGCCGTTGCGCTTCAGTCCCAGGCACATGCCGACGCCGATCGACAGACCCAGCCCCAGCGATCCGCCGGACATCTCCATGCCTGGCGTGTAGGCGGCCATGCCCGACATCGGCAGGCGGCTGCCGTCGCTGCCGTAGGTTTCCAGCTCCTCTTCCGGCACGATGCCGGCTTCGATCAGCGCCGCGTAGAGGGCGATTGCGTAGTGGCCGTTCGACAGCAGGAAACGGTCGCGCTCTTCCCAGTGAGGATCTTCCGGGCGATAGCTCATGGCGTGGAAATACGCCGTGGCCAGCACGTCGGCGATATCGAGCGCCTGGCCGATGTAGCCCTGGCCCTGAACCTCGCCCATCAGCAGCGCGTTGCGGCGGATGCGGTAGGCGCGTTCGGCCAAGTCCACGTTGTGTCCAAGTGGATTAGTTTGCACAATTATCTCCAGCATCGTCGGTGTCGGGCGCGGTCATGCGCGCGTGCATGGGCATGGGCACGGGGGCGCGGCCATAAGGCGTAGCGACACACGAGTGAGGTGACGGGGCGGCCGAGCAGTGCCGGCCACCGCTTCTTAGTGGATCAGCATGCCGCCGTTGACGTCGATGGTGGCGCCGGTGATGTAGGAGGACAGGTCCGAGGCCAGGAACAGGCAGGCCCTGGCGACATCCTCGGCATTGCCCAGGCGGCTGAGCGGAATGCCCTTGATGATTTCGGCCTTGAGATCGTCGGTGAGCTTGTCGCCGGTGATGTCGGTCTGGATCAGGCCGGGGGTGACCGAGTTGACGCGGATACCGTCCGGACCCAGTTCACGGGCCATGGCCTTGCCGAGACCCAGCACGCCGGCCTTGGCGGCGCTGTAGTGCGGTCCGCCGAAGATCCCGCCGCCGCGCTGGGCCGAAACCGACGACATGTTTACGATGGAGCCCGAGCGCTGCTTGCGCATCTGCGGGATCGCCGCTTGGCTCATGTAGAGTGTGCCGCGAAGATTGACGTCGAGCACCGCATCGTAGTTCCCAGGCGCGATGTCCATGAACTTCAGCGGCTGCGTGATGCCGGCATTGTTGACCAGCACGTCGATTTGTCCGAACTCGCCGACCACCCTCTCGACCGCGGCGATGCAGGCGTCCTTGTCGGTCACGTCGCAGGCGATGCCGCGATGGGCGTCGCCCAGCTCCGATGCAGCCGCTCTGGCCTGTTCCTCACTCAGATCGAGAATAATCGAGCGGCCGCCGTACAGGGCGAACAGTTTGGCGGTTGCCCGTCCGATACCGCGCGCAGAAGCGGCCCCAGTGACCACGCAGACCTTGTTAGCGAGAAGCATTTCCCACCTCGTTTGATATTGTGTATTCAGCGATTAAATCGCACATTTTACCGTGCAGTTCTCATATCTCATTTTGAGTACACTGGAGATTTGCTTTGCCCCGGTGCCGATCGCTGAGACAAAATGTAAATGCTTGTGGTTAATCTCTCAAACGAATAAAATCAGCTATTGATGAACTCAGTTCATGTGTCTGCTGCAATGCAAAACAGGATCTCCATCAAATCGATTCAAGCATTTGAGGCCGCCGCACGACTTGGCTCCTTCGCAGGTGCAGCAGAAGAATTGGCCGTCACGCCGTCCGCGGTAAGCCATCAGGTGAAGCTGCTGGAAGCGCAGTTGGGGATCGCCTTGTTCAACCGGGTCCACCGCGCCGTTGTCCTGACGGAAGCGGGCCGGCACTACGCCGCCGAGATCATCGCCGCCTTCGCCCGCATCGAAGCCGCCACGCGCAACGTTGCCGTAGCCGGCATCAGTGCCGTCATGACCGTCCATTCGACACCGAGTTTCGCGTCGCAATGGCTGATGAGAAGACTGGCTCAGTTCGGGGAGACGCATCCCGAACTGGACATCCGCCTGCATGCCTCCCTGATCCCGGTCGACCTCGGCCAGGGCGATGTCGATATCGATATCCGTTATAATCCCGGTCCACCTTCGGCCGGCAGCGTCATGGTCTCCTTCCCGGATGATATGATCGTCCCGATGTGCTCGCCAGCGCTGGCCAACGGAACCAAGCCGATCCGCCGGCCGGACGACCTCGCCCGGCACACGCTGATCCACTCCGAGGTCACGGTCCTGGGATGGCGCGACTGGGCGCGCCGGCATCGAAAGGTGCGGCTCGACCTGGAGCGCGGGCCGCGCTTCGACCGCTCCTTCATGGCGATCAGCGCCGCCGTGGACGGTCTCGGTGTCTGCCTGGACAGTCTGTTGTTGGCCGAACAGGAACTCCGGAGCGGCAAGCTGATCATCCCGTTCGCCGGAGACATCATGACGGTCCAGGGGCATGGCTTCGCGACGCTGCGTTCGAAGGCCGATCTCCCCAATATCAGGAATTTCCGCAAATGGCTCTTCGATGAACTGGCGGCGACCCACGACTGGGCCAACCGGTTTATTGCGACCGGGCTGTCGAATTCCTAGTTCATCCCGCTCGCCGATCGGCGGCAAATGGCCCTGCGGGCGGTCTATGGCGGCTCTATGGATCGACTGTAATGGAATCCGTGGGCCTTGCCTCCCCTTGACGCCGATCAGGGCGCCTTTCCGTCGGGCACCCTGCACAGCCCGTCGACGAAGACATCGACCAGCCGGAGTACGCTGGCCTGCCAGCCCGGCTGGTCGTTCATGTAGCACATGCCGACCAGGGCACGCAGAAGGTCTTCCGGACTGATATCGGCCCGAACCTCTCCGGCCGCCACGGCCCGGTCCAGCAGTTCTCGAACCGCCTTCGTCAGCCGGTCGAACGTATAGGCGGAGAGGTCGGAGGAGCTGTGCGCAACGATCGCGAGCGCTACCGACATGCCCTTCTTGGTGGCGACGAACTCCACGTTGGAGCGCAGCCAGATGCGAAGCGCTTCAGCAGGAGCCGCCTCCACCTTCAACTGCTCGGCCAGATTGGCGAGATGTTCGACCTCGCGGCGATAGACGGCCTCGAACAAGGCTTCGCGGGTCGGGAAATGCCGGTACAGCGTGGCGATGCCGACGCCGGCACGCCTCGCGACGGCTTCGAGGCTCGCATCGGGACCGCCGGCGTTGAAGACGGCTTTGGCAGCCTCCAGGACGCGCTCGCGGTTCCGAACCGCATCTGCGCGCGGCCTCTTCGCCGTCCTGCCGGAACAATCTTCCATTCTGCCCGCCTTCTTAACCTTCTTCGCCTTCTCCCCTTGCAAAACGGAGGAACCCTCCATATCATTTTTGCAGTGAGTACCGATGCAGGGCGCACTCGTTAGTAAAGCGCATCCCTGAAGATGTCCAACCCGCGGAAGGCTCCGCGGCATCGTCGTCCAGCGCCGGGCTGGCTGCGAACTCATTTACCCATACATACAGCATCTTGACGGTACCACAGCCTACAGAAACTCTCATCGGAGGACCGCATGAGCCTATCAGTTTCCCTTACCGTGAATGGTACGGTGCGAGACGTGGTGCTGGACGACCCAAGGGTTACGCTGCTCGATCTCCTCCGCGAGCGCCTGGACCTGACCGGAACCAAGAAGGGTTGCGACCGCGGACAATGCGGTGCCTGCACGGTCCTCGTCGATGGGCGAAGGATCAATTCCTGCCTCGCTCTTGCGGTCAGCCATGACGGCGCCGACGTCCTCACGATCGAGGGCCTCGCGCAGGGCGACGAACTGCACCCCGTTCAGGCCGCCTTCATCGCCCATGACGGCTTCCAGTGCGGTTTCTGTACGCCGGGCCAGATCATGAGCGCGGTCGGCCTGATCCAGGAAGGCCAGACCGGCGACGACCCGGAGCGCGTGCGCGAAGGCATGAGCGGCAATCTCTGCCGATGCGGCGCCTACGCCGGGATCACGGAGGGCGTCATCGCAGCGCAGAGAATTCTGGCCGGACAAAACTTGGCTGAGCAGAACTTGGCCGAACTCGAGCGGAAGCAAGTTGTATGAACATCTTCGACTTCGTCAAGCCCGCTACGATCACGGACGCCGTCGCGGCGGCCTCGGAACCGGGAGCCGCGTATCTGGCGGCCGGCACCAATCTTCTGGACCTGATGAAGGGGGGCATTACCCGGCCGACCCGTCTGGTCGACGTCAACCACCTCCCTGGGCTCGACCGGATCGAGCACCTGCCCGACGGCGGCGTGCGGATCGGCTCCCTCGTCCGCAATGCCGATCTGGCGCATGACCTGGACTTTGCACGACGGTTCCCGGCGGTTGCGGAAGCGCTGCTGTCGGGTGCGTCGCCCCAGCTTCGCAACGCTGCTACGGCCGGCGGCAATCTCCTCCAGCGGACGCGATGTGCGTATTTCTACGACGTCGCGAGCGCCTGCAACAAACGCCATCCGGGCTCCGGCTGCGATGCCCGTGGCGGCGAGAACCGGCTTCATGCCGTGCTGGGATGGAGCGAGGACTGCATCGCGACGCACCCTTCGGACTTCTGCGTCCCGCTCGTCGCTCTCGACGCCGTGGTGGAGATCGAGGGCAGGGCAGGGCGTCGTGAACTCCCGCTCGAAAGTTTCCATCGCCTGCCTGGAAACACGCCGGAGCACGAGAGCGCGCTCGAGCCGGGCGAGCTGATCGTAGCCCTGCGCCTGCCGGGCGACGCCGCCGGCTTTTCCGCGCATGCGCGCTACCTCAAGGTCCGTGAGCGCACCTCCTACGCCTTCGCGGTCGTGTCGGCTGCCGCAGCCCTGAAGCTCGACGGTGGAACGATCGGGGAAGCGCGGATAGCGCTGGGCGGCGTCGCCCTGAAGCCCTGGAGATGCCGGGCCGCGGAGGAGGCGTTGGCCGGTGCCGTTCCGGGCGCCGGCGTGTTCCGTGCCGCCGCCGAGGCGGCGCTTGGCGATGCCAGACCGTCCGGCGACAACGCCTTCAAGATCGAGCTCGCGCGGCGGGTCGTGACGCGCGCACTCACCCTGGCCGCAGCCGGAACGCCCGAGCGCGTGGCGGCACTGCCGGCCTCTCCCTTCGCATCAGGTACCGCATCAGGTTCGGGAGTTCATCCGCATGTCTGAGATTCCCCTCACCCAGGCTCCGGCTCATGTTCGGCACGGATCCAGCATCGGTCAGCCGCTCACCCGCCGCGATGGGATCCTCAAGGTCACGGGCGGCGCCCGCTACGCTGCCGACAACCACCCGCCTGAGATGCTTTACGCCGTGCCGGCGGTCAGCAGCATCGCGCGCGGCCGGGTTGCCTTCCTTGACGTCGCGGCCGCCAAGGCTCATCCGGGCGTGATCGAGGTGATGACTCCGGTCAACAGACCGCCGCTTGCCCAGGATCCGGACGTAAGGACCAATCCCTTCGCCTTCCGGCTCGACGTTCTGCAAAACGACAAGGTCCGCTACGCGAACCAGCCGATCGCGGTGGTGATCGCCGATACGCTCGAGGCTGCGACGGAAGGTGCGGCACTGCTGGCGCCCCGGTACGAGACCGAGCCGGTCCGCGCCGACCTCGACGCGAACGGGAGCTTCACCCCACCGACCGTCGGCGTCGGCAATCCGGCCGAAGCGCATCGGGGCGACGTCCACGCCGGTCTCGCCCAAGCCTCCCGGCAGATCGACGCCACTTACGAAACGCCGGCACAGTATCACAATGCGATGGAGCCGCACGCGATCGTGGCAGCCTGGGACGGTGACAGGCTCTCGATCGACATGCCGACCCAGGGTCTGGCGATGACCCAGGGGCGTCTGGCGGAACTGTTCGGACTGCCGGTGGAAAACATTCATATCCGCAGTCGCTTTCTGGGCGGCGGCTTCGGGTCCAAAGGCGGGGTGTCCGGACCTCAGGTCCTCGGTATTCTGGCGGCCCGCTTGACCGGCAGGCCGGTGAAGCTGGTGCTCAGGCGGGAGCAGATGTTCGGCCCCGTGGGCCATCGCGCGCCGACCCGGCAGACGCTGCGGGTGGGTACCGACGGCGATGGCGTGCTGACCGCGCTTTCCCACCACACGAAGACCACCTCCAGCACCTTCGACGATTTCTTCGAGCCGGCCTCCGACGTCTCGCACACGCTATATGCGAGCCCGGCCATCGCCACGTCCCATGAGGTCGTCCGGCTCGATACGGGTACGCCGCTGTTCATGCGCGCACCCGGCGAGGCGACGGGCTCGATCGCACTGGAGAGTGCTATCGACGAAATGGCGGAGGCCTGCGGGATGGACCCTCTGGCGTTCCGTCTCAGGAACTATGCCGAGGTCGAGCCGATTTCCGGCAAGCCGTTTTCCTCGAAGGCCCTGCGCGAGTGCTACGCTCAGGGCGCCGAGCGCTTCGGCTGGGCAGGGCGTCCCCTGGCGCCCCGGCAGATGCACGACGACGAGGGACGCCTTGTCGGCTGGGGCATGGGCACCGCGACCTTCCCGGCCCTGATGTTCCAGGGCAACGCGCGGGCCGTCATCCGCAGCGACGGCACCGGGATCATGGAGGCCGGGGCGCATGACATGGGGCAGGGTGCGGGGACCGCCTTGGCGCAGATCGCCGCCGACAGCCTTGGCCTTGATCTTGACGAGGTCGAGTTCAGGTCCGGGACATCCGACCTGCCGGACGCCGGGATCGCGGGCGGCTCGGCGCATACCGCAACGGCCGGCATGGCGATCCACGAAGCGGGCGCGGATGCGATCGCGAAGCTGGCCGACCTTGCGACAGGCGACCAGCGCTCGCCGTTGTTCGGCGCCGGGAACACCGGCGTCGTGGCGCGGGGTGGCCGGCTGTTCCGGCGCGACGACGAGAGCAGAAGCGAGAGCTATGCCGACATCCTGGCCCGCGCCGGGCTGGCGGAGATCGAAGGCCGCGGTAAAAGCGCTGCCGATCCTGCCGCACAATCATCCTACGCCAAGCATGCGCACGGGGCCGTTTTCGTCGAGGTCAAGGTCGATCCCGACTTCGGCCAGATCCGCGTGACGCGCCTGGTCGGTGCCTTCGCGGCCGGACGGGTCATCAATCCCCGGCTGGTGCGCAGCCAGTACTACGGCGGCATGATCTGGGGCATATCGTTCGCTCTGCACGAGAAGGCCGTGATGGACTTGCGATCCGGCCGTCCGATGAACCCGAACCTCGGCGAATACCATATTCCCGTGAACGCCGACGCTCCGTCGCTCGAAGCGATCCTGGTCGAGGAACACGATCCGCACGTGAACGCGCTGGGTATCAAGGGGGTTGGCGAAATCGGCATTACCGGAACGGCGGGCGCCATTGCGAACGCGGTCTGGCATGCGACCGGAAACCGGATACGGCAGTTTCCGATCACCCTCGACCGCCTGTTATAGATCGGCCTCCGGGATGGGCTGATCAGCCGATATCGCAACTACTGGAATCCTCCGACCGTTCTTTCCGCCCTCGGCAGCGCCGATAAAGCCAATGCCGTACTGAAACTCGTCAACCCGGCCCTTTCCGGTCGATCCAGCCGGTTCGGCCCCTTTCCTGTCGGTAGCGGAGGCTAGCATGCCCGAGATCATCCATCCCCGGACGCGCCGGATCGATGTCGTCGAGGAACATTTCGGCCGATCGATCCTCGACCCTTTTCGCTGGCTGGAAAACAATGCCCGCAGCGACCGACATGTGGCCGAATGGATCGCGCAGCAGAATGCCGTAACCCAGGACCACCTGGAAAGCTTGTCCGGACGCAGCGTATTCCGGGAACGCCTGACGGCCATGCTGAACCACGAACAGTTCAGCGTTCCGGTGAAGCGGGGAGGGCGGTATTTCTTCACCAGGCAGTCCGGCGAGGACAACCAGCCGAAACTCATCCTCCGCAGTGGTGAGGATGGGCAGGACCGCGTCTTGATCGACCCGCATGGCTGGTCCTCGGACAATGGCGACGCGCTGGCGGAATGGGCGCCGTCGGATGAGGGTGCGCTGCTCGCATACGGCGTGCAATCGGGAGGAACGGACTGGCGGACGATCAGGGTGCTCGATGTCGACACGGGCGAGACTTGGGGCGATGAAGTCCGGTGGGCGCGCTTCATGCAAATCGTTTGGGCAAAGGACGGATCGGGTTTCTTCTATTCGCGCTATCCCGAACCCGAGGGTGGCGCGACCGACACGGCCGGCGTCGCCAATCACGCGGTCTACTATCACGCGTTGGGAACGCCCCAGTCCGCGGACCGGCTCGTCTATTCGGATCCGGAGCGCCCGCAGGTGCTGCATCTGGTCGAGCGCACCGACGACGGCCGCTATCTCGTCATCTATTCCACGCCGGGTGCCGGCATGAATGCGCTGGCCATCGTCGACCTGACGGCCCCCGGATGGGTGGCGCGCAGATTGGTGGCTGGGCTCGATGAAGAGTGGTCGGTGATCGGCAGCGATGGCGACGTGCTCTTCGTCCTGACCAGCCAGGATGCCGAGCGGCGCAGGATCGTGACGCTCGACCTCGCCGACCCCGAGCCGTCGCCGGTCGAGATCGTGCCCGAGGATGAAGCCGTGCTCGCCAGCGCCGCCCTATGTGGCGGTCGTATCCTTGCCGCCTACCTGGTGGACGCCAGGACGGAGGTCCGCCGCATCAAGCCTGACGGGACGCCTGACGGCGTGGTGCGACTTCCCGGTATCGGCAGCGCCGGTGCCTTCGAGGGCAGCGGCAAGGACAACGAGGCCTTCTTCCTTTTCTCCAGCTTCGACACGCCGATCACCATCTATCGCTATGACGTGGCGGTCGACAGCTACGAGGTCTGGGCTCAGCCGCAGGTCGCCGCCGATCTCGACCGGATAGCGGTAGAGCAGCGCTTCTACCGATCGAAAGACGGGACCAGCGTGCCGATCTTCATCGTTCGCAAGCGCCACGCCGCCGGTCCCGCGCCGACGCTTCTCTACGGCTATGGCGGCTTCGGGATCAGCATGGTTCCCATCTACAATCCGATGCACATAGCCTGGATCGAGCAGGGCGGCGTGGTCGCGATCGCGAACATCAGGGGCGGCGGCGAATATGGGCGGGCCTGGCACGCCGCCGGCCGGTTCGAGAACCGACAGAACGCATTCGACGACTTCATCGCCGCCGGCGAGTTCCTCAAGAGGGAGGGGATCACCCCGGCGGACGGTCTTGCGATCCAAGGCGAATCCAACGGCGGCCTCCTCGTAGGCGCGGTCACGAACCAGCGTCCGGACCTCTTCGCGGCAGCGCTGCCGGGCGTGGGCGTGATGGACATGCTGCGCTATCATCGCTTCACCGGCGGCACGATGTGGATATCGGATTTCGGAAGTCCGGACGACGAGAAGCACTTCGCCGGTCTCCTTGCCTATTCGCCCTACCACAACATCCGCCCGCGCAGGGATTATCCGGCAATTCTCGCCACGACGGCCGATGCCGACGACCGCGTCGTACCCGGACATACATTCAAATACGTAGCCGCGCTGCAAGCCGAGGATCTCGGCCCCAAACCGCGCCTCGTCCGGGTGGAGACGCGCGCCGGTCACGGGGCAGGCATGTCGCGCGACAAGCTTGTCTCCCTTTATGCGGACCTATGGGCCTTCGCCGCCCATTGGACGGGCTTGAAGATCAGGGAGGTGCCCTGATCGACGGGTTGCCAAGCCGAGGAGTGCCTCATGAAGAAGGGGGAAAGCATGTCCGGACTCGCGCAGAACAAGGCGAACGTGATCGCCTTCTATGAGCTCATGTTCAACGACGGCCGGCCGCGCGAGGCGATCGAGCGCTATGCCGGCGACGAGTACATCCAGCACAACCCGCATGTGGCGACCGGCAAGGACGGCTTCATCGCCTATTTCGAGCGCATGGCGCGTGAGTGGCCGGGCAAGCGGGTCGAGGTGAAGCGGGCGGTCGCCGAGGGCGATCTTGTGGTGCTCCATTGTCTCCAGCACTGGCCGGGCGACCACGATTATGCGGCCATCGACATCTTCCGGCTTGATGGCAGCGGCAAGATCGTCGAGCACTGGGACGTACTGCAGATCCTGCCGGATGCTTCCGCCAATCCGAACGGGATGTTCTAAGGGGCTGGTCGCGGATGGGCTCCGTGCCGGCCGCGTCAGGCTCTTTTCCGCAGCTCTTTTCCAACGTTTGCAGGCCGAGGATTAGCCTGTAGATTTTTGATACAGCTAAAGAATTTGCATCGCACCAGCCGCTGTGCTGTTGACGGCATGCGACCTTGCAGAAGATCATCCGCCGTCGGGGAGGAACAAAAATGCGCAAGACTACTTTGGCTGCCGGCTTTGTATTCGCTGCCATCGCGCCGGTTTCGGCGCAGGCCCAAGTCTCTGACAACATGATCAGGATCGGCGTCCTGACTGATCTGTCGGGCATCTACTCGGACATCAACGGCGAGGGCTCCGTCGTGGCGGCGCGATTGGCGGCCGAAGAGTTCGGTAATGAACTGGGCGGGGCGCGGATCGAGATCATTGCCGGTGACCACCAGAACAAGGCCGACATCGCCGCGAACCTGGCCCGAAGCTGGATCGACACCGACAAGGTGGACGTTATCGCGGACGTACCCAACTCGGCCGCGGCTCTGGCCGTTCAGGGGATCACACGGGACAACAAGCGGATTTTCCTCATGTCGGGTCCGGGATCGACGGAGCTGACGGGCAAGCAGTGCAGTCCCTACGGCTTTCATTGGACCTGGGACAACCATGCCCTGGCCGCCGGCACGGCCCGCGCCCTCGTCGAGCAGGGAAAGAAGAGCTGGTACTTCGTGACGGCCGACTATGCTTTTGGCCATTCCTTGGAAGCGGAAGCCTCCAGCGTCGTCAAGCAGTTGGGCGGCACCGTCGCGGGTGGTGTGCGCCATCCGCTCAGCACGCCGGATTTCTCCTCCTATCTGCTGCAGGCGCAGGGCTCGGGCTCCCAGGTCATAGCCTTTGCCAATGCCGGGGGCGATACCATCAACGCGGTCAAGCAGGCTGCCGAGTTCGGCATCACCCAGTCCGGCCAGAACCTTGCGGGCCTGTTGCTGAATATCAACGACATCCACGCGCTGGGCCTGGAAGCCGCGCAGGGATTGGTGCTGACGAACTCCTTCTACTGGGACATGAACGATGAAACCCGGTCCTGGTCGAAAAGGTTCGAGGAACGGACCGGGCGCAAGGCATCGATGAATCAGGCCGGCGTCTACTCTGCCGTACGGCATTATCTGAAGGCGGTACAGGCGGCCGGTACCGACGATGCGGACAAGATCGCCGCTAAAATGCGCGGAATGCCGGTCGACGATATGATGATGAAGAGTGTCTCGATCGGTGAGAATGGCCGCGTTCTCAATGACATGTATCTGTTCAAGGTGAAAACGCCGAGCGAGTCCAAGGGTGCCTGGGACTATTTCGACCTGGTCAAGACCATCCCGGCTGCACAGGCTTATATCGATCCGAAGGAGAGCGGCTGCCCCTTGGTGAAGTAGGTCCATGCTGCCGATTGTTGGGTGCGGGCGGCGGCGATGCGGTTGCGGCGGAAATGCTCGGGCCATTAGGCAATGCCTACGGGCGGTACGCCCGGCAAGATTTCCTTCGTCGCCGCGCCAGGGGGGCTCGGTTTCTGCAACGTACCGCCCGGAAGGCGTTGCCTTGGCCCGCTCTGGACTGCGTTCGATTTAGGCGAGATGACCATTACAGCATCGGGGGGAGTGTCCGATCATGCGATCCTCTCAAACCGGATGGCGCCTCTGCTTCAGGCGAGCAAGACCTTCACCGAGCACGATGATGCTGACGCCCAAGAGCGCAACATCCTTGATCAGGAACTGGCCGGTGGCGTTGAGCCATGGGAAGCCACCCAAGGACTCTTCCCAGATCGGCAGCGCGAACATGGTGGAAACGGTGACGGCAAAAGTCAGCGAGCCGAGCGCGCCGGCAGCCACACCCGCGCGTGCCGACCAGGGCGAGGCGGCAAAAAGCACTACGGTAAGGAGTTCGACGGTGCCGAGAAGGTATGACGCACCCGCCTCGCCGAAGACAGGATAAAGCCAGGCGAGCCAGGGTGTCCCGCCGATGAGGGGTTTGAGCGCGTCGATCTCGATTTGAGTGAACTTCAGGATGCCGATCAGGAAAAGCGGCAGGATGACACCGGTGAGCGCCAGGCTTCGACCTGCAAACATGAGATGCTTAGGCGGTTCCGTCCGGGAGAGAAGCTCGGCTGCGTCGAAGGCGGAGCGAGCGGAATCGTTTGGCATGAGTTTGTCCATAAATTTGTATGCGCGAAGCATATAAAACGATTAAAGGATTGATATGCATGCGTCAAGCATATAATTCTGATGAATGACCCATGATAGAACTGCGAATATCGTCGGGGCGCTCGCCTTGGCCGTCGTTGACACCCTGCTCCGCGAAGCTCAGGCCAAGGCGCCCGAACCGGGACCTGCGGCGGCCGCCATATCGCTGCTCGCTCACGAGCCGGGCATGTCGATCGACCGGCTGCGGCGGGCACTTGGTCTCTCGCATCCGGGTGCGGTGCGTTTGATCGACCGTCTCGCGGCGGAAGGGGTCGTGATCCGGGAAACCTCCGAGCGAGATCGCCGCGCCGTTGCGCTCAACCTGACCGAGATGGGCCGAACGACCTGCGCGAACATTCGAGCCGCGCGGATGGGCACCCTCGACAAACTGCTTGGTTTGCTCGATGTCGACGAGCGTGCCACTCTGGGCATTCTGGCCGAGAAGCTGCTGATCGGTATTGTCGAGAGCGAGGATCATGCTTACTCGGTCTGTCGTCTTTGCGACGAGGGCGCATGCGCGAACTGTCCCGTCGAAAGTGCGCTGAGGTCTGCCGGCGCGTCATGAAAGCGGCCTTGCTGCTGTTCGACGACTTCGCAAGTCTGGTCCAGGTCGACGTGACGATGCGCCCAGCCGGACCGGTCAGCGGTTTAGCAGACTGAGGAAGCTGCGCAGTTCGCTTGTGCGCTTTTTCGCATCGGTGATCTCGTCGTCGATCCCGATCCGCCAGGCGATGTCCCTGCGTGCGGCGTCGTTGTGCAACTCATCCAGCAAGGCTGCATAATCCTCGATGGCCGTGCTATCCCTCGCCATATCCTGCGCGATGAGGTCGTCCGCCTGGCGGCGCAGGGATGCGGCGATCTCGGCGATCGTCAGCTCTGGATGATACTGCACGCCCCAGAAGATCCCGTTCCGCGACCGGATCTCTGCGGCTTGGATCGGCGTGCTCTTCGTTCTTGCCAGAACGACGCCGCCTGCCGGCATGGTCCCGATGATGCTGGAGTGCATGGCCGGAGCATCCCAGACGACCGGTCGCCCGCGCAGGAGCGGATGGTCGCGCCCGGCTTCCGTTGCTGTGATCCCACGCGCGAACCCGGCCTCCATCGTCGTTTCACGCGGCTTGCACGTCCCGCCTGCCGCGACGGCCGCGATCTGGAGACCCGCGCACGATCCGAACGCCGGCGTTCCGGACTCGAAGACGTCCGTTGCGAAACGAGCGGCCGAACGGCTTTCCTCTGTATCCTCATGCATCTGGATCGGAGAGCCGGCGAAGAAGATGCCGTCATACCGACTGAGCTCCGGAGGTGAAGGCGTCCGCGAGCCATCGACGCAGGACAAGAAATCGATCGAAGCATCATCCGTGAGCGAGCGTACCGTCGAGGCATAGGTCTCGTGCGACGCGGCCCCAACCGACCGGCGGCGCGCTTCGGCTTGATCTGGCGTTTCACTGGCGACGACTAGAAGGTGAAGGGACACAGGCATCCAATCTCTGGCTATAGCGGACTTTGAGATGGGCGATCAGCACCGTACCGGAAGGTGTGCCGGTACGCGATTTGCCGCCTAACTCTACCTTTGTTGTAGATTTCTCAACCTTCCCATAAAGATAGCGTCCATATCGCGGTGCTCAACGGTCGAAGCCGATTTCCCGGCGGTCGGAACCTGATTCGGCCGGCCGGCACTGCCTTATGCGTGACCCTGTTTAAAATCGCCCTTGCCCGGCCGCTCATTGAAACGATCAGCACCGCTCGTCGCGAATAAGGAGTAGCGCACTGTCCGGCACGGCTGGCCCATCTAAGTCCCGCTTCCTGTGATGCACATTCGAACACGAGGAGAGCGCATGCTCATTCCCCTTCCGCTCCCGCTGCCGCGCCTTGGTGTGGTCACCGGCGTCGCGATCGCAACCTCCCTAGGCATGGGATTGGCGCTCGGCGTCACGACTGGCGTCGGTCTCGTCGCGCTCGATGCCTTGACCAGGAAGATGGAGAACCGGCAATGATCCACGTGGCTGCTCTCAGCGCGATCCATTTCTCAGCCGCGTTCGCCCTTGGTGCAAGCGCCGTGCTCTCCGTAAAAGCATTGTCCGACATGGCCGCGCCGCGTGTTCCACGAGTGCCGCGACGCTGACGCACGATCACGGCGGCGAGTAGGCCATCACCCGGCAATCGACAGATCGGGAGGCTGATCCCTAGCAGAAGCCATGTCTCGCGGCCGGAACTAGCACGGCGGCGCAGCAGACCGAATCCAACGACACCGATGCCGATCAAAGTCAGCGTTCCTGGTTCCGGCACCTCCGTCACCGCTACCGGCGTCAGCAGAAAACCGCGCTCCACGCCGCCGAAGCTGCCAGATCCGGTAATCTGGCCGGTGTCGTTGATCGCCAATCCTTGCCCGAGTATCCAACCCGATCCGGGAGGGATCATCCGGTTCAGATCCTGCATGCCGGTCGCCGGATCCCATAGGAACGCCCGGAGACCGACGTCGATAGTGCTTGCTCCCGTCACCTGGCCGCTGTCGTTGATGTCGTTGCCGAAGCTGGAAATGTTGGAGCCACCGAGGTTGCCGAGATCCCGCATGCCGATTACGGGATCCCACAGGAACGTGCGCGGGGGAACACCCTCGCTATCGTCCATTCCGGTTACCTGACCGCGGGAGTTGATCCCCAGCCCGATGCTGTTGGTGCCGCCGAGGGTGCCGAGATCCTGCATTCCGCCCACGGCGTCCCACAAGAACGCATGGGTCTGGAAGGACCCCGGGGCAATCTGGCTCGTTCCCGTAACTTGGCCCTTGGCATTGATGCGGTGGCCGGAGGCTTGGCTTCCTCCAAGCGTACCAAGGTCTTGCAGACCGGTCGCCGGATCCCAAAGGAAGGCACCGCCGTCACCTCGGCTCCCGGTTACTTGACCGTTTTCGTTGATACCCCTTCCGATGCTGTTTTCACCGGGAGTACCGAGATCCTGCATGCCGGTCGCCGGGTCCCATCGGAAGGCATGCATGAAGCCGGACGCCGTGACGCTTGCTCCCGTCACCTGGCCTTTGTTGTTGATATCGGCACCGAAGCTATCCGGCATGTCGCCGACAGCATGTCCGCCGAGCGTGCCGAGGTCGGTCAACGTATAGGCAGGAACGGCGAATGCGGGACCTGCAAGCATGGCAACGGGAGTTGAAGCGAGCATGCCAACGAAGAGCAGACACTGTAGGCGCATAATCGGCCTCCACGGATGATCCGTTCACTATCGCTGATCTCTCGGCACGTCCAAGCGTGCGACGTTAGGCACTGTACTTGAGGAGGTGCGGCTGGTCCGTCGAGTTTGCCGCCAGCTTGCCGTTGTTCGGTGATCGCCGGTGGAGCTTGTGTATTTGCCCAAGGCTCCTATCCGCACGATCGGGACGGTTCGTCCGCCAGGGTGATCCTTACCCCAAGGCCGGGTAGGCTGATGGCCATGGTTGACGCAAGCCGGCACGGCATCGCCGCATGAGCCGTCGAGGCTGTGTCGGCGGTGGTCGCATCCGGAGCGGTGACGGTCACTGAAACCGGCCGCGTCTCGCAGGCGCCGGTAAATGGATCGAAGATGTGCCCGAAACGTCCGGCGGGGTCGAACACCGTGGCCCGGCTTGAGGTTGTCGCCACGGCGATATCGATGCCGTCGATCGCTTCGTTCTTCCGCCTCTCATCTCCGTTCTGCACTTCCATGCGCCAGGGCCGCCCGCCCGGATGGCGGCTCAGTGCCAGTACTTCGCCCATGTCCACCAGCACGTCCGTCGTGCCTTCGGCCCGCAGACGGCCGGCGACGTGGTCGGTGATGTGAGGGTTTAACGGACTAATGTTGCATTTTAGGCAAATGGGAGGACTCCGCCAGATTGGATTGGCAACCTGTACATCTCGGGAGCAGCATCCTTGTTGACATGCAGGTGGGCGAATAGAGCGACCCGGCGCTCGATCATGGCGAGCGACTTGGAAACGACGGTGGAGCGGCGGCGCAGAGCCGCGGTCCAATGGCGTTGCTGACCATTATTGCGTTCCAGGCCGACCGTCAGCACCAACGGGTAGAAGACATAGTTGTCGGAGCAGAACAGGCATACTTTCCAGCGGGCGAAGCGCTCGAACAGCCGCCGGAAGGTTCGTTCGTCGCGAGCGCCGCATTCCCAGTCAACCAGCCGTCCGG
>NZ_AVFK01000244.1 GCF_000936425.1 Skermanella aerolata KACC 11604 | reverse complement strand
CTTGCCATCTATCAGTTTTGAGGCAAGGCTGTTGACGTGAGGAATCGGTGCGTGGTTCAAGGGTTCCGCCTTTGGCGGACCCCGGAACCACATGATGAACGGCATCAAGGAAATCGCGGAGAGCCTCGGTTCGGAACTCAAGCGTCGCCTGCCGAAGCAGCGCAAGACCCAGCGGACGAAGCTGGCGCTGCTGGTCTCGACGATGCTGGACGTGCGCAGCGCCAACCTGATGGACTTGGCGGCCGGGCTGCCGATTGAGGCGGACCGCACGGACATGCGCTACCAATGGATCGCCCGGCTGCTGGGCAACCCCCTGGTGATCAGCGACGAGATCATGGA
>NZ_AVFK01000243.1 GCF_000936425.1 Skermanella aerolata KACC 11604 | reverse complement strand
CTGCCCGCCGGGATCTGGCGTTCGCGCACTACCGCGGATCTATTCGCCGTGGGAGAGCGGGCGTGCCGCACCTACACCCTTTACGACGACGTGGCGGCGCTGACCGACGAGACGGACCTGAGCGATGTCGAAGGGGAAGTTCTGGAAACTCACCTGGACGACGAAGGCCACCTGGAAGTGGAGTATTGGGGAACGGTAACCCGGTTCCAATACGAGCGGATGGACGGCTGGCCGGCGCAGCAACGCCTTGAGGACGACGCTTGGATATCCGATCCTAACCGGACGGTAGCCGCCTTCTTCGATATCCTGTCCGGCCATTTCGCCTTCGCCGCCGAGCGCGGG
>NZ_AVFK01000267.1 GCF_000936425.1 Skermanella aerolata KACC 11604 | reverse complement strand
CGATGCCGCCGGTGATCGAGGCGCGCAGGCTGAACTTGCCCTCGATCTTCGGGGCGCTCAGCCCCTTCATGCCCTTCTCCAGCACGAAGCCCCTGATATCGCCGGTATCGTCCTTGGCCCAGACGACGAAGACGTCGGCGATGGGGGAATTGGTGATCCACTGCTTGGAGCCCGACAGCAGGTAGCCGCCAGCGGTCTTGCGCGCCCGCGTCTTCATGGAGTTGGGGTCGGAG
>NZ_AVFK01000266.1 GCF_000936425.1 Skermanella aerolata KACC 11604 | reverse complement strand
CGATGCCGCCGGTGATCGAGGCGCGCAGGCTGAACTTGCCCTCGATCTTGGGCGCACTCAGCCCCTTCATGCCCTTCTCCAGCACGAAGCCCCGGATGTCTCCGGCATCGTCCTTGGCCCAGACGACGAAGACGTCGGCGATCGGGGAGTTGGTGATCCACTGCTTGGAGCCCGACAGCAGGTAGCCGCCGTCGGCCTTGCGCGCCCGCGTCTTCATGGAGTTGGGGTCCGAT
>NZ_AVFK01000242.1 GCF_000936425.1 Skermanella aerolata KACC 11604 | reverse complement strand
AGAATCTGTTCGCAGAGTGGGCATGCCGGCCTGTGCTGACCAGGATGCTACTTTGAGCTGAAAAGAGGAATGACACGTGGGAGGCTGGATGGCTATGTCGGGGTCGTCGTTAACAGCCACCGAGCCAGCATCATATGGGTACCGCCATCAGAACCGCAAAGACGTCTTCGGCATCCTGGGACGCTTTCGCCGACGTGGACGCCTTCGTGGATGAGGTTCTGGCGGAACTCGCAGCGATGGAAGCAGACGGCACGAAGCCGACACGTTCGGGACCGAAGCCGTCCCTGGCTGGAGCCGCGCTGCGCAAGGCGATCATGGCGATCTGGTGCCTGTGCTTCTGCGGCA
>NZ_AVFK01000241.1 GCF_000936425.1 Skermanella aerolata KACC 11604 | reverse complement strand
TGAACGCTTCCAACGCTCAGGAGGCGCAGCGTGATGTCGTTGGCCACTACCGGCGTGCCAGAGGCATCCCACTCCACCACGGCGTTGGTCCGCCGAATGGCGCTCATGCGCATGTTGAACTCCAGCGCCTCGGTCTTGGTGGCGGTGATGTTCGCCTGGATCGAAACAAAGCGTTCCAGGCGTCCGGCGCTGTTGAACACAGGGTTGATCGACAAAGATATCCAGTAGGGTTCGCCCGCTTTGTTGTAGTTCAGAATTTCGTCATAAAACGGGGCTCGAGCGGCCAGTCTCTCGCGGATCCGCTTGACCGTTTCAGGATCGGTATGCTCGCCCTGCAGAAGTGGACC
>NZ_AVFK01000022.1 GCF_000936425.1 Skermanella aerolata KACC 11604 | reverse complement strand
GGCATAACTCAGGCGCTATGGGAGGCGCTGCACGGGGGCAAGGTCACTTGCTGGAATGCTGGGTAGGAGCCGCAATATCGCAGTCCGCTTCCGTTCTTCCCGTCGAGATGCCAGCCTATGACCATCAACGGCTTCTTCAGCTATTCTCGCATCGATTGGGAAGCGGATCAGGAAACCCTCAGCGATTTGGTCAGTCGGATAGAGAACCAATCGCGCGCGGCGCACGGCAGCCGTGATTTCCGACTGTGACATGACGAAAACGGCCTGCGCTGGGGGGGAGTGGCGGATCAGGCTGCACCAGCAGATTAAGTGGTGGGGGTAAAGGCCGGCGAGCCTGGGATCGCGGTGGCGGAGAACAGATGTCGGTCGTCGGAGCCCTCCTGCTGGTAGGGCTGGGGTCGTCGCTGATGGTCGTGCCGACGCGCGGGCGAGGTTTGCTGGAGAGGTGATGCCTTGCGCCTCCTCAGGACCGCTTCATCCTGTCTTTCTCCTTCAGCACCGACCTCACCATTTTGCCGAAAGCGCGGGTGCGGGTGCGGCGTTCGGCCAGGGTTTCGGTGTTGAACGCCTCCTCGGCGGCGAGCTTCCGCCAGCGGGCGAGGCGTTCGGGGGTCAGCGTTCCGGCATCGACCGCCGCCCGCACGGCGCAGCCCGGCTCGGTTCCGTGCGCGCAGTCGGAGAAACGGCAGGACTTGGCCAATGCCGTGATGTCCTCGAAAACCTCGTCCACGCCGGCCGCCGTATCGGTCAGTTGCAGCTCCCGCATGCCCGGCGTGTCGATGAGCCAGCCGCCCTCCTCGAGGCGATGCAGAGAGCGGGCTGTGGTAGTGTGCCGTCCCCTGTCATCGTCGCGGATACTTTGGGTCGCGAGCGCGGGAGCACCCGTCAAGGTGTTGATCAGCGTCGATTTGCCGACGCCGGACGATCCCATCAGGGCAACCGTCTGCCCCGGACCGCACCACGCCTTGATCGCGGCGATGTCGCCGGGGTCGAGCGCGTTGACGGTTTCGACCAGCAGTCCCCGCCGCAGGGCGCGGGCGGCCTTGGCATAAGCCTCGGGCTCGTCCGTCAGGTCGGCCTTGGTCAGCACGACGATCGGCGTGACGCCCGCTTCCCCCGCCAGGATCAGATAGCGCTCCAGCCGCGCCACATTGAAGTCCTGGTTGCAGGAGGAGACGATGAACAGCGTGTCGATGTTGGCCGCGATCAGCTGCGGCTTGCGCCCTGTCCCCGGTGCCCGGCGTTTGAACAGGCTCGCGCGGTGCAGCACACGATCCAGGCGGTGGGTGTCGCGGTCGATCAGCAGCCAGTCGCCGACGGTCGGATACTCTTCCTCCGACCGGGCGTCGCGCAGATAGGACGGGATCGTCGCTTCACCGCCATCGCCCGCCACGCAGAGATGGCCGCGATGAACCGCCAGTACGCGAACAGGGAAAGAGCTGCTAAGGTCGTCGGCCGAGATCTGGGATTGAAAGAAGGATGTCCAGCCGAGATCGGCCAGACCAGGATTTTTCGATGTCATTTCGGTCTTCACCAAACGCTTCCGATCCGTACACAGGGTACGGAAAGCACAAGAAGGAACAGGCGCCTCCACAGGCATCCCTCTTGCGGCTGGTATCGGGCCGGTGAATACATCCTTGCCGACGCGGGAACGCACCCGGCGTCCGGGACTTCCCGACGTTCGGCGATTGCCTACGGGGGCAGGATCAGATCACGCGACCGTTCAGCCAGGTCGGAAGCAGCGACAATCAAAAAATCCTCCGATCGGTAGAGAATTGGACACATTGAAGATAATCCCGCGGAACGATGGCTACAAGCCAAAATGAAGGCGTCCGGGAACAGAGGGGTCGGAGCGTCACGGCGGGCTGCGAACCGCCCGCCTACGGGGCAAAAGGCAAGGGGATGGAAGAGGCGGGGCACCGTCAAGATCATATAAAGAATGGGTCCGGACAACTTTGGGGATGGGTGAGAATATTACGTTTAAATGACATCAAAGTGATGGACGGAGGAATTAAAAGTGATTTTAAATAAATTAGTACGGTGTGAGACATAGCAGGGTTTAACGATGCAAGCTTTCGACCTGATGGTGATCGGCTGGCTGAATCAGTTCAGCAATATGAACCTCACGTTCGACAAGACCCTCTATGTGATCGCGGACAACCACCTCCTGAAGGGAGGTGTGATCATGGGCCTGCTGTGGTGGGTGTGGATGCGGAACGGGCCGAACTTCGCGGCGCCCGGACTGCATGCGCTCCGCAGTATAGCGGGAACGCTGCTGGCCATCGTCGTCGCCCGCGCCATGCAGAACCTGCTGCCGGGGCGGCTCCGTCCGATGCAGGAGCCGACGCTGGATTTCCTGCAACCCTTCGGGGACCATCCGCCCGGAATAGTCGAGCTCAGCTCTTTCCCCAGCGACCATGCGGTGATGTTCTTCGCGCTCTCGACGGCCCTGTTCTTCGCGGTCCGGGCACTCGGCATTGCGGCCTACATCTGGACGACCGTGGTCATCTGCTTCCCGCGGATCTACCTGGGATATCACTATCCGTCGGACATCATCGCGGGTGCCGTGGTCGGCGTCCTGATCATGATACCGGTCATGCGGATGCCGCTGCCGTCGGCGATCCCCAACCTGCTGGCGCGCGTCCAGCTCAGACATACGGGGCTGGTCTTCGCCGGCATATTCCTGCTGACATTGCAGATGGCGACGATGTTCGAGAACTCCCGCAGGCTTCTGGCCGGCGCCGCACAGGTCCTGGGTTCGAAGGAGGCGCAGGTGGACCGGAAATCAAAGGGGACCGTTCCTCCGAGTTTCGATGCCGCCTTGGATTGACATTCCACCGGTGAGGATCGGGCATTGATGAGGTTCGGGCACCGGTGAGATATCGGGCACAGTCGAGATATCGGGGCGATGCCGGTTTCTGAAGTTTTTCAGGCCGAGGCGGGGAATCGAAGTGTGCTGCGGGTTCCGCGATCGCTGGTCATGCTCAGATGGCCGCCGATCTGCTGCGCCAGCGACTTGGCGATATAGAGGCCAAGGCTCCTGGTCTTTTGCAGGTCGAAACCGGGGGGAAGGCCGGCGCCATCGTCTTCCACCGACAGGATGAACTCTCCGGGTGCCGCGGCTTTGCCGCAGGCGATGCGGACGGTGCCGCAACGGCCGTCGGCGAAGCCGTGCTCCAGGGAATTGCTGAGCAGTTCGGTCATGATCAGCGCAAGCGGGATGAACTGGCGCGGGGAGACATCCACGCCGTTTGTGCTGACGGCGCACTCGACGCCCTTTACCCCTGCCGCCTGGATCACGTCGCGTGACAGTTCCTCCAGGAAGGCTCCGAAGTCGACGGTCGCCAGACTGGAGTCGTGCAGCTTGCGGTGCAGTTTACCCAGGAGCGTGATCCGGTTGCGGGCTTCCTGGAGTGCGTGCCGCGCCTTGGCGTCTTCGATTTCGCTTTCCTGGAGCAGCAGCAGGCCGGCGACGGTCTGGAGGTTGTTGGAAACCCGATGCTGGAGTTCAGCGAACATGATCTCCGCCCGGCGCGACAGGTCGGCGCTGCGGTTGCGTTCCTGACGGAGCCGTTCCAGGGATCTGGTGATTCCATGGATCAGAGCGATGTCGATGGCGACTACGCAGGAATAGAACGCCATCGCGACGGCGCCTCCGTAGTCCAGTACAAACGAATGATAGGGCTGGATGAAGAAATACAGCGCGGCGAGCCCGCAGACCACGGCACTCACGATACCAGCCCACAAGCCGGCAAGCAGTGTCGATAGTATAACCGCTGGGAAGAAGGTCAGGAATGGAAAGCCGGGAGGCAACACACTATCGAGTGCCATTCGGATAAAGAGTGCAAGCAGAAAGGCTACGACACAGAATGTATATTTGAATGCGTTATTCGCTCGTAGAGAAATAATAACATCGGCAAGCCGTTCCATAAATATCCTGTGTTTAGCAATATTATAACAAAGAGCCAATACGTATCGAACTATACCCTTCCCTTGGATGCAGCGCTACTGGACTTGAACCGGTATCCCTAGATCAAAAGTAGTAGGGGTTTTTGCGGACAGCGTGAGAAGCATTCCCGCCCCCGGATTTGACCTGGGTCAAAGCCCTCCATCGTGTGCGGGTTTAGCGTGTCACCACTGCCTGAACGACAGGCGCTACAAGCGATGGGTGGAAAGATGGAGACGCTGCTTTTCGTGGTTCTTGGGCTTCTGGTCCTGGGTTCGGGACTGGCGGCGTCAGGGCTGGTCCTGACCGGCCTGATCGCGATGGTGCGGGCCGTCCGGACAATGCCGTCGGCAGCGCCTGCCGCCTTCAAATCCACCATGGCGAACGGGTGACGATATGGATACGGGTGAAGTGCTCTATCTGCTGCTGGTCGTGGGAGCTTTCCTGGCCTTCAGCGCTTCCGTCCTGTACGCGATGCACGAGACCAAGGATCTCGGCAGCCGGCACTGAGGGTCGGCGGCACTGAGGTTCGGCGGCGCCTGCCTGTGCTTACAGGTTGCGGATAAGGCGGTCCTTGGCCAGCGCGCCCAGGACGTGGCTTCCGACATGAGCATGGTCGATGTGGTGGCCGGCGACCGCGAAGCCGTCGCGCTGGGTCAGGGCATACAGGTCGAAAAGGACGTAGCCGCGCGCGGCGGCGCCCCGTGCCAGGGCGTCGCTGACGGTGGCGACGATGTCGCGGACCAGAGCCTTGTCGGCTCCGGCCTGGTCGAGCACGTCTTCCCGCGGGGCCGGGATGCTCCATATGCCGACGCGGTCCGAACCTCCTTGCCGGCGCCAGCCTTCCAGGCGCTCCAGATAGCGGTCCACCAGGGGCGGGATGGCCGAGATCTCGTACTCTCCGCGTCGGATGGCGTTGTAGAACCCGGCGTTGGGGCGGCAGTCGATCTCTCCGACGGAGAAGACGGCGAAGGAGTTGGGGCTTCTTGCCAGGGCGGCGACGGCGTTGTCCATGCCGACAGCGTATTTAGGGCGGGGTTCCTGGATCACGTGCCAGAGTTTCACCCCCGGTACGTAGTGAGCGCGCACCTGGAAGGTTTCCCCGCCGAGCGGCTGGATCAGGTTGGCGGCGGCAAGCACGTGCGAATCGCCGATGAAGTCGATCCGCCGCCGGCTGTTTCCGGCACCGGTTCCGGGTGCGGCCCGGTAGCGGTCGGGCACGAAGGTGTTGAGCAGATGGACGAGATGCCGTCCGAGCGACTGGATGAAGGATATCTCGCGCGCCTGCGGCCGCGAGGACAGGAAGCGGACCTGCTTCTGGAGCAGTTGGTGCGTCCTGGGGATCTGGCCGTCGATCCAGTGGCGCGTGGCGACGAGGATTTCGATCTGCGACAGTTCCGCCGGCGAGAGCGGGCAGCCTGCCAAGTTCTCCAGCAGGTGCCGGCACAGGGCGTCGTCGCCCAGGTACCAGAACGAATAGGTTATATCGACAAGGGAACGGTCTTCGGTCCGCGGCTTCTCCAGTGCCGCGAGCAGCGCAGACAGTATCCGGTGAAGCGGGTCGGTCGGGGGACAGGCGTTCTTTATCCGCTGCAGCTCCGCAATTGCCATCCGATCCCCGATTTTCTCCTGTCGCGTCCGCTCGGCTTAAGCGGAACAGCGATCATAAGCGACGGAGCCGGCGTGTCGACCCCAATCCTGAATGCTATCTTTAGAAGCGAAATGTTGGCAGTTCGTTCCATTCGTAACCGGGGCGGGAGCGAATGGGATTGCGTAGCGGAGTAGTCCCTAGGAACGTGTAGCCATAGCTTATCGTACTGGTGTTGACTTCTTGTCTGCAATCAGAACCCGAATGTCCTTATGCCAACAGGTACCAACATCCGGATCGCATCGGCACGGCACGGATCGAACCGGGATATTTCGCCAGCATCGTCAGCCGGATATCTTTATGGATTGGATGCCCTGCGCGGGATCGCGGCGCTGCTGGTCGTCCTTTTTCATTTCGACCGCTGGGCATTACCCAACCTGACGCTCTGGCCGTTCGACGCCCTGATCGGAAACGGCTATATCTGGGTCGATTTCTTCTTCATCCTCAGCGGCTTCGTGATGACCCACGTCTACCGGTCCAGCTTTCTGGGAGGGCGGCTGGGGACGGGAGGATACCGCGAGTTCCTGGCGGCCCGGCTGGCGCGGATCTATCCACTGCACTTCGCGACGCTGATGATCCTGGTCGGTCTGGAACTGGTCAAGCTGGCGGTCGTGATGTCCGGGCGAGCGGTCGAGAACCAGCCTTTCACCGACCGCCAGTCATTGGAAGCGCTGGCGACCAACCTGCTGCTGATGCATGGCTGGAACCTGCATGACGACGTGACGTGGAACCCGCCCTCGTGGTCGATCAGTGCCGAATGGGCCGTCTATCTGATCAGCCCGCTGGTGATCCTGGCGCTGGACAAATGCGGGCGGGCGGCCGGGCTCCTGCTGGCCGCGGCATGCGTGGCCTGCCTCTACGTTATGTCGCTGGGGCGTCCGCTGGAGCTGGACATCACCTACGACCTGGGCGTCGTCCGGTGCCTGCTGGGCTTCATGATCGGCGTGGTCCTGCACGGCTTGTACCGCAACGGACTGCCGCGCCGGGCCTATGGCGACACGGCGCTCGTGCTGGCGACGGCCGCCGGCCTGCTGCCGATGGCGCTCGACTGGCCCGATGCGCTGGCGATACCCGGCCTTGCCGCAATCGTGCTGATCGCGGCGGGCAACACGGGGGCCGGGGCTTCGGTCTTGCGGTCGGCGCCGCTGGCGGCGCTGGGGAGGCTGTCGTACTCGGTCTACCTCAGCCATGTCGTCATCATGGCGGTGCTCCTTGACGGCTGGAAGTTCCTGTACCGCCAGCCCTTCGGGGTCGGCTTCACGCAGGGCCAGTCGCTGACGGCGCTGGTCCTGATGGTATGCTTGACGCTGGCGTGCTCCTGGGTGCTGTACCGACTGGTGGAAGTGCCGGGACGCCGTCTGATGCGTGGCTGGCTGATGCGGCGCGGACATCTGCCGTCGGCCCGGAGCGAGGGCGTATCGGGATATCCGAGGACGGAAGAGACCTGACGCCGCGTCTTCTTCAGGCGCGTGCGGTGCGGCGGGGCCAGACGACATACATCACGACATAGAGGCAGGCTCCGGCGGCGAGGGCGGCCGATGCGATGCCGAGCGACCAGCCGAAGCCTTCGGCGCGGCTGGGCAGGCGAGCGAGCAGTGCTGCGGTCAGGGGCGGACCCGCTATCTGGCCGATGCCGTAGAGGGCGGTGAGAAGGCCCATGAAGCGCGCGGCGTGGTGCGGGCGGAGGCGGCGCGCTTCCTGCATCGCGAAGAAGCTGATCGAGGTGATGAACAGCCCGACCAGGGCGCTGCTGACGATGAAACCGGCAAGCGACGATACGAACAGGGTCAGGATGACGCCGAGCCCCTGGATCGCGTAGCAGACCGCCAGAACCAGCCGGGTGTCGAACCGGGTCGGCACGCGCGTCGTCAGCAGGGCGCCGGCCACCACGGCAAGGCCCAGGATCGGCCAGAACAGGTCGAGCCAGACGGAACCCGGCAGCGCTTCGCGCGCGATCACGGGCAGGAACGTCGCGGTGATGATGTAGCCGAATCCGGCCAGCCCGTAGGCCAGGGTGAAGACCGTCATCTCCGCCGTTCCGCCGCCGACGGGAGCCGGTGGGGCAGGGGGTGGGGCCGTCGCCGCGGCGGACGGCGCCGCCGGATCGGCGCCCTTGAAGACGGGCCAGACCACGACGCTGAGGACGGCGGCCAGCAGGGCGAAGACCAGCCAGCCGGTCGCGGCGGACCAGTGGACGGCAACCATGACCGTCGCTGCCAGCCCGGACAATGCGATTCCCAAGCCCGGGCCGGTGAAGATGGCCCCGGCCATGGCGGGAGCGCCGAGCCGGGCCAGCCTTGCCAGGCACCAGCCCGCCGTGAACACGAAGACGACGGCGCTGACCACGCCGGCAAGGAACCTGAGCAGCGGCCACAGCGCCGGCAGCGGCAGGGCCATGCCGAGCGTCAGGAGCACCGTCGCGATCAGGCCGAAGCGGATCATCACCGCTCCGGACCAGGAGCGGGGCAGGACCATGCACAGCAGGGCGCCGGCCAGATAGCCCAGGTAGTTGGCGGTCGCCAGCCAGCTTCCCTGCGCGATGTCGATCGTCCCGTCCCTCAGCATCATCGGCAGGAGCGGGGTGAAGGCGAAGCGGCCCACGCCCATGGCGACGGCGAGGGAAACGGACCCGGCGAGCGCCACGACCGCGATGGACGGGCCGGCGGGAGAACTGGCGGAAGCGGTCATTGGCCTGGACTTGACGGTAACGGACGTTTGCTCGGGCGCGATCAAGCGCCCGTTGGCCGACATCGTCAAGGAAGCGGGCAATGCGTCCGTCACATGGCCATGATGCGTGCCTGGATCTCGGCGTGCTGGGCGCCGAAGTCGCGGCCGGCGCGCGGCGCCGTCACGTCGAGGCCGAAGCGGTCGGCATAGGCGAGGCACAGGTGCTGCACCTTCAGGGTCGTGGACAGCAGCGCCGCCAGCGCCGATTGCCAGCCGCCCGGCTCGAACGGACCCCGATCCAACGGTTCCGGCTCGATCAGGGCGGTGCTTGTCAGGAAGGACCGGAAATTGGCCGCGACCTCGGCGCCGCGCCGGATCGACAGCGGCGCCGTCGCGATGGCGAAGAGGCTGTCCGGCGGTTCCGCCATGAAGTTCATGCCGTGGATGAAGTTTTCCGTTTCCGCCGCGATGGCCGGGATGCCGCCGGCCTCGTGGAACTTGGCCGCACCATAACCGGCGGTCGCAAGGTCCGGGCCGCCGCCCAGCAGGAAGATCTTTCCGGCCGGGTCCATGGCGGAAACCGCGTCCTCCGCGAAATCGCGCGCGGCTTCCGACCAGCGCGGCATCAGCGCAAAAAGCTCGATGAGCGGATCGGTACCCTCGCCGATCCAGTGCAGGCCCATGACCGCCAGCGCTTCCACCGTGACCAGATAGTCGAGGGTGTGGGGGGTGACGCGGGAGATCGGCGTGAAGGGCAGGACGACGACATCGTCGGCTTCCTTCGCGAGAGCGCTGGTCTTGCCGCAGGTGACCGCGACGACGTGGGCGCCGGACGCCCGGGCGACATGGGCCGCTTCCACCGTCCGCCGCGTGTTGCCGGAGATCGAGCTGAGGACGACGGCGTCGCCGGCGATGTAGCGGGTGAAGCCGGCGAGCTGCATCGAGGTGGTGGCTTCGAGCTGGATGCCAATCGCGTCGAAGAAGCCCTTGAGGGCGGCGGGCGCGAAGGCCGAGTCGCCGCAGCCGCCGGCCATGATCCAGCCCTCGGGACGGGCGATGCCGCCGATGCGCGCGCTCAGGGGCTCCAGGCAATCCGCCAGGATTCCGGCCTGCGCGGCGATTTCCCGCCTCATCACGTCATTCATCGTCAGGCTCCAGCGGTTCCGGTCGGGAAGGTCTCGCGGCCCAGCGCCCAAATCGCCTGGGGCGGTACGGCGCCGTGCTCGGTCAGGATCGCGGTGGTCAGGTCAGGCGGGATGACCTCAAGCTCGGGCGCGGTCGTCACGGCATAGCCCAGGCCGGGCAGCGTCAGGCCGGTCAGCAGGGGCTTGTCGTAGGACCGCAGCGCCGGGGCGGGCCGCCAGCCGGAATAGCTGCGGAGGTCCAGCTTGAGCAAGTCGGTGCAGCCATAGACCTCGCTGCCCTGAAGGCGGGCGAGCTTCGCGATCATCCGGCTGCCTATGGTGTTCAGGAAACTGCCGTCACTCCGCAGCGTCTCGACGCCGAACAGGGCGGCGTCGCAGAAGCCCAGGCCGTACTCTACAGCGGCGTCCGGCAGGTAGCGGACGGTCAATCCGGCCGGGATGAATTCCTCCAGATAGCGGGCACCGCCGGCGATCGTCCGGCTTTCGGGCACGACGACGGTGAGCGAACGGTTGGCGGCGGCCAGGGCAAGGACGATGGCCGAGACGGTGCTGGAATAGTCGAAGGCCATGACGCCCCGGACATGGGACAGGTGGGCGACCGCCGAGGCGACCAGCCGGCGCTTGCGGGCGATGGCCGCCTCGCTCCAGCTGCCGATGCGGCTGCGCAGTTCGGCGGCGCGTCCGGCTTCGGGGATGTCGTCCAGCCCCGCCAGCAGGAGCTTCAGGCTGTTGCCGATCACCGGCGTATCGTGGCCGCGCGTGCGGGCGATGAAGCAGGCCGCCATGCGGGCGCGGAGGAGGGCCTCCCAGCGGTTGGGCACGGTGTCCAGGATGTGGAGCAGCAACTCGTTGCCCAGCGCCACGTGGCGGCTGGCGCCGAGCACGCCTTCGTCCACGATCTGCCAGAGGAAGTGGAGGGTAGGTTCGTCCGGCGGCGTGAGGCCGGCGGCCTTCAGCTCCTCGACATGCTCGAAACGGCGCTCAGGCATGGGTCTGTCCCTCCGACTGAAGAAATTCTTCGACGTCCCGGCGCCGGGGCATGGCGGATTGGGCGCCGTAGGCCAGCGTCGCCAATGCTGCGGCGGCGTTGGCGAAGCGGAGGCGGTCGGGCAGGGCGGCGCCCTCCATCCTGGCCGCGATGTAGGCGGCGGCGAAGCAGTCGCCCGCGCCAGTGGTGTCGATGGCGTCCAGCACAATGCCGGGCGCCGCGGTCTGGCCAGCGGCGGAGATGTGGCGGCAGCCGTCGGCGCCCATCGTCACGACGATCTCGCCGTCGCCCTGCTTCAGCATCGCGGGGGCGAGCGGGACGCCGAGCGCCTCGGCGGCGCATACCCAGGCTTCGCGGTTGACGAAGAGGGTATCGACCAATTCCAGCACCGGGGCCAAGCGGGCGGGAGCGCGCTGGATGTCGGGCGGTTCCAGGTCGAGCGACGCCGTGATGCCCCGGTCGCGGGCCTGACGCAGGACGTGCTCGGTCAGGTCGGCGTCGCCATAGGTGACGTGGATGTGGCGGATGCCGTCGAAGACGGCGGGCACGATGTCGGCGACCCTGGGGAGATAGGCGTCCGTCTCCAGCCGGATCAGCGATTTCTCGCCCGAGGGGGAGAGCAGGACGACGCACATGAAGCTGTTGAGGCCCGAGCGGCAGACGACATGGCTGACGTCGACGCCCTCCGCCGCGACCTTCATCAGCGCTTCGCCGCCGCCCGCGTCGTCGCCGATCGCGGCCATCAGGCGGGCCGGGCGGCCCAGGCGGGTGAAGGCGACGGCGGAGTTGGCCGACATCCCGCCCGGCATCTGGCCCAGGTGACGTCCGCCGACCTTCTGGTCGAAGCCGGGGATCGTGGGGACGGAAACGAACAGGTCGAGGTCGAGGTCGCCGACGCAGAGGACATCCGGTGCCGCGATCAAGATCCCATCCCCCGGAGCCGCCGGAAGACCCCGGTGGTCGAGACGGAGGCGATCAGCAGGACGCCGATCAGTCCCAGCTGCCACGCGGCCGAGATATTGGCGAGTTGCAGCCCGATTTGGAGCGTCGTCACGATCAGGATCGCGACGATGGTGCCGGGGATGCCGCCGGTGCCGCCGAAGATATGCGTTCCGCCCAGCACCGCTATCGTGACCGACAGAAGCTCCATTCCGCGCCCGGCATCGGGCCGGGCCGCGAGGAACCACGACAGGGAGATCACGCTGCCGACCGCCGCCAGCACGCCGCTCAGCATGTAGAGGCCGACCCTGATCCGGGCGACGTTCAGCCCGGCGAGATGGGCGGCGCGGTCGTCGTTGCCGCAGGCGACGATGTGCCGGCCGGTCACGGTGCGGGTCAGCATGACGTGCAGCACCAGGGCCACCGGCAGCAGGACGAACAGGAAGGCGTTGGGCATCCCGAACGTCGTCCCCTGGCCCAGCCAGCCGAACTCCTCCGGGAAGCCGCCGATCGGCCGCCCGCCGGTCGAGGCCAGGGCCAGCCCGCCGAACGCGAACATGGTCGCCAGCGTCGCCATCAGCGACGGGATGCGCAGGACGTTGACGAGGAAGCCGTTGACGAAGCCCAGGCCGGCGCCGAGTAGGATGCCGGCGGCGCTGGCGGGCCAGACGCCGATCCCGGCCGCCACCAGCGCCCCGGTGAAGACGCCGACCAGTGAGACGATCGAGCCGACCGACAGGTCGATGCCGGGACCGCCCGCCAGTATGACGAGCGTCTGCCCGAGGCCGAGCAGGCCCAGGATCGGGATGTATTGCAGCAGGTAGGGGACGGTGCGTGCCTGGAGGAAATAGGGCGACAGCAGGCTCATCGCGACGAGCGAGACGACCCAGAGACCCAGCAGCAGGAGCAGCCGGGCCTGGAGCGGATCGCCTTGCAGCCGGTCGACGAAGGAGCCGATGGTCCTGGCCCCGGTGGCGGAAGAGGTCATTTCAGGCGCCTCTTTGATTATTGCGGTTGCCCAGCGCGTCGGCGGTCAGCACGACGATCAGCAGGCCCCCGATGATGACGGTCTCCCACAGGGATGAGACGCCGATCAGCACCAGCCCGTTCTGGACGATCCGGATGAAGACCACGCCCAGCAGCGTCCCCAGCAGGCTGCCGACCCCTCCCCGGATGCTGGTACCCCCCAGGATCGTCGCGGCGATGGCTTCCAGCGCCACCGTGGTCCCGATGTTGATTTCGACGTTGCGCAGACGCGCCACGTAGAGCAGGGCCGCGAAGCCGGCCAGCAGACCCAGGATCGCGTAGGCCGCGATCTTGGTCCGGTCCACGTTTATGCCGACCAGCTTGGCCGACTGCTCGCTGGAGCCGATCGCGTAGAGGTGGCGTCCGTAGGGAAGCTGGCGCAGCAGCACCCAGCACAGCCCGTAGACGGCCAGGATCACCAGCAGCGAGGCGGGAATGCCGACGACCTTGCCGTTGACCAGCGGCGACAGGGTTCCGGGCAGGCCGGAGATCCAGGCGCCGCCGATCACCAGGAACATGATCGCGGAGAAGATGTACATCGACCCCAGCGTCGCGATGATGGGCGGCACCCGCAGCTTGGTGGTCAGGAAACCGTTCCACGCCCCCAGCAGCGTTCCGGACGCGAGGCCGATGGGCACGACGAACCACGACGACAATCCTGCCTGATACGACTTGCCGATCAGGATAGCCGATACCGCCATGATGCCGCCGACGCTGACGTCGATCCCGCCCATGATGATGACCAGCGTCATGCCGGCGCTGACGATGGCCAGTTCCAGCCCGGCGCGCAGCGTCTGGACGAGGTTGACGACCGTCAGGAAATACGGCGACGCCAGCGAGAAGCCGGCGCCGACGATCAGGATGGCGGCGAACAGCACCAGCTCCCGCGTCGCGGTCGGCGAGGCCAGTCGGAGCGGCGGGAGAAGGCCGGTCACGTGAGCCATGTCAGAACTTGAACTGGTCGATGTTGTCCGCCGTGAAGACCATCGGTGGGCCGAGCAGCAGGATCTTGTCGGCGGCAAGCCAGGTCGCCTGCTCCTTGAGGCCGTCGACCGCCACCTTGTCGGCGAAGGCGCGGCCTTCCGACAGCTCCTTCGCGGCCCAGACCGTCAGGTAGCCGAGGTCGGACGGGTTCCACAGCACCGAATAGGTCATGGCGCCGCTCTTCACGTAGTCGCGCACCGTATTGGGCGAGCAGTAGCCGGTCGCCACGATCTCGCCGCTCCGGCCGGACGCCTCGACCGCCTGGGCGATGCCGGGGCAGGTGGTGGAGGCGATGCCGATGATGCCCTTGAGGTCGGGGTTGCGGGTCATTGCGTCGGTCGCGAACTGGAAGGCGCGGGCGGCGGTGCCGTCGGTGTGGTCGACCGAAACGATCCGGAGCTTGGGGTACTTGGTCGACGCGCGCTGCTTGATCGCGTCGATCCAGTTGTTGAGGCTCTGGATCGTCGGCGCGTCCGAGATGATGGCGACCTTGGCGTCCTCGCCGACCCGCTTGACCATCTCGTCCAGGATCGTGAAGCCGAGGTCCTGGTCGCGCGCCTGCGCCACGTAGAAGTCGCGGGCGCTGCCGGGGGCGTCGGCATCGGAGGTGATGACGTGGACGCCCTGGGACTTGGCGCGGGCGATGGCCGGCTTCAGCGTTTCGACGTCGACAGGAGAAACGGCGACGACGTTGAAGCCCTGGTTGACGAAGCTGTCGAAGATGCGGAGTTGGTCGGCCGAATTGGTCGAGGTCGGTCCCTGCTGGACGTAGTCGACGCCGAACTTCTTGGCGGCCGCCTTGGCGCCTTCCTCCATCGCGACGTAATAGGGGATACCTTGAATCTGCGGGACGAACGCGACGCGGATGTCGGCGGCGGAGGCCGTGCCCATCAGAGAGGCGGCGGTGACCATTCCCAGTACTGCTGCTTTCAGGACCGTTTTCATCGGGTTGTCTCCCTTGGGGAAGGCGTCGTTGGCGGGGGGTTCGGGTATCGGGAGGCTTCGGGCGTCAGGAGGCGGCGGCCCGGACTTCGCTGGCGCCGGTGATCAGGCCGATGATCTCCTCCGGCGTGGTCGTGGCGGTTTCGCGCACCGCGATGCGGCGGCCGTGGCGCATGACGGAGATGCGGTCGGAGACGGCGAAGACGTCCTGGATGTTGTGGGAGATCAGGACGACGGACTTGTTCTGGCTGCGCAGCCTGCGCACGAAATCCAGCACCTTGCGAACCTCGGCCACGGCCAGGGCCGCCGTCGGTTCGTCCATGATGATCAGGCGGGCGTCCATGTTGAGGGCGCGGGCGATGGCGACGCCCTGGCGCTGGCCGCCCGACATCGTTTCCACCCAGCTGTCGAGGCTGGGGACGTGGACGTCGAGCTGGCTCAGCAGTTCCGCCGTGCGGCGGCGCATCGCCGGCCGGTCGAGGAAGGGGATGCCGAGGATCGGGCGGCGGATCTCCCGGCCCAGGAAGATATTGTCGGCGACGGTCATCTTCCCGGCCAGCGCCAGTTCCTGGTAGATCGTCGCGATACCGCTTCGCCAGGCGTCCTGCGGCGAGCGGAAGCGGACCGGCTGGCCGGCCATGCGGATCTCACCGGCGTCGGGGATATGGGCGCCCGACATGGTCTTGATCAGGGTCGATTTGCCGGCGCCGTTGTCGCCGACCAGGGCCATCACCTCGCCCTCGGCGACGGCGAAGTCCACCCGGTCGAGGGCGACCAGACCGCCGAAGCGCTTGACGATCCCGGTCATTTCGAAAAGCATGGTCATGGCCTTGGTCAAGCCTCCGCTTCTTCGGGGGCCATCCGTTCCAGTTCGGCCCTGATCTCGTCCGCCGAGGAGATGCGGCCCTGCGCTCCTTCCGCCGTGGTCGTCAGGCTGGCGGCGATGGCGGCGTGCTGCGCCGCTTCGCCCAGGGATGCCCCGTGCAGCCAGAGGGCCAGGAAGACGCCGGCGAAGGTGTCGCCGGCCCCGGTGGCGTCCACCACGTCGACCGCCAGCGCCGGAACGAAGATCAGGGCGCTATCGTCCTTCGGAAACACCACGGCGCCCAGCTCGCCCATCGTCACGACGACATCGGCGCGCGGACCGATGGCGTGGAGCCAGGCTTCCAGGTTGTCGATCATCGTCGCGACCGACGTGCGCAGGGTGAAGATGTCGCGCAGCGTCACGTCGTTGACGAAGACGAGGTCGATCGCCCGGACCAGACCGGCGAAGGCTTCGGGCGTCCGGGAACTGGCCGGCAGGCCGGTCGTGTGCAGGCTGACCTTCCAGCCCGCGTCATGGAACCGCCCGACGGACCCCAGCATCCGTTCGTAGTGATAGCCTTCGATATGCAAGCAGCAGGGACGGCTTTCGGCCGTCACGGCGAGATGGGCCGTCAGGTCGATCTCGCTCAGCTCGAACGGTTCGTTGATGATGGTGCGGCTGCCGTTGGCCTCGACGACGACGACGCAGCGCGACAGCCGGTTGTTGAAGGGCCGGCGGATCGTGAGCGCGTGGACCCCGCGCTGCGCCAGTTCCGCCAGTGCCCAGTCGCTGTCGGGGTCCTCGCCGACCGCCGTCGCCAGTTCCACGTCGAGCGCGAACCGCGAGCCGACGCCGGCGGCCGCCACAGCGACATTGGCGGCGGGGCCGCCCAGTGCCTTTTCGATATGGTCGGCCGTGATCCGGTCGTCGCGGTGGGGCAGGACGCCGACGCGGCAGACGTAATCGACGCTGATGTAGCCGACGGAGATCAGGCGCGGCAGGTGGAGGTGATCGGCAGGGCGGCGGGCGGCGGCTCCACCGGGCAGAAAACGTGCGACGGCGCTGGGCCGGTAGTTGAGCCGTTCGATCGCCGCTTCGATCCGGGCCAGCTTTTCAGGGCGAACCTTTTCGGGATAGTTGATCGCGTTGGAAACGGTCCCGATCGAAACGCCGGCGGTCCGCGCCACGTCGGCTATCGTAGGGCGCTTGTGAGCCATCCCGGGCAATCCATGCTGTTGCAAAGGAATATTGAAGCGTTTCAATCATATCGAGATATGCATAACATTCAAGCCGGAATCGGCCATGAAATACCAAAAAAATATGCCTTTCGAATGAACCGTTTGCTTATTATCAATGCGGCGACCGGGCGCCGAGATCAATTTGAAATTTTTTCAATAAAATGGATGCGATACTGGCGGAACCATGGTCTTTACCTCCTGTTGCACTTCGACTTTCTGCGGCTTGCAGCCCTTCAGGAGACGATCGTGAGCATCGAAACCACCGTTACCCTCTTCAAGGACAACACCACGTCCCGTCAGGTCCTTCAGGAGCTTTACAACGCCGGCTTCAGGAACGAGTTCTGGATCTTCGGCGACAGCAGCGAAGCCTGGGGCAACGAAACGGCCGGGACGAACCCGATGGAAAGCTCCAAGCACCAGTACGGCGGCGAGACGACGGAAGTCGGCATCCTCAGCCGGCTCGGCGTGCCGGAGAACGAAGCGGAAGCTTATATGGACGATGTCCGGAAAGGCGGCGTGCTGGTGATCGGCCAGGTCAACGATGAGAGGGCGCAGGAGGTCCGTGACATCCTGGGCCGGCACGAGCCGGTACGGAGTTCCATGCCGGCCGGCTGAAGCGGCGGATTAAGTGAAAGACGGCGCGCGAAGCTTCCGGTGCCGATGCCAGCGTCGGCACCGGAAATCCTGCCAGCGGACCATCAAGTAAAATCGCCGTACTAGTTATTGCGAAACGTAGAAGCGGCTCCCAGCCGCTTTTTTCGAAAAATGATTTGTCGAACAATCCGCATTGTGCACACGTAGTTATCAATATGCACACACGAAGCAAATGAATAACAAAATTTTTCAAAATCCCTAAGCACTGCATTAATGATTTTTTAACTCTGAATGAAGTTGCCGTAGTCAGATGCAGAATATACCACAGCCATTACTTGGTTTTATGCCCAAAATCATATGACTAAGAGTTATAACAAATTTGTCTATTATTTTGCTATCGGTTGTTCGTCGGTGCAGACTGTCCGGGATTGGGATGCGATCTGCTGAAGATGGACGCTGAACGCGTTGTTTCACGAAATAGCATTTGGATGAGGTTCCCAAGATGGTTTCGCAGTCGCCTTCGGGCTCGATCAGCTCCCGCTTCAACAATCTGCGGATCGGGACGAAACTGTTCGCGGCATTCGCCATTGTCCTGTTCATCACCGCAGCTATCGGCCTGTTTTCCATACAGCGGTTGAGCGCGGTCAATGACGCGTCCCTGGAAGTTCGGGACAATTGGCTTCCTAGCACCGTCCTCGTTTCCCACCTGCGTTCCGCCGTCCAGAAGTATCGCCTTGACGAAGCCCGGCACATCATGTCGCTGACCGAGGCCGACATGGCGAATGCCGAGAGCGAGTTGAATGCCGATGTCGTCGAGATACAAAAGCTTCGTGCCGAGTATGAACCTATGGTCGGGGCTGGTGAAGAGCGCGGCTACATCTCGGATTTTGACCGCGACTGGCTGGAGTATCAGCAAGGCCATAAGCGCTTGCTTGAACTTTCGCGGAACAATGAGAATGAGAAGGCGGGAAATCTGTTCCGTGGGGAATTTCGTGACCAGTATCTCAAGGTCGTCAAGAGCCTCGAAAACAGTGTAGCGCTGAACATCCGCGAAGGCAGGAGGTCGGCCGATGCTGGTGCGCAGACTTACGAATCGGCGTTTTTCTGGATCCTCGGCGCCCTTGCCGTTGCGGTCGCGCTGTGCATCGCCGTCGGACTGATAGTCGGGACCGGCATCTCGCGTCCCATTCTCGCGATCACCGACACCATGCGCAGGCTTGCCGACCGCGACATGAGCGCGGAGATCGCGGGGGTGGGTCGAGGAGACGAAATCGGCGCCATGGCCAATGCCGTCCAGGTTTTCAAAACCAGTATGATCGAGACCGACCGGCTGACTGCCGTTCAGGCTTCCGAGAACGAAGCGCGGCTTAAACGGACGAAGGCCATCGAAGCCTTGATCGCCGATTTTGACGGTTCGATGGCATCGATCCTGCGCACCGTCTCCTCGGCTGCCACCGAATTGGACAGCACCGCCCAGAGCATGGCGGCAACTGCCGAGGAATCGAGCCGACAGGCCACAGCGTCGGCGACCGCTGCCGAGCAGACTTCGGCCAACGTGCAGACGGTGGCCTCGGCAGCCGAGGAGATGACCGGTTCCTTGCAGGAGATCTCGCGTCAGGTCAGTCGATCGACCGGCATCGCCAACGACGCGGTCGATCAGGCTGAGAAGACCGACAGCACGGTCCAGGGCCTAGCCCAAGCGGCCCAGAAGATCAACGAGGTGGTCGGGCTTATCCAATCCATCGCCGGACAGACCAACCTGCTGGCACTCAACGCCACGATAGAGGCGGCAAGGGCCGGTGAACATGGCAAGGGCTTTGCCGTGGTGGCATCGGAAGTCAAGAGTCTGGCCAACCAGACGGCCAAGGCGACCGAGGAGATCACATCGCAGATCGCTTCGATCCAGGCGGAAACCGGCAACGCCGTCGGCGCCATCCGCGACATAGGCGGCACCATCCGGCAGATGAACGAGATCACCACCACCATCGCGGCCGCGGTCGAGGAGCAGAACGCCGCAACCGCCGAGATCTCGCGCAACGTTGCCCAGGCTGCCGCCGGAACGCAGGAAGTTTCGCTGAACGTCGGTCAGGTCATGGAGGCTTCAGCTCAGACGGGTTCCGCCGCGACCCAAGTGCTGGGTGCAGCGGGTGAACTTTCCCAGCAGGCGGAGATGCTGCGTACCGAAGTCGAGCGCTTTCTGGCCGGTATCCGGGCAGCCTGATGTACGGAACGGCCATACACTTGGCCGTTCCAATCTTCCAAATCCAGACGTAAATGTCGTGACGTGCCGGTGATAATATCATGAACAATTCAAGTGACACCAAATTAGACCAATCCGACTACTTGACGTTGATGGCTTACTGGGCAGCGATACTTCGAGCGCAGGCAGTCATCGAATTCGATCTGGAAGGCAAGGTCCTCACCGCCAATCAAATTTTCCTGGACGCCATGGGATATCGGCTGGACGAGGTCACCGGCAAGCACCATTCCCTTTTTTGCGATGCGGATTACGTTGGTTCCACCGCCTATGGAGACTTCTGGAAGACGCTGCGAGCCGGGGAATTCAGTTCCGGCGAATTCAAGCGCGTGGGCAAAGATGGGCGGAAGGTCTGGATTCAGGCGACCTACAACCCGATCTTCGACGCCGACGGCCAGACGTTCAAGGTCGTGAAGTTCGCCACCGACATAACCAGCGCCAAGCTGGTCAACTCGGAATACCAGGGCAAGGTGGATGCCATCGGACGGGCCCAGGCGGTGATCGAGTTCGACCTGGACGGCAATGTCCTGATGGCTAACAAGAATTTCCTCGACGCGATGGGCTACCGGCTGGATGAGGTGATCGGACAGCACCACTCCCTGTTCTGCGATGCCGACTATGTGCGATCGGACGCCTACAAGGAGTTTTGGCAGGGATTGAGTGCGGGCCGATTCAATTCCGGCGAATTCAAGCGCCTCGGCAAGGATGGCCGCACGGTGTGGATCCAGGCGACCTACAATCCGATCTACGACTCGGAATGCCAACCGTTCAAGGTCGTGAAGTTCGCCACCGATATTACGGCCGCGAAGCTTGCCAATGCGGAATACCAAGGCAAGGTGAACGCCATCGAGCGCGCCCAGGCGGTAATCGAATTCGACCTGGACGGTAGGATCCTGACGGCCAACAGTAACTTCCTGGACACGATGGGCTATCGGCTGGACGAGGTGGCCGGGCAACACCACTCGATGTTCTGCGATCCGGCTTATGTCCGCAGCACCGACTACCGCGATTTCTGGCTCAAGCTGGGGGCTGGAGAATTCCACGCCGGGCGGTATCTGCGCATTGGCAGGCATGGGCTGGAGGTTTGGATCCAGGCGACCTACAATCCGATCTTCGATGCCGAGGGCAAACCGCACAAGGTCGTCAAGTTCGCGACCGACATCACCGAACAGGTCGGCCTTGAACAGCGCGTCCAGGCCAAGACCGCCGCGATGACGGAAGGCATCCGCGACCTGATCTCGTCGATCGCCGGCATCGCGGAAGGCACGCGTAAGGCGACGGAACTGGCCAAGGACAGCCAGGAGGAGGCGGACCGCGGCTCGCGTGCCCTGGAAAGCTCGATCATCGCCATCGGGCTCATCGAAAAATCGTCCGAAGACATCAGCGACATCGTCCGGCTGATCGGCGATATCGCAAGCCAGACAAACCTGCTTGCCTTCAATGCCGCCATCGAGGCAGCCCGGGCAAAGGAGCATGGCCTTGGTTTCTCCGTCGTCGCCGACGAGGTTCGGAAGCTTGCCGAGAAATCGGGGCAGGCGGCGCGTGACATCGACAAGCTGATCCACGAATCGGTCAAACGGATAGCAACCGGGAACGAAGCATCCGGCAAGGTCAAGGAGACGTTCGAGAAGATCGTCAACGGTGTCACGAAGACGACCTCGTCCATCCAGGGGATCGAGTCCGTGAGCGAACGGCAGCTCAGGGTCGCCGAGAAGGTGAAGCTGCTGATCGAGGAGCTTGTTCGGACGTCGCCAAACGGCTGTCCGGCCGAAACCGGACATGCTTCCGGTACAAGGACAAGACCGTGATGGGGGGGAGCCGGTTATACGGAGTTGTGCGGGCCGGCTCAACCGAAGTCGCGATCCCGGCGGACGTCATCCAGGAAGTCGTGAACTGGAATGGAAGTATTTTCCGCAACGTTCAGGATGCCGGCTATATGCTCGGCTTCTTCGATTTTCGGGGCCGAGCCGTTCCGGCGCTGGGACTGAGGCAGTTTATCGACGGCGCCACATCCCCCGACGATGCCAAACATGTCGTGATACTGCACACCCCGAAGGGACGCTTCGGCATAGCCATCGATGCCATCCACGATGTCATACCGATCGCAAGCGACCGGATACAAAGATTCGAGAACCAGTCCGCCAACGTCGCCAACGAGTTGTTGGACGGCGTGTTCTTCGACCCTGGAACTAACAGGGTCATCCGGCTTTTCAATGTCGATGCGTGTCTCGAAAAATCGATGATCCCTTTGCTGGTCGAGAACCAGGCGTCGGCGTCGGACGCGCTCGATACGGAGGAACCCGCATCGCGTTACCTTTGCTTCGACTGCCTTGGACAGGATTTCTGCCTGGATATCGCTGTTATCCACCAGATCGTCCCAAAGCCCGAGATCAAGTCGTTCAATCTTCCGGTCCCGCTTCTCCATGGTATGATGAACCTGAGAGAAGAAGTCGTTCCGGTCATAGACCTGCTGCATCTGCTTGGCTTGAAGAAGAAGCAGGATGCGCAGGACTCCGTTATCGTGCTTAGCCTCGATCAGCAGTATATCGGAATATTGGCGTCCGGTCTGACTACCATGAAAAATATCAGAAAGGACGCGATCCTTGAATTTCCGATCTTCTGGCATCCGGGGAACGGCTTTCTACACGGTGTCTTGAATTCCGACGAAGCGGCTTCCCTCGACAGGAACAGGGAAAGGACTGTATTCGTACTGGACCACGACGCCATCTTCCGAACGCCCGAGTTGAAGTCCATCTGCCGGCTGCACGCTCAGTTGACGAAGGAAATTGCCAAGACCCGCGGAAGCAATGA
Organism: Skermanella aerolata KACC 11604; assembly: GCF_000936425.1. GTDB lineage: Bacteria > Pseudomonadota > Alphaproteobacteria > Azospirillales > Azospirillaceae > Skermanella > Skermanella aerolata. Next base: position 109,488 of record NZ_AVFK01000022.1, on the reverse strand, counting down.
CGGCGCCAACGATCTGGAAGTACTTGTTTTTCAGTGTGACGACAGGAAGTTCATCACGGACCTGTGCATGATCAGTGAAGTCCGCCTCCTGCCCGCCCGGTTCATGAAAATAGAAAATGGGGCGGAGTCGGTAGTGGGTTTGATAACTTTCGGCGGCGTCCTGGTTCCGCTGGTTTGCGTGCGCAAGCTGATCGGAAAGCCGTCGATCGATCCGACCGAGGAAACACGCGTGCTCGTCGTCTGGTCGGATGCCGGGACCTTCGGCTTCGTGGTCGATAAAGCCATCGCGGTCGAACGCGCCTTCATCCACGATGCCGGATGCCGATTCCAGCAGGGCATGCCGGACAGCGAAGATTTGCTTCGTGCGGTGACGAGTACCGTCATGGTCGAGATACGGCGGCAGATGAGCAGCATGACCCTGTTGAACTTTGACGACTTGGCAAGAAGGATCGCGCGAAGCTCGCTCCAGCGTGTCGGCCTCAAGGAGACAGCCGAGGATCTGTTGTGCTGATCCTCAACGGGGTGCGGCGTTCGAAACCGAAGTTTTTTCGCTGAAAGGGTTAGGGTCGCCGCTCCCGCCTTTGTTGTAGGGTGCGAGCTTTCTTTTCGGCGGAGTTCTGCGATGTCTATCAAATCCCTGTCCTGGGGTACGGTCCTGTTTGTTTCTCTGGCGTCCGGATTGGGAACGACTGTTCAGGCCGCGGAGACGGTCACCGCTCCGGTCAAGGTCAAGGTCTTCGCGGCATCCATGTTCGAGATCGGCAAGAATACCGGAGACAGGGCAGGGGAGTTCCAGCACTGGTACGAGCGCTACTGGAAGGACAGCGAGCCGGTCGCGGTCAAAGGCGCCCTCAATCCGGTCTACTGCGACGGCGACGGGGTCTGCGGCTCGGTGCTCGGCATGGGCAAGGTCAGTTCGTCGGCCTCGATGCAGGCGATCCTGCTCGACCCCAATCTTGATTTTTCGCAAGCTTACTTCATCATTTCGGGGGTGGCCGGGACACCGCCGGCGCGCGGCACGATCGGCGAGGTGAACTGGGGAAGCTGGGTCGTGGATTATGACCTGGGACACCGTTGGGCACCGGAGGAAGGCGAACCCGGAGCGCCGACCTTCATGCCGCGCAAGGGCTACGAAGCCGTCCGCCTGTTCCGTTTGAACCCGGATCTGGTGACCTGGGCGATGCGGCTGACGGCGGACACTCCCCTGAAGGATTCGGACGCGGCGCGGGCCTATCGCCAGCGCTATCCGCAGGAAGCGGCACGCCGCGCTCCGTTCGTCGGCGCCGGGACGCATATGACGGGCGATACCTTCTTCCATGGTCCCGGCATGTCTGAGCAGGCGCAGTACATCGCCAAGCTCTACGGCGCCGACGACTACGTGATCACCGAAATGGAGGCTGCCGCGATCACGCTGGTCATCAAGCGCCTGCACGGCGACGACCGCGTCATGAGCCTGCGGGGCGCGGTGAACTACGACCAGGGCAATCCCAACGAAACGACCTTGCAGCACCTTGATCCGGCCCCAGGCCAGACCGCCGGCGGCTTCGCGGAGACGGTCGAGAACGTCGCGGCTGTCGGGTCGAGGATGGTGGACCACATCGTCGGCAATTGGGACACCTGGCAGGCCGGGGTTCCGGCGCCGTCGAAGTGACGGGACAGGCGACACCAGCGTTCCAGGCAGCTCAAGCTTAAGGACCGCTGGTATGATACCAGGGGCCGGGGACATCGACCTGTGAGGACGGTGTTTGTTGGGCCACGGCCCAACCTACAGGCTCCTGCTTGGTAGGTTGGGCCGTGGCCCAACACTTGCCGACCGCCGTACGCCGATGCCCGAAACATGATGGCGCAGGACCCGGCTCATCTCCGATTCGATGCTCTCATTCTCGTAAAATGACTGCATGTTCTCGGTTGACGAATGTGCGATGTGTTGTAGCGGAAATATTCGTTACTGATATTCTATAATAGACATACATTAGTACATGGCAAGATGTCTGAATCAATAATAACTGAAGAAACTAATTAGATATTTAGATTTTTATTTAATGTCGATATTCATTGTACAATAGTAAATTCATACACCGGTCAGGTGTCGGCCCAGATAAGGAGACGCTCGTGTCCTCGCGCCCCAATATAATCATCGTTACCGTCGATGAATTGCGTTTCCCCATGAATTTCCCAGCCGGTACGATGACCTCGGATGAATTCATGAAGAATTATATGCCGTATACCTATAATTTCCTGTGGAAGGACGGCATCAAGTTCTTCAATCATCAGGCTGCCGGTTGCGATTGCACGCCCGGCCGGTCCACGATGGTCACCGGCCTCTATACCCATCAGACCTTTATGTTCCTGACGCGCGGCATCAAGAATCTGAACGCTCCGTCGCCGCAGGCTGCTCTCGATCCGCGCTTCCCGACCTACGGCAAGTTCCTGCGCAAGCTGCAATACGAAACCCCGTATGTCGGCAAATGGCACCTCAGCAACTCCTCGTTCGACAGCAATGCCCCGCTCAACTATCTTGAGGACTACGGCTTCGACGCGCTGACGACGCCGGATCCCGTCGGAGGCCCCGGCGAGGGCCTGGGCGGCGTGCCGCCCAGCCACCAGCACGGCTCGGTCACGCCGAACGACAGCCTCATCGCCGCCCAGGCGATCGGCTGGCTGAGGAACTATGTCACTCAGCAAAGCGCCGACGATGGGCAGGATAGTGGGCAGGGTAAAGGGCACGCCGAACGGGCCGGCGAGTTCTGCCTGTCGGTCAACTTCGTCAATCCGCACGACAAGCAGTTCTTCTGGGCCGGCATCGAAGCCGACCGCTACAACGCCCTGTTCGAGGGCACCGGCCTGACGCCGGCGATCGCCTATGGCGTCAACATCGTGCAGCAGGTGACGCCGCCCGACTTCGACTACGACCTGCCGGCCAATTGGGAGTCGACAAAGGAACTCGCGGCAAAGCCGAAGCTGCAACGCTATTTCCGCGCCTGGTCGGACGTGATCTGGGGCGGTATCAGCGACGACAAGACGGAAACCGGGTTCAAGGTCGTCAAGTCGAGCGGCGACGGCCCCTATGGTCAGGACGACCAGGGAGCGGCCATCGGACCCTTCGAATACTGGATCAAGGCCCAGAACGTCTATACCCAGACCATTCTCGAAGTGGATCGCCAGATCGGACAGTTCCTGGGCAATATCCCATCCGACGTCCTCGCCAATTCGGTCGTGATCTTCACCTCCGACCATGGCGAGTATTCCAGCGCCCACGGCCTTCAGGGCAAGGGCGGCGGCGTCTATAAGGAATCGGTGCATGTGCCGCTGATCGTCCGCGACTTCACGGGCCGCTACGCCGCCGCCCCGGAAATTCCGCGCACCCAGCTGACCTCCAGCATCGATCTCGTGCCGTTCTACCTCTCGCTGGCATCTGGCGGCATGGACTGGCTGGAAGACACGACGCTCGAAGCCCTCTACGGTTCCCGCGCCAACCTCTTCGGCATACTGTCCGACCCGGCGGCTCCCGGTCGCGGCTATGCGCTGCATACGACCGACGAACTCTACGCCAATCTGGACGACTACTGGCTGGCACCGGAGCATGTCGTCGGTATCGTCACGGAAACCGGCAAGCTCGGCACCTATTCATTCTGGAAACGTAACGACGTGACGCCGCAGCCGGAAGGCATGGAGTACGAATACTATAGTTACCTGACGGAACGCGGCAAGCTTGAGCTGGACAGCCATCCCGACAGTCCCGAAGCCGAGGTTCTCAAGAAGCTGCTCCTCGACAAGCTGGTGCCTGACGAGTTGCAGAAGCCCCTGCCGCTCGAATATGCCGAGGCCCAGCATGACGCGAGGACGAGTTACTGGAACTATGTCGAACGCTTCCAGAATGCCAGGCTGGAGATCCCGACCTGGTGCTACGGCTAAGCTGTAGCCGCTGGGAGCAGATCGTCGAGGGCCGCCGCCGCGCGGCGGCCCTCCGGTTCACCGGATGCATCCCGCCTTCGCGCGGCAACCAGCACCGCGTCCCGTCCGTCCGGACGGCCCCTTGAATGTCTCAAATTGTTTCATTCGTTATCATTTCGGCAAGTTGTTTGTGTTGAAACTCAGTCCGCGCTCGTTGAAGTGCGGATTTAAAGTAATGAATTGCCTTATGACTTTGGTCTGAGCGTTTCAGTATTTGCTAAAATCCGTCATTTCATTGGAAGCAAGTCTGAGACCATGCCTGTCGAAAGTCATAAGCATGATTCAAATTCGTTCAATTTCCATGCGGCTGGTTGTCGCCATTTCGGCAACGGCGGCGGTCGCCTCCGGTGCGCTATGCGTCGTCGCAATGACCAAGCAGAACGAGATCACCGGTCTGGCGCTCGACCGCGAAATGAAGCTTCAGTATGACGGCGTGCTGGCTGCTTTCGAGTACGAAGGACGGACGGCGGCCAGCGTCGCCGCCGTGGTCAGCGGCCTGCCGGGCGTTCAGGACGCGCTGGACCGCGAAGACCGTGCGGCGCTGGGCGGGCTGCTGACCCAGGCTCAGGCTTCGGCCAAGGCCCTGGGTGTCGGCCCGTGGTCCTTCACCAAGCCGCCGGGGATCACGACGTACCGCGTGCATGAGCCGAAGTCGTTCGGCGACGACGTTTCCCAGCGCCGGCGCACGGTGGCGCTGGTCAACCAGTCGGGCAAGGGCGTTACCGGCATCGAGCCGGGGCGCGACAACCTGGGCGTCTACAGCGTCGCTCCCGTCATGCGCGACGGCCGCTTCGTCGGCGCGATCGACATCGGCATCACCTTCGGCAAGTCCTTCGTCGACCGGATCAAGACCCAGTTCAACGTCGATTTCGCCGTCCACCGCTTGCAGGACGACCAGTTCAAGACGCTGGGCTCCAGCCTGAGCGACAAGTCGCTCGCGACACCGGAAGAAATGAAGCTGGCGCTCGACGGTACGGTCGTGCTGCGTCGGACGGAGTTCGAAGGGCATCCGGTCGCCCTTTATCTCGGCCAGTTGAAGAACTTCGCCGGCGAGCCGGTCGCCATCATCGAACTGGTCAAGGACATCTCCAGCTTCACCGCCGTCGAGACGGGCACCTTCCGGTACCTGATGACCGCGACCGGCGTCGTCCTGCTGGGTTCCGTCCTGGTGGCGCTGCTGGTCGGGCGCGGGTTGTCGCGTCCGCTGGACCGGCTGCGCGGGTCCATGGGCCGGCTGGCGCAGGGCGAGACGGATGTCGCTATCCCCGGACGCGACCGAAGGGACGAGCTTGGCTCGATGGCCGACGCGGTCGCCGTCTTCAAGGACATGATGATCGAGGCCGAGGCCCTGCGCACCCAGCAGGAAGCCACCCGCACCGCCGCCGAGGCCGATCGCAAGCGCGGCATGAACGAGCTGGCCGACCGTTTCGAAGCGAGCGTGCGCCATGTAATCGACGCGGTGTCCGCGTCGGCCGACGACATGCGGGGCGCCGCCCAGTCGATGTCGGTCACCGCCGAGGAAACCCAGCGCCAGACGCTGGCGGTCGGATCGGCGTCGGAGCAGACGTCCAGCAACGTGCAGACGGTGGCGACCGCCGCCGAGGAGCTTTCCGCTTCCATCAGCGAGATCGCGCGGCGGACCGCCGATGCGTCGCAGGTCGCGATCCGGGTCAGCGAGGAAGGCAAGCGGACCGACAGCATCGTCGCCGGCCTGACGACATCGGCCCAGCGGATCGGCGAGATCGTGCAGATGATCCAGCAGATCGCGTCCCAGACCAACCTGCTGGCGCTGAACGCCACGATCGAGGCGGCGCGGGCGGGAGAGGCCGGCAAGGGCTTCGCCGTCGTCGCATCGGAGGTCAAGCAGCTGGCGACCCAGACGTCGCGGGCGACCGAGGACATCCAGTCCCAGGTCAGCGAGATCCAGTCCGAAACAGCCAAGGCGGCCGAGGCGGTTCGCGGCATCTCCACGCGGATCGAGGAATTGAGCGGGATCACCGCGTCGGTTTCCAGCGCGGTCGAGGAGCAGGGCGCCGCGACGCAGGAGATCGCCCGCAACGTCCAGCAGGCCTCGCTCGGGACCCAGGAGGTATCAGCTACCATCGGTGCGGTCACGGCGGCCGCCAACGAGACCGGCAGCGCCGCGGCGCAGGTACTCGCCTCGGCCGACGGACTCGCCAGCCAATCGGCGCGGCTGCGGAACGAAGCCATGCAGTTCCTGGCGACGATCCGCGTCGCCTGATCGAAGCCGGCTTACCGGCTCAACTTCGACTTCAATACCCGAGGGATCACTTAAGCAGATGACTGAAGCATTACCCCGGCGCCGGTTTTTGATCGGCGCCGCGACCGGAACCGCTGCCGTGACGGTGGCCGGAGCCTTCGCCGCCCCCGACCTCGCGGCGGCCCAGCCGCAGGAAACGGCCCCGGAAACCAAGTCGGCCCCCAAGCCGGAAACGACCGCCGCCGCAGCGGAAACTCCGGAATACATCCCGGAACCGATGCAGGTCCTGACCGCCACCGAAGCCGCCTTCGTCGCGGCGGCGGCCGACGCGATGATCCCGGCGGACGACCTGTCGCCGTCGGGTTCGGAATGCGGCGTGGTCACTTACATCGATCGCCAGTTGGCGGGCGCCTATGGGGCAGGGGCCAGGATGTACCGGGCGGGGCCGTTCCACGCTGCGGTCCCCGGCGCCGGCAACCAGTCGCCACTACCCCCGCTGGAGTTCTTCCGCGCCGGCATCAAGGCGGCCAACGACTGGACCAAGGCGACGCACGGCAAGCCGCTCGACGGGCTGGAGCCCGCCAAGATCGCCGAGGCGCTGAAGACGATGGAAGCGGGCAAGGCCGAGTTCGCCTCGATCGGGTCGCGTCCGTTCTTCAACGCGCTGCTTACCATGGTGATGGAAGGCTTCTTCGCCGACCCGATGTACGGCGGCAACCGCAACATGGCGTCGTGGCGGATGATCGGCTACCCCGGCCTGCCGGCGACTTATGCCGACAAGATCGATGCCTTCCGCGGCAAGCGCTACGACGTCGAGCCGCAGTCGATCGCCGACTTCTCCTGACGCGCCGACTTCTCCCGACTGCCGCCAAAATAACGGTTAGAGACAATACGACATGGCTAAGAAATTACCGGAAGTCGACGCGGTGCTCGTCGGCATGGGCTGGAGCGGAAGCATCATGGCCCGCGAACTCAGCAAGGCCGGACTGACGGTCGTGGCGCTGGAGCGCGGCGCCAACCGCGTCCCCGGCGAAGACTTCACGCTGCCCGGCATCCGCGACGAGTTGCGGTTTTCAGTTCGTCAGGAACTGATGCAAGACCCGTCGCAGGAAACCGTCACGTTCCGCCACGGCACCGACAAGCAGGCGCTGCCGATGCGGCGCTTCGGCTCCTTCCTGCCGGGTGACGGCGTCGGCGGCATGGGCACGCACTGGAACGCGATGACCTACCGCTTCCTGCCCAGCGACCACAGCCTGCGCAGCCACCTGACCCAGCGCTACGGCAAGAAATCCGTCCCCGACGACATGCTGATATCGGACTGGGGCGTCACCTATGACGAGCTGGAGGGCCACTACGACCGCTTCGAGAAGCTGTGCGGGCTGTCGGGCAAGGCCGGCAACATCAAGGGCAAGATCCATCCCGGCGGCAACCCGTTCGAGGGCTGGCGCAGCGCCGAGTATCCGAACAAGCCGCTGAAGCCGTCGCTGGCCGGCACGATGTTCGAGGCGGCCACCAAGGAGCTGGGCTACAACCCGTTCCCGGCACCCGCCGGCAACATGAGCGCGCCCTATGTCAATCCGGAAGGCGTGCGGCTGGGGGCCTGCCAGTATTGCGGCCACTGCGAGCGCTTCGGCTGCGAAGCCAACGCCAAGTCCAGCCCCAACACGACGCTGCTGCCGGTGCTGGCGAAGGAGCCGAAGGTCGATATCCGCGACCGCTGCTACGCCAGTAGGCTGGTCTACGACAAGGCCGGCAAGAAGGTGACCGCCGTCGTCTACGTCGATCTGCGGACCGGCGAGGAATACGAGCAGCCGGCGGGCATGGTGTTCCTGTCGGCCTGGGTGTTCGGCAACACCCACATGATGCTGCATTCCGGCATCGGCCAGCCGTACGACCCGAAGACCGGCAAGGGCGTCGTCGGGCGCAACTACTGTCATCAGGTGCAGTCGCAGGTCGGCGTCTTCTTCGAAGGCAAGGAGATGAACCCGTTCATGGCCGCCGGCTCGCTCGGCATGGTCATCGACGACTTCAACGGCGACAACTTCGACCACTCCGGCATGGACTTCCTGGGCGGCGGCTACATCGCGCTGAACTCGACCAATGCCCGGCCGATCCTGACCCGTCCGGTCCCGCCTGGCACGCCGCGCTGGGGTTCGGAGTGGAAGGAGGCGACCGCCAAGTGGTATCGCAGCTCCGCCAGCATGAACTGCCAGGGCTCCAACTATTCCAGCCGGGGCAACTACCTGGACCTCGACCCGACCTACAAGGACATCCTGGGCCGGCCGCTGATCCGGATGACCTACAACTTCACGGACAACGACCGCCGCATGTCGGCGTTCCTGACCGAGAAGGGCGCCGGGATCGCCAAGGCGATGGGGGCGACGCATATCGCCGCCAATGCCCGTAAGGGCGACTTCGACGTCGTGCCGTACCAGTCGAGCCACAACACGGGCGGCACGCCGATGGGCACCGATCCGAAGACCAGCGTGGTCAACAAATACCTGCAAAGCTGGGACGCCCATAACCTGTTCGTCCTGGGCGCCTCGGTCTTCCCGCAGAACGCCGGCTACAACCCGACCGGCGCCGTCGGCGCGCTGACCTATTGGGCGGCGGACGCCGTGGTCAACAAGTACCTGAAGAACCCCGGCCACCTGATGAAGGCGTGATTTCGATGCGTGGATTTGTACTGAACGCGGTTTGCGCGGCGGGTTTGCTCGCGGCGGCGCCCGCCGCGTGGGCGGCGGATGCGGGGCAGGGCGAGGAGGTCTATGCGACCTGCGCCGCCTGCCACGGCGAGAAAGGGGAGGGGACGGAAACCGGCCCGGCGCTGGCCGGCATCGTCGGCCGCAAGGCCGCCGGGGTGGACGGCTTCCGCTACTCGGCCGCCATGAAGCGGAGCCGCATCACCTGGGATGCGGCGTCGCTGAAGGAGTTCATCGCCGACCCGCAGGGCAAGGTGAAGGGCAACCGGATGCCGTTCGACGGGATCGCGGATGCCAAGGAAGTCGATGACCTGGTGGCCTATCTGGAGAGCCTGAAGTAACTGGTTGCCTTGTATGAGCCGTTGCCTTGGACCGGCGGGGATTTCGATCCTCGTCGGTCCGGAGCATGGCAAATTGGCGTGGTTTCGGCTCCTCTATCAGATGAAGAAGTAATCCACTCCTTCTTCCAGTCCCGTCTTGTCGACCGTCACGGTCGTCACACCGAAGTTGTAGTATCCGTTGGATTCTATTTCGAACTCGGTCTTGCCGCCGACTTCCGTGACGGTGCTCTTGATCGATCCGCCCCAGCTGTCGTCGAAATAGATCCTGTCCCCGCCATAGGCGCCGGCGCCGTTGAAGCCGGTAATGATCGCATCGACAGGAGCGGTGGCGTCGAAGTAGATCCGGTCACTGTCGCCGGTCCCGCTGACGACAGTGTCCCTGCCGCCCGTGACGTAGAAATCGTCGTTGCCGCCGCCGCCGCGCATCGTGTCGCTGGCGCCGTAGCTGCGGAACACGTCGTTGTTCGCGGTTCCGGTGATGTCGATGCCTTTGCCGACGGAGTAGGTTCCGCTGAATTCCAGCTTTCCAGCTCCCGTAACGGTGAGTTTCTCGACTTCCTGGAAGTGTCCGACATCGATGGACTGGTACTTGTTGGGAGTGGGATTGTAGAAGTAGATGTCGCCGGCGTTCCGGCCACTCATGTTGACCTGGGTCAACGACGCTTTCTCAGCCGTGCCGGACGTATAGGTCGCCTTGTTGTAGATGTTCAGCGTATCGCTGCCAGCGTCGCCGTCGAGCACGCTGTCCGCGAGATAGTCACCAAGCTTGCCTATGTTGCCCGTGGTGGGATCGTAGTAGAGGCTGTCGTTGCCGTCCCCGCCATACAGGAACGCACGGCCGGTCCCGCCCTTGATGATGTCGTTCCCGGCTTCGCCCTTGACGGTGTCCGTCCCGGCATCGCCATAGAGGCTGTCGTCGTCGGCGCCTCCGTACAGGATGTCGTTGCCGGTCGAGCCGTAGAGGGTGTCCTTACCGGACTCGCCGCGAAGAACGTCGTCGCCGGTTTCCCCATACAGCTTGTCGTTCCCCGTTCCACCCCACAGGGTGTCGTTGCCGGCACGCCCATAAAGATAGTCGTTGCCACCATAGCCGTAGATGGTGTCGGCGCCGGAGGTTCCGTATTTCGTATCCGCCTTGTCGGTACCTTTGATGATAGCCATGGGATTTGCCCTGTTTTTAAGGGAACTCATCTTCCCACAACTTTAGGCATCAAAGATGCGAGCGCCCGGTATAGGCCATGAGATAGTTTTGGATTATTACGGCTACCGAGACATCTTATGAGAATATAATGAAACTAATTTACAGTCATAAGGGGCGGTGATGAGAATGCCGAAAGGGGCTGCCTAAGCATTATTTTCCATAATCAATATTATAAGGTTTGACCTCACTACCGGTGTCGTCACAGAAAAACGGCCCGCTCCCGGTTGGGTGGCGGACCGTCCAGTTATTCAATGGAGGCGAGGTATGCAACGTACAATTATATAACCACACCCCAGCGTAATGGGTGCAAGGCGCATTGTGAGTTAGCCGTATGGGTAACTATAGGTTGCATTACAGATAAAAATACGCGGACATTATCTTCAATCCGGCATCTTCGATCCGGCTTTTCTGAATAATTGTTAATTTGGGCCGATTTGGATCGGCACGTAAGATCCGCACCGAAGCCTCGCGGCTTCAGTCGCGTGATTTTTCGGGAGAGTCCACCATGACTCCGCAGGAAAAAGAACTGATTTCCTCGCTGATGGGCAGGCTGAAGAAGGTCGGGTCCGAGCCGAAGGATGCCGAGGCGGACGTGCTGATCCGGCAAGCCATGGAGGAGCAGCCGGACGCTCCGTACCAACTCGTCCAGACCGTGCTGATCCAGGACATGGCACTGAACCAGGCACAATCGCGGATCGCCGATCTGGAAAGACAGCTTGCCGGTGCCAAGGCCCGGATGCAGCCGGCCAGCAGCTTTCTCGGCGGGCTTGCCGCAGGGACCGGAGCGGTGATGCCGCCGTTCGGTCCGTGGGGACAGCCGGTGCCACAGCCAGCGAACCAGCCCGGTCATGATCCGGTCGGCGGCTATGCGCGGCCAGATTACGCACCCCCTGCCCCTCCTGTCCCCCATGGCGGCTTCCTGCGGTCGGCGGCGACCACGGCGGCCGGCGTCGCCGGCGGCGCGCTGCTGTTCGAAGGCATCCAGTCGATGTTCGGCCGTCACGCCGACGGCATCCTCAGCGGTGTCGCCCAGCAGCCGGCGATAACGGAAAACGTGGTCAACAACTACTATTACGGCGACGACTCAAGCGATCCGGGAGATCCGCAGGACTTCGGCGCCGAGGACGTGGACACCGGGCAGGATTTCCAAGGCGACGACGGCGTCGGCGACGATTTCGGCGGCACCGAAGACATCTGAGACCGGAATTATATTCTTCATACGGGGAAGAGGTTATACCGGAAAAATCAAACACGGAGAGTTCAAAGGCATGTTCGTAAGCTTCTTCCCCGCGCCCCGCTTGTTCTTCGGGTCGGTCGTGCTGTGGATCGCGATCTGCGTGGCCGTCTGGTACATGGGGGCCGATTCCCTGGGCGAGTGGTTCGGACTGGGCGAGGTTGCCGCCGAAGAGGGCGCCCGGACTGTCGGCGTCGAAGTCTTCTGGTCGCCGCCCTTCCTGTGGTTCTATATCTATTATGCCGTCGCGGTGGCGATCTTCGCCGCCTTCTGGATGTGGTTCGCGCCGCATCGCTGGGCGCACTGGTCGATCCTGGGGTCGGCGCTGATCCTGTTCGTCACGTATTTCCAGGTTCAGGTCAGCGTCGCGATCAACGACTGGTATGGCCCGTTCTACGACCTGATCCAGACAGCACTCGCCAAGTCGGGGCCGGTTACGGTCGAGCAGTTCTACCTGTCGCTGCTGGACTTCGCGGGCATCGCCTTCATCGCCGTTGCGGTCGGCGTGCTGACCCGGTTCTTCGTCAGCCACTATATCTTCCGGTGGCGGACGGCGATGAACGACTACTACATGTCCCACTGGGGCCGGCTGCGCCTGATCGAAGGCGCCTCGCAGCGCGTTCAGGAAGACACCATGCGGTTCTCGACCACGGTCGAGGGCCTGGGCGTCAGCCTGATCACGTCGGTCATGACGCTGGTGGCCTTCCTGCCGGTACTGCTGCGGCTGTCGGAGTCCGTGAAGGAACTTCCCCTGGTCGGCGAAGTCCCGCACGCCCTCGTCGTCGTCGCCATTCTATGGTCGGCTTTCGGGACGGCCTTCCTGGCGCTGGTCGGCATTAAGCTGCCGGGGCTGGAATTCCGCAACCAGCGGGTCGAGGCGGCGTACCGCAAGGAGCTGGTCTACGGCGAGGACCACGCCGACCGGGCAAGGCCGCCGACGGTGGCGGCGCTGTTCGGCAATGTGCGCCGGAACTATTTCCGGCTGTACTTCCACTATATGTACTTCAACGTCGCGCGGATCCTGTATCTCCAGACCGACAACATCTTCCCCTATGTCGTCCTGGCCCCGACGATCATCGCGGGCGCGATCACGCTGGGAGCGATGAACCAGATCCTCAACGCGTTCGAGCAGGTCAGGTCGTCGTTCCAGTACCTCGTCAACTCCTGGACGACGATCGTCGAGCTGCTGTCGATCTACAAGCGCCTGCGTGCGTTCGAGGCGGCCATCGTAGGCGACCCGCTCGATGCGATCGAGCAGGTAGCGCCCTCGACGGTCTGAGTGCTTGGGCGCGGGATCGGCGCGGGGTCAGAACTCCTTGCCGATCCTGCGGTCCACCGAGAACCGGCCGCCGCCATGGACGGCGAAGAACAGGGTCATGCCGACCCACAGGATCGACTTTTCCGACCCCGACCAGCCCTGGTCCTTGAAGATCCAGTGATAATAGATCGTCACCAGCAGGATGACGGACGCGGCGACGGCCGCCGGCCGGGTCAGCAGGCCCAGCGCCAGCAGCAGACCGCCGAAGAACTCTGAGAACGAGAGCAGCGGCGACCAGAAGGTGCCGGGCACGAAGCCCAGGCTCTCGACCATGCCGACAGCAGCGAACGGGTCGGTGACCTTGCCGTAGCCGTGGACCATCAAGGCGACGCCCGCGATCCCGCGCATCAGCGCGAACGTCAGGTCGCCGAAGGCGGCGTAGACCCGGCGAAGCGGCGGAATGATCAGGCGGGTGCCGTACGAAGTAGATCCGTTCAAGGAAGCCATATCCGGTGTCCGAGCCTTCATCTGTGACAGAATATCAGCCCGAAGGGTAGATGAAGCCTCCCCATTGTGCAACGCACAACGGACCTGACCTTCACGCCTCCTGCCCTATCACTCCGCGCCGGATCTGGTCTTCCTCGATGCTTTCGAACAAGGCCTTGAAGTTGCCTTCGCCGAAGCCCTCGTCGCCCTTCCGCTGGATGAATTCGAAGAAGATCGGGCCGATCACCGTCTTGGAGAAGATCTGGAGCAGCACCTTGGTCTGGCCGCCATCCACCACGCCCTCGCCGTCGATCAGCAGGCCCAATTCGCGCAGCCGCTCCAGCGGTTCACCGTGGTTGGGCAGACGTCCGTCCACCTTGTCGTAGTAGGCTGCGGGAGGCGCCGGCATGAACTCCAGCCCGCGCTCCCGCAGGTTCGCCACCGTTTCGTAGATGTCGCGGCAGCCGCTGGCGACGTGCTGGATGCCCTCGCCCTTGTAGTCCTTGATATATTCCTCGATCTGGCTCTTCTCGTCGGCACTCTCGTTGATCGGGATGCGGATCTTGCCGTCCGGGCTGGTCAGCGCCTTGGAGAACAGGCCGGTGTGCCGGCCCTCGATGTCGAAGAAGCGGATCTGCCGGAAGTTGAACAGGCGCTGGTAGAAGTCCGCCCAGACGCCCATGTTGCCGCGCCGGACGTTGTGGGTCAGGTGGTCGATGTAATACAGCCCGGCCCCGGCCGGCTCCGGCTCCCGCTCGCCGGTCCAGAAGAAATCGACGTCGTAGATCGATCCCCGGTCGCCATAGCGGTCCACGAAGTAGAGCAGGCTGCCGCCGATGCCCTCAATCGCCGGGATGTTCAGTTCCATCGGGCCGACCCGCGTTTCCACCGGCTTGGCGCCCAGGCCGACGGCGCGCTTGAAGGCGTGTCCGGCATCGGCGACGCGGAAAGCCATGGCGCAGGCGCAGGGGCCGTGCTGCTCGGCGAATTGGCGGGCGAAGCTGTCGGCCTCGGCGTTGACGACGAAGTTGACCTCGCCCTGGCGGTAGAGCGTCACGTCCCTGGAGCGGTGCTTCGCCACCGCCGAGAACCCCATGGTCTGGAACAGGGCGTGGAGCTTTTCGGGTTCGGTCGAAGCGTATTCGACGAACTCGAACCCATCCGTGCCCATCGGGTTCTCGTCGGAGATTACGGCTCGCGGTGCGTCGTGCGGATATGGACCCATGGTGCCCTGCTCCCTGCTCGCTGCTAAGACCTCCCTTTCAAAGTTGTGCAGCGGACAGGACATTATCAATGATCGATGATCCTTCTCGTCATGCCGGCATGACGAGAAGGATCGCGGCGGGTTGGCCGGTCCGGTTGGCCAGCGCGCGCTTCTCGCCGGGAGCGATGCGGACGCTGTCCCAGGGACGCAGCGTCGCTTCCTCCTCCCCGTTGGAGATCACGACCTCGCCTTCAAGGACGACGTACATCTTCTCGACCCCCGACGCATCCAGCGTCGTTCCGCCGCCGGGATCGATGCGGGAGAGGCCGAGCCAGACGGTGTCGGACGGCCCGGCCTCCCGCCCTTGAAGGCGCGACATGCGCATCCGGTCGTGGCCGGGGGCGTCGTAGGCCGGAGCCGATTCGAAGCGGACGACGTGCATGGCCCTTAGCCCTCCCCGGCCGGACGCAGGATCACGCGGTCGCGCGACGATCCCAGCACGGTCCGATAGGCCTCCGCCGCGTCTTCCAGGCGGTAGACGGAGTCAGCCTGGATCGGGAAGGGGCGCAGGTCGCCGCCGGCGAAGCCGGGGACCAGTTCGCGCAGCAGATCCGCCGTCTCGACCGAGGAAAGCGCCAGCGTATCGATGCCGACATAGGTGTGGCGGCCGCGATAGAAGGCGAAGATGTCGAACTCCACCGGCTTGAAGACCGATGCGATGAATATCTGCCGGCCGAGCTTGGCGAGCGACTTGGCCCCCGCCGCGTAATACGGCTCCCCGACCGTGTTGTAGACGATGTCGGCGCCCTTGCCGCCGGTCAGTTCAAGCACGCGCGCCGCCACGTCCTCGGACGCGGAATCGACGATCTCGACGGCGGAGGTGGCATGCCCCTGATACGCTTCGGCGCGGCGGACGACGCCGATCGCGCGGGCGCCCCTCCAGGTCGCGATCTGGACCGCCGCCTGCCCGACCTTGCCGTTGACGCCCAGGACCAGCACCGTGTCGCCCGCCTTCGGCATGCCGGCGCGGCGCAGTCCCTCCAGCGCCGTGACGAAGGGCACACCTATGCCGGCCGCCTCCTCCAGCGTCACGCCGTCGGGCTTTTCGACCACGGCATCGGCTTCGACCGTCAGGTGCGTCGCGTGGGTGCCGTCGCGGCGGATGCCGAGGTCGCCGGACGAGCCGAAGACCTGTTTGCCGACCAGATCGGCCGGACCGTCGACGACCGTCCCGGCGAAGTCGCGGCCCGGCGTGCGCGGGAAGACGGCGTAGGGCATCAGGCCCATCGCGGCCTTGACGTCGGACGGGTTGACGCCGGCGGCCGCGATCTCGACCAGGACGTCGTCGGGGCGCTGGATACCCAGGGAGAAGCGCTCGACGGCCGGCTTGACGCTGGCGGCGTCCGCCGCCTTTTCGTGCAGGCGGAGGCTGGTCGCATCGACCGCCATGCGGCTGTGGGAGGAGAGTGCGGCGGTCATTGCGGCTGGTTCCTGTTCTTGGTGAGTCCGAGTATTTCGCGGGCCTGGACCGGGGTGGCGATCTCGCCGCCGAGGTCCTCTACGATGCTGCGCGCCTTGGCGACAAGGGCGGCGTTGGACGGCGCCAAAAGGCCGCGCGACAGGTAGATCCCGTCTTCAAGCCCGACCCGGACATGGCCGCCGGCAAGGTAGGACAGGGCCACGGTCGGGAACGACGCGCGCCCGATCCCGATGGCGGTGAAGGTCGCGTCCGGCGGCAGCAGGTTGCGGGCGTAGAGCACGGTTTCCATGCCCGGCTGGAAGCCGTAGCGCACCCCCATCACGAAGGAGCAGAGAACCGGGCCGGCGAGAGTGCCGTCCTTCAGCAGGTCGGCCATCAGGGCAATGTCGCCTGAGTCGAACAGCTCGATTTCCGGCGTCACGCCCGCCTGCCGGATGACCGCCGCCATGCGGCGGACGGTTTCGGGCGTGTTGATGACGACTTCCCGGCCCGAGTTCATCGTGTTGAGGTCGAGCGTGCAGATATCGGGCCGCAGCGCCGCGATATGGGCGACGCGCGCTTCGGGCGGCATCAGCGTGGTGCCGGGACCGGCGATCTTCGGGTCTTCGGCGGAGGGCACGAAGCGCCCGCCGGGTCCGGTCGTCAGGTTGATGATAAGGTCGGCGTTCTTCTCCCGGATGCGCTCCACCACTTCCCGGTAGAGCGGCAGGTCCATCGAGGGCTTGCCGGAGGCCGGGTCGCGGACGTGAAGATGGACGACGGACGCTCCGGCCTCGGCGGCGCCGAGTGCCGCTTCGGCGATCTCGCCCGGCGTGATCGGCAGGTAGGGCGTCTGGTCCGGCGTCGTCAGGTTGCCCGTGACGGCGCAGGTGATGATGGTTCTTCGGTTCGGCTGGCGCATGTTCCCCCTCCCCTTTCTGTATGTCTGGCTCAAAGCGCCCGGCCGCCGTCGACCTGGATCGTGTGTCCGGTCGAATAGCCCAGCAGCGTGGCGCAGGACGTGATGGCGGCCGCGATGTCCTCGGCGGTGCCGATCCGCTTGAGCGGAGTGGAGGCCGCCACCTTGTCGTTGAAATCGACGTTGCGGCCCGGCACGAAGCCGGTATCGACGACGCCGGGTGCCACGGCCAGAACGCGGATCTCCGGGGCCAGGGCGCGAGCGAGCGACTTGGTCATCACGTCGATGCCGGCCTTGGCGGCGCAGTAGGCGATGGAGGAGCCGACGCCGGTAAAGGCGGCGATGGACGATATCGACACCACCAGCCCATCGCCCGAGGCCTTGAGCAGCGGCGCGAAGGTGCGGATCGTGGCGAACTGGCCGCGCCAATTGACGGCGAACATCCGGTCGATCAGCTCGTCGTCCAGCGCTTCCAGGTCGGCATGCGGCACCGGCTTGGTGAAGCCCGCCGCGTTGATCAATATGTCGAGCCGGCCATAGCGCTGCTGGACGGCGTCGCGCAGGGCGATCAGCGACGGTGTGTCGGCGACATCGGCGGGAAAGGCGGAGTGGCCGGTGCCGGGCAGATCAGCGATCAGGCCGGCTGCCGCATTGGCGGTTTCCGGGCGGTCGAGATGCGTGACGGCGATCCGGGCTCCTGCTTCGGCCAGCATCCTGGATGTCGCGGCGCCGATGCCGCCGGCTCCGCCGACGACGAGCGCAACTTTCCCTTCGAGGGAAATCGGGTATCCCATGGCGAGGTACTTTCTTTAAAGGAAGGAGGCGCCGGCGATCAGTCGGCGAAGACGCCAGCGATCAGTCGGCGAACACGCCTGCGGCCTGGACGATCGGCTTCCAGCGCTCGATCTCGGCCTTCAAATGGCTGTCGAGTGCTGCGGGAGTCGCCTGATCCAGCGGCACCGGCTCGGTTCCCAGATCGGCGAAGCGCTTGACGACATTCGGGTCCTTCAGGGCTGCCTGGAGAGCGGCTTCAAGCTTGCTCACCGCCGCGGCCGGCGTTCCCTTGGGCGCCCAGATGCCGTGCCAGATCGAGACTTCGAAGCCGTCCAGACCGGACTCCGCCAGCGTCGGCAGGTCGGGAAGCGAGCCGAGGCGCTTGTTGACCGTGACGCCGTAGGCCTTGATGTTGCCGGACTTGATCTGGCCCGACGTATTGGTGCTCTGATCGCACATCACGTCGACCCGGCCGCCGATAAGATCGGTCATCGCGGGGGCCGTCCCCTTGTAGGGAATGGTCGTCATCGGCACGCCCAGCGCCTTCATCAGCACCATCCCGCAGAGATGGGACGCAGATCCGACACCGGCATTGACCAGGGTGACGTCTTCCTTGTTCTTCGTGATGTAGCCGAGCAGGTCGCCGGCCGAAGCGGCTTCCATCGTGGGCCGGGCGACCAGCGTCATCGGCACGTCGGTGACGCGCCCGACCGGCGTGAAATCCTTGGCGGGATCATAGGGAAGCTTGCGGTAGAGCGAGACGCTGGTCGCCTGACCGATGTGATAGAGCAGGATGGTGTGCCCGTCGGGGTCGGCCTTGGCGACGCGGGCGGCGCCCAGCGTCCCGCCGGCCCCGCCGACGTTCTCGACAAGCACCTGCTGGCCGAGCATCCGGGTCATCGGCTCCGCGATCAGGCGTCCGACGGTATCGGTCGGACCGCCGGCGGCGAACGGCACGATCATCGTGATCGGCCGGCTGGGAAATTCGGTCTGGGCGTAAGCGTTGGTGCCGGCAAGGATCAATGCTGCGGCAAGAAGGGTCGTGCGGCGCATGGTTATGCCTCCCTGTTTTGGACGCTATTTGGGTCTGATGGGGACGTTTGTTGGGCCACGGCCCAACCTACAGGCTCGTGCTTCGTAGGTTGGGCCGTGGCCCAACAGCACGCCGTCAGTAATTCGCGTTAAAAGAAAGGTTTTTACTTGATCGGCGGCGTCGGAAGTCTTGCTTCGCCCGGTTCCATGACGAAGGTATAGTCCAGCGTGTATCCCGTCCCGGCCTTCTTGAAATCGCCGATCAGGTGGCGCGTCACCCCGAAGACGACATCGGTTTCAAGATGCTGGTCCTCGTCCACGAAGACCTGCGTGATCAGCGTCTTGTATCCTTCGCGGAATGCGAGGAAATGCAGGTGTGCCGGGCGGAACGGATGCCGCGCTTGAGCACGCAGCAAATCGCCGGCGGGGCCGTGGGTCGGGACGGGATAGCCGGCGGGGCGGATGGAGCGGAAGCTGAAGCGGCCTTCCGCATCCGTGGTGAACTTGCCCCGCAGGTTCATATCGGCCTGGGTGTCGTCCTGGTTCTCGTAGAGCCCGACTGGAGAAGCCTGCCAGACATCGACCTCCACCCCTTCGATCCCCCTGCCCTGCGGATCGACGACCCTGGCATCGACCAGCAGCGCCGGTCCGGGTGTTTCGCAGCGGACGATCGAGCCGCCGTTTTCAGTGCGCGGCGAGTTCATCCGCCAGAACGGCCCGAGCAGCGCCGAAGCGGTTTCAGTCGCTCCGCCCGCACCGTTGTTGAGCAGGCAGACCAGCGTCGAGAAGCCCAGCACGTCGGAGAACAGGATGCCCTCGTTATGGGTGTCGTTGGTCGCCTGCCCGATGCGGTTGAGGAAGTCGATGCCGAGGTCGAATTCCTCCTCCGTCAGGTTGACCTCGCGGGCGAAGGCATGGAGGTGGCGGACCAGCGCCGCCATGACTTCCCGCAGCCTCGGGTTATCCGCGCCCTGCATGGCGGCCAGCACGGTTTCCGTGACGGTGTTCTGGTCTTCGATGATCGAGGATCGCGTTTCCCGTACCTCAGGCAGCGGCTTTTCCAGCGTTGCCATGGTTTCCTCCCGGTGTTGTGCAATCGATTGCACAGAGTTTCTGCAATCGATTGCACAATGTCAACCAGTTTGTTTGCTGTCTCAGGAAAAATCAGGCCGGGCTTGAGGCGTCGAACCGTCGTCGCGCATCCTCGATCTCTCCGTGGCGGCTTTCCGCCCAGAAAACCAGTTGGGCAAGCGGGTCCAGCACCGACCGCCCCAGCGGCGAAAGGCGGTATTCGACGCTCGGAGGTTTCGTCGGAAAGACGTGACGGGTGATCAGCCCGTCCCGCTCCAGATCGCGGAGGGTCTGGGTCAGCATCTTCTTGGAGATGTCGGGGATTAGCCGCTGCACCGCGCTGAACCGTCGGCCCTCCTTCGCCAGGGAAATCAGGATCAGCGCCGTCCACTTGTCGCCGATATGGTCGAGCACGTTGCGCACTGGACAGCGCGCGGCATCGAAGCCGAATTTCTGCCATTCGTCGAAGCGGTCGGCCAGTTCGGGTACCGGAACCTGGAGGAGGTTCCCTGCGAGTGCCCTAGTCACGAAAAGCTGCCTCCTTACACCGGTCGAACATAGTCTCTATTATAGACCATATCTTCAACAGAGACCAGATCGAGGGATCTCCCATGTCCAACCCATCGCATCGCTATCTCGTGACCGGCGCCAGCGGCCAGCTCGGCCGCCTCGTGGTCGAAGGCCTTGTCCGGAAGGTTCCTGCCGAGCAGGTAGCGGTGATCGTCCGTAATCCGAAGGCCGGTGAAAGCCTGGCGGCGCTTGGCGTTGAGGTCAGGATCGCCGACTACGCCAAGCCGGAGACGCTGGACGCCGCCTTCGCCGGGATCGATCGGGCGCTCCTAATTTCATCAAGCGAGGTCGGCCAGCGCACCGTGCAGCATCGCAACGTCATCGATGCCGCCAAGCGGGCCGGTGTGACCTTCTTGGCCTATACCAGCCTGCTCCATGCCGATACGTCGCCGCTGGGCCTCGCGGTGGAACACCGGGAAACCGAGGCGGCGCTGAGTTCGTCCGGCATTCCGTTCGCGGTGCTGCGCAATGGCTGGTACACCGAGAACAAGGTCATGGCCATACCGGCGGCGCTCGAGCACGGAGCCTATCTGGGAAGCGCCGGCGAGGGACGTTTCTCCACGGCCTCCCGCGCGGATTATGCCGAGGCGGCGGTCGCCGTCCTGCTTGCCGACGACGCCGGGAACGGCTGCATCTACGAACTGGCGGGAGACCGGTCGTTCACGCTTCCAGAGTTCGTTGCAGAAGTCGCCCGGCAGTCCGCCAAGCCCGTGGCATACAAGGACCTGCCGGAGGCGGAGTACAAGTCCGTCCTTCTCGGCGCCGGCCTTCCGGAACACTTTGCCGAGTTGCTGGCGGACTCCGACGCTGGCGCCGCCAAAGGGGCGCTCCTCGATGAAAGCGGACAGCTCGGCGCCCTGATCGGCCGGAGGACGACACCCTATGCGGCGACGATCGCCGAGGCGCTGCGCGGCTGATGCCGCCGATGCGGCCGATGCGGCCGGACTGCTTGCCGGAGCGCCCGGCCGGCCACCGTTCGTCACGCCGCCGACCGCCACCGTGCGAACCGTTTTTTACCATTGTGGTTTGACCGTCTGTTATCACTGGATAGCTGCCCCAGTACGGACAGCGGGAGCGTAGCGAACGAAACGAGGATGCCGTGACGATGAATGAACTGACCCGCCAGCCCGCGACCTTGCAGGAAGTGGCCGATGCGGCCGGCGTTCACCGTTCGACGGCGTCCAGGGCGTTGAACCCGGAGAAATCGCACCTGATCGGGCAGGATGTCGTGGAGCGGGTCCAGGCCGCCGCTCTCCGGATGGGCTATCAGCGCGACGTTCTGGCGGCGGGGCTGCGCACCCGGCGGTCGCGCCTGATCGGCGTGGTGGTGCCTGACATGGCGAACCTCGTCTTCGCGCCGATCCTGAGCGCCATCGAAACGGTGCTGGCGGAGAACGGCTATTCCGCGCTGATCGCGAATGCCGGCGGCGGCGTCGAGCAGCAGATCCGGATCGTCGATCAACTGATAGCGCACCGAGTCGAGGGCGTGGTGCTGGCCACCGCGCAACGCGACGACCCCGTGCTGACGCGCTGCCTTGAGGCCGGCGTTCCCGCCGTGCTGGTCAACCGGGCGGAGACCGGGACCAGGGCATCGACCGTGATTTCGGACGATATCGGCGGCATGCGGCTGGCGGTGGAGCATCTGGCCAGCCTTGGCCACCGGCGCATCGGCCACATCGCCGGCCCTCAGCATCTTTCGACCGGCGTACTGCGGCGTCAGGGTTTCGAACAGGCGATGGCTCGGGCCGAGCTGCCCGCCGGAGCCATCGCCGTCGCCTCGGCCTATACCCGCGACGCGGGGCGGGTGGCCGCAGCGGAACTGCTGGATCGCCACCCGGACCTGACGGCTGTCGCCACGGCCAACGACCTGCTGGCGCTGGGCCTCTACCTGGAAATGCGCGCCCGGGGACTTGCCTGCCCCAAGGATATCTCGGTCGTGGGCCACAACGACATGCCGCTGATCGACATGGTCGATCCCCCCCTGACCACAGTGCATATCCACCACGGCGACATGGGACGGCAGGCGGCGGAGCTTCTGCTGAAGCGGATCGTCAGCCAGGAAGCGGCGCCGGTCACCCGGATCATCGAACCGGAACTGGTGCTGAGGGGCTCGACCGCTCCGCCATAAAGGAGGGTCGTTTCCAAAGACGAAATTTGATATACTTTGTAAATTGATGTGGAGGGATCGGGGAGACGGTCGTCATGACGGTGAGTTTCAGCTCCGTCGCCTATGATGCGGACACCGTAGCGGATTACCGCCGCGACGGCTTCGCGATCGTCCGGGGCGTCTTCGACCCATCGGAAATAGCTGTCTTGGCCAAGGCTTTCGACCGGCAATACGCCGCAGGTCTGCCCCATCCGCGCGATTTCCGCCACGGCAACCTGATGGTTCGGGTCGGTTCCGATCCGGCATTGGGCAGGATCGTCAAGATGGTGCAGTGGCCGTCCTACGGCGATGCCGATCTGGCGGCCGTGCGGACCGACATGAGGCTGTTCGGCCTGATGGCCCCGCTGCTCGGCGCCGATATCAAGCAGATCATCAACCAGCTTCACTGGAAGCCTGCCGGCTCCCTGATCTCCGACTTCGCGTTCCACCAGGACGCCCGCTTCCGCAAGCCGGCGGCGTGCTACCGCAACCTTGCCGAAAGCTACGTCCAGACCGGCATCGCGGTCGATCCCCACACGGTGGAAAGCGGCGCGCTGCGCGTGATCCCCGGCAGCCACCGGCTGGGAGCGCTCGACCTGGGCCGCGACGCCGTCATGGGCAGCGGCACACCGGAGGACGCGCTGAGGCAGGCCGGCATCGACCCGGACCGGCTGGTCGATGTCCTGCTGGAGCCGGGAGACGTCGCCTTCTGGAGCCCCTACCTGATCCACGGCTCGGGCCGCAATCTCAGCCCGCGCGACCGCCGCTTCTACCTGAACGGCTACGTCAGGGCGGCGGACTGCGATCGGGGAGAATGGGCCTGGAAAGCCGGCCGCCCCTGCCCTCTCGGTGCTCCGGTCATGGTGCATTACGAGGAATTGATGGAGCGGCCGGACCCGCATTACGTCGGCGAGGGGTGAGCGTCACCCGACCCTTCCCCGAAGTGTCGGCAGCGGTATCCGGGTGCGCAGGTCGGGCCGCTTAAGCCCGACACTCTGACGTCCCTGACAGCTCCAATCCTTCGGTCGCTGGTATCCTCCCTGCCGCATTCTCCTTGATGAGGATGAGCTTGCCTGACTCCAAACTCACGGTGTTTTAATTTGTCGCCGTAGCGATGGCTTCATGAAGTCCTATAGCCCGTCGTTCGGCAATATGTACAAGCCTACTGCTGTGACGAAGCTTAACAAGGAGCAAGGGGAATGCCTGGCATCAACGTCCCTGACTCCAGAGCCGCCGATTTTACAGACGTTGAAGCTGTGAAGAGCGAGTCTGAGATCGTCAAAGCCGATGACTGTGTGACAGCCGCAAAATCTGCACTCTTCGATACTCCACCCGCCAATTTCCGCATTGGTATCGCGAAGGGCCGTTTCATTGCACCCGATGACATCGACACAGATAAGGAGTTTATCGAGAAGCTGTTCATCGCATGAATTGAAGCAGGTCGACGACGGGTTCTTCCGTCGTGGGCAAACGGGCACATACCTGGACGAGATGCCGGACGAACTCCAGGACCGCTTTTGGTCGTCTGGCAGAGCGACGTGAAGCCGCCGTGCGGGCCGTCCGCAACGCAAAAAAGATCGCATTGGAAGCAGGAGGAAAGCTGGTGGTTTTCGGCTCCCTGGCCGAAGGCGGATTTCACGAGCGCTCCGACATCGACATCGCCTTGATGTCGATCCCCCGCCGACTGTGACGCCGACGTTGCCGTGGATGTGGAACTGGCGCTGGCCGATGCCGGCTTCGTTTCGATCATAACTCCCGAGCGCTTCCTGTCCCCATCGCTGCGTGACCGAATCAAGGAGCGGGGCGAGAACCCTGCGCTTTAGGCTGATGTTCCCCGCGATCTGGACGCGGCCACTCGATGCGCCAAATCGGCTGTCCAGTGTGCGGTGTCCTTGAAAGATCACTCCGAAGACATGGACGATGATGTCCGTTAGAGCCGCCAAGCAGCCATTTGACTGTTGCCATTCATTCCACGAGCGCTAAGCATTAGCCGGTCTGAAGCGTTGAATGTCGGGCCTCTTCAGCCCGACATCTCAGCCGGAACTCATCGATCAATCTTCAATGCCGTCGGTGTGATTTCTGACTGCTAGATCATACACCGCCATCGAATTGACCTTCCGCTCAGGATAGGCTAAAATTCCTCCAGCCTACTCCCGAAATCCGTCAACTCCGTCCCCTACTCCGCTGCATCCCCAGCCGGAGCGATCCCACATGCCTATTTCGGAAACAGGAACCATGTCATCACTCCGGCCCATACAGCTCAGTCTAAATGATTACATTTGCGTACAATCGCTGTCGCATCATCCCCAGCGCAACACCAGCGGGTCAAGCCGCTTTGCCGTGTCCAACAGCCCCGCCCGCGTCGCCGGGTGCATCGGCGTGATAGGATGACGCGGGGCGTCGCAGCGGATCACGCCGCCTTCCTTCATCAGCGCCTTGGCCGCCAGCAGCCCGCATTGGCGGTTCTCGTAGTTGATCAGCGGCAGCCAGCGGGCGTAGCCGGCGACTGCCTCCTCCCGGCGGCCCGCCAGATAATCGTCCACGATCGGGCGCAGCCCGTCCGGGTAGCCGCCGCCGGTCATCGTTCCCGTGGCGCCGGCGTCGAGGTCGGCCAGCAGCGTGATCGCTTCCTCGCCGTCCCACGGGCCTTCGATCGCGTCACCGCCGAGCTGGATCATCTCGCGCAGTTTGGACGCGGCCGCCGCGACCTCGATCTTAAAATAGGCGACGTTCTCGATCTCCTTCGCCATGCGGGCGAGGAACGGGGCGGACAGCGGGGTCCCGGCCGCCGGGGCGTCCTGGATCATGATAGGGATGTCGATGGCATCCGACACCGTGCGGTAGAAGTCGTAGATGCCGACCTCCGGCACGCGGATCGTGGCGCCATGGTACGGCGGCATCACCATGACCATGGAGGCGCCCGCCTCCTGTGCCCGCTTGCTCCGCGCGGCACAGATCCGGGAGCTGAAATGGGTGGTCGTCACGATCACCGGCACGCGTCCGGCGACATGGTTCAGGATGGTGGAGGTCAGCACCTCCCGCTCGTCGTCCCCCAGGACGAACTGCTCGGAGAAGTTCGCCAGGATCGACAATCCGTTGGAGCCGGCGTCGATCATGAAATCAAGGCAACGCTTCTGGCCTTCCAGGTCCAGATTGCCGGACTCGTCGAAGATCGTCGGCACGACGGGGTAAACGCCCCGGAAACGTGGGTTTTTAGCTGAATGGCTCATGATTTTGCGGCCTCTCCCTCTGATTTGTTCTTGGGGCGAACAATATCCGGGCATCCCGCTCCGGGCAACTCCACCGCCCCCCGGCTCTCCAAAGAAGCGGCTGGACTGCCACTTCTGCTGTCATGGACGGCAGCTGCTAAAAAGCATTCAATCCTTTCTTAAAATTGACCTTTCGCAAAATCTTCCCGGATGAAGGTTCTCGTCTATGTCAGCAAACGGGATGGCGTTGGATTCCTTCGGTCCGCTTGACCGCGTCAGCTTCCATGACGAGCAGGCCCGGCGCCGCCGGGGCACGTGGCGGATGGCGTTGGGCTGCCTGCTGATCGCGGCGGCCATGGGCATCGTCACGGCTGCCATCGCCGGTCCGGCGGTCATCCTGATCGCGGGCGGGTTGCTGCATCTCGCGGCTTGGGCTGGGATCGAACCGGCCTATTGCCTCCAGACCGCCACTGCCCTGGGCCATTGGGCGGGGTCGAAGATGGACCTCCTCAGCGGGATCATCGACGGGCTGGACGACAAAGTCGGCTGGCCAAGCTATTGGGCAGCACTCCGCCGGACGCCGGAACTGCTGACCGCCTTCGTGCCGGGGCTGATCGCCTCGGGTTTGCTCTGGATCGGCTTCCGCCGCCTGCTCCGCCGGGACCGGGCGGAAGACCTGATCGCGGCGCTGAACGCCCGGCCGCCCAACCTCCGCGATCCGGAAGAACGCCAGCTTTCCAATATCGTGGAGGAAGTGGCGATTGCCGCCGGCCTGCCCGCCCCGCGCCTGCTGCTGGTGGACCAGACCGCAGCCAACGCCGCCGCCGTCGGAAGTTCGCACAAGGACGCGACGCTGCTGGTCACCCGTGGGTTGCTCGACACCCTCAACCGGGAAGAAACGCTCGCCATCGTCGCCCATCTCGTCGCCTCCGTCGGCAACGGCGACTTCGCGGTGATGCGCTCGCTGCTCGCGGTCTTCCAGGTCAAGGGCTTCTTCCTGACGCTGCTCGACCTGCCGTTCCGCCGCTCCGCCTGGGTAGCGCTCTACCGCCTGATCGCCGCCGTGCTGTGGCGGCGCGGCTCTCATCCGGTGGAGGCCGCTGCCCATGACATCGAGCGGGCGATTTCCCCGGATTCGTCGGAGGAAATCAACCGCACCTTTTCGGAGGGACGGTTCGCGACGCTGCGCAATGTGCTGTTGTTCCCGCTGATCCTGCTGATGCTGGTCGTGGTGATGCAGAAGCTCATCATCCAGATCTGGACACTGTTCTTCCTGGGCTGGCCCCTTGCCGCCCTCTGGCGAACCCGGCGCTATCTGGCCGACAGCACCGCCGTCCAATTGACCCGCAACCCGGACTCGCTGCGGAGTGCCCTGCTGAAGCTGGCGGACTCCGGCGCGGTCCCAACGGGAGGCGAGTCGCGCGACTACCTGTTCGTCCACGCCGCCGCCCATAACCAGAGCGGCTTCGCCGCCAAGCGCGGCATCGCGGATTCGATCCAGCCTTCCCTCCACGCCCGCGCCAGCCGGCTCGCGGCGCAGGGCGGTGGCACGCGGCGGCGGCGATTTAATCCGCGCCACGCCATCGGCTATGCCGTCCTGGGCCTGATCCTGTCACCGCTGATCGGCATCCTCGTTTTCCTGGTCGGAATGCTGACCTTGGGCACCATCGTTCTCAGCTTGGCACTCGGCCTGACGGTCGCGTCGGCAATCCTGACATGAGGACCTTATGAATACCTGGATTCCCTGGATAATCGGCGCCGCCGTCGTCGTCTACCTGATCTATCTCTACAACGGGCTGGTGACCTTGCGGAACCGCGTCCGCAACGCCTGGTCCCAGATCGACGTGCAGTTGAAGCGTCGGCACGACCTGATCCCCAACATCGTCGCCAGCGTCAAGGGCTACATGGCGCATGAGCGCGGTCTGTTCGAAACCATTACCCGCGCCCGCGAAAAGGCGGTCGCCGCCGGGTCCAACGTGCCCGCCAGGGCAGCGGCGGAAGCCGTGCTCGACCGCTCGCTGCACAGCCTGTTCGCTCTTGCCGAGTCCACGCCGCAGCTTCAGGCCAGCGTCAATATGCTGGCGCTCCAGGAAGAACTCAGCTCGACCGAGAACCGCATCGCCTTCGCCCGCCAGCACTACAACGACGCCGTTCTGGCTTATAATACAGCGCTCTCGACCGTCCCAAGCGTGTTCATCGCCCGTGCCTTCGCCTTCCAGCCGGACACTCTGTACGAGGTCTCGGACATGCGGGAGCGTGAGCCGGTGACCGTCAGCTTCTGACCTGCTATGGTGCCCGAAACGGGGAAACCGGGGTCTCGGTAGGGTGGAATGCGGATCGGCGTTGATGTCGGCGGTACGAAGATCGAAGCGGTAGCCCTGGGTTCAACCGACCAAGTCGCGGCCCGCCTGCGCGTGCCGACCCCGCGCGGCGACTACCCCGCAACGGTCGAAGCCGTCGCAGGCATCGTCCGCGCGATCGAGCGGGAAACCGGCCGTCACGGAACCGTCGGCGTCGGAATGCCGGGATCGATCAGCCCGACGACCGGCCTGATCAAAGGCTCCAACTCGGTCTGGATGACCGGCAAGCCGTTCCGCGACGATCTGGAAAAGGCGCTCGGCCGCCCCGTCCGCTGCGCCAACGACGCCAACTGCCTCGCCGCATCCGAGGCATTTGACGGCGCCGGCGCCGGGGTGGATATCGTCTTCGCCGCCGTCCTCGGCACCGGCTGCGGCGGCGGCCTGGCGCTCGGCGGCAAGGTCCACGAAGGCCGCAATACCGCCGCCGGCGAGTGGGGCCACAACGCCCTGCCCCTGCTTCACGAGACCGTGCTGGAAGCGCCACCCTGTTTCTGCGGACGTTCCGGCTGTATCGAAACGTTCCTCGCCGGCCCGGCGTTCGAGGCCGATTATAGCGCCCGCGCCGGCCGGTTCCTTCCCGCCGCCGCCATAGCCGAATTGGCTTTGCGCGGCGACCCGACCGCCGCCGAAGCGCTGGACGCCTACGAAGACCGCCTCGCCCGAGCGCTCGGACTGGTCGTCAACCTGATCGACCCCGACATGATCGTGCTGGGCGGAGGCATCTCCAACATCCGGCACCTCTACCGAGCCGTCCCGGCCCTGCTCGCCCGCTACACCTTCGGCGGCGAATGCCGTACGCCTGTCGTGCCCGCCACCCACGGCGACAGCAGCGGCGTCCGGGGCGCCGCCCGCCTGTGGCCGCTTAGCGGCTGAATTCCCGGACCAGTTCCGGCAAATCGGCCAGCTTGTCGAAGACCATCGCCGCCCCGGCCTGGATCAGCTTTTCGCTATGACTGCGCTCCCTCGCCACATTGCCCCGGATGTGGCTGCCGCCTATAAAGCCCAGGACTGTCATCCCAGCCGCCTGCCCTGCCCTGGCGCCGTGGATACTGTCCTCGACCACGATGCACCGGGCAGGCTCCGCCTTCATCCGCTTCGCCGCCAGCAGGAAAAGGTCAGGGGCCGGTTTGCCGTGGACGACCATGGTGGCGCTGAAGATGTCGGGTTCGAACAGCGGCAGCAGACCCGTGATGCGGAGCGAGTAGCGGATACGCTCCGGGATGCTGCTCGACGCCACGCAGAACGGTCTGTCCAACCGTTCCGCCGCCCTCGCGACACCCGGCACCGCCTTCAGCTCCCGCCCGAAGGCGTCCAGGATCTCCCGCCGCAGGTCGTCGAGAGCCTCGGGCGCCAAACCGCGCCCAAGGCTGGCTTCGACCGCCGCTACCATGGACGCGGTACTGCTGCCCAGGAAGCGGTCGAAAACGTCATCTTCGTCAACGGGATAGCCGAAGCTGTTGAGCGCCGCCGTGGTGCAGCGGAGGCTGATGGGTTCGCTGTCCACCAGCACGCCGTCGCAGTCGAAGATGACGAGACCGCTCATGGGCCGAGTCATGGAACCGGCGCGTCCGCGCGGATCAGCTCGGCCGACCGCAGGTCGCGCCAGAACTCCGCCGGGATCGCCTCCGTCATCAATGCCACGTTGCGCTCCGCCTCCTCCCTGGATTTCGACCCCGGAATCACCGTCGTCACCGCCGGGTGGAACAGCGGGAACTGGAGTGCCGCCGCCGGCAGACTGACGCCATGGTTCCGGCAGACCTGCTCGATCGCCGCCACCCGCTGCAACACCGGCTCCGGCGCCGGCAGGTAGTTGTAGCGGGCATCCGGGATGGCGCCGGTCGCCAGGATGCCGGAGTTGAACGGGGCGCCCAGGATGATCGACACGTTCTCCGCCACGCAGCGCGGCAGGAAGCTATCCAGCCCGCCCTGCTCCAGCAGGGTATAGCGCCCGGCCAGCAGGAAGGCGTCGAACCGGCCGATATCCATCAGCCGCTCGCACGCCTCGGCCTGATTGACGCCGGCACCAAATGCCCGGATCACCCCGTCTTCCTTGAGTTTCTGGAGCGCCGGAAGCGCCCCCGTCCTGACATCCTCAAGCCGGGCTTCGTACTGGTCGCCATGGGTCCACATGTCGGCGTCGTGGATCAGGACCATGTCGATCCGGTTCATCCCCAGCCGTTGAAGGCTGTCCTCGACCGACCGGATCGTGCCTTCATAGGTGTAGTCGAAGACCGGCTGGAACGGCAGTTCGCCGGTGAATATGCCGCCCTGCGACGGGTCCAGCTTGGGCGGCGGCACCTTGCCGTGCGGCTTCAGCAGCCGCCCGACCTTGCTGGACAGCACGAAGGCGTCGCGCGGGTAGCGCCTCAGGGCCATGCCCATCCGGTGCTCGCTCAGCCCGTGCCCGTACAGGGGAGCGGTGTCGAACAGCCGGATGCCGCTCTCGAACGCGGCGGCGACGGTATCGAGCGCCGCGTCCTCCTCCACCGTCGCGTAGAGGTTGCCCAGCACGTTGCCGCCGAAGCCCAAGGGGCTGACCGCGACGTCCGAGTTCCCGACCCGTCTCAACTCGTCAAGCCTGATGGCCATCTCGGTTCATCCCTACCAGCAGGTGTAGCCGCCGTCGGCCAGCACGATGCTGCCGGTCAGAAGGCTGGACGCGTCGGACGCCAGGAACAGCACGACCGAGGCAATTTCCTCCGGCTGTCCGACCCGGCGCATCGGCGTGTTCTCCAGCCACACCGGATACATGCGCTCGTCTTCCATGCCGAACTTGGTGAGCGATGTCTCGATATAGGTCGGCGCCACCGAGTTCACCCGTACGCCCCGCTCCGCCCACTCGGCAGCCAGCGACTTGGTCAGGTGATGCACGCCGGCCTTAGAGGCGTTGTAGTAGCTCTGCGGCTGCGGCTTGTTGACGATGAAGCCGGACATCGATCCGACATTGACGATCGAGCCCTTGCCCTTCGCCAGCATGTGCTTGCCGACCGCCCGGCAGCACCAGAACACGCCGTTGAGGTTGACGTCGATCACGTTGAGCCAGTGCTCGTCCGGCACTTCCTCCGCCGGGACGTCGCTGCGGGCGATGCCGGCGTTGCAGACCAGGATGTCGATGGCGCCGTTGGACTTGACCAGCCCGTCCACCGCGGCGTTGACGTCGGCCGGCTTGGTCACGTCCAGCACCACGGCCTGCGCCTTGTGCCCCGCCTTGACCAGATGGTCGCGGCCCGAAACCGCCAGTTCCTCCGAGATGTCCGCGACGATGACGCTGGCGCCCGCCTCGGCCAGCGCTTCGCCGCAGGCGAGACCGATGTTGCGGCTGCCGCCCGTGATCAGCGCGGTCCGGCCCGACAGGTTGAACTTTTCCAGATACATAGTGCTGCTCTCCTAAAGCTTCTGTGCGGTCAAGCCGAGCGCCGGCCGGCGGCGGGGCTGTCGATCAGGTGATGGCGGCTGGTGTGCTCGATCGCCAGACCGTCGCGGCCGAACATGTGGCAGCCGCGCGGATTGACGCTGAGCCGGACGTTGTCGTGCATGCTGGCGGCCTCGTCGCCGTCGGCCTGGACGACCATGGTCTGGTCGCCCGCGACTTGGATATGCAGGAAGGTCAGGCCGCCCAGACGTTCGGTCACCAGCACGGTGCCGGGGATCTCGCCGTCGTCGGACAGGCGGATATGCTCCGGCCGGATGCCGACCGTGACCTCGTCGCCACCCCTCAGAGTCTCGCCCTTGACCGGCACCGCGATCGGATTGCCGCTCGCCAGTTCCACGGTGATGCCGTTCTCGGTATTGCCGATAACGCGGCCGGGCAACAGGTTCATCTTGGGCGATCCGATGAAGCCGGCGACGAACAGGTTGCGCGGGTGATGGTAAAGCTCCAGCGGGCTGCCGACCTGCTCGACCACGCCACCCTGGAGCACCACGATCTTATCGGCCATGGTCATGGCCTCGATCTGGTCGTGAGTGACATAGATCATGGTGGCGGCCAGCTTTTCATGTAGCTTGGCAAGCTCGATCCGCATCTGCACGCGCAGGGCGGCGTCGAGGTTGGACAGGGGTTCGTCGAACAGGAAGACCTTGGGCTGACGGACGATGGCGCGGCCGATGGCGACGCGCTGGCGCTGACCGCCGGAAAGCTCCTTGGGCCGACGTTCCAGCAAAGGGCCGAGGTGAAGGACGTTGGCCGCTTCGGTGACCTTGCGCATCCGCTCTTCCTTGGATACGCCGGCCAGCCGCAGGCTGAAGGCCATGTTGTCGGCGACGGTCATGTGCGGGTAGAGCGCATAGGACTGGAAGACCATCGCGAGGCCCCGGTCCGCCGGGCCGATGTCGTTGGCCCTGGCGCCGTCGATCAGAAGGTCGCCGTCGGTGATGCTCTCTAAACCCGCGATCATGCGCAGCAGGGTGGACTTGCCGCAGCCGGACGGGCCGACGAAAACGACGAACTCGCGGTCGGCGACGTCGAGATCCACTCCCTTGATGATTTCGACTTCGCCGTACTTCTTGCGGATGTTCCGCAGGGTAACGGTAGCCATGGGACGTTCCCTTTACTTTAAAATTCGTTATTTTACTTGACGGCGCCGAAGGTAAGGCCGCGCACCAACTGCCGCTGGCTCATCCAGCCGAATACCAGGATCGGGGCGATGGCGAGCGTGGATGCCGCCGAAAGCTTGGCCCAGAACAGCCCTTCCGGACTGGAGAACGACGCGATGAAGGCGGTCAACGGTGCGGCGTTGTGCGCGCTGAGGTTGAGGCTCCAGAAGGCCTCGTTCCAGCACAGGATGATCGACAGCAGGGCGGTAGAGGCGATCCCAGGCAGCGCCAGCGGCAGCAGCAGTTCCGTCACTTCCTGACGTGCCCGCGCGCCATCCATCCGGCCCGCTTCCAGGATCTCGCCCGGCACTTCCTTGAAGAAGGTGTAGAGCATCCAGATCACGATCGGCAGGTTCATCAAAGTATAGATGATGATCAGCCCGGTCCTGGTATCCAGAATGCCGAAGTCACGGAACAGCAGGTACATCGGGACCAGTACGCCGACCGGAGGCATCATCTTGGTGGACAGCATCCACAGCAGCGTCCCGCGCGTCCGTTTCGTCGGGAAGAACGCCATGGCGTAGGCGGCGGGGACGGCGATCAGGATCGCCAGGGCCGTCGCCACCACGGAGATCACGATGCTGTTGATCGCGAAGCTCATGTAGTCCGCCCGCTCGAACACCGCGTAGTAGTTCTCCAGCGTCGGCGTGAAGAACAGCTTCGGCGGCGTCGAGATGGCTTCGACTTCCGTCTTGAAGCCGGTCAGCAGCATCCACAGTATCGGGAAGAAGATGACAAGTGCGGCGCCCCAGCCCAGGATGAAGACGCCGATTTTCGATTTGCTCGAATCCATGGCTCCTCCTCCCCCTATGCTTCGAGGTTGCGGGCGACGGTCCGCACGACGAAGAAGGCGACGATATTGGCGAGGATGATGGCGATCACGCCACCGGCCGAAGCTCCGCCCACGTCGTATTCCAGCAACGCCCGGACATAGATCAGGAAGGCGAGGTTGGTGGTCGCCAGACCGGGACCGCCGGAAGTCGTCACGAAGATCTCGGCGAAAACGGTCAAAAGGAAGATCGTCTCGATCATCACCACCACCGAAATGGCGCGTCCAAGATGCGGCAGGATGATGAAGAAGAACATCGAGATCGGGCCGGCGCCGTCCATCCGCGCCGCTTCCTTCTGCTCGTTGTCGAGCGACTGGATGGCGGTCAGCAGGATGAGCAAAGCGAAGGGAATCCACTGCCACGACACGATCATGATAACAGCCGTCATGGGATACTCGGCGAACCAGTCGACCGGCTGAAACCCGAACAGCCGGGAAAACCACCCGAAGATGCCGTTGATCGGATGCATCAGCAGGTTCTTCCAGATCAGCGCGCTGACCGTCGGCATCACGAAGAACGGAGCGATGGCGAACAGCCGGGCGACGCCGCGTCCCGGGAAGTCCTGATCGAACAGAACGGCAAGCAGAGTACCCGCTACCACGGTAATCACAAGTACCGAACCGACCAGAACCAGCGTGTTCCACATCGAGGTCCAGAGGCTCGGGTCTTCCAGCAGGTACTGGTAATTGCCGATCCCGGCGAACTCGACGACCGGGTTCAGCAGGTTGTAGCGCATGGCCGAGAAGTAGAGGGTCATGGCGAGCGGCACGATCATCCAGACCAGGAGGATGAGCACCGCCGGAGCTACGAAGGGAAGTGTCCGGACCTTCTGTCCGGATCTTCGCACCGTCGGGGCCGACTTGACGGCCCCCGTTGCTATGCTGGCTGACATCGATTGATTTCCCAGTGTGCTGCGACACGTTTCCCGTATCCCGCAGCGTTGGAAACTGCTGCGGGACTTGGGGAGGAGCGGAGCCTTCGGGTGTTTCGCTTAATTACTTCTTGGGGTAACCGGCCTGCTTCATCGCCCGCTCGGCGGCGGACTGCGCGGTCTTCAGCGCCTGATCCAGCTTCATCTGGCCGGTCAGGGCCGCGGCCATGGTCTGGCCGGTCTGGGTGCCGATAGCCTGGAACTCAGGAATACCGGCGAACTGGACGCCGACATAGGCCTTCGGGTTCTTGGTCGTATTCACCGGATCGGCTGTTTCGATCGCGGTCTCGACGAACTTGGCGAAGGGAGCCGCGTCCAGATACTGCTTGTTCTCATAGGTGGACTGCCGGGTGCCCGGAGGAGCGGAAACCCAACCCTCGGTCTCGCCGACAAGCTGGATGTATTCCTTCGACGTTGCCCAAGTGACGAACTTCTTGGCCGCGTCTTCCTTCTTGGAGGATTCCGGCACCGCCAGCGCCCAGGACCACAGCCAGTTCGACCCCTTCGGCCAGCTCGCGATCGGAGCCTGGGCGAAGCCCAGCTTGTCCGCGACCTTGGACGTCGCCGGGTTGTAGAGCATGCCCGAGGCAACCGTGGAATCGATCCACATGCCGCACTGGCCGTTGGAGAACATCGCGAGGTTTTCATTGAAGCCGTTGCTGCTGGCGCCCGGCGGGCCGTAGTTCTTCAGCAAGTCGATATAAAGGGTGATCGCTTCCTTCCATTCAGGACTGTCGATCTTGGTGTTCCAATTCTGGTCGAACCACTGGCCGCCGAAAGTATTCACCATCGTGCTGATGAACGCCATGTTCTCGCCCCAGCCGGGCTTGCCGCGCAGGCAGATGCCGTAGACCTGGTTAGCCGGATCGTGGATCTTGGCGGCCAGATCCTTGATCTGCTGGTAAGTCGGCTGGTCCGGCATGGTCATGCCGGCCTTCTGCACCAGATCCTTGCGGTAATAGGTCATCGAGCTTTCCGCGTAAAACGGCAGCGCGTAAAGCTCGTTGTTGTAGGAAAGGCCTTCGCGGACCGGCTTCAGGACGTCGTTGACGTCATAGGCGGCCGGAAGATTGTCGAACTTCTTGATCCAGCCCTGCATGGCCCAGATCGGCACTTCATAGGTGCCGATGGTCAGCACGTCGTACTGGCCGCCCTTGGTGGCGATGTCGGTGGTGACGCGCTGGCGCAGCACGTTCTCTTCCAGAACAACCCAGTCCAGCTTGATGTCGGGGTTGGCCTGCTCGAACTTGCTCGACAGCTTCTGCATGACGATCATGTCGCCATTGTTCACGGTCGCGATCGTCAGGCGCGTCTGCGCCTGAACCGCCGTCGTTCCCGCCAGAATGGTAGCCGTCAGCAGCCCAAGAAAATGGGTTTTCTTGATCATTCCGCTCCTCCCTTTTGATCGCCTTCTTTGAGCATTTGCCCGGACGTTGGGCAAACATCACATGAGGTTCGGAGAGCGTCAAGAAAATCATCCCGTCTACGCCGTTTGGATACCATTTTTCGGCATAATCTTGCTGCGCTTGCGAACATGAGGTCGGCAAGTGTCGGGCAATAGCCCAAATTTCATCTTTTGCTCAGATTGTTTCAGTCGAGTTCAAGGACGCGGACGGCTGTCGTTTCGTCCGTGATCAGCCCATTCGCCAAGCGCCCGCGTAGTGCGGCGCGGATGGCGGGAGCCTTGGCCGCCCCTGCCCCCATGATGATCGTCGGCCGCTCGGCCGGCACGATCAGCGGCGGCGCCGTCAGCCGCTCGTTGAAGGCGGTGGAAAGCAAAACCCCGTCCTGGTCGAAGGCCCAGCCCAGCATCTCGCCCACGGCATGGCTGCTGACGAGGTCGGCCAGCTCCTGGTCGGTGATGAAGCCGTCGACATGCAGCGGCGACCCCCAGCCGATCTCGCCGATCCCCATGAACGACGCCTTGACCTGCAACACCAATGAACTGACCGTCTTGTACCAGCGCTGTGATTGAAGCAGCTTGCGCTGCTCGATATCGTCGGCCACCACGGGAGTCGGTAGCGGATAGCACTGCGCGCCGGTCCGGTCGCACAGGCGCATCGCGACGTCATAGGGGCTGGCCCGGCCGTCGCGGGTCAGGTTGCCGACGAGCGAGACGATCTTGTGCTGCGGCCGCTCCATCGATGAGACCTGCGCCACCGCCGCCCGCAGAGTCCGTCCGGTTCCCAGTGCCAGCACGGCGGGCGCCTTGCTGGACAGGTAGCTCTCGATCCGCTCGGCGGCGCTGATGGCGATACCCGCCACCGGAGCCTCGTCCCGCCGCTCCCCCGGAATGATGTCGCAGAACACAAGCCCGAAGCGGTCCTTCAGCCGCTCCGCCATCTCGACGCATTCCGTGATCGGATAATCCATCCGGAACTTGATGAGCCCTTCCGAAGTCGCCAGCGCGATCAGCCGCTGTGCGTTCTGGCGCGAGACGTTCAGCTCCGTCGCGATCTCGTCCTGCGTCCGGCCCCTGATGTAGTAAAGCCACGCCGCCCGCGCCGCCAGATCCAGCTTGCGATTGGAAGTACTGTTGTCCCTACCCGCCACCCTGCCGATCCCCTTGGCCCCTCAAGTGGCCGGAAGTAGACCATATACCCCGTTGGTGGCGCAATCGATGGTGATGGTCTATGATCGGCAAGCTAGCCTTGAGTGCTGATCGCGCAAGGCTGGAGGCCCGATCGTCGATGTCCAAAGATACCCCTATTTCCGGCCTGCCCGCGATGCACCCCGGCGAGTTGCTGCGCGAGGACGTGATCTCGGCACTCGGGCGCTCGGTTGCCGAGATCGCCGGGCTGTTGAAGGTGTCGAGGCAGACGCTCTATGCGACCCTTCGCGAAGAGGCTCCGGTCACGGCGGCCATGGCGTTACGCCTGGGCAAGCTGTGCGGGAATGGGCCGGAGCTATGGGTCAATCTCCAAGCCCGTTACGACCTTGATCGGCTCGCGCGCTAATCCCGTTGGGTTTAGACCGGCCTGGAACGTTAAATGTCGGGCTGAAGAGGCCCGACCTAGGTCAGCGTGCTTTTGGCAGAATGTCCTTTTGTAGGTCGGGCCTCTTCAGCTCGTCATCGGAGATCGCTTCACGATCCCCCGCAACTCCGCGCAATTTCTTCCGGCGTTATCACCCGCCGCTGTTCCGGGCGCTTCCAGCCGATGAAGACGCTTCGGCTGGGCAGCATCGGCATGTCGGTGCCGAAATAGGTGTTGAAGACGACGCGGTAGAGGTTGGTCAGGTTGATGTCCGGCGGCAACGCCTGCTGCAAGCGGCCGTCGCTGGAATAGACCGCCAGCAGTGGGGCGAAGCGTTCGCCCATGCAGCTCTGCTCGGCGCTGTCGTGGTCGAAGTGCTTGCCGCCGCCGTGGTCGCCGTGGACGATGACGATGGTCGGCCGTTTGGCTTCCCCGATGACGCGGCGAACCAGCGAGAGAATGCCGTCGTTGGTGTAGACCAGCTTCTCGACATAGCCGCGCCGGTAGGATTCCTCCCGCTCCGGCTGGTGCTTGGTATAGTGCGAGCCGTCGTTCATGCTCCAGAAGCCGCCTTCCGGCGGCAGCACCTCGCCGTTCCTGGTGATATCGAAGGGCGGGTGCGGCGTCAGCATATGCATATAAAGGAAATACGGTCCCGTCAGCTCCCGTTCGTAGGGCTTGGTGAAGGTTTCCGGCGGGACGCTGGCTTCACGCAGGCCCAGCTTCAGCGCGATCGGGTAGAAGACCGTCTGCCGCAAGCCGGTGACTTCGAAATTGCTCAGCGGGTGCCGGTCCAGCAGCCGGTCGAGCTGGTCCATCCGAACGGGATCGTATCGGATGTCCAGGGCCGCCGTCTGGTATCCCAACCGGTCCAGCGTCCCCATGACGGGATTGTGCTTGAGCCGGTCGCGCAGGGCGTCGCGCAGCTCCGCCCCCGTCCTATCGCCGCCGACGCCATCCAGGTCCGATGCCGTGAAGATGCTGGTCATGCTTTGAAGCGTCTGACTGAAGGGAGACGTGGCGCGGTCGGCCACCGCGAACCCCATGCCCTTCAGCCCGTCCAGGAAGGCCGAGTTGTCGAAGCCGTAGTAGCGCGCCAGCACGTCGCCCCTGGAATAGCCGTCCAGCACGATGTGCACGATATCCGGACGTTCTCCGCCGTCTTTGACGGCATCGAACGCCGCATCCGTCTGCCCGGCGCTCTGCTGCCCGCCTGCCACCGCCGTATTGACCACCAGCGCCCGCTGGGCCAGCGAGACCGCCGGGAAGGCCACCATGACGGCGACGATCACGTTGGCGATGCGCGTGACGTTGGCTCCTGGCCGCGCCCGCCAGCCGATCAGCAGCGCCACGACGACCATGGCGGCCAGCGCGTAGATCCCCGGCAGTTCCTTGATCCAGAAGCTCAAGGCACCGTCGATCATCTGCTGAAGCAGCCGGAAATCGAAGATGACGATGAACGCCATCGCGACCCAGAGCGCCGCCCGGTGGACGTCGCGCAGCACACGTCCGAGCGCCCACGTCGCCGCCAGGGCCAGCACTACGCAAACCGCGAGCGGCCTGACGACATCGACGAGGTTGGTCATGCCAAGGTCGGCGGACATCAGGTATAGCGGGAAATAGGCCGCGAGAAGCAGCGGATAGAGGGGGAAATCCGATAGTTTCCTGGTCACGTCAGCTCTCCCCGGCTCCGGTCGCAGCTCCGGAAGCCGTCAGCTCCGGTCATACCAGAACAGCCGGCGGCCGCTGTCGGCGATGGACTCGGCCCGCACGACGCGCGCCCGGTCCTCCAGCGCCGCCGTGAAAGCCTCCACGCTGTAGCCGTCGAAGATGTCCTCGCGCAGCGCCAGCATGCGCTGAACGGTCGGGTCGTCCTTGGGGACGAACTCAATCACGCCGCGCGGAGCCAGTCCGGTCAGCCAGCCGATCGTCTGGTCCAGCGGCACGTTGCGCCCGATCACCAGATGATGCTCGAAGGCCAGGGCCAGCAATCCGTCGGCGTCGCCGCGTCCCTGGATGCCGCGCCGCTCCGCCTGCTTCCAGCCCTGGTCGGGACTGGGGTTGGCGGCATCCTGGAACAGCGGCAGCAGGTTCAGCTTTTCCGACATGGCCCGGTCGAACGCCAGTTCGAGCGCCTTCTGGTCGAAGTCGAAGCCGACCGCGGCCCCGGCTCCTGCCCCCAGGGCGACGGCCGAGTAGTTGGCGCTGTTGCAGCCGAGGTCCCACAGCAGCTTCGGTTTCACCGCCGCCGCGAATTCCGCGATGAAGCGGCACTTCGCCTCTTCCGCAGCATCCGTATAGGTGTTGTTGCGGGCATAGTCGCCCCAGACCGTCTTGCCGGTGTCGGCCGGCTTCAGCTTCTCGATCCAGCCGCGTAGCTGGGTCAGGATGCCGAGCAGCGACGACTTCGTAAGGCCCTTCTTCCGGATAGCCCCCGCATCCGCCGTCCCCTTGTCGTTGGCCGACGCCTCCAGCCGGGCCTGAAGCACGACATAGGTCATCACCTGCCAGGACAGCTTCTTGTGGAACGGCAGCAGCCGGTTCAGCTCCGATGTCGGAATACCCTCGAGGCTGCCGCGATACCACTGGTTATGCGGCACGCCCAGCACTGCCCGCAGCAGCAGCGGATTTAAAAACTGTTCACAGAACTGCCGCAGCCCCGCCCAATACTCACCCTCGCGATAGCGCCGCAGCGACAGCAGGTCGATCAGGACGGGACGCGGTCCGATGAACTGGACGTTGTAGGCGCTGGCGTCGCTCATCATGACGCCATCGGCCAGCAGGTCGATCTGGAGGTCCAGGTGGAACAGCGCCGCCGCCTTCAAGGCCGGGAACGGCCATTCATACGGGTATGAGACGAACGGGATACGCGGATGCTCGACGACGATCGGCGCTCCCCGCGCCTGCTCGCCCAGCAATGCCGGATCGACTTCATTCGACGCTACCAGCCGGCCGCCGTCTACCAGCCGGTTGAGCACGCCGCTGTCGCGGATGAAGGTGTAGTCGGCCAGAGCGCGGGCCGTGATCGTGCGGAAGATCCGGCCATCGTTCTCGAAAACCTGGCCGGAAGGGTCCCGGAACGAACCGGGTTCGACAGCGGTCATGCGTCAGCGGGCCTTGTCGGTGGGGGAGTCTACGCCGTCTCGTTGCGTCACCGATGCCGGCGTCCGTCCACCCCCGAACCGGCTTTTCAGTTTGCTCCAGTAAAGACGGATCGCAAACATTCCCCCAGCGATGCCGCCGATCAGCCCTTGCAGAAGCATGCTGCCGGTGCCCGGATCAAGATAAGCGTAAGCATTCTGGGTGGAAAACAGCAACAATGCCGGGACCGCCAGCAAAGCCATGTATATGCGGTTCATGCCGATCGCCCTCCAGCGAAAATTTTATCTTGTTTGAAGACATCGATAGTCTTCGCATGAATTCAGCACGGTCGAAGGAGGGCGATTGGAACACGGTGAGCGGGGCTCAACAACCCACCCATCGTACATAAAAACGACACATCAGTGTAATAAACAGAAGGACAGGACCGGTCGGAAAAGCCGGTCCCGGTCAAACCCCTTCGGAGCTGCCTTATCCCAAAGACCACCGATCCAAAGGCTGCTGACCCAAAGGTCACCGATCCAAAGACCGGGCGCGCGTCCGAAGACTCAGCGCTGACTGATCTGCGCGACTTGGCTTTCCCTGGTCAGTCCTTCCGGGTCCATCGCCACCGCGACGTAGAACGGCTCCCGCATCAGCGCGCAGTAATTGGCATTGCCCATCCGCAGCATCCGCATCGACTCGCCGTTGGAGATGCGGGTGTGCATCTGGTCGAATTCCGCCATGCTGCCCATCCGGTCGGCCAGCTCACGCTGGGAACTCCGCAGGATTGCGGCATTGCGGACGGTGAAGCTGGCATAGCGAGCGAAGGCCTGGGGATCGCCCCACGCCGGACCGCAAGCCAGCCCGGCCAGCATGGTCCTGGTCTGAAGCGATACCACCTTGTCCGCCGGGGTCTCGCCCAGCATCAGCGGCGTCTTGGCGGTTTCCAGTACAGGGTCCGATGTCTCGGCACATCCGGCCAGCAGCGCCGAGCAAAGCAGGATGCCGCATAGCGATACGGAACTTTTGAACGAGGTTTTCATGGACGCCCACCAGCAAATCTAACACTGGCAGCAGCCTAACATTATTTGGTTACCGGAATCGATAGCCGAAGACTTTTCATCTCCCATGATTACTCCCGCAGAGTCATCCCATTAACGATATCGGCATTGACACCGATATTACCGTGGAAGGACGCCGGTTCTGCGCCCGTGCCGATCCGGCCGTCTCGCGCGTTATCAGGAAAAGTCTAGACCGGAGAACCCCCGATCATGCTGTTCAGACCGAAAGACTTGGCCGACGGTGCCGTGATCTGTATCCCGCAGCCTAGCCATTCCTGGCTGTCGGGCCAATTGGTCCGCGCCTGGGGCAACGATGGTTTCGCGCGTCCCGCTCCCTACGAGGAAGTCTGCCTGGGCGCAGCACTCCACGACATAGGCTGGTTAGAATGGGAGGCCGAACCGACGCTCAACCCCGAGACCGGCCTGCCGCACAATTTCCTGGATATGAAGCCGCCGACCCATACCCGGCTGTGGACCAAAGGCGTGCGCCAGGCACTGGCTTTCGGCCGCTATCCGGCACTGCTCGTTTCGCTGCACGCGAAGACCATCTACACCACGTTCTTCGATTTCAACAAGGCGGCGCCGGACGACGCCCGGCTGATCCGCTCCTTCCTGGACACTCAGGAAGACTTCCAGCGGGCGACTGTCGAAGCCTTGGCCGCCGATCCCCGGATGGCTCCCGATGTCACGCCGGATGCCATCGAACGGAACCGGCGCCTCGTCGCCGCGACCGACCGCATGTCGCTGGAGATCTGCTGGGGCATCACCGGCGAAGTCGCGATTCCCGGCGTTCCGACGGCGACCGGGGACGTCACCGAGCTTCACATCCGATCACCTCATGGCGACCCGGCCGACCTGACGCTCTCCCCCTGGCCCTTCGCCGCCGACCGTGTCGAGGTCTTCTGCGAGGGCCGCCGGCTGGAAGGCCGATTTGCCGACGAAGCGGCGCTCCGCGATGGGCTGCAAAAAGCGGAGCGGGTCGAGATCCGCGCCGTATTCAACCCGGCATGACAACATTCATACGACCATTTACATACAAGCAAAATCTGCGGCCGGCGAGATTCGGATGTATTATAAATTTTAGCAAAAACGCGCTTGCCGGATATCAGGAACGTTGCATCAGGGACGTTGCAGTTCGTTGAAGGACGCAAGCGGGCACGAATAGATGCACGCTGGGAGCGAGTAATGGATACCCAAATATTCGGCTCTCCTGCACTTGGGCAGGACGTTCCGGATCATGCTTTGCTCCAGGCGATGCCGATAGCGGTATACACGACCGACGAAGCCGGCCGGATCACCTTCTATAACGAGGCGGCGGCCCAGCTATGGGGACATCGGCCCAAACTGGGCGAGGACCGCTGGTGCGGTTCCTTGCGGCTTTACTGGCCCGACGGCACGCCGCTTCCGCATGACGAATGTCCCATGGCCGTGGCGCTGAGAGAGAACCGCCCGATCCGCAATGCCGAAGCCGTGGCGGAGCGGCCGGACGGAACCCGGATTCCCTTCGTGCCCTATCCGACTCCCTTGCGCGATGCCAAGGGACGGCTGACCGGAGCCATCAACATGCTGGTGGACATCACGGAGCGGAAGCAGTCGGAGTTGGCCCTGCGCAGGCAGGAACATGAACTTCACGAAGCGCAGCGGATCGCCCGCATGGGCCATTGGCGGCTGGATATCGCGTCCGGCGGTCTGGCATGGTCGGCCGGCATTCATCTGCTCATGGGGACCTCGCAGGCCGGACATGTCCCGCATCTCAAGGATTTCATCGGACGCGTCCATCCCGACGACCGGCGGCCGCTGCTACGCGCCTTCGCCGCCTGCCTGAGGTCCGGCAGGACGAGCCAGTGGGAGTTCCGTGTCCGCAACGACGATGGCCGCGAATGGGTGGCCTGGATCGAGGGCTGCTGCGAAAGCGACGACTCCGGCAAGGTGAGCGCCCTGTTCGGCATCTGTCAGGACGTGACGGAACAGCGCCGGATGCAGGCGACGCTTCGCGACGCCTGCGATGCGGCACAGGCGGCAGACAGGGAGAAATCGACCTTCCTCGCCTGCATGAGCCACGAGTTGAGGACGCCGCTCAACGCGATCATCGGGTTCAGCGACCTGCTGCAATCCGAGATCTTCGGTCCGCTCGGCAGCGACCAGTATCTGGAATATGCCGCCGACATCAGCCGCAGCGGCCACCATCTGCTCGAATTGGTCAACGACGTGCTCGACATGGCACAGATCGAGGCCGACAAGATCTCCCTCCAGGAGGAAGCCATCGACTTGGCGGCCCTGATCCGGGAGGCCGCAAGCTTAGCGAGCGGACCGGCAGCGCACGCCAACCACAGGATCGAGATCCGGCTTCGGGAACCTGCCCCGCTGCTCGTCGCCGATCGGCGGCGCATGCGGCAGGTGCTGATCAACCTGATCGGCAATGCAGTCAAGTTCACTCCGGACGGTGGCCGCATCGCGATCGCCGTGGGCGAGGAGGCCGAGGGCCGGCTGCCGATTACGATAACGGATACCGGCATCGGC
Source organism: Skermanella aerolata KACC 11604 (assembly GCF_000936425.1). Lineage (GTDB taxonomy): Bacteria > Pseudomonadota > Alphaproteobacteria > Azospirillales > Azospirillaceae > Skermanella > Skermanella aerolata. The sequence goes on along the minus strand of NZ_AVFK01000022.1, from coordinate 65,356 downwards.
ATAGCACCGGATAAGATCGGCGGGCTGTGCCAGCCCTTCAGCCAGATCGAGGAAGTGGCCGCCCGCCGCTACGACGGCAGCGGCATGGGGCTGTTCATCACCAAGGCCCTGGTCGAACGCCATGGCGGCGATCTTTCGATCGTCAGCAAGCCGGGCGAGGGAACGGCCGTTACGGTAAGCCTGCCGTCGCACCGGTTCGTCCCGATGTTCGTCGAGACGGCTTTTCTGATCCGCGCCTGATCCCCGCACGCGCTTCGGCATCCCTGTTTCGGATCAGTCGATACAGTTCTCCGTACCTCCAAATTGCAGCTTCCAAACCATCAGCGGAAAGGCGCAGATTAAATTAAATATGTGACAAATTTCAGTAATGGAGCAAATCCATGGGTAAATTCAATGCTGCGCTGCTGTGGTTGGGCGCCCCGCTGGCACTGGAGTATGCCGGCCTATTGCCGGTCTGGGGCGCGATCGCCTGGCTCCTGGCGCCGTTCATCGCGCTGGCCGTCCTTGGGCTCGGCGCCGGAGCGGTCGCATCGGTGATGGACGCCTGTACCGGTGACCGCGCGGTCCGCAGTCAGGGCGCCGGCAAAGCCAAGGCTTCCCGGACCGCGGTGATGCCGCCTTCGGCCTGGACCATCCATCACCCCGGTTCGCCCTGATCCCGGCGCCGCAAGCTGCCGGCATAACCGGAACTTGCGCGGTCTGCCGGTAAATCCAATTGCACATTGAACCAAAACCCGAACCCACCCTCCCTCGATGCGGCGCATCATCACGATGATGGCCGGATGAGGCCGGACATGTTACGAGAGCGGTCGACCATCATGGACAGGTCGCACCGTTCCGGGCATGAAGTCCGGCTGAATTGCTCATCCGCGGCCAGTCGGTCGGCCGCGCCCCGAGGGAGAAGGCATGACCCACGAGCAGTTCCTGTCAATGGCCGTCCTGGCGGTGACCCTGGGCCTCTTCATCTGGGACCGGCTGCGCTACGACGTCGTTGCACTGATCTCGCTGCTCGCGGCCATCGTGACCGGTGTTGTGCCGATGGCGAAGGCCTTCACCGGTTTCAGCGACCAGATCGTCGTGGTGGTCGCCAGCGCCCTGGTCATCAGCAAGGCGCTCAGCCTGTCCGGGACCGTGGAACGGCTGCTGGAACCGCTGGCGCACCGGCTGACGACGACCACCCGCCAGGCCGCCGTGCTGGTCGGGGCCGTGACCGCATTGTCCGCCTTCATGAAGAATATCGGTGCCCTTGCGATCTTCATGCCGGTGGCGCTCCAGTTTTCCCGCCGGATCAAGGCGTCGCCCTCGCGATTGATGATGCCGCTGGCCTTCGGATCGCTGCTGGGCGGCGTCATGACGCTGATCGGCACGTCGCCGAACATCATCGTGTCCCGGGTGCGCGAGGACCTGACCGGCCAACCCTTCTCGATGTTCGACTTCTTCCCGGTCGGCGCCGGCATCGCGGTCACCGGCCTGATCTTCCTGATCTTCGGCTGGCGCCTGCTGCCGGAGCGCCGGTCGCCGACGTCGTCGGCGGAGGGCGAGCTGCATATCCGCGACTACCTGACGGAAGTCCGGCTGCTGCCCAATTCCCCGCTGGTGGACGGCACCGTCGGCGATCTGGAAGCCTTGTCGGGCGGTGCCGTCACGGTCGCCGCATTGATCCGCGACAAGGGCCAGCGCTACATTCCGGGAGAGCACTGGCGGCTTCTCCAGGACGATATCATCATCGTCGAGACCGATCCCGAGAACCTCAAGAAGCTGCTGGCGGCCGGAAAGCTGGAGATCGCGACCGGAGGGGGAGCGGCCAAGGGCGCCGGCATGGAGCCGTGGGAGGAGCTTGTCCTGATGGAGACGGTCGTGGCGCCCTCGTCGCCGCTGATCGGCTGCACGATCAAGGACTTCCGCCTGCGTTCCCGCTTCGGGGTCAACGTCCTGGCGCTTGGCCGGGGCGGACGGCAATTCGTGACCCAGCTTCGCCAGATCCCCATTCAGGTCGGCGACGTGATGGTGGTGCAGGGGCCGGGCAACGCGATGGCGACCGTGCTGGCCGACCTGGCCTGCCTGCCGCTGGCCTATCGCAACCTTGCCTTCGACAAGCCGCGCCGGTTCAATCTGGCGGTGCCGATCCTGATGATCGCGATCCTGCTGATCTCGCTCGAGGTCGTCACCGTCGCCGTCGGCTTCTTCGCGGCTGCCGTCATCATGGTCGTGACCCGCCACCTGTCACTGCGCGAAGCCTATGAGGCGATCGACTGGCCGATCCTGGTCATGCTGGGAGCGCTGATCCCGGTCAGCGACGCCATCCAGAGCACGGGCGCTTCCGACCTGATCGCCGGCGGCTTGGCCAGCCTCGCCGCGACGCTGCCGGCGGAGGGCACGGTGGTCATGATGCTGCTGGCCGCCATGCTGCTGACGCCCTTCCTGAACAACGCAGCGACCGTGCTGGTCATGGCTCCGATCGCCGCCAGTCTGGCCCAAAAGCTCGGCCTGAACGCCGACCCCCTGTTGATGGCCGTCGCCATCGGCGCCGCCTGCGACTTCCTGACCCCGATCGGCCACCAGTGCAATACGCTGGTGATGGGACCGGGAGGCTACAAGTTCGGCGACTACTGGCGGCTGGGGCTGCCGCTCAGCATCATGGTGGTCGTGATGGGAAGCTCGCTGCTGCTGCTGTTCTGGCCGCTGAAGTAGGGTGGCCAAGCGGAAGGTCAGCGCAGTCATCCCGTCCCTTCCTTTGAGTCTTTCCGTGACGCAAGCAGCGCGGCGATAGCCTCCACCAGATCGTCGGGGTGGACGGGCTTCCTCAACACGGGTGCTTCGCGCAGCGACGCCTCGGCGTCGTTCAGCATGTTGTATCCGGTACAGAAGAGGAAAGGCACGCCCATGGCGATCAACGATCTGGCGATGGGATAGGACGGCTGGCCGAGCAGGTTGACGTCCAGCACCGCCACGTCCGGCCGCGACTGCCGCACCATGTCGATCCCGTCCTGCACCCGACCCACGGGGCCGAGAACCTTGTAGCCGGCGTCTTCTACGGCCTGGGTCATCGCCAGCGCGGTGAGCGCCTCGTCCTCGACCAGCAGCACCCGCGCGCCGGGCACATGCGGCGCGGGATGATCGTTCGCATGCCTGGGAGTGGAAGGTGCTACGACGGTTACGCCGCTGACCATGAAGTAGTCGGATGGCAGGACCATCCGGAAACGGAGCCCGGCCGGCGTCCAGGAAAAGTCCACGTCGCCGCCCAACTGATCCTTCACGGTCCGTTCGATGATCAGCGAGCCGAAGCCGCGCCGCGTCGGCTCCGTCACGCCCGGTCCGCCGCTTTCTTCCCAGTCCAGGATCAGGCTGCCGTTTCGCTGGTTCACCCCAAAAGAAACATTCACCACGCCCTTGGGAACGGTGAGTGCGCCGTGCTCGAGCGCATTGACCGTCAGTTCGTGCAGCAGGATCGACACCGCCTGGGCCGAGGCCGCCACGATCGTCACCGGACCGCCCGCTATGACGAATTGCCCCGGCAGGACATGCGCCTCCAGTTCCTGGCGGATCAGGGTCGCCAGATCGGCGCCGGACCAGCGGGTGTTAGCCAGAAGCGTATGGGCGCGGGCGACTGCCGCCACGCGCCCCTGGACGACCCGGGCGAAATCGGCGGAGTTGTCGGCCTGGCTGAGGATGACGATGCTCTGGACGACGGCGAGCGCGTTCTTGGCCCGATGATCGACTTCCTGCATCAGCAGGCGCTGATGGGCTTCCGCCTCATGGCGGTCGGTCAGGTCGGCGGCCATGCTGACGACCAGACGCCGGCCGCTGCCGTCGCGGCCAATGGGCGCCGACCGGAACGACCAGATGCGTTCGCGTCCATCCGCCGTCCTGATCGTGTATTCGCTCTCGTCGAGCGGCCGGTCCAGCTGGTAAAGCCGTTCGATATCGTACGACGGGGCGATGCATGTTTCATGGGCGCGCCTGCCCCACTCGGCAATGGTCGGGATCTCCTGCGCCGAGTATCCCGATGCTTCCGTCCAGGCCCGGCTGAGATAGATGATCTCGCCATCCTCGGCGTGGACGATGGCGGGGAACGGTGCTCCCTCGACCACGCGGCGCAGTCTTTCCTCGCTCTCCCGGAGCGCCGCCGTCCGGCTTTTTATCAGCGACGCCGTGTCATGAAGCGCCTTGCCGACAGTATCGATTTCCGCGATGCGGGGATGAACCACGGTCATGGGATGACCCTCGCCCAAGGCCCTGGCCGAGTCGGATAGTTGCGTGATGGACTGGGCGAGTATCCGTGAAAGATACACCGCCACCAACAGGCCGATCAGGAAGAGCAGCCCGCCGCCGCCCGCGAACAGTGTCAGCGTCCATCGGGGCTGAACGCTGACCAGGGATTCGGGCACGCTTACGCCGACCAGCCAGCCGGATGCCTGGGAGCGATGATAGGCCTGGAGCGACAGGATGCCCTCCAGGTTGCCTGTGCGGTCGATTCCCTTGGGGAAGTCCTTGATCCTGATCCAGGTATCGGCGGGAACGCTGGTGCCGACGAACTCATCCGCTCCTTTCGAGCGGGCAATGACAACCCCGTCCCGGTCGATCAGGCCTGCCAGCCATCCGGGCGGCAGGCGGTCGGCGGAGAGGATGGATTGCAGCCGTTCCAGCGATAGGGTCAGGCTCAGCAGGTAGCTGACCTGGTCATTCCGCATGACCGGAATGACTACGATCAGGAGCGGAGTTCTCGACACCGCACCGGTCAGGAGGTTGGAAATCTGGGGACGCCGGGTTTCTATGGCCCTCAGGTCGACGTCGAAGACGGGATTGCGCGGCAATGGCGCGCCCCATGGCAGCCGTGTATTGACCAATTGCTGGCTGGAGATGTCGCGAATCAGGATATTGGTGTCCAGAAGGTCGCGGACCTCCGTCGCATACCGGTAGAAGCTTGCGAAATCACCGGTGTCCAGGCTTTCCGAAAGCGCCAGCACCTCGCCGACAGCCAGGATGCGGGCGAGTTCCCGGTCGATGTCGTCGCCCAGCAGCCGTGCGCGGTCCGTGACCTGTGCCTCCGTCGCCACCCGTTCGTCGCGGGTATTTTGAATGAGAAGAGCCGCCGAGAACAGGAGAGGCGGAACGATGCAGGCAATCACAAGCAGGATGAGCCACGTTCTGACCCGATAAGAGCGCCGGAACAGTAGAGACTTCACAGTGTTGGACAAAGCAAATATCAAGCGGCGATTTTCCTAATCAGCAGCCAAACATCACCAAAAACAACCATGATGTGTGCTGATAAGGGAGAGCAACATGGTTAATGTCCTTAAGTACAGGATTATCCCACTTACTTCAAATATTTTCGAGATCTCGCAGTACCTACCTTGTCTTGACCCGGGCGTTGCATAATCATCTAAACGTCATTGACATCGCTTATGCTCCGGAACTTATCGCCGTGCTCCTTCTCCGTCATCCTACCGGCAGGCTGAACCGGAAAGTCGTACCGAATCCTTCCACGCTTTCTGCGCCGATCCAGCCACCGCATCGCTCGACCAGTTCCCGGCAGAGGATCAGGCCGAGGCCGGTGCCCGGCTCGCCCTCGGTTCCCGGCATCGAACGCGGGAGACAACCGGCTTCGCCGTCCGTAGGCGGGTACTGCGCCGGGAACAGCGATTCCAGAGTATCGGCGCTCATCCCGACGCCGCTGTCGGCGACGGAAACCAGCAGGCCGTACTCGTACGGATGTGCCGTCACCCGTACCGTTCCTCCGGATCGGGTGAACTTGATCGCGTTGTTGACTAGGTTGCGGACGACGGTACCGATCACTTCGGCCTCGGTATCGACCTCCAGCGGCGGGGCGTAGACGATCAGGTCCACTCCTTTCGCCTCGGCCGTGGCGAAGCTCAGCGACAGGGCATCATGGATCGTCTGGCGCAGTTCCGCGGGGGCGCTCGCGGTGGAGACGTCCATCTGGAGGAAGGCCCAGCGCAGCAGGTTGTCCAGCAGGTCCTGCATGTTGCGCATCGCCGCGAAACAGCCGGCCGCCGCCGCCGCGCGGTCCTCGCCGCTCAGGCGGCTGCGCGGGTTCGCCAGGGTTTCCGATAGCGACATCGCCGCAGTCAGCGGCGAGCGGAGGTCGTGGGCGATGGCGCGCAGCAGGGACTCGCGCTGGTGGAGCGAGCGGCCGATCCGGATCGACTGGCGTTCGCCCTCGCGCATGCGCAGATCCAGCGTCTGGAGCGAGCGGCTGATCGACTGCACCTCGGCATAGTCGCTGACGCTGGGGACCGGCATCCTGTCGTCGCCGGCGGCCAGCCGGCTTGCCGCCAGCCGGATCGCGGTCAACGGGCGGGTGACACGCGTCGCGATCACCCAGCCGCAGGAGAACAGCACCAGTCCGGCCAGGGCCGTGAAGCCGGCGGTGCCGACGGACATCGACACGAGCGGCCTTGCCGCGAAGTCGAGCGGCTGGGCCGCGACGACGCTCCAGCCCAACCGTTCCAGGTCGGGGGTGCGCTGCCCGACCGCCCGGCCGACGTCGAACTCGCGCCCGCCGATGTTCACCAACTGGAAGAAGCGGTCGTCCGGCGTGCCGCCGCCGAAAGACACCATCGCCCCGATCAGCGCGGGCGGCCCGTCGATCACGGCGCCCTCTCGGTTCAGCAGCAGCAGTTCGGTTCCGTCGCGCAGGGGATGGTGGTCCGCCAGGGCGGCCCGTTCCGGTTCGAGCGGCGGCGATGAGCCCGTCGGCGCGGCGCCGACCTTCGCCAGAGCCATGTGCAGCGCCGGCTCGCGCGACGCCAGCGCCCGTTCCAGCAGACGCTGGGTCAGGCTGGCCTGGGCCTGCGTCGCCATGGTGCTGAGCGACACGCCGACCTGTTCTCGGATGCGCGGCATCACGACGACAGCGTCCATCACCCAGGCGAAGACCAGCAGCGTCGCCACGATCACGGTGCCAAGGGCGACGACGATCTTGCTGCGCAGCGGAAAGGCTATCTTCATGGTCCCTGTCCCTTCTTAGATCGTCGGCTCGGCGTGTGCCGGCGTTTCCGCCCCGACCGCCAGCGGGCGCAGCCAGCGGCCGAGCAGGCGTTCCAGGTCGTCCATCACGGTGAAGAAGACCGGGACGTAGACGAGACTGAGCACCGTGGACGACAGCAGCCCGCCGATCACCGCGATCGCCATCGGCGCCCGCGTTTCCGCATCCGCTCCCCAGCCGAGGGCCAGCGGCAGCATGCCGGCCCCCATGGCGAGCGAGGTCATGACGATCGGCCGCGCCCGCTTGGCCGCCGCGTCGAGCAGCGCCGAGGTCCGGTCCAGCCCGTGTTCCGCCCGCGCCATCAGCGCGTAGTCGACCAGCAGGATCGAGTTCTTGGCGGCGATGCCCATCAGCAGCAGCAGCCCGATCAGGGCGGAGATCGCCAGCGCATGCCCCGACAGCAGCAGGAACCCCAGCGCTCCGCCGACCGACAGCGGCAGCGCCACCATGATCGTGACCGGCTGGATGAAGCTGCGGAACAGCAGGACCAGCGTCGCGTACATCAGGAAGATGCCTGCCGTGAGCGCCGTCGCGAAGCCGGTGAACAACTCCCGCATCCGCTCCTCGTCGCCGCGCTTCAGTTCGGTGACGCCCGGGGGCAGCGCCCGCATCGTCGGCAGCGCCGCAACCCGCGCGGATGCCTCGCCCAGCGTCAGGCCGGACAGGTTGGCTTCCACTGTGGCGCTCCGCCGCCTGTCCACCCGCAGGATGCTGGTCGGGCCGGCGCCGAAGCCGATCGCGGCTACCGAGCCGAGCGGCACGGTGGCCCGCGTTCCGGAAACCGGCAGCACGGCCAGACGGGACGGATCGTTCAGCGCGTCCTGCGGCAACGACGCCAGGATCGGGATCTGCCGGTCTCCCAGGTTGAATTTGGGCAGGTTGCGGTCGGTGTCGCCCAGCGTCGCCACCTGTACCGCCAGCGCTATGGCGGTCGGCGTCACGCCGACTTCCGCCGCGCGCGCGTCGTCCGGCCTGATGATCAGTTCCGGCCGCGAGATCGCCGAGGTGGAGGCCGGGTTCAGGAAGCCGGGCACCGACCGCATGTCGCGCAGCAGGGCGGCGCTTGCTGCATTCAGCGCCGCCGGGTCGTCGCCCGTCAGCGTCACCGAGACCTTCGCGCCGGACTGCCCATCCGCGCCGAACTGGATGCGGGCGCCGGGGATGTCGGCGAGCATCGCGGAAGCGCGCTTCTCGAACGCCTGCTGCGATACGCTCCGCTCCGCACGCGGCACGAGGTTCACCGTCAGGGTCGCCGAGCGGACCTCTCCGGCGGAAGCGGCCTTCGGCCCCATGCCGGCCGATGTCGGCGTCCCGATGGAGGCGAAGATCCCCGCCACCTCGGGTTCGCCCCGAAGCCGCGCCGTGATCCCCTGCACGACCGCGTCGGTTTCGGCCAGCGTGGCGCCGGGCGGCAGCTGGACCGAGACCAGCGAGCGTCCCCGGTCGGAGGCGGGCATGAAGTCCACCGGCAGCAGCCGCGCCAGTCCTATCGATCCGGCGAAGAACGCCACCCCCAGCGCCAGCGTGATCCAGCGCCGGTGCAGCGCCTTTCGCAGCAGCCAGAGATAGGCCGGGACCCATTTCGGCTCGTCGTCCCGGTGACCCTCCGCCCGGATCAGGAACGCCCCCATAAGCGGGGTAAGCATCCGCGCCACCAGCAGCGAGAAGGCCACGGAAACGCAGGTGGCGATGGCGAAGCTCTTGAAGATCTGGCCGGGGATGCCGGGCATGAAGGCGACCGGCAGAAAGACGGCGACGATGGTCCCGGTCGTCGCCACCACCGCCAGCCCGATCTCGTCGGCCGCCTCGATGGCGGCTTCCCAGGCGCGCTTGCCGCTGTGGCGCATGTGGCGGACGATGTTCTCGATCTCGACGATGGCGTCGTCCACCAGGATGCCGACCACCAGCGACAGCGCCAGCAGCGTGATGTTGTTCAGCGACAGGTCGAGCAGCCGCATCACCGCGAAGGTCGGGATCAGCGACAGCGGCAGCGCCACCGAGGAGATCAGGGTGGCGCGGATGTCGCGCAGGAACAGCCAGACGACGCCGATCGCCAGCAAGGCCCCGATCCACAGCGCCTCGACCGCGGCGGCATAGCTTTCGGCGACGAAGTACGACGATGAGGTGACCTCGCGGAAGGTCACGTCGGCACGGCTGCCGTCGAGCTTGGCGACCGCGGCGCGGACGGCCCCGGTCACGTCGATCTCGCTGGAGCCGACCGAGCGGAAGACGCTGAAGGCGACGACTTCCTTGCCGTCCAGCCGGGCGCGCTGGCGCGGCTCCTCCCAGCCGTCCCTGACGGTGCCGAGGTCCGCCAGCCGGACGCTGCCGCCGCCGCCGGCCAGCCTGACGCGGGTGTCGGCCAGGGCCGCCACGGTGGTGGCGCTGCCCAGCGTCCGGACCGACTGCTCCCGCCCGCCGACGCTGGCCCGGCCGCCGGGCTGGTTGACGTTGACGTCGGCCAGGGTGCGGCTGATTTCGTCCGCTCCGACGCCGAGCGCCGCCAGCCGGTCGGGGTCCAGTTCGATCCGGATGACGCGGTCGACGCCGCCTGAACGCTCGACCTTGGAGACGCCGTCCACCCCCAGCAAAGCCTTGCCGACATCGTTGTCGACGAACCAGCTCAAGCCGTCGGGAGCCATCGCCGGGGCTTCCACGACGAAGGTCAGGATCGCCCGCCCGGTATCGTCCATCCGCGCGATAACCGGGCTTTCGGCTCCGGCCGGCAGGTTGCCCTGGATGCCGGCGACGGCGTTCCGGACATCGTTGGTCGCACGGTCGACGTCGGTCCCCAGGATGAACCGGATCGTCGTCGTCGAGCTTCCCTCGCCGACGGTGGAGGAGATGTCGTCGACGTTGCCGACGCCGGCCACCGCGTTCTCGACGATCCGGGTGACCTGGGTCTCCAGTTCCGTGGGAGCGGCGCCCGACTGCGCCACGGTCACCGTGACCGTCGGCATGTCGATGTCGGGCATGTTGTTGGTGCGGAGGCCCATGAAGCCGAGCACGCCGGCGCCGGTCAGGAACAGGAACAGGACGACGGTCGGGACCGGATGGCGGATCGACCAGGAGGACAGGCCGTTCGACCAGCCACCGGTCTTTGACGAGCCGCTCATGGCGTTCCCTCCCCCGCATCCGCCTGCTGCGTGACGACCCGCACGACGTTCCCATCGTCCAGGAAGCCGGCGCCCGCGACGACGACGCTTTCGCCGCCGGCAAGGCCGCTCTCGATGGCGACACGTCCGCCGGCGCGGGCGCCGGTCTCGACGGTCCGCAGTTCGACCGCGCCGTCCGCGCCGACGGTGAATACCGCCGGCTGCCCGTCGCGCCAGACCAGCGATTGTTCCGCTACCGAAAGCACCATCCGCTCGTCGGCCTGGATCGTGACCCGGACGAACATGCCCTGGAGCAGGCGGGCGTCTTCCGGCAACGTCAGATACGCGGTGCCGAGGCGCGTCAGGGGATCGACCTTCGCCGCCATCGCCCGCACTTCGGCCCGGATCGTGCCACCGGCGGCGTCGGTCACGGTGGCGGCTTGGCCCGGCTTGACGGCTGTAATGTCCCGTTCCGGCACCAGGGCTTCGACCTCCAGCCGGTCGTCGCGCAGGATGCGGAACAGTTCGGTGCCGGTCTGGACGACCACGCCGAGCACGGCGGGCTTGGCGGTTATCGTGCCGGAAACGGGAGCCGTGACGCGGGTCTGGCCGAGCTTGACGTCCAGCAGGTCGAGCGCCGCCTTGGCCTGCGCCAGCTTGGCGCGGGCGGTGCGGGTCGCGGTGGCGCGCTCGTCCACCGTTTCCCGGCTGACGGCATTGGTCGCCGCCAGCTTCCGCGACCGTTCCTCAGCCAGCAGGGCATTGGCGAGGTTGGCTTCCGCCTCCTCGATCGCGGCCTTCTGCTGCGCCTTCTCAGCGGTCAGGCCGCTGTCGTCGAGCAGGGCCAGGACCTGACCGGCTTCTACCCGGTCTCCCTCCCCCACCCGGACGTCGACCAGGGCCAGACCGCTGATCCGCGCGCCCAGCACCAGTTCCTGCCAAGCCGCTACCGTGCCGGTGGCGGTGACGCGCGATGCCATGGCGGTGCGTTCCGCAGCCTGTACCGTGACGCCCAATCCGGTCGCCGGCTCGCCAGCCGGGGCAGTGTCGGCCGTCCTGTCGCTTGCTCCGGGCTGTCCGCAGGCGGCCAGCAACAGCAGCACGAGCGCCGCTCCGGCGCATCCTTTCGCAATCTTCAATTTTCTGTTCCCTCACGGACCCATGACGGACAGCGCCGTCGCGAGCATCATGATCAGAAGTCCCGCCATCGCCAGGACGGCGGCGGCCGTGACGGACCACTCCCTGACCCGATCACCCCTGCTTTCCATCGGCCGCATTACCTTTAAGTCGATCCAGCTCGCCCGATCCGATTCGATCGGTCCGGCGATAAAGCGGACCATAAGGGACGGTCATTGCGGCATTTCTTCAGTACGTTACGGAGGGTGACAGCCGGCGGCGGAATTGTTTCCGAACGTTGCCGCCCTGCCCGCCGACACGCTCCGTTGCAAAAATCCCGTCGCGGCGCGTAAGCCGGGCGGCGTATATACCAGGGGTGATGCAGACATCTCCTCATATTCTCGTCGTTGACGACGATCAGGAAATCCGGCGGCTGCTCGGCCGATACCTGGACAGCCAGGGATTCCGCGTGACGCTGGCCGCCGACCGGCGGGAGTTCGAGAAGGCGTTCCCCGACAGCCAAATCGATCTGGTCGTCCTGGACGTCATGCTGCCGGACGGCTCCGGCCTGGAGATATGCCGCAACCTGCGCGGTCAGCGGCAGTATGTTCCGATCATCCTCCTGACGGCCTTGAAGGAGGAGATAGACCGGATCATCGGCCTGGAAATCGGCGCCGACGATTATCTCGCCAAGCCCTTCAATCCGCGCGAACTGGTCGCCCGCATCCGCGCCGTGCTGCGGCGGGGCTGGGACGCGCCGGAACCGGTGACCGACAAGCTGTTCCGCTTCGTGGGCTTCACCGCCGACCCGGCGACCCGCCGCCTGACCGACCCTGCCGGCGAGGAGGTCGCCTTGACCGCCGGGGAGTTCGAGCTTCTGCGCGTCTTCCTCGAACGTCCCGGCCGCGTGCTGTCGCGCGACCAGCTGCTCGACCTGACGCAGGGACGGGAGAGCGACCCGTTCGGCCGCTCGATCGACGTGCTGGTCAGCCGTCTGCGCCGCAAGCTGGGTGATACCGGCAGCTTCCAGATCTTCAAGACGGTGCGGAACGGCGGCTATCAGCTTGCCGCGCGCGTCGAGACGTCGGATTGAACGCCTTGGAGTCCGTGCGCGCATCCTTGCGGACAAAGCTGGCGCTGGTGCTGGTCGTCGCCATCGTCGCGGTGGTCGGCCTTGCCACAAGCGTCACGATGGTCCTGGTCAAAAGCCCCGGACAGCTCCAGATCATGGACCCGATCGCCCGGCAGATCCGCCTGATTTCCGATCTTGCGGGCAGCAACGCCGCCGTCGCCGCGGATGGGCTGAAGTTCGATCCGGTCCCCCCGTCCGATCCCGTCTCGCCCCATTTCACGCAGGACCTGCGGGACGCCCTGGCGAGGACGGGCGAGCCGCTGCCGGTCGTCATCACCCGTCCGGAGCGCGGTGCCGCTCCCGGACGTCCGCCCATGAGCGTGTCGATCCCGGTGCCGGGGCGCGGCTGGCTGGTGATGCCGTTGCAGGAGCTGCCGCCGCCGGGACCGCCCTGGATGCTGCTGGTCGGCTACATGGCGCTGATCGCCGTCGGGGCCACGGCGGTCGCCCTGTTCGCCGCCGCCAAGATTTCCCGCCCGCTGGGCATGCTGGAACAGGCGATCACCAGCATCGGTCCCGACGGCAACCTGCCCCATCTGCCGGAAACCGGCCCGGAGGAAGTCAGGGCGACCGCGCAGGCTCTCAACCGCCTGTCGTCCCGCCTCAAGACGGCGATGGAAAGCAGGATGCGGCTGGTCGCCGCCGCCGGTCACGACCTGCGGACGCCGATGACGCGGCTACGCCTGCGGGCCGAGTTCCTGCCCGACGACGAGCGGGACCAATGGCTGAACGACCTGGAGGAACTGGACCGCATTGCCGACAGCGCCATCGGTCTGGTCCGGGAGGAGGCGGAGCCCGGATCGGACGAGCCCCTGGCGCTGGACCGCCTGGTTGCCGCCCTTGTCGACGATCTGGCAGGGCTTGGGATGACCGTGCGCCTGGGCGCGGTCGAGCCGGCCTGGACCAGGGCCGGTCCGCTGGCGCTCAAGCGGGCATTGCGCAACCTGATCATCAACGCCGCCACCCATGGCGGCGGCGCCACGGTCGAAGTCACGATACGGGACGAGGCCCCCACCGTCGTCATCGCCGACCGCGGCCCCGGCATTCCCCCCGCGCTCATCGAGCAGGTATTCGAACCGTTCTTCCGCGTCGATCCCGGCCGGCGCAAGCAGGTTCCCGGCGCCGGCCTGGGGCTGGCGATCGCGCGGGAGATCGTCGTGCGGAGCGGCGGCGGCATCGCAATCCGCAACCGCGACGGGGGCGGCCTGATCCAGACCGTGACGCTCGCCCCCGTGCCGTCGGAGTCGAGAGCGGCCTTACTGGATCAGGTTGGCTGAGCCGAGCAGTTCGACCGGGACCTGGACGCCCAGCTTCTGAACGCTGTTCATGTTGATGTACAGGGTCGGGGCGGTATCGACGATGACGGGTGTGTCCGCGATCTTGCGGCCCTTGAGCACGACGCCGGCGACGGCATCGGCGAGCAGTGCGCCCAGCTTCTCGTTGCTGGCGGTCATTCCGATCAGGGCGCCGTCCTTGACCGCCTTTTCATGATAGGTGAACACCGGCTTGTCGCCCGCCGCCGCGATGACCGCCTTGGCGTTGTCGATGATCATGGCCTGCCGGCCGATGACGAGCGCGTCGACTTCCGAAAGCTTCGCCTGGATGGCGGAGGCGATCTGGTCGGCGGATGGTACCGCGATCAGCTGGCAGGTCAGGGCTAGCTTGCGGCAGGCTTCCAGACTCGGGCCGGCTTCCGCCGCCGAACTGGCCTGACCGGCTTCCTGGACGAAGGCGAGCCGCTTCACCTTGGGCGTCAAGGCGATGAAGCTCTGCAACTGGATTTCCGGCGCGATGAAATACGAGGCCGCCGTATAGTTGCCTTCCGGCTTTTCCGGGTGTTCGATGAGGTCGAGTTCGGCCACGTTGTTGACCGATCCGAAGAAGGTCGGCTTCTTGGTCGGATTGGCCTTCACGTATTCGGCGGCATTCGACCGGAACAGGACGATGGCGTCCTTTTCGGTATCGAAGCGCTTCAGGATCGCGCCGAACTCCTCGTTGGTCGGGACTTCCTTGATGGTTTCGACCTTGAGGTCGGGCGCTATCGCGGTCAGCCGTTCCTTGAAGGCTTTTTCCCAGATCAGGATGGAGGCGGATTTGCCCGGCCAGGAAATGCCGATCTCCGCCGCATGAGCAACGCCAAAGGTCGCCGAAGCGAGAAATCCGGACGCGATTATACAGATGCGACCGAAGCCGGCTAATTTCTTCACGCTCATGCTTTTCCCCATACTTGGCTTTATTACAATATTGAAAGATATCGAACCAATATCTCTTCAATGACTTGCGCGATTAATACAAATAAATATAAAATGCTGAATACGTGGCGAACTGTCGCTATGCGAAGGGTTAGCGATCGGCATCAAGCTTGACTTGTGCGGACAGTGTTTGTTGAGCCACGGCCCAACCTATAGGCTCCTGCTTCGTAGGTTGGGCCGTGGCCCAACACTTGCCTTACCGCCGGAGAAACGCCGCCACGGGCTCCAGCGAGCGCGCCGGGTCTTCCTCCTGCGGGACGTGGCCCAGTCCGGGCAGCGTCGCGAGGGTGACGTCGGGCACCAGCCGCCGGTAATCGGCGGCGTTGGAGACCGGGATCATCGCGTCCTTCTCCCCCCACAGCAGGAGCGTCGGCGCTGCGATCCGGGGCAGCAGCGGTTCCGGGTCTTCCAGGACGGTTTGTTCCATCCGCGCGATCAGCGCGTCGCGGCCGCCCGGCGCCAGCATCAGGTCGTAGTAGCGGTCCAGGACGGCATCGGTCAGGCGTGAAGGATCGCCGTAGGCGGGGCTCAAGTTCATGCGCAGCATCGGCTTGGGCAGGACGTAGCGCATCAGGCGGATCAGCCTGGGAACCTCGGGTTTCACGCCATACTGGAACCCCGCACTGGCGAAGCCGTCCGGCGAGACCAGGACGAGCTTGTCGGTGCGATCAGGCTGCCCGCCGGCAAATTTCCAGGCGATCCTGCCGCCGATGGAGTTGCCGATCAGGCTGGCGCGCCGGACGCCAAGACCATCCATCAGGGCCGTGAGCACCTGGAGGCTGCGCCGGTCGGTATAGTCGCCGGTCGGATCGGGTTCGCTCAGGCCCGAACCGGGCAGGTCGAACCGGATGACCCGGTACTCGGCGGAGAGCGTTCGCGCCCAGTCCTCCCAGGTGTGCAGGCTGGAACCGAAGCCGTGGATCAGGATGACGGCCGGCGCGTCCCTGGGTCCCGTATCCCGGACGTGCAGGCGGACCCCGGCTACGTCGCGCAGGTCGCCGGGCGATGCCAGGTACCGGCTTTCCAGGTCGGCGCGCGGCTTGTCCGGCGTCCACAGCCACAGCGCACCGCCGACGACCGCCGCCATGGGGACCGCCAGCAAGGGCCGCAGCCTGCGCATCCTCATGATCCGGGCCTCACGATCCAGGCCTCAAGCCGCCGCCTCGACCGAAACGCCTTCGATGCAGTCCTCCAAATCCTCGCTGGCCTTGCGAAGGGCGTCGAAGGTCGCGGCATCGGGCGTCCAGTAGTGGCGCTCATGGGCTTCGAGCAGCCGGTTCGTCAATTTCAGCGACGCCGTGGGGTTCAGCTCGGTCAGGCGATTGCGCATCGCGGGATCGAGGACGAAGGTCTCGGTGATCTGCTGATAGATCCAGGGCGCTACCTCGCTGGTGGTCGCGGACCAGCCCATGGTGTTGGAGACGTGTTCCTCGATCTGGCGGACGCCTTCGTAGCCGTGGCTCAGCATGCCTTCGTACCACTTGGGGTTCAGCGTACGCGTCCGCGTTTCCAGCGCCACCTGTTCGCCCAGCGTCCGGACGACGCCGTCGCCGCGCGTCTGGTCGCCGATATAGATCGGGGCCGACTGCCCGCCCTTGGCGGCCTTGACGGCGCGGCTGATGCCGCCGAGCGTATCGAAATAGTGATCGACGGTGGTCACGCCGAGTTCGACCGAGTCGAGGTTCTGGTACGCCAGATCGACGCCGGCCAGGACGCTCTTCAGCAGCGCCGTGCGCTGGACCGGGTGCCCGGCGCGGCCATAGGCGAAGCTCTTGCGCTTGTAGTAGGTTTCCGCCAGCTCGCTTTCGTCTTCCCAGGCGCCGCATTCGATCAGGTGGTTGACGTTCGACCCATAGGCGCCGTCGGCATTGCCGAAGACGCGGAGCGAGGCGGTTTCCAGATCGCCGCCGTGCTCCTGAACGTATTGAAGCGCGTGCTTGCGGACGAAGTTCAGTTCGCAGGGCTCGTCCGCCGAGGCGGCCAGGAACGAGGCTTCCGCCAGCAGCTTGATCTGGAGCGGCAGCAGGTCGCGGAAGATGCCGGACAGCGTGCTGATGACGTCGATGCGCGGACGCCCCAGCTCCTCCAGCGGGATCAGGGTGGCGCCGGCCAGCCGGCCGTAGCCGTCGAAACGCGGGCGCACGCCCATCAGGGCGAGCACCTGTGCGATCGGAGCGCCCTCGTTCTTCAAATTGTCGGTGCCCCACAGGACGATCGCGACGGTTTCCGGCATGGGCAGGCCGTCGGCGCGGTGGCGGGCGATGATCCGCTCCGCCTGCCGGGCGCCGTCCTCGACAGCGAAGGCGCTGGGGATGCGGAAGGGATCGAAGCCATGGAGGTTGCGGCCGGTCGGCAGGATCGCCGGCGTGCGCAGCAGGTCGCCGGCGGGAGCGGGACGGATGAAGCGGCCGTCGAGCGCCCGCAGGATCGCGGTGATCTCGTGGTCTTCGGCCAGCCAGCGGTCGGTGTCGGCAAGGTTCGTCAGGACGGCGAGGCCATGGTCGTCGGGCGTCAGCCCGCTGAGTTCCAGTGCGGCTTCCGGCGCCATGCCGTCGACGATGGCTGTCAAGGCAGCCCGGTCGGGACGAGCACCGTGGGCGGCGTCGGCCACCGCCTCCAGCATCTCGACCCGCTGGTCCCGTGTCGGCGGGGCGCCGACGACATGCAACCCGTGGGGGATCAGGGTATATTCAAGCTCCAGCACCTGCGCGCCGAGCCGCTGGATGCGGGGTCCGGCATCGCCGGTCCAGGCCGGCTCGGCTTCCGCCAGTTCGACCAGGGCGGCCTGGGCCTGGATCAGCATCGCAAGGTCGTCGCGCTCCAGGTCAGCCTCGGGATCGAGGCTCCGCCAGCGGTCGATCGACGATTTTAGCTCGATCAGCCCGCGATATAGGCCGGCATGGGCGATCGGCGGCGTCAGGTAGCTGATGAGGGTCGCGGACGCACGGCGCTTGGCGAGAGCCCCTTCCGACGGGTTGTTGGCGGCGTAGAGGTACAGGCTGGGCAGGTCGCCGATCAGGCGATCGGGCCAGTCCTTGGCCGACATGCCGGCCTGCTTGCCCGGCATGAATTCCAGCGCGCCGTGGGTGCCGAAATGGAGCACGGCATGGGCCTGGAAGTCCTCGCGCAGCCAGCGGTAGAAGGCGGAGAACGCGTGGGTCGGGGCGAACCCCTTCTCGAACAGCAGGCGCATCGGGTCGCCCTCGTAGCCGAAGGCGGGCTGGAGGCCGACGAAGACGTTGCCGAACTGCGCGCCCAGCACGAAGACCGACGCGCCGTCGCTCTGGTGCTTGCCAGGGGCCGGTCCCCACTGCGCCTCAATCTCGCTCAGCCAGGGATCGCGCCGCACCATCTCATCGGCCGGCACCCTGACATGGACATTCGCGAGAGCCCCGAAGCGCCCGCGATTGCCTTCGATGATGCGATCGCGAAGGGCGTCAACGGTCGGCGGCAGGTCGACCGCATAGCCTTCCGCCTTCATGGCGGTCAGCGTCCGGTGCAGCGAGTCGAAGACGGCGAGATAGGCGGCTGTCCCGGCGTTGCCGGCGTTGGGCGGAAAGTTGAACAGGACGACGGCGATCCTGCGTTCGGCAAGCCTGGTCCGCCGCAGCGTCACCAGCTTGTCCACCCGCGCCGCCAGCATGCCGGCGCGCTCGATGCAGGCGTGCATGTCGCGGCCGTTGGTGCTCGACGCGAAGACGCAACCCCTGTGGCAGCCGGTGCAGGGCCGTCCGGAGTTGTCGGAGCGTCCGCCGAACACAATGGGTCCGGTGGCGCCGTCCAGTTCGGGGATCGCCACCATGATGGTCGACTCGACCGGCATCAGCCCGCGCTCGGAAGCGCCCCACTGCTCCAGCGTCTGCAACTCGGCCGGATGGGCCGCGATATAAGGCACGTCGAGCTTCGCCAGCATCTCCTCCGCCGCATGGGCGTCGTTATAGGCCGGGCCGCCGACGAGGGAGAAGCCGGTCAGCGACACCATCGCGTCGATGACGGGACGGCCGTCCTTCAGGAAGAACTCCTCGATCGCGGGACGCGAATCGAGACCCGACGCGAAAGCCGGGATGACGCGGAGGCCACGCGCTTCCAGCGCTTCGATCACGCCGTCGTAATGGGCGGCATTGCCGGCCAGCATATAGGAACGCAGGCCGAGGACGCCGACGGTGCCCCGTTCGGTGCGGGCCAGGGGCAGCAGGTCGGCCGTCGCGGAAATCCGCCCCTTCATGCGGGGATGGTAGACACCGGTATCCGGATAGGCGATGGGAGCCGCCACCTTGACCGCTCCGCGCAGGCTCTGCCGGGCGCCGCCGGCATAGCGGTCGATCAGCATGCGGATCATGTTGACGACATTGTCGTCGGAACCGGCCAGCCAGTATTGCAGGGTCAGGAAATAGGCCCGGACATCCTGCGCGGTCCCTGGAATGAACCGGAGGATCTTGGGCAGGCGCTTCAGCATCTTCATCTGGCGGGCGCCGGCGCTGGCGTTCCTGTCCTTGCCGTTGCCGCGAAGGCGCTTGAGCATCCCCATCAGGCCGCTCGGCTGGCTGTCCATCGTGAAGCGGCCGATGCGGGTCAGCGTAGTCACTTCGCTGGCGGACAGGATGCAGATCAGCGCGTCGCAGGTGTCGCGCCGGGCCTTGAGGTCGGCTAGGATCTCGCGGTAGTGGTCTTCCATGAACAGCATGGCGCAGATGACGATGTCACCGGCCGCGATATCCGCCCGGCATCGCGCCAGTGCCGCGGGATCGTCGCCCCATTCGGTGGCGGCATGCAGGCGCAGCGTCAGACCGGGAAAATCGTCGAGCAGGCGCCGGTAGGCCCGTTCGGTAGCGCTGGCAAGATGGGTGTCCATCGTAACGATGACGACGGTGATCGGCACGGCATCGATCGGGATGGCATCGGTCGGGATAGCTGTGATCGGCACGGCATTGGCCGGAGTTGCGCCTTTTGAGGAAACCGGCTTCGTCATGGCATCTACCCGCATCGCGTTCGCTCCCGGATTCATCCGGCATTCATTGGCCGCCGATGAACTTCGGATATTGTCATGTTAAGTTGACGTCTAGTCAAGTTAACACTTTGCCGGTGAGACGGGAGGGGTATTCAGCCGCCGCCGCCGCTGCGACTCGCGACGCTCCACTGCCAGATCAGAAGCGCCGGCATCACGCCCAGTTCCATCCCCAGCCCGGCGAGATGCGGCAGCGACGGAACCCCATGGACCGCCATCGACAGCGCCCGCGCCAGTCCGCCGCAGACCACCAGCGCACCGGCAAGCCGGAAGCGTCCCGAACGGCGCTCGATCGCGGGAACGGTCGAAATGAACACGACTCCGAGCGCCAGGAAGATGCCGGACAGGTAGCGGAAATGGCTGTCGAGATCGACCGGGACCGCCAAGGCGGCATCCACCATCGCCGGCCCCAGCAGCACGCCCGCCGCCCCCGCTCCGATCGGGATCAGGCTCAGCACGGCGACGGCCGCCTGGAGCGACCGGCGCGACAGGTCTTTCATGGTCGGATATCCTTTCCGGTCAGAACCAGCGCCGGACGCGCTTCTGGAAGGCAGGGTAGTCGATCGGGAACTTGGACGTGAGGTAGCGTTCCTCCCGCGCGATCACCCCGTAGCGGATTACCACAAGGAACGGAACGAGCATCAGCAGCAGCGTGACGCTGTCGAAGATCAGCGACAGCCCGACATGCATCAGCGCCATGCCCAGGTACATCGGGTTGCGCGTGTAACGATAGACCCCGCCGGTGACCAGTGCCGTGGACGGCTTCCACGGCTCGACATGCGTGCCGGCCTTGCCGAACAGACGTATGGCGGAGAGAGCGATAGCCAGCGCCGCCACGATAAGCAGACCGCCTGACGCGTACCGGATGCCGGGGCTCAGGCCGAAACCGATTGGAAAGACCCAGTGGTGCAGCGCCAGCCCGATCGCCACGGCGCCCGCGAACAGCAGCGGCGGCGGTGCGATCACGCCGGCCTTGTCGGTGGTCGAGGTCATGTTTCCACTCCGTCTTATGCTGCCTTGGGTAGAATTTTTTCTCTGTAAGCACGTTTGAGAAGATTATTCGTATCTTTTGGCACGATATAGGTGAGAATCGAGCATGCACACCATTGAAACCGCTTTGATTTATGGCTAGTAGGGCAAATGACGCCATGGCACCCGGAGCCGGAATGTCCAGCATGGAAGGCATGGCTGTGGAGCTTGATTTTCCTCTGGAATTCGTTGTTTCGGGCACGGCAGTCTCTCACCAGGCAAAGCGACGGGAGTCCGTCGATCGATGGAAATCCAGGATCAGAGACGCCACCGTCGAAGTTCTACCCGAAGGTCATTTCGCGACCGGCGGTCCGGTATCGGTTACGCTTTTCTATTTTCCTGGCTCTGAAATGGCGGGCGACATAGACAACATCGTCAAGCCGATCCTGGATGCTCTTTGTCAGCATATCTATATGGATGACGATCAGGTCGAGAGGGTTCTGGTTCAGAAATTCGAGCCGGAGAAGATGTTTCAGTTCGGTTCTCCTTCCTCGATCCTGGAAGGAGCGATTGTTGGTGACAAGCCCCTTCTTTATGTGCGTCTTTCTGACAACCCGTTTGAGGAGCTCGAATGATGGCTTCGCTCGACAGCAGTTCGGAACGATCAATCCTGGAGAGTCTGGTTCCGACACTGCAAGCCGAAGGCTATCACGTCCTCGTGCAGCCCCCGCCCTTCGTGCTTCCGCCCTTCATGGGCAGCTATCGTCCTGATGCGGTAGCTTTGAAGCCGGGCAAGAACATCGCGATCGAAGTCGTTTCGCCTGTCCGACCGGGAACTGGAAAAACGAAAAAGCTTCAGGAGCTTTTTTCGCCGCATCGCGATTGGGAATTCCGAATCTATTATGCGCCGTCAAGCAATGCCGATCCGGCAATCGGGGTGGCGACCAAGGAAAGCATTAGTCAGGTACTCGCTGGCCTTTCCCAGATCATGGACACGGCGGGCGGAGTGCCCGCGCTCTTGACCGCCTGGGCCGCTTTCGAAGCGGCGGGACGTGTTCTGGCCCCAGACCTGCTGGCCCGTCCCCAGACGCCCTTGCGCCTGCTGGAGGTGCTGGCTTCCGAAGGTTACCTGACGCCGGAGGAGACGGACACGATGCGCGAGATCCTTCACGTGCGGAACAGGGCCGCGCATGGCGACTTCAACGTCGCCGTCGGCAGCGAGCACCTGGACCGGATCATGGAGACGATACGCTCCCTCCTTGCACTGTGGCCGGATCACAAAGCGTCGTGATCCGATCGAAAGACCAAGTCCCCCCGACGCATCGGCGCGCCGGGGGGACTTGGCGCGGCCCGATGGCTCAGATGAAGCTGAGGATCTCGACCGTGACGTTTTCGGTGCCGAGGCGGGCCTGACAGGCGAGACGCGACGGCGTCGCGACGCCGACGATGGTGTCCAGCTTTTCGTTCTCCAGGCGCTGGATCTTGGTCAGCGTCTTGCGTCCTTCCGGGACGTAGATGTGGCATTGGCCGCACTTGGCCTCGCCGCCGCACTTGTGGGTGAACTTCTCACCCGAAGCGACGATCGCTTCCAGAAGGGTCGAACCCTCGGCGGCCTCGATGGTCTTGCCCGACGGCTTGAGTGTCACTATCGGCATGTCGCTACTCCATTGTTCAAGATGATCGTGTTCGGGACATCCGGGAAAGCCGGCTTCCCCGTCAGGCCCAGCCTTCCGAGCAAGCGACATGCTTCCAGCGCTCTGGGCGGAGTCTGTTGGACCGTCGCCCGGTTTCATTAGGCGGACAAGGTTCGATGCAAGCTGTGCGCCACAGGGAAAAGCCTCTTCTTGTCAGTACCTTAGGGTGAAACACCATCGCGCGGCCAGGAATGCGCCTGCCGCCTTGTCGCCTTGGCGACAAGGATTGTCGGGATGCTGCCCGGCTTGTCGTGCTGCGCGGTCCGGCGTCCCGGAACAAGCATGACCGGTCAGGCGGCGGCCGCCGCAGCACTTTGGACGAACTCGGCTCCCAGGCGGTCGAGCAGGTCGATTACCTGCCGCGACAGCCGTTCCAGATCGGCCATGCGCTGGGCGGCCTCCGCTGGGCGGCCTTCCGTCAGCGAGACGAGCACGTCGCGGCCCTTGCGGTGGACGTCCCGGTGCGGTTCGAGCAGGCCGGCGAACGCCGTCAGCCCGATCATCGTCTCGTCGGAGACGTTGTCGTACCAGCGGCCGAGCCGGCAGGTATGGTGCGTGCTGAGTTCCGCCGGAGCGAGCTTGATCTCCCCCCTGACGGCTTCGGCGATACGGGCGACGAAGACGCGGTGATCGTTCTTGGTCGTTTCGATCAGGCGGCCGATGCTGGCCTTGGACAGGGATTCCACCTGAGCCGGCGGCAGCATCGTCTTCGTGAACCGCAGGTGATGGTAGCCGTTGGTGCAGGCTACCGTGACGGCATCCAGCCGGATGCCTTCCGACGGTATGGACAGCGTAACCAGGGTATCCGGCTTGCACGGCGTATCGCTGGCGACCATCGTGCCGTCTTCCGACAGGTCGTGCAGGATGACCTTCTCGATCCGCCCCGCCACGGCGACTTCGGCGTCGATCATGGCGGCGTGGCGGCGCCTGGTGCGGCGGTCCGCGATCCTGGACGACGTGCGGACCGCCTTGACCAGCAGCTTCCGCATGCTGGTCATCGACTCCTCCATCCGCCCCGCGCTTTCGTTGACGGCGTGGGACGCCTCGTCGGCGCGGCCGACGCTGCCGGCGACCGATTCCATGAGATCGTTGACGTCGCCAGCGCGGGCCGCCGTGACGTTGACGTTGCGGGCGATCTCGCTGGTGGCCGCCGTCTGTTCCTCCACCGCCGCCGAGATCCCGGCGGCGACCTCGTCCATCTCGGCGATCGCGTGGGAGACCTCGTCGATCATGCCGACGGTATCGCGGGTGACTTTCTGGATGGTGGCGACGCGGCTGGTGATGTCCTCCGCCGACCGCGCCGACTGGCTGGCGAGGTTCTTGACCTCGCCGGCTACGACGGCGAAACCCTTGCCCGCTTCCCCCGCGCGGGCCGCCTCGATCGTGGCGTTGAGCGCCAGCAGGTTGGTCTGGGCCGCGATCTCTCCGATGATCTCGACCACGCGCCCGATCTCCTCCGCGGCAAGGCCGAGCCGGTCCACGACGGCGCGGGCCTCGCTCATCCGGGTGACGGCGCCGCGGGCGGCGTGCGACGAACGGCCGACCTGCCCCGCGATCTCCGCGATGGAGGCGTGAAGTTCCTCCGCCGCCGACGCGACGGTCTGCGCCGACACCAGCGCCTCGTTGGCGGCGCCCGACGCCGCTTCGGTGTCGTGGCCGACCGAAACGGTGACGCCGGTCATCGTATGGGCACTGGTCACGAGGTCGCCGGTCAGGTTGGAGACGCTTTCGATCGTGTCCATCACCTGATGGTCGATGCGCTCGATCATGATGTTGACCGCTTCTTCCCGCTCGGCGGACAGGGCGTCCCAATAGGTGGACATGGCGACCTCCATGTCGAGCAGCACGGCGCGGCTGACGGCGCCGAGCGTCTCGGCGATGGTGCGGCGGCTGCCCGCGGTGCTCAGGAAGCTGCCCTGGGAAACGGCGACGGCGGCCAGCAACTCCCCCAGCACGAAGGCGTAGCCCGACACGTACCACTGCGGCGTCAGACCGATGCGATGATGCGTGAAGCCGATGCGCCGGGCGGAGGACTGGTACGAGGCGTCGAAGTTTCCGTCGAACAGCACGGCCCAGTGCTTCGCCTGGGCGTCCTTGGCACAACGCACCGCCTCCGCCGAGCCGAACTTTTCCGCCAGTTCCGGGGTGGACATTGTTCGTTCGTAGAACTGATCAAGTATCCCCGGCAACGCCTTCAGAATAGTCGGCCGGACCATGCGAAGGAGAACGGAACTATCCGCATCCATGCCGCTATATGCGATCTGCCGGTCGAGATCCACGCGATTGCTTTCCGAGAGCGCCATAGGTTCCTCCAGTTCTTTTGGCGCATTTATCACAAAGAGTCTTAATGCTTTGCTGCACGATGGAGACCGCGTGAAGAGCGGAAAGTTACCGGTAGCCGAACAGCATGGTGATATTGATGCGGCGGTTGAGATAGCCGGGGCGGAAATCGACGCTTTCGGTCGCGTGGACGGCATCGGAACTGAACAGCAGCGCCCGGTTGCGCCGGTGGCCGATCCGGTGCGGCGTGCCGCCGTGCTCACGGATGAAGGCGTCGAACCGCGGGTTGATCGAGTTGTAGTCGTCGAAACTCCACTCGGCCGGGACCTTCACCGGGTAGACCAGCAAGCCGCCGGCGTCCGGGTCCGGACAGGCATCGTCGGGAGCGATCCACAGGTTGACGTTGACGGCGGCATCGTCGGCGTGCGGCGGGATGCCCGACAGGCGCTGGTCGTATTTGAAGGCCCAGACCTGCCGCAGGGCGTGGGGGCCGACGATGTCCGGCAGGGCTGCCTGAAGCCCGCGCGCGATGGCGAACAGGATGTCGTGGTCGAAGCCTTCCTGGAGATACGCGCCGAGATAGCCGCCAGGGTGCTCCAGGTCGAACCAGAACGTCGATTCCAGGCAATAGCGCGTCAACCCGACCAGCGCTTGCGGCGAGAGCAGCCCGTCGATCACGGCATAGCCGGCGACGCTGTCGCGGAAGTCCCGCCCGATCCGCGACCAGTCGAGATCGGGGTTGAGGACGGCGGCGCCCTCTACATCGGGGTCGGCCAGATGGGTGTCAGCCAGCCTGGGATCGGCCAGATGGACCATCCTGTTGTAGACCGGCCGCACAGGGGCGAGTTGTTCCGGCGTCAGCGTGAACACGTCGCCGGGGCGGCGTCCGCTCCGGATCACCTCCGCCGTAAGGTCGCGGAGCGCCGGCAGCATGGCGGCGGCATCGGCGGGCAGGCGACCGAGCGAGTCCAGGTAGGTCAACTGCTCGACATCGTGGGTAAGCTTGGTGATGCTGGCCCGAACCGCCGAACCGGAGACTTCGGCAAAGCCGCCGGCCGACCCGCCGTTTGGCCACCACCGGCTCGCCCGCCGGGGAACCCAGTGCCGCCGGTAAAGCTCCCGCACTTCCTCCAGCCGGCCCTGGAACTTCAGGGCGTCGGCCAGCTGGCGGGCGTGCCCCTCGTCTTCGAGGTCGAGGTCGACGGCGCGGCGAAGGGCGGTTTCGGCCTCCCGCCAGTCGCCCGAGCGGAGCAGGACAGCACCCAGCGTTCCCCAGACGGCGGCCGACTCTGGGGAAAGTCCGGCAAGACGCCGGTAGAAGCCGATGGCTTCGGCGTCGCGGCCTTCCTGGTTCGCCTGGTCCCCGGCCTTCGCCAGGAGCGACTTGATCGCGTCGATGTCCACCGCCGCCGGACCCGATTTGTCCAGCAACTCCACCGCTGCGGCGAAGCGGCCCAGTTCGGACAGGGCGCCGGCGCAGGCGAGAGCTGCGGGGGCGCTGCCGGGCAGCAGCGACAGGCACGCGGTCAGCGGCTCCAGCGCTTCCTCCGGTCGCCCCAGGTCCCGGAGCAGCCGGCCGAGCGCGTAGAGCGCCTGGGTGTTGGAGCCATCGGCGGCGAGCACCCGGCGCAGCAGGGCTTCGGCCCTGTCGTGGATGCCGGCTTCGAACAGATCCACGGCGATGGCAAGGGCTTGGGAGATCGTTTCGGGCGTCATGTGCGGAACAGTCTGGACAGGTTTTCCGCGCACGATGACGGGCAATGGTAAAGATATCGAGGTTCCGAGCATCCAGTCGAAAAACTGATCGATACGATAAGAACTATGCGCTTCACCAATCGGACCGGCGCGTCCAGAGTCCGTCGAGAAGATCTAACCCCGACGGACAACCCAAGAGCAGAGGCGCCCCGGATGAAAGCCATCGGTTTCTACAAGCCGCTCCCCATCGCCGACGAACAGGCGCTGACCGACATCGAACTGCCGGTGCCGGAGCTTCGCCCCCGCGACATCCTAGTCAAGGTCGAGGCCGTGTCGGTCAACCCGGTCGATACCAAGGTCCGGAACAGCGCCACGCCGCCGGAAGGCACCGCCCGCGTCCTGGGCTTCGACGCCGCCGGAACGGTCGAGGCGGTCGGATCGGAAGTGACGCTGTTCAAAAAGGGCGACGAGGTGTTCTACGCTGGCGCGCTCGACCGTCCCGGCACCAACAGCGAGTTCCATGCCGTGGACGAGCGGATCGTCGGCCGCAAGCCGGCGTCGCTGTCGTTCACCCAGGCCGCCGCCCTGCCGCTGACGTCTATCACCGCCTGGGAACTGCTGTTCGACCGGCTGGGCGTGCCCTATGGGAGCAAGACGCAGGAAGGCGCCATCCTGATCGTCAACGGCGCCGGAGGCGTCGGGTCGATCCTGACGCAGATAGTCCGCCGGCTGACCGGCCTGACGGTTATCGCCACGGCCTCGCGTCCCGAGACGGTCGCGTGGTGCCATGAGATGGGCGCGCACCACGTCGTCAACCACTACAACCCGCTGGACGAGGAACTGAGCAAAATCGGCATTCCCGCCGTCCGCTACGTCGCGGCGCTGAATGCCACCGACCAGCACCTCCCCGCCATCGTCAAAGCCGTCGAGCCGCAAGGCGCCGTGGCGGTGATCGACGATCCGAAGGTACTGGACATCGTGCCCTTCAAGCGCAAGAGCGTGTCGGTCCACTGGGAGCTCATGTTCACCCGGTCGTTGTTCGGCACGCCGGACATCCAGCAGCAGCACCGTCTGCTCAATGAGGTCGCCGACCTTGTGGACGCCGGCGTCCTGCGGACGACGCTGAAGGAGGAACTGGGCCGGATCGATGCCGCGAACCTGCGCAAGGCTCACGGCATCCTGGAAAGCGGCAAGAGCATGGGAAAGCTGGTGCTTTCCGGCTTCTGACCCGCCGACCCGTGCAGCCCCGGCTTACAACTGGCCGGGGCGCAGCACCACCTTGATGACGCCGTCCTTCTTGTCGCGGAACTTCTTATACATCTCCGGCGCGTCTTCCAGGCTGGCGGGGTGGGTGACCACGAAGCTGGGGTCGATCTTGCCGGCCTCGATCTTTTCCAGCAGCGGCTTGGTATAGGCCTGGACGTGGGTCTGACCCATCTTGAAAGTCAGGCCCTTGTTCATCGCGGCGCCGATCGGCAGCTTGTCGCCCATGCCGACATAGACGCCGGGGATCGAGATCGTGCCGCCCTTGCGGCAGCTCATGATCGCCTGACGCAGCACGTGGACCCGGTCGGTCGCCAGGAAAGCCGCCGCCTTGACCTTGTCGAACACCGCATCGGCGGCGCCGTGGCCGGCGGCCTCGCAGCCGACCGCGTCGATGCAACTATCGGGACCGCGCTTGTTGGTGCGGGCCATCAGCTCGTCATAGACATCGGTCTTGGAGAAGTCGATCGTCTCGGCGCCGCCGGCCTCGGCCATGGCGAGCCGTTCCGGCACTTCGTCGATCGCGATCACCCGGCCCGCGCCCATCATCAGCGCCGAGCGGATGGCGAACTGGCCGACGGGACCGCAGCCCCAGACCGCGACGGTGTCGCCGTCCTGGATCTGGGCGTTCTCGGCCGCCATGTAGCCGGTCGGGAAGATGTCGGACAGGAACAGCGCCTGCTCGTCGGTGATGCTGTCCGGGACCTTGATCGGCCCGACATCGGCCATCGGCACCCGCAGATATTCCGCCTGACCGCCGCTGTAGCCGCCCAGCATGTGGCTGAAGCCGAACAGCCCGGCGGGAGAGTGCCCCATCGCCTTGATCGCCATCTCGGCATTGGGGTTGGTCCGGTCGCACAGCGAGAACAGGCCCTTTTGGCAGAACCAGCACTGGCCGCAACTGATCGTGAACGGCACCACGACACGGTCGCCAACCCGAAGGTTGGTGACTTCGGAACCGACCTCCACCACTTCGCCCATGTTTTCGTGCCCGAGAATATCGCCACTTTCCATCGTCGGCTGATAGCCGTCGAGCAAATGAAGATCCGACCCGCAGATGGCGCAGGCGGTAATCTTGATGACTGCATCTCTCGGGTGCTGAATTTTGGGATCGGGAACAGTATCGACGCGTACGTCACCTTTTCCGTGCCAGCAAACTGCGCGCATCGATCATTCTCCGGGAGTAAGTGGATATTGCATTAGCTCTACAACATGTGGGTTAGCGGGTGGTTCCTGCTTTTTCTGAATGCAACCGTATCGGGCGGACGATTGGTCGCGGTGTCCGGCGTCTGTTCCGCGCGCATACTCGGCTTCAGCCCGCCGGCGTTCCCGATGCGGTGCCATGGATGAGGATGCCTGCCATGAAGCCCGCCGATACGACGACCGTCCCTCCCCTGCCCTACTTGACCGTAGAGGATGTCGAAGCGGATGCCGGAGCACGGAAGGTCCATGCGGCGGAGGCTGCCAAGGCGTGGCGCTGGATACACCTTCGCCTGCGCCCGGAGATGTCGGACGACGAAGTCGGCGCGCTGGTGCTGTCGGTGCTTCGGGAAAAGCAGCCGGCGCTGGAAGCCGAATCCGGCGTGGTCGAGCGGCTGACCGCCGCCGCCTTACGCCAGCGTCACGCGGCGGCGCCGGCCCTGGTGAAGCCAGCGCCGAAGCCGGGCGCCGTCCACCGCGCGCTGTCCGCCGTCGCGAGGATTCCAGCCAGACAGATCGGCTTGGCGGCGCTGGCGTTCCTGGCGCTGATGCTGATCATCGATCCGGTGATGACCGCCTTCGTGTTCGGCGTCATGGCGCCGTTCGTCGTGATGTTCGCCATCCTGCGCGCCTTCCGCAGCGGAGGCTCTGGGGGAGGCTGTTCCGGCGGAAGCTGCGGCGTCTGACCGAGGAGAGAACCCGGATGAAATCGGCACGAACGGCGTTGTAAGGGGGGAAGACGAAGCGTCTGGTAGCGTTGCGTGAAAAGATAACTGATGATAACAGTTATCTAACTCAGTGGGAGAAAGTTCATGCCGCGCAGCTTCGCCCTTGGCAGCCATTTTGAGAACTTCATCGACGAGCAACTGAGAAGCGGTCGATACAACAATGCGTCGGAAGTCGTGCGTGACGGCCTGCGCATGCTGGAGGACAGGGAAAACCTCCGCCAGATCAAAATCGCTGAGATCCGCCGGTCAATCGAAGAAAGCCGTCAAGATGGGCGCACCACGCCAGTTGATGAGGTTCTCATCCGGTTGGAAGCCAAGTACAACGGCATGAGCGACAAGCCCGAAACGCAAGGCGGCGAGTGACGCTGCCAGTTGAATTTGCTGGCGTGGCGGACGTCGATTTTTTCCGTCATGCCGCCTTGGTCAGAGTGAAATCGACATGAACGGCGTCGTAGGGGAAGACGACGCGGCCATCGGCGGTACGGTCGAGAATACCGGCGTTGAGGAGCGTCTGGACATCTCCATGCACCGCCTTGACATCGCGGCCGACGCGCCGGGCTGCCTCGCGGATCGTCATGGCGCCCTCGCTGGTCATCGACTTCAGCAACTCCCAGCGCTTCCGGGTCAAAGTCTGCCACAGGAGTTCGACTGACACGAACGAGATATGAGCGCCTTGCCGTTCCCCGCCGAACGCTGCCAAGGCCCGCTGCGTCACGTCTTCGCGGGACGCGATCGAGAGTGTCACCGTGTTCATGCAAGCCTCCATTGATCCACATCGAACCAGAAATCCGCCAGCAGCTTTGCCGGAGTGGTAAACGCATACGGCATTTCCATATCACCGATATGCTTGTGATCGCCCTTGCCGGCCTCGTTGTCATAACGGATTACGCAATGCCCGGCGACGACATAGGCCAACGCATATTTATAGTCGTGCGTCGAACCGCGCACAGGTCCCGGTACCCGCCAGATAAGCAGTTCCACGAAGGCGTCAGCCCTGATCTGGTGTCGCTCGCGGAACGGCAATTCGGCATTCACGTTGGAGTTTGTAACAACACTTCAGGGTGTTGTCATTCACTCCAACACATAGCAGGAGGCAAGGATTGCGAATGATGAGCGGGAATGACACTCCGTCGGAAGCCCACAGCTATGCCCTCTCAGCCCACGTTTTGTCGGTGGAAGCCTTTGGCGGGCGACCCCGCATGGGAGGATCGACCCGGCGGCCAAGGGCGCGTTCGACCTGTTGGCGAAAGCGGTCGGTGCCGGGCACCCAGCCTCTTTGCGTCGCGTCGCGGATCGTCTCCACCTGTTCGCCGGTCAGGCCGGGGCCGAACAGGTCGCGATATGCGGCTCGGCGGGCGGCAACGGTGGCGCCGAGTGCCGTGTAGGTCGCGTGCTCACGAAGCAGTGGGTCTTTGGTCCCCAAGGCGTTGTTCCGGTAGCTCGACCAGGGATAGTCTTCGGGCCGGGAGACCAAATCAGCGCGGACCGGGTTGGATTCGACGTAGCGATGGCAGACGAGAACATAGCTCTCGCTGTCGAGGATGGTCGATTTGTACCGCCCTTCCCACAGTGTTCCCGTGCGTCGGTACTCCCGGTTGACATACGAGACATAGCGCCGCCCAAGCGACTGCATGAGGCGCGGGATCGAGTCGGCCCCGCCGGCGGTGATCGCAAGATGGAAATGGTTCGTCATGAGCACGTAGGCGTGGAGGGCGCATCCTTCTGCATCCAACGCCTCACCCAGCCACTTCAGGAAAACCTGCCGGTCGTCCTCGCTGAAGAACACCGCCTGCCGGTTGTTGCCACGCTGGACTATGTGGTGTGTATGGTCCGGTAGAATGAGGCGACTGGGGCGCGGCATGGTAGGAATCTCCGTTTTCTGGAGAGAGCGATACCATGGACCGGGCGAACTGGTCAATAATTCACTCTGACCCCTTTTCTCGACCCCTTTTCTCTGTCGCAGACCGACTATATCCCTCAAAAGTTGTAGAGTCCGCGAAATCGCATTAAGACAAAAGTAATATATTTTGACTAAGTCATATTATGACATGTTGTTGCGCTAGATAAGCCTCTTTTTTTCATAGGTGATATTGGTTTCGCGCAAAAGCTGTAAGAATGAACAATTTATCGCGGCAATAGGGATATTTTATGGCGCACGAAGAGTTGGTCCAGAACAGGTATCTGGAGCAGGGCAAACTGGTTGGCTCTCGGTTTGGCGCTTTTGAGCGTCTCTCCTTGGGTAACACAACTTTGAAGGCGCTCGCAACCCTTGGTGTAACGATTACACCGCCGACTGAAATCAAATTCCCGCTGGTGCGCTACAAGCCTCCAAAAAATCCTGCGAATTTAAGGCCAGACCAACTCTTCCTCCAACGTGATGGGGATAACCTCATGCCCGTTGCAGTCGGAGAAAACAAAGACCATGGCGCCTTCCTCACCGAAAGGGACCAGTTGTATGCGGCGGAGCAGGCGCTCTGCAACGCGATCGCCTGCGCCACGCCGGTAGCGTTCTACACCGATGGCACCACCTATCATTACATAGACGTCAACGCATCCATCACGGCGCAACGGATTATACCATTTCCTGAAAAGCGTGATCTTAATCCAGCAGTTTTGCACAATCTCCTGCGGGGTGACACAGACACAGTCCGAGATCCAGGGCTGTTGGCTGAAAAGGTGTGGCAACTCATTTGGCACACAACGAAGGCAGAGCCGAGGCAATGCCTTCTCACCTTCGTCGAAATTTTCATGTTGAAGTTCTTATCGGACAACTTGTCCACGGCGGCACTGCCGAGAGCCCATCAGTTCTACGAACTTCTGGAGGACCCCTCAGCCTTCAAGCAACGCTATGGCGTTCTTCCTATTGAATACTACATACGGGAAATTCGGCCGCGCATAAAAACGCTGTTTCCAGATAACGTTGTCTGCAATGCTGACGATGTAGGGCACCTATTCGGCTTGCAAACTGTTGTCTCTAAAACCTCTGTTATCAACGGTTTTGCTTTTCTGCGATCCTCTTCGGATGGCATCGCAACTTTTAGTAGAACTTTTGTGGAAATATTGCACGCTTTCAACGACTTCGGACCTCTGACGCGTATCGATCCACAATTCAAACTGCGACTTTACGAAACATTCCTGAAACGGTCTGCTAGGCAACAGAGGCTTGGGCAGTTCTTCACGCCGCGTAACGTCGTCCGTCCTGTTATCCGCATGGCCGAACTGGGGGCCTTGCCAGACAATAGCGTGGTTTTGGATCCAGCCGCAGGTGTCGGTGGCTTCATCTTGGAGCCGCTTCTTTTTGAGGACGACCTTAAAGGCAACATTACTTTCCGCAATGGGCATCCGTGCTTCCGTGTGCGCATGATTGGCATTGATGTCGAAGCTGATCTCCATATCCTAGCCAAAGCAAACATGATGCTTCATTTGGCCGAATGCATTCGTGACCCAACCACCACGCTCGCAGGGCTAAACGCGGCGATGGCTGAGACCATCTTGCTGATGAACGAAAATGAGACACTCGGATCATTGTTGAATCCACCACGAGACTCAGTGGATGTCATTCTCACAAATCCACCTTATGTGACCGACGGCAGTGGAGTCTACGCCAAAGAATTAGCGCACCTTAAAGGGGTAATGAAGAATGGAGTTGATCTTAGAAAATACTATGGCGGCAGCGGCTTAGGTGTAGAGAGTCTTTTTCTTCGCTATATCACTGGAGCACTGAAACCAGGAGGCCGCGCATTCGTTATTGTTCCGCTCGGCCTGCTCAATCGGACCGAAGCGGGACCTCGGATAAAGGTCCTGCAAAAGTGCAACATACTCGCGTCCATTCAGTTGCCACAGGGTACCTTCTTCAACACTACTCAGAAGACCTATTTGCTCGTACTTGAGCGCCGCCATACCGACGCCGATGAGCGACCTCCCGTGCTCTGCGGTATCGCTCGGACTATCGGTGAGACGCTTGACAGGTATCGCGCACCAACTCCGGAAGACAACGACCTCGACCAGATCGCTGGAATCTTCGTAGCACTTCATGGCCGTGGTCACCGCGGCCAATACAATGAACATTCGGTTGACAGGGCTGAGACGCTCATTACCAAGGTGCGCGATGCAGCAGATTTCTCAGCGGCAGATCGGTGGGATGTCGCAAGGTTCTGGTCCGATCAGGAACTGGTTGCACTAGGTGAAAAACAGTCCGCAGTCGACCGGATCGACTGGCTCAATGATGTCACCGATGACTTGGAAGGACTGCTAAAAGAACTCAGCAGAGCCAAAAGGGAACTTACCGCTCTATCGGCAGATGGTCCGACCAAAGATATTCGATTAGATGACGAGCAATACTTCCATGTGCGGTCTGGGGATCGCATCAAAACGGAAGAGATTAGAGCAAATCCAGGATCGATAGTGGTCTACAGTTGTTTTCGTGATGCAGCTATGTCGAAGGGTTCCATTTCTGTGGAATGGCTCCTGGAGAATGATATTCCCGTTGAGCACGAACGCTTCGTGTCGATCAACGCCAATGGCGCATCTGTCGGCAAGGTGTTCGTGCGTGAGGCAGGCTGTGTAATCACGGACGACGTTATTGCAGTTCACCAGACGCCGCGCGGACGGAAATCCATCGATCTAGACTTCCTCGCGATCGAGTTGCGACGCGCTGTTGAACAGGGAGGCTTTCTTTACGAGGCCAAACTGTTTCTAGCCCGCGCAAAGGATTTGACGGTGCGCGTTCCAATAACACCTAGCGGAGCATTCGACCGGCAACGGCAGCAGAAGATCGCAAAGGCCGTCAAGCGCTTCGACCTGTTGCGCAGCAGGGTTCATGATCTTGGGCAACGCGCCCAGGATGCGCGAGTGATATAACGTGTGGCGGCGATGCCGATGTTTTTGACGAACGGTCGCACTCCCGTAGGTGGGGGAGGTCGGATCGCATTGCCTCCTTCACGCCTATAAATCTGCGGACTTAACGTTAGTTGATCCCATCGACTGGGTGCCCCTACGTTCCGTTCGCACAAACGGCCCCTAGATGCGCACCGATGCCCAGCATCGCCGCGCATGATGGCTCATAACGTGATCGAGGAAAAAGGGGTCCGCAGGAAAAAGGGGTCAGGGGAAAAAGGGGTCAGAGTGATTAAAGAGTATGAAGCCTGCATCCCCTTCTCTGACCAAGCAGGACACGAACCTTCAACCCCCTCCTCCCTAGTCGGCGCACCACACGCGTTTCGGTTATTGCGTTTACGCTCCGGAAGACACATATACATGTGCCATCTGTGCAGGGGAAAGCGACATGGGTGCGTTGATCGAAAAAGCGGGGACTGTCGTGCCAAGCGAGGAGGATGCTCGTTTAGCGGCGGAATCGAGTCGCATTCTGGCGGCCAACCGCCCGGATCATGCGCTTCGGGTGCAGTTGGAGGATGGGCGGGTGCTGACGCTGCCAGTTGCCGCCGCTCGTTTGCTTGAGCATCTGTTGACCGAAATGGCTCATGGCAACGCCGTCACCTTGATACCAGTTCATGCTGAGCTGACGACGCAGGAAGCTGCGGATTACCTGAACGTGTCGCGCCCATACCTTGTGCGGCTGCTTGAGGAAAATGCAATGAGGTTTCACAAGGTTGGAACGCACCGGCGTATCAGGTTCCAGGACCTCAAGGCATACAAGGATCAGATGGACGCCAAACGCGAGATGGCCATGAACGAGCTTGTGGCTGAAGCCCAGGAACTGGGTTTGGGCTACTGATCTTGGCGGGCTTTGTCGTCCTCTATGACGCCTGCGTCTTGTATCCAGCACCCTTGCGAGACTTGCTGATCGAACTCGCGGCGGCAAATCTTTTTCAAGCGAAGTGGACCGATGCGATACACGATGAATGGATCGGGAACCTGCTGGCCAATCGCCGGGATCTGAATGCCGAACGGCTCCAACGCACAAGAGAATTTATGAACGCAAGCGTCCTGGATTGCTTGGTTCGCGGGTACGAGCACCTGATTCCCGCTGTTACCCTGCCCGACGAGAACGACCGCCATGTCGTGGCAGCCGCGATCCATTGCCATGCTGACGCAATCGTGACGTTCAATCTGAAGGACTTTCCGCAGAACGAACTCTCAAGGTATAACCTGGAGGCTATTCATCCGGATGAATTCATAAGATCGGTATTTGACCTGAATGATGCAGCAGTCGTGATTGCGGCTCAGAGATGCCATAAAAAGCTCAGGAACCCTCCCAAGACCGCCGAAGAATATTTAGATACTCTCCTGCGCCAATCCTTGCCGAAGACAGCGAGTGCTCTCAAGCCTTATTCTGAAGTGCTTTGAAAGAAGCAACACATTGAACCGGACATAGGCCCCTATCCCGGCGCCGTGCCCCCCAGCTCGTTCGTCACCATCGCAGCCGCCTGCCGCACCAGCGCCCCCAGCGCCGCGACGCGCTCGTCCGTCACCCGCGCTTTCGGTCCTGACACCGACAGCGCCCCGATCGCCTGGGCGCGCTCGTCGTAGATCGTCGCGGCGACGCACCGAAGCCCGATCGCGTGCTCCTCGTTGTCGATCGCGTAGGCGCGCGTCCGAATGACCTCCAGGTCGGCCTCCAGCGCGTCAAGCGTCGTCAGGGTCGCCGCGGTGAAGCGTTGCATGCCGCGCTGTTCCATCAGGCTCTTGACGTAGTGCGGGGCCATGCGGGCGAGCAGGGCTTTTCCGGCGGCGGAGCAGTGCAGCGGCAGGCGGGAGCCGGGAGGGGCGAGGGCTCGCATCATCTGGTGGCATTCGACCTGGGCCAGATATACGACTTCGTGGTTCTCGATGATCGCCAGATTGACGGTTTCGCTCGCCTGATCCATCAGTTGCCGCATGCGCGGGCGGGCGAGGTCTACGATGTTGCGGGTCTTCAGGAAGCCGCTGCCGGCGATGAAGGCCTGGACGCCGACGTACCAGCTCCGGGTGCCGCTGTCGAAGCGGACGTAGCGCTCCTGCTGAAGGGTCGTCAGAAGGCGGTGGGCGGTGGAGGGCGACAGTTCGGCGGCGCGGGCGAGTTCGGTCAGCGACATCGGACCGTCGGCTTCGCCCAGGATGCTCATGATGTTGAGGGCACGGACCAGCGACTGGACCGTCTGCGAACGGGGATCGACGGTCTTGGGATCAGCCTGCTTGACTTCGGCCTGCTTGGGAGTCGTCTTCGCTTCGGCCTGATCTGAATCGGAGTCGGGGCCGGACCTTATCAATGTCTCTTCCTGGCTTCGCATGGGGGCTTGAGCCTCGCCTCGACTGTGTGGTCGGCGGAATGTCTGCTCGTGTCGAAAAGAAGCGCGGTCCGCCCTGGGAGGGGAAGAAGGGCGGACCGCGCACGGCGCCGGGGTTTTACTCCGCGGCGGCCGCGTGCTCGCGCACCGGTTCGACCTTCGCGGCGCAGTACTTGAACTCCGGGATCTTGCCGAAGGGGTCGAGCTGCGGGTTGGTCAGCACGTTGGCCGCCGCCTCCGCGTAGCAGAACGGCATGAAGACCAGGCCGGTCGGGATGGCGTAGTCGGCTCGCGCCACCAGTTCGACCGATCCGCGCCGGGTCCGCACCGTCATCCGGTCGCCGGCCCCGATGCCCAGCCGCCGCAGGTCGGCGGGCGACATATAGGCGACCGCTTCCGGCTCGATGTCGTCCAGCACCTGCGACCGGCGGGTCATCGCCCCGGTGTGCCAGTGCTCGAGCTGGCGGCCGGTGGTCAGCACCATCGGATATTCCGCGTCCGGCTCCTCCGCCGGCGGGATGATTGCCGCTGGCACCAGCCGGCCCCTGCCCGTCTCGGTCGGGAAGCCGTTGCCGAACACGATCTCATGGCCCGGCTGGTCGGGAGCATCACACGGATATGTCACGGAGCCTTCGCGCTCCAGCCGTTCCCAGGTGATGTTCGCCAGCGACGGCATCGCCTTCGTCATCTCGGCGAAGATCTCGCGCGGATGGCTATAGGTCCAGTTCTGGCCCAGACGGTTCGCCAGTTCGGTGACGATGATCCAGTCTTCCCGCGCCTCGCCCGGCATCGGCAGCGCCTTGCGGCCAAGCTGGACCTGACGGTTGGTGTTGGTCGCCGTCCCGTCCTTTTCCGGCCAGGCGGAGGCCGGAAGCACCACGTCGGCGTACTTGGCCGTCTCGGTCAGGAAGATGTCCTGCACCACCAGATGGTCGAGCTTGGCCAGCGCCTCGCGGGCGTGGCTGACGTCCGGGTCGGACATGGCTGGGTTTTCGCCCATGATGTACATGCCGCTGATCTTGTCGTCATGGATCGCGTCCATGATCTCGACCACCGTCAACCCGCGCACGCCCGGCAGCTTGGTGCCCCACAGGTCCTCGTAGAACTCGCGGACCTTGGGCTTGTCCACCGGCTGGTAGTCGGGGAACACCATCGGGATCAGGCCGGCGTCGGATGCGCCCTGCACGTTGTTCTGGCCGCGCAGCGGATGCAGGCCGGTGCCGGGGCGGCCGATCTGTCCTGTCGTCAGCGCCATCGCGATCAGGCAACGCACGTTGTCGGTGCCGTGGATGTGCTGCGAGACGCCCATGCCCCAGAAGATGATGGAGGCTTCGGACCGGGCGTAGAGCCGCGCCACGGTGCGCAGCTCGGCGGCATCGATGCCGCAGATCTCCGCCATCTTCTCCGGCGTGTATTCCTTGATGTGCTCCTTCAGTTCCGCGAAGTCTTCGGTATTGGCCTGAACGTATTGCTGGTCGTACAGACCCTCGGTGATGATGACGTTGAGGATGGCGTTCAGCATCGCCACGTCGCGGCCGGGCTTGAACTGAAGCATGTGGGTGGCGAACCGCTTCAGCGCATGGCCGCGCGGGTCCATCACCACCAGCTTGGCGCCGCGCTCGACCGCGTTCTTGAAGAAGGTCGCGGCGACGGGATGGTTCTCGGTCGGGTTGGCGCCGATCACGATGATCACCTCGGCGTCCTTGGCCGACATGAACGGCGCCGTCACGGCGCCCGATCCGATGCCCTCGATCAGCCCCACGACGGAAGACGCGTGGCACAGGCGGGTGCAGTGATCGACGTTGTTTGTGCCGAAGCCCGTCCGCACCAGCTTCTGGAACAGGTAGGCTTCCTCGTTCGACCCCTTGGCCGACCCGAAACCGGCCAGCGCGTCGCCGCCGCGTTCGTCGCGGATCTTCTTAAGGCCCTTGGCCGCCACGTCCAGCGCCTCTTCCCAGCTCGCCTGCCGGAAATGGGTCAGCGGGTTCTCCGGGTCGATATCGACGTCGTGCTTGGACACGCCCTCGCGCCGGATCAGCGGCACGGTCAGGCGGTCCTCGTGGTGGACGTAATCGAAGCCGAAGCGGCCCTTGACGCACAGGCGGTTCTGGTTGGACGGACCGTCGCGGCCGGTCACCGACAGCAGCTTGTCGTCCTTGATGTTGTAGGTAAGCTGGCAGCCGACGCCGCAATACGGGCAGACGCTGTCCACCTTGCGGTCGGGCGCCGCCGAGAACACGCCGGTCTGCTTATCCACCTGGGTCGCCGGCATCAGGGCGCCGGTCGGGCAGGCCTGGACGCACTCGCCGCAGGCGACGCAGGTGCTGTTGCCCATGGGATCGTCGAAGTCGAAGACGATCTTCTCGGCGTGGCCGCGCATCGCCATGCCGATCACGTCGTTGACCTGGACCTCGCGGCAGGCGCGGACGCACAGGTTGCACTGGATGCAGGCATCGAGCTGCACCGCCATCGCGGAATGGCTGAAGTCCTTGGCCGGGGCCGGGTCGCGGCCGGGGAAGCGGCTGTCGGAGACCTCCAGCTTGTCGGCCCAGTTCCAGAAGCGGGAATCGGGGTCGTGGGCTTCCTCGCGGGCGGGCTGGTCGCCGACCAGCAGTTCGAACACCAGCTTGCGCGCCGACTTGGCGCTCTCGCTGGCGGTATTGACCTTCATGCCCTGCTGCGGCTTGCGGATGCAGCTCGCGGCCAGGACGCGTTCGCCTTCCACCTCGACCATGCAGGCGCGGCAGTTGCCGTCGGGACGGTAGCCCGGCGCCGGAGTGTAGCAGAGGTGCGGGATCTCGGTGCCGCGACGGTTGGCGACCTGCCAGATGGTCTCGCCGGGGCGGGCTTCGACCTCTTCACCGTCCAGGAAAAATCGGATCGCCTCGCTCATGTCAGGTCCTCCGGAAAATGCTTCATTATCTGTTTGATCGGGTTCATCGCCGCCTGACCCAGGCCGCAGATCGAGGCTGATGTCATAACCTTCGCCAACTCGCCCAGCAGGGGCTGGTTCCAGCTTGGCTGCTCCAGCAGCTTGACCGCCTTCTCGGTGCCGGCCCGGCAGGGGGTGCACTGGCCGCAGCTCTCATCCTCGAAGAACTTCATCAGGTTGAGGCCGACCCGTTTCATGTCGTCCTTGTCGGACAGCACGACGACCGCCGCCGAGCCGATAAAGCAGCCGTGCTGCTCCAGCGTGCCGAAGTCCAGCGGGATGTCGGACATGCTGGCCGGAAGGATGCCGCCGGAAGCGCCGCCGGGAAGGTAACCCTTGAAGGTGTGCCCGTCCTCCATCCCGCCGCAGAACTCATCGATCAGTTCGGTGATGGTGACGCCAGCCGGTGCCAGCTTGACGCCGGGCTCCTTGACGTGGCCGGAGACGGAATAGCTGCGCAGGCCCTTGCGTCCGTTGCGGCCGTGGCTCGACCACCACTCCGGTCCCTTCTCCACGATGTCGCGGACCCAGAAGACCGTCTCGATGTTGTTGATCAGCGTCGGCTGGCCGAACAGACCGACCTGGGACGGGAACGGCGGCTTGTGGCGCGGCAGGCCGCGCTTGCCCTCGATGCTTTCCAGCATCGCCGATTCCTCGCCGCAGATATAGGCGCCGGCGCCGCGCCGCATGTGGATCTTGGTGTGCCGGCTGAGACCGGCCTGCTCGACCCTGGCGATCTCGCGGTCCAGGATCTCGCGGCACTGCGGATATTCGTCGCGCAGGTAGATATAGACGTCGGTCGCCTCGACCGCCCAGGCGCCGATCAGCGTCCCTTCCAGGAAGCGGTTGGGGTCGGTTTCCAGATAGTGGCGGTCCTTGAAGGTGCCGGGCTCGCCCTCGTCCCCGTTGATCGCCATCAGGCGCGGGCCGGGCTCGGCGCGGACGAAGCGCCATTTGCGGCCGGTCGGGAACCCTGCGCCGCCGAGGCCGCGCAGGCTGGAGCCTTCCAGGGTCGTCAGGATGCCTTCAAGGTCGCGGGTGCCGTCCAGGCATTCTTCCAGCAGCTTGTAGCCGCCGCCGGCGCGGTAATCGTCGAAGCCGTGGTAGTCGGGGATATGCGGGTGGGTATGCCCGGCATCGACGGCGGCCTTGACGTTCTCCACCGTCGCGTGCTCGTGCAGCGCATGGCCGATCGCCACGGCGGGCGCGTTGTGGCAGGCACCCATGCATGGGGCACGGATGACCCGCACATTCGGGCCGACCGCGTCGGGCAGCCCGTAGAACAGGTCGGCGCCGCCCTTCAGCTCGCAAGTCAGGCTGTCGCAGACCCGGATCGTCAGGGGCGGCGGGGCGACTTCGCCATCCATCACGATGTCGAAATGGGCGTAGAAGCTGGCGACCTCGTACACTTCCACCAGCGCCAGCCGCATTTCATACGCCAGCGCCACCAGATGGCGCGCATGCAGCGCATGATAGCGGTCCTGGAGCAGGTGCAGGTGCTCGATCAGCAGGTCCGGCTGCCTGGACCTGTCGCCCAGTAGCTCCTGGACCTCGGCCAACGACGTCAGATCGAGCTGGCGTCCCTTCGGTAGCCCACGGGTCTTGCGGCGCCCCAAACCGGGATGCTTGTTGTTGGGTTCGTTGGGAATGGCCGTGTCCATGGATTTCCTGCCCCTGTCTTCTTGTCTTCTTTGCCTTGCCGTCAACGACCCATGGCTTCAAGCATGGTGCGTCCCAGGCTGGCCGGACTGTCGGCGATATGGATGCCCGCCGCCGTCAAGGCCTGTACTTTGAAGTCCGCCGTGTCATTACCACCGGAAATTACGGCCCCGGCATGACCCATGCGGCGGCCCGGCGGTGCGGTGCGGCCCGCGATGAAGCCGACGACCGGCTTCTTGGTGCCGCTGGCCTTGATGAACTCCGCACCCTTGACCTCGGCGTCGCCGCCGATCTCGCCGATCATGATGATGCCTTCGGTCTCGTCGTCCTTCAGGAACAGCTCCAGGCTGTCCACGAAGTTGGTGCCGTTGACCGGATCGCCGCCGATGCCGATGCAGGTGGTCTGGCCAAGGCCGGCCGCCGTCGTCTGCGCCACCGCTTCATACGTCAACGTGCCGGAACGGGAAACGATCCCGATCTTGCCGCGACGATGGATGTGGCCGGGCATGATGCCGATCTTGCACTCGTCCGGCGTGATGATCCCAGGGCAGTTGGGGCCGATCAGCCGGGTAGCGGAACCGTCCAGGGCGCGCCGGACCTTGACCATGTCGAGGACGGGAATGCCTTCGGTGATGCAGACCACCAGCGGGATCTGCGCGTCGATGGCTTCCAGGATGGCGTCGGCCGCGAACGGCGGGGGGACGTAGATAACGCTGGCGTTGGCGCCGGTGTCGTTGACGGCCTGAGCCACCGTGTCGAACACAGGCAGGTCGAGGTGCTTGGTGCCGCCCTTACCGGGGGTGACGCCGCCGACCATGTTGGTGCCGTAGGCGATCGCCTGCTCGGAGTGGAAAGTCCCCTGCGCGCCGGTGAAGCCCTGGCAGATGACCCGCGTTTCTGAATTTACGAGAACCGACATGTCAGGCGGCCTTTCTCTGGACGGCGCTGACGATCTTCTTGGCCGCATCGCCAAGATCGTCCGCGGAGAGGATGGGAAGGCCTGACTCGGCCAGGATACGCTTGCCCATGTCGACGTTGGTGCCTTCGAGACGGACCACCAGCGGGACGTGGAGCGAGACTTCGCGCGCGGCGGCGACGACGCCCTCCGCGATCACGTCGCAGCGCATGATGCCGCCGAAGATGTTGACCAGGATGCCTTCGACGTTCTTGTCCGACAGGATCAGCTTGAACGCCGTGGTAACCCGCTCCTTGGTGGCGCCGCCGCCGACATCGAGGAAGTTGGCCGGTTCGCCGCCGTGCAGCTTGATGATGTCCATCGTCGCCATGGCAAGGCCGGCGCCGTTGACCATGCAGCCGATGTTGCCGTCGAGCTTGATGTAGTTCAGCTCGTGCTTCGCCGCTTCGCGCTCGGAGGCTTCCTCCTCGTCGGCATCGCGCAGTTCTTCCACGTCCTTGTGGCGGAACAGGGCGTTGTCGTCGAAGTTCATCTTGGCGTCGAGCGCGATGATCTCGCCCGCACCGGTCACGACCAGCGGGTTGATCTCGACCGTTGAGGCGTCCAGCTCGACGAAGGCCTTGTAGGCGGCCATGACGAACTTGACGGCGGCGTTGACCTGCTTGCCTTCCAGGCCGAGGCCGAAGGCGATCTTGCGGGCATGGAAGCCGGAGATGCCGGTGGCGGGATCGACCGCGACCTTCAGGATCTTCTCGGGATTGTTGTGGGCGACCTCTTCGATCTCCATCCCGCCCTCGGTCGAGGCCATGATGGTGACGCGGGAAGTGGCGCGGTCCAGCAGCAAGCCCAGATACAGCTCGCGCTTGATGTCGCAGCCTTCCTCGATGTAGAGGCGCTTGACTTCCTTGCCGGCGGGTCCGGTCTGCTTGGTCACAAGCACCTGGCCCAGCATTTCGCCGGCATTGGCCGCCACGTCGGCGACCGACTTGACGACGCGGACGCCGCCTTTCCCTTCGGGATTGTTCTGGAAACGGCCGGCGCCTCGGCCGCCCGCATGGATCTGGGACTTTACGACCCAAATCGGACCGCCCAGCTCGTTGGCGACCTTCTCGGCTTCCGCCGGGCTGAAGGCAACTCCTCCGCGCGGTACGACGACACCGTAGCGCTTGAGCAGGGCCTTTGCCTGATACTCATGGATATTCATCGAGGCCCTCCCTGGGCATTTATTTTTGTCCCGCATCCTCCTGTGGAGATGTGGGAGCGGGCGGAAACCCGCTCCCACGATGCGGAAAGTTCAGGAGTCTTACAGCAAGCCGGCAGCCCGTGCCCACTTATACTTTGCGCCTAGCACCGCGACCGGCGTTTCGGTGGAGTACGGATAGGCTACGATGCCGTGCTGGTAGAGGTAATCCGCAGCTTCCTCGACCTCCACGTCACCGGCCAAAGACGCCACCACCGGCTTGTCGATGCCCTTCTCGCGCATTTCCTGCACGACGTCGATGATCACCTTGGCGAAGACCATCGGCGGGGTGATGATCGTGTGCCAGTAGCCCAGGATCAGCGAGTGGATACGCTCGTCTTCCAGACCCAGCCGGACGGTGTTCTGGTAGGTGGTCGGCGGCTCGCCGCCCGTGATGTCGACCGGGTTGCCTGCCGCGCCGAACGGCGGGATGAACTTGCGGAACGCCGCGTCCAGATCGGCCGGCATCGTCATCAGGTTCAGGCCGTTGTCGACGCAGGCATCCGACAGCAGCACGCCGGAACCGCCGGCGCCCGTGATGATGACCACGTTCTCGCCCTTGGGGGTCGGCAGGACCGGCACGCCGCGGGCGAACTGGAGGAGATCCTGGAGCGAACGGGCGCGGATGACGCCGCTCTGCTTCAGCACGTCCTCGTAGATCTTGTCGTTGCCGGCGAGCGCCCCGGTGTGGGAGCTGGCGGCGCGGGCGCCGAGCGAGGTGCGGCCCGCCTTCAAAACGACCACCGGCTTCTTCTTGGAGACCCGCTTGGCCGCGTCGGAGAACGCCCGGCCGTCCTTCAGGTCTTCAAGGTGCATAGCGACGATCTGGGTGTTGTCGTCATGCTCGAAGAAGGTCAGCAGATCGTCTTCGTCGATGTCCGACTTGTTTCCAAGGCCGACGATGGCGGAAACGCCCATCTTGGACGAACGGCTGAAGCCGATGATCGCCATGCCGATGCCGCCGGACTGGGACGAAAGCGCCGCCTTGCCCTTGACGTCGAACGGCGTGCAGAACGTCGCGCACAGGTTCATCGGGGTGTAGTAGAAGCCGTAAATGTTCGGCCCCATCAGGCGGATGTCGTATTTCCGCGAGATCTCGACCAGCTCGTCCTGGCCCTCGACGTTGCCGGTCTCGGCGAAGCCCGACGGGATCAGGATGGCGCCGGCGATGCCCTTTTCACCGACCTCGGTCAGCGCCTGAGCGACGAACTTGGCGGGAATGGCGAAGACGGCGATATCGACGTTGCCGGGGATGTCCTTGACGCTTCGGTAGGCCTTGTAGCCCAGGACTTCGTCAAGCTTGGGGTGGACCGGGTAGATCTGGCCCTTGTAGCCGCCGTTGATGAGGTTCTTCATCACGGAGTTGCCGA
This sequence comes from Skermanella aerolata KACC 11604, assembly GCF_000936425.1. Classification (GTDB taxonomy): domain Bacteria; phylum Pseudomonadota; class Alphaproteobacteria; order Azospirillales; family Azospirillaceae; genus Skermanella; species Skermanella aerolata. Next base: position 20,575 of record NZ_AVFK01000022.1, on the reverse strand, counting down.
TCTTGCCGTTCTCCGGCGACGCACCGATGACAGCGACGCCTTCGGGCTTCATGATGCGGTTCATCTTGTTGAGGATCTGTTCCTCGTTCGGACGATACCGCTGAACCTTGACTTCGAAGTCGAGCACGATGCGGACGTCGGCGGCGGTGGCGCCGTCGGCACGGGCGAACACGGGGTTCAGGTCGAGCTCGACGATTTCCGGCACTTCGTCGACCAGACGGGAGACGTTGACCAGGATGTTCGCCAGCGCTTCGCGGTCCACCGGATCGGAGCCGCGGACGCCCTTCAGCATCTCGGCCGCCTGGATGCCGTCGAGCATCGACAGCGCGTCTTCGTGGGTGACGGGGGCGAGGCGGAAGGTGATGTCCTTGAGGACTTCGACCAGGATGCCGCCGAGGCCGAAGGCGACCAGCTTGCCGAAGCTCGGGTCGGTGACGGCGCCGACGATGACTTCCTGGCCACCCTTCAGCATCTGCTGGACCTGGATGCCGTGGATGTCGGCCTTGGCGTCGTAGGCCTTGGCGTTGTCGACGATCTTCTGGTAACCGGCGCGGACTTCGTCTGCGCTGTTGACGCCGACCAGCACGCCGCCGGCTTCCGTCTTGTGCAGGATCTGGGGGGAGACGATCTTGAGCACGACCGGGAAGCCCATGCCTTCGGCCATCTTGACGGCTTCGTCGGCGGACTTGGCAAGGCCTTCCTGCGGCACGGGAATGCCGTAGAGGTCGCAGAGTTCCTTGGCTTCCGGGGCGGTCAGGCTGTCACGGCCCTCGGCCTTCGCCTTGCCGAGCAGGCGGCTGACGATTTCCTTGGAATTTGCTTTATCGATTACCGCAGTCATTGGGGTTTCCTCTCTGACGATCTTCTGGAGTTTCCCGCTTGTTGCAGCCGTGGAGGGGCTGTCGCGGAATTGCCCAAGGGACTCCACGGGGTCGAATTCTTTTTGAAAGACGCTGTCTTGTTGGCCCACGGCCCAACCTACAAGTTACGTCACCCGTAGGTTGGCCCGTGGCCCAACACTCGTTATTCGGCCGCCAACCGCGTAGCCTGTCCGACCGCGCCGGAGTTCTTGATCTCCGCGATCCGGTTGTCGTCGAAACCCAGCACGTCGCGCAGGATCTCTTCCGTGTGCTCGCCGAGCAGCGGCGAGCGGGTCACTTCGGTCGGGCTGTCCGACAGCTTGATCGGATTGCCGACGCTCAGATACTTGCCACGGGTCGGGTGATCGACCTCGACGATCGTGCCGGTGGCGCGCAGCGACTGGTCCTCGGAGATCTCCTTCATGGACAAAATCGGTCCGCAGGGGATGTCGTACTTGTTAAGGATCTCCATGGCCTCGAACTTGGTCTTGGTCATGGTCCACTCTTCGACCGTCGCAAAGATGTCCTTCAGCTTCGGCAGGCGAGCGGCGGGCTTGGCGTATTCCGGATCGGTGACCCATTCCGGCTTGCCGATGACGGTGCAGATCTTCTCCCAGACAGGGGCCTGGGTGATGAAGTAGATGTAGGCGTTGGGATCGGTCTCCCAGCCCTTGCACTTCAGGATCCAGCCGGGCTGGCCGCCGCCCGAGGCATTGCCGGCGCGCGGCACGGTGTCGCCGAACTCGCCGTGCGGGAACTGCGGGTATTCCTTCAGCGGGCCGTGGGCCAGACGCTGCTGGTCGCGCAGCTTGACGCGGCAGAGGTTCAGCACGCCGTCCTGCATGGCCGCCAGGACCTGCTGGCCGCGCCCCGAGGTGTTGCGCTGATAGAGCGCCGCCACGATGCCGAGCGCCAGGTGCAGGCCGGTGCCGCTGTCGCCGATCTGGGCGCCGGTCACCAGCGGCGGGCCGTCGTCGAAGCCCGTGGTGGACGCCGCACCGCCGGCGCACTGCGCCACGTTCTCATAGACCTTGCAGTCCTCGTAGGGACCGGGACCGAAGCCCTTGACCGACGCCACGATCATGCGCGGATTGAGTTCCTGGATGCGCTCCCACGAGAAGCCCATCCGCTTCAGGACGCCGGGAGCGAAGTTCTCGACCAGCACGTCGCAGGTCCGGACCAGTTCTTCCAGGACCTTCTTGCCCTCGGCCGACTTGGTGTCGAGCGTGATCGAGCGCTTGTTGTGGTTCAGCATCGTGAAGTAGAGGCTGTCCGCGTCCGGAATGTCGCGCAACTGACCCCGGGTGATGTCGCCCTCGCCGGGCCGCTCCACCTTGATCACGTCGGCGCCGAACCATGCGAGCAATTGGGTGCAGGTCGGCCCCGATTGAACGTGGGTGAAATCTAGAATGCGGACGCCGTCTAATGCCTTGCCCATATTGTCCTCCCGGGGTCTCTCTTGTGGTGTGTCAGTGACCGCGTTTTTTGGTTGTCGTTTTTGCTTGAAGTTCCTGGCCGGCGGCCTGCGCGCAGGGAGCAGGCCGCCACTTCGCCGATAGCTACTGCGCCGGGGCCTTGCGGACCGAGCTGGTCGGGTTGAGGCTGCCGATGTTGCCGCTCTCGGTGCCGGCCGCCGGGTCGATCACCGCGTTGATCAGGGTCGGCTTGCCGGAGTCCATGGCTTCGCTGACGGCGCGGTACAGCTCGTCCGGAGCGGTCACATGCACGCCGACGCCGCCGAAGGCTTCCATCATCTTGTCGTAGCGGGTGTCCGGCATGAAGACCATCGGCGACGGATCGCTGCCGCCGGTCGGGTTCACGTCGGTACCGCGATAGATGCCGCTGTTGTTGAAGACGACGACGCAGATCGGCAGCTTGTACCGGCAGATCGTCTCGACTTCCATGCCCGAGAAGCCGAAGGCGCTGTCGCCCTCGATCGCGAGCACCGGCTTGCCGGTTTCGACGGCTGCCGCCACGGCATAGCCCATGCCGATGCCCATGACGCCCCAGGTGCCGACGTCCAGGCGCTTGCGCGGCTCGTACATGTCAATGATGCCGCGCGCCAGGTCGAGCGTGTTGGCGCCCTCGTTGACCAGGATGGCGTCCGGCCGCTCCTTGACGACCCGGCGCAGCGCGCCCAGGGCACCGTGGAAGTTCATCGGAGACGCGTTGCTCATCAGCTTCGGCGCCATCTTGCCGATATTGGCTTCCCGGCGGGCGCTGACGGCGCTTACCCAATCGGCCGGCGGTGCGGGCCAGTTGCCATCGATCCCGGCCAGCAGGGCCGACATGCAGGAGCCGATGTCGCCGACGACGGGCGCCACGATCTCGACGTTGCTGTCCATCTCCTTCGGCTCGATGTCGATCTGGATGAACTTCTTCGAACCGGGAGCGCCCCAGGTCTTGCCCTTGCCGTGCGACAGCAGCCAGTTGAGGCGTGCGCCCACCAGCATGACGACATCGGCATCCTTCAGCACCATGGAGCGCGCGGCGCCGGCAGACTGCGGATGGGTGTCCGGCAGAAGACCCTTGGCCATGCTCATCTGGAGGAAGGGAATGCCGCTCTTCTCGACCAGCGCCCGGACTTCTTCATCCGCCTGGGCGTAGGCCGCACCCTTGCCGAGCACGATCAGCGGCCGCTTGGCGCTCTTCAGCACATCCAGGGCGCGGGTGATCGCGCTGGGGTCGGGGAGCTGAGCCGGCGCCGGGTCGATGACCTTGACCAGCGACTTCTTGCCCTCTACCTCGTCCAGCACCTGGGAGAACAGCTTGGCCGGCAGGTCCAGATAGACGCCGCCCGGACGGCCGGAGACGGCGGCGCGGATCGCCCGCGCCACGCCGATGCCGATGTCCTGGGCATGCAGGATGCGGAAGGCGGCCTTGCAGAGCGGCTTGGCGATGGCGAGCTGGTCCATCTCTTCGTAGTCGCCCTGCTGGAGATCGACGATCTCACGCTCGGACGATCCGCTGATCAGGATCATCGGGAAGCAGTTGGTGGTGGCGTTCGCCAGTGCCGTCAGGCCGTTGAGAAAGCCGGGGGCCGAAACCGTCAGGCAGACGCCCGGCTTCTTGGTCAGGAAGCCCGCGATCGCGGCGGCATTGCCGGCATTCTGTTCGTGACGGAACGAGATGACCCGAAGGCCTTCGGCCTGCGCCATGCGCAGCAGGTCCGAGATCGGAATGCCGGGCACGGTGTAGAAGTTCTCGATGCCGTTCAGCTTGAGCGCATCGATGACGAGTTGAAAGCCATCCGTCAACGCCGGCGGTGTATCGGTTTCCGACACGTCCGCGGCTTGGTTCTTGACCGCTGTTGCAGCCGCACTTGACATAAGAGTTGCTCCTCCCCGAGCTCTTAAAGTTTCAAGGTCGGTCAGTCGAGAAAATTGCAGTGCTTCTCGACATGGGCCGCCAAATCGAGCGTATGGTCGCGCACGAGGCGTTCGACCAGATCCGCGTCCCGCTTCTTCAGCGCGTCGATGATGTGCCTGTGCTGCACCATCGACCGATGCGCCCGGTCATCCTGATGAATGGTGATCTTGCGGATCGCGCGGATGTGGACGAACAGGTTCTCGGTTATCTCGAAGATCAGGTTGCAGTCCGACGAGCGGATGATCGACTGGTGGAACTGGATGTTGGCATCGGAGTATTCGTCCAGATGCTCGTCGAGCCCGTCGTCGTGGAACCCGAGGAAAAGCTCTTCCAGGTCGCGTATTTCCGCATCCGTCGCACGCTGCGTGATCAGCCGGGCGGCCATGCTTTCCAGGGCCGCCCAAACGGTGATCATCTCGATGATCTCGCGCTTGGTCTTGCGGACCACGAAGATGCCGCGCCGGGGCACCGAGCGCACGAAACCTTCCCGCTCCAGCAGCGCCATCGCTTCGCGCACCGGGGTCCGGCTGACGCCAAGGGCTTCGCACAGTTGCCGCTCGTCCAGGCGGATCTCGCTGGGATGGTCGTAGATGCCCATCTGCGAAATGGCGCTCTTCAAAGCGGCATACGCCTTGGTTTTGAAACTGGCCCCCGTATCCAGGGGCTCGACCGCGAACTTCATGGTGTTCATCACTGCCTCCACCCGTCCCGGCTCTTGATGCCTTGCGGCTATTCGTCCGGTGTTCGGCTCGGTATTCGCGTTCCGGCCTCTGAATGAAGAATATTGTATACCAGATACGGTCTACCCGACAACGCCTTTGTTCGGTTCGGGCGAAATTTCTTTTTCCGCACAGTGGAAAAGGCGCAACAATCTTGTTGCGCCGCAGCAAAACAAAGTCGGCAGGCGCTTGAATAAACGGTTTTCAGCTTACCGCAATGCGGTTGGAAAGCGGTACGACCACTCGGCAGACCACGCCCTGCGGACTGAAGTCGAGATCGACCTCGCCGTCGACTTCGTGCGCCAGCCCCCGTTCGATCAAGCGGGAGCCGAAGCCGCGGCGCTGGGGCGGGACGACCAAAGGACCGCCGCTTTCGCCCCACTCGATCCGCAGTGACGGCTTGATGCCGTCGGTCACCGCCCATTCGAGCGTCACCTCGCCCTGCTCCACCGACAGAGCGCCGTATTTCGCGGCGTTGGTTGCCAGTTCGTGCAGCGCCAGATGGAGCGAGACCGCCATGCCCGGAGCCAAGGCCACGGCAGGTCCGGAGATCTTAACCCTTCCCGCCGGCGTCGTATGTGGATTGAGCGTCATCTCGGCGACTTCGCGCAACGAGGCGCCGCGCCACTGCTCCTTGGTCAGCAGGTCGTGCGCCTGGGCCAGCGCCTGGAGCCTGGACTGGAAGGCTTCGGGAAACCGCTCGGCGGCGGGGGTCGCCCGCAACGTCTGGGACGCGATCGACTGCACCATGGCCAGCGTGTTCTTGACCCGGTGGTTCAACTCCTCCAGCAGGAGGTGCTGGCTCGCCTCGGCCCGCTTTCGCTCGGTGATGTCCACGCAGGCGCCGGTCATATAGGAAGGCCGGCCGTCCTCGCCGCGAAAGGTCTTGCCCTGATCCAGGATCCAGCGCACCGAGCCGTCCGGCTGGGGCACGCGGTATTCCATCGACAGATCGGCGCCGTCGCTCATGCACGCGTCGCACTGCCCGGTCACGGCCGCCCGGTCTTCGGGATGAACGAGGTCCAGGAAGTCCGGCATGGTCGCGACCTTGTGCCGGATGTCGAGACCGAACAGCCGATCGAGCGCGTCGTCCCATTCAAGGACACCGGTCCGCATGTCCCATCGGAAGGTGCCGGTACCGGACGCCAGCAGTGCTGCCCGCAGCCGCTCCTCTGCGCGGCTGGCGCTGGCCTCGGCCTCGCGCCGTTCCGCGCGCAGCCGGGCCATGACCAGACTGGCCCGGACTCTGGCCTTCAGCTCGCGGGCGGAGAACGGCTTGACGAGATAGTCGTCGGCCCCGGCGTCCAGTCCCTCGACCTTGGCTTCCTCGCCGGCACGGGCGGACAGCATCACGACCGGCAGGTCGCGAAGAAGCCGGTCGGCCCTGATCGTATCCAGCAGCGCGAATCCGTCGAGCCGGGGCATCATGACGTCGGTCAGCAGCAGGTCGGGCAGCCGCGTCCGGATGGCGTCCAGGGCCGCCTGTCCGTCCGCCACCGCTTCCACCTCGCAGGTGGTGGAGAGCAGCCGGGCGACGTAGTCGCGCATGTCGGCGTTGTCGTCGGCCACGAGGACGCGCGGCCGGCCAAGCTGCCGGACCGTCTCCTCGTCCCGTCCCGCCGGTACGGCGTCGACGGCGTCCCGGCGCCCGGAGGTATCGTCGTCCGGCAGCCAGCGCAGGGCTTCCTCGACGAAGGCCCGAGCCCGCATCGCGGGTGCAACGGTATCGTGTCTCGCCCCGATGGACCGTTCCGGCAGATGCGCGGCGCCGAACGGAACGGTGATGGTGAACGTGCTGCCCTGTCCTAGTATGCTTTCGGCCGAGGCCGATCCGCCATGCAGGTTGGCAAGTTCCTGGACCAGCGCCAGCCCGATCCCACTGCCCTCATGGGTCCGGCCTTGCGCGCCCTCCACCCGATGGAACCGCTCGAACAGCCTGGGCAGTTCATCGGCGGCGATGCCGGTGCCGGTATCGCTGACGGCAAGCCGGGCGGACGCATCGTCGGCGGAGGGCCGCAGCGATACCGTGATGGAACCGGCGAGCGTGAACTTGAACGCGTTGGAGATCAGGTTGAGGACGATCTTTTCCCACATCTCGCGGTCGACATGGACCTGCCGGGGCAGCGGGGGACAATCCACGATCAGCTCCAGCCCGGCTTTATCGCAGGCCGAGCGGAAGCTGCTGGCGAGGTCCGCCGTCAGGGTTGCCAGATCGGTCGGCTCGAACGCCGCCTGTGCCCGGCCGGCCTCGATCCGGGAGAAGTCGAGCAGCATGTTGACCAGCTTGAGCAGGCGGAGGCTGTTGCGATGGGCGACCTCGACGGCTTCCCTGCCCTTGGGCGACAGGTCCTTCATGGCCGTCAGGTCTTCCAGCGGTCCCAGCATCAGGGTCAGCGGCGTCCTGAATTCGTGGCTGACATTGCTGAAGAAGGCCGTCTTGGCGCGGTCGATCTCGGCCAGCGCCTCGGCGCGCCGGCGCTCCTCCTCGTAGGCCTGGGCATTGCCGATCGCCGCGGCGACCTGCCCCGCCACCAGCGACATGAATCCCTGGTAGCCCTCGTCGAACAGACGGCAGGGGTTGAGACCCGCAACCAGCACGCCGGCGCGTCCCGACTGCCCTGCGGGTGTGACCGGCAACGCTATCGCCTGCGTCGGCGGCTGGTCCCAGGCGCCGCTCGGCAGACAGTTGCGGAAACGGCCGGACAGATCAGGCACGACGACGGCGGCATTGCCGGCCATGGCCTCGCCGAGCGGCCAGACGGCGGAAGGGTCGTTCAGGTCGACCTCGAGCGGAGCGGCATCATGGCCGGGCTCGATCCCCGAAGTGCCGGCCAGCGTCGCCCGTCCCGTCGCCGGGTCGATCATGTAGATCATCGCGAAGGGAAGGTCGCGCCGGTTCGTTTCCAGCGCCTCGACGCTGCGGGCACAGGCGGCCTCGATCGTCCGGGCTTCCGAAGCACGCGCCGCAAGCTCCTGGAGCAGCGCCAGCTGCCGGCCGCCGACGATCCGCTGGGTGTCGTCGGTATTGGCGCAGATGATGCCGCCGGTGCCGCCCTCGTCGTTGGGAACCGGGCTGTAGGAGAATGTATAGTAGGTCTCTTCGCGGTAGCCGTTCCGCTCCATCAGCAGCAGCAGGGCTTCGTCGTAGGTGCCCTCGTTGTGGTGCATCGCCGATTCCGCGCGCGGCCCGACCTGATCCCAGATCTCCCGCCAGACGGCCGAGGCCGGCTGGCCCAGCGCCCACGGATGCTTGCCGCCGAGGATCGAGCGGTAGGCGTCGTTGTGCAGGTTGATCAGGTGGTCGCCCCACCAGACGAACATCGCCTGCCGCGAGGTCAGCAGGATACGCACGCAGGTCTTGAGACTGCGCGGCCAGCCTTCGGGGGGACCGAGCGGCGTCGCGGCCCAGTCCATCGACCTCATGAGCCGGCCGGCTTCGCCTCCACCCGCGAACAACTCCGAGCCGAGCGCATCCCCCCGGTTTCCCGACTGCGCCTGTTCATTGGGCGACGGCATAGCTTCCTCTGGAACAAACGCACAATGAGCAATGAACACATACGACGCGATTTCGGCCACGCGGATTTGTGCCGGCTATGCAGCCGGCTTCCAGCGGGACAGACCGGCCTTGCCCCGAGAGACATGCCGCAAGAGACTTAAGGTCTGACCTTTGTCCCTCTCCCATTCTGTGGGCAGAACCTTACAAGATACGTCCAACAAATATGCCGGGGGAGGAAAAATGATCAGTTTCGCGATACTGGGCTGCGGCCGTATCGGCCGGATGCACGCCCGCAACATCAAGGCCCATCCGCGCGCCGAACTGGTCGGCGTCTACGACGTGGTGGCGAAGGCCGCCGACGAGGTGGCGGCGGAACTGGGGTCCAGGGTGTTGGGTTCGGTCGACGAGGCGCTGAACGATCCGAAGATCGACGCCGTCTTCATTGCGTCCTCCACCGACACCCACGTCGACCTGATCACTCGATCCGCCAAGGCCGGCAAGGCCGTGCTGTGCGAGAAGCCGATCGACCTCGATATCGCCCGCGTCGAGGCCTGCTGGACCGAGATCGGCAAGTTGGACCCTCTCGTCATGATCGGTTTCAACCGGCGCTTCGACCCCTCCTTCAAGGCGTTGCGCGACCGCATCCAGGGCGGCGAGTTGGGCCGGCTGGAGCAGGTCGTCATCACCAGCCGCGACCCGGCGCCGCCGCCTGTTCAGTACGTCAAGGGCTCCGGCGGGCTGTTCCGCGACATGACGATCCACGACTTCGACATGGCGCGCTATCTGGCCGGCGACATCGTCGAGGTCCAGGCCATGGGCGGCAACCTGATCGATCCGGGCATCAAGGAAGTCGGCGATATCGACGCCGCGATGATCGTCATGCGGGCTGCTTCCGGGGCGTTGGTCCACATCAACAACAGCCGGCGGTGCAGCTACGGCTACGACCAGCGGGTCGAGGCCTTCGGCGAGAAGGGCATGCTCCAGGCCCATAACCGCCGTGCTACGACGGTGGAAGCCTGGGGGGCCGAGGGAACGCAGGCCCGTGACCCCGTGTTGAATTTCTTTATCGAGCGCTACTTCGAAGCTTACATGGCTGAAATCAACCACTTCGTCGATTGCGTGGAGAAGCACGAGAAGCCGCTGGCGGGCTTCCCCGAGGGCCGCGAAGCCCTCCGTCTCGCCGACGCCGCCTTGGAATCGCTGAACACCGGCCGGAGCGTCCGCCTCGACGGCTGAAACTCCGAAAGAAAAGAAACGGGGGAGGAAAACGCGATGGAGAAGACGATCCGTCTGACCGCCGCCCAGGCGGTGGTCCGGTATCTCGCCGCCCAGCGCTCCGAGATCGATAGCGCTGACGTACCGCTGTTCGCCGGCTGCTGGGGCATCTTCGGCCACGGCAACGTCGCCGGACTGGGCGAGGCGCTGTATCATGCCCGCGAGACGCTGCCGACATTCCGCGCCCATAACGAACAGGGCATGGCGCTGGCGGCGGTCGCCTTCGCCAAGGCGAAGAACCGCCGCCAGATGATGGCCTGCACGACCTCGATCGGGCCGGGTGCCGCCAACATGGTCACCGCCGCCGGCGTCGCCCATGTCAACCGCCTGCCGGTGCTGCTGCTGCCAGGCGACGTCTTCGCCAGCCGCCGGCCCGATCCGGTGCTCCAGCAGATCGAGGACTTCAACGACGCCACCGTCAGCGTCAACGACTGTTTCCGCCCTGTTTCCCGCTGGTGGGACCGGATCACCCGCCCGGAACAACTCCTGACCTCCCTGCCCCGCGCGATCCAGGTGCTGACCGATCCGGTGGACTGCGGGCCTGCGACCCTGTGCATGGCGCAGGACGTCCAGGCCGAAGCCTACGACTATCCGGAAAGCTTCTTCCGTCCTCAGACCCATCGCATCCGCCGCCCCGCTCCCGATGCTGACGAGTTCTCCCGCGCGCTCGACCTGCTGAGCAAGGCGGAGCGTCCGCTGATCATCGCGGGCGGCGGCGTACTGTACTCGGAAGCCACTGAGACGCTTCGAGAGTTCGCGGCGAAGCACGCCGTCCCGGTCGCCGAAACCCAGGCCGGCAAAAGCTCCATGCCATGGGACCATCCCCAGGCCGCCGGCTCGGTCGGTGTCACCGGCAGCAGCGCTTCCAATACGCTGGTGCGCGAGGCCGATGTGATCCTGGCGGTCGGCACCCGGCTACAGGACTTCACGACCGGCTCCCGCGCCCTGGTGCCTGGCGAGGCGGCATTGATCCAGCTCAACATTCAGGCTTTCGACGCCGGCAAGCACCGCGCCGTTCTGCTGGTCGGCGATGCTAAGCGGACGCTGGAGGACCTTACGGCGGCACTTGGCGGGTATAGATCATCACCGGTCTGGCAGCAGCGCACGGCGGCGCTGATCGAGGAATGGAACGGCGCGGTCGATCAGGCGACCTCGCCGACCAACGCCCAACTGCCGTCGGACGCCGAAGTGATCGGCGGCGTCAACCGGGCGGCCCAGTCCGACGACATCGTCGTCTGCGCCGCCGGCGGCCTGCCGGGCGAGTTGCATAAGCTGTGGCGATCGGGCTCGCCTAATGGCTACCACATGGAATACGGCTTCTCCTGCATGGGCTATGAGATCGCCGGCGGGCTCGGCGTCAAGATGGCCCATCCCGACCGCGAGGTCTTCGTCATGGTCGGCGACGGCAGCTACATGATGATGAACTCGGAGCTTCAGACCTCCGTCATGCTGGGCCGGAAGCTGATCGTCACTGTCCTCGACAACAGGGGCTTCGGCTGCATCAACCGGCTCCAGCGCGCCTGCGGCGGCGAGAGCTTCAACAACCTGATCCGCAACGTCGATCACCGCGTCGACGAAAGCTGGATCGACTTCGCCGGCCATGCCCGCAGCCTGGGCGCCATCTCCGAGAAGGTCGCCAGCATCGCCGAGCTGGAACAGGCGCTCCAGCGCGCCCGCCAGTCCGAACGGAGCTATGTCGTCGTGATCGACACCGACCCGATGCCGACGACCGAGGCGGGAGGCGCATGGTGGGATGTCGCCGTTCCGGAGGTCTCCGAACGCGGACAGGTCCGCGATGCCCACGCATCCTATATCGAGGCCCGCCGCGATCAGGCCCAGGGCTGATCGGTCAACGATAAGAAACGGGAAGACTTGAATGACGGTCAAGCTGGGTACCAATCCGATCGCCTGGAGCAACGACGACCTGCCCGAACTGGGGGGCGACACCCCGTTGGAAACCTGCCTGCGCGAAACCCGCGAAGCCGGTTTCACCGGGACCGAGATGGGCAACAAGTTTCCCAAGCAGCCCGACGCCCTGAAGGCGAAGCTGGGAGAATACGGGCTGGAGTTCGTCTCCGGCTGGTACGGCGCCGAGCTTCTCACCCGCACGGTCGAGGAGGAGATCAGGGCCATGCAGCCCCATCTCGACCTGCTGGCGGCCTGCGGCTGCAAGGTCATGGTCTTCGCCGAGACCTCGGGCACCGTGCAGGGCCGGCGCAACGTGCCGGTCGCCGACCGTCCCGTCATGGAAGAGGACGAATGGCCGGGCTACCTGGACCGTATCGCCAAGCTGTCCGAATACATGGCCGGCAAAGGCGTCGCCCTGGCCTTCCACCACCACATGGGCACGGTGATCGAGAAGGCTGCGGAAGTCGATCGCCTTCTCTCCGGCACCCCCGATACGGTCGGCCTGCTGTTCGACACCGGCCACTTCACCTTCGCAGGCGACGATCCGGCCGCCGTTTCGAAGAAATGGGCGAAACGGATCAACCACGTCCACGCCAAGGACGTCCGCGCCGACGTGCTGAAGCGAGCCCTGGCCGAGCGCTGGAGCTTCCTGGAGTCCGTCATCAACGGCGTCTACACGGTCCCCGGCGACGGCTTCGTCGACTTCGAGGCGGCGCTCCGGCCCATCGCCGATGCCGGCTACGGCGGCTGGATCATCTGCGAGGCCGAACAGGACCCGGCGAAGGCCCATCCCCTGACATATGCCCGCAAGGGCTATGCCCACCTGCGGGCAACGGCCGAGAAACTCGGCCTTACCGTTCAATAACCGGCTAATAATCGAGGTAACTACCCCATGGCGACCGAAATTCAGCATTTCATCGGCGGCAAGCTGGTCCCCGGCAAGAGCGGCAAGTTCGCACCCGTCTTCAACCCGGCGACCGGCGAGCAGACCGGCTCGGTGCCGCTGGCGAACGAGGCCGACATGGCCGATGCGGTGGCCGCCGCCAAGAAGGCCTGGCCGGAATGGGCCGCCACGACGCCGCTACGCCGCGCCCGCATCCTCAACCGCTTCCTGCGTCTGCTGGAAGAGAACGAGAAGCGCATCGCCGCCTGCATCACGTCGGAACACGGCAAGGTGCTGTCGGACGCCGTCGGCGAGCTGACACGCGGCATCGAGGTGGTCGAGTTCGCGACAGGCGCCCCGCAACTCCTCAAGGGCGAGATCACCGAAAACGTCGGGACCAGCGTCGACAGCCACTCGCTGCGCCAGCCGCTCGGCATCGTCGCCGGCATCACGCCGTTCAACTTCCCGGCCATGGTGCCGATGTGGATGTTCCCGGTGGCGCTGGCCTGCGGCAACTGCTTCATCCTGAAGCCTTCCGAGCGCGACCCTTCGACCTCCCTGATCCTGGCGGAGCTTCTGAAGGAAGCGGGCTTGCCGGACGGCGTCTTCACCGTCGTCCACGGCGACAAGACGGCGGTTGACGCGATCCTGCGCCACCCCGACATCTCGGCCGTCAGCTTCGTCGGCTCCACCCCGATCGCCCGCTACATCTATGAGACCGCCGCCCTCAACGGCAAGCGCTGCCAAGCCTTGGGCGGCGCCAAGAACCACATGGTCATCATGCCCGACGCCGACATGGATCAGGCGGTGGACGCCCTGATGGGGGCGGCCTATGGCTCCGCCGGCGAGCGTTGCATGGCGGTTTCGGTCGCGGTGCCGGTTGGAGAGAAGACCGCCAACACCCTGATCGAGAAGCTGGAACCGAAGATCCGCGGCCTGAAGATCGGACCCGGTACCGATCCCGAAGCGGAGATGGGACCGCTGGTCACCGCCCAGCACCTCGCGAAGGTGCGCGGCTACATCGACCAGGGCGAGCGCGAGGGCGCCAAGCTCGTGATCGACGGACGCGGCTTCAAGATGCAGGGCTACGAGGACGGCTACTTCCTGGGCGGCACCCTGTTCGACAACGTCACCACGGATATGACGATCTATAAGGAAGAGATCTTCGGACCGGTGCTGTCGGTCGTGCGGTCGCCGGACTACCAGACGGCGGCCCGGATGATCAACGAGCACGAGTACGGCAACGGCACGGCGATCTTCACCCGCGACGGCGACACGGCGCGCGAGTTCGCGCACCAGATCCAGGTCGGCATGGTCGGCATCAACGTGCCGATCCCGGTGCCGATGGCGTTCCACAGCTTCGGCGGCTGGAAGGCCTCGCTGTTCGGCGATCACCACATGCACGGTCCCGAGGGTGTGCGCTTCTACACCAAGCTGAAGACGATCACGTCGCGCTGGCCGACCGGCATCCGGGCCGGGGCCGACTTCATCATGCCGACGATGCGCTGATCGACCGACAGGACTCACAGGGGCAGGAAACCGAGGGATTGAGGAAACGATGACGATGAATGTCTGCATGGTCGGCTACGGCATGATGGGCGTCTGGCACACCGAGGCGCTGAAGGGGACCGATGCCGTCCTGCACACCATCGTCGGCCGCAATCCCGAGGGCTCCCGGGAGTTCGCCGAGCGCTACGGCTACCGCAAGTGGTCGGTGCGGCTCGACGAGGCTCTGGCGGACCCGGAGATCGATATCGTGATCCTGGCTACGCCGAGTGACCTGCACGAGGAGCAGGCGATCGCCTGCCTAAACGCCGGCAAGCACACCCTGATCGAGATCCCGATCGCCATGAGCCTCGGCGGCGCACGCCGCGTCGTCGAGGCCGGCGAGAGGAGCGGCAAGATCTACGGTCTCTCGCACCCCATGCGCTTCCGGCGGGAGCGCGAAGCGCTGCTGTCCCGCACCCGCTCGGGCGAGGAGAAGATCCGCCACATCGCCGGCCGCTTCTTCATCAAGCGACTGGTCAACATCGGCGCCACCGGCTATCAGCGAAGCTGGACCGACAACATCCTGTGGCATCACTTCTGCCACTTCGTCGACCTCGGCATGTACCTGTTCGACGGCGCGCCGATCCGCCGCGTCCAGAGCTACCTGGGCGAGTTGCATCCCACTACCGGCATTCCGATGGAATGCATCGTCATGGTCGAGACCGAGGCTGACCAGTCTCTGCTCGTCCACGGCTCCTACCACGCGGAATACCGCTTCTATGACAAGCTGATCGTGACCGACAAGGACACCTACTTCTACGACATCTTGTCCGGCACGCTGAAGACATCGGAAGGCACGGTCGAGATCGAGGCCGAGCAGCAGAACTGCACCCGCGTCACGCTGGACTTCCTGGATGCCGTCCGCGAAAACCGCCCACCCCGCGCTTCCGGTCCGTCCGTCCTGCCGGCCATACAGATCCTCGCCCAAGTCCAGGACGAATGGGACGCCCGCCACGGCGCCCGAGCCATACCGGGCCGGCCACTGCCGCGAGACTGATCCCGTCACATTAATCCGGAATATTGACCTGTAAAATTTCTTTCGCCCGGTGAGGCCGGAGTGTTGCTGCGCCTACTCGAGCCTTCCAAGCACTGAACCAAGCGATGGAGCGGCGTTACGCCGCTCCCGGCGGGACAGGGTCGAGCAGCCTCGGGTTCGATATGGCGAGCCGTGCTCGCGTCAGCTCCCACAGCACCTTGCGCAGGTCCGCCTGACGTTCCGGCGCATCGTAAGTTCCAGCATCGATATCGCTGCACAACTGCGGGATTTGAGCTTCCAGCGCCGCTTCCGGCTTCGCCGCCAGTTCGCGTTCCGCGATGCTGAGCGCGTTGGCGATCATCAAGGCTTCGAAGCGCCGCTCCGCCGGAATGGCGGGCAGGACGGAGTCGCGGAAGGTCTGGAGCGCTATGCTCACCAGACCGCGCGCATCGGGTTCGTCGTTGATCATGCGGTCCTCCCGAAAAGAGTGCGGCCGTCTAGCGAATCAAGGTGCCGCAGCAGATCCTGCTCGATCTCCGGCAGCATGCGGCCGGTCAGCGCCAATTCGATCGACGGCTCCGTGCCGGAGGTGTGGCGCATCCCCTGCTGGATCGCCACCGCCGCCCAGCGCAGATAGGCCGCGGTCTCCCAGTACGCGACGGCTTCCTGATCGACCCGGCGGCCCGCCGTCTCTTCGTAGCCGGAGTAGAAGTCGGCCCGGTCCGACAGACCTCCGGCCTCGCGTCCGGCCTGCCCGAACCGCCAGGACGCGGCGCAGAACCATGCCAGATCCTCCATCGGGTCGGACCAGCCGGCGAACTCCCAATCGATGATAGCGGTCAGCCGACCCTGATCGACCATGTAGTTGCCGGTGCGGTAATCGCGGTGGCACAGCACGACTTCGCCTGCTGGCGGAGCATACAGCGTCAGCCAGCGCAGCCCATACGCCAGGACAGGGTCCGTTCCGGCGAACCGCCCCATCCACTCCCGGTAATCGCGCTCGCACTGCAATCCCGGCGATGGCTCCGGCATCGGCAGGAAATCGAGCCCGGCAGTCCCCGGCTTGATCGAATGGATCAATCCCAGCTGCCGGCCCATCTCGCGCGCCAGTTCCCGCTGCGGCTGCTCCGCCTTGACCACCTTGCGGCCAGCGGCAACGCCAAGCGCCCGGCGCATGATGTAGAACGGCGCTCCCAGCAGCGCGTCATCCCCGGCAGCCGGGTCGCTGATGAACAGCGGCTCGGGCGCCCGTGCGCCGGCGGCGAACGCCGCGCGCAGGACCATTCCTTCCTCCGCCTTGCCCAGGCTGGCCGAAACGCCGCTGGCCGAACCGGTGCGAAGCACCGCCTCGTGGCGCCCGGCAAACGCGCCGCCTTCGATCTCCAGCGTCACCGCAAGGTTGAGGGAGATGGCGCCGCCGCTTAAACGACCTTCGTCCACCACCGTCACCCGGTCGGCGCCGGCCTTGTCGGCAATCCAGGCTTCCAGCCGGGGCAGTCGAGTCTCATCGAGCAGGGGGGCTTCCGCCGTCATGACCAACTCCAGAAGCGGTCGCCCTCGCTCAGGTAGGAACGGCTCAGCACCATCTTGTGGACCTCGGAAGCGCCGTCCACCAGCTTGGCCTGCCGGGCGTAGCGGTAGATCCATTCCAGCACAGTGTCCTTGGAATAGCCCCGCGCACCGCAAAGCTGGATCGCGGTATCGACCGCCTTGAACAGCGTGTCCGCAACCTGGACCTTGGCCATCGACACTTCCTTGCGGGCGAAGCCGCCCCGGTCCAGCTCGTTCGCCGCCTTCATCACCAGCAGCCGGCCGATCTCGATCTGCATCGCCGCCTCGCCCAGGAGCCACTGGACGCCTTCGTGCTCGGCCAGCTTGGTCCCGAAGCTGTCGCGCTCCTTCACGTATTCGCCGGCGATCTCCAGGCTGCGCTTGGCAAGGCCGGTCCAGCGCATGCAGTGGGTCAGGCGTGCTGGCCCCAGCCGGATCTGGGTCACCTTCAGCCCGTCGCCGATATTCATCAGGACGTTCTCGTCAGGGATTTCCAGACCGTCGAAGATCAGTTCGCAGTGACCGCCGTGCTCCTCCGGTCCCATGATCGGGATGCGGCGGACGATCTCCCAGCCCGGCTGGTCCTTGTAGAACAGGAAGGCGGTCAGGCCCTTGCGCGCGTCGTCGGAGGTTCGCGCGATCACGATGAAGTGCTCGGCCTCCCCAGCACCCGTGATGTACCACTTGCGGCCCTTGATGACCCAGCGGTCGCCCTTGCGCTCCGCCACCGTCTTCATCATCGACGGATCGGACCCGCCGCCGGGATGCGGCTCGGTCATCGCGAAGGCGCTGCGGACCTTGCCGTCGATGATGGGCTGAAGCCAACGCTCCTTCTGAGCATCGGTCCCGATCTTGTTCAGCACCATCATGTTGCCGTCGTCGGGCGCCGCCGAGTTGAAGCAGACCGGCCCGAAGATCGACCGGTTCATCTCCTCGTAGCAGGCGGCCATGCCGACCAGCGGCAAGCCCTGTCCGCCCCGCTCCTTCGGCATCTGAAGCGACCACAGCCCTTCGGCCTTCGCCTTGGAGCGCAACCGCTCCAAGGCGGCATGGCCGATGTTCTCGTGCTCGTCCCAGTTGGAGCGGTCGGCCTCAACCGGCAGGATCTCGCGCTCGACGAAGGAGCGGACCCGCTGGCGATAGTCCTCGATCTCGGGCGACAGGGAAAAATCCATTGCGAAGCACCCCTCGGCTATAAGCAAACGGTTAAAGCGAACTCACGAGGTGACCGCCGTCGACGGCGATCACCGAGCCCGTCATGTAGGATCCGGCGTCGGAACACAGCAGCAGCAAAGGTCCGTCCAGCTCTTCCAGCCGGCCCAGTCGGCGTTGCGGAATGCGCCGGATCAGCGCCTTGCCGGCATCCGACGCGAAGAAGTCCTGGTTCAACTCCGTCTCCAGATAGCCGGGGCACAGCGCGTTGACCCGGATGTCATAACGGGCCAGTTCCAGCGCCATCGCCTTGGTCAGATGCACCAGACCGCCCTTGGACGCGACATAGGAGGACACGTGCCCGGCGACCCGCATGCCCAGGATGGAGGCGATGTTGACGATGGAACCGCCCTTGCCGCCGTCGCGCATCCGGCGCGCCGTTTCCTGGGCTACCAGGAAGCAGCCCTTCAGGTTGGTATCGACGACCTTGTCCCAGGCGTCCTCGTCCATGTCGAGGAACGACCCACTCGCCGTGACGCCCGCGTTGTTGACCAGGATGTCCAGTCCGCCAAGCGCATCCGCCGCCTGTCCGACCGCGCGCCGGACGGACGCTACGTCGGTGACGTCCAGTTCGATCACCTCGGCGGTACCGCCGGCACCGGTGATCGCGGCGCGTACTTCATCGAGGCTGGCGGTTCGCCGCGCCGCCAGGGCCACTTGGGCGCCGGCTTGCGCCAGGACGCCAGCGAAGTGGCGGCCGAGACCGCTGGATGCACCAGTCACCAGTGCCTTGCGGCCCGCCAAATTGGAGATTCCTGTCACGCCCAAAGCTCCTCCTCCCAGTCCGTCTTGTTTGCGGTTAAAAAACGAGCGAGCGCTCGATATATAAACTAACGCGCTTCCTCGTACAACAGGCTATGATGCTCCGGCCCTGTCGAACTAAACACGGACGGAGACGAAATGAGCACCTTGCTGGAGTTTCAGGAGCGGTTCGACCTGTCGATGGAAGCGCTGTGCGCCCGCATGCTGGAACGCCACCAAGCCACCATCCGCATCCGCAAGCCCGCCGTCGCCATCGCCAACCTCGCCCGCATCGTCGAGACGACGCTGACGCTCGCCAATGCCAAGGGCTTCCACTCGATGAGCCTGCGCGACCTGACGGAGCACACCGGCCTCAGCATGGGCGCGCTCTACGCCTATTTCGACAGCAAGGACACGCTGCTGATGATGATCCTGGGGCAGGTCGTCGTTGCGGTCGAGGACGTGCTGACGCATCCGCCGCCGAGCCTAGAAGCCGATCCCGCAGCACGCCTGCGCTGGCTGCTGGAAACGCACCTGTACCTGACGGAAACGATGCAGCCCTGGTTCGTCTTCGCCTATATGGAAGCGAAGGCATTTCCCCGCGAAGGCCGCGACCTCGCCGTCGCCAGCGAGCTGACCACCGAACGCCTGCTGGCCGAAGCGCTGGAGCAGGGAGCACGGGCCGGTGTTTTCCGGATTGCCGACATAGAGATGACGTCCGCCCTGATAAAGCCGCTGCTCCAGGACTGGTACGTCAAGCGCGCCAAGTACCACCGGCGCGGCATCACGCCGGAACGCTACGCGCAGTCGGTCATCGATTTCGTCGAAGCCGCGATCCGTCCCTCGCGCTGAGCCTTCAGCCGGGCGACGAAGATATCAGATGCTCCGCAGATATGCTTACGCGCCAGCATTTCGGCGGCGTCCCCATCGCCCTTGCAGACGGCGTCCAGGATACCGGCGTGCTCGTCCCAGAGAGCACCGGGTACGCTGTCGCCTTCACGCAGCACCTCACCCATCACTCTTCGCAGATAGTCCCAGTGCGGCTTGGTCGTCTCCGCGATCAGCGGATTGCCGGAAAGCTCGTACAGGAAGCAGTGGAACCGGGTGTCCATCTCGATCTGCTGTGCCACGGAACCGCTTTCGATGGCTTCCCTGCCCCGGGCGATGATAGCGGGACCGTCGATCCGGGCACGTGCCGCGCCGTTCTCGGCCGCCATGCGGCATGCCAGCCCCTCCAGCACCGAACGGATCTTGTAGAGGTTGCGAGCATGTTCCTCGTCCAATGCCGCCACGACGAGGCCGCGCCGGGGGGCGTCGTTGACAAGGCCATGGCTGCGCAGGAGCAGCAGAGCTTGCTGCACCGGCTGTCGCGACACTCCATACGCTTCCGCAAGCTCGTCCTGGATCAGCCGCGAGTTCGGTGGCAACGTCCCTTCCGTGATCTCGGTCAGGATCGCGTGATACACTTGCTCGACAAGCCGGGGCTGGGGAGTGAGAGCGCGCATGGATTCCTCGTCCGAGTTCCGAATAGGTCAATAGTGTCGTTTGAAACTGTATGTGGCGGTGCAGCAAATAAATCTTCAACTTTCCCGCTAACGAAGCGTTGAGGAACCTTGAAGAGTCTTCGAATTCGGAATACCGTATTCGAAAATGGGCGTCGATGGCTACAGTCCAAGCGTCTTAGGAAAGAAAAAGGTAAAATATTCCAGGGAGGAAACATGCCCGGTCCCGAAACCCGGATCGACGGCAAGCCGTGCGAGGGTTCCCTGAATCAAGGTCTTCAGCGGCGTCAGGTGCTGGCTCTCGGATCGGCGGCGGTGGCTGCCTGCTGCTTCGGCGCTTCCGGTTCCGCTTTGGCGGATGATCCCGCCCTGGCCGCCAAGCGGCCGCAGAAAGGCGACTGGCTGGTCATCGCCGACGAGGGCGAGCACGAGGGCAAGGTGGTCACGCTGGATATGCTGAGCGTCGGCGGCGCCATGATGAACGCGTGGCCGGTCGATGCCGAAACCAAGACCACGCGGTCGAAATCCCGTTTCA
>NZ_AVFK01000276.1 GCF_000936425.1 Skermanella aerolata KACC 11604 | reverse complement strand
TCAACGTGCGCATCATGGCCGCCACCCATCGCGACCTGGCGGCCATGGTCGCGGCCGGCGCCTTCCGCCAGGACCTGTTCTTCCGCCTGAACATCCTGCGCATCGACATGCCGACGCTGCGCGAGCGGCGCGACGACATCTGGCTGCTGGCGCAGAACCTGTACCAGCGGGTGCGGCAGAACCTGGGCCTGGCCGGCGAG
>NZ_AVFK01000239.1 GCF_000936425.1 Skermanella aerolata KACC 11604 | reverse complement strand
AGTTGCCGTCATAGATGTACGACGACGATCCGCGCAGCACTTCCAGCCCATCCGGCGACTGGTCCACGATCAGGTCGATGATCTTGGCGGACTCGCCCAGATGCTCGGCCAGCGGCGGCACGTCGGGGTTCAGGCTGCCGAACAGGAAGCCACGGTAGGATTCGAACCGGGGCACCTTGGTCAGGTCGTGGGAGCCGTCCTTGTTGAACTGCTCGGGATACGCCGCACCCTCGGGATCCTTGACCTTCAGCAGCTTGCCGGAATTGTTGAAGGTCCAGCCGTGGAACGGGCAAGTATAAGTCGCCTTGTTGGCCCGCTTGTGGCGGCACAGCATGGCGCCGCGATGGCTGC
>NZ_AVFK01000237.1 GCF_000936425.1 Skermanella aerolata KACC 11604 | reverse complement strand
CATCATTCCGATCGCGGGTCGCAATATGTCGCTATCAAGTACACCGAGCGTCTCACCGACGCTGGCGTCGAGCCCTCCGTGGGAAGCGTTGGCGATTCCTATGACAATGCCTTGGCCGAGACGATCAACGGCCTCTACAAGACCGAGGTGATCCGGCGCCGCGGACCGTGGCGCACCCTGGAAGCCGTCGAGTTCGCCACCCTGGAATGGGTGGACTGGTTCAACCACCGGCGCCTGCTCGAGCCCATCGGCAATATCCCGCCCGCCGAGGCCGAAGCGCGCTACTATGCTCAAACCGAGGACGTCGCCATAGCGGCGTGACTCAACTAAACCGGCCTCCAGGAATCCTGGGGCGGTTCA
>NZ_AVFK01000236.1 GCF_000936425.1 Skermanella aerolata KACC 11604 | reverse complement strand
GGCGGCGTAGGCGCGCCGGGTGTTGTCGGCGCGGGCGCCGCGGGCGTAGCCGCGCGCCTTGTCGGCCAGGCCGTGGAGATGGGCGAGGCCGGTGTCGGCAGCAATCTCGGGAAGCAGGTCCTCGTCCATGGTGGCGGCCCGGCAGTTTTTGAGTCTTCGCCTTATATCACGGCGGCAGTTGCGGCGCCACCGGCTTATGTCCGATAATTGAACATTATCGGACATGATTGAGTAGGGTAGACCTCGGCGGTTTAAGGGGATATGGTGCCGCCAAAGCGCCGCCCCTCGGATGCCCGGAATCCTGTTCTTGAGCCAGCCCCCTCTTCCCTTCCCCCTCTGGGCCCGCCCCGGCCGGAGCGCC
>NZ_AVFK01000235.1 GCF_000936425.1 Skermanella aerolata KACC 11604 | reverse complement strand
GGCAGCCTCGGCCTGCCGGATCTGTCGGCGTTCATCGGCCGTGCGGCCGCGGATGCGGTCCTCAATCGCGTAGAGCCGGGCAATGCGGCGCAGCGCGTCGGCCGCGATCGGGGAGCCGCCTTCGGCCAGGTCGTAGAAGCGTCGGCGGGCATGGCTCCAGCAGGCAGCCAGCACGACCCGGTTGCCGGCAGCCAGCCGCTCGAACCCGGCATAGCCGTCCACCTGCAGCACCCCGCGGAAGTCCCGCAGGTGACCAGCCGGTCGCTCACCCTTGCGGTCGCTGGCATAGGCGTAGATCACCGCCGGCGGGTCCGGTCCCTGCCAGGGCCGGTCGTCACGGGCATAGGCCCAGAAGCGCCCG
>NZ_AVFK01000020.1 GCF_000936425.1 Skermanella aerolata KACC 11604 | reverse complement strand
CTGGTGTCCCGCGGCGCCTCAGCGCGTCGGGAGGCCGTATATAGGGCGGTACCCCGAACCCTGTCCAGGGCTTTTTTCAGCCTCTCGAACTTTTTTCGGAGGGGACAGGAACTTACGTCGGAATTCACAATCCGAATGCCGCTGGCAAACTCCCGCCCGGCTCACAAGCTTAAGCTCACAAACCCAGCATCATAAGGCACAGCGTCAGCCAGATCGCCAACAAGGCGCCGGCCTGCCGCGCGGAGGACGGCGAAACCATGATCGACCCTATAATATGTGAACAAGCGATACCGCTCCGGCAATTGGGGATGAATTGCCCGGCGGACTGGATTATGGTTAGCGCAAGTTTAATCCTGATGCTGTGAACTGCCTCACAGGCACGCATGGGGCCAACAATTTATGACCCGGTCGGAAGGACCAGATAAAGTGGCGGTTCTCGCCGGCCATTTCCTCCTCCGCGATCTGCCCAAGGACGACCTGGACAAGCTTGCGTCCTATGCCAGGGCGGTGCGCTACCCGGCGCACCGCGTCGTCTTCCACAAGGGTGATCCCGGCGACGGCATGATGGCCGTCATCTCGGGACGCATCAAGATCCGCTCCTACTCACTGGACGGCAAGGAACTGGTGCTCAACGTCATCCGGCCGGGCGAGTTGTTCGGCGAAATCGCCCTGCTCGACGCCAAACCGCGCACCGCCGACGCGGTGACCATGGAGCCGTGCGAGCTTCTGGTGCTGGAGCGGCGCGATTTCCTGCCTTTCCTGGCCGATCGCCCTCAGGCCTGCTTTCATCTGCTGACCGTGCTGTGCCAGCGGCTTCGCCAGACTAGCCAGCAGTTGGAAGACGCCCTGTTCCTGGACCTGCCGCCGCGGCTGGCCCGCTGTCTGGTCAGGCTGGCCGAAAGGTTCGGCAAGCCTGTTCCGGACGGCATTCAGATCGACGTCCGCCTGTCGCAGCAGGAACTCGCCGCCTTCGTCGGCATGACGCGGGAAAGCGTCAACAAGCAGCTGGCGGCATGGCGGCGGGATGGTGTCGTCGGATTTTCCGGCGGCATCGTCACGATTCACGACATGGCGGAACTCCGTTTCCTGTCTGGCATCGAGGACGAACCCGGCGGTGCGGCCGATGGTCCTTAGTTCCCCAGTCCGCAACCGCTCCGGCATATGAAGATCGGACCCGTCAAGATCGCCCCGGCTCAGATGCCGCCGGTCCTGGGTCGCGTTCAGAACGCAGTCGTGCTGGCGCTGGTCACCGCCGGCATCGCCATGCTGCTCGCCCTTACTCCGGTCGCCCGGATGATGGAGGAAGAGCTGGGGCTGTCCTGGCTCTTCACCCTGCGCGGCCCCCTTCCGCCGCCCAGCGGGGTTGCGATCGTCAGTCTCGACCGGCAGTCGGCGCGCCGGCTGGGACTGCCGCCGCAGGTCAGGCTATGGCCTCGCTCGCTGCGCGCCACCCTGATCGCCGAACTGAAGAAGCGCGGCGCCACCGCGATCGCCTTCGACCTGACGCTGGAGACGCCGACCGACCAGATACAGGACGGCGCCCTCACCCGCGCCATCGCGGCGGCACGCTCGGTCGTGCTTGTCGAAGCCCTGGAGCGCGAGGAGGTGGCGGTAACCGACGCCCAGGGAAACCCGGCCGGACACATGGCGATCGTGAAGGCGATCCCGCCGATCGAACCCTTCGCGAAGGCCGCCGCGGCGCTGGCCCCATTCCCGCTGCCGAAGATCGCCGCCCGGACCAACCAGTTCTGGGCCTTCAAGGAAGGCGCCGGCGATCGCCTCACCCTGCCGGCCGCCGCCTTGCAGGTCCACGCGGCATCCGTCCATGCCGTCTGGCTGAGCCGCCTGCGGGAGGCCGACGTGCCGGGGCTGGAGACGCTGCCGCCCGACAACGACCTGCTGAGCGAACCGGGGTCGGTCCAGAAGGCGTCGCTGGCGGTCCGCCGCGCGCTCCTTCAGGACCCCGGGCTGATCGACCGGCTGACGCCCCTGCCCGCCCGGCTGGGCGAACACGAGCGCCGGCTGATCGATGCGCTGAACCGACTGCATACGGGTCCGCAGCACTATTATTTGAACCTGTACGGACCGGCCAGCACGATCACGGTGATCCCCTTCGCCGACCTGATCGAGAACAAGCCGATCCCGGACCTGAACGGCCGCGCGGTGTTCGTCGGGGTGGCGGAGCGGTCTTCGACCAACGTGGACAGCTTCTACACGGTCTTCTCCACCGGCGACGGCATCGACATCAGCGGGGTCGAGATCGCCGCCACGGGTTTCGCCAACCTGCTCGACGATACCACCCTGGCCATGCCCCGGCAGGGAACGGTGGTCGCCATGCTGGCGGGATTCGGGCTGGCGGTCGGCTTCGTGGCCTATCTGCTGCCGGGTACCTGGGCCGTTGCCGCCACCCTGTTCATCGCCTGGGCCTGGCTGAGCTTTACCCTGAAGATGTTCGAACAGAACCATCTCTGGCTGCCGCTGGCGGTGCCGCTGCTGGTCCAGGTTCCGCTGGCGCTGTTCGGCGGGCTTCTGTGGCAGTACCTGTCGGCCAACTTGGAGCGCGTGAACGTTTCCCGCGCGATCCGCTATTATCTGCCGGAAAAGGCGGCCGCCGACATGGCGCGCGGGTCCACCGATCCGGGCTCCGCCCGGGATCTCGTCTTCGGTACCTGCGTCGCCAGCGACGCCGCGCGTTTCACGGCGCTGGCCGAAGCCCTGCCGCCGCGCGAGCTGGCGACATTGCTGGACAGCTATTTCGCCACCGTGTTCGAACAGATCCAGCTCCAGGGCGGGACCGTTACCGACGTGGTCGGCGACGGCATCATGAGCGTATGGGCGAATCCACAGCCCGACCGCGCCCAACGTATCCGCGCCGTCATGGCGGCGCTGGACATGGCGACAGCCATCCAGCGTTTCAACCGGCAGCACCCGAGCCGGCCCATGCCGACCCGGATCGGGCTGCATACCGGATGGATCATGGTCGGCAATGTAGGCGGCAAGGGACATTTCGCCTGGAGCGTCGTCGGCGACATCCCGAATACCGCGTCCCGGATCGAAGGACTGAACAAACATCTGGGAACCACCATCCTGGCGTCGCGGGAAGCCGTCGGCGACCTGGACATGGTGCTGACACGCCGGCTCGGGCGCTTCCGCCTGTTCGGCAAGGCCGGCGAACTGGATATCCACGAAGTCATCGCACGCCGGACGGAGGCATCGCCCTCGCAACTGCGGCTGGTATCGCTGTTCGAATCCGCCCTCGAAGCGTTCGAGGGCGGCCGAATAGCCGAAGCATCGGACTTGCTGCACAGTGTATTGAGTGAGTTTCCCGATGACGGTCCGAGCCGGTTCCACCTGGACCGATGCGCCAGCCACTGCGCCGGGATCCGCGTCCTGGACGACAGCGCCGTCGTCCGGCTCGAAGCCAAGTAGTAATACATACGCCGCCATTCTTCGGCCAATCGGCTCAAATACCGCTATTTTGCATTATTTGAACGGCATTGACACTATTGGCGGCTTCATATTACAGAAACAGACTCATGCGAGCGTCGGCACCAGGACGATTACTTCTTTGACGAGAGCCTTACCACAGACCGTAACCCGGCTTGCCAAAGCCGAAATAAAAAAGGTCGGCCTAGATGGTAAACCCCGGATGACAAAAAATAATTGGTTGCAGTCGTCGATATTGGCATCGCTGGTCGGAGGGCTGGCGTTCCTGACTTGGCCCGACAAGGCCGGAGCGCAGGGAGCGGATGGTTTCCCGGCAGATATGCAGCAACCCGGCTGCACGTCGCCGGTAGGCCGGATCGTATCCCTTGAAGGCGCCGTCGAAAGACGTATCGCCGGAAGCTCCGATTGGCAGCCGGCGACGACCAACCAGCCCTTATGTGCCGGCGACGCCATCCGCACCGGCCGATACAGCCGGGCAGCCCTGGCGCTGGCAAACGATTCGGTGCTTCGGCTGGACCAGACCACCACGCTGGAAGTAGCTCCGGCCCCGGCCGAGAAAGAAGAGCCGTCGGTGCTGGGGTTGATCCGGGGCGTGATCCAGGTCTTCAGCCATCGGCCCCGAAGCCTCAGCATCACGACGCCCTTCGTGAACGCCGCTGTCGAAGGCACGGAATTTCTCGTCGTGGCCGAAGCCGACAGGGCCTCGGTCACGGTCTTGCAGGGACGTGTGCGGGCGAGCAACCCGCAGGGCGCCGTGACGCTGGATGCCGCCGGGACGGCGGAAGCCCGCGCCGGAACGGCACCGGTGCAAAGGATCACGGTACGCCCGCGCGATGCAGCCCAGTGGACGCTCTATTTCCAGCCGGTGCTGACGACAATGTCGGCACAGGGCACCGCCGAAAGCGCCGGCCTGCCGGCTTCGATCATCGAAGCGCTGGCGCTGAGCCGCCGGGGAGATCACGCCGGCGCGATCGCCCGGTTGGATCGCGAACTGGCGACGGGCCAAGCGGACCCGCAAGTGCCTCTCTACCGCGACGCCCTGCTGCTTAGCGTCGGCCGGGTGACCGAGGCGCGGGAGGCGATCGAAAGAACGCTCGCGAGAAACCCCGATCATGTCGGGGCGCTCTCGCTCCGCAGCGTCATCGCCGTGACGGTGAACGACACCGAGAGCGCCCTGTCCGACGCCTTTCGCGCGGTCGAACTGGACCCACGCTCGGCGGCGGCCCGGATCGCGCTGTCCTACGCCTTGCAGGCCGACCGCCGGTTGGAAGGCGCCCGCGCCACGCTTGAGAATGCGGTCGCGATGCATCCCGAAGACCCCTTGGTGCGATCCCGCCTGGCTGAGATCCTGCTGATCTTGGGCTACAGGGCCGACGCCGAACAGGCGGCGCGCAAGGCGGCCGAACTGGCTCCCGACATGGGCGAGGCACAGACGATCCTGGGGCTAGCCGCCCTGGTGCGGCAGCGGCCGGGTGAGGCGCAGCAGGTCCTGGAACGCGCGGTCGTGCTGGAACCGTCCGATCCCCTGCCCCGCCTGGGCCTGGGTCTTGCCCTGATCCGCCAGGGCAACCTGGAGGCGGGCCGGAACGAGTTGGAGGTCGCCGCGGCGCTCGATCCCGGCAATTCGCTGGTCCGCAGCTATCTCGGCCGCGCCTATGACGACGAGCGGCGCGGCGACCGCGCGGCCGGCCAGTACGGCGTCGCCAAGGAACTGGACCCGCTCGATCCGACTCCGTTCTTCTACGACGGCTTGAGGAAGCGGGCGGCCAACCGGCCGGTCGACGCCTTGGGGGATATAGAACGGTCGATCAGCCTGAACGACAACCGGGCGCCGTTCCGCTCCGAACTGTCGCTGGACGAGGATCTGGCGACGCGGGGTGCCGCACTGGGCCGCGTCTACATCGATCTGGGCTTCGACAGGCTCGGCCTGCCGCAGGCGGCGAAGGCTCTCGGCAAGGACCCCGATAGCGCCGCGGCCAACCGGTTCCTGTCTGACATCTACGCGCCGCTGCAGCGGCACGAAATTGCCCGTTCGAGCGCGCTGCTCCAGTCCCAACTGCTCCAGCCGCTGACGATCGATCCGGTCCAGCCCAGCCTGAGCGCGACCGATCTCCACATCCTGCCCGGCGCCTTCCCGTCGGAAGCCGGATTCAACGAATACGGGCCGCTGTTCGAGCGCGACCGGATCAGGCTGGATGCGACCGGCGTCGCCGGCAACCTGGATACCCTGGCGGACGAGGTCATGCTGTCGGGGATCGTCGGCCGGGCCGCCTTCAGCGCCGGCCAGTTCCACTATCAAAGCGACGGCTACCGCGAGAACAACGACGTCGAGCACGATATCTACACGCTGTTCGGCCAGGCGGCGCTGACCGACACCTTGAGCGTCCAGGCGGAGATCCGATCGCGCCGGACGGAGCAGGGAGACCTGACGCAGAACTTCGACCCCGACAATTTCTCCCGCACCGGGCGGACCGACATCGACCAGGATACGGCGCGCCTGGGACTGCGCTACTCGCCGACGCCGAGGATCGACCTGCTGGCATCGCTGATCGCCAGCGAGCGCGACGCCAAGCAGCTTCAGGCAAACGACTTCTTCAATTTCACCGACGATATCGAACAGCGCGGCATCGACGCCCAGATCCAGGGGATCTATCGTGGGGACATGTTCAACGTCACGGCGGGCGGCGGTGCGTACCGCATCCGGCAGAAGAGCGTTTCGACCTTCGAGGATCTGCTGTCGGGCTTGAGCTTCCCGTTCACGGAGAGCTTCACCAGCCGCCAGTCCAATGCCTATGGCTATGTCAACCTGACGCCATTGAGCGACGTGATCGTCACGGTAGGCCTGAGCGCCGACCATTTCGACAACGGCGTCTACGACTTCGACAAGCTCAATCCGAAGTTCGGCGTCCAGTGGGACCTGACCGAGCGGCTGAAGCTGCGGGCCGCGGCCTTCCGCACCTTCAAGCGGCTGCTGATCGTTGACCAGACGCTGGAACCGACCCAGGTCGCCGGTTTCAACCAGTTCACCGACGAGTTCAACCAGACTTCGGCCTGGGTCAAGGGCATCGGCATGGATGCGGTCCTCGGCCGAGGCTCCTACGGCTCCGTCTATGGCGGCGTCGAATACGTCAGGCGCGACCTGGACGTGCCGCAGGTGGTCAGCCGCGAACCGCCGGCCAGCGAAAGCCGCGACCGGACGGAGGACGAGGTTCGCGCCTACCTTTATTGGGCGCCCGCGTCCGACTGGGCCGTTTCGGCGGAGTTCGAATGGGACGAGTTCGACAACGAGAACGAACTGGTCGATATCGCCCGCCTGCGCACGATGACGGTGCCGCTCCAGGTCAGGTATTTTGCCGAGAACGGGCTGTTCGCCAAGGCCGGCGTCAACTTCGTCAGCCAGCAGGTGGAAGAGCGGCTGGAGCCATTCTTCGACCAGACGCGCGAAAACTTCGTCACGGTGGACCTGGGTATCGGTTACCGCCTGCCGCAACGGCGCGGCAGCGTCAGCCTTGAGGTGCGCAACCTGTTCGACGAGGACTTCCTGTACCAGGACCTGGACTCGATCACCAACACGACGACGAGACCGAGGTTCATCCCGGCGCGGACGATCCTGGGACGGCTGTCGCTTTCGTTCTGAGCCTTCATCAACATGACAATCGGGGGTATCGACATGATCGGCAGCGTTGGTTTGAGGATCGCGGCGGCGGGTATTCTGGCCGGCTTCATGATGGGGACCGCGCCGGTGATGGCGCAGGAGTTGCAAATCGCCCCGCTCGATCGGAAGGCGCTGACGGCGCAGGGATTCGCCGACCCGTCGTTGGCATTGATCCTCAACAGCAAGGGCGAACTGGTCGGAGCGCTGACGGAAGACCACCCGAACCAGCCCTCTACCGGCCCCCGGAAACTGGCCCCGGCCCGCTTGCCGGAGTCCATAAGCAAGATCCAGGGCTTCGGCAGCATCGCCATCCTGGCGTATCAGGGCTCCAACTGTTACATCGTCCGACGCCCGGACGGCACGCTCTACGTCATGCCGCCCGGCTGCGTCTGATTTACGCCCTTGCGGCCGATCCACGGCAGATTTTTCCCCCTTGGGCAGAATCTGCCGTGGGCGGCGGCAGACCAGCGGCATATCGACTCTCTTGATCCTACCACCAATTTGAGATAGTCTTAGACAGTGCGGCGGAAAATCTGCGGCACGCCTATTGCATAGTTCCGCAGCAGAACGCGCAGGAATGGAGAGCGGGCGATGTCTTCGACAACAACAGCCACGAGCGCAGCCGCAGCTTCCATGCCTTCAGGGTACCTGTCGAACCTGAAGCTGGCAGCAGACGACCGCAAGCGAATCTGGGACTCACTGACCCCGGAACGCCAGTCGGAGGCGGCTGCCAAGTTCGGAACGGCGGGAGAGGCCGTCAAGGAGCAGAAGTTCACCTCGCTCGGTGATGCGCTCTCCTATGATTACAGCGGCACCGATCCTGCCGTCGGCCAAAAGCTCAACTCCGACATTTCCATCCAGTCCAACGTGCTGACGAGCGACAACGGCGCCAAATTCGGCTCGCTGGTCAACTTCGACACGATGGACTCCGCGGTCTTTCTGGAACTGAAGCAGGGCGCCTACCCGACGGCCCAGGACCCGACCTGGATCACGGACGAGACGACCAAGCAGAAATACCTGGATGCCTTCAATTCCCGCGCCTACGACGCGTACAAGACCGCGGCGGACAAGTTCGGCGGCTTCAACTCGCAGTCCATGCTCGGCTATGACTCCAACGCCAACGGTTATCTCGACAACGAGTCCGAACTGTTCGGCTTCGGCACCCGCGGGCTTGAGATGTCCGACTTCTTCGATATCACGTCGACCGACGGCGGCGTTACCAACACCTACTCGCTGAGGTCATTCACGGCCGCCGACAGTTCAACCAAGATGGCCGACAACGTGGTGATCGACCCGAAGCGGTTCATGGCCTTGAACAACGAAGGCAAGTCGGCTGCCGTGATCGGCACGTCCTATGACACCGGCTCTCCCGGCATGACCACCACGATCAGCCTGAACCTGCTGTCCGGCCCGATCTCGACCGGCACGACGGCTGCGATCAGCATCAACGTGACGACGTAACGGATGACGACATGACCCTCGGCGGCACCGGACGCCTCCGAAGGGTCATGGATCGAGCATCAGGCGCTCCGCTCAGGCGGCTTATTGCCCATGTGGCAACGGACGCGCTTCATGCGATAGAGCGGATGCTCATCGACCCAGCGCGCTCCTTCCGCCTGCCCTGCGATCGGACAGTTGGACATCGTGAGATACTGATCGTCCGGGATCAGCGGCGTGACGGTATGGCATTGGGTGGGGTCGGCAATCAGGCAGAACACCATTGAAAGTGTGACGAGCATTTAAAACCTCGACCTATGCTGCATTGCAACAAACACGATAACCAGACTGTAGACGGATTAAACTGCGACGAAGCGACGCACATGCTGCAATGCACCATGGTCCGCATTTTGTCGTTGGGGCACAGCCGTCCCTTAATCAACCAAGGCTACTATGACCATCGGCTAAAACGATAGTGGTAATTTGTCTCACGATTTAAGTCGCGGAGGGTAGGGCCGGCTGCACCGCGGCTTGTCGCGTTTTCAGCCCGCTGCTATGCTCCGCACCATGAATGAAATGCGGACGATCTTTTCAGCCGAACCGATCTATCGGAAGATACAAGGCATTCTCGAACAGAAGATCGTCGGCAGTGAGATCGAACCCGGTACGGTTATACTGGAAGGCCCCATAGCCGAATTCTTCGGAGTGAGCCGGGCGCCGGTAAAGAAGGCTTTGTCGCACCTGATCGTCCAGGGCCTGGTCAAGCGCTTCGAGGGACGCGGATATCTGGTGACCGGCGGATCGCTTACGCCCGTCGAACGCCGGCGCACCTTCGACCCTGCTCTTCTGGACAGCGGCGCGCCGGGCCTTGCCGAAATCAAGACGCCGGCCGCTTGGGAGCGCATCTACGACGAGGTCGAGCGGGAGCTGGCCTCGCACTCGCCATTCGGCCCCCAGCGGATCGTCGAGAACGATCTTGCCCAGCATTTCGGCGTCAGCAGGACCGTCGCTCACGATGTCCTGACGCGCTTGCAGAACCTGGGCATCACCGGCAAGGACAAGCAGTCGCGCTGGTTCGTCGTGCCGCTGACCGTCGAGCGCGTACGTCATCTATACGAGGTGCGGCGCATCCTGGAGCCGGCGGCACTTGCCAAGGCAGCTGCCCTGATCGGGCAAGCGACGCTGGAGGAAATGATCGGGCGTCTCGATGCCACGTGGGCGGCCTACCCCGACGTCTCGATCCGGCAGCTCGACCAGTTGGAGCGCGACCTCCACATCGACTGCATTTCCCACTGCGACAACCAGGAACTTCTTGATCTGCTGAAGCGGACGCAGGCCCTGCTGATCTCCAACAAATACGTCCTGGGCGGCCATATCGACCTGCCCGGCATCGACCCCTTCATGGGCGAGCACCGGCTGGTCCTGCAAGCCCTGCTCGACGGCAAGCCGGCCCGTGCCGCCGTGGCGCTTCGGCGTCATCTCGATCTGTCGGTCACCAAGATCGTGCGCCGGCTGGAGATCCTCCAGTCATCCGAGCCACCGCCGCTGCCGCCTTATCTGTCGGGAACGTAAGCCGGAAGCTCCCCACGCTTTCGTCTTTGCCCCGGCCAATTCATAGCAGCTCCCCTAAAATGGATATTGCATACACGATCCATTTGCTGGTTAACTGCGGATCAACAGGAGTGGGGGAGGAAAAGCCTCGGCGCCAGCGGGTCTGGCCGTAGCGGCACCTCCGAATCATCAAAAACAGGTCCCAAGGCCATGTCCGAACAGTCCGACCAAGCATCCCTGACGATCCGTCTTTCGCCGGCCGACAACGTGGTCGTAGCCCGTGCCGAACTGATGCCCGGAGCGCCGATCGCCGGCACGAACGTCACCTGCCTCGACCGTATTCCGCGTAGCCACAAGGTCACCGTGGTTCCCGTCGCCAAGGGCGAGGCGATCCGGAAATACGATCAGGTCATCGGCTTCGCCACCGACGACATCGAGCCCGGCCGGCATGTCCACGTCCACAACGTCGAGATGCACGACTTCGCGCGCGACTATGCCTTCGGCGCCGATACCCGCCCGACCGACTATGTGCCGGAAGCCGAGCGCGCGACCTTCCAGGGGTTCCGCCGCGCCAACGGCAAGGTCGGCACCCGCAACTATATCGGCGTGCTGACCAGCGTGAACTGTTCGGCCACCGTCGCCCGCCAGATCGCGGCCAAGGTCGAACGCGACCTGCTGCCCGACTACCCCAACGTCGACGGCGTTGTGGCGCTGACCCACGGGACCGGCTGCGGCATGGCCGACAGCGGCGAGGGCTATGCCAACCTCCAGCGCGTACTGTGGGGCTACGCCCGCAACCCCAATTTCGTCGGCGTCCTGATCGTGGGCCTTGGCTGCGAGGTCAACCAGATCGACTTCCTGCTGGAAGCCTACGGCATCCAGCGCGGCCCGCTGTTCCAGGTGATGAACATCCAGAACGCCGGCGGCTCCGCCAAGACGATCCAGGCCGGCATCGACATGATCCGCCCCATGCTGGTGGAAGCGGACAAGGCGCGCCGGACCACGATCCCGGCCAGCGAGCTGATGCTGGCCCTGCAATGCGGCGGTTCCGACGGATATTCCGGCATCACCGCCAACCCGGCACTGGGAGCGGCCGCCGACCTGCTGGTGCGCCACGGCGGTACCGCCGTGCTGAGCGAGACGCCGGAGATCTACGGCGCCGAACACCTGCTGACCCGCCGCTCGGTCAGCCAGAAGGTCGGCGAGAAGCTGATCGAGCGGATCCACTGGTGGGAGGACTACACCGCCCGCAACCTCGGCGAGATGAACAATAACCCCTCCCCCGGCAACAAGGCCGGCGGGTTGACCACGATCCTTGAGAAGTCCCTGGGCGCCGCGGCCAAGGGCGGCACTACCAACCTCGTCGACGTCTATAAGTATGCCGAGCCGATCACGGCCAAGGGTTTCGTCTTCATGGACTCGCCCGGCTACGATCCGGCGGCGGTGACCGGTCAGGTGGCGAGCGGCTGCAACATCATCGCCTTCACGACCGGCCGCGGCTCCGTCTCCGGGTTCAAGCCGGCCCCGTCGATCAAGCTCGCGACCAACACGCCGATGTACCAGCGGATGGCCGACGACATGGACATCAACTGCGGCACCATCGCCGACGGCGAGGAGACGATCGAGCAGGCGGGAGAGCGTATCTTCCAGCTCGTTCTCGACATCGCGTCCGGCAAGCACACCAAGAGCGAGGAACAGGGCTTCGGCGACAGCGAGTTCGTGCCCTGGCAGATCGGCGCCGTCATGTAGCAGGCGCCTTCCGGCGAACCTGCGGCACCCGACACCCGATACCCTGCGCCCGATACCCGACGCCCGGTCATGGAGCTTTCCGCCCTGGCCGGGCGTTAGGCTTTCATGAACATACCGAACGCCGCCGCCTCCGGCATCCGATACACTCCGACGACAGCGCGCGAGCGCGTGGCGGAATTCGCCGAAACCATCACGTCCCCGGTTCCGGAAGACGGTTTCCCAACCGAAGCGGTCGCAGCGCTGACCCAGTCCGGTCTGCTGTCGGCTCCCCTGCCTCCGGACTATGGAGGATGCGGGCTGGGCTTGCTTCCCGGCACCATGCGCCCGCTGCTCGACACGCTGAGGGCGGTGGGCCGCGTCGACCTGTCGGTCGGCCGGCTCTACGAGGGGCACTGCAACGCCCTGCAACTCGTAGCACAGTTCGGGACGGAGGCGCAGTTCAGGCAAGCGGCGCTCGACACGGCCGCCGGCCATATGTTCGCGGTCTGGAATACCCAGGGCGCCCGTGGAATCGACCTGCTCGACGGCGATGCCGGACCCGTCCTGGACGGGGAAAAGACCTATTGTTCGGGCGTCGGCCAGATCAGCCGACCGATCGTCACCGTGCAGTCGAACCGAGAAGATGGTCTGCGGATGTGCCTGCTGCGCGCCGACGAACTGCCGCTGAAAGCGGATGCCTCCGCCTGGACGCCCCTCGGCATGGCGGCTTCGGTCAGCGGGGCCGTCCGGCTCGCCGATGTCGCCGTCCGCCCCGACGACCTGATCGGAGCACCGGGAGACTACCAGCGCCAGCCTTGGTTCTCCGGCGGAGCGGTCCGCTTCGCCGCCGTCCAGCTCGGCGGGGCCGAAGCCTTGCTGGACGAGACGATCACACATCTCCGCAGGACCGGCCGCGACGGCGATCCCTACCAGACCGCCCGGGTCGGTTCCATGGCGGTGCTGGTGGAGAGCGGCCGGGCCTGGCTGATCCGGGCGGCGGAGGCCGCCGACCTCGTCTTCGGATTACCGGACTTCGATGCCGAAGCGGCGACGGAAGCGGTCCATCTAGCCAACATGACGCGGACCGCCATCGAGCGGATCTGCCTGGACGTCATGGAACATGCGGTCCGCAGCATCGGCGTCGCCGGGCTGCTCAGGCCCCATCCGCTGGAGCGCCGGGTCCGCGACCTCACGACTTATCTGCGGCAGCCCGCTCCCGATGCGGCGCTGGCGGCGGTCGGACGTCACGTGCTGGCACGCGGGAACGCCGGATGACCCCGCCCCTGGACGGCGGCCTCGAACCGCTCTCGACCCTGGGCAAGGTCGCGATCCTTGCCCCTCATCCGGATGACGAAAGTCTCGGCTGCGGCGGCTTGATCGCGCGGCTGGCGGCCATCGGCGCTCCCCCGGCGATCATCGTGGTCAGCGACGGTACGGGGTCGCACCCTAACTCCCCATCCTATCCGCCGGAGCGGCTGCGGGCGCTCCGGGAGGAGGAAACGCGGGAGGCGGTCGCGGCGCTGGGGTCGCCCCTGGAGCCCGTGTTCCTGCGGCTGCCGGATACCGCCGTGCCGCATCCCGGCAATTCCGCCTTCGCCGAAGCGGTCGGTCGCGTCGCTTCGGCGCTGCCGCCCGGCGGCGTCGATACGATCGCGGTATCCTTCCGCGACGATCCCCATTGCGACCATCAGGCGGCCTTCGCCCTGGCGGCCGCCGTCATCGAACGCGCCGGCCATCCGGTCCGCCTGCTGGAATACGTCATCTGGAACGACGAGGCGGCGGCGGCGGTGCCTGCGGGGTTCCAGCCCCGGCGCCTGGATATCGCACCGGTGCTCGCCGCCAAACTGCGGGCCATCTCCTGCCACCGGTCGCAGACGACCAATCTGATCGCCGACGATCCCGGCGGCTTTCGCCTGGAGCCAGCCATGCTCCGGCGTTTCGAGCTGCCATGGGAAACATACCTCGAGGCCATCCCATGAAACCGTCCCTGCCCGGCAGCTACTTCGACGACATCTACCGGCGCGACCCCGACCCCTGGCGCTTCGCGAGCAGCGCCTACGAAGCGGCGAAGTACGAGGACACCCTGAAGGCCCTGGGCGATGCCCGCTATGACAGCGCTTTCGAGATCGGCTGCTCGATCGGAGTCCTGACGCGCCAGCTCGCGGCGCGCTGCGCGTCGCTGCTGTCGGTCGACATATCTCCGCTGGCCCTCGCCCAGGCGGTCGAGCGGAACGCCGACCTGCCCCATGTCCGTTTCGAGCGCATGGAATTCCCGAACCAGAGCCGGGAAGGATCGTTCGACCTGATCCTCATGTCCGAAGTCGGCTACTACCTGTCGATGCCGGACCTCGACCAGGCGGCGCAGAGGTGCCACGACCTGCTTCGGACAGAGGGAGCACTGCTGCTGGTTCACTACGTCCGCGAGACCGACTACCCCCTGACGGGGGACGAAGTCCACGAGCGGCTTCTGGCCAACCCAGGCTTCCAGGCCGTAACTGACCGCTCGACCGGCGATTATCGGCTGACCTTGTTGCGGAAGGCCGGGTGATCTTCCGCTTGGCCGGCAGTCAGTGCCGGGCTTGGTCCGAGAACAGTGCTTCGGGCGACGTCACCGTACAGGCGCGCCGCAGCATGTCGTCCAGCATCTCGGGAGCCGTTTGACGGACTCGCGCCTCGATTTCTCCGGGGACCTCTCCGAAGCGGGCTTCAAGGGTGATCAGGACGCTGGCGATCTTGCCCTTGGTTTCACCTTTTGCTTCGCCTTTTGCTTCGCCTTCGGCCATGCCCTGCCGGATCCATTCCTGTGCGGCGAGTGATACCATGTCCTTCTCCCGGTGCGGCTTGATCCGGTGAGCCACCTTGACCAGGAGGTCGATCGTGATCAGCGGATACATTTCGAGCATATAACGGATCACCTGCTCTTCAAAGGGCGTCCCGTCGCGCAGGCCGGACAGGATGGTCTGAAGAAGTGGTTCGGGGTCGGCGCCGTCCCGGTATACGTGCTTCAGCGACAGCAGGCCGGACCGGATTTCCGGATCGGCGGAAAGTTCGTCATCGGGGATGTAGCCGATGTTGCGGACGTAGTAGCGCAGGTCGCGCAGATATTCCGCCAGACCGTGATCGGCGTCGAAGCAATCGACGATCGACGTCGGGACCTTCCAGTTGCTCCGTCCATGGTAGAAAACCAGCGGCACGATCGGGGGCAGCTTGCGGATCGTCCCAGGGTCGCCGTCAACGAGGCGCTGCCAGATGTCGACCATGTAGCCGAGCACTTGGAGCGGGGTCTTCGGGTCCGGAAAGCTTTTGTGCTCGAGCAGGACGTAAACCAGGATGGTCCCGCCGTCGCGCAGCCTGACGGAGAACAGGCGGTCGGTCCAACTCGGCGTCAGGGTCTTGTCGACGAAGCTGCCGTCCAGAAGGACGGGCAACTCATCGGACAGGCGGCAGGCGATGGCTTCCGGAAGATAGTCGCGGATCAGGACGG
This sequence comes from Skermanella aerolata KACC 11604, assembly GCF_000936425.1. Classification (GTDB taxonomy): domain Bacteria; phylum Pseudomonadota; class Alphaproteobacteria; order Azospirillales; family Azospirillaceae; genus Skermanella; species Skermanella aerolata. The sequence continues at coordinate 119,488 of NZ_AVFK01000020.1, read as the reverse complement.
CTGCCCGTGCGACGTCGTCGACGAGTGCCCGAAACAAAAGGTCGTGCTGCTGAGTCATGAAGGCGGCGCCGGCTTCCTGCGGATGTATGCGGTCGATCCGCCTCCGGCCCCCTACGTCACCGCCGCCATTTCCGCCAGTGCGGCATCTTGGCCCCATGTACGCGGCACAACCCGATTATCGCAACTCCATGACTCGTCGGCCCAGGGCAGGAAGCGCTTCATCGAGCGGCACCCGGTTCCCCTGCCCATGGAGCTTCGCGGTCAGCCGGCCGACGACCGCATCCGGGCATTCGACAAAGATATCGTTGCCGTTCGCGAGGTGCGATCGCCAACCCGCCAGGGTCGCGGCCATGCCGCCGGCGGCCCGGCCGTCCTGCCGGTCCGAGGTGAAGACACGCACGCGGTTGCTGTGGCGAAAGCGGGCGCCGGTCCGCTTGAGCCTCGCATAGAAGGCCTGATCCTCGCCGGTGGCAAGGGCGGGCATCCCGCCGGCCCGCACATAGGCGTGGGCGGTTGCGGCCAGACTGGCGCCGCCATGGTCGCCATGACGCGGCCAGCAGTCGAACGGATCGGGGTCAAGCAGCGACGCCAAACGATGCGTCAGCCTTTCATAGCGGCGGTGGCGCATCGTCGCCTCGCGAAGGCGCGGCTCGGCATCGAGCAGGCTGACCGGCGGCAGCATCAATTTGCCGCCGACGCCGTCCGCGCCGGCATCGACCGCCGCCAGCGTCTCGGTCACCCAGTCGGGCGCCACTACCGTATCGGCATCGGTCGCCGCGATCACGCCTCCCGGATGCCGCATATGGCGGAAACGGCCGAGCGCTTCCTCCATTGCGAGCCGCCGCGCCCAGCCGACATGGGCGTGACGCGGCGCCAAGACGATATCGATGATGTGCAGGCGAAAGTCGGGATACAGCGACGCGAAACGGTGGGCGATCTCGACCGACCGGTCGGTGCTGTTGTTGACCAGCAGAATGACCTCGTACAGATCGGGGTCGAGGGGATCGCCCCACCTGTCCACCTGGGCCTTGAGGCCGTGCAGGCAGTCCTCGATGAGGTCTTCCTCGTTCTGAGCCGGTATCGTGACGCTGATGCGCAATCGGGAGGCAGGCGGACGGTCGAGCGACCGGCTGCGAAACTGTGACAGGATCAACGGAATAGTAGTCTCAGGTAGACATTGTGAGACTATACCGGCATTCGCTCGCAGCGACATCGATAAACAGCCGCTACAAACTTATCAGCCAAGTAATACAGTTATGAAAATCGACTTCTAATTGCTTGCGATCGCGCGCGGTCATTCAAAATCTTTCCTTGATCCAGAGTCGAGGCCATCACGCCGCCCGCAATGATGATTGTGCGAATTGACGGCATCTCAACAACTGGCAAGGATTTTTGTTTCCCATTACCGTATCAGGCGGCTTTGCGGAAACCGTCGTTGGCAGCGCCCTGGTTGAACGACACGGTCCGGGTCTTTTCGACGGCGTCGGCGTTCAATTCGTCACGGGTCAGCTTGCGCGCGATGATGGCGGTTACCGCGAAGTGAACGATGGCGATCAGGGCAAGAAGGGTCACAATGTTCACGGTGGCTTCGGTCAACATGTCATCAACTCCGGTAGCAAGTGGTTCGTTGTGCAGTGCAGTAAATATGCCTCCAAACAGCTTGGGATGTCAAATGCCACATTGCGTATTTTGTATACCATATTCCGGTGGCAGCCTTGCGTTTCGCGGATAGGTTCAGCCAACCAAGGCTCATGCGACGAAATGCACCATACTGGAAGCAGTTTGCGAAATACCTGCGCGCCAAACGTGCCGGGCGAATATGATTTGCGAATGAAGTAATCAAACAACTGCGTCAGCATTACTGTCGCAATAATCTTGCTGCGACGCAGCGGAAAACTGGCCGCTTGTTTTGCCGCAGCCGATTTTCGGGGTCAGCTGCTCGAGCCTGCGCACCCGAAGGCTCGTCATCTTCGTTAAGGAGACGCCGGTCGATCGACGACCGGCTGGTCCTCCTCCGGAGAAGCGGAACCGACAATGCTTACTACTAAAATCAGAGCCCTCCTTCAGGGGCTGCCACTTCTTTCCCTGGCTCCAGCATTGGTAGCCCTGCCCCTGCTGCTGGCGGCGCAACCTGCCCAGGCCGGACAGGTCTTCGACGCCATAAAGAAGCGAGGCACCATCCGGTGCGGAGTCAGCACCGGCGTCGCGGGGTTTTCCGTTCCGGACAGCACCGGCCAATGGTCCGGAATCGACACCGATATCTGCCGGGCACTCGCGGCCGGCCTGTTCGGCGATAAGGGCAAGGTGAATTTCGTCGCCTTGTCGCCGCAGCAGCGCTTCACCGCCTTGCAGTCCGGCGAGGTCGATCTGCTATCCCGCAATACGACCTGGAGCCTCAGCCGTGACACCGCCGCCGGCCTGAACTTCGGCCCCGTCACCTTCTATGACGGACAGGCCTTCATGGCCCCCAAGAGCCTCGGCGTCTCATCCGCCAAGGAGCTGAACGGCGCCACCATATGCGTCCAGCCCGGAACCACGACGGAACAGAACCTCGCCGATTACTTCCGGCGCAACCAGATGACGTTCCAGCCCGTCGTGATCGAGGCCTTCGACGAGATCAACGCCGCCTTCTTCGCCGGCCGCTGCGACGGGTACACGACGGACGCGTCCGGTCTGGCGGGCGTGCGTTCGACCCTGGCGTCCAATCCGGACGACTACGTGATCCTGCCGGAGCTGGTTTCCCAGGAACCGCTGGCGCCCGCCGTAGCACACGGCGACGACCAGTGGTTCGACTATATGAAGTGGACGGTCTACGCGCTGATCCAGGCGGAACAGCTCGGTCTGACCTCGGCCAACGTGGACCAGCACCTGAACGATCCCGACCCCAACATCCAGCGCCTGCTCGGTACCTCGGGCGATGTCGGAGCCATGCTCGGCGTCGACGCCAAATGGGGCTACAATGTCATCAAGCAGATCGGTAACTATGGCGAGCTGTTCGAGAAGAACCTTGGCCAAAGCTCGGCATTGAAGCTGGAACGAGGTTTGAACGCACTTTGGACCGAAGGCGGCCTGATGTACTCGCCCCCTATCCGCTGACGGGGGATTACCGTTTCGGCTTGGTCCACCGTCCCGGCCGGCGCTTCGTCAAACCCCAGAACCATGCGGCATGCTCGGCGCAGGATATCCCCATGTCGAAGACATAGGGTGCGGTCATCACCGACCGTGCCCTGCCGCCGGTCCGTACCGGCGTCCCGTGCGCCATGCCGTCGACCACATATTCCTCGACCACTTCGACGCCCGACCGGTTGAGCCATGCCCGCCGCCGGTGGCCGTTGACCCGGTCGACGGAAACCGGCGTCCGGGACAGTCGGTGGACGCCGACCCACTGCTTGACGATCTCGGCCCCGTTCACGGGGCTGACGGTCCGGTCCTCCGTTCCGTGCCAGACCGAGACGCGCGGCCAGTTCCCCCGGTGCGACGATGCGTTCCGCACCAGGCCGGACCATATGAGAGCCGGCCTGACGCGGCCATGGACCATGGCGCTCAACGCGTCGATCCGCCCGTAGGCCGCCTTGTAAGGCATGCCGGCGACGATGGCGCCGCCCGCGAAGACGTCGGGATACGTGGCAAGCAGGGTGCAGGCCATGGCGCCCCCGGCGGACAGGCCGGTGACGAAGACGCGCGACGGATCGAGACGATGGCGGGCCACCATGAAGGCGATCATCTGCCGGATCGACAGCGGCTCGCCGGTATCCCGCTCCATGTCGGCCGGGCAGAACCAGCCAAAGCAGCGGTTGAAGTTGTTGGCGCGCTTCTGTTCCGGCAGGAGCAGTGCGAAGCCGAGCTTGTCCGCCAGCTTCGACCAGCCGATGCCATGGTCGTAACTGGCGGCCGTCTGGCCGCAGCCGTGCAGCGCCACGACCAGCGGAGCCCCGGCGCCCGCCTTTCGCGGAACGAAGCCGAACATCCTGAGATCGCCCGGGTTCGAGCCGAACTCCGTTATCTCTTCGAGCTTCGCTTGCCATGAAGCAGCGCCGCTGTCGCCCCGGCGGAACGCGCCCAAGCGTTCCACCAATGCGGCGGCCCCCGCACGTGCCGATCGCGCCATGATATCGCAGTCCGATGAATTTGGATTGTTTCGACCGGAGATTTAATGAAGCACCGGCCCTTGTCGAAAATGAACGAGCGGCCGTCGCTATGGTTCCTTCGCACCCGCAACATGCCCCATCGATTCGCTTAGGGCTATGGGACCCGGCCGTCCGATGGGAGTGGTTGCGGCACCCCGCCCGGCGGGCGAATTCCAAAGGGGCATTTTTTGCACAATTATTCAGCTTACCTCGGGCATGGACCGGTCGCGACCGCGCGAAACGCCTAAAGCACCAGCACAAAGTATGATCAAAATTTAGGCATAGTTACAAAAAACGGATATAAGAAAGTTGGTACAATAAGCAGTTGGCAAGCGGCGGGATTTGTGCAAAAAAAAGCCGCCCGTTAAGGCGGCCTGAGTTTAGGGAGGAAACGCCCAAAGAGGCGTATGCAGCATCGCTGCTGCACTGCGATAACAGCGCAGAATCAGAAATAGTTCAAATGAAAAAGGCGGATCGCAGGATCCGCCTTTTTCATTTCGCGTGTCCGGTGTTACCGGCCGGACACGCGGGATGGCGGCGGCGCGCCTTCGCCGCTTTGTTCCAAAACCCCTGATAGAAATTCCGAGACTGCTTCACTCAACCAAGGCCATGGGGTGAGCCTATGCATTTTGGCGGCGCGGCACCCCCGCAGGAGCGAAATCTATACCTAAAATTATATTAATTTTCCCTTTATATCGGTCACTTTTTGAGACAATATTGAGACCAACGAAGACACCAACTGAATACGACTTTCACTCCGGCCCTCATTTTCAAGCTACTGGGCAGCCATTCTTAGGAAACCAAAATCATGACGCACAATAGCCGCACCGTTCTGATCGAAGCCAACCGTCTTTTCCGCGAAGGACTTAAGCATCTACTGGCCGGAACCCGTTTTGAAGTAGGCTCGGAGTACAACACCATTGATCTGGCTTTGTCGGCCGAAGTAACCGACGCAGCCCCGGAGCTCGTCATCAGCGGTCAGCCGGTGAAGGACGAGGCCGACCTCCGCGCCATCCGCGAAGCCTTCCCGTCCGCCCGCGTCGTCGTCCTGGCCGACGACCTGACGGTGGATGTCCTGCGCGCCGCTATGGGTGGTGGAGCCGACGGCTTCCTCATCAAGAACGTCTCGCCGGAAGCCCTGATCCAGTCGCTCCAGCTCATCATGCTGGGCGAGAAGGTGTTCCCGACCAACCTCGCCTCCATGCTGCTGGACATGAACGCCATCAGCCCGCAGCAGTCGATCCGCGGCCTGTCTCCTCGTGAGCAGGAAATCCTCCAGGCCCTGGTGACCGGCGCCAGCAACAAGATGATCGCGATCAAGCTCGGCATCACCGAGGCGACCGTCAAGGTCCACCTGAAGACCCTGCTGCGCAAGATCGACGTCAACAACCGCACCCAGGCCGCGATCTGGGCCATGAACAACGGCTTCACCGCCGATGGCGCGCCCACCCCAACCCGCAACCTGTACGCCGTCTCGGCGTAAGGGTTCCTCCTGCCCCGACATATTGACAAAGCATAACCGCCGGCTGCGGCAGATGGAGATTATCATGGGCGAGCATTCGAAGCTGAAAACGGTGTCCGTCAAGCTGGGCCTGAGCGAGCATTATCTCGTCGGCCGCATGCTGATGCTCAGGGAAAAGCTGACCCTGGCGCAGTGGCAGGTCTACGACCGCAGTGCCGAGGCGATCTGCAACCAGATCCTCAGCCGCCTGCCGGCCGACGATCCGGACTCCGCGGTCTGGGACAACCGCCGCAAACGCTCCTGATCCCCGGAGGAACCGGAAGCCGCCTCACGCCGCCGGTTCGTCGCCGCCTTTCCGGGCGGCGGCGAGCGCCAGCCGAGCCAGCGCCGGGAGGGACTTCGTGCCGGTCTTCCGCATGACCTCGGCCCGGTGGTTCTCGACGGTGCGTTGGCTGATGCCAAGATCCGCGGCGATGTTCTTGCTGGGATGACCGTCCAGGACCATGTCCATGATCTGCCGCTGACGCTCGGTGAGGCTGGACAACTGCGAAACAGCCTTTTCCCGCCGTGAGACGATCACCTTCTCATCCCGCGATTCTTCGAGCGCATGCCTGACGCTGGCAAGCAGTTCTTCCCGGCTGACCGGCTTCTCGATGAAGTCTGAAGCTCCCGCCTTCATGGCATGGACCACCGTCCGGACATCGCTGTTTCCAGTGACCATAATGGCCGGCACGCGGTGACCCGCATCCGACATCCGCTCCAGCAGATCGAACCCGCTCATCCCCGGAAGATTGGCGTCCAGCAACAGGCATGATCCATGGCCGGGATGATAGGCGTCCAGGAAAGTTTCGCCGTCCGCATAGCTCTCGACGACGTGGCCGCCCTCCTCCAGCACCCTGCTGATCCCCGCCCGTACGGCGTTGTCGTCCTCCACGACGAAGATCACGGATGAGCCGGGCGGGGCGTCCGCCGGTGCGGCGGCAGCGGGCGAATTCGCAAGCATCCGCTGTATCGTCTTCAGCAAATCCGCACCCGTTACCGGCTTGTGCAGTTGCACGCACCGCTCCAGCGCCACGCTGCGCAGGGTGTCCGTCGATATGTCGCCGGTCATGATGATGACCGGAATATCGCGGTTAAAATGCTGGCGCAGCTTTACCGCCGCCGTCAACCCGTCCATTCCGTTCGGCAGATTGTAGTCCGCGATCATGAGGTCGGGCTGGAAAGAGTCCCGCATCGCCAGTTTCAGCGCCGAGACGCCATCGGGAGCCGTCGTTACGCGATGCATGCCGTCGGTAAGGATGAGTTCCAGCAAGTCGCGCATTTCGCTGTCATCCTCGACGACCAGGATCTTTCCGGTCCGATGGACGGCTTGCGCCGACGTGACGGCACCGTCCCCGACAGGGCTTCCCGGCAAGGATACTACCCCTGTCGTCTGAAGCTCCACTTCGATCGAGAAGACCGAGCCCCTGCCGGGCCAGGAGCGAACGCCGACACGATGCCCCATCAGGTTGCCCAGACGCTGAACGATGGAGAGGCCGAGCCCCATGCCCCGCTTCCGTTCGCGCGCCGCGTTGTCAAGCTGGCGGTACTCCTCGAAGATCGACTGAAGCTCGCCTTCCGGGATGCCGATCCCGGTATCCCATACCTCTATGACGATGCGTCCCTCGCGGCGGCGGCAGCCAAGCAGCACCTTGCCCTGCCGGGTATACTTGAACGCGTTGGCAAGCAGATTGCGGATTATCTGCGCCAGCAGGTTCCGGTCGCTCCTGACCGTGGCGCCGCACCGAACCACGCGCAGATCGATTCCCTGGGCCTGCGCATGATAGGTGAATTCGCTCTTCAGCCGGTCCAGTAGGTCGCTGACCGGGAAGCTGGCGATATCCGGATGGATCATGCCAGCATCGATCTGGTTTATGTCGAGCAGCGTGTTCAGCATCCCCGACATCGCCGCCAGCGTCGCCTCGAACAGCTCCAGCAGCCTCCTCGGCTTGTCGCCTTCCACGGCCGTTCCGAGCAGTCCTTGAAGAAGTGTCAGCGTTTGAAGCGGCTGGCGCAGGTCATGGCTGGCCGCGGCCAGAAAGCGCGACTTCGCGGCGCTTGCCTGTTCCGCCTCCTGTTTCGCCACCACCAGCGCATCGGATACGCGCTTTCGCTCCGTGATGTCGACGAAGGTGACGACGACGCCCTCAACCCCACCCTCCTGGGTGCGGTAGGGCATCACGCGGCGGATGTACCAGGAGCCGTCCAGAGTTTCGATCTCCTGTTCGACACGGGCCTGCGTCCGCAATACGATTGCCGCATCGGCCATGAGAGTGTCGTTGGCCGAGATCGATTTGAGATCCGCCAGGGGGCGGCCGATATCGCTGGAGATGACGCGGAAAAGCGATTTGGTGGCCGGCGTGAAGAAGCGGATGTTGAGGTCCATATCGAGAAAAAGCGTCGCGACCTCGGAGCTGTACAGGACGTTCTGAAGATCGTTGGACGCCGTACGCTGCCGCTCCAGGGTCTCGTGAAGCTGGGTGTTGAGCGCGGTAAGCTCCTCGTTGAGCGATTGCAGCTCTTCCTTCGACGTCAGCAGTTCCTCGTTGGTGGACTGATACTCCTCGTTGACCGACAACGCTTCTTCGTTGATCGCCTTCTGCTCTTCGCTGAGCACTTCGAAGTTATGGATGGCGTCCTGAAGGTCGCGCCGCGTGGCCTCCAGCTCACGCTCAAGCTCATGGACGCGTGGAACATCCTGCAAGACAGCCTGACCGTCCGGCTTCCGCTCCACCTTCGGCCCGTCGATGAAGCAGATCAGCAGGAACTCTTCGCCATCGTTCGAGACGGGCTGGGCGGCGATGCTGAACGAGAACAGGTCGCCGTTGCGGGTTACCTTGCCGCCGTCGAGGACGATCCGGGTGTTTTCATGGGAAGCCCTTTGGATCGCCTGCCTGAGTTTTGTCCGGACGCCGTCACGCGCCATGGCGATGATATCGTGCATCGGGTAGTCCGGCGACACCTGCAAATAGGCGTCGGTCGGCCCCAGGAAATAAAGGCACTCATACTTACGGTTGATCAGGACGGTTGCCGGTGCGCACGAGTCGATGACGAGACGCTGACACAGTTCGGCCAGGACGCCGGGGCGCGGGGATGCCGGGCCTTGTCCCGGACGCGTGGGCATCCGCATTCCGCCGCCGGGGTTCATCGCGAAGCCCAGCTCGGCCGGTTTGCCGTGGCCGCCGTTGCGCCGGTAGAGTCTTTCTTGCTTGGAAATCACCTCGAAGCGCCCCTCGGCGGCGCCGATCGTTTCCGAGTTCCCCAGCAGCAGCAGACCGCCTTCATGCAGAGCGAAATGGAAGAGCGAAATGACTTTGGCCTGCGCTTCCGCACCGAGATAGATCAGCAGGTTGCGGCAGGAAATGAAGTCGAGCCGCGAAAAAGGCGGATCGGCAAGCACATCCTGAACCGTGAACACCACCGACTCGCGCAGTGCGGAGGTTACCCGGTAACCATGATCCTCCTTCGTGAAGAAGCGCTTCAGACGCTCCGGGGAAACCTCCGCATCGATCGTTTCAGGATAAAGCCCCTCCCTGGCGTAGGCTATGGCATCGGGATCGACGTCGGAGGCGAAGACCTGCAATTTCAGGCTCGGGTTCAGGGCGGCGATCCGTTCATGGAACAGCATGGAGAGAGAATAGGTCTCCTCGCCCGAGCTGCATCCAGCACTCCAGATCCGTAGCGGCTGACCGGACTTCCGCCCGGCGACCAGACCGGGAACGATCTTTTCCGCGAGAAGATCGAACACCTTGCCGTCGCGGAAGAAGCTGGTGACGTTGATCAGCAGGTCCTTGGCCAGAAGGTCCAGCTCCTTAGGGTCGCTTTTCAGAATATCGAGATAGCGGCCGGACTCCTCCGGCTCGATCGCGGCCATCGCCATGCGGCGCTCGGTCCTGCGCCGCAAGGTGCCCTGCTTATATAGAGTGAAGTCGTGAGGTGTATTGGTCCGAAGAAACTCGATGATCGCGGGCAGCCAGTCGCCTCCCTCGGACTGGGCAGGAGAATTTCCCGGCCGGCGCGTCAGCCTCATGCGCCGGTCATAGGTCACCAGCTTCCGCGGGATATCGGCGGCGGCCAGAACGATATCGACCAGACCGGTTGCGATAGCGCTGCGCGGCATGCCGTCATAGGCCGCCTCGGCGGGGTCCTGGGCGATCACCAGTCCCCCCAGTTCCTTGACCGACTTCAGTCCAAGGCTGCCATCGGCCCCAGTTCCGGACAGGATCACGCAGACGGCCCGCTCGCCGCATTCCTCCGCCAGCGAATGCAGCAGGAAATCGAAAGGCAGGCGCGCACCGTGCCGCGCCAGCGGTTCTGAAAGACGCAGGGCTCCGCCTGCCACCGAGAGATACGTTCCAGGCGGAATGACATAGAAGTGATCCCGCTCCACCGGCATGCCATCCACCGCCTGAACCACGGTCATCGGCGTATTGTCGGCCAGCAGGTCCACCATCATGCTTTCATGGGTGGGGTCGAGGTGCTGCACCAGGATGAAGGCCATGCCGTTGCCGGCCGGCAGGGCGTCCGCGAATTTCCGGCAAGCATCCAGACCACCCGCCGAGGCGCCTATGCCGACGATCGAGAAGTCCAGGGCATCACCGGTCTCTCCCGTCGATGTTGGAAGGGCATGACTCGGCAGCGGAACGGACTCGGCCGGATTGGATGGCGTTCCAGACATTAGACAGTCGTTTTCCAGATGTTTCCGTCCGTCGGGCACGGCGAATTCCTGCGGGTAACCGCGTGTAATTTGATACTACCACATATCTACTGTGACGCATCCCCACTCATCCGTCACAGGCAGCCGTGTTGAAATGACACATGGTCCCCGTATCCAGGCAAATCCGGGCATGAGTAGATTCCGACCCTCCTATCCGGTCTGCGCCATCGGATATGTTTAAATGGAACAAGGCGGATGTAAACATTCGCCCAACTTTAGTCTTGCCCGGAATACACAAGTCGCTGGAGCGAATTGCCGGGCCGGCTGGATGCGGACTGGATATTTCAGCATGATGAACATGGACGATGGGCGTTTGATCGACAATCGCACCGGCCGGCAGGCGGGCGCTTCCGGGATGGCACGAGCCGGCGGCACGCCCCGCGTCCTCATCGTGGAGGACGAGGCCGTGATCTCCATGCTTCTCGCCGAGGTGCTCCAGGAAATGGGGTATGAAATATGCGCCACCGCGACCACCGAAGACGCCGCGGTAGCGGCGGCCATTCAGTACAACCCCGACCTTATGATCGTCGACGAGTGGCTGCGCCGGGGAAGCGGTGTCTCGGCCATGACGAAAATAAACCGGTCCATACATATTCCATACGTATTCGTGACAGGCGATCCTTTGATCGGCCGATCGCTCAGCCCAGATACTATAGCGATTCAGAAGCCCTTCACCATTCCTGAACTGGTGAGAGCAGTAAAGAGCGCGCTGAAAAGAACGGACAGCGGCGGCCATCTCCCAAACCCAGCATGAAAACTCAGCAAACCGGACGTGATTATTAATTCAAGATGATTCAAGCAATGCCAGCGAGGAGGGGTTAACCCTCTGAACAAAAGCATCGCTGCGCTGCAACAAAGCTCCCTTTTTCCGCCCTGATTGTTATACTCGGACCGAAGTGCGAAAGGCATGCCCACGGTGTCCGCGACCATCAGGCGCCAAGAGAAGGAACAGCACGATGCAGTTGAAGATTATGGGATTGATCCTGGCCGGTGGCAAAGGCACAAGATTATCCCCACTGACCAGGGAGCGTGCCAAACCGGCGGTGCCATTTGGCGGTAAATACCGCATCGTCGATTTCGTCTTGAGTAATTTCATCAATTCCGGAATTTACTCGATCTATGTCTTGATTCAGTTCCGAAGCCAGTCGCTGCTGCAACACTTGCGCGACGGCTGGCAGTTCGGCGGATTGCTTCAGGAGCAGTTCATCATCCCGGTGCCGGCGCAGATGCGCTCGCCGGGCGAGACCTGGTACAGCGGCACGGCGGACGCCGTCTTCCAGAACGCCAACCTGATCGAGCAGTCCAAGCCCGACCTCGTCGTGCTGTTCGGCGCCGACCACATCTACCGGATGGATATCCGGCAGATGGTCGAGTTCCATTCCAAGAAGAACGCCGGCGTCACGATAGCCGTGATCCCGGTCGACAAGAAATACGCCAAGGAGTTCGGCGTGATCGAGGTCGACAAGGACGGCCGGATCATCGGCTTCGTCGAGAAGCGCGAAGACGCGCCGACCATGCCTGGCGACCCGACCAAGGTGCTGGCGTCGATGGGCAACTACATCTTCTCGAGCGAACTCCTGCTCAAGATGGTCTACGAGGACGTCAAGAACCCCGAAAGCTCCCATGATTTCGGCAAGGACATCCTGCCCGCCTTGATCGGCAAGGTCGAGATGTTCGCCTACGACTTCCAGACCAACCGCATCGCCGGCGACCCGCCGGAGGGCATGCCCTACTGGCGCGATGTCGGCACATTGGACGCCTATTACGAAGCGAGCATGGACGTGCGGGCGATCGATCCTCCCCTCAACCTCTATAACCGGCAGTGGCCGTTGCGGACGTCGGGCTATTCCGACCCGCCCGCCAAGTTCGCCTTCGACGAGGAGCAGCGCCGGGGTCAGGCGATCGACAGCATGGTGTCGGGCGGCTGCATCATATCGGGCGGCATCGTCAAGCGCTCGGTAGTCGGCCGCTGGGTGCGCGTCCATTCCGGAGCGCTGGTCGAGGACAGCATCATCTTCGACAATGTCGATATCGGCCGCCGGGCCAAGATCCGCCGCGCGATCATCGAGAAGAACGCCCGTATCCCGGAAGGCGCCGTGATCGGCTACGACCTGGAAGAGGACGCCAAGCACTACCACGTCACCGAAACCGGCATCGTCATCGTCGAGGGCCACCGCTCTCCCGTGCCGCTCGGCAGCATTACAGTCTAAGGGTAAATCGAGAAAATGGCTCCGGTGATCGTCCCGACCACTCCCTTCAATGACCAGAAGCCCGGCACCTCAGGGCTTCGCAAGAAGGTGACCGTCTATAGCCAGCCGCATTACGTGGCTAACTTCATCCAGTCCATCTTCGACGTCATGTCAGGCAGCGGCGACGATGGCATCCAGGGCCAGACGGTCGTAGTCGGCGGCGATGGCCGGTTCTACAATCCCGAAGCCATCCAGATCATCGTCAGGATGGCAGCCGCCAACGGCATCCGGCGCCTGCTGATCGGCCGGGGCGGCATCCTGTCCACGCCGGCCGCCTCGCATGTTATCCGCAAATACAAGGCGTTCGGCGGCATCATCCTGTCGGCCAGCCACAACCAGGGCGGTCCCGACGGCGATTTCGGCATCAAGTACAACACCGGCAACGGCGGCCCCGCGCCGGAGAAGATCACCGACGCGATCTTCAAGCGAACCGGCGAAATCACCGAATACCGCACGGTCGAGACGCCGGACATCGACCTCGACCGGCTGGGCACGTCCCAGCTTGAAGGCATGACGGTCGAGATCATCGACCCGGTCGCCGACTATGCCGAGCTGATGGAGAGCCTGTTCGACTTCGACCAGATCCGCTCGCTGTTCCGGGGCGGCAGCCAGGGCGGTACCCAGGGCGGAAAATTCCGCATGGTGTTCGACGCGCTCAGCGCCGTCACCGGCCCCTACGCGACCGAGATTCTGGAAAAGCGTCTCGGCGCTCCGGCAGGAACCGTGCTGAACGGCACGCCCCTGCCCGACTTCGGCGGCCACCATCCCGATCCCAACCCCGTCCACGCTCACGATCTGGTCGCGGCCATGACCGGGCCGAACCCACCGGACTTCGGCGCCGCGTCCGACGGCGACGGCGACCGCAACATGATCATGGGTCCCAGTCTGTTCATCACGCCGAGCGACAGCCTGGCGCTCCTTGCGGCCAACGCCCATCTGGCGCCCGGCTATGCCGGGGGTCTGCGCGGCATAGCGCGCTCGATGCCGACCAGCAGGGCCGCCGACCGGGTGGCGGCAAAGCTCGGCATCCCGGGGTTCGAGACTCCGACCGGCTGGAAGTTCTTCGGCAACCTGCTCGACGCCGGTCAGGCGACCCTGTGCGGCGAGGAGAGCGCCGGTACCGGCTCCGACCATGTCCGGGAGAAGGACGGACTGTGGGCGGTGCTGCTGTGGCTGAACATCCTGGCCGCCCGCAACCAGCCGATCGGCGAGATCGTCCGTCAGCACTGGCGGGAACTCGGCCGCGACTACTACACCCGCCACGACTACGAGGACATCGACAACGCGACGGCCGACGCCATGATGGCCGACCTGCGAGCATCCCTGCCCACGCTGCCCGGCACCCGCATCGGCGACGCCGAGGTCAAGACCGCCGACGACTTCGAGTACCGCGACCCGATCGACGGCTCGATCTCGAAGCGCCAAGGCATCCGCATCTCCTTCGCCGACGGCTCCCGCGTCGTCTACCGCCTCAGCGGGACCGGCACGGGAGGAGCGACACTCCGCGTCTACATGGAGCGCTATGAGCCCGATCCGGCGAAACAGGAGCTCGATTCGCAGGAAGCGCTGGCCGGCCTGATCGCGACGGCCGACGCGGTCGCCGGAATCTCGAAGCGGACCGGCCGCGATAAGCCCTCGGTCATTACTTAAGGGGCGGGGCAGGACGCACAGGAACGCCAAGACGCCAACGGCGTTGAAGCTTAACCGTTGAATTCCAGCAGAGCTGTCGGGCTGAAGAGGCCCGACCTACGAAAGCGTGCAATCCTATTGACCGGCGCTCCGCCATTGTACACGAGCACGCTGACGTAGGTCGGGCCTCTTCAGCCCGACATCTAACGTCCCAGACCAGTCAGGCTCAAACGCGGTTGGTATAAGTCAGCCCCTAATGATCCGGCCTCTCGCGCGCCAGCATCGTGCTCAGCGCCCGAAGCACGCCGGCCAGATTGATCGGCTTGGTGAAGATCTCGATCGGATCGTCGACATCGTGGCGCAGGCGTTGCTCGACCGTTTCCGACAGGTAGCCGCTGGCGACGATCAGCGGCAGATGCGGCGCCAGGGTGCGCAGGCGCACCGCCAATTCGTCGCCGGTCATGCGTGGCATCTTCAGATCGGTGACCACCGCGTCGGCCGGGTCGCGGTTCCAGATTTCCAGCGCCTGCTGCCCGTCTCCCGCCACGCTGACACGGAATCCTCGCCGCTGAAGGACATTTTGAAGCGCCATCGCCGCCAGCACCTCGTCGTCGACGACAAGGACGTGAGCTTGAATGGCCATGGGCGGTCTCCTCGATATGATTCTCCAAAGTGAACGCGGAATTCCATACCAACGCCAACGTTAAATGAAAAACCGACCGTATTTGCCATATGCATCATTTTATCAAGAAATAATTTATTAAACTTGAGCTCTATATTAGAAAACGGATTTACCCACAAGAGAACTGAAAAGTGAATCGCCTGTCACCCAGGTGACATTTCTCATTGTCCGTTGCCGTCAATATCCGGTTCGTGAAGCGGAATGCACCGCCGAACAACAGACAAACCCTTGCGAATGCAACGACCCATCATGGGTTTCATTTCAAAGCGACTGGAGAAATCACCATGGCGATCATCGGCAACAACGGCAACAACGTTCTTGACGGCGGCAACGGCAACGACCTGATCCGGGGTCTCGACGGCGACGACGTCCTGAACGGCAAGGGCGGCAACGATACGCTGATCGGCGACCGGGGCAGCGACCGAAGCAATGGCGGCCACGGTCACGACCGCATCATCTGGAACAACGGCGACGGCTCCGATTTCAACGACGGCGGCAGCGGCCACGACGTCCAGGAAGTCAACGGCGGCGACGGCGACGAGAAGTTCGCGCTGAAGGCCGGCGGCCACGACTTCCTATTCGATCGTGTCAGCCCCTTCCCCTTCACCCTCAACGACCAGAACATCGAGAAGCTCGAGCTGAACGGCAACGGCGGCAAGGACATCTTCAAGATCCACAGCCTTGCCGGTACGGACCTGAAGGAAGTCTGGTTCAACGGCGGCAAGGGGCACGACGAACTCGACGGCAGCGCCACGGAAGTCAAGATCAAGGCCTGGGGCGGCGACGGCAACGACAAGCTGTTCGGCGGCTCGGCGGACGACGAGCTGAACGGCGACCACGGGGACGATCTGCTGGTCGGCAACCGGGGCAACGACAAGCACAACGGCGGGGCCGGTCACGATACCATCGTGTGGAACAACGGCGACGGTTCCGACACCAACAACGGCGGGTCCGGAACCGATACCCAGGTGGTCAACGGCGCCAATCAGGCGGGTGACGAGTTCGTCGTGAAGGCCGGCGGCAACGACTTCCTGTTCGACCGCATCAACCTTGGGCAGTTCACCCTGAACGACAAGAACATTGAAAAGCTGGTGGTCAACGGCGGCGGCGGCGACGACAAGTTCACCGTCAAGAACCTCGCCGGCACCGACCTGCACAAGATCGTCTTCAACGGCGGCGACGGCAAGGACGTGCTCGACGCTTCCAAGACCCATGTCGATATCGAAGCCTATGGCGACAAGGGCAAGGACATCCTGGTCGGCGGGTCGGGCGACGACAAGCTATATGGCGGCGATGGCGACGACGTGCTCACCGGCGGCAAGGGCCACGACATCCTGAAGGGCGGCGCCGGGCATGACGTCCTGACCGGCGGCCTCGGTGCCGACATCTTCTACAAGGGCGCCGGCGACATCATCACCGACTTCCAGCACGGCATCGACACGGTGTTCATCGTCTGACGCCGCGCGGACGCGCTGATTTCCCGGCGGGAGGCACAGCCTTCCGCCGGGGCTTTTCGCATAGCCTCAAGGTTTGATCTCCCTCCATCGGGAACGATTGATCATGTCGAACGACCGGCCCCTGGCCGCGGCGCTGGGACGGTGCCGCCAACCTCTCCTCTGGATCGCGGCTTTCAGCCTGCTGATCAACATCCTGATGCTGACCTCCTCGCTCTACATGATGCAGGTGTTCGACCGGGTGCTGGCGTCGGGCAGCCTCGCCACGCTGGCGTTCCTGACCCTGGCGGCCGGCGGCGCCCTGGCGCTGATGTCGGCGCTGGACTTCGTCCGCTCCCGCATGCTCGGCCAGCTCGGCGAGTGGCTGGACCGGCGGCTCTCGGCCCCCGCGCTGGAGCGCTCGCTCGACGGCGTGCTGGCCGGGCGCGGCGACCGGATGGACGCGCTCCGCGACCTCGACAGTCTGCGCGGGTTCTTCGGCGGCGGCATCACGTTCCTGTTCGACGCTCCGTGGGTCCCGGTCTATCTGGCGGTGATCTACCTGCTGCACCCGGTCCTGGGCCACATGGCGGCCGGCGCCGCGGTCGTGCTGTTCGCGCTGGCCCTGGTCAACAGCCACGTCACGGCCAAGCCGCTGTCCGCCGCCGGGATGGCGAACCGCCGGGCGATGCGGACCGCCGACTCCGCTCTCCGCAATGCCGAGGCGGTGGAGGCGATGGACCTGATGCCGGGACTGATCCGGCGCTGGGAAGCGGATCACGAAGTCCAGCTGACATATCAGGCCACCGTCATGACCCGCAACGCCGTGCTGGTCAACGCGACCAAGTTCCTGCGCCAGATGGTCCAGATCGCGATCCTCGGCCTGGGCGCGTGGCTGGTCGTCCGCCACGAGATCACCGGCGGCACCATGATCGCCGGCTCGATCCTGCTGGGCCGGGCGCTCCAGCCGGTCGAGCTGGCGGTCGGCGGCTGGAAGCAGGTTTCCAACGCCCGCGCCGCCCGCCAGCGGCTGGAGGAGTTCTTCAACCGCCCGGCACGCCGGCCGGCGGGATTGCCGCTGCCCGCCCCCAAGGGCCACCTGACGGTCGAGAACCTGACGTTCCGGATGCCCGATGGGCAGAAGCCCATCCTGGCCGGGATAACGTTCGAGGTCCCGCCGGGTGAAGCCTTGGCCGTGATCGGCCATTCCGCCGCCGGCAAGTCGACGCTGGCCCGCATGCTGGTCGGCCTTCATCCCCCGACCGCCGGCACCGTCCGGCTCGACGGGGCGGAGATCTTCTCCTGGCGGCGCGACGACATCGGCCGGCACCTGGGCTACCTGCCGCAGGACGTCGAGCTTTTCGCCGGCACCATCGCCGACAACATCGCCCGCCTCCGCACACCGGACGCCGAAGCGGTGGTAACCGCCGCCCGGCTGGCCGACTGCCACGACATGATCCTGCGCCTGCCCAACGGCTACGACACCGAGATCGGCGACGGCGGGGCCATGCTGTCGAGCGGGCAGCGGCAACGGATCGGGCTGGCCCGCGCCCTCTACGGCCAGCCCAGGCTGGTCGTGCTGGACGAGCCGAACTCCGCCCTGGACGTGGAGGGCGACGAGGCGCTCAACCGCGCCATCGCCGCCATCAAGCAGGCCGGCACGACCGTCGTGATCGTCGGCCACCGGCCCAGCACCCTGGCCCAGGCCGACCGGGTGCTGATGCTGCGCGAAGGCCGCCTGCACATGTTCGGCCCGCGCGCCGACGTGATCGAGCGGCTGACCCGCCATCAGGTCCAGGCCGTCCCCGCCAAGAACCAGCCTATGCCGCAAACGGCATCGTGAGGAAGCTGTCATGACATCGCTCACCTATGCATCTCCCGCCGCCTTCTCCACCGCCGCCGTCCTCGCCGACAAGCCGCCGGTCGCGCGCACGCTGGCAGCCGGCATCTTCATGGCGGTCGCCGGTTTCGGCGGCTTCGGCACCTGGGCGGTGCTGGCGCCGCTGTCGAGCGCCGCCGTGGCGCCCGGCGTCGTCACGGCGGACACCAACCGCAAGACGGTGCAGCACCTGGACGGCGGCGTCATCGCCGAGATCCTGGTGCGCGACGGCGACCATGTCGAAGCCGGACAGGTGCTGATGCGGCTGGACGATCTGGAGACCCGCTCCGTCGTGACCCTGCTGGAAGGCCAGCGCCGCGCCTATGCCGCCCAGGAAGCGAGACTGCTCGCCGAGCAGCGCCACGCGGACCGCCTGATCTTCCCGGCCCTGCTGGCCGCACTCCGCACCGACCCTGAGATGGACGAGATCCTGACCGGCCAGGAACGCATCTTCGAAAGCCGCCGCGCTTCCCTCCACGGCCGCATCACCGTCACGCGCCAGCGCATCGCGCAGTACGACGCCCAGATCGGCGCGCTCAACGCGCAACTGGCATCGGGACGCGGCCAGTCGGCCCTGATCCGCGAGGAACTGGTCGGAGTCCAGGAGTTGGCCGACAAGGGCTTGGAACGCAAGCCGCGCCTGCTGGCGCTGAAGCGTCAGGCCGTCGATCTGGAGGGCGAACAGGGGGAATACGCCAACCGCATCGCCCAAGCCCGCGAAGCGATCGCCGAAGCCGAGCTGGAGATCATCCGCATGGAAGCGGACGACCAGCGCGAAGTCGCGACCGAATTACGCGAGGTGCAGATGCGGCTGGCCGAAGTGCGGGAGAAGCTGGCCTCCGCCCAGGTCCGCCAGGGCCGCCGCGACGTCGCGGCGCCGGAAGCCGGCACCGTCGTCCGCCTGCGCTACTTCTCCCCTGGCGCCGTCGTCGCCCCCGGCGGCGCGATCCTCGACCTCGTGCCCCGGGACGACCGGCTGGTGATCGAGGCGAAGGTGCGTCCGACCGATATTGACGTCGTCCATGCCGGGCTGCCGGCCAAGGTGATCTTCAGCGCCTTCAAGATGCGCACCACGCCGCAGCTGGAAGGCACGGTCTCGCTGGTCTCCGCCGACGCGATGACGGAGGAACGGACCGGCGTCACCTACTACACCGCCCGGATCGCCGTCGATGCGAAGGAACTCGCCAAGCTCGGCACCCGCCAGCTCCAGCCCGGCATGCCGGCGGAAACCATGATCGTGACCGGCGAGCGCACCATGATGGAATACCTGCTGCAACCCGTCAGCGACACCTTCCGCGCCGCGTTCAGGGAGGAGTGAAGGCGGGCAGGACAGGCTTTTTCAAATCAGCCGATGTGATTTGTGGGGCTCCCGCTCAGAAGATTCCACAACTCGTCCGCGGCATGGTTGCGGCAATCGAACGCCCTGATAAGCCTGATCTCGATAGGAATATCGAACTGCTCCGGTCCCGCCCGTACCAGACGCGCGTGTGTCAGGTCGTCCGCGGCCAGCGTCAGGGGAAGCCAGGCGACGCCGTGCCCTTCGCGGGCCATGGTCAGCAGCGTTGCGGCGAGATGCGAGGTAAAGACGGTCTCCAGGCAGGCGATCCCGTCCCCGCCGCCTTGATGTGCCGCCAAAATCCGGCCAAGCCCGGAAGCCTGGCTGTAGGCGAGCAGCCTCGTCCGTCTTTCCCGTGAGCCTGGAAGCGGCCAGACCGGGCGGTTCTCCGCGTCCGGCGCGCAGACCGGAACCAGCACATCGTCGCCCACATGGACGCTCTGGAACCGGGAAGGCTCGAAGCGCGTCGGCGCGTCCGCATGATAGTGGCACAGCAGGAAATGCACCTCGCCGCCGAGCATGATCTCCTCGCAGGCTTCCATGCTGTCCGAGATCAGGTTGAGGGTGCCGAGCGCCTCGAAACGCATGTGCCCGCGTATCCAGGCGGGAAAAAACGTAAACGAGAGGGCGTGCGTCGCGGCGATCGACAGCGTCGTTCCCGCGTGCTCGCCCATGGCCCTCGTGTCGCGGCGCGCCCGATGCAGGTTGCGCATCAGGTCGTCGGCCAGCGGCAGGAAATAGCTGCCGGCCGGCGTCAGGGTTGCTCCCTGTGCGCCCCGCACGAAGAGCGGAGTGCCTATCCAATCCTCCAGTGCGCGGATGCGCCGGCTGAAGGCTGGTTGCGTCACGTTGCGAGCGTCCGCCGCGCGCGAGAAATTCTTATGCTCCGCCAGCGCCAGGAAGTCCTTGAGCCAGTCCAGATCCATGACGATACCGATCCTGCATAAGGCGCACCGATCTTGGCATTGGCCAATCGGCAGCGTCCAGAGGTAGTTGATAGTCAGGCTTCCGCATGAGGAGCCTTCAACCAAATCTTACCCTGGGGAAACCATCCATGCGTATCATCGACGTCTGCGAGATCACCAAGCCGATCGCTTCGCCCATCCGCAACGCCTACATCGACTTCTCGAAAATGACCGCGAGCCTGGTGGCGGTGGTCACCGACGTCGTCCGCGACGGGCGGCGCGTGGTCGGCTACGGTTTCAACTCGAACGGCCGCTACGGCCAGGGCGGCCTGATCCGCGAGCGCTTCCGCGACCGGATCCTCGAGGCGGCTCCCGAGAGCCTGCTCGACGACAGCGGCGACAACCTCGATCCGCACAGGATCTGGGCCGCGATGATGACGAACGAGAAGCCGGGCGGTCACGGCGAGCGTTCGGTGGCGGTCGGCACCCTCGACATGGCCATCTGGGATGCCACGGCCAAGATCGCGGGCAAGCCGCTCTTCCGCCTGCTGGCCGAGCGCAAGGGCCGCGAGGCGAACCCGAGGGTCTTCGTGTACGCGGCCGGCGGCTATTACTATCCCGGCAAGGACGACACCGCTCTCCGGGCCGAGATGCGCAGCTACCTCGACCGCGGTTATAACGTCGTGAAGATGAAGATCGGCGGCGTCCCCATCGACGAGGACCAGCGCCGGATCGAGGCGGTACTCACTGAAATCGGCTCGCAGGCGCAGCTCGCGGTCGACGTGAACGGGCGGTTCGATCTTGAGACCGGCATCGCCTACGCCAAGATGCTGCGCAACTATCCCCTGTTCTGGTACGAAGAGGTCGGCGACCCGCTGGACTACGCTCTCCAGGCCGCCTTGTCCGAGTTCTACCCCGGCCCGATGGCGACCGGCGAGAACCTGTTCTCACACCAGGATGCGCGCAATCTCCTGCGCTATGGCGGGATGCGGCCCGACCGCGATTTCCTGCAGTTCGACTGTGCCCTGTCCTATGGCCTGGTCGAATACCTGCGCACCCTTGACGTCCTGGATCAGTTCGGCTGGTCGCCGTCGCGCTGCATCCCCCACGGCGGACACCAGATGTCGCTCAACATCGCCGCCGGCCTCGGGCTCGGCGGCAACGAGAGCTACCCGGACCTGTTCCAGCCTTACGGCGGCTTCCCGGACGGTGTGCGTGTCCAGGACGGGCACATCGTCATGCCCGAATTGCCTGGCATCGGCTTCGAAGGCAAGTCCGACCTGATCAAGGTCATGCGCGAACTGGCCGAGTGATGGTCGGAGCAACGGTTCTCGCAGTGTAGATTGACGCCATGCACCCTCACCCCCGCACGAAACGCCTCAGCACGTCGCAGAACTCCGCCGTGGCGGTGAAGGTCGGCAGGTGGCCCTTTCCTTCGAAGCAGTAGAGCGACGCTCCCGGTATCCTGCCCGCCATCTCGCGGGCGGCGGCGAAGGGCACGTCCCGGTCGTCGCCGCCATGGGCCAACAGCGTCGGGACGGTGACGCGCCCCAGTAGGCCGGTGACATCGTTCCTGGGATCGAAGGTGAAGAAGCGCCTGATGGTATCCTCATGCAGGTTGAGGCACTGATCGATGAACTGCTTCCGCAACTCCTCCGTCCCCGGCTCGGAGAAGATCGTCGGCGCGAAGGCCTCGACGGCGCGGCGCAGGTCGCCGGCTTCCAGCGCCGCCATCAGGCCGCCGGCCTCCGCCCCTTCCGGGACCTTCGTCCCCAGACCGACGGTCTGACGCCAATAGGCCCCGACCAGGACGATCCTGCTGAGAAGCTCCGGCTGAAGCACGGCAAGCCGGATCAGCAGCAGCACGCCCCGGGAAATACCGACGCCGACGACCGGTCCGCCGGCTCCGGCCTCCGCCAGCACCGCGCGGACGTCCTCGGTGTGGTCGTGCATGTCGTAGCCGGGCGCCAGCGGGTCCGATGCGCCGGTGCCGCGCGGGTCGATCGTGATGATCCGGAACTCCTGGCACAGGTCCTCGATCAGCGGCTGGAACACCGGCAGGCCGTAGACGAAGGGATGGATGAAGACCAGCGTCGTCGATCCCGCCCCGTGCTCGTAATAGGCAACGCGCCCGCCGGCCCGCGTCATGCTGAGAGGGCGGTGAAGCCGGTTGGCGATCGCCGGACGGCGATGCCCGTCCTCTTCCAAACCGAGCGCCTGCACGTAAGCCCCGTTGGCCCCCGCCAGATCTCCGCGCAGGCTCAGCAGGTCGCCCAGCAGGGTCAGAGCCTCGATGCGGCATCGCTCGTCCGGATCTCCGGTCTTCTCGGCGGCGGCAAGACCGCGTTCGGCCAAGGCTATCGCCTGGGCCAGCCCGTAGCGCGACTTCGCCTTGGCCGCCGCCTGGATCAGGTAGCGTGCGGCCTTGTCCCACTGTTCCCCCGCTTCGCAATGGTCCGCCAGCGCATCGACGACAGCCGCAAGGCCGTTGGGCCACAGGCTTTCCATCGCGGCGGCGACCGCCGCATGCAACGCGACACGGCGGGGCCGGGGCAGGCTTCCATAGGAGACCTGACGGGTCAGCTCGTGCTTGAACCTGTATTCGGCGGAGGGGAGGAAACGCGTCTGGTACAGGAACTCGGCGGCGTTCAGCACCGCCAGCGCATCCCGTACCGCCTCGTCGCCGTAGCGGCAGACCGCCAGCAGCGGATCAAGCGGGACCGTCCGGCCCAGCACGGACGCCGTCTGGAGCACCTGCTTTTCCAGCGCTCCCAGCAGACCGATGCGGGCCGCGATCACGTCCTGGACCGTGGCGGGCATGCCGAGGTCATCGACATCCCCCACCGCGCGATAGGCGCCGGGCCGTCCCTCCAGCCGTCCGGTTTCCACCAAGGCTCTTGTCATTTCCTCAAGAAACAGGGGATTGCCCTCGGCACGCCGGATCAGGCCGCGCTTGACCGGGTCCAGGTCCTCGCCCGGACCCAGCAGGCGGCTGAGCAGGGTGTCGGCATGATCGTCCGTCAGGGGGTCCAGATGGCAGAGCGTGTAGCAGCTGTGCGCCGTCCAGGCATCACGGAAACCGGGCCGGTACGTCACCAGCAGAAGGATCGCGGCGGGCGGCAGTATCCGCACCAGCCCGTCTATGACAGCGATGCTTTCCTCGTCGGCCCAGTGCAGGTCGTCCATGACGATCACGACAGGTCCGCGCCGCGCTTGGGCCGTCAGCAGCGCCAGGACGCCGTCGATGATCGAACGCTGGCGCTGGGAAGCTCCCATCCGCTTCCAGTCCGGGTTCTCGACGGGCAAGTCGAGCAGCCAGGACAGGGCTGGAGCGGCCGGTAGAAGATCGAGCGGTTCCACCATCTCGCGCAGCCGGCCCGCCACCGCCTCAGGTTCGGCCGTGTCCGCGATGCCCAGCCAGCCGCGCAGCATCCTGCGGACCGGCAGGAAAGCGCCGGTCTCGTGCGGGGCGCTGTCGGCAAGCAGCAGGGTCCAGCCGGCGTCCGGCAGCGCTTGGGCGAAATGATGCGTCAGCCTGGACTTCCCGATCCCGGCATCCCCCACGATGGAGACGATCCGGCCCTGCCCGGCGCCGGCCTTCCGGCGCGCTTCGTCGAGGGTCGCGAGTTCGGCCGCCCGTCCGATGAAGGCATCGAGCCCGCGCGCCGCCGTCAGGTCCCAGCGGGTGCGGGCACGGGTAGCGCCCAGCAGGTCCCGCAGGGCCGCCGGTCCGGCGGCGTGTTCCGGCGCGAAGTCGCGCGGATCGGCAAAGCGGAAATATCCCGCCGTCCGGTCGAAGACGGCCGATGTCACTGCCATGATCCCGACGGGGAGCAGGTGCACCAGCCGGGCGGCGGTCTGGATGGCCGGTCCGATGGTTTCCGCCCCGCCCGCCGCCGTCTCCCGCACCAGGACCTCGCCCGTATCCAGGCAGGCCGACAGGCAAAGCTCGCCGCCGCTGCCGGACGCCAGGGCGGCCCGCATCGCGAGCGCCGCCCGGCAAGCCTGGACGGCGTGGTCCTCGAGGGTCCGCTCGACGCCGAACAGCACGACCGCCGAGGTGCCTAGCGCTGCCCCCATCATCCCGCCGAAGCTTTCGACCAGTGGCCGGAGCGCCGTCAGGAAATCCGCCTGCCTCGACAGTTCCTCCGGGTCGGCGCCGTCATCCGCGATCCGGTGAACGCAGGCGGCGAGCACGGTCGCGACCTTCCGCTCCGCCCCAGCCAGTCCCGAAACCGCGATTGGAACCGGTGCTCGATCCAACTCCGGCACCGGCGCCTGCGCCGGCTCCACTGCGGCGGATACGGCGGGTGCGGCGGGCGTCTTCCGCCGCAGGTCCTGCCACGCCGCCACCAGCGGTTCGGCGGGTGCTGCATGGTCGCGAAGCTGGCGCAGGGAAACGACATACTGCTCCTCGGCCGCGTCCCGCCGGCCGCTCTCGGCGAGCAGACGCAGTAGCAGCGAATGTCTGCCCGCGTCGTCCGGGTCGAGTGCCACGGCGCGGCGGGCGAACGGCAGCGCCATATCGGGTTCGCCGGCATGACGCTCCACCACGGCCGACAGGATCTGGCGGTGCAGGGCCCGCGCCTCTTCCCGGACGGCTATCCGCCAGACTTCGAAGTCCGGGCAGGCGGAAAGCTCCATCCCTTCCAGGAAGTCGCCCCGGAACTCGGCTTGCAGTTCCTTCAGCGTGGCGGTGTCGACGCCCTCGATCCCACCGTCGAGCCGCGTCCTCACGGCAGCCAGATCGATATGCGAACCGGCGGGATCGAACGACACCAGCTCGCGCGTCGCCAGTATCCGTGCCCGGTCGGGGTCGTTGACGATCGGCCGCAGCTTGCTCAGGCTCCAGCGCAAGGCGCCCTTCGGGTCGTCCGGAGCGTCCCACAGCAGCGCGCAGAGCCGCTCACGGCGCAGCGGGCGGTTCGCCAGCGCCAGATAGGCCAGCAGCCCGCGCGTCTTCCGGGAGGGGGGCATTTCAAGCCGCTCTCCGTCGCGCGATATCTCCATTTCGCCCAGGAGTCGGATGCCGAGCATCGATTCCTCCGGAAGGAATTTGCAGGATTCGAAGCGGGGCGGCTTTGGCAGAAATAACTCATGCGAAGTAGCCGGCACCAAAACGACCGGCGACTGTGCAGCGCTTCACACCGCTTCCAACGGCGAAGGCCGAAAATACCACTATGGCTCAAACGACCGCATACACGATTACTGGGTAAATCAACGACCATCCCGACAGGTCGGTGGACTCGTACAATCTTAGGTCAACCCGATCTTCGGCTTCGAGGACCGGGCAGCCAGGAGAGCCTTGATGGCAGCGTTATCGCATTCGAGCAAAGTGCAGTTCCTCGCACGCGCATCCTTCTTTGAAAACTTTGCCCCGGCGGAACGGGAGTCCATCGCCGCCCGGCTGAACTCGCGCCGCTTCAAGGACGGCGAAACGATCTTCATGCGGGGGGATCCGGGATCGACGCTGATGATCGTGGTCGAGGGCCGGGTAAGGATCGGCGTCAATACGGCGGAAGGGCGGGAGATGCTGCTGACCATCATGGAACCCGGCCAGATCTTCGGCGAGATGAGCCTGCTGGACGGCCAGTCGCGCAGCGCCGACGCGACGGCGATGGGGGACACGCTGGTCCTGACGCTGGAGCGCTTCGATTTCACGGCCACGCTGCGCCAGTTCCCGGAAGCGGCGCTGCGCCTTTGCGCGATGCTGTCGGAAAAGCTGCGGCGTTCGACCGATCAGGTCGAAGGCGTCACGCTGCACCCCGTCAACGTCAGGCTGGCGCGTCTGCTGCTGACGATAGCGGCCCAGGCCTCGAAGCAGTCATCGAAGCCCATCGCCGGAATCGGCAATCCCCGGCTCAAGGGCAATCCGACCCAGCGCGACTTGGGCCAGCTGATCGGCGCCAGCCGGCAGAAGGTGAATTTTCATCTGGGACAGTGGCAGGCGGAAGGCATCATCGCGCGCGACGGCAACGCCTTCGCCATACAGAACTGGAAAGCCCTTCAGGCCATCGCCAACAGCGACGCGGAGTGAAGGATCACATAGGATCTGTCACACCCGGCTCACCGCGACTCGAAGCGCCAGGAAAAGCCCGGAGGCGGCGGAGGCGGACGGTAGTAGCGGGAGCGTTCTTCATAATACCGGTCCGGCATCGCGAATCGGTCGCGCCGCCATTCCTGCTGGCGCCGGGCCTCGCGGTGGCGGCCGATCACCTCACCCAACTGGATGCAGGCGCGGCGATCGCCGTAGTTGCAGGCTCGCTTGAGCCCATCGGCCTGATAATGCCTGCCGCCCCTGTCCCATCCCCGATGCCTGTCCCAGTCGGCGGCTGCCGGGAGGACGGACATCAAGAGAAGGGAGGCGGAAGCGACCAGTAGCCGGACACGCATGGCGACACCTAGCGGATTGTTCATCTGCAAGTATCAACAAAAAAGCGGCCCGATTATTCCGGCGGTCGTCCCTGGGACCATCCTTATCTTTAGGGATGGTCCCGGAACAAGAAACCGGTCCGGATCAAGCTGTCAGAGGCCGGTGGAGGCCGTCTTGGAACCGCTCTCGACGCGCAGCTTGTCGCCGTCGCGGGTCAGGACGAGACGGGCGGCCGGCGTGCCGGCATCGCCGCTCAGCTCGATCGTGGCGGACTGGCCGGCGGCCAGATCGTGGGTGAAGCGCAGGGCCGGAGCGGCTTCGGTGGCGGAAACGGTCGTGACGACTTCGAACTTGTCTTCGGCGTTCGTGAAGAAGACCACGGCGGAACCGTCACGCAGGGCGACAGTCCGGGCCTGCTGGGCGCTCACGACATCGGCGGCGGAAGCGATCGAAGGAACGAGCAGGGCTGCCACAGTGGCAAGGCCGATAAAGCGACGCATGGGAAGCTCCTTATGGTGCAGTGCAATATACTGCAATCCCATATAGGCTCCCATGGTTTAGAAAGCATGAATTTTTGCAGTGCAAAAAAGCTATAGGTGGCTTGCGTCAATATGCGCATCCCTTTTGAGGATGCCTTTGCCCTGCTGTGTACACGACAGCGGTACCACCTGAATAAGCATGTTATCGACCGGACCGTGTCGCCGGTCCGGCCGTTACCCGTTACATGCGGGTTATTTGCGGTCGCGCGGCGGATTCAGCATGGGCATCCAGAACTGCATCGACATTTTGATCCAGTTCTGGACGAATTCCTGCTGCTGCCGATGCATTTCGGCAGTCCAGGCGCCACGCATCATGCCGGCGGAAGAATTCGCAGCCGACAGCCACATGCTCATGAAGGGGTTCTTGGCGGTATAAGGGTTCTGCATGGTGTTCTCTCAATCCTGTTGTTCACCATGACAACATCCCGCAGTGCAAAACGGCCCTGCGGGATGTCCAATTCATTGGTGTAGGATCGAAGAACCAGCTTCGAAGACTCTATGCCGAGGCGGGCAGCCCTGTCGGGATTCCTCCGGAAAGCACCGGAACGCCCCGGCTTTCCTGGTGGCGCAGACGTCGCAGGCTCAGCTCGCTGCGCAGACGCCACAGGTTGCTGACGAAGCACATCGTGTCGGACGCCAGACCGAAGGGCGAGCCGACGATCGCGTTATGGGTCGCCCATCCGATCGAGCACAGCACGAAGAACCAGCGCAGCTTGAAGGTGTCCTTCTGCCAGCGCCCCAGCGTCGCCATCGCCATCCCGAACGCGGCGCCGGCCGAAGCAAGACCGTTCCAGGTCAGGAACGTCAGCACCGCGATCATCGGAACCGTCGACCAGAACAGGATCGTGGTCGCCCGGCTGTGTTTCTGCGGAAGCGAGGCGGTCGCCTGCACCAGCGTCATGACGCACATGCCCGCACCGCTCCAGGCGCCGAGCAGCCCATAATGGATGCCGAACATGACGGTGGCGAATGCCTGAACGGCGAGAATCGCGCGGCGATCCTTGAGGAAACCCCAGGATGAACCGGCAACGACCCCGGCAAGGCCAAAAATTTCGGCGGCGAGCATGGCTATGAACAGCACTGATGGAGGTGTGGGGGAGAAGACAGGACCGTATATACGCCCCCTGATGATCCGCATCCCGTGCGATCTCCGCCGGGGAGCCATGCAGAAAATGTGGCCCATTAGCCGCAGTTGTCACATCTGCACCACACCCGAGAGAAGGGATTAGCGGCTGTGAGTACGACAATATGGATTGCCTCGACAGGAGAGCGGCCGACTCGATGCCGTCGGAAGGCAAGGGCTGCGCACGCCGGGTGGTTTCACCGGCGGTCGCACAGGCTGGTAAATTTTTCATGAGCGGCAATTCGCCACGTTAACGACGTCCCTCAGGCAATCATAACCGGGAGCTGTAATTTGACTTAGATCAAACCCTCCCGTCATAGACCGGAGGATGTGGATATTAAGCATTTGGGTCTAGTCGCCTTTCCCCGGTCATAGGCCGGATTGCGGCGAATTTATTCGCAATTTCAACGAACTAAATGGAGATGGAAATAATGGGTGAAGGTACCCAGATTATCGGAATGGGTAAGTATTCATTAACCTAAACAGCCGTATCGAAGTGTTAACAGATCTCGCTGTGGATGGAACAAGCACACCATGAACAACGATCACGATGCCGGCCCTGATGAAAGCTCCTTTGTGATCGGACAGGCTCTGTCCGGACGCCACCTGCTCGACAGCCCGATGGAGACCTCCTCCTATCAGGGCGCCTCCCGCTACAACGGCGGAGAGTCCCAGGGTTATGCTCCCCGTCCCCTGCCGCGTCCGCCAATGCGCCGGATGGACCATCGCGGCATGCCGGACCGTTTCGCCACCCCCGAGCGTCCGCAGGCGCAGCCCCAGACGCCCCCCGCGATCGACCGCCGCTCGGCCGCCGCCGCCCCGCTCGTCCGGCAGGCTCCCGCCATGGCCGATCTCGACGCCGACGACGATGACGACGATCTCAACTCCAACGGCCTGGTCTCCCGCGCCGGCTGCCCACGCGGCTGGCTGATCTCCGAGGCCGAACTGGAGCGCCGCTTCGCCAAGCTGGGCGCCCGTTTCGAGGACGTCGACGTCGACACCGAAGCCGACCGCCACGTCATCCCGATCCAACCCGCCCGCCCCGCCCAGAACGCCTCCTACACCTCCCTCTTCGACCTCCCCCGCCGCGCCCGGAGCCGCTGAAAGCGGCTCCGCCCGTCAAGTCTGGCCTTTCACTCACCCCTTCAACTCCGCCCCGCCCGACTGCTCGAACGCGTAGGCCGCCTTGTAGATCGTCGCTTCGTCGAAGTGCTTGCCGATCAGCATCGTGCTGGCCGGCAGTCCATCGATCAGGCCGCAGGGGACGGCCATCGCGGGATGGTGCGTGATGTCGAAGGGTGCCGTGTTTGTGATCATCTCGAAGGCCCGCTTGACGATCGAGGTAACCGGCGCATCCGCTTCCGGCATCGGGGTCGCCTTCATCGGAGTCGTCGGCATCAGCAGCAGGTCGCAATCGGCTAGGGCGGCGTCATAGGCCGCGCGCAGCCGCCGGGCGATGTTGATCGCCTTGCCATAGGGCTGGACGCCTCGCTTATCCAGCACGTAAGTCCCCAGCAGCAGCATCAGCTTGGTGGTTTCCGACAGCTCGTCGGCCCGCTGCCGCCAGGAATGGTGCCGGTCCATCAGGCTCGACACATACAGGTCGGGCCGGCTCAAGCCATAGCCGTCGCCGTACATCATCGTCTGGGTCAGCCCCAGCACGCCGATCGGCATCCAGATCGCGACACCCTCACGGTGCATCGGGATCGAGATTTCCTTGACCGTCGCGCCCAGCTTGGCGAAGTGCTCCGCCGAGCGCCGCACCGCCGCATCCACTGCCTCTTCCGAGTCCGGATGGCCGAAGCCTTCCTTGACCACGCCGATGGTCATCCCCTTGACGCCACCCTCCAGCATCTCGGCATAGGGCGCCGTCTTCACGTCGTACTGGCGCGGATCGTAGCCGTCCGGCCCCGCCATCACCTCCAGCATCAGGGCGTTGTCCTTGACCGTCCTGGTCATCGGCCCGGTGTGATCGACGAAGATCTCGATCGGCATGATGCCGGTATAGGGCACGAGCCCGTGCGTCGGCTTCATCCCGTAGATGCCGCAAAACGAAGCCGGCATCCGGATCGAGCCGCCCTGATCGCCCCCGACCGCCAGATCGACTTCGCCCGCCGCCACCAGCGCCGCACTGCCCGATGAAGACCCGCCGGCGGAATAGCCATGCTTCAGCGGGTTGTGGACCGGCCCGGTGATGTTGGTGTGGCTGCCGCCCGACAGGCAGAAGGCCTCGCAGTGCGACTTGCCCACGATGGTGGCGCCGGCGTCCAGCAGGCGCGTCACGATGGTCGCGTCGATTTCCGGGACATAGCCTTCCAGCGTCGCCGAGCCGTTCATCATCGGCACGCCGGCCAGCATGATGTTGTCCTTCAGCACGACCGTCTTGCCGGACAGCTTGCCTCCCGGAGCGCCCTCGATCGTCGTCTTGACGTACCAAGCGTTGTAAGGGTTGTCCTCGACCATCGGACGGTAGCCGGGTGTCCGGGGATACTTGACCTCCGGCAACTCATCGCGCATCCGGTCCACCTGATTGAACTGCTCGACGCTCGGCCCCATCAGCGTGGCGAACTCCTCGGCCTCGGCCGAAGTGAGCGACAGGCCGATGGTACGGCCGACATCCAGCACCGCTTCACGGGACGGCTTCTTGATGGGCATGAATCCCTTCCTCCTGCTTATGACAGTATTGAATTGGTAAAACGCCTACGGCGCCAGATACCGCAACAGCTCCGGATGGCTGCCGATCTCGCCGGCACCGCCCTCCAGCACCACCCGCCCCCGCGCCATGACCAGCGCGTGGGTGGCGACCCGCAGCGCCAGATCCAGGTGCTGCTCGACGATGATCAGCGCCATAGTCTTCGACAGCTCGCCCAGCCGGTCGGCCAGTTCCTCGATCACGCCGATCCAGACGCCTTCGGTCGGCTCGTCCAGGATCAGCAGCCGGGGTTCCCCCAGCAAAGCCCGCCCGACCGCCAGCATCTTGCGCTCGCCGCCGGACAGCGTGCCGGCCTGCTGGTCCAGCCGCGTCCCCAGCTTGGGGAACATCGCCATGACCCGGTCCATCGCGTCCGACTTCGGCTTCATCAGCGACCCGACCTTCAGGTTCTCCCGCACCGACAGCTTGGCGAAGACGGCCCCTTCCTGCGGCACGTAGCCGATGCCCGAGCGTATCCGCTGCTCGGTCGGCAGCGCCGTGATCTCCGACTTGCCCAGGAACATCCGCCCCGTGGCCGCCTTCATCTCGCCGGCTATCGTCTTCATCAGCGTCGTCTTGCCGGCTCCGTTGCGGCCCAGCACCGCCAGCCCTCCGGTTGCGGGCACCAGCAGCGACACGTCGAACAGAGCCTGACTGGTGCCGTAGAAGGCGGAGACTTCCTGCACGTCCAGCGCCGAGGGTCCACGCACGGGCGGGACCGTCCGCCCGACGACGTCAAGTGCGACGGACATAGACCTGCCTCACTTTCTCGCAGTTCTGAATGGTCTCGATAGTGCCGCTGTTCAGCACGGCGCCCTGGTCCAGCACGGTCAGCACGTCGCAGATCTCGCGGATGAAATCCAGGTCGTGCTCCACGATGACGACGGCGCAGCGTCCCCGGATCGGCTCCAGCAGCTCGCCGGTGATCCGGCGTTCCTCTATGCTCATCCCGGCGGTCGGTTCGTCCAGCAGCAGCAGGTCCGGCCCGGTCGCCATCGCCATGGCGATCTCCAGCCATTGCTGCTCGCCGTGCGACAGGCTGCTTGCCACGTCGTCGGCCCGGTGCAGCATGCGGAACTGCTCCAGCGCCGCCCAGACCTTCCCATGCAGCCGCCGACGCGACGAGGACCGCAGCAGCGACCCGATCCCCTCGCGCGCCTGGGTCGCCAGCAGCACGTTGTCGTAGACGGTCAGCCCCGGCAGGACGCTGGTGATCTGGAACTTGATCGACATCCCCGCCCTGGACCGCTCCGACGGCGTCGCGCGGGTGATGTCGCCGCCCTTGAAGGTGACGGTGCCGGACGTCGGCAGATGCTCGCCCGCGATGGCTTTCATCAGCGTGCTCTTGCCCGACCCGTTCGGCCCGATCAGCCCGTGGAACTCCCCGGACCGGACCTGCATGTCGACCCCGTCCAGCGCCTTCAGCGCCCCGAAGACCTTATGCACGCCCCTGATCTCCAGGATCGGAGCCGCCGCCGTAGCCGCCACCGCCGCCGTCATGGCGCACCCCCCGTCCCGCTTTCCCGCCGGAACGACCCGATCCGCTCCCGGTCCGGCACGAACAGGCCCAGGATGCCGGTCGGCTTAAGCAGGATCACCAGCAGCATCAACACGCCCAGGATGACCGGCCAGAAGTCGCGGATGACCGGCTGGTCCGCCAGGAACAGGCTGCCGACCTCGATCATGGCGCAGCCGATGATCGCCCCGATCAGCGTCCCCGACCCGCCCAGCAGCGCGTAGAGCACGATCATGGTCGAAAGGTTGATCCCCAGGATGCGCGGCCCGGCGAACCCCTCGTGATAGGCATACAGCGCTCCTGCCAGCCCGGCGATCAGGCCGGACAGCGAGAACACGATCGCCTTGAACAGCTGCACCCGGTAGCCGAAGAAGGCCAGCCGCCGCTCCTGTTCCCGCATTCCCGCCAGCACCAGACCGAACTGCGAGCGCACGAAGAACCGGCACCCCAGATAGACGACCGCCAGCAGCGCGAAGGCCAGATAGTAGAACTCCGGCCCCTCGAAGAACTCGACCGGCCCCAGCATCAGCACGGGGATGCCCGACAGCCCGTTGGCCCCGCCGATATAGTACCACGCCGCCGCCAGCCGCTCCGCCGCATAGGACCCGGTCAGCGTGCCGAGAGACACGAAGATCACCGTCGGCGCCCGTTTCCCCAGCAGCAGGAACATCGCCATCAGCAGCGCCAGCGTCATGCCGACCAGCGCCCCCAGCGGCAGGGTGATCAGCCCCTGCGCCAGATCCATGTCGCGCCCCAGCAGCCCGACGACATAGGCCGACGTCCCGAAGAACAGCGCCTGCCCGAAGCTCATGATCCCTGAATAGCCCCAGTTCAGGTCGAAGCTGAGGGCGACCATGCCCAGGATCATCACCTTGGTCAGGAAGACCACCCAGAAGAACTCCAGGAACAGCGGCATCACCGCCAGCGCCAGGAAAACGGCGATCTCGACCATGAGAAGCCGGGGCAGCCGCGACGGCCGGGAGAACGCCAAAGCGCCCTCTCCCGCCTTGCTCACGACCGGCTTATGAACCACATCCGCCATCTATCGGTCTCCGCGATACGTCATCAGGCCGGCCCGCATTCCTTCGGTTCGACGGCGCTGCTCGACTTGGAGATCAGGTCGTAGGTCCCCGCCTTGGCGACCGCGATATACATGTTCATGCGGCAATGGCCGGTGCCGGGCACCATCTCCGCCCCGCCGCCGGGACCTTCCGCGATCTTGGTCGTCTGGAGCGCCTTCGACACCGATTCCCGGTCCAGGTCGCCGTCCGTGGCGATGACGGCCTGTTCCCACAGCTTGATGCCGCGCCACATGCCGGTGGCGGCGCTGCCGGCGGTGAAGCGATAGGGAGAGCCCGGATACTTGGCGTTGTAGCGCGCCAGCAGCGCCTTGGAGAACGGATCGTCCACCCCCTGGAAATAGTCCAGGCAGCTCGCCAGCCCTTCCATCTCATGGGGCTGGTGGACGTTCAGCATGTTCTCATCGTAGTAGACCGATGCAATCTTGCCGCCCCGGCCATGGTAGCCGGCCTCGTAAAGCTGCTTCAGGAACGGCCCGACGCCCGGCGGGATGACCGTGCTGAATACGCAATCGACCTTGTCGGTCATGATCCGGTTGACGGTGGACGAGTATTCGACCTGGTCGATCGGGTAGTATTCCTCGAACACGACCTCGCCGCCGTTGGCTTCCACGACCTTGCGGGCATACTTGTTGAGAAGCTGCGGCCACAGGTAATTGGCGGACGGGAACGCGAAGCGCTTGGCCCCCTGCCCGATCAGCCACGGGATCAGGTCGTCGCACTGCTGCGCCGGGGTCGGCCCGGTGCAGAAGACGTGCGGGGTGCATTCCTGACCCTCGTAGAGCTGCGGGTATATATAGAGAGTGCGTCCCCGCTTCGCGATCGGGTCCTTGATCGCCTCCCGCATCGAACTGGTGATGCCGCCCAGCACCACGTCGACCCGGTCGCGCTGGATCAGCCGGCGGACATTGGCGACCGCGACCGTTTCGTTCGACGCGGTATCCTCGAGATAGACCTCCAGCGGCCTGCCCTTGATGCCGCCCGCCGCATTGATCTCGTCGATGGCGAGCCGGGCGGTGTTCCAGCACGAATTGCCGGAATGGCTGATGGCGCCCGTGATGTCGGTCGCGATGCCGACCTTGATCGGAGATGCTGCATAGGCCCCCTTCGGCCGCAGCACCCAGCTTCCCAGCCCGGTCGAGACCATGCCCGCGAAAGCCGCCGTCCCGGCCGTGGCCCGGAGGAAGTCGCGCCGCGACAGACCTTTTCCGGCATTTCCATGCGGAGGAATTATCATCCTCATATTCTCCCTGCTTTGAGTAGGCCTTGTGGACGGAGCTTGACGATGGTTATGGCGATGACGAACACCAGGACGTCGGCCAGCACCGGCGGGACCAGCCACGGCAGGCTGGCGCTGATGCCGCCGACGATGGCTCCCCCCAGGATCGGCCCTTCGAAGGTGCCGACCCCGCCGAGCATCACCGCCAGGAAGCTCTGGATCAGGAACCGGACGCCGAGATCGGCGTAGAGCGAGAACAGCGGCACCATCAGCGCCCCCGCCAGCCCCGCCAAGGCGGCACCGAACGCGAAGGTCATGGCGTAAAGCCGCGCCGTGGAAATCCCAGAGGCACGGGCCAGCGACGGGTTCTCCAGCGACGCCCGCACCCGCAGCCCATAGGAGCTGCGCGTCAGAAACACCCAGGTCGCCGCGATCACCAGCAGCGTCACGACGATGATCACCGCCCGCCATTTGGCGATATTGAAGTCGCCCATCGACCAGGAGCCGACCAGCGGTTCCGGTATCGCGTGATAGAGCCCGCCGGTCAGGCTGCGCACGATCTCCCGGATCGTCAGCCCCAGGGCATAGGTGCCCAGCATGGCGATCACCGGCGTCGCGTAGAACCGGTGGATGACGGTGCGTTCCAGCAGATACCCGATGGCGCCGACGACGAACGGCGCCACCAGCATCCCGGCCCAGGCCGGCAACCCGTTGCTGTGAAAAAGGAAGACGACATAGGCGCCGAGCAGCACGAACTCGCCATGGGCGAAGTTGAAGATGCCGATCATGCTGGCGATGACGCCCAGCCCCAGCACCACAAGCACGATGATCGCGCTGAAACTGACAATATCGAAGGCGATATTGACGAAATTCCCCATAAAGCCCGTCTCCCACGCTGGCGGTCATGGGATGTCATTGAGCAATGCATATGCCAGTATGAGAAAACCGGGCTTTACCCCCGCATCAAGCCGTCGGCGAAGCCGTATGCACACCGTCGCGGCAGGCAAGGCAAGCGTCCTGCCAAAAATTTAATCGAAACCGCAAATATTGCCGCTTCAATAAAACTCCTTCATCGCCAAAACCGGAACCAACGCCCCTACCAGAACAAAAAGCCCCTCGCCCGCTTGCGGGAGAGGGAGGGACCCATTGCGCAGCAATGGGAGGGTGAGGGAGCACGCCAGCCAGCCAGCCGCCGCCTCCCCCACTCCGCCCCTCAATTCGACCGCCCATCCTGCTCATCGCCCGCATTGACGACCGCGAACAAGACCCGCTCCACCCGCCCGACCGAAGCCAGTGGCACCCCGGCAACCAGAAGCCTCCCGCCGTCACTCGCCGAAGCATTCCTCGGCAAGCACCGCAGGACCATCCGCCGTCTCATGGAAACAACCCGCGTCATCGCGGAAAGCGCCGCCGTCCGGGGATTATCCTCCACCGGCAACGGCCCCCGAAACCCGCACACCGACAATCCCAGCAGCAGCGCCGCGACTGGAAAGACCGCCAGACACTCCCCCGGTTTCATTCGGTGCCGGCTTTCGACCAGATGCACGAACCACGGATGCCAGATCACACCGCTTACACACTACCACGATGTGGTAAACATTAGCCAAATAAAATATTCTCCGGCTAGCTGTGTTTAAGACATATCAATAATTTACAACGCACATAATAGTTACAAAGCAAGAGAATTCAATTTTTATCTCTTATCGCCTTTGACCTGAGCCTATAGCCGACTGTTGCATCAACGATCTTATTTCTTATTGTTTCTATAGTATCGGAGCTTTGCACAGGAATAGACATCTCTCTTGCTATTAACACTAAATCATGCTTCTTTCCAGCGACGTCCAATAAAAAGTTGGCAGCATTATCTCGCGTGTCTATTTGATCTAATTTCATACGGATTAATTCTATATCTAGTTTTGGCTCTTTTGTGTTTAGAAACTCACCCACTTGACCTTTATCTAAAATTCTTTCTTTCTTCGATTTGCGAATATTTAAAGATAGTTTAGCATTATTATTTACAACAGCCTCAATATCAGATATAGTCATCGCTTCAACAAGTGATGCCAATTGACGAAGTAGTATCGCTGTTGCTTTATTCTGCTCAATCATAATATTTTTTCCCTAAATAAGGCCGATTTGGTTTGCAAATTCTGAAGCAACTTCTTCCAAACCGTCAACCACATTTTTGTAAGTTCCTGAAGTGTACCCATTTAGCACAAGGGGAACCCCTGTTTCAGGAGCGCGCGCAAAAATTGTGTCATTTCTCTTAATATAACTATCAAAAACATTTAGTCCACTTTGCGCTCTAACTTGCTGCATATAATTGTGTTGAGTTCTTATTGGATCATCACTTCTTTCTTGAATCATATTGAATAGCACCCCCAATGCAGCAGGCTGTATTTCGGGTGTATAGCTTCCAGTATTTTCTTGGGCATAATCGTTATAGTCCTCTACAAGGCTACTAACATTCTTGATGAGATAGTCTATGCCTAATGTAGATAGATAATCTGGGCGGGTTGGTATTAGTATAAAATCACTTGCAACAATTGCGGTCTTTGTAACAATATTGAAATTTGGCGGGCAGTCAATAAGCACAAGATCGTATTGATCACTCGGAATCTGACTAAGGCCATCGGCCAGCCTTCTATGTACTTTTAGAAAATTTTGCTTTGATTGCTTCATATTGGCACCACCCAAAAGAGTGGCTAACTCAAGATCAACGTTAATCAACCCCAAATGAGAGCAAATCAAATCCAGCTTACCACGCCCGCTCAAAACAGTTTTCGCACGCTTGGGTTCAAGTATAAGATTTGCAAGCGGAGACGAGGTACCTGCCAGGAGAGCATCAAAGGAGTTCTTGATCGTTTTGTTATCGGAAAATAAGTTTTTCCAGTCCTCAGGGCGAATAAAAGAAAAGGTTAGACTTGCCTGTGGATCAAGATCGATCATCAGAATTTTATAACCTCGCCAAGCGAGCTCGCCAGCTAGATTAGTAGTAACGGTAGTTTTACCAACACCGCCTTTATAATTTATTACTGAAACAATATGCATAACAAATGCTCCATCGATCACCCATGCAGACGGACCTATCATATCACGCCAATTTTTCTTCTTCAACATCTGATTTACATATTAGTCATATTTATGATTTATCAGTCATTCATGCTAATGCATGCTTAGCATTCTACGGATTATTTTTTATTGATGTTGACGTCACGTCAATACTTAATTCTTTATGAAAGAATTATAAGGATGTTTTTCATTTTGTGATACTGCTACGAACAAAGCTGCGAGATACGTTCAGCTTCAACGCTGGATACATCCCTCTTTACTGGCAATTTGCGGGAGCACCACTGCCTTGTCCGCGATCCCGAAGGCTAAGTCCTCGGCTTCTCCCAAGAGTTAGCCCGGAGTTGAAGCCAACCCCCGCAACCGTCCCCTTCACCCCGTCCCGCTACCCACCACTCTCCAGCATCGCGGAGATCTTAGTCAGCAGCGCCCGCGCGTTGAACGGCTTGCTGAGAACCTGCGTCCGCGGACTCAGCGGTTCATCCCCCAGCGCCGCATTGTGCGCATACCCCGTCAGGAACAACACGGCGATCTCCGGCTTCAAGCGCCGGGCGATCTCCGCGACCTGACGGCCGTTCATGCCGGGCAAGCCGACATCGGTCGCCAGCAGGTCGATCTTCGGCTCCGTCTCCAGCGCATCCAGGGCCACCTGTGGCTCGTGCGCCTCGATCACGCGGTATCCCTGGCGTTCCAAGGTCTGGACCAGCAGCATCCGGACCAGCCCCTCATCCTCCAGCACCAGGATCGTTTCGCCCTCCTGCGCCGGCTCCGGTTCGGGCAGCGCCGGAACGACCGGCTCGGCCTGCACGGCCTCGTGGTGGCGCGGCAGGTACAGCTTGACCGTCGTGCCCTTGCCCTCTTCCGAATATATCGCCGCATGGCCGCCGGACTGGCGGGCGAACCCGTAGAGCTGGCTCAGGCCAAGGCCGGTGCCCTGTCCGATCGGCTTGGTCGTGTAGAACGGCTCGAACGCCCGCGCCTGCACGTCGGGCGACATGCCGGCTCCGGTGTCGGTGACGCACAGGACGACGTATTCGCCGGGGGTCAGGCCGAACTCCGCGGTGACATAGGTATTATCCAAATGGGTGTTGGCTGTTTCGATCGTCAGCTTGCCGCCCGACGGCATCGCGTCGCGGGCGTTGATGGCAAGGTTGAGCAGGCCGTTCTCGACTTGGTTGGCATCGGCCCAGGTGCGCCACAGGCCGCCGGACAGGATGGCCTCGACCTGGATCGCCTCCCCGACGGAACGCTGAAGCAGTTCCTGCATGCCGCCGACCAGGGCGTTCAGGTTGAGGCTGGTCGGGGCAAGCGGCTGGCGCCGGGCGAAGGCAAGCAGGCGCTGCGTCAGGATTGCGGCGCGGTCGCCCGCCTGGGTCGCGAAGCGGACATGGCGGAGCAGGTCGTCGCGACCTTCCAGCGCGTCCTGGCGCTCCAGCTTGTCCTTCAGCATGTCCAGGTTGCCCAGGATCGCCTGGAGCAGGTTGTTGAAGTCATGGGCGACGCCGCCGGTAAGCTGGCCGACCGCCTCCATCTTCTGGGCGTGTCGCAAGGCTTCCTCGGCGGTGCGCAGGGCGTCCAGCGCCTCGCGCTCGGCGGTGATGTCGCGGCCGACCGCGTGGATATAGGTCTCGTCGGGGACCGCCGCCCAGGACAGCCAGCGGTAGCTGCCGTCCTTGTGGCGGTAGCGGTTCTCAAACCGCAGCGTCACCAGCCCCTTGTTCAGGCGCGCGGCCTCGCCGGTGGTGGCCGCCACGTCGTCCTCGTGGACGAGGTCCAGGAAGCTGGTGCCGATCAACTCGTCCTCGGTCCAGCCAAGCAGCGTCCCCCAGGCCGGGTTGAGCGCAATGATCGTACCGTCGAAGCGGGCGACCAGCATGATGTCGGTCGACAGCCGCCACATGCGGTCCCGGTCGCGGGTGCGTTCGGCGACCTGCTCTTCCAGCGTGCGGTTGAGCCGGTGGAGCGAGGATTCGGACCGGGCACGCTCGGCAGCGGCCCAGGTTCGGTCGGCGATGTCGCGGATCAGGTCCACTTCGCGCTGAGACCACGTGCGCGGCTCGCTGGAATGGATGTACAGCACGGCGGCAAGGCGGCCATCCTCGATAACGGGGACGTTGATCAGCGCGGCGACGCCGATCTGGCTCAGCGCCTGCGTGCTGTCCGCCGTGCGAGGGTCGAAGGCGACATCCGGGATGACCAGGATCTCGCCGCGGTGGAGGGTTGCGGCGAAGGTGCCGTAGTTGCGGAAACGGTGGACGCCGGCGATGCTCGACGCAGTGCCGTCGCTCCAATCGCGCTCGACCGTGACGAGTTGGCCGCTGGGGTCGACCCGGCCGTATCCGGCGCGGCAAACCCCCAATGTCCGGCCCAGCAGTTCCGCCGCCGCCTGGGCGATCTCGCCCGTGTCGTTCAGGTCGCGCAGGCGGTCGCCCAGTTCGACAAGGCAGGCGGAACGCTCGCGCGCCCGGACCAGATCGGTGACGTCGCTGCCGTCGATCAGGATGCCGTTGGTCTGGCTGTCCGCGCCGCAGATCGGCTGAAAGATGAAGTCGACGAAAAGCTCCTCTTCGGCCTCGTCCGGCCCCCGGCGGAGCATGACGCGGACTGCGCGGCCGACATAGGGTTCGCCGGTCGCATAGACCCGGTCGAGCAGACTGATGAAGCCTTGCTCCTCCAGTTCGGGCAGCGCCTCGCGCACGGACTTGCCGATGATCTCGCGGTTGCCGACGAGCTGGCGGTAGGACGCATTGGCGAACTCGTATACATGGCCGGGCTCCCGCAGGACCGCCATGAAGCTGGGAGCATTGTCGAACAGCCGGCGTAGCCGGTCGGCAAGGCCGAGTTGGACCGCCACCTGGCTCCTGTTCCTGACTTCGCCCGTCGTTTCCATGCAGGCGCACAGCAGGCCGCCGACTTGCCCGTTGTCGTCATGGATCGGCGACCACGAGAACGTGAACCATGCTTCTTCGGGATGGCCGTTGCGGGACATGACGACGGGGAAATCGTCCTGCCAGACCGACTCTCCCGCCATGACGCGGGCGACCAGATCGCCGATCTTATCCCATAGGTCCGGCCAAAGCTCCGCCATGGGGATTCCCGGCAGCACCGGATGCCGCCCGCCCAGGATCGGGATGAAGCTGTCGTTATGGAAAAATGCAAGCTCCGGCCCCCAGGCGACATACATGGGATGCCGGGAGTTCAGCATGATGCCGATGGACGTGCGCAGCGGCGCCGGCCAGTGTGCGGGGTGCCCCAGCGGTGAGCCTTCCCAGTCGCGGGCGCGCATCGACGCGCCCATTTCGCCTCCGCCTGACAGGAAAATGGGATGGGACGCAGAGGAGGCGCTCATAGACATGCAACTGTGTGATTACGGCGCGACCATAGCCCTTTAATCCTTTACCCAACAACTAGTTTCCAATCGAACTGGTTGGCAGGCCGACCATCCCGTCCCCGATGCTCAGGGGATGGATGCTTGCCGTATCGGACGGCATCGCACATTATGGCATGAGCAGCAGCGACGATGGAGTTCCTCCGCGCCTATCCGGCCGGAGATCGAATGAGCAGCAGTTCCGATCCACCCGACCCTGCCCCTCCGGCCGTGCCTTCGCGGCATCCCGGCCTGTTGATGGGGCGCCTGTCGATGGAACCGCTCCTGGCGTCGGCCCCCGGCCGCCGGCCATGCCGCCGATCCATGCCGCTCGCTGCCCGATCCCCTATCCGGAACCCCTAATCCATGCTCGTCTTTGAAATCGCCATCATCGTCGCCCTTACCCTGTTAAACGGGGTGTTCGCGATGTCCGAACTGGCGGTCGTATCCTCCCGCAAGTCCCGCCTTCAGCACATGGCCGACGAGGGGGTTCACGGAGCCC
The DNA here is from genome assembly GCF_000936425.1 of Skermanella aerolata KACC 11604. GTDB lineage: Bacteria > Pseudomonadota > Alphaproteobacteria > Azospirillales > Azospirillaceae > Skermanella > Skermanella aerolata. The sequence continues at coordinate 77,551 of NZ_AVFK01000020.1, read as the reverse complement.
GCACCGCCCTGCGGCTGATCGACGATCCCAGCCGCTTCCTGTCGACGGTGCAGATCGGCATCACGATGGTCGGCGTGGTCGCGGGCGCCTATGGCGGCGCCACCCTGGGCGACCGGCTGGGCAGTTGGCTGATCACGATCCCGGGTCTGGAAGCCTATGGACGGATCGTCGGCGTCGGCAGCGTGCTGGTAATCATCACCTATTCGTCGATCGTGATCGGCGAGTTGATCCCGAAGCGCATCGCGCTGAAGAACCCGGAGCGGACGGCCAGCCTGATCGCCCGGCCGATGAGCCTGCTGTCGCGGGTGGCAGCCCCCTTCGTCTGGCTGCTGGGCGCTTCGACCGACGCGCTGCTGCGCCTGCTGGGCCTGCACGGCGAGCGCGAGGCGACGGTGACGGAGGAAGAGGTGCGCTCCATGATCACGGAAGGCACCCAGGCCGGTGTGTTCGACCCGCGCGAGAAGGAGATGATCGACGGGGTGCTGCGACTGGCGGACCGGACGGTGCGCGCGATCATGACGCCCCGGCCCGACGTGGTCTGGCTGGACGTCCACGACAAGCCGGAAGCGGTGATCACCGAGATCCAGACATCGGGCCATTCGCGCTTTCCGGTCTGCCGGGGCGAGTTGGACGAGTTGGTCGGTATCGTCCAGAACAAGGACCTGCTGAGCTTCGGCTTTCAGGGCAAGCCGCTGAACCTGGAAGCGGTCGCCGTCAAGCCGATGGTCGTCCACGACGCGACGCCGATCCTGAAGCTGCTGGACCTGATGAAGCGGACCGGCCTGCACATGGCGGTGGCGGTGGACGAATACGGCAGCGTCGAGGGGATCGTGACGCTGACCGACGTGATGGAATCCATCGCCGGCGACATGCCGGACCCCGGCGAGATCGCCGAACAGGCGGCGGTCCAGCGTGACGACGGGTCATGGCTGGTCAACGGGTCGATGCCGGTCGACGAGTTCGAGAGCCAGTTCGGAATGCGCGGGCTGCGCGACGACGGCGATTTCCACACCGTCGCCGGCTTCGTCCTGCGCCACATCGGGCACATCCCGACCGCCGGCGAAAGCTTCGAGCGCGATGGCACGCGGTTCGAAGTGGTCGATATGGACGGACGGCGGATCGACAAGGTCCTGGTGATCCCGCGCGCCCAGGCCGTGAACGAGGATGCGGCCTAGGCGGGGGACCGGTATCGCCGGTTACTCGGCGATACCCGGCTGCGGCTGGGAGTAGACCCGGGGCTTGCCCTCGGACTCATGAGCCGGATCGGGCAGAGGCGGATCGTTCCGGGTCTTGATCAGCGACAGGACGATGGAGCCGCCGATCAGGGTCGCGGTGACGCCCAATGCCAGCGCCGTCGGCACCTTCCAGATATCGATCAGGATCATCTTGGTGCCGATAAAGACCAGGACCAGGGACAAACCGTATTTCAAATAGCTGAAACGATGAATGATGCCGGCGAGCGCGAAGTAAAGCGAACGCAGGCCAAGGATCGCGAAGACGTTGGACGTGTAGACGATGAAGGGATCGTCAGTTACGGCAAAGATCGCGGGCACGCTGTCGAGAGCGAACATCAGGTCGGTCGCCTCGATCATGATCAGCACCAGCAGCATCGGCGTCGCCAGCAGGACGCCGTTGCGGCGAACGAAGAACTTGGTGCCTTCATACGTGTCGGTCATCTTCACGCGCTTGCGCACGAACCGCATGATGCGGTTGTTCTCCAGATCGGGTTCCTCGTCGGACGCCAGCATCATCTTGATGCCGGTGAACAGCAGGAACGCGCCGAAGATGTAGATGGTCCAGTGGAACTCGTGGATCAGGGCGGTACCGGCGAAGATCAGGATAGCGCGCATCACCAGGGCGCCAAGGATTCCCCAGAACAGGACGCGGTGCTGAAAGGCCGGCGGAACCGCGAAATGGCCGAAGATCATGGCCATGACGAAGATGTTGTCTACCGACAGGCTCCATTCGATCAGATAGCCGGTCGTGAACTCCAGGCCTTTCTCCATCCCCATGAACCAGTAGATACCGGCATTGAAGGTGAAGGCGATAGTGATGTAGCAGGCGCTGGCGATCAGCGCTTCGCGAACGGTGATCTGACGGGGACGGCGGTTGAACACGCCCAGGTCGAACGCGAGCAGTACCAGGATAAAGGCGTTGAAGCCTATCCAGATTAAGGGCGATGTTTCCATCGGGCCCTCCAAATGCGGTCACGCCCGTCGGCGCAAGAGCAGGTGAAGGAATCCGACATCATAGGTGGCGACCCACCTACCAGAGGGGCCCGGATTCGGGTTATCCGCGCTTAGTTGGGGCCGAGAAGCTTCATGTCAAGATGGTGGCGACAGGTTGTTCAAGCCTTTCCCATGCGCAGCCTGATCAGATAATTCGTATAACCCTTGACCAGATGGGCTAGGTTTTCGCAGTGCCTTCCGTCGTCGGGAAACTGAACCACCATCCTGATGGCATTGAAGAGGCGCCGGCCTTCGCTGGACAGACCCGCTTCGGAATACCGCTGGACGCCGATGAGTTGGGAAGCTAACTGATCGGCCTCGTTCATGCAGACATCCCTTTGAACAAGCATCAGCTCGAGAGCGCGCAGGTTATCGTCATGCTCCTTAGCTTCCACTTCATCCCGTGGCATTTCGGGACCCTCAAACGAACTGAACTCTGCCCACTTCCACTTCAATAATTCCAGGAAAGCACGAAGTACAAAAATCTCCACGGCTTGGTTAGGGATCTTGGATACGCCGATACTTCTGAGCCGTTTTTCCGCTGACGGTCGGTGAGCATTCCAGGCTCTCAGTAGAGCCGGAGCAACATGGTAAGCTGACATGATCGGAAAAATAAATGCACAAACCATCAGTGCAGGACTTCCAAGTCCCTCTCAAAAATCTCTTAAATTTTTATGATATTTAACTGTTGGAATATTGGAAAAATCTATTAGCTCGCAATGAAAGCATTTCATCAGATCATCGAACATCTTACTCTTGGCGGGGTCGGTGATCGGGTAGGAAATTCGGAATGCAGCATCATAAGCTGGCCGCAGGATTTGCTCGTACTTGTTATCAAGCACGTCTCCGCCAAGCGCCATGGTGTACCTCAGTAATGCCACCAGGGGCGAACCTGGATCATGTCCAGAAGCCCTTAGCTCAGCTTGTTCGGTTAAAAGAGTCGACCCTCTCAGGCTTTTGACAGCGTTTCATAGCGGCAAATCATGGGCTTCAGGAACGAAACCGCTCACTCAGCCGCTACGGTTTGCTTCTCCTCTGCTTGAATTCGCGTCCGTTCCGCATACTCGACCGTTCGCCTGAGAGCGGCAACCATGGACTTCTCCATTGCCACTTCCGGATCGGAATCATAGAGAGCGAGGATCTCGGGCAATGCCGCCGCGAATGCCGCAGCCGCGCGCTGCTCATACGCCTGTTGCTCCGGGTCGTCCGAAAAATCGAAGACGGAAACGGGATCAGGCCTGGCAACGTTCTTCGCCGCAGCGGTACTGGGGGACATGGCACCGACCAAGTAGGAAAAACCAATCCGGCAAACTTACCCCTATCGGATTTGACGGTCAAGTTATCTCGAACACCGTCTTTTACACTCATCCGGCATTCCGGTTCCCCCGCCTGTCAAGGTTGCCAACCCTGGTGTAGCATGCTTGATGAAGGGCTCCATGAAGCCCGAAGCATATGGGGGGACTTGAAGAATATGGCTTCCAACGAGAAGATTGCACTGGTCACCGGCGCCGGTTCCGGCATCGGCAGAAGCGTGGCGCTGGCGCTGATGGAGGCGGGGTACGCCGTCGTCCTGGCGGGACGCCGGCAGGATGCGCTGAATGAGACAGCGTCGCAGGGGCAATCCTTCGGGCGGCCGACGCTGGCGGTGCCGACGGATATCGGCGATCCCGACTCGGTCAAGGCGCTGTTCGCGAAGACGAAGGAAAAGTTCGGCCGGCTGGACGTGTTGTTCAACAACGCCGGCAGCGGCGCTCCGGCGATTCCGCTGGAAGATCTGACCTACGATCAGTGGAAGACTGTCGTCGACGTCAACCTGACGGGAGCGTTCCTGTGCACCCAGGAAGCCTTCCGCATCATGAAGGACCAGAACCCGCGCGGCGGCAGGATCATCAACAACGGCTCGATCTCCGCCACGTCGCCCCGGCCGAACTCGGCCCCCTATACGGCGACCAAGCACGCGATCACCGGGCTGACGAAATCGGCGTCGCTTGACGGGCGTAAATACGACATCGCCTGCGGTCAGATCGACATCGGCAACGCCGCGACCGACATGACCCAGCGGATGACGGAAGGCGTGATGCAGGCTGACGGGTCCATCAAGCCGGAGCCGAGGATGGACCCGCGCCACGTCGCGAGTTCCGTCGTCTACATGGCGAGCCTGCCGCTGGACGCCAATGTCCAGTTCATCACCGTGATGGCGACCAAGATGCCGTTCATCGGACGCGGCTGAACCCAGCCGCCCGCCATCCTACTTGACGACTTTACTTGGAAACTACCGGGTCTGGGCCAGCACGACGTTGCTGTCCAGGCCCATGGTCGTCAGCGTATTGGGGTCCAGACGGCCGCTCGCCTGAAGCCCCCGGTCGCGCTGGAACCGTTCGAGCGCCGCCTGGGTGCTGTCGCCCCAGATGCCGTCCGCATCGCCCGCATAAAGCCCAAGCTGCTTCAGCCGGCCCTGGATGGTGCGGACGGCCTCCGGCTTCAGAGCCCTGCCCTGCACGTCGCGCCCGGCCATGGCTCCAGTCTGGTCGCCGAGCGACAGCAACTCCGCCGGCTTCAGCCCCATGGTCGCCAGCGTCGCCTGGTTGAGGTTGCTGGTGACCTGAAGCCCCCGCGTCTGCTGGAACCGCTCCAGCGCTTCCTGGCTGTCGCGCCCCCAGATGCCGTCGACGGCGCCGGAATAGACGCCGAGTTCCTTCAATTGCCGCTGAACTTCCTTCTGGGCCTGTGGTGAAAGCGGCTGAACGTAGCTGACCGGCGCCTGTGCCTGAGTCTGCGTCTGCGCCTGCGCCTGCGCCTCACGGCCATCGAACGCCGGCGCCAGCAACAAGCCCGCCGCCGCCGCGATCGCCGCTATCCTGAAATTCCCCATCTTCCGACCTCCCCTCTGCTGTTTGAAGTTATCAACAGCGAAAGGGAGGTTTGTTCCTCGCGTAGGGGAATGGGTGCCACGTTCGATACTGGTCGGTGCCGTCGATATCAAGGCCATGTATATGGATGACTTGGGTTTGCGCGTGCAGACACGAACGCGAACTTGAGGTCACACGAATGGACGATGAAAGCACGATCTTTCCGCCGCTCAAGAGCTTGAAAGATGCCGTAGCTGCCTTGTGTGCCATGCCTAAGCCTCCGACAACCGAGAGGCGCGATCCATTACAAATGAGAGATGACGGATAGGTCGCGGGATTGATTATTGAGAACTGTATTGGCCGTTCATGAAACAAAATCGTTGAAGCATGCAGGTTAGCCCTTAGGCCGGCATGTCCACACCGAACGGAATCACCCGGAAGTATTCAGACCGAGCGCCGATCGCTGTCCAGATGATCGCTGAAGGCGTCCTCGTCGCCGGACCCTTCGTCCCTTATAAGCATCCCCACCCTCCCACCGATCTCACCGCTACCGGCTTCATGACCCGCCGAAAGGAAAGTCGCCCAGCGGCTCCCACGGACCGCCGAGATAGCGCCAGAGCAGAAGCCCCTCCCCCGTCACCTCGAAGGGCTGGAACTCCGCTTCGAGACGCTGCTTCAGCATCCGCGCCACCTCCGAATCGGCCTTGTTCTGGACCGTCACATGCGGACGGAACGCTTGGCGGTCCTGCGGCGTCAGGCTGGCCGCCCATCGCGCCGCAAGTTCGCCGCGTAGCGCGCTTAGTTCCGGAGCGTCGAAGGTGTAGGCCACTCCCCGTCCCAGGAAACGCAGTCCGGTCGCATTCAGGCGGACCGGCGCCCTGGTCCGGAGCACCGACGCGATATCGGCCGCGATGGCGCCGGGGTCGTCTCCCGACAGGTGGTGGAACAGGGTCAGGTGCGCCGGGATGAAGTTCCGGTGTGCCGGGAAGTGCGTCTGCCGCAGCCGCTCGAACCGGAAAAATGAGTCGCGATCCATCCTGAGCGTCAGGATCAAGGGTCGGGATTGTGTGCTTTCAAACAATGCATTGCCCATAAATTAGCCAAGTGAAATGGTCACACCAGATACTGAAGTGGATCGAATTTCATAGCATTCCCAGCACCCTATACTTTAGAGATAGAAGGACATTAACGTCTCATCAACATGTATCGCTCAAGATCTGGGGCATCCTTCACCGACCCTTGGACTTGCCATGTCTTCCTCGTTCGAGCAAATTCATGCCGAATACGCCGATGCACGTGACCGCGTGCTTAAGCAGACCCACTCCAGCCACGTCAGCGAATGCCTGGATGCGATCCGGCCGCTGTGGAACGCCTATCAGGAAAAGCTGAGGGCGCAGGCTTCGATCGACGAGCTTCCGCTGCTGAAGATGTCGGCCTGATCGCTGGCGCCAAGCGCGACGGCGCAAGGCCGCCATCCGGCGGACAAAACCGGCCCCGTCAGAACGCATAGCGCACGGGACACCAGGGCAGGTGCTCCGCCATGAGATCCAGGAACATGCGGACCATCCGCGCCTTCAACGCGGCGCGGTACCGCAGGTTCTCCTGCCCATTCTCGGAGCGCTTCGTTTCCTGAAGGCGGGGCGACCAGAGCATGTCTTCCGCCTTCGGGTGCCAGTGCAGATTGACGTCGTGCAAGTCGGCGTTATGGGTCAGGAAGATGACCTCCGCCTTCGCCTGAGCCTTGGCAACGGGTGACAGGGTGTCGTTCAACTCCTCGAACAGGCGGATATAGTCGGCGGTCCAGCCTTCATAGACCACCACCGGGCTGAAGTTCAGGTGAACTTCCCAGCCGGCCCGGACGAAATCCTCGATCGCCCGGATCCGTTCGGTCATCGGACTGCTGCGGACGTCGAGCAACTTGGCCGGGCGGTGCGGCAGCATGCTGAACCTGATCCGCATGCCGCCCTTCGGGTCATGGTCCAGTAGGTCGCGGTTGACGTATTTGGTCGCGAAGCTTCCCTTGGCATTGGGCAGCCGCCTGAATAGCTCGATCTGATCGCGGACATTGCCGCCGATCAGGTCGTCGACCGAAGCATCGCCGTTTTCCCCGATATCGTAGACCCAGCGGTGCGGGTCGGTCTGGCCCGGCTCGGTCCTGGGTCCCAGCTTGGTGGCGTGACGCTCGATCGCGGCGCAGATCTGGCCGATATTGACGAAGGTCGTGATCGGGTTGGCGAAGCCCTTGCGGCGCGGCACGTAGCAGTAGACGCAGGCCAGCGCGCAGCCGTTGCTGGCTCCTGGCGCTATATAGTCGGCCGAGCGGCCGTTGGGCCTGATGGTCATCGCCTTCTTGACGCCCAGCACCAGCACGGTGCGCTTGTTGCGCACCCAGTCCCGCGCCGCGCCCTCGTTTCCGAACAGCTCGGGAATGCGCCAGTGGCTCGCCACCTCGATCAGCTCCGCTTCGGGGAACCGGGCCAGTATCTCGCGCCCGCGCGCATGGGCGTGAACGGCAGGCTCCAGATATATGCGCCCGATATCGAGCAGGTTGGCCAGCCGGCGGCTCTGCCGTGTCTCCATCGCGGTTTCGAGCATCATCGTGCCGCTGCCGGACATGGCCAAGCCTTACGTGCGGAAGGATGTATCTGAAATAATATTGAGACATTCGTCAAATCAACGGGTGCACCGACAGTCATATTCCGTATCGCGGAGTTGCGCATTATATCAAAATCTGTTGAAACAATTTGTCCTGTAAACCAATAAACCGGCGCCGCGTTACCTAGGCACGGATCATTACTGCTTCCTGCATTTCGGGGTGTTTCTTGCTCGCGCGCTATTGTCCCTGCTGCTCTGCTTCCGGTACTTCCATCGGTCTTATCGATCTTGGCGAAAGCTGCAATGACGCCTTCGAAGGCCGTCGCATGTTTTCCAATACCGGGATAGCCGTCCACTACAGCTCCTGCAGCAGGTGCGGCCATATCTGGACGGCCTGCCTGGACGACTGGACCGCCCGCGACTTCCAGGATCGGATCTACAACGAAAGCTACGTCCTGGCGGACCCGCCCTTCACCTATGACCGGCCGGCGCGCAACTCCGCCATGATCGACGCCATGGTCGGGAATTTCAGGAGAGATCTGGAGATCCTGGACTGGGGCGGCGGCGACGGGTTGATGGCGCGGATGCTGATCGAACGTGGTTTTCAGAACGTCATCTCCTGCGATCCCTTCTATGGCGACACCCCGCGGTTCCCCGACGGGACCTTCGATCTCGTCACCTGCTTCGAGGTGGTCGAGCATGTCCCGGACCAGCGCGGGCTGTTCGCCGAACTGGCCCGCCACACGGCGGCGGACGGCGCGATCCTGCTCAGTACGCTGCTGCAACCGCCCGATATCGGCGAGCTGCGCCTGGGCTGGTGGTATGCCCGCCCCCGCAACGGCCATATCCGTCTGCACAGCGCGAAAAGCCTGGAGCTTTGCCTGTCCAGGGAAGGACTTAGGCTGAAATCGCTGTCCGGCGAGATGCATGTCGCTTATCGCGACCCGGAGTCGCCATTGGTCGAAGCCCTGCTGTCCGCCAAGGTCCACGCGCCGTCGCTGCCGCCGGCCCGCTCCCTGGCGGAATATTCGTAAGCCGGGGCGCCGCCGTCCTGCCTAGCCGCCGTCCCGCTTAGCCAATGGAGCGGACGTAATCGGTGCGCAGCGTGCGCTCCGCCGGAAGTTCGATCACGACCTCGGTGCCGACGCCGGTCTCGCTCGACATGCGGACGGTGCCGCCGTGGCGCTCCACCAACTGGCGGACAAGGGGCAGGCCCAGGCCGGTGCCCTGGGCCTTGCGGGCCAGATGGCTGTCGGACTGCTCGAACGGCTGGAAGACCCGCGCCAGATCGTCGGACGGTATGCCGACGCCCGTATCGGTCACGACGATCATCGTGCCGCCGTCCGGCTGCCGCTTGACCGACAGGCCGATCAGCCCGCCGGGCGGCGTGAACTTGACCGAATTGGACAGCAGGTTGTCCAGCACTTGGCGCAGACGCAGCTGGTCGCCCAGTACGCTCAGCGTAGGCGGCAGGTCCAGCTCGATCGCGACGTCGGCCGCGCGGGAGGCTTCGCGCAGGTCGCGCACCGCATCGGCCGCGACCCGGCTCAGGTCCACCAGTTCCTCCCGCATCTCCATCTTGCCCGCCTCCAGCTTGGACAGGTCGAGGATGTCGTTGATCAGCGCCAGCAGCCGTTTGCCGGAAAGATGGATGTCGCCGATATACTCGGCCTGCCGTTCGCCGAGCCGGCCGAAGATGCCGCTGGCCAAGGCTTCCGAGAAGCCGAGGATGGCGTTGAGCGGCGTCCGAAGCTCATGGCTGACATTGGCGAGGAAGTTCGATTTGGCCTGGCTGGACCGGAGCGCCGCGTCCCGCGCCACCACCAGGTTGTCGGTCAGTTCCAGGAGTTGCTGGTTGGTCCCCCGCAGCCTCGACTCTGACTGCATGTGACGCCGCATCAGCCACGCCAGCGCCAGCACAAGGACGACGAAGCCGACGCCATAGCCCATCAGCTTGATCTTGAAGGCGCTGACCTGGCTCTGCATGCTCCCGATCACCTCGTTCTGGCGATCCTGGACCTGTAGCGAGACCTTGCGCTGGCTGACGATGGCGTTGCGCACTTCCTGGTCGGCCAAGGCGCGGAAGGCCCGGGGATCGGTTTCCATCAGCTTGAGGTTGTGATCGATCGCATCCAGCTGGACCCGGATGCTGCTCAGTTCGCCTTCACGGCTGATGCCCTGGGTATGCCAGGCGGAACTGCCGGGCTCCGGCAGCGAGTTCAGCCGGTTGAACGCATTGTCCAGCCGCAGCCGGACTTCCTCGAAGACCTCGGGGGGGGAATCGGCCTCGATCTCGCGGACCGCGACCTGCAGGCGCAGCAAATCGGCGGACATCTGCCCGTCGTACCAGATATCGGCGCCACTCGCGATTTCGACGGAGCGCTGGATGGCGATCAGATCGAAGACCAGCAGGGGCGAACTGAGCAGCACGAGCAGGAACGATATCGTCCATACAAGTTTGCCCAGGTCCATGATCCTTTTCCCGGTCAGCATCAGTGGCAAACGCCTCCGGTGAAGTTTGCCCCGTTCCTGAGCATCACTCCACCGTTATCGCCTTCAGCTGCCACACCCAGCGCGAAAGATATTCCCGCTTCCCGGCTTCGGGATAGGCGTGCTGCGGATAGATCATCCATATCGGACCCCGGTCGCGCCGCGACATGTATTCGCCGTCCCGCTTGAGCGCCAGCATCACCGGCCATTTCCGCCCGTCGGCGATCGGCGCCGGGCTTTCATAATCGTTGAGCGCTGTCAGGGTGAGCGACTTCGCGGCAGGATCGGCCCCCACGACGTCGAGCAGGGCCGACAGCAGCACGCCTTCGAAGGTCGCAGGCTCCGTGGTCCAGCTGGTCGGGGTGGTGAAGCGAATCAGGCCCAGGCTCTCCAGCGTCGCCAGGTCGAACCGAACCGGCTTGCCGGACTTTATCCTGCCCTTCACCGTCAGCACCACCGGCCCGGTCGGTTCCGGCACCTCCATGCCCTGCTTCAGGGCAGGTTCGGTGACGGTCTGGTAATCCTTCGAAGACTGCGCGACGGCAGCCGCGGAGAAAGCCGCGGGCGAGAACACCAGCGCCATGCCGAGGGCCAGGGCAGCGATCCGGGAAGTAAGAGAAGACATCATGCTGGCGATCTCATCCATGGATGCCGGGATTGCCGACCAGGGACAGGAACTCCTGCCGGGTCGAGGGATTTGTTCGGAACGCACCCAGCATGCGGCTGGTGATCATGCCGACGCCCGGCTTGTGGACGCCCCGCGTGGTCATGCACTGGTGCTCTCCCTCGATGACGACGGCGACGCCCTCGGGCTGAAGCACCTCGTCGATCGTATTGGCGATCTGCGCCGTCATCTTCTCCTGGATCTGGAGCCTCTTGGCGAAGACTTCGATCACGCGCGCCAGCTTGGAAATGCCGACCACGCGGTGCCGCGGCAGATAGGCCACATGCACCTTGCCGATGATCGGGACCATGTGGTGCTCGCAATAGCTTTCGAACCGGATGTCGCGGAGCAGGACCATCTCGTCGTAGCCGTCGACCTCCTCGAAGGTCCGTGCCAGCAACAGGCCGGGATCGATAGCGTAGCCGGCGAAGAATTCGTCGAAGGCGCGGGCGACGCGGGCCGGCGTCTCGGCCAGGCCTTCCCGGGAGGGATCGTCGCCCGCCCAGCGCAGCAGGGTCCTTACGGCCTCCTCCGCTTCTGCCCGCGATGGCCGGGGTCCGGCTTGGGAGATTGCCGGAGGAATCGAATGGTCTGGGTTCCGCGCCATTTACTGCCGCCGTCTCTGATCCAAAAAGCCATCATACGCATAGGGTAAATGCGCGCCAGTCATCAAAGAATGTACGGGCAACATTTAAGATCGTGTGAAACGATTGTAATTTGCCGAATAGTTATGAGTATTTTCTCCGCCTTTCTTGACCAAAGGCGGAGATCTGCCCCAAACGGTTTGGACAGGCAATACTTACGCTCAACTCTGTTACTTTAAGTCTATTGCTAAAGCAGGATCGTGTCTCCCGATCGGCGCACGCGGAACCAGCGGCACCCATAGGCTTCCAGTTCCACATGCACGGCGCCGTTCTTGGCGAGCGAGAAGTCGCCGCGTCCGAACAGGTCGATCAGCCCCTGCCAGCCGGCCGTCGGCTCGACGTCGAAGGAGGCTTCGGTCGGCTTCGATGACAGGTTGTGGATCACCAGGACGACCCTTCCGTCCCAATCGTAGCTGACCGCCAGGACCGAAGCCTGCCTGACCGGGACGATGCTCCATTTGCCATAGGCGATCTCCGCCGTTTCGTGACGGCGCCGGATCAGCCGTTCGATCCAGTTGAGCATGGACCCGTCGTCGCGGCGCTGGGCCGCCACGTTGACCGTCGCGGGTCCCCAGCGCTTGCCGCTGACGACGGGGCGGCGCAGATCCTCCGGCTGCGCGGTGGAGAAGCCGCCGTTCTTTTCGTCGGACCACTGCATGGGGGACCGCACGCTCATGCGTCCGGGGATCGCAAGGTTCTCGGCCATGCCGATCTCCTCGCCGTAGAACAGCACCGGAGCGCCCGGCATCGAGAACATCAGGGCGTAGACCATGCGTATCCTCGCTTCGTCGCCGTTCAGCATCGTCGGAAGCCGGCGGCGCAGTCCACGGCCGAAGAGCTGCATGTCCTCCTTGGGGCCGAACTGGCTGAAGACCTCTTGCCGTTCCGCCTCGGTCAGCTTGTCCAGCGACCATTCGTCATGGTTCCGCACGAAGTTGCCCCATTGGGCATTCTTCGGCAGGGACGACAGCGCCCGCATGCCGTGGACCATGGCCCCGGCGTCGCCGCGCGCGACCGCCAGCGCCATGGTCTGGTTCAGGTTGAAGTTGATGCACATGTGAAGCTCGTCGCCGTCCTCGTCGCCGAAGAAACGGCGGACTTCCTCCGGCTCCAGGTTGACTTCGCCCATCAGGATGGCGTCGCCCTGGCGCCGGCTGAGGAAGGCGCGCAGGTCGCACAGCCAATCGTGGGGTGCCAGATCGACCCGCCCCGCGATGCCGACCGTCTCCAGCAGAAAGGGAACGGCATCGACGCGGAAGCCGGACAGCCCCAGCTCCAGCCAGAAGCCGACGATCTTGCGGATCTCGTCGCGCACGGCGGAACTGCCGATGTTCAGGTCGGGCTGCTGCTTATAGAAACGGTGCAGGTAATACTGCTTCGCTACCTCGTCCCATTCCCAGTTGCTGTCCTCCTTGTCCGGGAAGACCAGATCCGTCGGCCCGTCCTTGGGGATCTCGTCGCGCCAGACGTACCAGTCGCGGTACCGGGAGTTGGGATCGGACCTGGATGCCTGGAACCAGGGATGCTCGTGCGAGGTGTGGTTGACCACCAGATCCGCGATGACGCGGATGCCCCGGTCCCGCGCGGTCCGGATGAACTCGACGAAATCGCCGAGCGTGCCAAGCCTGGGATCGACCGAGTAGTAGTCGGTGATGTCGTAGCCGTCGTCCCGGTCGGCGGTCGGATAGAACGGCATCAGCCACAGGCAGGTGACGCCCAGTCCGGCCAGATAGTCGATCCGCTGGATCAGCCCGTTGAAGTCGCCGATGCCATCCCCGTCGCTGTCCTGGAAGGTCTCGACGTCGAGGCAGTAGAAAACGGCGTTCTTCCACCATGTATCGCTGGTGCGGGTGATATCCATGCTCTCGCTTTCGCTGCCGGTGAGGGGAGACGGCTTTTCCGGACGTGTCGCAGGCGTAACGCTTGGAAAAGGCCGTCTGTTCAGCGGGCGGGTTCAGCGGGCGGGTTCAGCGGGCGAGAAATCGCTCAGCGGCTGGAGGACTGCCGCGCCTCCGCCATCTGCCTCACGGCCTCGGCATCGCCGAGGATCAGTGGGAGCCGCCAGTTGCGGAGATCGGGTTCGCCTCCGGCCGGATCGGTCGTCGCCTCGATCCGCTCCAGCGTCGTCCAGCCACCCTTATCGCCGCATCGGACCTCGCCGCCGGCCGCCAGCACCAGCGGGATTCCGCCGGCCACGTCCCAGACGTTCGGGCGCTGGAAGCGGGCGACCCGCAGCAGCCCGGCCGCGACGAAGGCGCATTCGATGGCGGCGGAGCCGGTCTTGCGGATATCCCAGGACAAGCCGGCGTCGGCGGTCGCCTCCGGTTCGCCGGCAAGACGCCGGCGCACGGCGGGATTGGCCCTCGACTTCAGCGGTTCCTGGTCGAAGCAAAGCTCGCCGCCGGCACGGGCGTGGTAGACGCCGGTGCGGAGCGCGTGGCTGGTGCTGCACCAGACCGCGCCGACGACGGGCCGGCCCCGGTGAAGCACGCCGATCGACGCGGCATAAAGCGGAAAGCCGTTGACGAAATTGGTGGTGCCGTCGATCGGATCGACCGCCCAGACGAAGTCGTGGTCGCGGCCAGGCCGCTCGTCCATCTCCTCGCCCAGGATGTCGTGTTCGGGGAAGCGGTCGGCCAGACGAGCCCGGATCAGCACCTCGACCTCACTGTCCACTTCCGAAACGGGATCGCGGAAGGTTGGCGTGTCGCCGGGAACGCCCTTGTAGCGGACCTCCAGCGTCCGGCCCAGCGCCGCCATGATCTCCGTTCCCGCCAGACCAGCCAGTTCGACCGCCGTGCGCTCGATCTCCCGCAGGATGACATCGGGGATGTCGTCGGTGGTCATGGCCGGCCCTCTTCATGGTTGGCAGAGGGAGTATCGATGGACGGGATCAGGACGCAGGCCTGTTCGGGTTCCAGACCGACGGTCAGCTTGGGCACGGCGCCCGGCGCCGGAGAGAAGTTGTCGCCCAGGCGCAGCGAGGTGCCCGCCCAGGTGACTTCCACGACCTTGGCGCGGGTGATGTCGACCGGGGGTTCTTCGCCGTAGTCGCCCTCGTTGAGCCATTCCAGCAGGGCCTCGCGTCGGTCCGCATGGGCATGGACGACGTCGAGCAGGCCGTCGCCGGGATCGGCGTTGGGCGCAAGGTTGAGGCCTGGTCCGACATGGCTGATGTTCATGATCTCCAGCACCAGGAAGTCGCCGGCGAGTTCCTTGCCGTCCAGGGTCATTTCAAGGTGTTCCGGCTCGGCCTCCGTCAGCAGGCGGGCGAACTTCCGGCGGCTGCACACCAGTTGCTCCTGGCCGGAAATGTCGGCGGCGTCGATCTCCGCCATGCCGCGCGCCAGCAGCCCCAGCCCGACCGCCTCGATGAAGCGGTGCTTGCCCCAGGGACCCGTCGCGGCCGCTATGTCGAACGGCCGCCTGGCGGCGTCGCGCAGGGCGGGAACCAGGGCTTCCGGATCGCCGGAGATGCCCAGCGACCGGGCGATGTTGTTCGCCGTGCCCTGTGGCAGGATGGCGACGGGGATGCTCCGGTCGGGCATGTGGGTCAAGACCCGGGTCACCGTGCCGTCGCCGCCGATGGCGACGATCAGGTCGTGGGGCTGGCCCAGGGTTTCGACGATGGCGATGTCCTTGACGGAGCAATAGCACGGGTCGAAGCCCGATTTTCGGAACAGGTCGAGGAGAAGGTCCTTGGATGGACCACCCTCCCCGGCGGAGGGGCTATGGAGGAGAAGTGCGCGCATACGCGGCAAACATGCCGGACTTGCTCGCAGTTCCGGCGGTCCGAAGGAAATACGCCGGGAGTCGAGCCATAGCCATTAACATAGGATTTAAGCGGTTTTTTAAGATCTCGCGTAAACCCCCTCCAGACCTGTCCACATACATCTTTTGGAAGACGCCCATTTTCCCTTGGGACAATGTGCCGGCGATTACCATTCATTCATTGTTTACCCTAATAATTCGAGTACTCCACACCCGCACGAGAGACTTCAGCTCAATGCCTCGCAACCAGCTCGCCGTTATTCCTTACATGATGCATCAGGGCCAGCCGCTGATCCTGATGGTGACTTCGCGTGAGACGCGACGCTGGATCGTGCCCAAGGGATGGCAGGAGAAGAAGGTCACGGACAGGGACCAGGCCCTGTGCGAAGCCTTCGAGGAGGCGGGCGCCATCGGCATCCTCGGCGACAAGCCGGTAGGCGGCTACCGCTACGACAAACGCCTGAAGGACGGCCGGGTCAAGGCGATCGACGTCGCCGTATACTGCCTGGAAGTCTGTGAACTGCTGGACGACTGGCCGGAAATGGCCGAACGGGAACGCCGCTGGATGACGCCGGCGCAGGCCGCCATGGCCGTGCAGGAAGGCGCCCTGGCGGCGCTGCTGCTGAGCATGGCTGTCCGTCCGCCGGTCGCGGCCTCCGGCGGAGGAAGGGCGGCAACCCAATGGGAACATCGGCTTCGCGCCTGACATCCGCCTGAGCCGGGTGGTCAGGCCAGGTGGTCTGACGGTATGGTCGGACGGTGTCGACCCTCTCCCAATGCGCTTACACCAAGCCGGACCCGGAAACGAGTTTCCCGGGGAAATGGCATCGATCCCGGGTTTCAAGATCCGTCGGCACGCAGCCGACGCTGGCAAACGTGAGCCGTTGCCGGTCCCTGGGTTCGGCATACCATGGACTGTAAAAACCTCAAGCAAGCAGACAATTTTATTATGCAATTTCCGAAAAATTTCAAGTAACTTGACATAATTAATTTGCCTGTGCTAACAGGTTGGCCGCTGGCGACAACCGCCCAGCTTCAGGTGTGAATATTCCACCTATACTCACACTTTGAATAATCAAGGTAAGATGAGGCTAACATGAAGCTCGTCCGTAAAGTTCCCAACAAGAAGCGCATTGCCTGCATCGACGCCGATTAATTACCGGCGCATCGGTTTACGACACGATGAGCTACGGCTCATCGTGTCGTTTCAGGATTCATCTGTCTGATTCGAGTTTTCTCGAGGATATCTCCAGAAACCGGATCGTTTGAACCCTGATCGAAAAGATGTTCATCATTACTTGTAGCGATATCCAGCGAGTGTCGTCCGGATGGGAAACACACTTCACGAAGCCATAGTCTCCGAAACAACCGACGACTTCGTTGAACTGCTGGATCAGCGGACGGGACTTCATATCGGCTTCCCCCGCTTGAACGCCGCGGACGACCTGAGGGCCATGCTGGGAGACGAGTTTTACCGGGCGATCGGGCAGCTCGGCTTCTTCGAAGACATAGCCATAGCGGAACTCAGGGCGCGCCAGCACGAGATCAGGATACGTCTTCAAGGCGAAGTCCGGGATGACGCGATACGCGGCTATGGCGAATTCATCACGAAGAACGTCCCCTATTACAGGGACACGCTCAAGCTCGATCCGTCGGATCTGACCGGACGCGACGGTCTTCGGCGCCTGCCGATCCTTGCGCGCGCGGACCTGCGGGAGCACTTCAACGAACTTCTGTCCGACGGCGTCAGCTATTCCGACCATCTTGCCGAAGGCCGGATGGTCTGGACCCGCACCAGCGGGACGACGAGCGAGAGGATCCAGGTTCCCGTCGACCTGGACCTGGACCGGGTCCCGCCGGATTACGACAGGATCTGGAATCTCGACCATGGCGACAAGATCCCGCGGACCGCTGTTCTGACGACGCCGCGCTGTTCGCCGACGGAATGCTGGCTGAGCGCCGCGACCCTGGAAGAGCGGACCCGTTTCGGCACTAGGTTGTTCATGAACTCCCATATCGACATCTTCAACGTGCCGGAAGCCGCGATCCGGACCTTCGTCGATGAACTTTGGGAGTTCCGGCCCGATTTTCTGCTGGTCAACCCGACCTACCTGCAAATCTTCTGCAGCCGGGCGGTATCGCTGGGCCTCGACCTTCCCCCGGTCGAACTCGTCCTTTCCAGCTACCAGTACATGTCGAACCTGCAACGCGGCGTGCTGGGCCGGTTGACCGGCGCACCGGTCTACAACATCTACACCGCGACCGAGCTGTGCGGCTGCCAGTTGGGTGTCGAATGCTCGCATGGCAACTGGCACGTCAGGGAGGATCACTCCCTGCTGGAAGTCGTGGACGACGACGGCGCGCCCTCGGAGGTTCGCGTGGGGAACCTGCTCGTCACCACGCACGCCAACCGGCTTCTGCCCCTGGCCCGGTATAAGCTCGGCGACCTTGGACGCCTGTCCGACGCGGTCTGCGATTGCGCATTGGAAGACTGGCAGTGCTTCGAACTTCACGGCCGGGCAAGCGAAGCGCTCCTCATCAACGGCGAACGCGTCACGACCAGGCAATTCGACGCCGTGATGGCGTTCACCTCGGGCGTGGCACTCTATCGCTGCACCCAGGCCGATGAAAACGACCTGTTGGTCGAAGTCCTGCCCGATACCGCCGGCGACCTGTCGGTCGGCGCGGTCGCGAAGACGCTCGGCGAGCGGCTGGATTGCCGCGTCAAGGTCGTGCCAGTCCAAGGCTTCGACGCGGGGCCATCGCAGAAGTTCCAGCTGACGCGCCGCGCATGACCGTCTCCTCCGGTTCGACCTTCGCCGCCTCGATCCGGGACGATTTCCCGATCCTGCGACGGCGGGTCCAGGGGCGTCCCGCCGTCTACCTGGACTCGGCCGCGACGACGCTGAAACCCCTGCCGGTCCTCGACGCCGAGCGGGACTACTCCCTGAACTACTGCGCCAACATCCACCGGGGGAACCATCTCTTCTCCGAGGAGGCGAGCGAGGCCTACGAGGACGCCCGGCGCACGGTCGGCCACTTCATCGGAGCGGGCGCCCGTCAGGTCGTATTCGTCCGCAACGCCACCGAAGCCCTCAACATGGTCGCATCGGGTCTGCGCGCGTCGGGCATCCGGCGCGTCTCGATCCCGACCGGCGAGCATCATTCCAACATCGTTCCGTGGATGCGCGCCGCCCAGGTCGAATGGATCGATCACGATCCCCGCGAACCGCTCGACATCGCGGCCCTGGAAGCGCATCTGCGGCGAACCGAACCCGATCTTCTCACCTTCAGCCACGCCTCCAACGTGACCGGCGTCATCAATCCCGTGGCGGAGATCTGCGCACTCGCCGGATCGCTCGGCGTGAAGACCTGCGTGGACGCATCCCAGGCCATCGCCCACCTGCCGGTCGACATCTCGGCGCTCGGCTGCGATTACCTCGCCTTCAGCGGCCACAAGATGATGGGACCGACCGGCATCGGCGTCCTGGCGGGGCGCCTCGACGCCCTGGAACGGCTTGAACCGCTGCTCTTGGGGGGAGGAGCCGTCCGCGAGGTAACGCTGACGGGATATTCGCTGAAGGACATTCCCCATCGGCTTGAAGCGGGGACGCCCAACATAAGCGGGGCGATCGGGCTGGGAGCCGCGGTCGGGTATCTGCGCGGCCTGATGGGGGAGCGGATGACGCGGCACCACGAGCAGTTGGCGGACAGGCTGGAAGTCGTCCTGTCCGGGATTCCGGGCGTTCGGCTTCTCCAGGCGAAGACCGGTCCCAGCTGCCGCTCGCCAGCCTGCTGGTCGGCGGCGGGCTAGGCCCCGCCAACCTGGGAAGCATGCTCAGCGATTGCCACGGCGTCATGGTCCGGGCGGGACACCACTGCGCGCATCCGCTGTTCAAAGGCATCGACGCCGAAAAAGGCGCGTTGCGCGCATCGGCTTACGCATACAACGAGATCGCCGAGATCGACTATCTCGGCGATTGTATCCTGAAACTGCTGCGCCGGTTCGGCGGGTAAGCCGGGCTGCCGGAAATGGACCCCGCCGTGAACTCTGCCGACAACCCTGCCTCAGCCCCTGCCGAGACACAGGCTGCCACCGGCGCAATCAAGGACAAGGCCGCCTGGAGGTTCGTCTGGCTGCTGTCCGGGTCGAAGATGGCGCAGATCCTCGTTACCTCGATAACGGTGTCGTTCGTCGGCATCGTGGGCGGCGACCTGGCCGGCGACGCGGCCTATGGCACGGTCCCGATGATGGTCGTCCTGCTCAGCGCCGGCCTGATCACCCTGCCCGCATCCCTGCTGCTGGCAAGGTTCGGCCACCGCCGGAACTATGTCCTGTCCAACCTGACCGGATCTGCCGGATCGCTCGCCGTGGCGCTGGCTATTCCCTGGCACAGCTTTCCCCTGCTATGCCTTGGATGCGTCGCCATCGGGTTCTATCACGCATTCGCCCAGTATTACCGTTTCTCCGCCGCCGGAGCGGTCCGCGATACCGAAAAGGGTCAAGCGATATCGACCGTGCTGGTGGGCGGCATCCTGGCGGCGTTCCTGGGTCCGGTGATCGCAAGCTTTTCACAGGAAATGTTTCCGCCCTTCATCTTCATCGGGCCGTTCGTCGTCCTGGGCGGCATCCTGGCGCTCAACGCCGGCCTGTTCGCGGCAGTCCGGGACGCACCGGCCACGGTCGCCGACCCGGACCGGCCGGGCAGGACGGCCGGCCGGATCGTCAGGGACCCGAACTTCGTCATCGCCTGCTCCCTCGCGTCGTTCTCGCATCTCATGATGTCCTACCTGATGACCGCGACGCCCATCGCCGTCGTCGGCTGCGGCTTCCCGCCCGACGCTGCGGCGCAGGTCGTCCAATGGCATCTCGTCGCGATGTTCAGTCCGTCGCTCGTGCTGAAGTTCATCGATATCGATCGGCATCTTTGGCGGATCGTCGGTCTCGGCTGCTGCTTCCTTATGGGGAGCCTGTTGATTCTCCTTGGTGGCCAGCGGTTGATCGACTTCAACCTGGGCCTCGTGTTCCTGGGCTTCGGATGGAGCTTCGTCTATGTCGGAGCATCGACATTGCTGGTGACCACTCTGCCGCAGGCGGATCAATCCAAGGCCCAGATGATCAACGAGCTTTTCATCTGGGCGGCATCGGCCGCCGCCGCCGGGGCGTCGGGATGGGTCCTGGCGGTCATCGGCTGGTTTCATCTCGTCGTCCTCGGCTGCATACCGATCGCCGTCATGGCCTGCCTCGCCATCGCCGCCAGCCGCCGCCGAAAGCTCGACCACCTCCTCCAAGCCTAACGACCCGGCTAAGCCGCGAGAAAAGGTCGGAATTCAGAGGCCCGCGTGAACCGCCCCTTCTCCCGGCGTCGCGGCGGCGTATTATCCGGCCACCGATGCGCATCGTGGCAGGAGCCCCATTACAGTGCATGACTATGTGAAGAAGATTCTGACCGCCCGCGTCTACGATGTCGCCATCGAAAGCCCGCTTGACCCGATGCCGCGCCTGTCGTCGAGGATCGGCGGCCCCGTCCACCTGAAGCGGGAGGATCTTCAGCCGGTCTTCTCCTTCAAGCTCCGGGGCGCCTACAACAGGATGAGCCGACTGGACCGCTGCCAGTTGGACCAGGGAGTCATCTGCGCCTCCGCCGGCAACCATGCCCAGGGGGTGGCGCTCGCGGCGGCCAAGCTCGGTGCGAGATCGATGATCGTGATGCCCCGGACGACACCCGCCATCAAGGTGCAGGCGGTCGAGCGGCTGGGCGGCGGCGTCGTGCTGCACGGCGACAGCTTCGACGAGGCCTATGCCGAGGCTCGCCGGCTGGAGGCCGAACACGGCCTGACCTTCATCCATCCCTATGACGATCCCGACGTTATCGCCGGCCAAGGCACGGTCGGGATGGAAATCCTGCGCCAGCACCCCGACCCGATAGAAGCGATCTTCGTGCCGATCGGCGGCGGCGGCTTGGCGGCGGGGATCGCCGCCTACGTCAAGTTCCTGAGGCCCGACGTCAAGGTGATCGGCGTGGAACCGGACGACGCCGCCAGCATGCATGCCGCCCTCAAGGCCGGTGACCGCGTCGTCCTGGAACAGGTCGGCCTGTTCGCCGACGGCGTCGCCGTGCGTCAGGCCGGAGCGGAAACCTTCCGGCTGTGCCGCGACCTGCTGGACGAGATCGTCACCGTCGATGCCGACGCCATCTGCGCCGCCATCAAGGACATCTTCGACGATACCCGCGCGATCGCCGAACCGTCGGGCGCCGTCGGCCTTGCGGGCTTGAAGAAGTATGTCGAGCGGGAAGGCCCGTGTTCACGCGCGCTGATCACCGTCAACAGCGGCGCCAACATGAACTTCGACCGCCTGCGCCACATCGCGGAGCGCGCCGAGATCGGCGAACACCGGGAGGCGCTGCTGGCCGTGACGATACCGGAACGACCGGGCAGCTACCGCCGCTTCATCCAGGTGCTGGGCCGGCGATCAATCACGGAATTCAATTACCGCTATGCCGAAGGACCGGAAGCCCACATCTTCGTCGGCGTGCAGATCGCCGGCGGCGAGAAGGAGAAATCGGAGATTATCGGCCTGCTGCGGGACGCCGGCCTGATCGTCCACGACATGAGCGACAACGAGATGGCGAAGCTCCATGTCCGCTACATGGTCGGCGGCCGCGTGAGCGGGCTGGTGGACGAGCTGATCTACCGCTTCCAGTTCCCCGAACGGCCGGGCGCGCTGCTGAAGTTCCTGGATGGATTGGCGACGGAGTGGAACATCAGCCTGTTCCACTACCGCAACCACGGCGCCGACTACGGCCGTGTGCTGGCCGGCATCCAGGTCCCGGAAGCCGACCGCGCGGAGTTCCGCCGCCGGCTGGACGATTTGGGCTATCCCTGCTGGGACGAAACCGGCAACACCGCCTACCAGTGCTTCCTGAAAGGGGACGCGACCTGATGCGTCAAGCACTGAGCCGCCGTCAGCACCCGGCTCAGTGCTTCGACGTTTCGAACACCGCATCCAGGCTGGGCGCGTCGAGCACCGCATCGGCCCAGCGGTCGAGATCGTCGCTTCCCGCCATCTGTAAGCGCTCGACCGTGGCGTCGGGCACTGCACCGAAGCGCTTGCGAAGCTGGCGCAGCAGCATCCCAGCCTCACCTTTATGTTTGCCCTCGACCACGCCCTTCTCGAAGATGTCGTTGAGGACGGGGTGGTCTTTCATGTCGAACGTGATGTTGCCCATGGTTTCCACCTCTTCCACAACGGCCGGAACCTGCTGACGCAACTGAACAAGAATGACCAGCCGTAGGAAGCTGACGCCGACGCGGCTCCCCATATCTCATACCAAGAGCCGAAGATTTTGACTGGCGCTCCGGAAGTGTTGGGCCACGGCCCAACCTACGAAGCAGGAGCCTGTAGGTTGGGCCGTGGCCCAACAAACACTGTCCTCACAGGTCAATCTCTTCGGCCCCTGGTATGATTAAAGGTTGGTCAATTCCACCAAGCCTGGCGCGGAATGAAACCGCTCCGTGGCCAAGTTCAATGCTTCGACGGTTCGAAGACCGTATCCAAGCTGGGTGCGTCGAGCACCGCGTCGGCCCAACGGTCGAGATCTTCGATCCCGGCGGCATGGACCCGTTCGACCACCGTATCGGGAACCGCGCCAAAACGCTTGCGAAGCAGGCGCAGCAGCGTCTCGGCCCGGCCACGGGCTTCTCCGAGAAGCTCTCCCTCGAGCCTGCCCCTGCCGATCCCTTCGACCACGCCCTTCTCGAAGATGTCGTTGAGGACGGGATGGTCCTTGATGTCGAACGTGATGTTACCCATGGCTTCCACCTCTTCCACAACAGCCGGGACGGCCCGGCGCAACTGAGCGAGAATGACCAGTCGTGCGGCGGCGTCGCGCCGCATACCGGGATAGAGTTCGGCCAGGCGCATCAATATGCGCCGGATATTCTGGCGAGTATTGCCGTTCCGGCACAGGATTGCCAGCACCGCATCGTCGGGCGACGGGCTGTCCAGCAGCGGCGTCGGGTCGATGTCGGAGAGGTGGATCAGTTGGAAGCTGAAGCTCAGGTTCGGATGATCGATGCTGGTTTGCATCCGGCTGCGCTTCTCGCCCAGGTAGATCACGATCTGGGTCACCGGTACGCCGTCGTAGCGGTTGCCGAACTCGCCGTAGTAGTCGAGCATCCGCCACTCGATCCTCCGGGCGTCCTGGGCCTGGAACTCCAGGTGCAGGAGACCGCGGTCGACCATCTCCGCCAGCAGGTCGGGCCGGCGCTCCTTGACC
This sequence comes from Skermanella aerolata KACC 11604, assembly GCF_000936425.1. GTDB lineage: Bacteria > Pseudomonadota > Alphaproteobacteria > Azospirillales > Azospirillaceae > Skermanella > Skermanella aerolata. The sequence continues at coordinate 54,028 of NZ_AVFK01000020.1, read as the reverse complement.
ACCGAGAAGTCGGGGCTGAGGATCCGGGCGATCGGCGTCTTCACCAGCAGCCCGAGCAGGGCCGGCATGCCCCGCCACATCAGGTCCTTGATCGCCGCGTCGAACTTACCCGCCATGCTCCGCCCGGCCTTCCTGCATGCATGAGGATGTATCCGGGCGCTGAATACTCCTTTCGATACGTCATGCCATGCGGTGCGGTGTCGCGCCGGCAATCGCTTCCCGGCAATCGCTTCAAGGACATAACGGTATTTCCTGAGATGCCTCCAGGCAGTATGGTTGCGCCCGTCAGGATGTTTCCGAAGCTTGACGCTTCGAAAACCGGCCGCCATGAAGGCCGGAAGAATTCAGGAGGGATGGAGGTGCCGCCGATGGCTCAAGCAGCCGTTATTTCCCAGCAGCCGGGCTCCGGCCCGGATGCGCAGTCCGCGGCGGTGGCGCTTGAGGGGGTGAAGATAACCTTCGACCTGCCGGACGGCGGGACCTATCAGGCGGTCGACGCGACCGACTTGGCCGTGCGCGGCGACGAGTTCGTCGCCATCGTCGGACCGACCGGATGCGGCAAGTCCACGCTGCTCAATGCCGCCGCCGGCCTGCTCAAGCCCGCCTCCGGCACCGTCGCTATCTTCGGCGAGCCTTTGTCCGGGCTGAACCGGCAGGCGGGATATCTGTTCCAGCAGGACAGCCTGATGCCGTGGAAGACGGCGCTCGAGAACGTCGCTATCGGGCTGGAGGTCGCGGGCGTTTCCGGCAAGGAGGCACGCGACCGGGCGCGCGAATGGCTGGGCAAGGTCGGGCTGGGCGCCTTCGGCGACCGCTACCCGCACATGCTGTCGGGCGGCCAGCGCAAGCGCGTCGGTCTGGCCCAGGTGCTGATCCGCGACCCGAAGATCATCTTCATGGACGAGCCGTTCGGGCCGCTCGACGCGCAGACCCGCCTGATCATGGGCGACCTGCTGCTGGGATTGTGGTCGGCCGACCGCAAGGCGGTCATGTTCGTAACCCATGACCTGGAAGAGGCGATCTCGCTCGCCGACCGGGTCGTCATCATGTCCGCCGGTCCCAGCGCCCGCATCATCGGCGACTACCCGATCGCGATCCCGCGTCCGCGCGACATCAGCGAAATCAAGCTCGATCCGCGCTTCCTGGCCGCCCACCGCGAGATCTGGCACGCCCTGAAGGAGGAAGTCCTGAAAGGCTACCGGCAAAGCAACGGAGGAGCGTGACGATGAAGCGGGCGAAACTCCTCCTTCTCCAGGTGCTCGTCGCCGTCGTCGTGATCGTGATCTGGCACTTGATCTCGGCGACGACGCTGTTCGGCGATCCCAAGACGATGCGGTTCTTCTTCTCGACGCCGATCGACGTTGGCGGCAGGATCGTCCAGTGGGTGATAGGCGGCACGGTCTGGTACCACCTGGGCATCACGCTGCTGGAAGCGGCGCTGGCCTTCGTGATCGGATCGGTCGGTGGCATCCTGATCGGGTTCTGGTTCGCCAGGCGTCCGATGGTCAACGCCGTGTTCGACCCCTACGTCAAGGCGGCCAACGCTCTGCCCCGCGTCGTGCTGGCGCCGATCTTCGCGCTGTGGCTGGGCCTGGGCATCTGGTCCAAGGTGGCGCTGGGCGTCACGCTGGTCTTCTTCATCGTGTTCTTCAACGTCTACCAGGGCGTCAAGGAAGTCAGCCCCTCCGTCCTCGCCAATGCCCGCATGCTCGGCATGAACGAGCGCCAACTGCTGCGCCACGTCTACCTGCCGTCGGCGCTGAGCTGGATGTTCTCGTCCCTGCACACGTCGGTCGGCTTCGCGATGGTCGGCGCCGTCGTCGGCGAGTATCTGGGATCGTCCGCCGGCCTCGGCTACCTGATCCAGCAGGCGGAAGGCGTCTTCGATGTGACGGGCGTCTTCGCCGGCATGTTCGTCCTGACGGCCTGTGTCCTGGTCATCGACTGGCTGGTGACGAAGGTCGAGAACCGGCTTCTGGTCTGGCGTCCGCAGCCGGCCATGGCATCCAACTGACCCATCCGACCGATCCATAAACAAGAATCATGCGAATGAGGGAGCGATGATGAGATTCACGGGAATTCTGGCGGCAGCGGGCATGCTGCTGGCGCTGGCGGGCACCGCCGACGCCCAGGAAAAGAAAGACATCACGCTCGGTGTCGGCGGCAAGCCGCTGCTATATTATTTGCCGCTGACCATCGCCGAGCAGAAAGGCTTCTTCAAGGAGGAAGGCCTGAACGTCTCGATCAACGACTTCGGCGGCGGCGCCAAGTCGCTCCAGTCGCTGATCGGCGGCTCGGTCGACGTCGTGACCGGCGCCTACGAGCACACGATCCGCATGCAGCAGAAGGGCCAGGAGATCCAGGCCGTTGTCGAGCTGGGCCAGTTCCCCGGCATCGTGCTGGCGGTGCGGAAGGATCTGGCCGACAAGGTCAAGTCCGCCGCCGACTTCAAGGGCCTCAAGATCGGCGTCACGGCGCCCGGCTCCTCCACCGCTCTCGCGGCGCAATACGCGCTGGTCAAGAGCGGCCTAGCACCGACCGACGCGGCGCTGATCGGCATCGGCGGCGGGGCCAGCGCGGTCGCCGCCATGAAGCAGGGTCAGGTCGACGTGATCTCGCACCTGGACCCCGTCATCTCCAAGCTGGAGACGGACGGCGACATTTCGGTCCTGATCGACACCCGCACGGCCGAAGGCAGCAAGAAGCTGTTCGGCGGATCGAACCCGGCCGCCGTGCTCTACGCCAAGAGCGACTTCATCAAGGCCAATCCGGAGACGATGCAGCGGCTGACCAACGCCTTCGTCAAGTCGCTGCACTGGATCGCCAATGCCAGCCCCGAAGATATCGCCGCCGCTGTCCCCGCCGAATACCATCTCGGCGACAAGGACCTGTATATGAAGGCGGTGCAGGGCTCGAAGGAAAGCTATTCCAAGGACGGCATCGTCACCAAGGAAGGCATGGACAGCATGTACAACATGCTGAAGACCCTGGAGCCGGAATTCGCCAGCGCGCAGATCGACCTGGGCAAGACATTCGATCCGCAGTTCGTGAACAAGGCCCCGAAGCAGTAACGGTCATGGGAGGGGGTGAGGCGACGCCTCACCCCGCCGCCGCAAGCGCACTCCCCGTCTTCGACCCGTTCGGCCGCCCCAGCGCCTCGCTGATCCAGGCGCCCGTCGCGGCCAGCGCCTCGAGATCGACGCCGCTGTCGACCCCCAGCCCGTTCAGCAGATACACGACATCCTCGGTCGCGACGTTGCCCGACGCCCCCTTGGCGTAGGGGCAGCCGCCCAGTCCCGCCACCGAGGCATCGACCACCGCCACCCCTGCCTCCAGGCAGGCATGAATATTGGCCAGCGCCTGTCCGTAGGTATCGTGGAAATGGACCGCAAGCTTCTCCAGCGGCACTACCGCGGACACCTGCTCGACCAAGGCCCGCGCCTTGCCGGCCGTGCCGACGCCGATCGTATCGCCGAGCGAGATCTCGTAGCAGCCGAGGTCGAGCAGCGCCTTCGATACGCGGGCGACTTCCGATACCGGCACCTCGCCCTGGTACGGGCAGCCGAGCACGCAACTGACATATCCGCGCACGCGGATGCCTTGGGCCAGCGCCGCCTCCGCGACCGGACGGAAGCGCTCCAGGCTTTCAGCGATGGAGCAGTTGATGTTCTTCGCGCTGAAGGCTTCCGACGCCGCCCCGAAAATCGCGATCTCCTCGACCCCGGACGCCACCGCCTGCTCCAGCCCCTTCATATTGGGCACCAGCACGGGATAGCCGACGCCCGACCGCCGCCGGATGCTGGCCAGAACCTCGGCCGTATCAGCCATCTGCGGCACCCATTTGGGCGACACGAAGGCCCCGGCCTCGACCGCCGGCAGCCCGGTATCCGACAGGCGGTCGATCAGCTCGATCTTGACCGCCAGCGGGACGGTCGCCTTCTCGTTCTGGAGCCCGTCACGCGGTCCCACTTCGACGATCCGGACATATGAGGGAAGCGCCATCGTCACGCCTCCTCGAAGACGATCAGCTCGGCGCCGTCCTCGACCTGATCGCCGACGGCGTAGCGGACTTTGCCGATCCGCCCTTCCGCCGGAGCCTTGATGGTGTGCTCCATCTTCATCGCCTCCATCACGATCAGCGGCTGGCCCTTGGCCACCTCGGCGCCCGCCTCGGCCAGCACCGCGATGATCCGGCCCGGCATCGGCGCGATCAGCTTGCCGCCGGGAGCTTCGGCATCCTCCGCTCCGGCCAACGGCTCGATCAGCGTGAGCCGGTGGCTGCCGCCCTGGTGGAACACGGTAACATCGGCGCCGCGCCGGACGATCGTGGCTCGGACGCGCCGTCCGCCGAGATCGGCCGCAAGGTTGCCGTCGCCATCCAACTGCCCCGAAGCTTCGACGGCACCACCCGGCAGGTCCAGCCGGTAGCCGCCGCGCCGGTAGATCAAGTTCACCGCCCGGTCGGTCCCGCCGTCGCGCAGCGTCAGCGTATCGTGGGCGTCGTCGTTCAACCGCCAGCCGTCATTGCCGGCCCAGGGGCTGTACGGATCGCCCGACTCCGCCGCCCAGGCCTGCGCCTTGGCCCGCCGGTCCAGCAGGACGCCAAGCGCGGAGAATGCCAGCACGTCATCACCTGCCAACGCCGGCTCCGGAAGCAGATCGGCCTGATGCCGCTCGATGAAGCGGGTATCCAGATCCGCCGCCAGGAACGCCGGATGCGAGGCGATGGCCAGCAGGAACTCGGTATTCGCCCCCAGCCCGACGACCTGGGTGGCCTGGAGCGCCGTCCGCAGCCGCCGCACCGCCGAGGCGCGGTCGTCGGCCCACACGATCAGCTTGGCGATCATCGGGTCGTAGTGGATCGAGATCACGTCCCCCGCCCGCACGCCGGTATCGACGCGGACGTGGAACGTTTCTTTCGGAAACACCAGATGGTCCAGCCGGCCGGTCTGCGGCAGGAAGCCCTTCTGCGGGTCCTCGGCATAAAGCCGGACCTCGATCGCATGCCCCTGGATGGAAAGCTCGTCCTGGCTCCTCGGCAGCGGCTGGCCGAACGCTACCCGAAGCTGCCACTCCACGAGGTCCTGGCAGGTGATATACTCGGTCACCGGATGCTCGACCTGAAGCCGGGTGTTCATCTCCATGAAGAAGAACGAGCCGTCCTCGTCCAGCAGGAACTCGACCGTCCCCGCCCCGACATAGCCGATCGCCTTGGCGGCGGCGACCGCCGCCTCGCCCATCCGCCGCCGGGTATCGGGGTCGAGGTTGGGGGCCGGCGCCTCCTCCACGACCTTCTGGTGGCGGCGCTGGATCGAGCAGTCGCGCTCGAACAGATAGACGCAGTTGCCCTTGGTATCGGCGAAGACCTGGATCTCGACATGGCGCGGCCGCGTCACGTACCGCTCGATCAGCACCCGGTCGTCGCCGAACGAGTTGATCGCCTCCCGCTTGGCGCCGCTCAACTGGTCGTCGAACTCCTCGGCGCTGGTCACCACGCGCATGCCCTTGCCGCCGCCTCCGGCAGACGCCTTGATCAGCACGGGAAAGCCGATGCGCTTCGCCTCGGCGCGCAGAAGCTCCTGTGACTGGTCCTCGCCGTGGTAGCCGGGCACCAGCGGCACGCCGGCGGTTTCCATCAGCGCCTTGGCCTCCGACTTGCCGCCCATGGCGCGGATCGACGATGCCGGCGGTCCGATGAAGACGATGCCGGCCTCGGCGCAAGCCTCGGCGAAACCGGCGTTCTCCGACAGGAAGCCGTAGCCGGGATGGATGGCTTCCGCCCCGGTCAGCCGGGCGGCATCCAGGATGGCATCGCCCCGCAAATAGCTGTCGCGCGCCAGGGCCGGGCCGATGTTGACGGCCTCGTCGGCCATTTCGACATGCAGCGCCTTGGCGTCGGCGTCGGAATAGACCGCCACCGTGCGGATGCCGAGCCGCCGGGCCGTGCGGATGACCCGGCAGGCGATTTCGCCCCGGTTGGCGATCAGGATCTTGGAAAACATGGGTCTACCTCGCCGTCCAGGCCGGCTTGCGCTTTTCAAGGAACCCCGCCAACCCTTCCCGCCCTTCGGCGGAGGCGCGGATGGTGGCGATCCGTTCGGCGGTGTCGCGGATCAGGCCGGCGTCGACCGGCCGATGGGCGACCGCGAAGATCAGGTCCTTGGCGGCGTGCTGCGCGTTCGGACCACCCTCCGCCAACCGGGCAAGGACGGCATCCACTCCGGCGTCCAATTCCTCCGCCGGCACGACCCGATGCACCAGCCCCAGCCGCAAGGCCTCCGCCGCGTCGAACCGTTCCGCCGTCAGGAAATAACGCCGGGACGCCCGCTCGCCGATGGCCGCCACGACATAGGGCGAGATCACGGCCGGGATCAGCCCCAGCCGCACTTCCGACAGGCTGAACGACGCCGCATCGGACGCTATCGCGATGTCGCAGCAGGCGACCAGCCCGACGCCACCGCCGAACGCCGGCCCCTGGACCCGCGCCACCGTCGGCTTGGGCAGGAAGTTCAGCACCCGCATCAGTTCCGCCAGCGCGCCGGCATCGGCCAGGTTCTCGGCATGGCCGTAATTCGCCATCCGCTGCATCCAGCCCAGGTCGGCCCCGGCCGAAAAGCTCTTGCCTTCCGCCCTCAGCACGACCGCCCGCACGGCTCCGTCGTCGCCCAGCCGGCGCAGGACGCCGGTCAGGTCCGCGATCATCGCGTCGTTGAAGGCGTTGTGGACCTCCGCCCGGTTCAGGGTGACGGTCGCTACGCCATCCTCGCGGATCTCGGTCAGAACGTGGTTGTCGTCCATCTTGCTTTCCCCTCCCTGCGCCATCCCCATCACATCCGGAACACGCCGAACTTCGGCGGCGGGATCGGGGCGTTGAGGGCGGCGGAGATGCCGAGCCCCAGCGTCATGCGGGTATCGGCCGGGTCGATGATGCCGTCGTCCCACAGCCGGGCGCTGGCGTAATAGGGATGACCCTGGTGCTCGTACTGGTCGCGGATCGGAGCCTTGAAGGCTTCCTCGTCCTCGGCGCTCCAGCTCTTGCCCTGCGCTTCCATGCCGTCGCGGCGGACCTGCGCCAGCACGGCGGCGGCTTGGCTGCCGCCCATCACGGAGATGCGGGAGTTGGGCCACATCCATAGGAAGCGCGGGTTGAACGCCCGGCCGCACATGCCGTAGTTGCCGGCCCCGAAGCTGCCGCCGATAACGACCGTGAACTTCGGCACCTGGGCGCAGGCGACGGCGGTCACCAGCTTGGCGCCGTCCTTGGCGATGCCGCCGGCCTCGTATTTCTGCCCGACCATGAAGCCGGTGATGTTCTGGAGGAACACCAGCGGGATGCCGCGCTGGCAGCACAGCTCGACGAAATGCGCGCCCTTCAGCGCGGACTCCGAGAACAGGATGCCGTTGTTGGCGATGATCCCGACGGGATAGCCGAAGATATGGGCGAAGCCGCAGACCAGCGTCGTGCCGTAGAGTTGCTTGAACTCGTCGAACTCCGACCCGTCGACGATGCGGGCGATCACCTCGCGCACGTCGAAGGGCTTGCGGGAATCGGTCGGGATGATGCCGTACAGGTCGTCCGACGGGTACAGCGGATCCACCGGCTTCCGCGTCTCCACCCCCAGGTTCTTCGGCCGGTTCAGGTGGCCGACCACCCGCCGCGCGATGCTCAGCGCATGGGCGTCGTTCAGCGCGTAGTGGTCGGTGACGCCCGATGTCCGGCTATGGACATCGGCGCCGCCCAGGTCCTCCGCCGTCACGACCTCGCCGGTCGCGGCCTTCACCAGCGGCGGCCCGCCGAGAAAGATGGTGCCCTGGTTGCGGACGATGATCGACTCGTCCGACATCGCCGGGACATAGGCGCCGCCCGCGGTGCAGCTTCCCATCACGACGGCGATCTGCGGGATACCCTGCGCCGACATATTGGCCTGGTTGAAGAAGATCCGGCCGAAATGGTCGCGGTCCGGGAAGACCTCGTCCTGGTTCGGCAGGTTGGCGCCGCCGCTGTCCACCAGATAGATGCAGGGAAGGTTGTTCTGTTGCGCGATCTCCTGTGCCCGCAGGTGCTTCTTGACCGTCAGCGGGAAATACGTCCCGCCCTTGACCGTGGCATCGTTGGCGACGACGACGCATTCCCGCCCCGCGACCCGCCCGATACCGGTCAGGATGCCCGCGGCCGGGATCTGCTCCTCGTATACGCCGTAGGCGGCAAGTTGGGACAGCTCCAGATACGGCGTTCCGGGATCGAGCAGCGTCCGCACCCGGTCGCGCGGCAGCAGTTTGCCGCGTGACAGGTGCCGGTCGCGCGACCGCGCCCCTCCCCCCTGCTTGATCTCGTGGACCTTGTCGCGCAGGTCGGCGACCAGCGACCGCATCGCCTCGGCGTTGTCAGAGAACGACGCGTCCCGCGTGTCGATGCCGCTTTTCAGGATGGTCATCGCGGCGCCTCAGTTGGTTTCTTTGAAAAGCTCGCGCCCGATCAGCATGCGCCGGATCTCGCTGGTGCCGGCCCCGATCTCGTAGAGCTTGGCGTCGCGCAGCAGGCGGCCCGTAGGGTACTCGTTGATGTAGCCGTTGCCGCCGAGAAGCTGGATCGCGTCGAGCGCCACCTGGGTCGCCGCCTCGGCCGCGAACAGGATGGCCCCGGCCGCGTCCTTGCGCGTCGTCTTGCCGGCGTCGCAGGCGCGCGCCACCGCATAGACATAGGAACGGCAGGCGTTCAGCCGGGTGTAGATGTCGGCGACCTTGCCCTGGACGAGCTGGAATTCCCCGATCGGCGTGTCGAACTGCTTGCGGTCGTGGATATAGGGCAGCACCACGTCGAGCGCCGCCTGCATGATGCCGACCGGCCCGGCTGCCAGCACGGCGCGCTCGTAGTCCAGGCCCGACATCAGGACGTTGACGCCCTTGCCGAGCGGTCCCAGCACGTTCTCCTCCGGGACCTCGCAGTCCTCGAACACCAGTTCCGACGTGGGCGAGCCGCGCATGCCCAGCTTGTCCAGCTTCTGCGCCGGGCGGAAGCCCTTGAAGCCCTTCTCGATCAGGAAGGCGGTGATGCCGCGCGGCCCGGCGGACGGATCGGTCTTGGCATAGACCACCAGCGTCTCGGCATAATGGCCGTTGGTGATCCACATCTTGGAGCCGTTCAGCACGTAGCGGTCGCCCCGCTTGTCGGCGCGCAGGCGCATCGAAACCACGTCGGACCCGGCCCCCGGCTCCGACATGGCGAGCGCCCCGACATGCTCGCCGGAGATCAGCTTGGGCAGGTAGCGGTTCTTTTGCTCGTCCGTTCCCCAGCGGTGGATCTGGTTGACGCAGAGGTTGGAATGCGCGCCGTAGGACAGCCCGACCGAGGCGGAAGCGCGGGTGATCTCCTCCATCGCGACGCAATGGGCCAGATAGCCCATGTCGGCGCCGCCGAACTCCTCCTTGACGGTGATGCCGTGGAGGCCCAGTTCGCCCATCGCCGGCCACAGGTCGATCGGGAACTCGTCCTTGGCGTCGATCTCGGCCGCGCGGGGCGCCACCTTCTCCTGAGCGAAGGCGCGCACGCTGTCGCGCAGCATGTCGATGTCGTCGCCAAGGCCGAAGTCCAGATCAGGGTTCGATGCTACCGGCATTTTAGAGCGTTCCTCCCCAGGGGGTCACGCCGGGACGTTCCACCCGGCTTCTTTAATTACGAACATACGTTTTTATAACAGCAGCCGCAACAGCGGATTTGGTTTCAAACCTGCGGTAAGGCAGTGATTATGCTGGCTTCCCCTCATCGTTGGCTATACAAACGTTCGTATTCGACTGGCCCTTCCGGTCCGTCCAGCGACAGATGGCTTCAAGGGAAAGTGCTGCACCATGGCGCGCACCGTCGGATCGAATGGCCCCAAGACGATGGAGGCGATCCGCAAGGCGGGGCTCCGGCTGATCTACACCCAGGGCTACGAAGCCATGAGCCTGCGGCGTCTGGCGGCGGAGGTCGGAATCCAGGCCGGCTCGCTCTATAACCATATCACCACCAAGCAGGACCTCCTGTTCGACCTGATCAAGGTCCACATGGACGAGTTGCTGGAACGGCTCGATCAGGCTCTCGACGGCATCGCCGATCCCGAGGACCGGCTTCAAGCCTTCATCGCCTTCCATGTGGGATACCACATCGCGCGGAAACGGGAAGTCTTCATCTGCTATTCCGAGCTTCGCAGCCTCGAATCCAAGAACTACGACATCGTCGTGGGCTTGCGCCAGCAATACGAGCGCAAGCTGATCGGCATCCTGGACGACGGCGTGGCGAGCGGCCGCTTCACCGTGGCCGATACCACCGTCGCGGCCTATGGCATCCTCGCCATGCTGACGGGGGTCTGCACGTGGTTCAAGCCGGCGGGCCGGCTGAGCAAGGAGGAAGTGACCGGCATCTATACCGGCATGGTCCGCCACGGGCTGGTCCGGACGGTCGACGCGCCCGCCGTCGCCGAAGCCACCTGACGCACCGTTCCGGTAAAAAAATGCCCCGCAGCGAATGACCGCGCGGGGCAAGTCCGAGGAACGCGATACCGTCGCGAGCCCCAGTATTATGGGAAATTGTTTACCACTTCGTTAACCATAATTTTCCGTTCTCCGGCAATCCGAAGAACAAGCCGATTTCCTGAGCCGCCGGCGGGGCAATGCACCATATTATACCGAGGGCCGAAGACATTGACCTGTTGGGACGGTGTTTGTTGGGCCACGGCCCAACCTACAGGCTCCTGCTTCGTAGGTTGGGCCGTGGCCCAACACTTGCCGACCGCAGGTCAAACTCTTCGGCTCCTGGTATTAGGACCAGGAAATTGGAGAGACACAGCAAGAAGGACGGCGCAATGACCGCCACAACCGCAACCATGCCCGCGACCGCAACCGCCGACAAGGCCCGCCAGGACCCCAGCCGGATCGCCTACCAGAAGCCGCAGCCGTTCGGGATGATGCCGGACGTCTTCTTCGGCGGAGCGCTGAAGCTTGACGATGACGAGCGGGACTGGGTGCCGCAGGCTCCAGGCGTCTGGTTCAAGCCGCTGATCCTCAGCGTCTCGCAAGGGTTCTACGTCAACCTGCTGAAGGTCCGGCAATCGGGCGTCCTGTCGCGGCACCGGCATTCCGGCCCGGTCCACGCCTTCACGCTGCGCGGTTCCTGGCATTACCTGGAGCACGACTGGGTAGCGCGGGAAGGCGACTACGCCTTCGAACCGCCGGGCGAGACCCACACCCTCGTCGTCCCCGAGGGCGTCGAGGAGATGGTCACGCTGTTCCACGTGACCGGCGGCTACACCTATGTCGATCCTATGGGCGAGGCCCTCGGATACGAGGACGTCTTCACCAAGCTGGAAAACGCCCGCCGCCACTTCGACGCCATCGGCCTCGGGGCCGACCACCTGAACCGTCTGGTCAGGTAACCCCCTCCCCTTGCCGCTCCGCCTCCACGCCAAGATGCCGGCCCGGTTTCCGGCACTTGGCGCCGTTCACCGGCAGCTACCCCGAAGGCAGGGCAAGGTCCACAAGGACAGGCCGATCCCGAGCATACAAAGCGCCGTCTCGATGACGGTGCCGTATTCCATATGCAGCCAGCCGAAATGAACGTCGAACGCAGGCATGAACCGGTAAGCCCCGCTGCCGACGGACGGCAGAACGATCAGCGGGAACAGCACGCCCCAGATGACAAAAAGCTTTCCGAGCGTGCGCATGGGATGACCTCCCTGGACGGCGAAACGGTCGAAGACCGCCATAACAGGGCATTCCCGCACCGTTGAAAAGGTGCAAGTCCCCCGAATTACGATAACGCCGAAGCGATCAGCCGCCTAAGCCGACAGCCCTGCCCCAAATGGTGATCTAAGCGGCGGTCCTGCCGCTGCCGCGAAGGCCGAAACCTCCGCGGCAGCGGCCCGCAAAAAACGGCGCAGCAACGCGCCGGGCGTTGTGGTAAAGCTGGCCTCAGCCATTGATGGTAACTCCTTAACCTGGGCATCAGTGGTCAGGCCGGACTGTGGACTCTCACCTCCGCAGTTCGGCCGCTTCGCGACAACGAAGCTGCGGCGACTCTGAATGGGTTGCCATGGGATGTCAAGACTTACCCGAAATCCGACATTGACGGCGGCGATGCGCTACCATGGCGCGCTATCTCAGCTGGATCTTTCCGACATCCGGACGTATGAATCCATATCAGGCCCGGAAAAGAGAACACCCCACCATAGTAGCTCCGCCAGCCGGATTGAACTTGCTGCCAGCAGCTCCAGCCCAACGTCGTAGCGTTTCCGCACTTGACTTTTCTACGCTAACAGCGTACTTTTGATTGATAGTGATCGTATGGAAATCAGCTTCGATCCGAACAAGGATGCAACCAATCAGCAGGACCACCATCTGCCGCTGGCATTTGGAGAACAGGTTCTTGCTGGCCGAGTCTTCGAATTTCTGGACACTCGGTTCGACTACAGTGAAGAGCGGCTGGTGTGTTTCGGCTATGTCGAAGGCCGCTTGCATGTATGCGTCTATACGGCCCGTGATGAAGTCTTTCGAGTAATCTCGGTTCGCAAAGCTAACGAGCGGGAGGTCAAGAAATATGGCTGCTAAAATGCTCAACGATGACAACCCGGACTGGAGCGAGTTCACACCCGCCCCTCTGGACCATGCCGCCAAGCTCAAGGCGACGCGGGCGCGCCTCTCCATGAGTCAGGCCGCGTTTGCAGCACTCCTTCACATTCCACGCTCAACCCTGCAAAACTGGGAGCAGCGCCGCACAGAGCCGGACGCGTTCACCCTGACCATCATCGACCTGATCTACGACGACCCCGAGGGAATGGCCGAACGGCTGAAGCGGAAGCTTGTTGCCTGAATTGAATCCCTGGAGCGACGGAAACGTTTTGGCACCCTGAACTACATCTGCGTCTGCTGGATTTATCCGATCCTGCCGCTGACCTCGATCAAGGTCGTCCACATTGTGGGTATTTGGCTTTCAAAGCATGGAGGACATTGCATGGCCGACGATCCTTCAACCCAAATCACAGCCGCCGAGTTGCGCGGCGCAGAAATGCTGGATGCTGATCCCCGTGCCATAGCCGCATGTTTCGACGCCGCCAGCGGCCTCATCAACGTGGGCCTTTCCAACGGATGCAGCTTCGCCTTCCCGGTACGTCTGGCTCAAGGACTTGAAGAAGCAAGCCCGGACGCGTTGGCCGAAGTGGAAATACTGGGCCAAGGATACGGCTTGCATTGGGAAAAGCTGGATGTCGATCTCAGCATCCCCGGACTGTTGGCGGGACTGTTCGGCACCAAAGCCTTCATGGATCGCCAACGCGCCGCCAGAGCCGGCGCTTCGACCTCTCAGGCAAAGCCTGAGGCAGCGCGTCAGAATGGCAGGAGGGGTGGTCGGCCGTCGAAGTCAGCGTAATTTTTGTCTCCATTGCGAACAATACGATACCGGCCGTCTTTGCTTTCTGCAGCATGGCTCCCTCTCGAACAGAGAGTCGGAGGCTCGCCCGCCGATAGGGAGCAGTCCATGTCACAATGATGCGAACAGCTTATCGATCTGGCGATGGAATTCGATGTTCGCCGCTAGTTCTTCCGAAGCCGCTTGATTCCGCCCGAGCACCTGAAAAACGCTCGCATAGCTGATTAGATATGACGACCCGGGCGCTTCGCCTATCCCCCGCCTAAGTGACTATCGGTGCCAAACGGCCCCTCCTCGGCGGGCAGCGGGCGCGACCGTTGCAGGACGCTTACCTCGCACGCCTCGACGATAGGCGTCCTGTATATCCCTAGTCAACACGCAAGACGCGCCGCAGCCAGAGCGCCCAGTTTGATCCGGCTTTGATGTTACCCTACAAACTGTAGGGTAACATCAAAGCCGGATCAAACTCGCGTCCTGAAGCAAAGCTAAACCATTGATTTAGTTAGTGCGGCAGGTCGTGGTAGAGCGAAGCGGCACTCGACAAGCAGGCGTGTCTATGTCGGGTGCCGCTTCGCTCTACCACGACCTACCGACTACAAATCACACCCGCATGCCGCTAAGCCCATAAGCACAGCCGCCTTGACACCGCCTAGCTAAAAGGACTAAAGTCCTTTCAATCAACACCCGGAAAGTCCCTGCCATGCCCCAGTCTGCTGAAGCCTCAGCCGAAACCAACACGGCTGCCCAAACCACGCCGCCGCTGCCGCACCGGCAGGAAGTCTTCGCCCGGCATATCGTTGCCGGGTGCAGCCAGGCCGAAGCCGCACGGCGGGCTGGGTATGCCTGGGATAGTGCGCGGCAGACGGGGTCGCGGCTGGTGGCCGACGTCAACGTCGCGGCCCGCATCGCGGAACTGGCGCTTGCCAGGGAGGACAGCCACCGCACGGAGCATGACGATCTGGTCGCCAACCTCAAGCGCCTGATGACCGACAGCATGTCGAAGAAGAACACCAGCGGCGCGCTCCGCGCCATCGACATGCTCGCCCGCTTCCAGGGCCATTACGCCAACGGCAACCGGGGCCAGTCCGGCAGAACCTCGGCCCTGTCCGACACGCGCGACGCACCGCCGTCCGAACCCGCCCCGCAGCCCGTTCCCGTTCCCGTCCCCACGCCCGAAGAACCCGAACCCGAGGCCGTATTCGACCCGCCAATGCCGCCGGCACCGCAGCTGCCGGTAGAGCCGGCTCCCGCACCCCCTCCTCCTCCCCGCATGCGGCCGGACCACGCCATCCGGGTGCTTCAGGCCAAGATCAGCATGATCGCCCATTGCCGCGACACGCTGAAGTCCCGTCACCCGCAAGTCTATCAAAGCCTCGCCTTCACGGAGGAAGCGGCGATGTTCTTCGACGACGCGCTCGACCTCCTGTCGGAAGCCGATTGGCCGACCCGCCAGTCGCCCGGCAAGTGGCTATGGCCGCACGGCAACCCGGCAAACCCCGCGCTTTCCTGGGTCCAGGACGCCGACGCCCGCATCGACGCCTATGCCGCGGCCCTTGTCGAAGCCCAAGATAATGACGTTTAAGTACGTTTAGGGACGAACCGCAGGAGTCTCGACCGCCATGCCGCGCGACCGCGACATCAGGTAAAGCTCCAGCTCCACGAACTCCGGCGAGCCATAGGAGTACGGTTCCGCCCTGACCCCCGCCATGCAGTTCCGCAAGCGCCGCTGAAGCGATCCCATCGACTGCCATTCCAGCCGGTAGATCGGGTACCCGGTCGCGTGTCCCTGCGGGATCACGCTGCCGCCCAGCTTCCGATCCCAATTGGCGTCGTGGCAGTCGGCGCAGGAGAAGTCGAGCTGCCCCTGCTTCCGGTGGAAAGCCTCGTCGCCCGCCTTGATCGCTCCCGCCAGCCGGGCGTCGTCCCCGACCTGCACCGGCATACCGCGCGACTGGAGGCCGACATAGGCCGAAAGAGCCAGGATTTCCGCGCTCTCCCACGGGAAAGGTTCGGCCTCCTGGTTCTTCTCCCGGCAGGTATTGATGCGCTGGTCCAGGTTGATCGGGCCGCCGGTCCCGGTATCGAAAGCGGGGTAATGGGCAGCCACCCCATGCATCGACCGCGCCGCGTCGCCGTGGCAGTCGGCGCAGGACTTGTCCGCAGCCCCGGCCTTGCGGTTCCAGATGTCCTCCCCCTCCAGCACCGCGAGCATGCCGGGGTTGGAGGTATCGTCGCCCTGCATCGCCTGGGTCTGCGGTCCCATGAAATCGAAGCCGGACCGCCGGCTGTCACCATCGGCATCCGCCAAACCGACCGCCGCCGACCCGACCAGCGCCGACACGATCAGAACCGGAGCCACACCCACACCCAGAAAGGAAAGCCGCCGTGACCCTGCGCTCATTCGACCGTGATTTTCGCCGTTTCCGTCTGGGTCTGACCCTTGTCGTCGGTCCAGCTCAAGGCCAGTTCGCCGCTCTCCGTCGCCACCGTCGTAAAGGTGATGAAGGGGTTGGCCGTGATGGCGGGGAACAGGTCGGCGCTGAAGACTTCCTCGCCGTTATAGGTGCAGGTGAAGCGGTGGATGATGTCGCGCGGAATCAGCGCGCCGTCTGGACCGGTGCGGAAGCCGGTCTCCATCGGGTGCGAAATCAGGGTCTTGATCTCGACGACCTCGCCGCGCTTGGCGGTCGGCGGGACGTTGATCAGGGTGCGAGCCATGTCTTCGATTCTCCGGGGTCAGCTCTCGGCGCAGGCCGGCAGCGTCACGATCACCTCGGCCTCGTCCACCCAGAAACTGCCGTCGCTGAGCTGGGCGATGGCGGTGATCTTCTGGCTGTCGCCCAGGCGGATGCGGGTCGAAACGCTCGCCCTGCCGGAGCGCGGCGTCAGGTGGAAGGTCGCGACGTTGGGCTGCGGGTTCTTCTCGTTGAAGACCGCTATCGTCTTCACATAGTCGTTCGGCTCCATCCAGTGCGCGACGTTGACCGCCAGCGGGACGGAGTTGCCGTTCTCGACCAGCGCCGGCAGCACCAGTTCGACCTTGCCCTTGGCAACCGGGGCGGAGCCGGTGAAGGCGCGAATCGCCGCCTCCATCTCCTCCGGTTTCGCCATAACAGGGCGCACCAGCAACAGGGTGGCGAAAGCCGCTCCGGTGGCAGCCCCGGTCCGCAGGATGTCGCGGCGTGTCGCCAATATCGTCAAGTCCTGGACCCTCCGGTCAGTCGCGCAAGGTGGCAAGGAACGCCACCACGTCTTCGATCTCTTCGGCACTCAGGACAGGCTTGTCGCGCCACGCGGCGCCGACCCGCTCCAACCCGTCCGTCCGATAATAGCTTGGCATGATGGAGCCGGGGTCAAGCCTACGGCTGTCGATCAGCCGCAGCCTGATCTGTCCCTCCGACAGCCGCGACCCCACTCCGGCCAGGCTGGGCGCCAGATCGCCCTGGAACCGCTCCTCCGGGAACGGGCCGGTATGACACAGCAGACACAGCCCGCGCTGGCGGCTGGTGACGACGGCGCGGCCCCGCGCCGGATCGCCCGGAGCCTCCACCAGCGGTGCCGGCACCGCATCGCCGACCACGGTATAAGGAAGCAGAGCCAGTGCCAGCACGACGCCGATCATCCGAAGACTTCCGCCGTGACGGTCTCGAACCACGCCTCCGCATAGCGGGCCTCGGTCGCACGGACGGAAGCGGGAGCGTCCAGCGGGCTGACCCCTCCGGCGCCCTCGATATCGGCCAGCACGCCCTTGGCCGGCGCATAGACGCCCGCGACCGAAATCCCGTAATCCGGGGCGACAAGGCTGTAGCAGGTGTTGATCAATTTGGGCGAGGTCGGAACCCCGCCCTCCAGCAGCATCGCCACGGCCTCCGCGCAGACCTTCGCCTGGGCATTGGCGGAAAAGGCGGATTTCGGCATGGCGCCCGCCATGGCGCTGTCGCCGATCACGTGGATGTTGGGCTGAAGCGTCGATTCGAAGGTCACCGGATCGATCGGACACCAGCCGCTGCGGTCGGTCACTTGCGCCGCAAAGGCGATGGCTCCCGCCTTCTGCGGCGGGATGACGTTGGCGACGGCTGCGGAATAACGCTCGAAATCCGTCACGAAGGTCTTGCCCTCCCGCTCGAAGGCGGTCACCTGCCCGCCCTGCGACAGGCCGACCCATTCCAGCGTATCGGGGTAAAGCTCCTTCCAGGCATTCTGGAACAGCTTCTGCTTAGAGAAGCTGTCCTTGGCATCCAGCACGATCAGCTTGGACTTCGGCTTGCGGGTCTTCAGGTAATGGGCGATCAGGCTCGCCCGCTCATAGGGGCCGGGCGGGCAACGGTACGGCACGGGCGGTACCGACATCACCACGACGCCGCCGTCCTCCATCGCCTCCAACTGGCGCTGGAGCAGCGTGGTCTGCGGGCCGGCCTTCCAGGCATGGGGCACGTTCTCGGCCACCGCCGCGTCGTAGCCGGGCAGCGCGTCGAACCGCATGTCGATGCCGGGAGCCAGCACCAGCCGGTCGTATTCCAGAATAGTGCCGTTATCCAGCCGGACTTGGCGTGCCTGCGGATCGATGCGGGCGGCGTGCTCGTGGATCATGGCGACACCGTCGGCCTTGACCTTGTCATAGCCGAACTTCTGCCCGTCCATCGGCCGCAGCCCGGTCACGACGGCGCTGCTCATTGGGCAGGAAACGTATGTCCGGTTGCGCTCGACCAGGGCCACATCCAGCCCGTGGCGGCTCAGGAAACGGGCGCAGGTAGCGCCGGCGAAGCCGCCGCCGATCACCACGACCTTGGCCTTCGCCTGCGCGAAGACGGGTCGGGCCAGCACCGTCGCCGACGCGCCGAGCGCCAGCGACTTCAGAACCGCGCGACGGTTTGGGATCGGTCCATCCATGACTTTCCCCCTCACCCCTTTTCCCCTCGGCGCGGCTGGACGATCCAGGACGCGATGTCCCGAATCTCCTGTTCGGTGAACCCCCTGGATATCCGGTCCATCACTGTGGGCGATCCCTGCCCCGCCCTGTATTCCAGCATCGCCGCCGCAATCTCGTCCGCCGACTTGGCTTGGATCGCCGGAATCCCGCCGCTCCGGCCATGGCAGCCGGAGCAGGAGGACGCCCCCGGAGGCTCCTTGGTAAGGGGGAGCGGGGCCGGCTGCTGCGCCACGGCCGGCCCGCTCAAGAACAGGACCATGACGCCAAGTACCGTTCTCAACTCCATGGGCGGTCCTTCCCCATCAGGCCTTGCGCAGGTCCGCGTTGGCCAGCGGAACCGACCGGATGCGCTTGCCGGTCGCGGCGAAGATAGCATTGAGAACCGCAGGTGCCGCCACGAAGATCGTCGGCTCCCCGACACCGCCCCAGAATCCGCCGGATGGGAGGACGATGGTCTCGACCGCCGGCATCTGGTCCATCCGCATCATCTGATAGGTGTCGAAGTTCTCCTGCTGGACCCGTCCGTCCTTCAGCGTGATCTCGCCATAGAGCAGCGCCGTCAGTCCATAGACGAACGAGCCTTCGACCTGCGCCGCGATCTGCTGCGGGTTGACCGCATGGCCGCAGTCGGTCGCCGCGACGATCCGGTGTATCTTCAGGTCGCCGCTGTCGCTGACCGACACCTCGGCGCAGGCCGCCACGTAGCTGCCGTAGCCCATGTGCTGCGACAGGCCGCGATAGACGCCTTCAGGAGCGGGCGTGCCCCAGCCGGCCTTCTCCGCGACCGCGTTCAGCACGGCCAGATGCTTCGGATGGTTCACCAGCAGCTTGCGGCGGAACTCCAGCGGGTCCTTGCCGGCGGCATGGGCCAGCTCGTCCACGAAGCACTCCAGGTAGATGGCGTTCTGGTTGTTGTTGACGCCGCGCCAGAACCCCGGCGGCACGGGAGGGTTCCGCATCGCGTGGTCGATCAGCAGGTTCGGCACGGTGTAGCCGAGCACGCCCTCGGTCCCGGTCGGGTTGAGGCCCTGGAAAGTCGCCGGGTCCTTGCCGTTCTGAAGCCCTTGCGGGTTGATGTTGGCCAGGATCGACTGCCCGGAAATCCGCATGTGCAGACCGTCCAGGTTGCCGTCCGCGTCCAGCGCTCCGGTCAGCTTGCACTGGGTGATCGGATGGTAGCGCCCGTGCAGCATGTCCTCCTCGCGCGACCAGATCAGCTTGACCGGCGTGCCGGGCATCTGCTTGGCGATCAGGACGGCATGCCGGACATAGTCGTGGCTGGACGACCGCCGGCCGAACCCGCCGCCCAGGTGCAGGCGGTAGACCTCGCATTGCGGGATCGGCAATCCTGCGGCGGTCGACGCGGTGGCAAGGGCGGCCTCCGCGTTCTGGGTCGCGGTCCAGACCTCGCACTTGTCGGCGGTGAACAGCGCCGTCGCGTTCATCGGCTCCATGGTGACATGGTGCTGATAGGGATAGCTGTAGACCGCCTCGACCTTCTTGATACCGGATTTGCCGAGCGATGCCTTGATGTCGCCGGCCTGGTTGCCGACGAAGGCTTCGGTCGCGTCCAGGCCCTCCTTCAGGGTGGCTGCGATCTGCTCGCTGGACAGGCCGGCATTGGGGCCTTCGTCCCACTCGACCGGCAGGACGTCGAGCGCTGTTTTGGCGCGCCACCACGTATCGGCCACCACGGCGACGGCGGTGTCGCCGACCGCGACGACCTGTCTGACGCCGGGCATCGACTCGACCGCCTTGGCGTCGAAGCTCTTGACCTTGCCGCCGAACACCGGGCACTCACGGACCGCCGCGTTCAGCATGCCCGGCAGCTTCATATCGATCGAATAGACCTGCGCGCCGTTCAGCTTCTCAGCGGTATCCAGCCGGGGAAGCGGCTTGCCGGCGATCTTCCAGTCCTTCGGGTCCTTCAGCTGGATGTCAGTGGGCGGCTGGAGCTGGGCGGCCGCCATCGCCACCTTGCCGTAGGTCGTCGTCTTGCCGGACGCGGCATGGCTGATGACGCCCTTGTCGACGCTGCACTCGGAGGCCTGCACCTTCCACTCGTTGGCGGCGGCCTGGATCAGCATCTGCTTGGCGGCAGCACCGCCCTTGCGGACATAGTCCTGCGAGTCGCGGATGCCCCGGCTGCCAGCAGTCTGGAAGTTGCCCCAGACGCGGTTGCGCGCGACGTTCTGGCCGGGCGTCGGGTACTCGGTCGTGACGCGGGACCAGTCGCAGTCCAACTCCTCGGCGACGAGCTGGGCAAGGCCGGTCAGCGTGCCCTGCCCCATCTCGACGCGGGCGATGCGGATGACGACGGTATCGTCAGGCTTCACCACCACCCAGGCGTTGAGTTCGGGGACGGCGGCTCCTGTCGTCGCTTCGGCAGCCTCGGCCGCGGTGAAGGGCACGTGGAAGCCCAGCATGAAGCCGCCGGCAGCGGCGGCCGAACCCGCCAGAAAGCCGCGGCGCGAGGTCTTGAGCATGGTCGTCATGGTTATCCTCAATCCTTCGCGTCAGCCGCGGGTTGCTTCGCCGGTATCGCCGGCCGCCATCTTGATCGCGGCGCGGATGCGGTTATAGGTGCCGCACCGGCAGATGTTGCTCATCTCGGTATTGATGTCGTCGTCGGTCGGATTGGGGTTCGACTGGAGCAGCGCCACGGCGGCCATGATCTGGCCGGACTGACAGTAGCCGCATTGCGGCACGTCCAATGCCGCCCAGGCCTTCTGCACCGGATGGCTGCTGTCGGGCGACAGCCCCTCGATCGTGACGATCTTCTGATCGGCGGTGACGGCGCTGAGCGGCATGACGCAGGAGCGGGTGGCGACCCCGTCCAGATGCACGGTGCAGGCGCCGCACTGCGCGATGCCGCAGCCGAACTTGGTGCCGGTAAGGCCGACCTGCTCACGGATCACCCACAGCAGCGGAGTATCCGGATCGGCGTCGACCTCGTGCGTTTTTCCATTGATGGTAAGCTGAACCACGGAAATCCTCCTGTCCCGGACCACCTGGGCGGTGGTCTCAATCCCTTGTATTCGTTCGGTATTTTTGTTTGTTCTACCAATTACATTAAACCGTCCGGGGAGACGGCGCAATTGGCGATGGCGGAATGCGATCAACTCTGCGTGTTCAGGGGTTCTTCGTCAGATCTCCACCTGTCCACCCAGCTCCACCACCCGGTCGAACGGCAGGCAGAAGAACTCCAGCGGGTTGGCCGAGCTTCGGAACATCCAGGCGAACAGCTTTTCCCGCCAGATCGGCATGCCGGGCTTGGCGCTGGGAATGACGGTCTTGCGGCTGAGGAAGTACGAGACGGTCGCAGGCTCATAGATGAAGCCAAGCTGGTCGTAGCGGGCCTCCCTCAAGGTCCGAGGGATGTTGGGCGACTGCATATAGCCGTAGTGCAGATTCACGCGATTGCAGTTGCAGCTCAGGTCGATGCCCCTGACCCGGCGGTCATGGGAGACATAGGGGACTTCCTCAATGATGACGCTCAGCAGGATGACGCGTTCGTGCAGGACATGGTTGTGCTTCAGGTTGTTGAGCAGCGACAGCGGCACGCCGCCGCTCACGTTGGCCAGGAAGATCGCGGTTCCCGGCACCCGCACGACGTCCTCCGCGACCTTCTTGAAGAACTCGGCTTCCGGGGTCGCATTCTGCTCGAAACCGGCCTTCAGCAGCGCGCGGCCCCGGTTCCAGGTGGTCAGCAAAAGGAAGATGACCAGCCCGATGGTCAGCGGGAACCAGCCGCCGTGCAAAATCTTGGTCGAATTGGCGATAAAGAACGACAGATCCACGATCAGGAAGAAAACGACCAGCGGCACGGTGTAGCGCCGTGGCCATTGCCACAGCAGCACCATGACCAAGGCTATCAGCACGGTGTCGATCACCATCGTCCCGGTCACCGCTACCCCATAGGCGGAGGCAAGATTGGTCGAGGTCTGGAAGCCCAAGACCAGCGCCACCACGAAGACGGCCAAGGTCCAGTTGAGGACGGGAATGTAGATCTGTCCGATCTCCGTCTCGGAGGTATGGACGATGCTCATGCGCGGCAGGTAGCCCAGATGCATCGCCTGCCGGGTCACCGAGAAGGCACCCGATATCACCGCCTGCGAGGCGATGACCGACGCCGTGGTGGCGAGCAGCACCAGGGGGATGCCGGCCCAGCCCGGCCCCAGGTGGAAGAACGGATTGACGATGCTGTCGGGATGGGTCAGCAGCAGCGCGCCCTGTCCGAAGTAGTTGAGCATCAGGGCCGGCAGCACCAGCAGGTACCAGGCCAACCGGATCGGCAGCCGGCCGAAATGGCCCATGTCGGTGTACAGCGCCTCCGCCCCGGTAACGGCCAGCACGACCGCGCCCAGCGCCAGGAAGGCGGTCAAGCCGTCCTCGATCATGAAGGCGGCGGCATAATGGGGGCTCAGCGCCCACAGGACTTCCGGGTCCTGGACGATGTTCAGGATGCCGAGCACGGCCAAGGTGCTGAACCACAGCAGCATGACCGGACCAAAGAACACTCCGATCCGCGCCGTCCCATGGCTCTGGATCACGAACAGCGCGATCAGGATAGCGATGGTCAGCGGGACTACGGCGGGATGGAGTTGCGGCGCCGCCACCTCCAGCCCCTCCACCGCGGACAGCACGGAGATGGCCGGCGTTATCATGCTGTCGCCGTAGAACAGCGCGGCGGCGAAGACGCCGAGCATGCCGACCAGCGCCGCGACGCCCGGCTTGCCGTGGGTCACCCGGTTGAGCAGCGCCAGCAGCGCCAGGCTGCCGCCCTCCCCCCGGTTGTCGGCCCGCATGATGACGATGACGTATTTGACCGAAACGATGATGGTGACGGCCCAGAAGATCAGCGACAGCACGCCCAGGACATGCAGTCGGTCGAGTTCCAGAGGATGCGGACCGGCGAAGGTTTCCTTCATGGTATAGAGCGGACTTGTACCGATATCGCCAAAGACTACCCCGATCGCGCCAAAGACGAGCGCCGCGACGGAAGACTGTTCCGCGTGAGGCCCGGCCTGGGGATGCGGGGCGGGGTTCACCATCTCGTTTCCGCTACTCATGCGTTTCGACCCCTATTGCGGCGTTCCTCGACAGCTTCACTCAAACACGCAGGCGAATGCAAAGTCTCACCAGCCATCTTTTGTCCCTCATGCCCTGCTCCCGTGCGTCGAAAAGCGGGGGTGATCGGCACCGAAAATCGGCTAAAGAGGGGGATCGCACAGGCAACCTGGAAAAGGACCGGGAATGATCGAGATCCGTGACCCCACGGCAGCGGACGAAGTGGCTTGGCGCTGCTTATGGAACGGCTATCTCAGCTTCTACGAGACGATGGTCCCCGAAGAGGTCACGGCGGAAACCTGGCGCCGCATCCTCGATCCGAAGTCCGGCATCTTCGCCCGGCTGGCGGTGCGGAAGAACAAGGTCGTCGGCTTCGCCGTCGCGATGCTCCACCCCGGAACATGGTCGGCGACGCCGGTCTGCTACCTGGAAGACCTGTTCGTCGCCCACAACGTACGAGGGCATGGCGCCGGCCGTGCCCTGATCGAGGATCTCATCGCCCAGGGCCGCGAGCAGGGCTGGAGAAAGGTCTACTGGCAGACGCGCGCGGACAATGCGGCGGCACGCCGCCTTTACGACAGCTTCGCAGCCGCCGACGGCTTCGTGCGCTACACGGTGGAACTCCGTTAAAGTCACGTGCCGCACAAGTCGCAGTACGTTGTGGTTCGCGCCATTCACCGAACGCCTTCGGCATTAGAACAACTGACATCGTTGCAAGAAAGGGGTGGGTTCGAATAAACTAAATTCATGTCAACTTTTATCTCAATGCTTATCTTCGTGATATTGGGATGGCTGCTGATGGCGCCGCTGATCATCCCGCCGTGCTGGCAATTGTGCCGTCGCTGGGGTTATGCGCCGGCACTCTCCCTGCTGCTCCTGATCCCCTACCTGGGATTCGTCATCCTCATCCTGCTGCTGCAAAGCCCCCGGTCTAACGAACCAGGTATCGCCCGACGCTCGTGAACGGCGTCCGCGCACCATGAAGAAGGGCCACCATGATCTCATTCCACGCCTTCCAGATGGGTCTGCTCTTGTTGCTGTTCTGCGCGGTCATGGCGCCGCTGCCGGGATGCTGGAAGATCTGCCGGCGGGCCGGCTGGCCGGGATGGATGTCCTTGCTGATCGTGATCCCCGTCGTCAATGCGGCCGCGGTCTTCCTGTTCGTGAACTCTAAACCCAGCCGGTTCAACGCCGCGCTGCGCCGTAACGTCGAGCCCAATTCGACGCTCCATCTCCCGGTACACCACTGAAAGATGCCGATACGAATGCGCAGACGCCACTTCCTGAAAGCCCTGGCCGCCGTGACGGCCGCCGCCGCGGCCGGCCTGCCGGTGGTATTCCCGGCACGGGACCCGCTGGAAGCCATGCGTGCCCTGGGACGGACATACCTGGAGCTTCATCCGGAGGAAGCATCCGCCGCTCGGGCGTGGCAGGTCTCGCTGGCGGAAGCCGGGGAAACCGGCATGCGCGGCCACACCGCCCGTCACGCCCGGCTCGACCTTGAGGACGGCGAGGTCGTGACAGTCGATGGCTGGGTCCTGCCCCGCTCGCTGGCGCTTACCTGTTCCGCATTGGCGCTGGCATAAGGGACCCAGGCATGTTCATCGATCTGCGCACCCTGGACGACGGCTCCGTCCTCGAAGCCGACATCTGCATCGTCGGCGCCGGCCCCGCCGGCATCAGCATGGCCCGCAGCCTGATCGGCACATCCATCGATGTGCTGGTGATCGAAAGCGGGGATATGGACTATGACGACGCCACCCAGGCGCTCTATCGGGGCGAGAGCGTCGGCGTGCCCTATTTCGGCCTGGAAGACGCGCGGCTGCGCTTCTTCGGCGGCAGTTCGAACCATTGGGACAACTGGTGCGGAGAGTTCCAGCCGATCGATTTCCAGCAGCGTTCCTGGGTCCCGTTCAGCGGCTGGCCGTTCGGCCCCGAGGAGTTGGAGCCCTGGTACGACTTGGCCAGACCGATCTGTTCACTCGGGCCGAGACGGAAGAACGCCGAGATCTGGGACAAGCTGAACGTCGAACCCATCGTCCTCGACGAGTCGCGGCTGAAGTTCCACTTCTGGGAGATCGCAACGCCGACCCGTTTCGGCGAGGTCTACCGGGAAGAGCTGCGCAAGGCCCCGAACATCCGCGTTTTGCTGAACGCCAACGCCACCGAAGTGGTCAGCGACGCCGCAGCCCATAAGGTCGAGTCGGTCGAGTTGGTGACTTTCAACGGCCACAAGGCCCGCGTCAAGGCCCGCCATTTCGTGCTGGCCTGCGGGGCGATCGAGAATGCCCGGCTGATGCTGGCGTCGGACCGGATCGAGCCGCACGGCATCGGCAACCGGCGCGATGTGGTCGGCCGCTTCTTCATGGAGCATCCGCGCGACCGGATCGGCAGCCTGGCGACCAGCGACCCGTTCCACCTGATCGATATGTTCCGGCCGGGCTGGTTCGGCGAGCACGTCTTCTGCCCCTCCATCACGGTCCCAGCGGAGAAGACGAAGGCCGAGCAGATCCTCAACACCCGGCTTCAGCTTCTATACGTGACCGACGAGACGTCCATGGCGACGATGCGCCGCTTCGCCCAGTCGATCGAGGCCGGACGGGTGCCCGACCGGCTGGCCGAAGGGTTGTGGGACCTGATCCAGGGAACCGACATCACCGCCTACAACCTGTACCGGCGGGCGGTCCATAACCGTCCCATGGTGCCGAAGCCCGACGGTGTGCAGCAGGTCTATTTCCTGTGTCAGGCGGAACAGGCGCCAAACCCGGACAGCAGGATCACCCTGTCGGACCGGCGCGACGCGCTCGGCTCAAGGCTGCCGGTGCTGGACTGGCGGCTGGGGGAACTGGACAAGCGGACGCTCCAGGTCCAAGGCAAGCTGCTGGGCGGCGAGCTGGCCCGGCTGGGCCTCGGGCTGTTCCAATTCGATCCCTGGTTGCGGGAAGGCGGGACCTCCTGGAGCCCATCCATGGTCGGTGGGTACCACCAGATGGGAACGACCCGGATGTCCGACGACGAGCGGACCGGCGTGGTGGACGCCGATTGCAAAGTCCATGGTTTGGACAACCTGTACGTTGCCGGAAGCTCGGTCTACCCGACCGGCAGCAACATCAACCCGACGCTGACGCTGGTAGCCTTGGCGCTGCGCCTTTGCGACCACCTGAAGCAGCGGATCACGGAGCGGGTGTAGCCTGACCCAGTTTCGCCGCCGGCTCGTCCACCAGTGCCGTGAAATGCCGGTATGCCCTGGCCGCGATATCGCGCGCCAGCAATTCCAATGCGTCGAAGCCGAAATCCTGGTCCTCGGCGCGCTCCGGGAAGGCGGCGCGGATCATAGCCTCGCGCAGGCCCGCCGGGGCCTTGTCGGCGACGAACTTGCCCTCGGTGGTCAGGCGCAGGAAGCCCTGGATGCGCCGCCACAGGGACAGGGCGGCGCACAGGTCTTCCGCGACCGTCCCGTCCAGCACGCCGGCCTGGGCGGCGGCACGCAACGCCGTGGCGGCGTCGCTGCTGAGGATCTCCGGATGGTCGGAGGCATGGCGGAGCATCAGGTACTGGGCGATGAACTCGACGTCGATGGTGCCGCCCCGGACATACTTGACTTCCCAGATGTCGGTGGTGCCGAACTCCTTGTCGATTCGGACGCGCATCTCCGCCACGTCGCGCAGCAGCTTGTCGGGGTCGCGCGGGCGGGTCAGGACTTCCCGGACCGCATCGTTCAGGCGCGACGCCAGTTCGGCCGGACCGTGAATCACGCGGGCGCGGGTCAGCGCCATGTGCTCCCACGTCCAGGCGTCGTTGAGCTGGTAGCGGGTAAACGCTTCGAGGCTGATCGCCAGCGGACCGGAGTTTCCGCTGGGACGCAGGCGCATGTCGATGTCGTACAGCCGCCCCTCGCCGGTCGGCGCTGTCACGGCATTGATCATCCGCTGGGTCAGGCGGATGAAATACTCGTTCGGCGCCAGCGGCTTGGGTCCGTCGGAAGTCCCAAGGCCAGGCGGCACGTCGTAGACCATGATGAGGTCCAGGTCGGACCGCAGGGTCATCTGCCGGCTGCCCAGCTTGCCCAAGGCCAAGATCGCCACGGAATGGCCGTTGAACCGGCCGTGGCGGCGGGCGAAGTCGTCAGTGACGCGCGGCTCCAGCGCCGCCAGCGCCAGATCGGCCACGTCGGACAGGAACGGCCCGCACCGTTCTCCGTCGGTGATGTTACGCAAGATGTGGATGCCGGCCCAGAGTATCTGGTCGTTGGTCCAGCGCCGGGCGATGTTCAGCACGTCCTCGAAGTCCCGCGCCTGAGCCAGCAGCAGGTCGAGCTGTTCGGCCAGCGATTGCCGGTCGGGCAGCCCGTCGAAGAAACCCGGCGTCAGCACGGCATCGAGCCGGTTGGGGTTGCGGCTCAGCACCTCGGCGAGGCGCGGCGCCGTGCCCATGATCTCGGCCACGAGGTTCAGCAAGTTGGGATTGCTGTAGAACATCGAGAAGAGCTGGACCCCCGCCGGCAGCCGGGCCAGGAATTCGTCGAACCGGTTGAAGGCGTCGTCGGGGTGTGGTGTGGAACCCAGCGCCTCGAGCAGCGCCGGCCCAAGCTCCGTCAGAAGCTCCCGCGCCCGCGTGCTGCGGGTCGCCCGGTAGCGGCCATGATGCCAGCCGCGGACATGCGACGCGACGGCGCCGGGGTTGCCGAAACCCATGTTCCGCAGGGTTTCCAGCGTGTCCGGATCGTCTTCCGTGCCTGTGAAGACGAGGTTGCCCGCGCTGCCGGCCAGGGGCGGCGCTTCCTCGAACAGGGCGGCGTAATGGTCCTCCACGAGGGTCATGGTCGCCAGCAGGTCGGTCCGGAAAGGCTCGGGCCCGTCATAGCCCATGAACAGGGCGAGCGCCGCGACCCCGGCATCGTCCGCCGGAAGGGCATGGGTCTGGCGGTCCTCCTTCATCTGGATGCGGTGCTCGACCGTGCGGAGATAGCGGTAGGCCTGGATCAGTTCGTCCGCCACGCTGCGGTCGATCCGTCCGGCCTCGACCAGGGCCAGCAGGCTCGGCTCCGTGCCGGAGGTGCGGAGCGTCGGGTCGCGTCCGCCGAAGATCAGCTGCTGGGTCTGCGCGAAGAACTCGATCTCGCGGATGCCGCCTCGCCCCAACTTTACGTTGTGACCGTTGACCGCAACGGCCTTGTAGCCGCGATGGGCGTTGATCTGGCGCTTGATCGAGTGGATGTCCTGGATCGCCGCGAAGTCCAGGCTGCGGCGCCAGATGAACGGCACCAGGAAGCGCAGGAAGGTGCGGCCAGCATCCAGGTCGCCCGCCACGGCCCTGGCCTTGATCATGGCCGCCCGCTCCCAGTTCTGCCCGAGGCTCCCGTAATAGGCCTCCGCCGCCGAAACCGATACCGCCAGCGGTGTCGCCCCCGGATCGGGGCGCAGACGGAGATCTGTACGGAAGACATAGCCGTCCCGGGTCCGTTCCTCCATAATGCGGACAAGATCGCGCGCGAGACGGACAAAGGTTCGCGCCATGTTGTCCGGCTGGGTAGTCTGAACGACATGATCGTCGTATAGGACGATCAGATCGATATCACTGGAATAATTGAGCTCGCGCGCCCCGAACTTGCCCATGGCCAGAATGATCAGACCGCTCCCGACGGAAGGATTTTCCGGATCGGGCAGGATAAGCGAACCAGCCCCGGCGGCCTTGACCAGCAGATGGTCGCAGGCAAGGTGGAGCGCTGTCTCCGCGAACCGGCTGAGCGCGCCGGTCACCCGGGCGAGATCCCACGCTCCGGCCATATCGGCGACGGCGGTCAGCAGGGCAACCCGGCGCTTGGCTATCCGCAGCCGCGCCATCAGGCGCGGCATCTCGCGCTCCGTCGCCAGTTCGGTCCGGATCGCGTCCAACTCGGCGTCGAAGGCGGAGTCGTATCCGTCCGTGAACAGGCGCCGGACGAAGGGCAGGTCCGATATCAGCGCCTGCGTCAGGAAGGGCGAGTTGCCGAACACCGATTCCAGCAGCACCCGTCCCGCCGCGTCCTCGACATATTCCCGCGCGAAGGTCGCGGCGTCCTGGTCCGGGCAGCGGGCGGCCTGCTCGGCCCAGCGCTCCAGCCCGACCTTGACGGCGGCCGGATCGGCCGGCCTGGGCGGCGTGATAAGGGAAGACGGGACGGGAACGGGGATAGTGGACACGATCGGCACTGACTGCTTGGCTCAGGGGTGGATGAGACTGCGCGCCGATCGCACGCAGGTCAACCATCCCTTCCCCGCCGGCCCCCTTGGCGCGGTCGAACCGGATCGTTCGGCGTGATCCGGAAAGCGGGAAGACTGACATTCCTGATCGCCATCGAAGCGGTCAGCGCCGTCCTGATCGGACTGGTCGTGCTGGCGGGGCTGTTCTTCTGGCGGCTTTCCACCGGTCCGGTGAAGGTCGATTTCCTGACCCCCTGGATCGAGCAGACCCTCAACGACGCCGAGACAGGTGTCCGGGTCGAGATCGGCGACACGGTGCTGAACTGGGGTGGTTCGGAGCAGGAGCTGGAACCGGGGAGCTTCAATTTCCGCGCCTTCGACATCCGCGCCCGCGACGTCCGGGTCCATGGCCGCACAGGGGCGCTGATCGCGGCGGTGCCGGCGCTGGGCATCAGCTTCGACATGCGGGAACTGTTGCGCGGCCATGTCCAGCCGACCGTACTGAGGCTCATACGCCCCGAACTGCGTCTTCAGCGCACGACGGAAGGGATCGACGTCGATGTCAGGACGGAAGAACTGGCGGTCGAGCAGGACGATATCGATCCTGCGGCGGAAGTCCTGAAGGCGCTCCAGTTGCCGCCCGGCAGCCAGCCCGGCCCGCTTTCCCGGCTGACGGAGGTGAGGGTGGATGGCGCGCGGCTGATCCTGGACGATCAGGTGACCCATCAGGTCTGGCGCGCTCCCCGCGTCGACCTGGCGCTTCGCCGCAACGAGGGCGGCCTGCGCGGCGACGCGTGGCTGGACCTGGAAACCGGCAAGCGGACCACGCGGCTGCGCGCGGACCTGATCTTCCGGGGCAGCGACGGCATCACCTCGGTCGAGACGAGCTTTGACAATATCGCCCCGGCCGAGCTGGCGGACCGCGCCCCGGAACTGCGCCGGCTGGCAGCCCTGGGGATGGTGCTGGGCGGATCGGCCAAGGTCCGGTTCGACCGCAGCTTCACGCCGCTCGACGCCACCGTGAAGGTCTCCGGCAAGGACGGCATCCTGACACTCCCGGAATTCTATGCGGAACCACTGAAACTCGCTTCGGTCGAGCTTACCGGGTCGTTCAGCGGCCTGAACCAGCGCGTCACCATCGACGACTTCAAGGTGGATCTGGGAGGACCCAAGGTGTCGCTGAAGGCCGCGGCGGTGGATTTGGGCGCCCGCAAGCTGGAGGTCACCGGAGAAGCAGGGGCCGAGAACGTGCCGGTCGACGACCTGAACCGCTACTGGCCGCAGGGCCTTGGGTGGAACGCCCGGAACTGGATCACCGCCAACCTGTCCGCCGGCATCGCCCATCAGGCCGCCGCCAAGTTCCAGGCTCTGATCGACCTCGACAGTCCGGAAAGCTCCGTCCTCCAGGAGCTTGATACCGATATCCGCGTCAAGGGAGTATCGGTCAAATACTTCAAGGAACTGCCCCAGGTGACGGGAGTGGACGGAACGGTCCGCATCTCACCGACGACGCTGACCGCCGAATCCGCCGGGGGACGGCTCATGGACATGACGGTAGGGGCATCGAAGGTCGTCATCACCGGCCTGGACAAGAAGGACCAGTTCATCGACATCGCCGCCCCCCTGTCCGGTCCGCTGCGGACGGCGCTCGAGGTCTTGAACCACAAGCCGCTGGGCTTTCCCGACAAGCTGGGGCTGAAGCCCTCCGCCGTCGGCGGTTCGGCCAACGCCCGGCTGACCTTCAAGTTCCCGTTGGAGAACAAGCTGACGATCGACGATGTCGTCTTCGGTGCCAAGGGCAAGGTTTCGGACGTCTCGATCAGCGGCCTGATCCCGCGCCTTCCGGTCACCAAGGGCGACGCCGACCTGACGCTGGACCCACAGAAGTTGACGATCACCGGGAAGGCTCGGGTCAACGGCATCCCGGCAGAAATAAGCTGGATGGAGGCGTTCTCCAGCAAGGCCGACGTCCTGACGCGGATCACCGCGCGCGGCGAGTTGGGCGACGGCGACCGCGAGCGGCTGGGCTTCCCGACCAAGCCGTACCTGTCGGGTCCGGTCCAGATGGACGCGGTCTACACCGTCGCCAAGCCCGGCCAGGGCCACCTTGCCGCGACCTTCGACCTGCGGGAGGCCGCCATGTCGGTCGAACCGCTGGGCTGGACCAAGGCTCGGGGGCTGCCGGGCACCGCCAAGGGCACGCTGGAACTGAACCGGGGCGATGCGCTGCGCCTGTCCGGCATCGCGATCGACACGGCGGGGCTGAAGGCGGCCGGCGCGGTCGAACTGGCGGGCGGCGGCGACACGGTCGCCAGCGCCAGCGTCTCGGACCTGTCGCTGGGGGAGACGCGGGCCTCAGGTTCCGCCGTTCCGATGGCCGGAGGCGGCTGGAAGCTCCAGGTGTCCGGACGCAGCCTGGACGCCCGTCCGCTGATGGAGGACGGCAAAGGGCCGGGCCGCGACGGCGCCGAAGCCGGGAACCCTGAGGAAAAGGTCCCGCTGGAAGTGACGGCCAAGCTCGGCCGCGTCATCCTGGGCGAGGGCCGCGCGTTGCGCGATGTCCAGGCCGATCTCAAGCGCGATCGGCTGGACTGGACCTCGGCGCAGGTGGAATCGAAGGTCGGCGACGCGAACGCTCCCATGGTCCTGCGCTACGGACCGGACGGCAGGGCACGGCGCCTGGTACTGGAAACCAGCGACGCCGGCGCCCTGCTCCATGCGCTCGACCTGTTCGACAACATACGCGGCGGCCGGCTGACCATCGTCGGCCGTACCGACCCGACCAAGCCCGACAGCGCGCTGGCTGGCCGGATCGAGATGAACGACTACGAGGTGGTCAACGCCCCGGCGCTGGCCCGTCTGCTCAACGCCGCCTCGCCCAGCGGTTTCGCCGAGCTGGTGGAAGGCCGCAGCATCAGCTTCGCCAAGCTGACCGGCGAATTCCGCTGGGAAGAGGCGCTGAAGAAGATCTGGTTCAAGAGCGTCCGCACATCGGGTTCGGCGCTCGGCCTGACGATGGAGGGTCTGGTCGACGTCGGGACGGACCGGGCGGAGTTGCAGGGAACGATCGTGCCTGTCTACGGCCTGAACCGCCTGCTGGGCATCATCCCGCTGCTGGGAAACATCGTGACCGGCGGCGAGGGTCAGGGCGTCTTCTCCGCCACGTACAGGATCGACGGAAAACTCAGCGATCCTAACGTAAGCGTCAATCCGCTGGCCGTGCTGGCGCCGGGATTCCTGCGGAACCTGTTCTTCCTGGACCATGATCCAGGGGTCAAGAAGGACCCCTGGGTCTATGAGTATCCGGAGTCGGATTGAGGAGAGCGAAGTGCCTTCAACCCCAATACCAAGACTTGGAAGCCGTCATACCAAGACTTGATCTTGGTATCTCCTGGCATCAAGCTCCCACCCCGGCTCCGGTTTTGTGACAGGGCGCTGACGCCAAATCGGAAGTGACGCTAGGAGATGCCAAGATCAAGTCTTGGCATGACGAAACAAGAAACGGCTACTTACGGCCTCTCACCCCACCTTGACCAGCACGTGCCGCTTCTTGCCGGCGGACAGCTTCAGCACGCCATCCACGTTCAGGTCGGCCGCCGTTACGGCACGGGCCTCGTCCCCGATCGGCTCGTCGTTCAGGCGGGCGCCGTTGCCCTTGATCAGGCGGCGGGCTTCGCCCTTGGATGCGGCAAGCTCGGCGCGCACCAGCAGGTCGACCACCGGAATGCCGGCGGCCAGGTCGCCCGACGTCACCTCGATCGTCGGAAGGCCCTCCGCCATCGCGCCCTGCTCGAAGGTCCGTCTGGCGGTTTCCGCCGCTTCCAAGGCAGCGGCCTCACCGTGGGCGAGCTTGGTGGCTTCGAAGGCCAGCCGCTTCTTCGCCTCGTTGATGCCGGCGCCCTCGAGCTTTTCAAGCTCGGCGATCTCTTCCAGCGACAGTTCGGTGAACAGCTTCAGGAAGCGGCCGACGTCGCCGTCCTCCGTGTTGCGCCAGAACTGCCAATAGTCGTAGGACGACAGCCGGTCGGCGTTGAGCCAGACGGCGCCGCCCTGCGACTTGCCCATCTTGACGCCCGACGACGTCATGATCAGCGGCGTCGTCAGGCCGAACAGGCTGGCCTGCTCAACCCGGCGGCCCAGCTCGACGCCGTTAACGATGTTGCCCCACTGGTCAGAGCCGCCCATCTGGAGCCGGCAGCCGGCCCGGCGGAACAGTTCCAGGAAGTCGTAGGCCTGGAGGATCATGTAGTTGAATTCCAGGAACGTCATCGGCTGCTCACGCTCCAGCCGCAACTTGACGCTGTCGAAGGTCAACATGCGGTTGATCGTGAAGTGGACGCCCATGTCGCGCAGGAAGGTGATGTATTCCAGCTTCTCCAGCCAGTCGGCATTGTTGACCATCACTGCGTCGGTCGGTCCGTCGCCGAACGTCAGGAATTGGCCGAACACCCGCTTGATGCTCGCCATGTTGGCGGCGATCTGCTCGTCGGTCAGCATCTTGCGGCTATCGTCGCGGCCGGTCGGATCGCCGATCTTGGTCGTGCCGCCGCCCATCAGGACCACCGGCTTGTGGCCGGTGCGCTGGAGCAGGCG
The DNA here is from genome assembly GCF_000936425.1 of Skermanella aerolata KACC 11604. Lineage (GTDB taxonomy): Bacteria > Pseudomonadota > Alphaproteobacteria > Azospirillales > Azospirillaceae > Skermanella > Skermanella aerolata. The sequence continues at coordinate 19,854 of NZ_AVFK01000020.1, read as the reverse complement.
CAGCATCATGATCGAGACGAGGTGACCGATATGCAGGCTGTCCGCCGTGCAGTCATACCCGATATAAGCGGTGACGACTCCCTCGGAGGCCAGTTTGTCCAGGCCTTCCACATCCGTGCACTGATGGATGAAGCCGCGCGCCGACAGGGTGCGCAGAAATTCCGAACGGAGATCGCTCATCACGCTGTTCCAGGGTTTGATGCAAGGTTTAGTCAAGGCGCGTCTGTTAGCATAAAGGGCCTGACCGGGCCAGCGGGGCTTGCAGCATTACGGTTCTTCCATCACCTTCCACAACCCTCCACCAGCAACGGCGGTGAAACCATGACGTCCTCTCCCCTGCGGACAGCCCTGGGCCTGATGAGCGGCACCTCGCTCGACGGGATCGACGCGGCGCTGATCCGCACCGACGGCATCTCCCACGTCGAGACCGGCGCGCATCTGACGATCCCCTACGGCGACGAGTTCCGGGCGAAGCTGCGCGGCTGCCTGGGCGGCAAGGGCCCCGTGGCGGAGGTCGAGCGCGAGTTGACCGAACTGCACGCCGATGCGGTCAGACGGCTGGCGCGGGAAGCGGGCGGCATCGACCTGATCGGCTTCCACGGCCATACGATCTTCCACGCGCCCGACCAGGGCCGGACATGGCAAATCGGCGACGGGTCGCTGCTGGCGCGGCTGACCGGCATCCCCGTGGTGTTCGACTTCCGGACCGCCGATGTCGCCGCCGGCGGCCAGGGCGCTCCGCTTGTGCCGCTGTTCCACCGGGCTCTGGCCGCGACGCTGGAGCGGCCGCTGGCGGTGCTCAACATCGGCGGCGTCGCCAACGTGACGTGGCTGGGTCACGGCGACGACGACGTGCTGGCCTTCGACACCGGTCCGGGCAATGCGCTGATCGACGACTGGGTGCTCTCGCACACAGGGCGAGGTTATGACGCAAACGGGGCGCTGGCAGCCTCCGGCACGATCGACCAGGACGTGCTGGCGCGGCTGATGAGTTCGCCGTATTTCGGCCAGCCAGCCCCGAAGTCGCTCGACCGCGACGCCTTCGACCCGTCGCCTGTCTCGTCCCTGGGCGCCGCCGACGGCGCCGCGACGCTGACCGCCTTTACGGCCGCCTCTGTCGCCCGCTCGGCCGAACTGCTGCCGGAACCGCCCGTTCGCTGGCTGGTGACGGGCGGCGGCCGACTGAACGGCTTCCTGATGGGTCTGCTGCGGCAGATGCTGGGGACGGTGGTACAGCCGGTGGATGCGGTGGACTGGCAGGGTGACGCGCTGGAGGCGCAGGCATTCGGCTATCTGGCGGTGCGCAGCCAACTTGGATTGCCACTGAGTCTGCCCGGCACGACAGGCGTGCCGCAGCCGGTCACCGGCGGACGCTTCAGCGCGCCGTAGGGGTGGCGTGAGGACACTCGGGACAGTTCCGACCTTTTGTGTGACTTTCATCCATGGCGGAGTTGTTGGGCCACGGCCCAACCTACGAAGCAGGAGCCTGTAGGTTGGGCCGTGGCCCAACACCGACGCGCCGACAAGTCGGAACTTTCCGGTTCTGGTATCGGATGTCGGCAGGCCGTAACTTGCCGGCTTTGGTATTACTCTGCCACCGCCGCCATGCGGCTGCCGAGCGCATTGTCGAGGTAGTCGTCGACGTGCTTGTCGAGCTGTTCGACGTGGTTGGAGAACAGGTGCGTCGCACCGTCGACCAGACGGTAGTCGATCCGGATGTCGCGCTGGTGCGACAGCTTGTTGACCAGCTTTTGGACGCTCTGCTCCGGCACCAGTTCGTCCTTGTTGCCGTGGACGATCAGGCCGCTGGACGGACAGGGCGCCAGGAAGCTGAAGTCGAACGAGTTGGCCGGCGGGGCCACCGAGATGAAGCCGTCGATCTCTGGCCGGCGCATCAGGAGCTGCATGCCGATCCAGGCGCCGAACGAGTGGCCGGCGATCCAGCACGCCGAGGCGTTGGGGTTGAAGGTCTGGAGCCAGTCGAGCGCCGAGGCCGCGTCGCTCAGCTCGCCCTCACCCCGGTCGTAGGTGCCCTGACTGCGTCCGACGCCCCGAAAATTGAACCGGAGGGTCGAAAATCCCCGGCGGCCGAACGCGTGAAACAGGGTGTAGACCACCTTGTTGTTCATCGTCCCGCCGTGCTGCGGATGGGGATGCAGGAACAGCGCGACGGGCGCGTTGGGCTGCTTGCCGTGAACATACCGGCCTTCGATCCGTCCGGCCGGTCCATTGATCATTACTTCAGGCATTGCGGTGTGGGTCCCGGCGAAAACAGGTTGGCCCATACCTGACGGTATGAGTGGGCGGGGCTCGTTGATAACCGAGAAATGGAGTAGGATGTTCACCCGAGCATGCGAAGATCCCGCCGTTGGAATACTTGACCACTGCACTAGGTCATTATATACCGAATTGAGGTGATCCGCGGCGCCCGCTGACTACCCAGGCGTGTTGGTCATACCAATTCGACAAGACCGCCGACTATACCACAGCGAATGACGGGGTGTTCAAGCATCTTCGCCAGTAAATCGACCGCAGGAACGATGCCGTGGTAAATATCACCCGTCGGCGAGGACGCGGTAAGGGTATATCGGGGATGGTGTTCAGGCAGAAGCAGGAGTGGCTGGAATGAGATTGAGCACCAAGGGGCGCTACGCCGTAATGGCGATGGTCGATCTTGCGAGCAGCGGCAAAGGCGCTCCGATCGCACTTGCCGACATCGCCGAGCGGCAGGAAATCTCGCTGTCCTACCTGGAACAGCTGTTCGCCCGCCTGCGCAAGGGCGGTCTGGTCAAGAGCGTGCGCGGTCCCGGCGGCGGATACCTGCTGGCCCGTCCCGCCGACCAGATGCGGATTTCCGACATCATCTTCGCGGTCGACGAACCGATCCGCGCCACCCGCTGCGCCGCCGGCTCCCCCGCCGGCTGCCGGACCAACCTGGGCCGCTGCCTGACCCATGACCTGTGGGAGGAGCTGGGCAACCAGATCCACCTGTATCTCAGCAGCGTCACGGTCGCCGACGTGTGCGAGCGCCGGGTTCTCGGATCGTCCCATGTCATGCTGCCGGACGCGGTCGTCGAACCGCGCGCTGCGGCGGCTGAAGCGGCGGAGTAGGCTCAACGCGAACGGGCCTCGCCCGACGGACCTGTGATACACAAGAAGCCGGCATGCGCGATCCCATCTATCTCGACTACAACGCGACGGCCCCGATCCGGCCGGAGGTGCGCGATGCCGTCATCGCCGCCTTCGAGGTTTCCGGCAACCCGTCGTCCGTCCACGGTTTCGGCCGCCGCGCCCGCCGCGTGGTCGAGGACGCGCGGGCGGAAGTCGCTGTATTGTGCGGCGTCGCTCCGGCGCGCGTCGTATTCACCTCGGGCGGCACGGAGGCCAATACGGCGGCCCTCCGCGCCACCGGCCGCACCAGCGTCCTGGTATCGGAGATCGAACACGACAGCGTCCTGGAAACGGTGCCGGACGCCCCGCGCATCCCGGTCACCGCCGGCGGGCTGGTCGACCTGGAGGCGCTGGAGCGCCTGCTGAACGCTGCCGAAGGACCTGCCCTGGTCTCCGTAATGCGGGTCAACAACGAGACCGGCGCGATCCAGCCGCTGGCCGATGTCGTCCGCGTCGCCCATGCCCACGGCGCGCTGGTCCACAGCGACGCCGTCCAGGCCGCCGGCCGGATCCCGCTGGACATGGATGCGCTGGGCATCGACCTGATGACCCTGTCAGCCCATAAGCTGGGGGGACCGCAGGGCGTCGGTGCGCTGATCGTGCGCGACGGCATCCCGATCGTTCCGGTACTGCGGGGCGGCGGGCAGGAGCACCGGCGCCGGGCCGGGACCGAGAACGTCGCCGGCATAGCGGGGTTCGGCGCCGCCGCCCGGCTGGCCCGCGAGGGGCTGGATGCCCTGGGCACGCTTGCCGAACTGCGCGACGACATGGAGCGCCGGCTGATCCGGGCGGCACAGGAGGCGGGGAAACCGGCGCTGGTCTACGGCCATGCCTCGCCGAGGGTCGCCAATACGACCTGCATTGCGATGCCGGGGGCCACCAGCGAGACCCAGATCATGACGCTGGACCTTGCCGGGATAGCGGTCAGCGCCGGATCGGCCTGTTCCAGCGGCAAGGTCAAGCCGTCCCACGTGCTGACCGCCATGGGCGTGCCCGCCGCCGAGGCGGGATCGGCGATCCGCATCAGCCTTGGCTGGGCGACGACGGCGGGAGACATCGACCGCTTGGTCGAGGCCTGGGCGGCGCTGCGGCGAAGGACCCCTAGTCCCGGCACCTGACGACCTCTCCTCAAGACTGTCTCCTGACCGCTGGCGTTGCCGAGGGGGCACCTTATCTGTAAAGACATCTCTAAGGACGACATGCGGCGGGTGCTGTACTGCGCCCTCGAGCCATCATGACAGAAGCGATCCGGCATGACTGAGCGTAAACCACGAAGCGGAAGACCCGGCACGGTGACGGGGGACATCGTCTCCTGCTGGCTATGTTCCCAGCCGGTGTCGCAGCGCGCCCTGTTCTGCCATCATTGCGGCACGGTGCAGCCTCCGCGTGTCCTCGATCCATTTACGCGGCTGGGCCTGCCGGTGCGCTTCGACGTCGATTCGGCGGTGCTGGAGCGCCAGTTCACCGGCTTTCGCCGGACGCTCGCCCCGGAGCGTTTCGCCGACAAGGGACCGCGCGAGAAGTCCAACGCGAGGGCGCACCTGGACGCGCTTCAGCATGCCTACGATACGCTGCGCGATCCCGTGCGCCGCGCGCGCTATCTGCTGGACATGGCGAGGACGACATTCACCGGCACCGCCGCTCCGATCGACCCGGAACTGGCGGTGCTGGAGACAGAGGCGGCCGGAACGGACGACACGGCGGCGCTGGACCGGCTGGCGAACCGGGCCGCCCGCGATATCGAGCAATGCATCCTGGACCTGTCCGCCGCGTTCCGTGCCGACCAGCATACCTCCGCCGCCGGCGCCATGGCCCGGCTGGAGCGGCTGGAAGCCCTGGCGGCCACGATACGGGAGCGCCGCCAGCGTCTTCCCGAAGGATCCGCGCACTAGGACATAAGCGTGCGGGAGAGGTATTCGCCGGGCAAAGTGACGGATTCGCTTGACGAAGCCCAAGCCCGAACCTTTAGTCCCGCATTCGCGGTTTCGGACCGATAAGAATAAAACGTACGGAGTTATGGCATCATGCCGAAGATCACTTTCATCGACACCGAGGGCACCCGCCGCGACGTGGATGCTCCCGTTGGCCTGTCGGTGCTGGAAATCGCCCACAAGAACGACATCGACCTGGAAGGAGCGTGCGAAGGCTCGCTCGCCTGCTCGACCTGCCACGTCATCGTCGAGCAGGAATGGTACGACCTGCTGAACGACGCGTCCGAGGACGAGGAAGACATGCTGGACCTGGCGTTCGGCCTGACCAAGACCTCGCGCCTGGGCTGCCAGATCATCATGTCGGAAGAACTGGACGGCCTGACGCTGAAGCTGCCGTCCGGTACCCGCAACATGCAGGGCGGCTGAGGCCGCATGCCTGAGCACCGGACGCCTGAGCATTGGACGCCTGAGCACCGGACACCCAACCGGTTCTTCGACCGCCTGCGCGAAGCCGCCGGCGAGGAATGGACGCGCTACACCCGGCATGAGTTCGTCCGCCGGCTGGGCGATGGTTCCCTGGAGCAGGCGGCGTTCCGCCATTACCTGATCCAGGACTACCTGTTCCTGATCCATTTCGCGCGCGCCTATGCGCTGGCGGTCTACAAGAGCGACACGCTGGCCGACATGCGGCAGGCCGGGGCGTCGCTTTCGGCGATCCTCGACCTTGAGATGGGCCTGCACGTCAAGTTCTGCTCGGACTGGGGCCTGGACGAGGACGCCATGGCCGCGGCGCCGGAAGCGGCCGGCACCCTGGCCTATACCCGCTTCGTGCTGGAACGCGGCATGGCGGGCGACCTGCTGGACCTGCACGTGGCGCTGGCGCCCTGCATCGTCGGCTATGCCGAGATCGCCGCCGAACTGATGGCCGATCCCGCGACGAAGCTGGACGGTAACCCGTACCGCGAGTGGATCGAGATGTACGCCGGCGAGGAGTACGGACAGGTCGCGGCGGCGGAGATCGTCCAGCTTGACAGCCTGTACGCCCGGCGCGGCGGCGACGCGCGGTTCGGCGATCTGGCGAAGACCTTCACCACGGCGAGCCGGCTGGAAGCGGGCTTCTGGGAGATGGGGCTGAGGCTGTTGCCGTAATGCTTGGCTGCGGGAAATTCATGCGGAGATCTCGAGCGAGGGACTCCGATTAATTTGCCGTTTACCAAACTTGGGTCAGGCTGACGGCACCCTCTCCCCTCATGAGCGTCCCTCACATGAGCTTTCATGACCGGCCGATCGGCATCTTCGACAGCGGTGTCGGCGGCCTGACCGTCCTGCGTGCGTTGCGCGAGCGCCTGCCCGCTGAATCGCTGCTGTATCTCGGCGACACCGCCCGCCTGCCCTATGGCACCAAGAGCCCCGAGACGATTGCCCGCTACGCCGTCCAGGCGGCGGGCCTGCTGGTCGAGCGTGGCATCAAGCTGCTGGTGGTCGCCTGCAACACGGCATCGGCCCACGCGCTGGACGCGCTGCGCGACGCCTATCCCGACATCGAGGTGACCGGCGTGATCGAGCCCGGCGCGGAGGCAGCCTGCGCCGCGTCGGTTTCCGGACGGATCGCCGTGATCGCGACGGAAAGCACGGCGCGGGCCGGCGCCTACCAGCACGCGATCCAGCGGATCCGGGGCGACGCCGACGTGGTCACCCAAGCATGTTCCGTCTTCGTGGCGCTGGCGGAGGAAGGCTGGCTCGACGGCCCGGTCGCGCAAGCGGCGGCTCAGCGCTATCTGGCGCCGCTGTTCGGCGGATCGGGGGCGGGACCCGATACGCTGGTGCTCGGCTGCACCCATTTCCCGCTGCTCAGCCCCGTGCTCAAGGGCATCGTCGGTCCGGACGTGAAGCTTGTGGACAGCGCCGTCACGACAGCCGAGGTCGTCGCCGGAATGCTGGAGCGCGCCGGAGTCGCCGCCGGAAACGGTTTGCTTCCCGGTCCGGCCCCCGCCCCGATCCGGCTTCTGGCGACCGACGCCCCCGACCGCTTCGCCCGCGTCGCCGCCAACTTCCTCCCCTTCCCGATCACGGCGGCGATGGTCGAGTTGGTCGATCTCCAGCAGGCGGGAGCGACTGCCTCATCAAAGGACACGGCGAAGCTGGTACGGACATAACCGGCCGCCATCAGACGAAACAGACTTACTGCGGGAATGCTCATAAAATGGGCATTTCCGACCATTGCAATATCGCGTGCGATATCTAATATCTATGAATGAGATTGATCCTCGACACAGCAACTATGGTGGCAGCAATCCGTAGCGATGCTGGAGCTTCGCGCCGCCTGCTGGTCGCAGGGCTTGAACAGCGCCTGACACTACTGGCGTCAGTTCCGCTGATGATCGAGTATGAGGCAGTGATGACCCGTCCAGGACATCTTGATGCAGCGCGATTGTCAGTCGACGATATGAATGCCGTACTTGATGCCGTTGCAGCGGTAGCCGAACCGGTTCGTCTTGCCTTTTTATGGCGCCCTGCCGTCCGGGACCCTGATGACGATATGGTGCTGGAAGCGGCAGTGAATGGCCAAGCCGACGCTATCGTAACATTCAACGTGCGCGACTTTCGTGGTTCGGCAGAAGGCTTCGGCATAAGGGTTTTGACGCCGGGTGAAGCGGTTAGGTTTCTGGAGGGTCAGTCATGAGAAAAAGCAATTTCGCTCTACGGCTCCAACCATCCCTTCTCGATGAGGCACGTAAAGTTGCTGAGAGCGAGGGCGTTGCATTAAACCAGTTGATCAACGTCGCTCTTGCCGAGAAGCTTTCAGCGCTCCGCACAGAGAGCTATTTTGCCGAGCGTGCCGCACGCGCCGATATTCCGAAGGCATTGGAAATTCTAAAACGTGCGGGTGCTGGTAATCCCCCGGTACCGGGGGATGATCTTTCCAGCCAGGGATAAGGCGCTGTAGAAAGCGGCCCCGGCATTTTCCGCTCCGGACTCGCCTTGACTTCGCCGGGTGACCTGCCTATAACCCCGCTTCCGCCGGGCGGAGTGCCGTCCGGACCTTGGTTTTTGTGTTCACAGAGTTAAGGACCTGTCCGATGGCACGACGTTGCGCCGTGACCGGCAAGGGCGTGATGTTTGGCAACAACGTCAGCCACGCCAACAACAAGAATCGCCGCCGCTTCCACCCGAACCTGCAGGAAACTTCGTTGCTGAGCGACGCGCTGGGTGGAATGATCCGTCTGCGCCTGTCGACCAACGCCATCCGCTCGATCGAGCACAAGGGCGGCCTCGATGCCTTCCTGCTCGACGCCAAGGATGCGCAGTTGAGCCTCGAAGCGCGCCGCATCAAGCGCCGCATCGCCTCCAAGATCGAGAAGATCCAGGCAGCCGCCTGAACCTTCTTCCGATGGTGGAAAGTTCGATGGATTGAAGCCGGACCCGCGACAGGCGGTCCGGCTTCAATGCTGTCTGGAGGATGGCTCAAGGCTGGGATCGGGGTAATGCGGGAAGGCCGGAAGCGTTAACAACCGACTTCCTCGCCGGGCCTCGGCGCGCTATTGTGTCGCGGAGTTCTTCCAACGGCTTCGGCCCCAACGGTTTCGGACAGTCCCGCCCATGCAGACCCATCCCGACTTTCCGAACCTGTTCATCCTGAACCACCCGCTGATCCAGCATAAGCTGAGCCATATGCGCGACCGAAACCGCTCCACCATGGGCTTCCGGGCGCTGCTGAAGGAAATAGCGCTGCTGATGGGCTACGAGATCACACGCGATTTCCCCATGACGACCGAGCGGATCGAGACGCCGCTGGCCGCCATGGACGCGCCGGTGCTGGCCGGCAAGAAACTCGCCATCGTCCCGATCCTGCGGGCTGGCCTTGGCATGGCGCAGGGCCTCCATGAACTGGTGCCGTCGGCCCGCGAGGGGCATGTCGGCCTCTATCGCGACCACGACACCAAGCAGCCGGTCGAGTATCTGGTCAAGCTGCCGGAACCGGAAGGCCGCATCTTCGTGCTGGTCGATCCGATGCTGGCAACCGGCAATTCCGCGGCCTATGCCTGCGACGTGCTGAACCGGCACGGGGTCGAGGACCAGAACATCCGCTTCATGGCACTAGTCGCGGCGCCCGAGGGCGTAGCCGTCTTCCAGAAGTCGCATCCGGACGTGAAGGTCTATACCGCCTCGCTGGACAGCCACCTGGACGAGAACGCCTATATCGTCCCCGGCCTGGGCGATGCCGGCGACCGGATGTTCGGCACCAAGTAACGGCCTCCCGGCCGTTCCCTTAAACAGAGTTGCGTCCCCGGCATGGCGGGGTGCGGCAATCATGGTATTGCGACTGATTAGCAGCTTGTGGGACGATGCCCGTTCGCTATGTACGGTGCCGATCGTTTCAGCAAAGTTGACGCCTTGACCTTCCAGTCCCTGAGCACCGCCGCCGGCCGCGCCCGTCATCGCCTGATGCCGAGCGGCTGGACCATCGCCACGCTTGCCATCGCCTGCCTCGTGGCGATGCCGGTGATCGTGGTGCTGAGCCGCATCCTGGTCCCGACCGACGGTGTGTGGTCGCACCTTGCCTCCACCGTGCTGCCCTATTACCTCGCCAATACGGCGCAGTTGGTGCTGGGCGTCGGGACCGGGACGCTGGTGCTGGGGGTCGGGACCGCGTGGCTGGTGACGATGTGCCGATTCCCCGGCAGCCGCGTGCTGGAATGGGCGCTGCTGCTGCCGATGGCGGTTCCGGCCTATGTGATGGCCTATGTCTACACCGACCTGCTCCAGTTCGTCGGTCCGGTGCAGACGACGCTGCGCGAGGTCATGGGCTGGACGCGGCGCGACTACTGGTTCCCGGAAATACGCTCGCTGGGCGGCGCCGTCGTCATGCTGACGCTGGTACTGTACCCCTACGTCTACCTGCTGTCGCGCGCCGCCTTCCTGGAACAGTCCGTCTGCGTGCTGGAGGTCAGCCGGACGCTGGGACGCGGCCCCTACCGCAGCTTCTTCGGCGTGGCACTGCCGCTGGCGCGGCCGGCGATCGTCGCCGGGCTGGCGCTGGTGCTGATGGAGGTGCTGGCCGATTTCGGGACCGTGCAGTATTTCGCGGTCGATACCTTCACGACCGGCATCTACCGGACATGGTTCGCCATGGGCCAGCCGGTCGCGGCGGCGCAGCTCGCCTCCGTCCTGATGCTGTTCGTGCTGGCGCTGCTGCTGGTCGAGCGCTGGTCGCGCGGAGCCGCCAAGTTCCACCACACCACCAGCCGCTACCGCACCTTGCCCAGCTACCGCCTGCGCGGCTTGCGCGGCGTCCTGGCGCTGGTCGCCTGCGTGCTGCCGTTGATATTGGGCTTCTTCGTGCCGGGAGCGGCGCTGGTCCGGCTGGCGATGCGGGAAGGCGACGCCCTGCTGGGCCAGATGTTCTGGCGGCTCGCCACCAACAGCGTCTTGCTGGCGTCGCTGACCGCCGCCCTGGCGGTGGCCCTGGCGCTGGTGATCGCCTACGGCCTGCGGCTGCGCCCGTCGCCGATGCTGAAGGGAGCGGCGCGGGTGGCGTCGATGGGCTACGCGGTGCCGGGATCGGTGATCGCGATCGGCGTGCTGATCCCCTTCGCCCGGTTCGACAACGCGCTGGACGCCTTCATGGTCGAGCATTTCGGCATCTCGACCGGCCTGCTGATGAGCGGCACCATCGGCGCGCTGGTCTTCGCCTATCTGGTCCGCTTCCTGGCGGTGTCGTTCAACACGATCGAGGCCAGCCTGGGCAAGATCCGCCAGAACATGGACCACGCATCCCGCATCCTGGGCCAGACCGCGTCGAGCACGCTCCGGAAGGTCCATGCGCCGCTGATGCTGGGCAGCCTGCTGACGGCGGGGCTGCTGGTCTTCGTGGACGTCATGAAGGAACTGCCGGCGACCATGATCGTCCGCCCCTTCAACTTCGACACGCTGGCGGTGCGCACATACCAGCTGGCATCGGACGAGCGGCTGGCCGAAGCGGCGGCCCCCGCCCTGGCAATCGTCGCGGTCGGCATCATCCCGGTGATCCTGCTGAGCCTGGCGATCACGCGGTCGCGGCCAGGGCACGCGGACGACTGAGACCAGGGGCCGAAGACCTTGACCTGTGCGGACAGTGTTTGTTGGGCCGTGGCCCAACACTTGCCAAGCGCCGGTCGAACTCTTCGGGGTGCTAAACATTGGCTGGTCTGGAACGCTGGATGTCGGGCTGAAGAGGCCCGACCTACGCCAGCGTGCTTTTATATCCAAACGGCCAAGAGCGCCGAGGGCTTTTTTGTAGGTCGGGCCTCTTCAGCCTGACATCTTACCGAATACCGCCCGCCTAATAGACGCCGATCAAAATAGCCTCAATACAACTTCGGCACCCAACGCTGCGAGTCCTTCGCCGGACGCTTATACCCCGTGTCCTCCTGCCTCGGCGGCAGTTCCAGTGCTTCCGGCAGCAGCGCCTTGTACGGGATCTGCCCCAGCAGGTGGGCGATGCAGTTCAGGCGGGCGCGTTTTTTGTTGTCGGCGTCCACGACGTGCCAGGGGGTGCGTTTCAGGTCGGTGTGTTTCAGCATCAGGTCCTTGGCCTGGGAATACTCTACCCAGTGCTTGCGCGACTCCAGGTCCATCGGGCTCAGCTTCCAGCGCTTGATCGGGTTGTTGGTGCGTTCGGTGAAGCGGCGCTCCTGTTCCTCGTCGCTGACGGAGAACCAGTACTTGATCAGAACGATGCCGGACCGCACCAGCATGTCCTCGAACACCGGGCAGGAGTGCAGGAACTCCTTGTATTCCTCGTCGGTGCAGAAACCCATGACCTTCTCGACGCCGGCGCGGTTGTACCAGCTCCGGTCGAACAGGACGATCTCGCCCTTGGCCGGCAACTGGGCGACGTAGCGCTGGAAGTACCATTGGCCGCGCTCGCGCTCGGTCGGGGTGCCGAGGGCGACGATGCGGCAGATTCGGGGGTTGAGGCTCTCGGCGATTCGCTTGATGACGCCGCCCTTGCCGGCGGCATCGCGGCCTTCGAAGATGATGCAGACCTTCAAGCCCTCGACCCGCACCCATTCCTGGAGCTTGATCAGTTCGAACTGAAGGCGGGCCAGTTCATCGATGTATTTGTACTTCTTGACCGGCTTTTCCGGGAGGTTGCCATGGTCGAGGCCATGCCAATGGGCTTCGACGGCGGCGGTTTCCCGCGCGTCGGTCAGCACTTCCCCGGCGACATCCGGCCCGTTGCCCCTGGTCTTCTTGCCGTTCGCCTTCTTGTCGCCCATGGCCGCTTCTCTCCCGCAGATGCGCCGGCCCGAAACCGACGGTCGATGATTGCGGTCATGGTATTCCAACCGGAGCCGGTACAGCGTGACATTGTCTCCCATGCGGAGTTTTGCCGCACCGGGACATCTGGAATGTCCAGTAACGCGGCATGATGGTGAAGAGTATCTTTACCAGTTTCATCTTATACCGAATGCCGCTGGGAACCTTCCGTTCAGGGAAATGCGCCGTGCTGATGAATGTGCTGGAAGTCGCCGTCTTCGCGATGGTCGTCCTCGGACCGAACCAGCGGCCCTTCAATTGCGAAGTTTCGGTCGGCGGGGTCCGCTGCTCCCATGGGATCGCGGCCTTCCGCGAAGGGGTCAACGACATCGTGATGTCCGACGGCGTCAAGGTGGTCAAATCGCAGAAGGGCGAGTTGCAGTTCTCCAACGGAGTCATCGCGAAGATGGACTCGCTCGGCTGGGTTCAGTTCTCCAACGGCGTCGCGGTGCGGCGCGAAAGCTCCGAGCAGTTCCGCTTCAGCACCGGCATGGTCTGCCGGTTCACCGCGATGGGCCGGGCCGGCTGCTTCAGGGAAGCGGCGAAGCCTCGCCAGCCTCAGGAGTAGTCACGCCATAAGCCTCGGCGGCCAGGGCGATCTCGTCCAGCTTGGCGTGCCAGCCGGACCAGTCGTCCGCCGTCGCGATCGGAGCCCATAGCGCTTCGATCTCGTCGATCAGCAGCGTGCAGGGCCGCCCTGCCGCAAAATACGGGTGGTCCAGGTTGGCCCCGGCCGCGGGATTGCGCTTCAGCAATCCGGCGCGCACCGGCTCGAAAGCGGGGGAACGGTAGAACTCCGCCGCCGGACCGGCTTCGGCGCGCTCCAGGCTGGCCGGACCGCCGCGCCAGTCGAAGAAGAACCGCTCGAACGGGACCCGGCTGCCGTTCATGAAGTCGTAGACGACGCCGGCAAAGGCCATGTCGTCGGCAAGCCCCGCGGGCTCCCGAGCCTGCTCCAGCCCGAGACGGTCGAGCGTCGCCTTCGCCAGCGACCGGGCGAAGGTGGCGGAGAAACCGTCCAGGATGGCTTCCAGCTTGGCGGGAGATGCGAACGGCATCAGGCATTCCGCCAGCCGCGTCAGGTTCCACAGCAGCGCGTCGGGCTGCCGGCCATAGGCGTAGAGGCCGTACGGGTCGAAATAGGCCGCGACGAATTTGGGATCGTATTCCGCCAGGAACCGGTACGGCCCATAGTCGAAGCTTTCGCCCGTGATCGTCACGTTGTCGGAATTGATGACGCCGTGGACGAATCCGGCCGCCGTCCACTCCGCCCCCATGCGAGCGATGTTGGCGCAGGCCCGCTCCAGGAATGCCAGCGTCCGGGTTGCTTCGTCCGCCGGCTTAAGGTCCTGCCAAAGGTCCGGCATGTAGTACCGGATGCCGTGGTCGATCAGGCGGCGCAGGCCCGCTTCGTCGTTGAGATGGGCCAGCCGCTGGAAAGTGCCGATCCTGACATGGGAATGGCTGAGCCGCACCAGCACGGACGAGCGGGTCGGCGACGGCTCGTCGCCCCGGTACAGGTTCTCGCCCGTCTCGATCAGGCTGAAGCTCTTCGAGGTGTCGACGCCGCGCGCCTCCAGCAACTGGGTCGCAAGCACTTCGCGCACGCCGCCCTTCAGCGTCAGGCGCCCGTCGGCACCGCGCGACCAGGGCGTCTCGCCGCTGCCCTTGGTGGCAAGGTCGAGCAGGCGGCCGTCTACCGGGTCGCGCAACTGTGCGAACAGGAAGCCCCGCCCGTCGCCGAGCTCGGGGTTGTAGCTGCGGAACTGGTGGCCGTGGTAGCGCAGCGCCAGCGGACGGTCCAGACTGCCGGGCAGCGGCTCGAACCGGCCGAAATGGGCGATCCACTCCCCGTCCGATAGGCCGCCCAGCCCCACCCGCTCCGCCCAGCGCCGGTTTCTCCAACGCTGGATATGCGCCGGGAAGCGCGCCGGCTCCACGGCGTCGTAGAAGGCGTCGCCCAGTTCTTCGTGATGACGGGCGGCGGTGAAGACGTTCCGAACCGATTCAGCCATGGTACCTTCGATCTTCCCAGTCCTGATGCGAGTCTTATAGCGGATACCCCGGCCACAACAGGCGGCATGGCGAAACGGTCGCATGCAGCTTCTGTATACTCGATTTCCCGGAAATGGCACGATGCATCGACCATCCGTAAAGCGCAGTAAATTTTACATAAAATATACCAAAACTTTACATCTATATATTGCGTTAACCTCGACAGTCTAAGGTAATGACTGGTTGCAAGCGTGTTCTGGAGTATTCTTGAATGTCATCGGCCGACATACTCGGGCAGATCATGGAGAAACCGGCGGAGTTCGCTCCGTCGACCTTCGCCCAACGGGGGGTCGCGGTGGATTTCACCACTCCCCTGCTGGTCCAGTCCCGCATCCGGCAGTCCGATGGCGACAGGGTCGAACTGATCCTGCCCAACCTTGCCGGCGGCAAGGGCTCCTATATCCTGGCATGGCGCTCGCTGGTCCAGTTCGCGACCGTGACCCTGCACGACCATGCCTTGTACGATGCGGTGCTGGCGATCGAGCGGATGGACCCGGCGACCGTGCGGACCGCAACCCTCTCCGTTGCGGCCAAGGGGCTTGCCGGACGCGACGCGATGCGGCGCGCAGAGACCCTGCTGGCGCAGGAGAAGGAAGAGGCGCTGCTGACCAACTTCCTGCTGGTCGTGGACATGCTGAAGCTGGCCGGGATCTCCGCGCAGGAACTGTTGGCCGGACGTCCCGGCGAGGATACCGAAGCCCGCATGAAGCGGGCGATCTTCCAGGTAGCCCATGCGTTGCAGATTTCGCCCGAGATCCTCTACCAGCGGATCGAGGTCCTGACCCGATCGACCTTCACGGTCGGGCTGCCGTGGGCGCCTACTCCGGGGCGGCTCCGGCGTCTGCTGGGCGAGTTGGACGCCTTCGCCGAATCGCTGACCCAGTGGCAGAGCCGCGACGTGACGGCGGCGGCGGAGGTCGGACGCTTCGCGGCGGCGGTGGCCCTACATACGACGTCGATGGCCCGGGTTACGATGGGCGAGAGCGACGGCCTGATCCGCAACGTGCTCAGCATCATGCGGAACTGGGATCGCGACGCGAAGATCATCAGCGGCCAGATGTCCAGGCTTGCGTGGCTGCTGGACGGCTGGTCCTATATCGTGGCGCTCTGGACCTCGGTCGAGAACGAGCCGCACGAACGCCAGCGCGATACGATCCTGGAGATGGCCCGGCTGATCCCGGTCATGCCGAGGGAAGTCTCGGAATGGACCGAGAGCGGGCTGGATCAGGAATCGAAGTCCATCCAGCGCAAATGGGTTCGGCTGAACCAGGACTGGAGGACCGGCAGGAACCTGATGGAGCAGGTCGCCCG
Source organism: Skermanella aerolata KACC 11604 (assembly GCF_000936425.1). Classification (GTDB taxonomy): domain Bacteria; phylum Pseudomonadota; class Alphaproteobacteria; order Azospirillales; family Azospirillaceae; genus Skermanella; species Skermanella aerolata. Next base: position 4,084 of record NZ_AVFK01000020.1, on the reverse strand, counting down.
GAACGAAGTGCTGAAGGGAGCCATGCTATGACCACCTGGGCCGAGCTTCAGCAACTCAGCAGCGCGATAGCCCAGGCTTCCGACGACAAGCTGATCCAGATCGTCCGCATCGTCGATACGCTGCCGGAACGGACCCAGCTGGACGAGGCGATCTCGAAGGTCCGCCACCGCCTGTTCTGGCTACGGCCGCCCCGCCCCCTGTCGGTGGCGCGCATCCTGTTCGCTCCGGTGGAAGACCTGCTCGACGGTCCCCTGTCCTACCGGCGCGGCTCGAAGCGGTTCAACCGGGCGATCATCCGGCCCGTCACGGAGATCTTCGAATCGGCGATGGGGGAAGCCAAGTCGGTCGCCATACGGGCCGAGCTTATGGGCAAGACGACCAAGCACCGGGACTTCGCCCTCGCCTTCGGCGAGCGCCTGTGGCCGGCCGCGTCCGATATCCTGGCCGACTTCGCCAAGCGCGCCGCGACCGACCAGCGCCTGCGCACCGAGCGGATCGGGCGGGACGAGGATGTCCTGCACCAGATCGCCGACATGGCGGCTTTCCTGCGGTTCGGCGCCCGGATCGAGCAGATAAAGGCCGACCTGCCGCCCAAGCCGTTCGAGGATCTCCAGCCCCACCACGTCCAGATGATCGAGGAAGTCTTCATCACGCTGCCCCTGCCGGAAGACGTGGCGCTGTTCACCCGTATCCTGCTGGCCTTGTCGGGAGAGCCGGCGAAGGTCCTGGAACTGCTGGAGCGGGTGAAGATCCAGGCGACCCAGCGGCAGCGCGACGCCCTTGTCGGCGACCTTACCCAGTCGGTGATCGACAAGCTGGGGGAGGACGCGGACCGGCTTGTCGACATCCCCCGCACCGACCTGCAGGTCGCCGCCAAGGTGGCGGGGCGTCTGGTCAGCAGCCTGGACGCACTGGGCCGCAAGCGGCAATGGGGCAGCATCAACGTCGATGCCAGGACGCTGGACCGAACCCGGCGCGCGATCGGCGATTTCGTCGTGGAGAACCTGAACCGCACGGCCGAGGACTCGGCGGTGTCGATGGCGGCCACCAAGGCCAATCCAGCACCCGCCACCGATGCCCAGGCCGTCGAGGCGGAAGAGCGTGCAGGCGCTCTCCGCCAGTTCCGCGATCTGGCGCGGTCGCTGAAGATCGACCACCACACCAAGGCCCGTTTCGACACGATCACCCGGTCGATGGATCAGGAAGCCCTGGAACAGGTCCGTTCGGCGGTCGCCCAAGGGCTTTCCAGGGCGGAGATCGACCAGATCATCGTGGACCGCCTGCGGATCTGCGATATCGTCGAAGGCTATGAACGGACGAAGGAACTGCGATCCAAGCTGATGTCGGCGGCCGCCCGGACCTGATCGGCGCCAGGGTCGGCACTCGGGTCGCTGACTGGATCGGTGCCGGCATCCTTTCCGGACTGCTTGCCGGGCGCCATCCGGCGCTGGCCGGTCGGACAGAGGTCGAGCAGCGTACAGCGGCCGCAGGCGGGATTGCGGAAGTAGCAGCAGCGCTGGCCGTGCAGCATCATGACTTCGTGGTTGTCATAGATCCGCTGGGCATCCCAGTTCGCCGGCAACTGCGCCGAGAGCACGGCATGTGACGGGCCGACCGCCAGGGTCGGCGGGATCATGCCGGTCCTGACGGCGACCCGGTGGTGGTGGCTGTCCACCGGCAGGGCCGGCCGGCGCAGCGTGCTGAAGCTGAGGACGGCGGCGCTGGTCTTGGGACCCACGCCGGACAGCGTTTCCAGCCAAGCCCGCGCCTCCGTCACCTCCAGGTCGGCGAGGAAGTCGAGCGACAGCTCGCCGCCCCGGCGCTCCGTGATGCCGCGCAGGATCTGCTGGATTCGCGGCGCCTTCTGTTCCGGCCACGTGACGCCGGCAATGGTCTGCTGGATATCGGCGGTGGGCGCGTCGCGGACGGCCGCCCAGTCCGGATAGGCTGCCCGGAGCGCCTTGAACGCCCGGCCCGAATCGGCGTTGCGGGTCCGGTGCGACAGCAGCGACGAAACCAGTTCGCTCAAGGGATCGAGACTGTGGAAATACGCCACCGGACATTCGTACGCGACGCAGAGCCTGTGGTGTATCTCCAGCACCTTCTCGATCAGGGCCGTCTCGGAAAGCTGGGCCATCGGCATCCCTCATACTGAAGAAATACCAAGTAGAACGAACGCTTCCCTAGGAAAGCCCGCCTTGAGAGCCAGTCAGAACAGCCCGTGCAGCAGGCTTCGGCGGGACCGGCGTATCGCTACGATCAGGCCGGCGGCCCGCCGCTGGATATCCTGGCAGCGGGCGGGATCGGCCGCACGGTTGGCTTCGGGGAAATCGCCGCCGGTGACTGCCTCGAACAAGGCGATCAGGTCGTCCCCGGCGTCGAACCGGAACAGCCAGCTTTCCCTGTCCAGCAGGTCCAGCCACATCTCGATCCGGCGCTGCAAGCCGTAGAGCGCGGAACGCAGGCGGATGCCTTCCACCCCCAGATCGGCGGTGGGCATCGACCAGACATGGACGCCGATATCAGCGTAGCGCTCGATGTCGCGGCACAGGTCGTCGATCCGGGCCGTCAGGTCGCCGCTTCGCAGGCCGATCCGGCTGAGCACCGTGTTGGTCAACGCCATGATCAGCGCGCCACCCAGCGCGCCGCCGACAAGACTGGTCAGCACAAGACTGGTCAGCACACTGCCCAGGAACGCCTTGTCCTCCCACATGAAATCGATCCCGAGCGGCTGTTCATGATTTGTTCACTGTAACGTGGAAACCTTCCCGCGCCAAGAGGCGGGATGCGAAATAAAGGATTTTATTCCGTACTGGAAACGACCGGATCGGACCGCAGGATATAGCCGCGGATTGCCTCGGCGGTATAGCGGTAGTCGCCCTTGGCCTCGATCTCCAAGCGGTCCGACAGGTCTTCACTCGTGAAACCCAGGTCCTGAAGGGCGCCGAAGGCTTCCTCCAGCCATGCCATGGAGTATGAGGGGCCGGTTATGTCGACGACGACCCGCCCGCCCCGCCGCAAGGCGGGGACGAGCAGGTCGTCCCGGAAAGCTTCGGCGCTGTGCGCGCCGCTGTCGCGGCGGCGGCCGCCGGTGACCTGCGAGAAGTCCTTGCCGATGTCGATCCTGATCATCGCGTCCTCCGGCCCTGCCTCTCGAGCCCTGTCCTGCCGACGGAGGTTAGCGAAAATCGCCGGAACCGGCGAGCTATCAATGGGGACCCGCGAAAGTGAGCGGAAACGCCCGGCCGGAACGGCTCAGGAGGCCGACAGGCCGCAGCTCCATTTGCGGACGCGGTACTTGGGATGGGCTTCCGCCCACTGCACGGCTTGGCGCTGCCCTTCGAACAGGCAGGCGTGCATGCTCGCCTGGGCCGATTCGAACGGAGGCCATTCCTTGTGACATTCGGTCGGGTTCGAGGCAAGGCAGACCAGCAGAACGAGTTCGATCATCATTGACTCCTGGATGCGTCCAGCGGTGGGATCATCAGAGAACAAGCCTTAACGAACTGGTAACCAGCGAGAGGTTTCCCAGTGCCCCGTCCCCTACTGTGATATTTAAGTGCCTTACTAAGGTTAGGGATGCTCTGACCTTTTGCCAGACTTTGACAAGTCCATAGCAGTAGGCAGGCGAGTCCTTCCGACGTTTTTGCTGCATGTGCGAAGTAACAATTCTGCAAATTTCCTAAAACTTAGTTTCTTCCGCCCTTTTAGTTCAATCAAACGCGCCGACAACCCATCGAAAGAAATGCTCCACTTCCCTCATATACACGCCGGATCAACCCTTTAGGGTCAATTCCCCCAGTGCCTTCTAAAGTCTTATTGTAGAGCCTCGGAAGAGCAGGTAGGCTGATCTTCTAAAAAATTCGCCCATAAGTCAGGAGGCGGAAAACGGTCGGCCATTCAAAGAAGTCGATCGAGAAAATAAGTGTGAGTGTTGTAAGACAGACAACAAACCTGGGAGGAGACGATATATGCGCCGGATGAAAATCCTGCTTGCGACTGTTGCATTCATTGCGACAGCCGGCTCGGCATATGCCAACGACGAAGTGATGAAGCTGCAGAAGGACCCGAACAACTGGGCCA
>NZ_AVFK01000233.1 GCF_000936425.1 Skermanella aerolata KACC 11604 | reverse complement strand
ATCCTGTGACCGCGGAGCAGGCTGACGGCGTCGCTGCCGATGACGACGAGGATGTTCTGGTCGACCCGGAGCAGCTGGCACGCATGACCGGACTGCTGGGGGTCGCCCGGGTTACCGGGCACGTTGACGAGGTCGGGGGCGCGGTGGCGACCTGCGCCGTGTGCCTGGACGACCTCGCCGGCAGCCGGGAGCTTCTGAAATGCACGGCGCATGACCTGGTGTCAACGGCCGGGGCGCTGGGACTGCGGCACACCGCGCTGTGCAGCCGCGCTCTTCTCGCTGCCGTTCCGGCAGGTGAACCGGAGCAGCTGACGGCCCTGGTTCGGACGCTGGAGCGCTCTTTCCTCGCAACCCGGAAACAGCT
>NZ_AVFK01000232.1 GCF_000936425.1 Skermanella aerolata KACC 11604 | reverse complement strand
TGAAGCCGGTGTCGTAGTGGGCGAGCACATCGCGCAGGGTGGCGGCCGAGCCGTCGTGCATGAAGGGCTCGCGCGTTGCGATGTTGCGTAGCGTCGGAGTCTTGAAGGCGTGCTGCATCACCGGCAGATCGGGCAGGAAGGCGCCGCGCCCGATGTCGGCGCTTTTCAGCCCGATGTCGTGGAAGCTGTCGTCGGTGAAGCGCCAGCCCGAGTGGCAGGCAGCGCAGTTGGCCTTGCCGTTGAACAGGACAAAACCCTGCCTGGCCTGCTCATCGATCGCGGTATCGTCACCGTCGATCCAGCGGTCGAACGGCGCCCTGTTGCTGACGATGGTCCGCTCGAAGGTGGCGAGCGCCTGGGCAATCGC
>NZ_AVFK01000231.1 GCF_000936425.1 Skermanella aerolata KACC 11604 | reverse complement strand
GCTGGACCAGGACATCGAGCATGACGCCGTGCTGGTCCACCGCGCGCCAGAGATAGTGCGTCTTGCCGGCGATCTTGAGAACGACCTCATCGAGATGCCACTTGTCGTCGGGCCGGGGCAGCCGCCGGCGGATGAGGTTGGCGAACGCCTGGCCGAACTTAAGCGCCCATTGGCGGATCGTCTCGTGGCTGACCTCGATGCCGCGGAAGGCCAGCATCTCCTCGACCATCCGAAGGCTCAAGGGAAAGCGGAAGTACAGCCAGACCACGTGGCTGATCAGTTCCGGAGGGAAGCGGTGGCCGGCGTAGAGGGACTTGGTCGAGCTCGTCATGGCCGCCTCATACCCGACCTGCGCCGCTCAGGCAATCC
>NZ_AVFK01000230.1 GCF_000936425.1 Skermanella aerolata KACC 11604 | reverse complement strand
CGGACAGCAACATCACGGTTTACGAGCACCATGTCTGCCACGACCGGGTCGAGCCGTTCCGGATCGGTGAGTTCCGGTCCAGGTTCTCGCGCGAACTGGTCGAGGCGTATCACGCCGACATCGACAAGGCGGCGCTGGCGCGGGACTGGATCATCACGATCCTGGTCCACCCGAAGCTGATCGACCGCCTCACCAACCGCTTCTGGGGCGGCACCGTCGAGGCCGACGACGTCCTGACGGAACAGGCCAGCGACCGGGTGCGGACCCTGCTCGCCATGCTGCGCGAGTACAATCCCAGGCGGCTCGGCGTCCGGATCGACAACGGCGTTCCCTACAGCGAGATCGGCGAGGCCATGCGGATGGTGCTGTA
>NZ_AVFK01000229.1 GCF_000936425.1 Skermanella aerolata KACC 11604 | reverse complement strand
GCACAAGCACAGGAATCTCGTTGCCCACGCGCCGAAGAAGCTGCACGACGAGATCAGCGCCGACTACACCGACATGATCTACGGCAAGACGGTGAAGGATATCGAAGCCAGGCGGAAGGCGTTCGTGCGCAAGTGGCGGCTGAAGTGCCCGGCCGTCGCTGCCAGCCTGGAGGAGGCGGGAGCCAACCTGTTCACCTTCCTGCTCTATCCGCCCGATCAGTGGAAATCGATCCGGACGACGAACGCAATCGAGCGGTTGCATGAAGAGTTCAAGCGCCGGATCAAGACCCAGTGCCTGCTGCCCTGCGCCGAGACCGCTTGCATGCTGTTCTGGGCCCTGCTCGCCAGCGGCCAGATCACCCTGCGCCGCGTTGACG
>NZ_AVFK01000228.1 GCF_000936425.1 Skermanella aerolata KACC 11604 | reverse complement strand
ATCGAGGCCTCGGCGCTGCGCATCCGCCGTGTTGACGGCCAGCACGTCACCCGCCGGTCCGACGAGCAGAGCCAGCTTATAGATGCCGTAGGCCGCGACATAATCGTTCATGACGCGGACGAGCGGGTTATCCGCACCGGGCCGTTTCCAGTTGCCCGGATCATGTGCCGCGACGTTGAGGCCGAATGCCTGGACGTCGCCGTAGCGTTCGAACAATGTATGATCGATTACGTCGTTGATGGCGACAGCACTGTCGGTCATGCGCTGCATCACCACGTTCTGGAAGTTTTCCTCCTTCCACAGCACGGTACCGCCAATCACGGCGGCCGGGATCAGGCCAAAGGCGAGCAGAATGAGCACCAGCCTGGTGCGCAACTTGAGG
>NZ_AVFK01000227.1 GCF_000936425.1 Skermanella aerolata KACC 11604 | reverse complement strand
GGGCAATCCGTCTGGCTGTCAGCCAATTTCCAGCCGATCCTGGATGTGCGCGGCGCCCTGTCCCGGATCGTGATGTACGCCACCGATATCACCGCGAGGCGTCAGGCCGTCGAGCGATCGGCCACGATCATGCGCACGGTGCTTGACCGGGTGGCTGGAACGGCACGCGAAATCGGCGGCATTGCGTCCCAGACCAACCTGCTGGCACTCAACGCCACCATCGAGGCGGCGCGTGCGGGAGACGCCGGCAGGGGCTTTGCCGTCGTCGCCGGCGAGGTCAAGGCACTGGCCGGACGCTCGGCCGTGTCCTCCGAGGAGATCACCATGCTGGTCACCGACACCCGCCGGGAAATCGACAACTTCTCCTATGCCCAGTGAGGTTGCG
>NZ_AVFK01000226.1 GCF_000936425.1 Skermanella aerolata KACC 11604 | reverse complement strand
CCATCCTCTCCCGAACTCTAGTTCTCCAGTCTCAAGCGCGGTTCCCAGGTTGAGCCCGGGGCTTTCACGCCTGACTTGAAGTACCGCCTACGCGCCCTTTACGCCCAGTAATTCCGAACAACGCTAGCCCCCTTCGTATTACCGCGGCTGCTGGCACGAAGTTAGCCGGGGCTTCTTCTCACGCTACCGTCATCATCGTCGCGTGCGAAAGAGCTTTACAACCCGAAGGCCTTCATCACTCACGCGGCATTGCTGGATCAGGCTTGCGCCCATTGTCCAATATTCCCCACTGCTGCCTCCCGTAGGAGTCTGGGCCGTGTCTCAGTCCCAGTGTGGCTGATCATCCTCTCAGACCAGCTAAGGATCGTTGCCTTGGTAGGCCGTT